>NZ_CP034810.1:1400000-2970000 GCF_004010775.1 Paracoccus sp. Arc7-R13 | reverse complement strand
CAACTTCGCACTGGCATCAGGATTGCGATGTGCAGGATAGGCGGTAGGCTTTGAAGCGGGGACGCTAGTCCTCGTGGAGCCATCCTTGAGATACCGCCCTTCGCACTCTTGATGTCTAACCGCGGCCCGTTATCCGGGTCCGGGACCCTGCGTGGTGGGTAGTTTGACTGGGGCGGTCGCCTCCCAAACAGTAACGGAGGCGCGCGAAGGTTGGCTCAGACCGGTCGGAAATCGGTCGTTGAGTGCAATGGCAGAAGCCAGCCTGACTGCAAGACTGACAAGTCGAGCAGAGACGAAAGTCGGCCATAGTGATCCGGTGGTCCCGAGTGGAAGGGCCATCGCTCAACGGATAAAAGGTACGCTGGGGATAACAGGCTGATGATGCCCAAGAGTCCATATCGACGGCATCGTTTGGCACCTCGATGTCGGCTCATCTCATCCTGGGGCTGGAGCAGGTCCCAAGGGTACGGCTGTTCGCCGTTTAAAGAGGTACGTGAGCTGGGTTTAGAACGTCGTGAGACAGTTCGGTCCCTATCTGCCGTGGGTGTTGGAGACTTGAGAGGAGCTGCCCCTAGTACGAGAGGACCGGGGTGGACGTTCCACTGGTGGACCAGTTGTCGTGCCAACGGCAGTGCTGGGTAGCTATGAACGGACAGGATAAACGCTGAAGGCATCTAAGCGTGAAGCCCCCCTCAAAACAAGGTCTCCCTTGAGAGCCGTGGAAGACCACCACGTCGATAGGCCGGAGATGTAAGTGCAGCAATGCATTCAGTTGACCGGTACTAATGGCTCGATAGGCTTGATTTGATCCGGAAGAAGCAGGATTATCCTCCTTCCTCCAAAGCATCCTTGGACAATATCAGACCCTTCAAAGGGTCCGACGCTGAGCGTTTCTTTCCTGGTCTGGTGGCCCTAGCGCGAGCAAAACACCCGATCCCATCCCGAACTCGGCCGTTAAGTGCCGCTGCGCCGATGGTACTGCGTCTTAAGACGTGGGAGAGTAGGTCACCGCCAGACCTGGTAAGAAACGCAATATCTCTCTGATACGATGAAATAAACCCGATCAGGACAACCTTGGCGCGGGGTAGAGCAGCCCGGTAGCTCGTCAGGCTCATAACCTGAAGGTCACAGGTTCAAATCCTGTCCCCGCAACCACAATCCTCAATAAAATCAGCACGTTAAGCCTCGCACAATCGCGGGGCTTTTTGCCGTTCCCCGACGACTCAACGTAACCGCCCGATTCCCGCCCCAGTCTGACCGTAGTATGCTCAGTCCATGGAGATTGATCGGGACAAGATCGACGAGGCCGTTCTGGCGCTGATGTGGTTGACGCTGCATGACGAGCGGCGGGCGTGGAAAGGCTTTGACTGGGACGCCCTGGAGCGATTGCATGGGAGGGGTCTGATTGCCGATCCGGTCAACAAGGCAAAGTCGGTTATCCTGACCGATGAGGGTCTGAGGCAGTCCGAGGAATTCTTCCGGGCGCTGTTTACGCGGCCTCGGTCTTGATTGTGCCCATTGGCGTCCAGTTCCAGGGCAGCAATTCGCCGAGACGGGTGTTCATGTGATCGTGGATGCGGTCCAGGACATCGGCAAGATAGGCCTGCGGATCGAGCCCGTTCATCTTTGCCGTTTCAATGACGGTCAGGGCGCGGGCGAGCGTTTCGCCGCCCGCATCCGAGCCTGCGAATAGCCAGTTCCGTCTGCCGACACCAATTGGCCTCAGGGCACGCTCGGCCGCATTGTTGTCGATGGCCACGCGCCCGTCCTCGAGGAACAGCGTGAGGGCAGGCCAGCGGCTCAGCCCGTAGCGGAAGGCCTTGGCCAGATCGCTTTTGCCCGGGATGCGCGTCAGCTGCTTTTCGGCCCAGTCCCGGAAGGCGCCGATCTTGGGCCTGGTTTCCTTCTGGCGCACCGCCAGCCGCAGCTCGGCAGGCTTGCCGCTGATGGCACGCTCGATGTCGTAGAACTTGCCAATCCGGTCGAGCGCTTCGCGCGCGATTTCGGACTTCGTCGAGGTCCAGACATCATGGAAGTCACGGCGCAGATGCGCCCAGCAGGCGGCCTCGCGGAACTGGCTCTTGCCCTCCGGATTGGGGGCATAGAGCTTGGCATAGCCCTTGTAAGCATCTGCTTGAAGAATGCCGCCGGCCTGGCTCAGATGGCCGAGGACATGGTCTTCCTTCCAGTCCGGGGCGAACTGATACACCGCGCCGGGCGGGGCCTGGCCTGCCCAAGGGCGCTGATCGCAGACGTAAGCCCAGATCCTGCCCTTCCTGACACCCTTGCCGAGCCCCTTGTCGCTCTTGCTGCGATCGAGAACCCGGATGGGCGTGTCATCGGCATGGAGCAGATCGCTGGCCATGATCTCGGCCTCAATCTTTTCGATCAGCGGCGCCAAGGCTTTCATCGCCCCGCCGCACCAGTCCACGAGCGTCGTGTCGGCGATATCGGCGCCCATCCGGGCAAAGATCTCGTTCTGCCTGTAGAGCGGCACATGGTCATCGAACTTCGAGACCAGGACATAGGCGAGCAGGTTCGGTCCCGCCATGCTGCGCGGGATCGGCCGGCTGGGTGCCGGGGCCTGGACGATCTTCTCGCAGCGTCGGCAGGACTTCTTGATGCGCGCGATCTCGATGACCTTCAATTGCGCGGCGATCATGTCGATCAGTTCACTGACATCCTCACCGATCACCCGCAGATCGCCACCGCAATCGGGGCAATTCTCGCCGGGATCATACGTGCGACGTTCGCGCGGCGTGTCCTTCGAGACCTTCGGGCGGCGGCGTTTGGTTTCCTGGGGTTCAGCCGGTTCCGGGGCCTGTGCTTCCATGTCCGGCCCCTCCTCGGCAGCGGGCACCAGGTCATTGGCCTCGGCCAGGGCCAGCTGCAGGTCTTCCAGAGCCAGCTCCAGCTGCTCGATCTCGCGTTCGATCTTTTCCGAACTGGTTCCGAACTTCTGCTTTTGCAATTTGGCAATCCGGACGCGCAGCGCCTGAACCAGCAGATCATGGGCGCGCAAGCTGGCCGACATCTTCTGATTTTCTGCCTGCAACGCGGCAATGATCGCCTTCAAGGCGGCAGGATCATTGGGCAGTGGCGTGGTCGTTCCGGACATGATGATGGATACCATATCCTCATCTCGAACGCTACAAAAAGACGCAATTACAAAAGGATAAATCAGCCGACCCGGGCCGGTGGCGCGCCCCAGTCCGGCCGCCTCCAGTCAATTCCCTCCCACAGCATGGCCATCTGCGCCGATGTCAGACGTGCAGTCCCGTCCTTGCTGCTCGGCCAGGGAAAGCGCCCGCGTTCCAGAACCTTGTAGTAAAGGCAGAAGCCCTGGCCATCCCAATACAAGAGCTTCAACCTGTCGCCTCGCCGACCGCGGAATGCAAACACCGCACCGCCTGCCGGCTTCTGGCGCAACTGATCCTGCGCCAGGGCTGCCAACCCCTCGATGCCCTTGCGCATGTCGGTCACCCCGCAGGCCAGATAAACCCGGACACCGGTGCCGGGCCCGATCATGCCGCCTCCACCACCCGGATCAACCGCGTCAGCGTGGTCGTGTCCAGCATCGGGTCAAAGCGCAGGCACCGGCCATTGGCCAGCTGAAGCTCAATCAGGGCGGGGCGTTGCGGCGTCAAATCTTCAGTCAAGGAAGGCACCGCCAATTCGGCGGGCGCGCTCAACTCCACAGGCAAGAACACAGTCTCCGGAAGCGGGGAAAGCAGCCCCTTCTTCTTCAGCTCATGCCGCCAGGCATAGAGCTGCTGTCGGGTCACCTCGTGGCGCTGCGCCACTTGCGTCACCGTCGCGCCCTCCGCCCCAACCGACAGCACGATCCCGAGCTTCTCCTCGTCGCTCCAGCGACGCCGCCGCTCCAGACCCAGAATGTCACCACGCATCGAAAGCCTCGCATAAGACACGTCGTTAACGACGTCGCTATGCACGTGTCTTAGCCGATCACCCCATGCTCAGGCAGGCGGGGGAAATCGGGCGGTTACGACTCAACACCAACTCAACAAAAACGGGCTGCATGGGGAAACGGCGGCGAGACCGCGTCGCTGCAGGCGATTGACCCGGCTGACGGTAGGCGCATACTGGACAGATACCGACAAGCCGGGGTCCACCAGATGATCGAAGAAGAACCGAACATAGTCGTAAGCGCGACGTCGCGGCCCTATGCGGTGAGGCTTGACGGCTGTGCGTGCCGCCAGGGCATGAGGTCTTCGATGCGGGATTTGGGGTGTCCGTCGAGGATGGCGCGGAGGGTGTCGGCGAGATAGTCGACGGGGTTCACGCCGGCCATTTTGCAGGTGGCGACGAGCGAGGCGAGCATGGCCCAGTTCTCGGCGCCGACCTCGTTGCCGGCGAAGAGGGCGTTCTTGCGGGTCAGCGCGATCGGACGGATCTGGTTTTCGACCGGGTTGGTGTCGAGCTCGAGGGTGCCGTCGTCGAGGAAGCGGATCAGGCCGGGCCAATGCGCGAGGGTATAGCGGATATCCTCGGCCAGAAGGGATTTCTGCGGGATGCGCGACAGCTGAGTTCCAAGCCAGGGCTTGAGCGCGGCGATGATCGGGGCGGCCTGGGCGCTCCGGACGGCGAGACGGTCGGCGGGAGCCTGGCCGCGCACGGTCTTCTCGATCTGATACAGCAATGCGATCTGGCGCAGCATCTCCCCGGCGATGGGCGAGCCCTCGCTTTCAAAGCGCTTCACGAAGCGACGGCGGACATGGGTCCAGCAATTGACCAACTGCCACGGCCCCTCATCGCGCGTGATCTCGGTCAGCGCGTTGTAGGACTGGTAGGCGTCACATTGCAGGAACCGGCCGCGGTATCCGGCGAGGAACTTTAGCGGATGCTCCCGTCCTCGGCCGGGGGCGTAGTGGAACAGCACGATGGGCGGACCGACACCGCCATGGCCGCGATCGTCGGACACGACGGCCCAGAAGTAGCCGCTCTTGGTAGCCTTCCGGCCCGGATCGAGCACCGGCGCGCGGGTCTCGTCCACGAAGATCCGGTCGGCGCTGCGCAGATGAGCCTTCATGTGGTCGATGACAGGCATCAGGTGGAAGCAGGCGCGCCCCGTCCAGTTGCCGAGTGTGCCACGGTCGAGGTGGAGACCTTGCCGCTCGAAGATCCCCGCTTGGCGGTAGAACGGAAGGTGGTCGCCGAACTTCGAGACGATGATCCACGCGATCAGCCGTTCGGTCGGCAGCCCGCCAGGGACGACATGCTCAGGGGCATGCGCCTGCACGACGGCCTGCGAGCAGCGGCGACAGGCGTATCTCGGGCGCCGCGTCACCAGCACCTGGAACTGCGCCGGGATTACGTCGAGCCGCTCGGATATATCTTCCCCGATCCGGGCCATCTCACCGCAGCCGCAGGGGCATTGGATGCTGGCGGGCTCGATCACGCGCTCGACCCTGGGCAGGTGCGCCGGCAGATGCCCGCGGTTGCGCGCGGGCTTGCGAGGTTCTTCCCCGCGCGTTTGGGCAAGCGCGGCCTCTGCCTTTTCCTGCGCGGCCGCGAGGACGCCTTGGGCCAGTTCGGCATCCTCGAGCGGCAGATTGAACTGGTCGGGTGACAGCTTCTCGGAACTCTTGCCGAAGCGCTCGCGCTGCGATGCCCGCAGGATGCCCTCCAGCCGACGATTGGCCTCCTGCACCTCCACGAGCGCCGCCTCGACCTCGGTCAGGCGGGCCTTCAGATGAGCGTTCTCACGGCTGAGGGCATCGGCATCCATGCCTCGGAGTGAATCACGCAAACGCGGTTCTGGCTAGCAAAAACAGGGAATTCCCGTGCGTCCGCCCGCTCACCCTGCGACCAGCGGACGCCGCGCCCGTTCCGGCCGCACCAGCCGCCAATCCAACCCTTCGAACAGAGCCGCCAGCTGCGCCGAGGAGATCCGCATCACTCCGTCCCGCATCTGCGGCCAGACGAACTTGCCTCCCTCAAGGCGCTTGTGAACGAGCACCATTCCGGTCTGATCCCAAACCAGCAGCTTGATCCTGTCCGCCCGTTTCGAGCGGAAGACGAAGACCGCCCCACAGAATGGATCGAGCCCGGACATCTCCTGCACCGCCAGCGCGAGGCCATCGATCCCCTTGCGGAAGTCCACCGGGCGCGTCGCCACATAGACCTTTGTTGGCCCTCCCTGACCGAGCATCATGATGTCGCCGTCCGCGCCGCCCGGATGGACCTGGTCAGCAGGATCTCATCGGCGTCGGCCCCGACGCGGATCACGACATCGCCGACAACGATCTCCACGCCGGTGGCGACCTCCGTCTCTGCCGGCATCGCCGCTGCGGGACCCTCGACGACCAACTCTGCAAACATCGGCAGGGCCGCCACGCTCTCGGGCACGACAAGCTGCCCCGTCCGCAACTTCTTCCGCCAGTCGTAGACCTGCCAGCGCGTCGTCCCGTGCTGCCGCGCGACATCCGTTACCGAGGCCCCCGGCACCAGGCTCTCCGCAGCGACCCGCGCCCGCTCCGCCTTCGTGCGCCGCCGACGCCCGCTCGGCCCCTCGATCACCTCTAGCCGAGAAACCCTGCCGTCCCCTGGGCCGTCCAAATGGACGCCCACTTTGCCGTCTCGTTCCAAACCAACACCTCCAACGCTCATGCGTACAGAAAATGGCCCGGTCAGATCAGAAGCGGCAGGAGGGGGGCCGCGTCGCGCTTACACATAGTCACGTCGGGCAAAAGCCAGCGTGTCATCATCGACGGCCATCCTTTCTCCATCGAAATCTACCGTGCTGAAACGGATCAGAACTGGATGCTTGAGGTCGTCGACCAGGATGGCACCAGCCACGTTTGGGACGATCAGTTCGCCTCCGACAAGGAGGCAAGAAACGCCGCTATCCAGGCAATTGAGGAAGAAGGCGCCGTCGCCTTCATGCGCGGTGATAATGTCATCCGGTTTCGGGGACGATGACGAGTGGCGCTGACAGCGCCTGTCGACGTACGAACGGCCCTTACCTGCCAGTCGGTGCCTGCGGCTACTGCATGCAGCATTCCCGAAAGCTGACGCTTAGGCTTGATGCGGCCTGAGCACGCCGCCACCGTCGGCTATGCGGGACGAAGCAGTCACTCCGCCCCGTCCCACTCCCACTCCCATTACCACGGCGATCTTCCGTCCGGCTCTACAAAGCCACCGCTGCTTTTAGCGTTCAGCGCATATTCCGCCGGAAGCCTCGCGCCTTCTTCGGGGGTCATCGTGCCATAGCCGGTCAGGTCGGTTTTCACGAAACCGGGGCTGATCGAGTTCACTTTGATCTTCGTGCCCCGCAACTCTTCATGCAGCTGGATCGTCAACATGTTCAGTGCCGCCTTCGAGGCGTTGTAACCGATGAACTGCTGTGAATAGTAGGGCGAGGTGGGATCGGCGTTCATCGTCAGCGACCCAAGCGCGCTCGATAGGTTCACGATCCGCGCTTCAGGCGCGGCGCGCAGCAACGGGAGTGTTGATTTCCACCCAGAACTGAGCCGGGTAAGCGCATAATTTCCACTGAGAAGTGAGCCATGTGAACCTTCCCCCATAGCGGTCAGCGGCGGGGGTAACGGAGTGATCCACATGGGGCTTTTGAACATCATCCGACGCATGCACTTGCGCGAGAAGCTGTCGATCCGCGAGATCGCTCGGCGCACGGGTCTTTCGCGCAATACCGTGTCAAAGCATCTGGCGGCGAACACGATCGAGCCAAAGTTTGCGGCGCCGGAACGTCCAAGCAAGCTTGACCCCTTCTCGGAGAAGCTGGCCGGCTGGCTGAAGACGGAGATCGGCAAGCCGCGCAAGCAGCGACGAACGCTGAAGCAGATGCACGCCGATCTGGTCAAGCTCGGCTTCACCGGATCCTACAACCGCGTGGCCGCCTTTTCGCGGGACTGGCGCGCGGACCGTCAGCGTGAGCAGCAGACGGCAGGACGGGGGACCTTTGTCCCCTTGTCCTTCAGTCCGGGCGAGGCCTTCCAGTTCGACTGGAGCGACGACTTCGCCATTTTGGGTGGAGAGCGTGACCCATGCTTCAGATGGCCCACATCAAGCTGTCGCACAGCCGGGCCTTTTTGCTGCGCGCCTATCTGCTGCAGACCCACGAGATGCTGTTTGACGCCCACTGGCACGGGTTCCGGGTTTTTGGTGGCGTGCCTGCCCGGGGCATCTACGACAACATGAAGACGGCAGTGGATCGTGTCGGCCGCGGCAAGGAACGAGAGGTCAACATGCGCTTCCTCGCCATGACGAACCACTACGTCTTCGAGCCCGAGTTCTACAATCCGGCAGCGGGTTGGGAGAAAGGGCAGGTCGAGAAGAACGTGCGGGACTCCCGTCACCAGTTGCTTCATGGAATGCCTGACTTCGCAGACCTCGCCGCGTTGAATGTCTGGCTGGAACAGCATTGTCTGGAGCTGTGGAAAAGCACGGCGCATGGGACGCGGCCTGGCACGATCGCTGATATCTGGGCCGAAGAACGGGCTGCCTTGATGCCGTTGCCGGTGGCCTTTGACGGCTTCATCGAGCTGAGCAAGCGCGTCTCGCCCACCTGCCTGATCAGTTTCGAGCGCAATCGCTATAGCGTTCCCGCGTCATTCGCCAACCGTCCCATCAGCTTGCGGATCTATCCGGACCGACTTGTCGTGGCGGCCGAGGGTAACATCCTGTGCGAGCATCCTCGCGTGATTCAACGCAGCCACCAGCTGCCGCCGCGGACGATCTACGATTGGCGGCACTACCTGGCTGTCCTTCAGCGCAAGCCCGGAGCGCTTCGGAATGGCGCACCTTTCCTGGAATTGCCGCCTGCCTTCAGGCAACTACAGGGCCAAATGATACGCAAGCCGGGCGGCGATCGTGAGATGGTCGATATCCTCGCCCTGGTTCTGCAGCATGACGAGCAGGCCGTGCTGACGGCGGTGGAGCTGGCCCTGGCCGAGGGCGTGGCGACCAAGACCCATGTACTGAATCTCCTGCACCGCTTGATCGATGGGAAGGTGGTTGGCGGGCCGCCCCTGGATACCCCGCAGGCGCTGGCCCTGCGGCGCGAGCCATCGGCCAATGTCGAGCGCTACGACAGTCTGCGCAGCCAGACCGAAGGTGGCCGTCATGCGTCATGATCCCGCCAGCGGTGCCATCGTCATCATGCTCCGCAGTCTGAAGATGCATGGGATGGCGCAGTCGGTCACTGACCTCATCGAACAGGGGGCGCCTGCTTTTGACGCTGCTGTGCCGATCCTGGCTCAGTTGCTGAAAGCGGAGCTGGCCGAGCGCGAGGTCCGTTCCATTGCCTATCACATGAAGGCGGCGCGCTTCCCCGCCTACAAGGACCTCTCGGGGTTCGACTTCGCCGCCAGCGAGATCAATGAAGCGACTGTGCGTCAGCTGCACTGCGGCGAGTTCATGGAGGGTGCGCAGAATGTTGTGCTGATCGGTGGCCCAGGGACCGGAAAGACCCATGTGGCGACGGCATTGGGCATTCAGTCCATCGAACAGCACCGCCGGCGGGTCCGCTTCTTCTCGACTATCGAACTGGTCAATGCCCTCGAGCAGGAGAAGACAAGGGGGAAGGCCGGACAGATTGCCGAAAGTCTCAGCCGCCTCGATCTCGTGATCCTGGACGAGCTGGGCTATCTGCCCTTCAGTGCATCAGGCGGCGCTTTGCTCTTCCATCTGCTGAGCAAACTCTATGAGCGCACTAGCGTGGTCATCACCACGAATCTCAGCTTCAGCGAATGGGCCACGGTCTTCGGCGACGCCAAGATGACCACCGCACTGCTCGATCGCCTGACCCACCGTTGCCACATCCTGGAGACCGGAAACGACAGCTTCAGGTTCAAGGCAAGCTCAGCCGCAGCGGCCACGAAAAAGAAGGAGACAAACCATACCTTGACCCCTCTATGACCCTATATCCATAATCAGAGGTGGCTCACTTCTCGATGGAAAACCCGGCTCAGTTCTGGGTGGAAATCAACAACGATTCGACCAAGCCCCACCCAGCCATGGGCGGCGGCGCACATCGGACAGTGTTCGCCAGACGTGTAGACCGTGGCCTTGGCGCGATCCTGAACGTCCATGTTGTTTGCCGCCCATCGGGCGATGGCGAACTCCGGGTGCTGGGTGTGGTCACCCCCGCCGATGCGGTTGTAATCCTCGAACAGCACCTCACCCTCAGACGACACAAGCACCGATCCGAAGGGCTCGTTGCCGCGGTCCAGCGCTTCGGATGCCAAGTCGACACAGCGCTGCAGGTACTTTCGATCCGTGTCATCGATCATGATACGCCTTTCCTTTCAACGGACCTGGTCTGGCTTTCGAATGATCGGGCGCAGCTCTCCTGTAACGGCCTGAGGACAAAAGACGGCCGCGGGACCATCACTCCAAGGCCTCGGAGATGGCGTCGAACACGACCAGCGGATCGACCGGTTCGCGTCCGACGGGCTTAGGTTGCGCCATATGCGTCGCGATGACGACGTTCCGCGTCGGGTTGATGTAGATGTTCTGCCCCTGGATGCCGATGGCGGCAAAGGCACCGTCGGCGATGGATGGCTCGGTCCAGCCCGGCCACCACATATACCCGTAATCGATCGTCTCGCCGCTTTTCAGCTTCTGCGGTTGGCCGGCGGTCTCTGTCCATCCGTCGGGCAGGATGGTGCTGCCGTCGATCACGCCGCCCTCCAGGAAGAACTGCCCGAAGCGGGCGAAATCGCGCAGGGTGGCGGACAGGCCGCTGCCACCGATCTCGACCCCGTTAGGGCTGTCCAGCCACCAGTTCGCGTCGGCCTCCATCCCGTAGGGCTGCCAGATCTTTTCCGCCAGATAGTCCGACAAAGGTATGCCGACCGCGCCATGGACAACCTCGCCCAGAACCTGCGTCTCGCCGGTGGAGTAGGTGTGGTGGGTGCCGGGTTCGTGCGCGCGGGGCAGGGCGGCCATCACCTCCATCGCGGCACCGGGGCGCTGTTCGATCTGCGCACGCAGCAGGTCGCGGCGGTCGGACTGGGGGTCGGTATAGGTCTCGTTCCAGTCGACGCCCGACGCCATCAGCAGGATGTCGCGGATGCTGACCCCGTCATAGGCGCTGCCAGCCAGTGCGGGGACGTAATCGACCACCATGTCGTCCACGCCGCCGATATGGCCATCGACGATCGCCGCGCCGACCAGGGTCGAGGTGATCGATTTGGCCACCGACATCGACATCCAGCGCGTGTCAGGCGTGTTGCCGCGCTGATAGGTCTCGTAGACGACCTTGCCGTCCTTCAGCACGATCATCCCGGTGACATTGTCCAGCGACAGAAAGTCGTAGAGGTCATAGGGTGCGTCATCGACCTGATAGGTCACCATTTCCGGCAGATCGACCAAGGCCTCCGGCAGGTCGCGGGGCGTGTCGCCGGCCGGGATGGTCCGGGTGGGGAACAGCCGGTCGATGTTGCGGAAGGTACCGACCGCCAGGTCCGGCGTCAGGTGGCCGTCATAGACGTCCTCGACCGTGCCGATGGGTTCGTCCGCGTGCGGATAGTCCTGCGCCTGCACCGTGCCGGGCAGGGCCAGGCACAGGCCCCCCAGGGTCAGCAGGAACCGCGTCCGGTAAAGCGGCCTCAGGGTCATGACATCCTCCCATCCGTTTCGATCCATGAAAGGGCAGTTTTGCAGCATGTGCAAGGCTGGTCACGTCCGAACGAGGGGCCGTCAGGTTGGCCGATCGGCGCTGGAACGGTTGCGGCGCGTGCTGGCGCGGGGGATCAGCCGAAACCCCAGGTCGACCGCATGGCCGCGGGGCGCATCTTGTCCGGCAAGGCGCGCGCGGATCAGGCGGATCGCCTGAGCGCCCATCGCCCGCCGATCGGTGGCGACCGAGGTGATGGGCGGTTCGGCCGCGGACATCATCTCGTGGTCGTTGAACCCGCAGATGCCAAGACGGGTGGGCACCGTGATGTTGCGTCGACGCGCCTCGAACAGGACGCCAAGCGCCAGATCGTCGTTGTTGCACAGGACCGCATCCGTCTGCGGCAGGCGCGCCATCAGGTCCGCGAACAGCCGGCACCCCAGGCTGACCGAGGACGGCTCGGGTGTGGTGACGACGGGATCGTCGCCCCCCAGCCCGGCGGCCTCTAGGCAGGCGCGGAACCCTGCCAGGCGGCGCTGGCTGCGCGGGTCCATCTGAGCACCCAGAAAGGCCGGCGCGCGGTATCCCTGCGCCAGCAGATGCTCGGCGGCGGCCCGCGCCCCGTCGAAATGCGACAGGCCGACGGCCAGGTCGATGGGATCGGGGCCGACCTCCATGATCTGCACGACCGGGCATTCCGCCCCGGCCAGCAGGGCGCGGGCGGCGGGGGATTGATCATGGCCCGCGACGATCAATCCGGCCGGGCGCTGTGACAGGAACACGCGGATCAGCTGCTCCTCGGTCAGGGGGGAATAGCGCGTGGTGCCCAGTTGCACGATCAGCGGGCTGCCCTGCAGACCTTCGTCGATGCCGCGCATCACGTCGGCGAACACGTTGTTGCTGACCGACGGGATGATGACCCCCACGATATCGGTGCGCCCCGATGCCAGCGCGCGCGCCGCAGGGTTCGGCACATAGCCCAGTTCGCGGATCGCCCGGTCTATCCGGTCGCGGGCCAGTGGCGACACCTTGGACGGGTCCCGCAGCGCGCGCGACACGGTGATAGGGCTGACATCGGCGGCCAGCGCCACATCAGACAGGGTGATCCGCGAGGTTTTGTTCATGACGCGCGCAGATTACGCCATCGCCGCGCAAAGAAAAGGGGCTTGACCGATGACAGCGCTGTCATCCATGATTGCGCTGTCATCGGGAGGAGACATCATGGACGCGCGGCCGATTCTGGTAATGGGCATCTGCGGCACGGGCAAGTCGACCGTGGCCCGTGGCATCGCCGACCGCATCGGCGGCAGCTTCATCGAGGCGGACCTGTATCACGACGAATCCAGCGTGGCGCGCATGCGGGCCGGGCTGCCTTTGACCGACGACATGCGGTGGGGCTGGCTGGACCGCCTGGCGGCGGCGACGCGTGCGACGCCCCATCGCGCCGTTCTGGCCTGCTCGGGGCTCAGCCAGGCGCATCGTGACCGGCTGCGGGCCGGGGCAGGGGCGATGGACATCGTGTTCCTGCACGGCGACCGCGACCTGATCGCGGCGCGCATGGCGGCACGGCGCGACCACTACATGCCCGCCAGCCTGATCGACAGCCAGCTGGCCGCGCTGCAGCCCCCCGATCCCGCCGCCGAAGGCGCGCTGTGGATCGACGTGGCGCTGCCGCCCGACCAGATCATCGACCGCGCGGTCGCGGCCCTGTCCGACCCGCGCCCAGTTTCAACCGGAGGAGAGACACCATGACCAAGATGACCCGTTTCCTGATGTCGGCCAGCGCCGCGATGGCCTTGGCCGCGCCCGCCATGGCCCAGGATCACAGCTTCCGTTTCCAGTCGTCCGACCCGTCGGGCAATCCGAACTTCGTCCTCCAGCAGGGCTGGGCCGCGGATGTCGCGGAAAAGTCCGGGGGCCGCATCGCCATCGACCTGCTGCCAGTCGAATCCATCGTCGCCCATAACGAAACCCAGGATGCGATCGCCACGGGCATCCTGGACGGTCACGTGACTGACCTGTCGTATTTCTCGGGACGCGATCCAGCCTTCGGCCTGATGGGCAACCCGGTCGGCGCCTGGTCCGACCCCGAGCAGATGCTGGATTTTGTCGAGAACGGCGGCGGAGCGGAGCTGCTGAACCAGATCATGAACCCCTATGGCCTGCAGTTCATCGGCGCCACCACGCCGGGCCTGGAGGCGCTGGTCAGCGCCGTGCCGCTGGACGGGGTCGATGATCTGGCCGGTGTCAAGATCCGCGCGCCCGAAGGGCTGGTCCAGTCGGTCTTTGCCGCCGCCGGCGCCGCACCGGTGAACCTGCCCGGCTCCGAGGTGTTCACCTCGCTGGACAAGAAGGTCATCGACGCAGCCGATTACAGCGTCTTTTCGACCAACCAGGCCCAGGGCCTGAACGAGGTCGCGCCCCATCCGGTCTATCCCGGCTTCCACTCCATGCCCCTGGTCGAGATCTCGATGAACAAGGAGAAATGGGATGCCCTGCCCGAGGACCTGCAGCAGGTCATGACGCAGTCGGTGCGCGATTTCGCCCGCGTCCAGGTCGCAGCCCTGGCCGAGGCCGACGCGGCCGCCGTGGCGGAGGCCGAGGCCGGCGGGACGATCACCGTCCACGACTGGTCCGACGAAGAGCGCACCAAGTTCCGCGGCATCGCGATGGGCGAATGGGAAAAGGTCGCCGGACAGTCGCCCGCGGCGCAGCAGGTCTATGACGCGCTGACCGCGTACCTGACCGAAAAGGGCCTGGTGCAGTAAGCGCCGCAGGATCGGGCGTTCGCGCCCGGTCCCTTCCAGGGAGGAGGACATGATGGACGCATCCGAAGCCATTCCGCGCGAGGAACACGAGGCCGTGCCCCAGTCGGGGCGCCTGGGTCGCGTGATCGACCGTCTGGCGATCATCCCGGCCCTGGGCCTGGTGGTCGCCATGCTGATCCTGATCCAGGAGGTCGTGCTGCGTTACGTGTTCGGCCGCCCGACGAACTGGGCGCACGAGACGACGGTGTTCCTGTGCGCGATCTCGTTCGTCTACGGGGGCTTGCTGTGCACCGCGCGCGACCGGCACATCCGGGTCGTCCTGGTCTATGACCTGCTGCCGCCAGCCGCGCGGCGCGTGGCCGACATCCTCATCTCGGCAATCTGCGGCCTGTCCTCGGGCGCCTTCGCCTGGGCGGCCTGGCAGATGGTCAAGCGGTCCGCCTGGCGCCCCGACGGCAGCTTTCACCTGGAGACCTCGGGTTCGGCCTGGAACCCGGCCTATCCGGGCGTGCTCAAGGTTCTGCTGATGGTGGCGCTGGCGATCATGGCCCTGCAATTCGCCATCCTGACCGTCAACTATGCCCGCGGGCACAAGGGAGCCCGCTGATGGAGATCTTCGGTTCGCTGCAATCCCTGGGGATCGAGGCCGGGACGGGCCTTCTCTTCGCGCTGCTGCTGCTTTTGCTGCTGACGGGCATCCCGCTGGCCTTCGTGACGCTGCTCGTCACGCTGATCTTTGCCCTGGGGTGGTTCGGCCCGAACGTCGTGCCGCTGATCACCAGCCGCGTCTATACCTTCGTGTCCAGCTTCGTCTTCGTTTCGGTGCCGATGTTCGTGCTGATGGCCGCGATCCTGGACCGCAGCGGCATCGCCCGCGACCTGTTCGAGGCGATGCGCCTGGTCGGCGGCCGCATCCGCGGCGGCGTGGCGGTCCAGACGATCTTCGTGGCCGTCATCCTGGCCGCCATGTCCGGCATCATCGGCGGAGAGGTCGTGCTGCTGGGCCTGATCGCGCTGCCCCAGATGCTGGCCCAGGGCTATGACCGCAAGCTGGCCATCGGCGTCGTCTGCGCGGGCGGCAGCCTGGGGACCATGGTGCCGCCCTCGATCGTGCTGATCATCTATGGCCTGACCGCCAATGTCTCGATCGGCGACCTGTTCACGGCCGCCTTCGTGCCGGGCTTCATGCTGGCGCTGCTCTATGTGGCCTATGTGCTGATCCGTGCCTGGCTGACGCCGGGCGACGTCCCCCCGGCCGTCACCGCCCGCGTCCCGCGGGACGAAAAGCTGCGCCTGCTCAAGGGCCTGTTCCTGCCGATCCTGGTCGTGATCATGGTGCTGGGCTCCATCTATGGCGGCATCGCATCCGTGACCGAGGCCAGCGCCGTGGGCGTGGCGGGCGTGCTGATCTCGACCGTGATCCGCGGCGAATTCACCTGGGGCCTTCTGCGCGGCGCGGCAATGCAGACGCTGCAGACGGTCGGCATGATCGTCTGGATCGGCATCGGCGCATCCGCCCTGGTGGGCGTCTTCAACCTGATGGGCGGCATCAACTTCGTGTCGGAACTGATCACCGGAATCAGCGACAACCCGACGATCATCATCCTGTTCATGATGGCGATCCTGTTCGTGCTGGGCATGTTCCTGGACTGGGTCGGCATCGCGCTGCTGACCATGCCGATCTTCGTGCCGATCATCGTCAGCCTGGGATACGACCCCGTCTGGTTCGGCGTGCTGTTCGCGATGAACATGCAGGTCAGCTTCCTGTCGCCGCCCTTCGGGCCCGCCGCCTTCTACCTGAAGTCGGTGACCCCGCCGGACATCTCGCTGGGAGAAATCTTCCGCGCCCTGCTGCCCTTCATAGGGTTGCAGATCCTGGCGGTGGGCCTGCTGATCCTGTTCCCGGCCCTCGCGATCTACTGATCGCCTGCCGTGGATCGGGGGGCATGCCGGATGCGGCGTGCCCCCTGTTCGTTCGGGGACAGGAATGTTGCACCGGCAGGCGGATTGACGGACAATCGGGATCCGTCACCCAAGGCTGACCCACCATGCACGACCCCGAACCCGTCCCCCGCCCGGACCTGTTCACGAACAAGGACCATGACGCCTGGCTGGAGCAGTTCCTGTTCCTGCGTTACACCCTGCACATGCCGGCCGAACGCATCGCCCAGATCGACTATGGCCTTGATCCCGACCATCCCGACGCCCCGATCGCAGGCCTGTTCTGGGGCAGTCAGATCGAGCGGGACTATCCCCGGCTGGACCTTCGCCACCTGTGGCAAAAGAAGCCCGGCCAGGTTTGAAGCCCTGCGGTGTCAGGCGCCGGATTGCCCGGCGGCCTGAGGCCCTGCCATGCTGGGCAGGAAGGACTGCGACCAACTACTTCCTTCGCAGGGCGCCCGCGCGTTCGGCCAGCGGCGCACCGGTCGCCGGGGTCAGGCTGGCATAAGCCGTGGGTGTCGCAGTGCGTCGGCCGTGGTGGCCGGGTCGGCTGCGGGCTGCTTGCCGCGGCGGTTGACTTTGTCCCCACCCGGCGGCATTTCCGTCCGTGATGGTTCCCGTGCCGGCCAAGGCCCCGGCAGGGTGAAAAGGGAACGTGGTGAGGTGTAGCCATCAGGCGCCGAATCCGCGACTGCCCCCGCAACTGTAAGCGGTAGCCGACCCCATGATGCCACTGGCGCCCCATGCGCCGGGAAGGCGGGGAAGGCCGCGATCCGCAAGTCAGGAGACCTGCCATCATGACCTGAACCAACCCGGGCGGGGTGCCCCGGAGAAAGACCGCATGCGCCGATCCACGGCCTTCGTCCGACGCGACCGCGAAGGTGGGTGGGACCCCGGTGACGCCGCTGCGCCTTTTTCAGCCCCGTCCTTCGTTTCATGAAGGACGACCATGACGACCAGAATCTTCCTGACGACCGCGGTGGCGCTGGGCCTGGGCCAGGCGGCCTTTGCCGCGCCGACCGACTATCCGCTGGTGATCGACAATTGCGGGTACCAAGTGACCATCCCCGTGCGTCCCGACAACGTCGTGTCGATCGGCCAGTCCACGACCGAGATCCTGTATGCGCTGGGCCAGGCGGACCGGATGGCCGGGACCGCGCTGTGGTTCACCCCGGTGCTGCCCGCCTTTGCGGAGGATGACGCCACGGTGGACCGCATCACCGACGACACGCCCAGCTTTGAATCGGTGGTGAACCGGCGCCCCGGCTTTGTGCCGACGATGTTCGCCTGGATGATCGGGGACCAAGGGGCGGTCGGCACGCGCCGACAGTTCGCCGATCTGGGCATTCCGGCCTATGTCATGCCCACGGACTGCCAAGGCAAGGACAACAGCGTGGGCGCCGACGGCACCCGCCTTGCGCCCTTCGACATAGCGACCCTGTGGGACGGCATCGACCAGATCGCGCGGGTCATGGACGCGCAGGACGCGGGCCGGGCGCTGATCGCCGACCTGCAGGCCCGAGAGGCGGCGGTCGTGGAGCGCGCGCGGGCGATGGACCTGCCGGATGCGTCCGCGGCGGTCTGGTTCTCCTCGGCCGATCTGGCGCTGGACCCCTACATGGCGGGCGGGATGGGCGTCCCGGCCTGGATGATGGACCGCCTTGGCCTGCGCAACGTCGTGACCTCGGACGAGGAATGGCCCGCCGTGGGGTGGGAGACGATCGCCCGTGCCGACCCCTCGGTGCTGGTGATCGCGCGCATGGACCGCCGCCGCTTTCCCGCCGACGATGTCGAGGCAAAGCTGCGCTTTCTGAAAACGGACCCGGTCACGCGCCGGATGACCGCCGTACGCCGGGATCGCATCGTCATCCTGGACGCCGAGGCGCTGCATCCCGGCATCCGCATGATCGACGGGCTGGAGGCCTTGGCGGCGGGCATGGACGGGCTGTCCGAATGACCGCCGATGTCGGGGTGCCGACCGTCCGCCGCCCCTTGTCCCCGGTCTGGCTGTGGGTGTCGCTGCTGATCGTGGCGGCCCCCCTGGCCGGCACCGCCCTGGGGGAAACGCCGATCCCCCTCTCGACGGTCTGGCAGGCGCTGGCCAACCAGATGCTGGGTGCGGGCTATCCGCTGGACCCGATCGATCAGGGTATCGTCTGGGCTTATCGCCTGCCGCGCGCGCTGGTGGCGGGGGCCTGCGGAGCGGGGCTGGCGATCTCGGGGCTGGTCCTGCAGACGCTGTTGCGCAACGCACTGGCCGACCCCTATCTGCTGGGCATCTCGGCGGGGGCGTCTACGGGGGCCGTGACGGTCGCGGTGGCGGGGATCGGCGCGGGGTTCGTGCCGATGTCGGCGGGCGCTTTGCTGGGCGCGATCGCGGCCTTTGCGCTGGTGGTGGGGTTGGCGCGCCTGTCGGGTGGCGGTCCGGGGGTGCGGGGGGCCGCGCAGATCGTGCTGGCAGGCATCGCCGGGTCGCAGCTGTTCAACGCCCTGACCAGCTTCATCATCGCGCGGTCGGCCAGCGCGGAACAGGCGCGCGGCATCATGTTCTGGCTGCTGGGCAACCTGTCGGGCGTCCGGTGGAACGATGTCGGCCTGTCGCTGGCCGCCGCAGTGACCGTCCTTGGCGCGGCCGCATGGCACATCCGCGCGCTGGACGCCTTTGCCTTCGGCACGGAATCGGCGGCGTCCCTGGGTGTGCCGGTCCGGCGCGTCCAGGCCGTGCTGATCCTGGCGACCGCCATGGCCACGGCGGTCATGGTGTCGGTCACCGGTGCGATCGGCTTTGTCGGGCTGGTCATCCCGCATGCCGCACGGTTCCTGGTGGGCACGCGCCACGCACGGCTGGTGCCGGTGTCGGCGCTGATCGGCATGGTCTTCCTGATCGCCGCGGACGTGATCGCGCGGATGCTGGTACCCGGCCAGACCCTGCCCATCGGCGTCGTGACCGCGCTGGTCGGCGCGCCGGCCTTTGCGGCGATCCTGATCCGCGGGCGGTCCGCGTCATGATGCTGACCGCGCGTGATCTGACCCGCCGCCTGCGCGGGCGCCCCCTGGTGGCCGGCGTCACCCTGGACATCCGCCCCGCAGAGATGCTGGGCCTGATCGGCCCGAACGGGTCGGGCAAGTCCACGCTGCTGCGGATGCTGGCCGGGCTGGTCCGCCCCGACGGCGGCCAGGTCACGCTGGACGGCAAGCCGCTGCGCGACATGCCCGCGCGCCAGGTCGCCCGCCACATCGCCCTGGTCGCCCAAAGCGCCGAGACGTCGGACCGCATCACGGTCCGCGACGCCGTGGCCTTGGGGCGCACCCCCTGGCTGGACGCCCTGCGGCCCTGGTCCCCGGCGGACGAGGCGCATGTGACGCAGGCGCTGGCGCGGGTCGACCTGGCACATCTGGCGGGGCGCGACTGGTCGACCCTGTCGGGGGGCGAACGCCAGCGCGCCCATATCGCCCGCGCACTGGCGCAGGCGCCACGGATCCTGCTGCTGGACGAGCCGACGAACCACCTGGACATCCGTCATCAGCTGGCGATCCTGGATCTGGTGGGCGGCCTGGGTCTGACCACGGTGATCGCCCTGCATGACCTGAACCAGGCGATGCGCTGCGACAGACTGGCGGTGATGCAGGCCGGTCGGTTGGTGGCCCTGGGCCCGTCAGACCGTATCCTGACCGCTGACCTGCTGGCGCGCGTCTTTCAGGTGCGGGCAAGCACGCTGACCGATCCGCAGGACGGCAGCCGCGTGATGCGGTTTCATCCGGTCGTCTGATGCAATGAGAGGGATTGGAGCGGGTGACGGGAATCGAACCCGTGTCTCTAGCTTGGAAGGCTAGGGTCTTACCATTACACAACACCCGCGCGGGGATCGGTATAGTCCGCCCGCGCGGCAGGTTCAAGCGGTCGCGTCACCGTCGTTGCGCAAAGAACCGCCGCAGCAGGTCGCGTGATTCAGGCGCGGCCAGGCCGTCATAGACCTCGGGGCGGTGATGGCACTGCGCGTGCCGGAACACCTGCGCGCCATGGGCGACGCCCCCCATGCGCGGGTCCGACGCCCCGTAATACAGCCGGGCGATCCGCGCGGCCGAGATGGCCGCCGCGCACATCGGGCAGGGCTCAAGCGTGACCCACAGGTCGTGACCAGGCAGGCGTTCGGACCCCAGGGCCGCGCAGGCCGCGCGGATGGCCAGGATCTCGGCATGGGCGGTCGGGTCGGACAGTTCGCGCGTGCGGTTGCCCGCGGCGGCCACCACGCGGCCCTGCGGGTCGGTCACGACGGCGCCCACCGGCACCTCTCCGCGCAGCGCGGCGTCACGGGCTTGGGACAGGGCAAGCGCCATATGGGTGGTGAAGGGGACCATGACCGTCTTGTCGCAATCCCCCGCGCGGCGCGCAAGCCGGGGAAAGAAACGCTTCCCACACGGCCCGCTTGGGCGTATGCACCCCTCTTTGCCCCGCAGCGATGCGAAGGAGACGCGCATGACCGACGATCAGATTCCCGACCGCAAGGCCCCCCAGGTCGGCCCCCGCACCGAAGCCGACCGCATCGCCAAGGTGATGGCGCGCGCCGGTGTCGCCAGCAGGCGCGAGGCCGAGCGGATGATCATCGAGGGCCGCGTCAGCGTGAACGGCAAGAAGATCGACAGTCCCGCCCTGGACGTTCTGCCCACCGACCGGATCACCGTCGACGGCAAGAAGCTGGAGGAGCCGCAGGAGACGCGGCTGTGGCTGTACTACAAGCCCCTGGGCCTGATCACGTCGGAAAACGACGAACTGGGCCGCCAGACCGTGTTCGACGCGCTGCCGCGCGACATGCCGCGGGTGATGACCGTGGGGCGTCTTGACCTGAACTCCGAGGGTCTGCTGCTGCTGACGAACGACGGAGAGCTGAAGCGGCGGCTGGAGCTGCCGGCGACGGGCTGGCTGCGCCGGTACCGGGTGCGGGTGAACGGCACGCCCTCGGACATGACCTTCGACCCGCTGCGTCGTGGCGTCACCATCGAGGGAGAGGACTTCGCCCCCATGGAGATCAAGCTGGACAGCCAGCAGGGTGCGAACGCCTGGATCAGCGTAGGCATCCGCGAGGGCAAGAACCGCGAGATCCGCCGCGCGATGGCCCATGTCGGTCTGCAGGTGAACCGCCTGATCCGCATCGGCTATGGTCCGTTCAAGCTGACCGGCATGGACAAGAACCAGGTGACCGAGGTCAAGCGCAAGGTCCTGCGCGACCAGCTGGGCGGCCTGCTGACCGGAGAGGTCGAGGACAAGCCGCGCGAGATGCGCCCCCGCGGGGCCGCCGGTGAACGCGCCGCCCGGTCCGATGGCGGCGATGCCGGCCCGCGCCGCTTCGGCCCCAAGCCGGGCTTTGACGGCAAGCCCGCCGGCCGCGGCTTTGGCGACCGTCCGCGCGATGGTCAGTCCGACCGCCCGGCCCGCAGCTGGGGTGCCAAGCCCGCGGGCACCGACGGCGCACGCCCGCGCTTTGGCGCCCGCGACGATTCGGCTGGCGGTTTCGGCGACCGCCCCCGGCCCGCAGGCGACAAGCCGCGCTGGAAGAAATCCGGCCCTGGCGAAGGGGGCGGCCGCACGTCCGGTCAGGGCGACGATGCCCGTCCCGCGCGCTTTGCGGGCAAGCCCGGAGAGGCGCGCAAGCCCTATGGCGCACCGCGCGGCGAGGGTGGCGAAGGCCGCAAGCCGTTCGGCGGTCCGCGCCCTGAGGGCAAGCCTTTCGGCAAGCCCCGCGCCGATGGCGACCGCAAGCCCTATGGCGCACCGCGCGGCGAAGGTGGCGAAGGCCGCAAGCCGTTCGGCAGCCCGCGCCCCGAGGGGAAGCCCTTCGGCAAGCCCCGCGCCGATGGCGACCGTAAGCCCTATGGCGCACCGCGTGGCGAAGGGGCCGAGGGCCGCAAGCCGTTCGGCGGTCCGCGCCCTGAGGCGAAGCCCTTCGGCAAGCCCCGCGCCGATGGCGACCGCAAGCCCTATGGCGCACCGCGTGGCGAAGGGGCGGAGGGTCGCAAGCCGTTCGGCGGTCCGCGTGGTGATGCGGGCGGCAAGTTTCAGGGCAAGCCGCGGCCGGGCGGGGCCAAGCCGTTCGGCGCTCCGCGCGGAGATCGCCCGCAGGGTGGTGGCCGCCCCGGCGGCAAGCCCCGCGGCTGACAGGCGACAGCACGCGTGACGAAAGGGCCGCCCCGTAGGGCGGCCCTTTTGCCAAGGTCGATCGACTATTTCGTCAGGATCAGCTTGCCCGCGCGGGTGATCCGCAACTGATAGACCTGCTCGTCCAGGACGATCAGCGCCTGGTTGCCGCCCTGCGTGAGGGCGGTGGCGTCATGCTGCGGCATCCGGGCCAGGATGGCGGTGCCGGGACGGGTGAAATCGGCGGGGCGCGTTGCGGTCATGGTCAGCCTCATGCTGGGACAGTGATGATGCCCCAATGCTGACAAATTCGTTCAGGTTTGTCAAAGTAAAATAGTCAGGATTCTTAACGATCAGATTTCGACCCGCTGACAGGTGGTCCGGACCGCCGCGAAGGCGGCCCGGACGGGCGATCACTGATCGGCAAGGCAATCGACGATGGTGTCGGCCATCTGGGTCAGCAGCACCTCGTACTGGCCCGCGCCGGGGGACAGCGTGCCGCCCTCGGGGCTCAGTTCGCTGCCGGTGCGGATGTCGCTGCCCTCGGTCACGGTGGTGATCAGGCCGGCATCATGGGCGTATTCCGGAAAGGCGCAGACGGCCCCTGACTCGGCGATCTGGGTGCGGATCTGGTCGATGCGCGCCGCGGACGGGGTCGAGGCGTCCCCAAGCGACACGGCGATCGCAGGCTGCAGACCAAAGTGATCTGTGAAATGGCCATAGGCGTCGTGGAACACGACGAACCGGTCCTGCGCATGCGGGGCAAGGCGTTCGCGCAACGTGTCGTCCAAAGCGGCGATGCGTTCGGCCGCCGCATCCGCATTGGCGCGATAGGTGGCGGCATTCTGGGGGTCCTGCTCGGACAGCGTCGCGACGATGGCGTCAAGCCAGGGCGCCGCGTTGGCGGGGTTCAGCCAGGCATGGGGATCGGTGCCGGCATGGACATGATCATGCCCCGCATGGTCCCCGTGGTCGTGGTCGTGGTCGTGGTCGGCATGATCACCGTGATCGTGACCGGCGTGATCCGCGTGGTCGTCATGCCTCGCATGGTCGCCATGGTCCGTGTCACCCTCTGACGCTGCACCGGCATAGTCGCGCAGGGCGACGCCCTCGACCTCCAGCAGGCGCAGCTGCGTGGCCCCCGACAGGGTGTCCGACGCCCGCGACAGCCAGGGCGTCAGCTCGGGTCCCATCCAGATCACCACATCGGCACCCTGCAGCGCCTGGGCGTCCGACGGGCGCATCTGGTAATGATGCGCGCTGGCCCCTTGGGGCAGCAGGACGCGCACCTCGGCCAGATCGCCCATGACCTCCTGGACCAGGGCGCCGGTGGGGACCAGGTCTGTGACGACCTGCGGGGCGGCCAGGGCAGGGGCGGCGGTCAGTGACAGGATGGCGGCAAGGGATGCAGGGCTGCGCATCGGGATCTCCTTTGCAGGGCGGGTTTGTTGCGATGGCAGGGTTCTGTGTGTTACAGGGTAACAAGTCAACCGCATTGTAATAAAGTAACGCATCGCTGCGTGAAGGACCCCCGTGCCAGACCACGACCACGACCATGTCATCGCCGCGACCTTTGCGCCGCATGACCACCGCGAATGCGCGCACCGTGCGCTGGACGAGGCTGCGGCCCGGCTGGCCGAGCAGGGCGCGCGCCTGACCCCCGTCCGCCGCCGCACGCTGGAGATCCTGCTGGAGAGCCACCGCGCGATGGGCGCCTATGAGGTGCTGGACCGCCTGGCGACCGAAGGGTTCGGCCGCCAGCCCCCCGTCGCCTATCGCGCGCTGGAGTTTCTGGTCACGCATGGGCTGGCCCACCGGCTGCAGCGGCTGAACGCCTTTGCGGCCTGCCTGCATCCGGGGCACGACCATCATCCGGCCTTCCTGATCTGCCGCAGTTGCGACAAGGTCGCAGAGGCCGCCGCCGCCCCGATCCGCGATGCGCTGACCGCGGTCGCGGCCCAGGGCGGGTTCCGCGTCGAACGCGCCACGATCGAGGCGCTGGGCCTCTGCGCCACCTGTGCCGCCGAAGGCGTCGCATGACCCCGCTGATCGAATCCCGCGCGCTGACGATCCACCGCCCCGGAACGACCGAACCGGTGCTGGCGCAGGTCGATTTCCGCATCCGCCCCGCCGAGATCGTGACCGTCGTCGGTCCGAACGGGTCGGGCAAGTCGTCGCTGATCCGGGCGCTGCTGGGGCACATGCCGCTGGCCTCCGGCGCGGTGACGCGGCGGCAGGGGCTGCGCATCGGCTATGTTCCGCAGCGGGTTCAGCTGGACACGGCCATTCCGATGACCGTGCGCCGGTTCCTGTCGCTGCCCGTGCGCGTATCCGACGTCCAGGCCGAGGATGCGCTGGTCCGCACCGGCGTTCCGGGCCTTGGTGCGCGGCAACTGACCCAGCTGTCGGGCGGCCAGTTCCAGCGGGTGCTGCTGGCGCGGGCCTTGCTGGCGGACCCGCATCTGCTGGTCCTGGACGAACCCACGCAGGGGCTGGATCAGCCGGGCATCGTGGCCTTCTATCAGCTGATCGAGGAGGTGCGCCGGCAGACCGGCGCGGCCGTGCTGATGGTCAGCCACGATCTGCTGGTGGTCATGCGGTCGTCGGACCGGGTGGTCTGCCTGAACGGGCATGTCTGCTGCGAGGGCACGCCCCAGCATGTCAGCACCGCCCCCGAATACCGCGCCCTGTTCGGCGCCGGGGCCGAGGGCACGCTGGCGCTGTACCAGCACCGCCACGACCACGACCACGACCTGACGCCGCATGTCCACGGGCCGGGATGCGGCCATGACCACGCCGACCGGGCGCAGGGGTGACCACCGATGCTTGACGATTTCTTCATGCGCGCCGTTCTGGCGGGGTTGGGGTTGGCCCTGGTGGCGGGACCGCTGGGCAGTTTCGTGGTCTGGCGGCGGATGGCCTATTTCGGCGATTCGACCGCCCATGCCGCCATCCTGGGCGTCGCGATGGCGCTGGCCTTCGAGGTGTCGATCTATGCCGGGACCCTTGCGGTTGCGGTGGCGATGGCCTGCCTGGTGTCGGCGCTGGTGACGCGAGGGCAGGCGATGGACACGATCCTGGGCGTGCTGTCGCATTCCGCGCTGGCCGTGGGCCTGGTCGCGATCAGCTTCGTGCCTGCCGCGCGGTCCGATCTGTCCAGCTATCTGTTCGGCGACATCCTGGCGGTGGGCCGTGCCGACCTGGTGCTGATCTGGACGGGGGCGGCGCTGGTTCTGGCGGTCCTGGCCCTGCGTTGGCAACGGCTTGTGACCAGCAGCCTGAACGAGGAGCTGGCCATGGCCGCGGGGATCGACCCGCGGGTCGAGCGCCTGGTCCTGTCGCTGGCGCTGGCCGTGGTGGTCGCGCTGGCGATTCGAGTGGTGGGCTCGCTCCTCATCTCGGCGATGCTGATCGTGCCGGCGGCGGCGGCCCGCACATGGGCCCGGACCCCCGAGCGGATGGCCGCCGGCGCCGCCCTGATCGCCGCCGCATCCGTCATCCTGGGGTTGTGGGCCAGTTTGCGACTCGACACGCCGGCGGGTCCCTCGATCGTGACCGCGGCGGCGATCTTTTTCGTCGTCTCACAGGCACTTCGCCGGGCATAGTGCCGAATTGTCACAGTTTTTCCGGGGGTTTGCGGGGGCCGGAACCAAGTGCCGAAACAGGTGTTGGCCAATATGCAACAGTGGTTGCAAGCCCACGGGGGAATCAATTCAATGCTGCTTTTCAACTGTTCGGGTTTGTGTAACTGTCGCCTCGATGTTGCCAGAAATGGCAGCCGTCAATCGAAACGGAGCATGATCATGACCAAATTCGCTACTTTCGCGGCCGCTCTCGGCCTGACCGCAACCTCGGCTCTGGCCGGTGGCTATGTCGCCCCCGTCGTGGAAGTCGAGCCCGTCATCGTTGAGGAGCAGCCCGCTTCCTCGAACGCTGGCCTGGTCGTCCCCGCCCTGCTGCTGCTGGGCGTCATCGCCGCAGTCGCTTCGGACGACGACGACAGCTGATATCGGATCGGATCGTTCGCACGGTCCGAGCCACAAGGGGCTGGCCTTTGGCCAGCCCCTTTTTCGTTGCCCGCCATGGCACCCGCGCATGAAAAAACCGGCCCCGCAAAGGGCCGGTCTTTCAGTTCCGGTGTTGCCTGTCAGGGACGCAGCGTCTGGATGGTCACATAGCCCAGGCCCGGCCCGATCCATTGGCGCGATACGGGGAACTGCCCGTTCTGGACCAGATAGTTGTTCTGGAAGGTCGCACCATGCCCTTCGCAGGTCTCCAGGATCACGCCGGGGTTGGGGCCGGGCGCAGTGGTGCAGGAAAACTGCAGCGGCCGTTCCAACCCGTCGCCTGACAGATAGCGCATGACGCGCGTGCCGCTGCCGGACTGGCCCGCCCGGATCAGCGCCTCGGTCCCCGGTTCCGCCACCGACAGGTCGCGGCCCAGACCGCGCGTGCCGATCAGCATGCCGCCGCGCAGGATCACCGCCTGTTCGTCGGGGGTCATGTAGGTGCGCATGGCGCCGTTCGTCCCCGTCAGCGCCAGGACCTGCGTGCGGGCAGGGCTTTCGAAGGTCGCCTGGATCAGCGGGCCGGGATTGACGCGCAGCGCCTCGGCCGCGGCCTGCTGGGGGTTGCGGGCGGGTTGCGCCGGCTGGGTCGCCCCGCGGGCCGTGATGGCCTGGGTCGCGGTCTGGGCCAGAACCGACAGCGGGCTGGCCCCGGCCTCGTCCGCGCCGGTATTGCCGCAGGCCGACAGGGCGGCCAAGGCCACCCCGGCCAGGATTGCGCGCGTCTGCATCGCTCTGCTCATCGCCAGAACCTCCCCCAGCCTTCGTAAAGATCGACGGTGTGGCTTTCGCGAACACGGTCGTACAGGCGTCCGTTGACATTGACCCGCGATCCGCCGTCGCGCGACAGCGAGCGGATGTTGGTCGACACGCGGTCGCGGCTGGCCTGGCCCGTGGCCCAGCCAAGCGGGATCGACAGGGTCACGCCCTTGTCGAAGCTGCCCTCGCCGAACTCCTCTGCCGACAGGTCGGTCTTGGTGGCATAGGCGCCGATCTGCCAGCCGTTCGCGAACTCGCGCGCCAGGGTCACGGTCGCACCGACGTCCCCCGCCAGGTACTGGCCGACATCCAGCTGGGCGGTGAAGCCTTGCGTGAACTCATAGTATGCCGAAACGTGGCCGGTCGTGACCTCATAGTCGCGAAAGTCGAACAACTGGTCGAAGTCGCGCTTGCGGACGCGGTTGATCTCGGCGCCAAAGCCCAGGGGCGAATTGGCGGGCTTCCACAGCGCCTCGGCCGAGACGCCGCCATAGGCGCGTTCCAGCAGGCCCACGGTCACGCGGGTATAGATCGCGTCCGACGGCTTGGCGTACCAAGCCAGCGTCAGTTCCGGGATCACCGGGCTGGAATTGCCCGTGTACATCCGCGTGTCGGACCGCACCCGCGGCACGCCCTGCGGCGTGGTTTCCAGGGCGGGGTTCGATTCATACTCGTCGGGGCTGTAATATTCGCCCCGCTGGCCCGGAATGCCCGGACCGCGCTGGCCGATGTCGCCGAAGGCGCGCTGGCGCAGGGCGCCGGTGGCGATCAGGCCGGGCATCAGCTCATAGCTGGCACGCGCCTCGGCGCCGACCTCGTGGGTCAGTCCGTCCTCGGCGCTGAAGATGCCCAGGTCCAGATAGGGCTTCACCGACCAGCGGAACCGCGGATAGAGGCCCTGGCTGGCCACCAGCCCCGGCACGCCCGGTGCGGCGTCCGACAGGGTGGATGCGGCGGCGATCTGCCCGGCCTCGGTGTTCTCCAGCCGCTCGACATCGCTGCGGCGCAGGGTCACCGACGAGGTCGGCATCCCGTCGCTGGTCGAGGTGATCACGAGGGTCTCGACCGACGGGGGCAGGGCGCGGGTCATCAGGCGCGCGGTGCGGCCCACGGCCTCGGCCTGGTTGATATAGCGCTGATTGCGCAGGCGGACCTCGGCGCGGGTCGGCGCCAGGGCCATGCTTTCCAACAGCATCCCCTCGTCCGCCATGCCGTCGCCCAGGGCCTTCTGGATGGCGGGCTGGGCGGTCGGGTCCTGCGACCAGCTGCCCGACCAGCCGTCGGGGTCCTGCGCGGGCGCCGGCCGCGGACGCACCGGGGCCGGCGCGCTTTCCAGGCCCGACGGATAGGTGGCGTCGCGCGGGTTCAGCGCGATGGTGAACTGCGCGCCGATCGTCTCTCCGCCGATGGTATAGAGCCCGGCCTCGTAGTTGCGTCCAAAGCGATAGTTGGCGGCAAGGTTGATGTTGCTGCCCGGCTCGTCGCCCTGCTGGTATTCGTTGCCGTCGCTGTAGCGGGCGCGATAGATGTCGTTGGAGTATTCCGCGACCAGGTTCAGGCGGTCGTTGACCTGCCAGCTGACCGAGGCGAAGGGCTTGGCCCCGCCGGTGAACCAGTCCTCGACATTGGGCGTCCCGCCCTCGTCGCCGACGTCGATGATGCGCGGCTTGCCCGCCAGCGTGCCCCAGCCCAGGCCGACCGATGCGCGCACCGTCGGCGTCACGTTGCGCGTCGCCACGATGTATTCGCCCGAATAGACGCCGGTGCCCAGGAAATCCTGGAGGCCGACGGCCACCGCGGGGCGCCAGCCGTCCTCGTCCACGATCTGATAGCGCAGGTCCAGCGAGCGGTCCGAGATGAACCCCTCCTGCCGGTAATCGTTGATCCCGTCGACGCGGCCATAGCGCAGGACCGTCGTCAGCCCCGGTAGCGCCTGGAAGAAGACGTTGCCGCGTCGGGCATAGTCGGACAGCGACAGCGTCGCGCCCAGGCTGCCGTCGGGCATCGTCTCGGCCGTGGGCGTGTCGATGCCGCCGGGCAGGCCATAGGTCGACATGTTGCGCCCCAGCATCGGGTCGGCGGTCGCGACGCCGACGCCCGACCCCACGATCAGGGCCAGGGGCAGGGTGGTGGCCATCAGCTGGCGGGTCAGTCGCGAGCGGCGCATCGGCGGCTTCCTTTCGGCGGCAGGATCAGGGCGGGCAGGGCAGGATCGTCAGGCGCAGTGGCAGGCTTTGCGGCACGGATCGACACACGAATGCGTGAGCCGTGCGCGCGCGTCAACCGGCGGCGGCCGGTGCGGCCTCGGCTGTGGCGGGTGCGGCCGGGGCGGCGGGCTGTGCACAGCCGAGCTGGGTCTGACCGTTCACGGTCAGGCGTGCGGTCAGCGGATAGGTCTCGTCGACCATGCTGTCCTTGCATTTCGCCGCCCGCAGGTTCAGCACGAAGGGCCGCCCGCCCAGCACCCCGATGTATTCGACGCCCTGGCTGAAGACCAGGCGGTTCACCGGGATCTGGCGCCCGGCCTGGTTGTCGGCCGTGCGATAGACGGCCGTGTCGCCGCTGACCTGGACGTTCCAGGCCGGTTCGTTCCCGCCCGCGACAAAGGCGGTGGTGCGATAGGTCACCGGTTCCGCGGTTGGCACGACGCGCCCGACCGTGCCCGTCTCGATCGGCTGTTCCAGCGGAGAGACGGCGGGCGGGCGCGGGCCGGTCGGCTCTTCGGGCTGGGCTGCGGCGTCGTCCAGGCCGACCCCGCGTCGCAGGTCGGTCATCACCTGGGTGTCGCAGGCGACCAGCGGCAGGGTCATCAGGGCAAGGATGGCAAGGCGGGGGAACATGGGGCTTTGGCCTTCTGGTTCAGGGCGGATTTGTCGCGGGATCACTGTCTGCCAAGCGTTAGCAACCGCAGCCACGGGGGGCAAGCGTCACGCCCCCGTCCCGGCATGTCGCCGCCGCATGGATCGGCCGCACCGGACGGTTCACCTTGTTGATAAATGATGATTATTGGTGCGAAACCGGCTGCATCGAGGGTTATTCGTTGAATATCATACGGGAACCGGCATAGGTTTCGGTGATGTTCTCTCTGGTGGCACCCACATGACGGGATCGGCACAGCACGCCCGGGGCCCCGCCGCGCGGCCCGAACCGGCGCGATTTTCCTGGGACGACGGGCCGATGGCGCGTGCGACCGGAAACTTTGACTGGCAGACCACGCCCCTGGGGTCGATCTCGGAATGGTCGGTGGCGCTGACGACCGCGGTGCGGATGATGTTGGCGCAGCGGCACGCGTCCTGCATGTTCTGGGGCCCCGAGCTGATCATGCTGTACAACGACGCCTATGCGCCCGTCCTGGGCCGCAAGGAGGCGCGGGCCCTGGGTCAGCCCTTCCAGCAGATCTGGGCGGATGTCTGGGACGACGTCAAGCCGCTGGTCGACCAGACGCTGTCAGGCCGCGGCACCTATTCCGAGGAGATGCGCCTTGTCATGACCCGCAACGGGTTCGACGAGGAGACGTTCTGGACCTTCAGCTACAGCCCGCTTTACGACGACGACGGCAGCGTGGCGGGTCTGATGAACATCACCGTGGACATGACTGCGCTGGTGCTGGCACGCCGCAACCAGCAGGTCATGCAGGAAGAGCTGCTGCACCGGATCAAGAACATCCTGTCGGTGACCTCGACCGTGGTGTCCTCCAGCCTGCGCAACGCGACCAGCATCCAGGAGGCCCGCGACACGGTCGGCGCGCGCATCATGGCGCTGGCCAAGGCACAGGGCCTGTTCACGGGCCTGGGCGAAAGCGCCGACATCACCGAGGTGATGGCCCGATCCATCGGCGCCCATCTGGTCGGGAACGACCGGATCCGCCTGTCCGGCCCGCCCGTGCCGCTGAGCAGCCAGCAGGCAGTCGGCCTGTCGCTGGCCCTGTACGAATTGGCGACGAATGCGGCAAAATACGGCGCGCTGGCCAGCCCGCTGGGCATGGTCGACCTGACCTGGTCGGTCATGGGCGACGACTTCGCGCTGGACTGGCAGGAGACCGGTGGTCAGGTCGTGGCAGCGCCCACGCGCGAAGGGTTCGGGTCGCGCCTGGTGAACATGATCGTCCCGGCCTATTTCAACGGCGAGGGGCAGGCCGAATTCCTGCCCCAGGGCCTGCATTACACGCTGCGCGGGCAGCTGACCCCCTAACAGTTCGGGACGTTCACGGCCAAGCCGCCAAGCGACGTCTCCTTGTACTTCTCGGACATGTCGCGGCCGGTCTGGCGCATCGTCTCGATGGCGGCGTCCAGGGGCACGATGTGGCTGCCGTCGCCGCGCAGCGCCAGGCTGGCGGCCGCCACGGCCTTGATCGCGCCCAGCCCGTTCCGCTCGATGCAGGGCACCTGGACCAGGCCACGCACCGGGTCGCAGGTCATGCCCAGGTGATGCTCCAGCGCGATCTCGGCGGCGTTCTCGACCTGCTGGGGGGTGCCGCCCAGGACGGCGGCCAGGCCCGCGGCGGCCATCGCGGCGGCGGATCCGACCTCGGCCTGGCAGCCGCATTCCGCGCCCGAGATCGAGGCGTTGTGCTTGATCAGCCCGCCCACCGCCGCCGCCGTCAGCAGGAAATCGGGCAGCAGCCGTTCGGACGCGCCCGGCACATGGTCCAGCCAATAGCGGATCACCGCGGGCACCGTGCCGGCGGCGCCGTTCGTGGGTGCGGTGACGACCTGACCGCCGGCGGCGTTCTCCTCGTTCACGGCCATCGCATAGGCCGACATCCAGTCGTTGATCACATGGGGCGCGGTCATGTTCAGGCCGCGTTCCTCGACCAGCTTGGCGTGGATCGCGCGCGCGCGCCGACGCACGTGCAGCCCGCCGGGCAGGACGCCGTCCGTCGACAGGCCGCGGTCCATGCAGTCGCGCATCGCGGTCCAGATGCGGTCCAGCCCCGCCAGCATGTCGGGACGGGACCGAAAGCACAGCTCGTTGGCCTCCTTCATGCGGGCGATCGACTTGCCCGAGGCCTGGGCCATCTCCAGCATCTCGGCCGCGCTGGCAAAGGGATAGGGCACGCTGGACGTGGCATCGCTGCGCACCGCGCCCGCCTTGTCGGCCAGCTCGTGGTCGGTCATCACGAAGCCGCCGCCGATCGAGTAGTAGATCTGGTGATAGATCACGTCGCCCTGCGCGTCGGTCGCCGACAGGGTCATGCCGTTGGCATGGCCGGGCAGGGTGTGGTCGTAATCGAACCGCAGGTCGCGTTCGGGGTCGAAGACCAGCGGGCCCAGCCCCTGCGGTTCCAACAGGCGGGTCTCTCGGTTGCGGGCCAGCGCGGCCTCGGCCGCCTCCATGTCCATGCTGGCGGGGGTGAAGCCCGCAAGACCCAGGATCGTCGCGCGGTCGGTTGCGTGCCCCCTGCCGGTGAAGGCCAGGCTGCCATGCAGGCTGGCGCGCAGCCCATGCGCCCGGAACGGCTGCACCCGCAGGGAATCGAGGAACCGCTGGCCGGCCACCATCGGCCCCATCGTGTGCGAGGAGGAGGGCCCCACCCCCAGCTTGAACAGATCGAACACCGACAGAAACATGGCACCCCCTTGCATTTCCGCGCCCATCCAAGCACGACGCAGGCCCCGCCGCCACCACCGTCCACGTCGCTTCCGGTTCCGGTTGCGACATCGGCCCGCTTGCAGCCTTGGCGCGCGGTCTGCTTAAGATGATTGCAACATGCCCGGTTTGCAGGCAACCGGGACGCGCCTGCGATTTGGGCAGGCCAGCCGCCCCCTGCCGTTCTTGCGGGCGGTCTGCCCCGGGGTGAAGGAACAGAACATGCGATTGCCCGACCCGATCATGCTTGGTGACACACCCCTTGGCCCGCCGGTCTTCCTGGCGCCGATGGCCGGGATCACCGATGTCCCCTGCCGCCGCGCGGTCGCGCGGTTCGGCGCGGGCCTGATGGTGTCCGAGATGGTCGCCTCGACCGAGATGGTGACGCCGCGCCCGTCGACACGTGCCGCCGTGCGCGCCAAGGCGCTGACCGAAGGTGCGCTGCCCGTCAGCGTCCAGATCGCGGGCCGCGAAGCCGCACCGATGGCCGAGACCGCGCGCATCGTGGCCGGCATGGGGGCGCGTGTCATCGACATCAACATGGGCTGTCCCGCCAAGAAGGTCACCGGCGGGCTGTCCGGCGCGGCGCTGATGCGCGACCTGGATCATGCGATGACGCTGGTCGATGCGGTCGTGGGGGCGGTCGACGTGCCCGTCACGCTGAAGATGCGGCTGGGCTGGGACGACGACTGCCTGAACGCGGCCGATCTGGCGGCGCGGGCGCGCGATGCGGGGGTCGCGATGCTGACCGTGCATGGCCGCACGCGGGCGCAGTTCTACAAGGGGCAGGCCGACTGGTCCGCGATCCGCGCGGTGGCCGACCTGCCGGCGCGCCCGCCGCTGGTGGCCAATGGCGACGTCGTCGATGCCGCCAGCGCCCGTGCGGCCCTGGAGGCGTCGGGGGCGGATGCGGTGATGGTCGGTCGCGGCGCGCAGGGGCGGCCCTGGATCCTGGCGCAGATCGCGCATGACCTGTGGGGCACGCCCGCGCCCGACGTGCCGCAGGGCGCGGCGCTGGCCGATCTGGTGGCCGAGCATTACGAGGACATCCTGGACTTCTATGGCACCGATCTGGGCCTGCGCGTCGCGCGCAAGCATCTGGGCTGGTATGCCGATGCGAACGGCGCCCCGTTGCGCGACCAGATGATGCGGGCCGACACGCCCCGCGCGACGCTGGACCTGATCGCCCGCGCCTTCGGCGAAGCCGCAGGGGTGGCCGCATGACGCCTCGGCCGCGCGATTTCCGTGAGGCGGCCCCCGGACCGGGCTGGGCGGCGCTGCCGCTGCCCGCGCTGATCCTGGACGCCGACGGACGCGTGGCCGCGATGAACGACGCCGCCGAGATCTGGTTGAACCTGTCGCGCAACTCGACCCTGGGCCGCGCGCTGGACGGGGACGAGATGTCGATGCGCCTGCGCCTGCAGCCCGGCCTGGGGCCGCTGCTGGCCCGCGTGCGTGCCAGCGAGGAGGCGCTGTACCAGGCCAGCGTCCAGTTCGAGATCGGCGACCGGACCGGCAACCACCAGGCGCGGCGGGCGGCCGTGCATGCGGGGCCCGCGGACGGGGCCGGCGGGTCGGTGTCGCTGCTGATCGTGCCGCAGGACGATGATGGCGCGCACCAGGCCCGCCATGTCCGCAGCGCCGCCCGCAGCGCCATCGGCATGGCCGAGATGCTGGCCCACGAGATCAAGAACCCCCTGGCGGGCATCCGCGGCGCGGCCCAGCTGATGGCCATGAACGCCACCCCCGAGGACCGGGAGATGGCCGAGATGATCGTCGCGGAATCGCGCCGCATCGTGGCGCTTCTGGACCAGGTCGAACGGTTCGGCGACACCTCGGCCCCGCGCTTGTCGGCGCTGAACGTGCATGACGTGCTGGAACAGGTGCGCCGGTCGGCCAAGGCGGGCTTTGCGCGCGACGTGCAGATCGTGACCGATTACGACCCCTCGCTGCCTGCGGCGCTGGCCGATGCGGACCAGTTGGTGCAGGTCTGCCTGAACCTGGTCAAGAACGCGTCCGAGGCGCTGGACGGCAAGGCCGGCGGCGCGATCCGCCTGCGCACCCATTACGACCACACGCTGCGCCGTCCCCCCGACGAGACCGATCCCACGGGCCGCCCGCTGCCCCTGCAGATCGAGATCGAGGACAACGGCCCCGGTTTCCCCCCGGCCATCGCCGACCAGGTGTTCGAGCCCTTCGTCTCGGGCCGCGAGAACGGCACCGGGCTGGGCCTGGCGCTGGTCAGCAAGATCATCACCGACCACGGCGCGCTGATCCGGGTGGACAGCCGCCCCGGTCGCACCGTGTTCCGCATCTCCCTGCCCAAGGCATAAGGACCTGAACCCATGGACGGCACCGTTCTGATTGCTGACGACGATCGCACCATCCGCACGGTGCTGACGCAGGCGCTGACCCGCGCGGGATGCCGCGTCCACGCCACGGGCAGCCTGGCGCAGCTGCTGAAATGGGTCGAGGAGGGGCGCGGCGACCTGGTCATTACCGACGTGATGATGCCCGACGGCAACGGCATCGACCGCATCCCCGCCATCCGCGAGGCGCGGCCAGACCTGCCGGTGATCGTGATCTCGGCCCAGAACACCATCGTCACCGCGATCCGCGCGACCGAGGCCGAGGCGTTCGAATACCTGCCCAAGCCCTTCGATCTTCCGGACCTGATGTCCAAGGCGAACCAGGCCCTGTCGCGCCGCCCGCGCAAGTCAGACCCGATCCCCGAACCGCTGCCCGCCCCGCGCGAGGCGGCGGACCCGGCCATGCCGCTGATCGGTCACGCACCATCGATGCAGGCGCTGTTCCGCATGGTCGCGCGGGTGCTGAACGCCGACCTGCCGGTGATCATCGCCGGAGAGGCGGGGGTGGGCAAGACCACCATCGCCCGCAGCTTTCACGAGCTGTCGGACCGGCGCGACCGGGGGCTTGCGGTCCTGACCTCGTCCGACGCGACCGAGGAGGCGATCGCGCGCGCCGCCGACAAGGCCCGCGGCGGCACGATCATCATCGAGAACCCGGCCGGGTTCGACACAGGCGCGCAGGCCCGCCTGATCGGCCTCATCGAGACGATGGAGGCCGGCCCCGACCGCGCCCATGCGCCCCGCATCGTGGCGACCACCGGGTCCGATCCGCAGGCCGACGTGGCGGCGGGCCGGTTGCGGTCGGACCTGTATTACCGCCTGGCGGGCGTCACCGTCAGCGTGCCGCCCCTGCGCGCGCGGGTGGACGACATCCTGCCGCTGGCGGCGCATCTGCTGGCCCGTGCCGCCGCACAGGGCCTGCCGGAGCGGATGCTGTCGGACGATGCGGCCGCCATGCTGCGCGCCCATCCGTTCCCGGGCAACGTCCGCGAGCTGGAGAACATGATGCGCCGCCTGGCCCTGACCGCCAGCGGCCCCGCCATCAGCACCGCCGAGATGCGCGAGGCGCTGTCCCAGCAGTCGGGCCACCGCGCCCCCGCGGCGGCGCCGGTATCGGCCCTTGCCCCCGCGCGCGAACCCGCGGGCGTCGTCAGCCTGCCCCAGGTCGGATCGCGCTTGTCGGATTCGGTCGAGGCGCATCTGCAGCGCTATTTCGACCTGCATGGCGACGCGCTGCCGCCGCCGGGCCTCTATGACCGCATCCTGCGCGAGGTGGAACGCCCGCTGCTGCAGGTGGCGCTGGATGCGACCGGGGGAAACCAGCTGCGTTGTGCCGATCTGCTGGGGATCAACCGCAATACGTTGCGCAAGAAACTGACCGAGTTGAATATCGAGGTGACACGGAGGCGCAAACTGATGTAAAACCGCCACAGGGACCAGCGCGAAGGACACGCGCGCCCGCAACAAAAGCCGCGAAAGACGGCAAGTGGGGGATATGGCAGGTTTGGCATCGGGGCTCAGCTGGGACAGGTTGGCCCGTATCCGATTGCCCCGACCGTGGCGCGGGGCGCTGACCTGGGGCATCGTGCTGTCGGGCGTGGCACTGGCCGTGGCGACGCTGGCGGTGATGGGGCCGTTCGGTCGGGGCATGCAGGGCGCGACCCTGCGGGTGGTCCTGCTGGCGGACCTGGCCTTTCTGATCGTGCTGATCGGGTTCATCGTCGCGCGCATGGCGCGGCTGATCTCGGCCCGGCGCAGCACGGCGCCCGCATCGCGCCTGCATGCACGGCTGGTCGCGATCTTTGGCGGGCTGGCGCTGGTGCCCACAGTGCTGGTCGCGCTGTTCGCGGGATTTCTGGTCAACATCGGGCTGGAGGGCTGGTTCTCCGACCGCGTGCAGCAGGTCGTGACCACGTCCCAGGCCGCGGCCGAGGCCTATCACGCGGAACATCGCGGCGATCTGACCGAGGATGCGCGCGCGCTGGCCAGCATCCTGACCCGTGCGGGGCGCGCCAATCCCCTGATCGAGGACGGAGAGATGCGCGAGCTGCTGGTGCAGGGCCAGGGCCTGATCCAGCGCGGACTGCGCGAAGCCTATATCATCAACGGCGCCGGAGAGATCCGCGCCCGGGGCGAGCGGAGCTATCTGTTCTGGTACGAGGCGCCGGGTGCCGACCAGCTGGACCGCGCGCAGGCCGACGGCATCGCCCTGATCGAGGATTGGGCGAATGACGAGTTCCGGGCGCTTGTCGCGCTGCCGCCGCTGGCCGACCGATACCTGTACGTGACACGCGACGTGGATGGCGACCTGTTGGGGCTGGTGGACGACACGCGAGCGACCGCGGGCGATTACCGCCAGCTGGAGGCGATGCGCAGCCAGGTCCTGTTGGAGTTTTCGCTGGTCTATCTGGGCTTTGCGCTGCTGCTGGTGGCGGCGGCGATCTGGCTGGGGCTGTGGTTCGCGTCCCGCCTGTCGCGGCCAATCGGCCTTCTGGCGCAGGCGACCGACCGCGTGGGGCGCGGCGATCTGGACGTGCAGGTTCCCGAGGTCCGCACCGGGGACGAGATCCAGACCCTGGGCCAGGCCTTCAACCGCATGACCCGCCAGCTGAAGACGCAGCGCGAGGAGCTGGTCGAGAGCTATCGCCTGTCCGATGACCAGCGGCGGCTGTTCGACAACGTGCTGACTTCGGTCACGTCGGGGGTCATCGGGCTGGACGCGGCCGGAGAGATCGACTTCGTCAACCGCTCGGCCAGCCGGCTTCTGGGGCTGGATGCGAAACGCGACATCGATGCCCTGCTGTCCGAGGTGGTGCCGGAATTCGCGCCGCTGTTCGCGCGCCTGTCCGCCTCGGTCGCCGAGACGATCCAAGACGAGGTCCGCCTGATGCGCGAGGGCCGGGTAGAGAGCCTCTTGGTCCGCATGGCCGTGCGCCGCGGCGCGGACGGCGCGCTGGAGGGATACGTGGTGGCCTTCGACGACGTGACCGAGCTGGTCAGCGCGCAGCGCATGGCCGCCTGGGGCGACGTCGCCCGCCGCGTGGCCCATGAGATCAAGAACCCGCTGACGCCCATCCAGCTGTCCGCCGAACGCCTGCGCCGCAAGTTCGGCCCGCTGGCGGCCGAGGGCGACCGCGCCGCGCTGGACCAATACACCGAGGTGATCATCCGCCAGACGAACGACCTGCGCCGGATCGTGGACGAGTTTAGCCGCTTTGCCCGGATGCCCGAACCCGACCGGGCCGAGACCGACCTGGCCGCGCTGCTGCGCCAGGTGCTGCTGTTGCAGCAGGATGCCCTGCACGCGACCATCATCCGCGACATCCCGGAGGAGCCGGTGATCGTCGACTGCGACGCGGGGATGATGCGCCAGGCGCTGACCAACCTGTTGAAAAACGCCGGAGAGGCCATTGACGAACAGGCTGCGACGGCGATCCCCGGCTGGACGCCGAAGATCGCCGTCGCGCTGGAGGTGCAGCCCGAATCCGTCTGCATCCGCATCACCGATACCGGGCCGGGCCTGCCCGCCGACCGGTCGCGGCTGTTCGAACCCTATGTGACGCTGAAAAGCCACGGCACCGGGCTGGGCCTGCCCATCGTCAAGAAGATCGTCGAGGAACATGGCGGCAGCCTGTCCCTGACCGATGCGCCCGATCCGCCGGGCGCCATGGCCGAGATCCGGCTGCCCCGCGAACGCCATCCCGTGCGGGGGCCCAAGACCAAGAGCAGACAAGAAAAAGACGAGGCGACACCATGAACGACATCCTGATCGTCGATGATGAACGCGACATCCGCGAACTGATCGCCGACATCCTGCGCGACGAAGGCTTTGACACCCGCATGGCCGCGAATTCGGACGAGGCCGTGGCGGCCCTGAACGACCGCGAGCCGTCGCTGATGATCCTGGACATATGGCTGAAGGACAGCCGCATGGACGGGATCGACATCCTGAAACAGGTCAAGCGCAACAATCCCGACGTGCCGGTCATCATCATCTCGGGGCATGGCAACATCGAGATCGCGGTCGCCGCGATCAAGCAGGGGGCGTACGATTTCATCGAGAAGCCCTTCAACATCGACCAGCTGATGGTCGTCATCAACCGCGCGATGGAGACCGCCCGCCTGCGCCGCGAAAACAGCAGCCTGCGGCGCGGCGGCGACCGCGTGGCCGACATGCTGGGCCAGTCCGCGGCCTTCAAGCGGCTGCGCGACGCGCTGGACAAGGTGGCGCGGTCCAACGGCCGGGTGATGCTGGCGGGCGAACCCGGCACCGGCAAGGAGAGCGCCGCGCGCTATATCCACGCGCACAGCCCGCGCGCGTCGGCGCCCTTCGTCACCGTCCCCTGTGCCACGATCGAGCCCGAGCGCATGGAGGAGGTGCTGTTCGGCCGCGAATCCCCCGAACGCGGGATCGAGCTGGGCCTCTTGGAGCAGGCGCATGGCGGCATCATCTATTTCGACGAGGTGGGCGACATGCCCATGGGCACCCAGCCCAAGATCCTGCGGGTGCTGACCGAACAGCAGTTCGTGCGCGCGGGCGGCGCGGACAAGGTACGGGTCGACCTGCGGGTGCTGTCGTCGACGAACCGCGACCTGGTGGCGGAAATCGCCGCCGGCCGGTTCCGGCAGGAGCTGTTCGACCGGCTGAACGTGGTGCCCATCGCGGTGCCGTCGCTGGCCGACCGGCGCGACGACATCGCGGCCCTGGCGCGCCATTTCATCGAGCAGTTCCACAAGAACCAGGGCCTGACGCCGCGCGATCTGCCCGAGGAGACCGTGGCCGCGCTGCAGTCGATGCGCTGGCCCGGCAACATCCGCCAGCTGCGCAACGTGATCGAACGCGTGCTGATCCTGGCGGAAAGCCACGGGCCGATCCTGCCGTCCGAGCTGGAGCCCCAGGGGGCCACGCCGGACAACAGCGACACGCTGAGCCTGGGGCCGTCGGTCACCGCGATGGCGCTGCGCGAGGCGCGCGAGCTGTTCGAGCGTGAATACCTGGTCGCCCAGATCAACCGGTTCGGCGGCAACATCAGCCGCACCGCGCAGTTCGTCGGCATGGAGCGCAGCGCGCTGCACCGCAAGCTGAAGTCGCTTGGGGTCGTCGGCGGGATGCGCGGCGAGGACGAGTTGATGATGGGCAAATAGCCTGCCGCTTGCGCGGACCGCGCGCCCGGCTTAGGCAAGGGGGCGCGGGACAGGAAGGGTGACGCATGAAGATCATCATCTGCGGGGCAGGGCAGGTCGGCTGGCAGATCGCGCGCCACCTGTCGGGCGAGCGCAACGATGTCACCGTCATCGACAACAATCCCGACCTGGTGCGCCGGGCCACGGAATCGCTGGACGTGCAGGGGGTGACGGGTTTTGCCAGCCATCCCGACATCCTGGACAGCGCCGGCGCGCGCGACGCCGACCTGATCATCGCCGCGACCCATTCGGACGAGGTGAACATGGTCACCTGCCAGGTCGCGCATTCGATCTTCCAGGTGCCGCGCAAGATCGCCCGCCTGCGGTCGGGCGCCTATCTGGACGCGATCTATTCCGATCTGTACCGCACCGAGCACCTGCCCATCGACGTGGTCATCAGTCCCGAACGCGAGGTCGCGCTGGCTGCCCTGCAGCGCCTGTCGGCCCCGTCGACCTTCGACGTCGAGACCTTCATGGACGGCAAGATCCAGCTGCTGGGGATCGACCTGGAACCGGACTGTCCGGCGCTGAACACGCCGCTGCGCCAGCTGACCGAGCTGTTCTCCAGCCTGCGTGCTATCGTGGCGGGGGTACGCCGCAAGGGGCGGCTGTTCGCGCCCGAACCGGGCGATCAGCTGTTCGCCGAGGACCAGATCTATGTCTTCTGTCACATCGATGACGTGGCGCGCACGCTGGACATCTTTGGCAAGCCCGCCCGCAAGCAGGAGCGCGTGACCATCATCGGGGCGGGCAACGTGGGCCTGGCCGTGGCGCAGGCGCTGGAGGCGCGGCCGGACCGCATCCGCGCCAAGCTGATCGAACGCGACCGGGGGCGCGCCGAATTCGCGGCCGACCGTCTGGAACGGACCATCGTGCTGAACGGCGACGGCCTGTCCGCCGAGATCCTGGACGAGGCTGCCGTTCCCCAGGCCGACGCCGTCCTGGCGGTCACGGACGACGACAAGACCAACATCCTGGCCTCGGTGCGCGCCAAGCAGGCGGGGGCGAAAATGGCCATTGCGCTGATCAACGACCCCACGCTGGTGCCGCTGATGGGGGCGCTGGACATCGACGCCTATATCAACCCGCGATCGACGACCGTGTCCACGATCCTGCGCCACATCCGCCACGGGCGCGTGCGCGACATCTATTCCGTCGGCGACGCCGAGGCCGAGGTGATGGAGGCGCAGGTTTTGTCCACCAGCCCCATGGCGGGCCGCGCGATCCGCGACATCGACTTCCCCGAAGGCGCGCTGCTGGGTGCGGTGCGCAAGGGCGACCGGGTGGTTAAGCCGCTGGCCGACACCCGCATCGACGAGGGCGACATCGTGCTTATCTTTGCCCTGACCAAGGACGTCCCCGAAGTCGAGCGCCTGTTGCAGGTCTCGATCGACTTCTTCTGAGGGTCGGGGGATGACGGGCTTTCTTCTGCGGATGCCGCTGCTGGTTCTGCTGGTCGGGCTGGCGGCGGTGCTGATGCTGGCGCCCGCGGGCTTTGCCTCGGTCACGGGATACGCCGCAATCGCGCGCAACTTCTTCTATGCGGCGCTGCTGACGCTGACCTTCTGCGGGCTGATCGGGCTTGCGGCGCAGGCCAACCCCCGCGGCCAGACCGCGCGAGAGATGCTGCTGCTGATGCTGGGGGTCTATGGGCTGCTGCCGCTGCTTCTGGCCGTGCCCTTTGCGGAAAGCCAGCCCGACACGGGGTTCTTCAACGCCTGGTGGGAGATGGTGTCGTCGCTGACCACCACCGGGGCGTCGCTCTATTCGGCCGACCTGCTGCCGCTGCCGCTGCATCTGTGGCGGTCGATGGTGGGCTGGATGGGGGGCTTTTTCGTGCTGGTGGCGGCGGTCGCGATCCTGGCGCCGCTGCGCGTCGGCGGGTTCGAGATCATGTCGAACCCCTATGGCCGCGAGGAATACCGCGAGCACCTGCCGCCGTCGGACCAGCCGCGCCGCCCGGTCCTGCACCTGTCCGATCCCAGCTTCGACACGCAGCTGGCGGATCCCGCCAGCCGGCTGGGCCGCGCCGCGCTGCAGGTGGGCCCGCTCTATCTGGGCTTCACGCTGGTGCTGTGGGTGGGGCTGCTGATGCTGGGCGATCCGTCCTTCGTGGCGCTGACGCGGGCGATGGGGACGCTGTCGACGTCGGGCATCTCTCCGGTGATCGGGCCGTCGGGCGAGGCTTCGGGCATTCCCGGAGAGATGCTGGTCTTTATCTTCCTGATCCCCGCCCTGTCACGGCGCTTCTGGCCCGGGGGCGCGGAACTGCGCGCGACCGAGCGGCTGATCGAGGACCCCGAACTGCGCATGGCGCTGGGCCTGGTCCTGGGGGTCGGCGTGATGCTGTTCCTGCGCCATTTCCTGGGCGCGATCGAGGTCGACCGCGCGGCGCCCCCCGATCCGACCGGCATGGCCGAGGTCGGGCGCGCCCTGTCGGCCATGTGGGGCAGCATGTTTAGCGCGCTGAGCTATCTGACCACGACCGGCTGGACCTCTGTCGCCTGGGCGGGGGCGCGGTCCTGGTCGGGGCTGGACGCGCCGGGGTTGGTCCTGGCGGGGCTGGCACTGATGGGGGGTGGGATCGCCACGACCGCGGGGGGCGTCAAGCTGCTGCGCGTCTATGCGCTGGCCACCCACGGCCAGCGCGAGATGGAGCGGATCATCCACCCCCATTCCGTGTCCGGCGGCGGGCGAATCGCCCGCAGGTTGCGTCGCGAAGGCGCCTATCTGGCCTTCATCTTCTTTATGCTGTTCGCGATTTCGATCGCGCTGGTGGTCAGCCTGGTGTCCATCCACGCCATCGAGTTCGAGACCGCGACCATCCTGTCCATCGCCGCGCTGACCAATGCCGGCCCGCTGGCCAGCGCCATTCCCCTGACGCCCGCCTTCGAAGGTACCGCCGGCATCGCCTCCGCGCCGTGGGAGGGTTGGTCGGGCCTGCCCGATTTCACCAAGGCGGTGCTGGCCTGCGCGATGGTCCTGGGCCGGATCGAGACGCTGGCGGTGCTGGCGCTGTTCTCTCCGGAGTTCTGGCGCCGCTAGGTGTGGCCCAAATGTTGCCTTCGCGTTTTCGCGAAATCCGCCATGCTTGCATGGGGTGGGGCATCGGCTTAGATGTTGAACGGACAGGGACAGTGAAAAACGGACGATAAACAAATGGCTGGCGACAAGCAGAACCTGCAGGATGCGTTCCTGAACCATGTCCGCAAGGCCAAGGTGCCCGTCACCATCTTTTTGATCAACGGTGTCAAGCTGCAAGGCGTCATCACCTGGTTCGACAACTTCTGCGTCCTGCTGCGCCGCGACGGACAGTCGCAACTGGTCTACAAGCATGCGATCAGCACGATCATGCCGGGCCAGCCCATCACCCTGTACGAAGGCGAGGATTGATTGGCCGAACTGACGGAAACCGCAGCCAAGCCGACACGCGCCTATGTGATCCACCCCGATCTGGGCCGCGCCCGTACCCAACGGCGCGAGCCCGAGCATGCGTTGGCCGAGGCCGTGTCGCTGGCCCTGGCCCTGCCGGGCATCGAGATGGTCGGATCCGAGGTCGCCAACCTGCGCGAGCCCAATGCCGGCAAGCTGTTCGGCAAGGGCAAGCTGGCCGAGATCAAGGAGCGCCTTGAGGCGCTTGAGGTCGAACTGGTGCTGATCGACGGGCCGGTGACCCCTGTCCAGCAGCGCAACCTGGAGAAGGATTGGGGCGTCAAGCTTCTGGACCGGACCGGGCTGATCCTGGAGATCTTCGCCGACCGTGCCCGCACCCGCGAGGGCGTCCTGCAGGTCGAGCTGGCGGCGCTGTCCTATCAGCGCACGCGGCTGGTTCGTGCCTGGACCCACCTGGAGCGTCAGCGCGGCGGGTTGGGCTTCGTGGGCGGTCCCGGCGAGACGCAGATTGAGGCCGACCGTCGCGCCATCGACGACCAGATGACGCGCCTGCGCCGGCAGCTGGACCGCGTGGTCAAGACCCGCAGCCTGCACCGCGCATCGCGTGCGAAGGTGCCCTATCCGATCGTCGCGCTGGTGGGATACACCAACGCCGGGAAATCGACGCTGTTCAACCGGCTGACCGGGGCAGACGTGTTCGTCAAGGACATGCTGTTCGCGACGCTGGATCCCACCATGCGGGCGATCCGCCTGCCTGACGCGCAGGGCGCGAATTCGGGGCGCAAGGTGATCCTGTCGGACACGGTGGGCTTCATAAGCGATCTGCCGACCGAGCTGGTCGCGGCCTTCCGCGCCACGCTGGAGGAGGTGCTGGAGGCCGACCTGATCCTGCATGTGCGCGACATCAGCCACCCCGAGACCGAGGAGCAGGCCCATGACGTGGCCGCGATCCTGGACAGTCTGGGCGTGGACGAGGACGTGGCCGCGATCGAGGTCTGGAACAAGATCGACGCCCTGGGCGACGACACCCGGGCGGCCCTGCGCCGCACCGATGCCCGCACCGAGGGCGTGCAGGCGGTCAGCGCCCTGTCGGGCGAGGGGCTGGACGACCTGATCGCCGCCATCGACCGTCAGCTGGGCGAGGTTCTGGACGAGCCGCGCGTGGAGGGGCAGGTGGTGCTGGATTTTGCCGATGGGCGCAGCCGTGCCTGGCTGCACGAGGCCGGCGTGGTCGAGCGCGAGGAGGCAGGCGAGGACGGGCTGCATCTGGATCTGCGCTGGACCGCGCGGCAGAAAGGCGCGTTCGAGGCGTTCACCGGCACGGCCACCGAGGCCGACAAGGATGACGAAGCCGAAGAGCCGCGCAGCGGCGGGTGGCACCCGGCGGACTGAGCCCGTTGCGTCCCGCGACGGAAGGGCGGGGGGCCAGCCCCCCGCACCCCCCACCCGGACGGGGCTGCGCCCCTCCCGGACCCTCCCCCAGATCAGGCAGGCATTTCGTGTGACCAGGGCGGGTTTGCGCCGGGGCGCGAGACGGTGACGGCGGCAGCCTGCGCGCCGAGCGTCAGCGCCGCGTGGATCTGGGCGGGGGTGATCGCCGCGATGGCGTCCTTGGTCAGCAGGCCCTGGCGGTCCAGCGAGGCCAGCACGCCCGCGTTGAACGTGTCGCCCGCGCCGATCGTGTCGGCCACGGTGGCGCGCACGGCGGGGGCGTGGACTGTCTCTCCGGCCCAGATCGCCTTGGCGCCGGCCTCTCCTCCGGTCTGCAGGACCAGCTTGGGGCCGGTGGCCAGCACCGCGCGGGCGGCGTCTTCGGGCGACAGGTCGGGGTGCAGCCATTCCAGGTCGTCGGCCGACAGCTTGACGATATCGGCCATGGGCAACAGCCGGGCCAGCCGCGCACGATAGGCTCCCGCATCGGTGATGAAGAACGGCCGGATGTTGGGATCGATCATCACGGGCAGGCGGTCGTGATGCTGCGCGATCAACGCCTCGATGGTGCCGCCGCAGGGGTCGGGCACCAGGCTGATGCCGCCGGCGAAGAGCGCGGTCACGGTATCAGGCAGCGGCCCGATATCCTCGGGCAGCAGCATCCGCCCGGCGGAGCCCTCGTCGTAGAAGGAGTAGCGCGCCTCGCCGTTCGTCAGCGTCACCAGCGCCAGCGTGGTCAGCCGGTCGGTGCGGGGGCACAGGTCGGTGTTCACCCCGGCCTCGGCCAGCGGCCGCAGGATCTGGTCGCCGAAGGGGTCGCGGCTGATCGGCCACAGATAGCCCGTGTCCTGGCCAAGCCGCCCAAGCGCGATGGCGGTATTGTAGACCGCGCCGCCGGCCAGCGGGCGGAAGGTGCCGTCGGACGGCACCATGTCGATCAGCGATTCGCCTGCGCACAGGATCATGGTCGGTCCCCCTTGGTTCGGCCCTATTGGGTCAGATACAGGATGGCTGCTAACGCTACCAGTGCCACGGCGACGGCCCCGGCGATTTTCCATGCCGAATACGGGCGTTCGCCCATGACCTTGCCGGTCTGGCCATTGACCACGAAACGGTAGCTTGCGCCGTTGTAGCGATAGGCCGCAGCCCAGATCGGCAGCAGGACGTGCTTGAAGGTCTCGTTCACAAAGCGGCTGTCGACGTGATCGACGCGCTGTTCCGCGCCGCCGATGCTGCGGCAGGCGTCCTGGTGGATGACCTGCGCCATCTGCTGGCGTGCGGCCCCGTGACCGTCCGCCAGGGGGACGGTGTACCCCTCGGCCTCGAACCCCGACAGGAAGCGGGGGTCGTATTCCGCCACGGCCGACAGATCCCAGGGCTTCATCGCCTCGGAGAAGCGCGGCGGCAGCGCGGTCGATGCGGGGATCAGCACGTCGTTGAACTGGCGCGCGACCTGACCCGACACCGGGGTCCAGCGGATGCGGCGTTCCTGGCGGCTGACCGTCTGCGTCCGGCCGTTCACTGTCTGGGTGCTTTGCACCATGACGTAATACGCATCGCCCCGCTGGCCGCGATAGCGCGACGTCGTGTCGGCGTCGAAGGTCCAGAAGGGGGAATAGATCCCGCTCAGCCGCCGATCCTTGCGCGCATAGGCCGTCAGGCCGGACGGGGCGAACCACAGGCTGCCCAGCCACGCCTTCATCGCAGCGCGGGCCTGCGCCTCGGTCAGGGTAAAGGGCATCACCCCCTGCGGTTTGATGCGGCGCGTGGGGCCGGTGTCAGTGACGACCGGCGTTGCGCAGAAGGGGCAGGCGCTGGCGTGATGGTCGGCGTCCAGATCGACCTGTGCCCCGCAGTTCGGACAGGACAGGGTGCGGACGGTCTGCACGATGTCCGCGGCACCCTGAGACAGATCCAGCCCCTCGGCCAGGGGGATCTCGCGAAGCGCGGGGCCCGTCGCCCGCGGGCCCTCGGACCATTGCAGGGCGGGGTCGGCGCTGCTGTCATCGGCCTTGCGCCCCGGCGCACGGGCGGGGCCGGGGCCGATGGTTTGCCGGTGGCCGCACCAATCGCAGACAAGCTCCTGCTGGCCGGGGCGAAAGGTCAGGCTGGCCCCGCATTGTCCGCAGGGAAAGCGGTGTTCGGCCGGGATCATCCGGTCCTCAGCGCGGCAGGGGCGGCGGCGTCGCACCAAGGATGGTGGCCAAGGCCGGGACCTGACCGGCCTCCAGCCAGCCATCCTGCCCTTCGGTCCAGACCAGCGTGGCAGGGGTCAGGCGCCCCTCGGCCACAAGCCGCAGCAGGTCGGATTGCGCAAAGGGCCCCGCGGCCGCGCCGTCGATGGCCACATGCCAGCGTGGTGCCGTGCCGCCGGGCAGGGGCGGCGGGGCCGCAGGCGGCGCTGCGGGCTGCGGGGCGGCCGAGGGCATGGCGCCCCAGGGTCCGCGCATCGTGGCGCCCATGGCGGCCCCCATCGCGGCGCCCAGGCCGGCACCGGCGCCCCCCTCGTTCCGCGCGGCCGCCAGCATGGCCTCGGACGCGGCATACTGGCCGAAACGATCCAGATCGCCGATGATCCCCATGCTGGTGCGCTTGTCCAGCATCGCCTCGACCTCGGCGGGCAGGCTGATGTTCTCGATGTAGAATTCCGGCAGGACCAGGCCATAGGCCTCGATCACCGGGGCGATGGCCTTGGCGACCAGCGCACCCAGCTGGTCGGTGTTTGCGGCCATGTCCAGAACGGGAATGTTCGACGCGGCGATGGCGCGGGAAAACTCCTGCACGATCACGTTGCGGATCTGGAAAGTGATCTCGTCGCGGGTGAAGTCGCCATCGGTGCCGACGATCTCGGACATGAACCGGGCGGGGTCGCCCACGCGCATCGAATAGGTGCCGAAGGCCCGCAGGCGGACCGGGCCGAATTCGGGGTCACGGGCGATGATGGGGTTGCGGGTGCCCCATTTCAGATCGTTGAAGCGGGTCGTGCTGACGAAATAGACCTCGGACTTGAAGGGGCTGCGAAAGCCGTGGTCCCAGTGCTGCAGGCGCGTCAGCACCGGCAGGTTGTTCGTCTCCAGCAGGTACAGGCCGGGGCCGAACACGTCGGCCAGCTGGCCCTCATGGACAAAGACAGCGGCCTGACCCTCGCGGACGGTCAGCTTGGCGCCATACTTGATCGCGCGCCCGACCGTGTCAAAGCGCCAGACCATCGTGTCGCGGTCGTCGGCCGTCCATTCGATGATCTCGATGAATTCGCCGCCCAGGATGTCGAAGATGGACATAGGTGCCTCCCGCTGACCTCGCCCCTTTCTAGGGGCGGGCCGGGGACGGGATCAAGCGTTCTCGCCCAGCAGCTCGGTCGCGATGCGGCGGACGATGGGCGCGGCCTCCGCCTCGGACATGCCGGGACGCAGGCGGGGATCATAGAGGATCCGCAGCAGCAGCTCGTCATGACGCGTCAGCAGCGCGAACTCCTCGTCGTCGTTGAAGATCGACGGACGCGCGCCGGGGCTGTCATTGGCCAGCCCCATTCCCTGCGCCAGCTCCTCGTGGATGCAGGACGTGCGCAGCAGCGGCGGCAGTTCGGCCCGGATCACCGCCACGGCGCGGGCATAGTCGGCGGCCGCCCCCTGCGAATAGGCGAAGACCGCGCAGCTGATCGCGGCGGGCAGGTCGGTCATGATCGACACGTCCTGCGCCGGGATGCCCGGCACAAGCTGGGCCAGGCGCGGGCCGATGGCCCGGCGCTCATCCTCGGTCAGGACCAAGATGGTGAAGTTGCCGCCCTCGGCCGTCAGCGATACGGGATGGCGCGTGGCGTCCGACAGGAGGCCCGCGAAATCCGCGACCTCCGACCGCCAGGCGGGGCGGGCGGCCATGTCGGTCGAGGCGCCGAATTCCAGCTGCATCCGCACCGGACCCTGCCAGCGGCGCAGGGGCGCAGCGCGGGACTGCGACACCAGCCCGCCGTCGGTCTGGCTGTATTCGTCGCGCAGCGCGATGTCGATGAAGTTGCGGGTCAGGATCTCGGCGTCGATCGGCGCGTCCAGCGGGGTCCGGTCGCGGCGCAGGCGACCCTGCGCCACCAGCCGCCGTTCCGCCGCGGCATAATAGTCACGCTGCGACTGGCTGGCTTGGCTGGGCGAGGCAGAGGCCTGGCGCGCGACGGCATTCGCGGCGCGGTTGCGTTCGGCCCGCGCGCGGCGCAACTCGGCTTGGCTTTGCGCGGCCGAGGTGGCCTCGGGGCGTGCCTGCGGGCGCGGAGAGCCGGGCGTGTCCGTGAACGGGTCTGGGGCGCAGCCGCCCAGCAGCAGCGCCAATCCCAGGGCGGGGGCAGCCAGGCGCCGCATCAGCGCCGCCCGCCGGGGCCGGTGACGGCCGCAGGCTGCCGCGAGGATGCCGCCGCCAGCGCATCGCGCAGTTCGGCCTCCATCCGCACCAGTTCGGTCTCGGCCGAGGCGCGCCGCGAGCGACCTTCGTCGGCGATGCGCAGGCTGTCCTCGATCGTGGCGATCAGCTGGGCGTTGGCGGTCTGTACCGCCTTGATGTCAAAGACGCCGCGTTCCGTCTCGGCCCGGATCTGGGCGTTCGCCTGACGCAGGTTGTCGGCGTTGCGCGTCAGCAGCTCGTTGGTCAGGTCGTTGGCCTCCTTGACCGCGCGGGCGGCCTCGGCGCTGCGCTGGATGGTGACGGCCTGGGCCAGCTGTGTCTCCCACAGGGGCACCGTGTTCACCAGGGTCGAGTTGATCTTGGTGACCAGCGACTTGTCGTTTTCCTGCACCAGCCGGATGGAGGGCAGCGACTGCATCGTCACCTGGCGCGTCAGCTTCAGGTCGTGGACGCGGCGTTCCAGGTCGTCGCGCAGGGTGCGCAGGTCGCGCAGCTCCTGCGCCTCGATCACCTGGTCGGGCTGCGCCTTTGCGGCCAGTTCGGCCTCCTTGGCGGGGATCGTCTCTCGATCCAGCTCGGCCAGCTTTTCGGTGCCGGCGGCGATGTACAGGGCCAGCTCGTCATAGAAGGTCAGCGTGCGGTCATACAGGATGTCCAGCGACTTGATGTCCTTGAGCAGCTTCTGCTCGTGCCCCTCCAGCTCGGCCGTGATGCGGTCGATCTGGGTCTGGACCTGTTCGTAATTCGCCACGAACTTGGCAAAGGGCGCCGACCGGCCCAAAAGCTTTTCCCACCAACTGCGGCTGCGGCGCATGTCCAGCTCGCTGGTCGAGAATCCGCGGATCGTGGTCACGACCTCGCGCAGGCTGTCGCCGGCCGGGCCGACCTCTTTGGCCTTGACATCGGCCAGCATGGACTGGCTGATCTGCTGCAGATCGGCCTGAGCACGGGTGCCGAAGCGGAGGATGGAATTGCTGTCCTTCAGGTCGATCTCGGCCATGCGGGCGCGGATATGGGCCTGGACGGCGGGGTCGGCATCGGACAGGGACTGCGCCGCAGGAGCAGGCTCGGGCAGCGGGGCCGAGGCGATCGCCTCGATCTGGGCCTGGGCAGCTTCGGCGCGGCGTTTCGTCTCGTCACTCATCGGCATGTCCCCTTGTCGGCCATCCGCCCGTCGGGCGGTTCCGTTGTCGCAGCATATGACTAATTTCCGCGGCTTCAACGACGGCCAGACCGGAAAGTTTCGTCACATGGCAGGGCGGACACAGCGGGTGGTGCGGATGGGCCACAAGCGCGGCCCATCCGGGGGTGTCAGGCCGCGGCCTTGCGCCCGTAGAAGCTGTCACCCTTGGCGGCCATGTCGCGCAGCATCTGCGGCGCCTTGAAGCGGGCACCATGCGCGGCCTCCAGCCGGTCGCAGATCTCGACCGCCTTCTGCGCGCCCAGGATGTCCAGCCAGCCGAAGGGACCGCCCGACCAGGGCGCAAAGCCCCAGCCCAGGATGGCGCCCACATCGCCTTCGCGGATGTCCTCCAGCACGCCGTCCTCCAGCGCACGCACGGCCTCCAGGCTCTGGGCGAACATCAGGCGGTGCTGGATCTCGTGCAGGTCGGGCTGATCGGCGCTGCGCGGGTACTGCGCGTCCAGACCCTCCCACAGGCCCTGCCGCTTGCCGTCCTCATAGGCATAGAAGCCCGCGCCGCCCTTGCGGCCCATCCTGCCCTGGTCGGCCATCCAGAACAGCACGTCGTCGACTGCGCCGTCGGGATAGGCGTCGCCCATCGCGGCCTTGGTCGCCTTGGCAATCTTGACGCCCAGGTCGATCGAGGTCTCGTCGACCAGCTGCAGCGGACCCAGGGGCATGCCCATCATCTTGGCGGCGTTTTCCACCAGCGTGGGGTTCACGCCCTCGGCCACCATGCGGATGCCTTCGTTGATATAGGGGATGATGCAGCGGTTGGCATAGAAGAACCGTTCGTCATTCACGACGATGGGGGTCTTGCGGATCTGGCGCACGAAATCCAGCGCCTTTGCGACCGCCACGGGACCGGTTTCGCGGCCCTTGATGATCTCGACCAGCAGCATCTTATCGACCGGGCTGAAGAAGTGGATGCCGATGAACTGTTCGGGGCGCGCGCTGGCACGCGCCAGATCGCTGATCGGCAGGGTCGAGGTGTTGGTGGCAAAGATCGCGTCCTGCGGGATCACGGCCTCGGCCTTCTTCGTCACCTCGGCCTTGACCGACGGGTCCTCGAAGACCGCCTCGACGATCAGATCGCAGCCCTGCAGGGCGGCGTAATCCGTGGTGGCGGTGATGCGGTCCAGCACCTGGGCCTTCTTCTCCTCGGTCGCCTTCTTGCGGCTGATGGCCTTGTCCAGAAGGCCCGTGGAATAGGCCTTGCCGCGGTCGGCGCTGTCCTGGGCCGCGTCGATCAGCACGACCTCGATCCCGGCCATGGCGCTGACATAGGCAATGCCCGCGCCCATCATGCCCGCGCCCAGGATGCCCACCTTGCGGACGGTCTGGTCCGGGGCCTCGGGGCGGTTCGCGCCCTTCTCCAGCGCTTCCTTGTTGATGAACAGGCTGCGGATCATCGCGGTAGACGAAGGGTTCATCAGCACGTTGGTGAACCAGCGCGCCTCGATCTTCAGCGCCTGGTCAAACGGCACCATCGACCCCTCATAGACCGCCGACAGCAGCGCCTTGGCCGCCGGATAGACGCCCATCGTCTTCCCATGCACCATCGCGGAGGCGCCCACGAAGGTCATGAAACCCGCCGGGTGGAACGGCTCTCCGCCCGGCATCTTGTAGCCCTTGGCATCCCACGGCTTGACCAGGTCGGCCTCCTTGGCCTCCAGCACCCAGGCCTTTGCGGCGGCCAGCGGGTCCTCGACGACCTCGTCGATCAGCCCGGCCGATTTCGCCTTTTTGGGGTCCGACAGCTTGCCTTCCAGCAGGAAGGGTGCGGCCATCATGGCGCCCAGCTTGCGCGTCAGGCGGGTGGTGCCGCCGGCGCCGGGAAAGATGCCGACCATGATCTCGGGCAGGCCGATCTTGGCCTTGGCATTGTCGGCTGCAAAGATGCGATGCGTCGCCAGCGGCAACTCCAGCCCGATGCCAAGCGCGGTGCCGGGCAGGGCGCTGGCGATCGGCTTGCCGCCCTTCTTGGTCTTGGGGTCCATGCCGGCCAGCTCGATCTTGCGCAGCAGGTGGTGCAGCGTCATCACGCCGTCGAACACGCCCTGCGCGCCGTTCGCGTCCTTCATGCCCGCGATGACTTTCAGGTCCATCCCGGCGGCAAAGTCCTTCTTGCCGCTGGTGATGACGATGCCCTTGACGGCATCGTCGGCCAGCGCGTCGTCGATCAGCCCGTTCAGGGCGGTCGCGCCGTCCATCGACAGCACGTTCATCGATTTGCCCGGCACGTCCCAGGTGATCACCGCGACGCCGTCGGCGCCTTTTTCCATCGTGAAATCGGTCATGTCCGGGCTCCTCACACGCGTTCGATGATGGTGGCCGCGCCCATGCCGGACGCGATGCACAGGGTCGCCAGACCCATGGTCTTGTCCTGCCGCTCAAGCTCGTCCAGCAGGGTGCCGATGATGATCGCGCCGGTCGCGCCCAAGGGGTGGCCCATGGCGATGGCGCCGCCGTTCACGTTGACCTTGGAATGGTCCACGTCGAAGGCCTGCATGAAGCGCAGCACCACGGATGCGAAGGCTTCGTTCACCTCGAACAGGTCGATGTCGCCGATGGACAGGCCGCTGTCCTTCAGGATCTTCTCGGTCACGGGAACCGGGCCGGTCAGCATGATCGTGGGGTCGGTGCCGATCTTGGCGGTGGCGCGGATGCGCGCGCGGGGCTTCAGGCCATGGGCCTGCCCGAATTCCGCATTGCCGATCAGCACGGCGGCGGCGCCGTCGACGATGCCGCTGCTGTTGCCGGCGTGGTGGATGTGATCGACATGGGTCAGGTGCGGGTATTTCAGCATCGCGACCTTGTCGAAGCCGGGCATCATCTCGCCCATCTCCTTGAAGGCCGGGCGCAGCTTGGCCAGATCGTCCGCCGTGGTGCCGGGGCGCATGTATTCGTCGCGGTCCAGGATGGTCAGGCCGTTCTGGTCCAGCACCGGGACGATGGATTTGGCAAAGCGGTTGTCGGCCCAGGCCTGCGCCGCGCGGCGCTGGCTTTCCAGCGCCAGCGCATCGGCATCCGCGCGGCTGAAGCCGTATTCGGTCGCGATGATGTCGGCGCTGATCCCCTGCGGTACAAAGTACGACCGCATGGCCAGTCCCGGATCGACCGCGATGGCCGCCCCGTCGCTGCCCATGGCAACGCGGCCCATCATCTCTACCCCGCCGGCGATATAGGCCTGGCCCGCGCCGCCCTTGATCTGGTTGGCGGCCAGGTTCACGGCCTCCATGCCAGACGCGCAGAAGCGGTTGATCGACAGGCCGGGAATGCTCTGGTCCAGGTCCGATGCCAGCACGGCGCTGCGCGCCAGGCAGCCGCCCTGTTCCTTGACCTGGGTCACATTGCCCCAGATCACGTCCTCGACCGCGTGGCCTTCTAGCCCGTTGCGGTCCTTGACGGCGTTCAACAGGCGCGCCGACAGCGCCAGCGAGGTGACCTCGTGCAGGCTGCCATCGGGGCGGCCCTTGCCGCGCGGCGTGCGGGCGGCGTCATAGATGAATGCGTCGGTCATGTGTCCTCCTTGGGCGCCCGGTCGGATGGGTTGCCGGGCATCAGATCATAGGGGTGTTTCCAGCCGGGCAGGGCGGCGATGCCGTCCAGCCAGCGATCGATATGGGGCCAATCCCTGCGGTCGAATCCGAAGGGCTCGGGATAGTATAGGTAACCGCACAGCGCGAAATCGGCGATGGTCGGGCCGCCGGGTGCGACCCAGTCGCGGTCCGCCAGATGCGCGTCCAGCACATGATAGGCCCCTTTCAGCCGCCCCTGCAGGTACTCCGCGGCCCCTGCCGGCCGCTTGTCCGCGGGCAGGAAGTTCAACAGGAACCGCGCCGGTCCCGCCTGGCCCGAGACCTTGTGGTTGTCGAACATCAGCCAGCGCAGCGTCTCGTTGCGGTCGCTGCCCATGAACCTGCCGGTGCGTTCCGCGACGTGCAGCTGGATGACGGCCGATTGGGTCAGGGTCACATCGCCCTCACGGAACACCGGGACCTCGCCCATCGGGTTCAGCGTCCGAAATGCGGGGCTGCGCCCCTCTCCGTTGAAGAAATCGACATAGACGGGCTGCCAGTCATAACCCGCCACTTGCATCGTCAGGGCCGGTTTGTAGGCGTTTCCGGATTCGCCAAAGCACCAGAGTTGCGCGGTCATCTTTCCTCCTCGACGCCGGGGGGCTGCGCGCCCCCCGGACCCCCCATGGGGTATTTGGACAAAGAAGAAGCGGCGTTAACCACTTCTTCAACTGAGCGGCATTAGTCTGGTCCTGCGGTACAGACTGGGGAGCCGATGACCGCCAAAGGAGAAGTCGCCCCGGCCTGTGGGCCGACAACGCCTGACCCGACAACAATCGGGAGAGGTCGGGGCGCATCCTGCTTCTTCTTTGCAAAAATACCCAATGCGACCTCTCCGCCCTTGATGTCGGATCAGAAGGCTTCTGCCTCCAGCTCCATCACCGTGGCTGCTCCGGACTGGATGCGGGCCAGATGCGTGGCGGTCATCGGCAGCTGCCGTTTCATGTAGTAGCGGCCGGTTGCCAGCTTGGTCTTGTGGAACGCCGGGTCGGCGGTGCCTGTATCCAGCGCCGCCTGTGCGGCGACCGCCATCCGGGCCCACATGTAACCAAGGGTCACGTGACCAAACAGATGCATGAAGTCGTAGCTGCCCGACAACGCATCGTTCGGGTTCTTCATGCCGCGTTCCATGAAGAACATGGACGCCGCCTGCAGGTCCTTGGACGCGGCCTTCAGCGGTTCGATGAAGTCGGCCGCCAGTGCCTGATTGCCGGACTGTTCCTTGCAGAACGATTTGACCATGTCGAAGAAGGCCATCACATGCTTGCCGCCATCCTGGGCCAGCTTGCGGCCGACCAGGTCCAGCGCCTGCACGCCATTCGCACCTTCGTAGATCATGGTGATGCGGGCATCGCGGACGAACTGGCTCATGCCCCATTCCTCGACATAGCCGTGGCCACCGAAGACCTGCTGGGCCAGCACTGTCGCCTCGAAGCCCTTGTCGGTCAGGAAGCCCTTGATGACCGGGGTCATCAGCGACACCAGCCCCTCGGCGTCCTTGTCGCCGGCCAGGTGGCCGCGGTCGATCAGATGCGCGCCCCACAGCGCGAGCGCGCGGGCCCCCTCGATGAAGCTCTTCTGGTCCAGCAGGCTGCGGCGGATGTCGGGATGCACGATCAGCGGATCGGCGGCGCCCTGCGGATTCTGCGCGCCGGTCACCGCACGGCCCTGCAGGCGGTCCTTGGCATAGGCCAGAGCGTTCTGATAGGCGGGTACCGCCGCGGCATAGCCCTGCAGGCCCACGCCCAGACGCGCCTCGTTCATCATGGTGAACATGGCGCGCATGCCCTTGTGCAGATCGCCCAGCAGCCAGCCTTTCGCGCCGTCATAGTTCATCACGCAGGTCGCGTTGCCGTGGATGCCCATCTTGTGCTCCAGCGCGCCCACCGACACGCCGTTGCGATCGCCCAGAGAGCCGTCCGCGTTCACCAGGAACTTCGGGACGATGAACAGGCTGATGCCCTTGGTGCCCTCGCCGCCGCCGGGCGCCTTGGCCAGGACCAGGTGGACGACGTTCTCGGCCATGTCGTGATCGCCGGCCGAGATGAAGATCTTCTGGCCCGTGATCAGGTAGCTTCCGTCCTCCTGGGGTTCGGCCTTGGTGCGCAAGAGGCCCAGATCGGTGCCGCAATGCGGTTCCGTCAGGTTCATCGTGCCGGTCCAGTCGCAGCTGACCATCTTGGGCAGATAGGTCTGCTTCTGGTCGTCGGTGCCGTGGGCGTGGATCGCGGAATAGGCGCCGTGGGTCAGGCCCTGGTACATGTTGAAGGCCATGTTGGCCGACACGAACATCTCTCCGGTGGCCACGCCCATGGTGTAGGGCATGCCCTGGCCACCGTATTCGGGGTCGCAGTCCAGCGCGGTCCAGCCGCCCTCCTTGACCTGCTCGAACGCCTCGCGGAAGCCCTTGGGCGTGCGGACGACGCCATTCTCCAGAACGCAGCCCTCCTGGTCGCCGGACAGGTTCAGGGGCGCCAGCACCTCGGCGGACAGCTTGCCGGCGGCTTCCAGCACGGCCTCGGTAAAGTCGGGGGCCAACTCGTCATGGCCGGGCAGGTCGGATTGCGACAGCTTCAGAACGTCGTGCAGGACGAACTGCAGGTCGCGGATCGGGGGCGTGTACGAAGGCATGTCGGGATCCTTTACGGCTGTTCTGTGGGGGCTGCGGAAAGCCGGCCCTCGGCATCCGAGATCTGCTGGCGAAGGTCGGCGATCGCCTCGCTCAGTTCGGCATATTGCCGTTCCATGTCCGCCAGGCGGTCGCGGCCGACATCGATCGTGGCCGCGATCTGCGCGCGGTTCGTGCCGCCGGGTTCGTACAGCTGCAGCAGCTGGCGGATCTGTTCCAGGCTGAACCCGAAGCGCTTGCCGCGCAGGATCAGGATCAGCCGGGCCCGGTCGCGCCGGTCATACAACCGGTGCTGGCCGCGGCGCTGGGGAAAGATCAGCTCTCGTGCCTCGTAGAACCGCAGCGTGCGCGGGGTCACGTCAAAGGCGTCGCACATCTGGCGGATGGTCATCAGATCTTCGGACATGGGTGCGGCTCCTCCTCAAACCGGCTTTCCGTCCTTCCCTGAACATAGGCCCAAGTTGACGCGAACGTAAGCAGGACGCGGCGTCACAAGGGCGCGTGCCGCCGCGTCAGCCCATCTTGGCCAGTTCGGCCACGGTGGTCTGGCGCAGCTGGTCCAGGTCCGCCCGCGCCGCCGTCAGGTCGGCGATCTGACCGTCCAGCACGGCCAGCTGGCGGTCGGCCATGTCGATCCAGACCTGGTACTGCTCGCGAGAGCCCTTCTTGTCATAGATCTGCAGCCATTGGCGGATCTCCTCCAGGCTGAAGCCGAAGCGCCGCCCGCGCAGGATCAGGGTCATGCGCGCGACCTCGCGCGGGCCATAGAACCGGGCGCGGCCTTCCTTTCGGGGCTGCAGCAGTTCGATGTATTCGTAATAGCGCAGCGTGCGGGGCGTCACCTCGAACCGTGCGCACATGTCCTTGAAGCTGATGCGGTCTTCGGTCACCCGGCACCTCCCTGGAAGATTTCCCTTGGCGTCAACCTAAGCGCAGCCGCATCCTTTCTCAACCGAATCGCGCGCCGGGGCTTGATCCGGGTCCCGACCGGACGCTACCCCTCGCGCAAAGAAGGACGCCCCATGACCGATCCCGACGATCACGCCCGCATCGCCCAGCAGTTCATCGAGGCGATCCCCCATGCGCGCGCCCTGGGCATGCGGGTCGAGGAGATAGGCGCGGGCCGCGCCACGATCAGCATGCCCTGGGCCGAACACCTGGTCGGCGATCCGCGCACCGGGGTGATCCACGGGGGTGTCGTCTCGGCGCTGATGGACACCTGCTGCGGGGCGGCGGTGATGGCGCATCCGACGAACCCGCGATCGACCGCGACGATCGACCTGCGCATCGACTACATGCGGGCCGCGACGCCGGGGCAGCGCATCACCGCGCGGGCCGAATGCTATCACATGACCCGCAGCGTGGCCTTCCTGCGCGCCGTGGCCCTGGACGAGGACGAGGCCAATCCCGTCGCCGCCGCCACCGGCGCCTTCACGGCGGAGCGGTGATCATGGGCGACCGCAACGAACCCCTGCACCAGATCAAGTCGCGCCGCGATTCGGCCCTGGCGGCGATGGTCACCGGCGTGCCCTACATGACCTGGCTGGGCATCCGCTTCGACCGGCGCGGGGACGAACTGACCGCGATCCTGCCCTATGACGACAAGCTGATCGGCAACCCGATGCTGCCTGCGATCCATGGCGGGGTCACCGCGGCCTTCCTGGAGGTCACGGCGATCATCGAGCTGGGCTGGGCCGCGATGTGGGAGGATCTGGAATCAGGCCGCATCGCCCCCGACGCGGCCGTTCCAGACAGCCTGCCGCGGCTGCCCAAGACCATTGATTTCACCGTCGACTACCTGCGCTCGGGCCTGCCGCGCGACGCCTATGCCCGCGCCCGCGTCGTGCGATCGGGACGGCGCTATGCGTCCGTCCATGTCGAGGCGTGGCAGGACAACCGCGCCCGCCTGATCGCCCAGGCCACCGGTCACTTCCTGATGCCGCAGCCTTGAGCCTGCTGACCCACCGCCGGGTGCTGCAGATCGCGGTGCCCATCGTGCTGTCCAACCTGACGGTGCCGTTGCTGGGGCTGGTCGACACCGGTGTGGTGGGTCAGCTGGGCCAGCCGCAGGCCATCGGCGCGGTGGGGATCGGCGCGATCATCCTGACCTCGATCTATTGGGTGTTCGGGTTCCTGCGCATGGGCACGTCCGGTCTGGTGGCGCAGGCCCATGGCGCGGGCGACCAGCCCGAGGTCGGCGCCCACCTGCTGCGCGCGCTGGCCATCGCCGCCGCAGCCGGGCTGGTCTTCATCGCGCTGCAGGCGCCGATCTTCTGGGCGGCCTTCCGGCTGGCCCCGGCCTCGGATGCGGTCGAGGCGCTGGCCCGCGACTATCTGGCGATCCGCATCTGGGGGGCGCCTGCGACCATCGGATTGTATGCGATCACCGGCTGGCTGATCGCGGTCGAACGCACCCGTGCGGTGCTGGCGCTGCAGCTGTTGCAGAACGGGCTGAACGTCGCGCTGGATGTGTGGTTCGTGCTGGGCCTGGGGCTGGGCGTGGCGGGCGTCGCCTGGGCCACGCTGGTCGCGGAGCTGTCCGGCGTGGCGCTGGGCCTGTGGCTGGCGCGGCACGTGCTGGGACAGGCGCGCCGCGCGGCGGGGCTGTGGGCGCGCGACCGGCTGACGCGGCTGGCGCGGGTGAACGGCGACATCATGATCCGGTCGGTCCTGCTGCAGGGCTGCATGACCAGCTTCCTGTTCCTGGGGGCGGGGCAGGGCGACGTGCCCTTGGCCGCGAACCAGGTGCTGCTGCAGTTCGTGGCGCTGACCGCCTATGCGCTGGACGGGTTCGCCTTTGCCGCCGAAAGCCTGGTGGGACAGGCCGTGGGCGCGCGTCGGCCGGACCGGGTGCGGCGGGCGTCGCTGCTGACCTCGGCCTGGGGGCTGGGGGGTGCGGTCGTGATGGGGCTGGTCTTCATCGTCGCGGGGGGCGCGATCATCGATCTGCTGACCACCTCGGACGCGGTGCGGCAGGCGGCGCGGATCTATCTGCCTTGGCTGGCGCTGGCGCCCCTGATCGGGGTGGCGGGCTGGATGCTGGACGGCATCTTCATCGGGGCCACGCTGACGCGGGACATGCGCAATGCGATGATCCGGTCGGTGGCGGTCTTCGCGGCCTGCGTGCTGATCCTGCCGCCCTTCTGGGGCAACCACGGCCTGTGGGCCGCGCTGATGGCGCTGAACCTGGCCCGCGCGGTGACGATGCTGCGCCGCTATCCCAATGCCGAGGCCGCGGCCGCCTAGCCTGCCATGCGGCGCAGCAGGCGGTCGCGCAGCACGATCTGGTGGAACAGCGTCATGGCGATATGGCCCAGGATCAGCACGCCCATCACCCAGGCCAGCTCTCCGTGAAAGTTCGACCCGATGTCGGTGGCAGCCTTGACGACCTGGTCCGGGGCGCGCGGCGCGAAGATCTGGAACCCGAAGGGCGCAAAGCCCCGTACCCCGCCCCAGGCCCGCAGCAGCGCCGCCGAGGGAACCGCCAGCATCAGCGCATAAAGCGCGACATGCCCCAGCCTTGCCGCATAGCCCAGCAGGTCCGCCCGGCGGGGCGGGCGACGATCACGGTTCAGGGCGGCCCAGACCACGCGCAGGACGATCAGCACGAACAGGATGGTTCCGACCTGGGTGTGGTTGGCGGTCAGTGCGACGGCCAGAGGCGCCTCGTCGCCCAGCAGGCTTTCGGACAGCATGCCGCCGAACTGCCACGCCATCAGGGCGGCGATTCCCCAGTGAAGCGTCCGGGTCACGGCTCCATAGCGGTCCTGATTGTCCCAAAGCATGTTCCGGCATCCTGTCGTTGATAGGGCAGACCCTTTCATCCCACGGTTCGGCAGGAACGTGATGGCAAAAATGCCGGGTCACCAAAGCTTGACCCCGGCTGCCTTGCGCACGTGCAGGAATGGATCAGGGGGGCGCGATGCCCCCCTGATCCGGCCTGCTGACGATGGCGGCTCAGGTCTCGTCGATGACCTGGCGGCGGGCCTCGTCCATCAGGCGGGCCATCTGCGCGCGGATCGTTTCGGCATCGGCGACGCCTGTCAGGTCGGCCTCGACCTTGCAGAAGACGTCCTCCTCTCCGGGCTCGGCGAAATCGGCGCTGACGACGGTCATGGCATAGGCGCGGGCGTCGTCGCCGGTCTTGCCCATCTGTCCGGCCGCCCATTCGCCCAGCAGGCGGTTCCGGCGCGCCTCGGCCTTGAAGCGCAGGTCGGCGTCATGGGCGAACTTGGATTCGTAGGCGCGCTCTCGATCGTTGAACGTGGTCATCGGGCCCTCCTGTGCGGCGTCTGGGACAAGATATGCCCATCGGCATGCCTTGTCGCAAGGCTCGTATTGCCCCCGACCGGCAATCCGGGGTAAGCGGCATCTTCAGGGACATGCGAAAGGACGGTGGGCCCATGGCACCGCGGCGCAAGAAAGTTTACGAAGGCAAGGCCAAGATCCTCTACGAGGGCACGGAACCCGGCACGCTGATCCAGTACTTCAAGGATGACGCGACCGCCTTCAACGCGCAGAAGCGCGCCACCATCGAAGGCAAGGGCGTGCTGAACAACCGCCTGTCCGAGTTCTTCATGAACGGGCTGACGAATATCGGCGTCCCGAACCACTTCATCCGCCGCATCAACATGCGCGAGCAGCTGATCCGCCAGGTCGAGATCATCCCGCTGGAAGTGATCGTGCGCAATTTCGCGGCCGGGTCGCTGTCCAAGCGCCTTGGGCTGGAGGAGGGCACGGCCCTGCCGCGGCCCATCGTCGAATACAGCTACAAGAACGACGAACTGGGCGACCCGATGGTGTCCGAGGAATACATCATCGCCTTCGGCTGGGCGACCCAGCAGGACCTGGACGACATCGTCAGCCTAGCGCTGCGGGTGAACGACTTCCTGTCGGGGGTGTTCTACGGCGCCGGCATCAAGCTGATCGATTTCAAGATCGAGGTCGGACGGGTCTGGGACAACGATTTCATGCGCCTGATCGTGGCCGACGAGATCAGCCCCGACAGCTGCCGGCTGTGGGACGTCAAGACCGGGCAGAAGCTGGACAAGGACGTGTTCCGCCGCGACCTGGGCAACCTGACCGACGCCTATACCGAGGTGGCGCGCCGGCTGGGCCTGATGCCCGCCAACACGACCAGCCTGAAACCGACCGCGATCAACTGAGAGGGACTGCCGCCATGAAAGCACGTGTCACCATCATGCTGAAGGACGGCGTCCTGGACCCCCAGGGCGAGGCGATCCGCCATGCCCTGGGCGGGCTTGGCCACCAGGACGTCACGGGCGTCCGCCAAGGCAAGCTGATCGAGCTGGACCTGGCCGCCACCGACGCCGAGGCAGCCCGCGCCGAGGTCGCCAGGATGTGCGAGGGCCTGCTGGCCAACACCGTGATCGAGAAATACTCGATCGAGATTGCGTAAGCGTTCGGCTGACGCTGCGGCAGCCTGCCCTTATCGGCAGGTTGCCCCCTGCACCCCGTTGCAAAACGCGCGCGTTTGACGCCCAATGTGCGGATGATGAACCAGACCCCGACCCCTCACAGCGCCGCCCCGGTCATTTCGATCAACGGGTTGCACAAGTCCTATGGTCCGCTTGACGTCCTCAAGGGCGTGTCCATGACCGCCCCGCGCGGCCATGTGGTCAGCCTGATCGGGTCGTCCGGGTCGGGCAAGTCCACGCTGCTGCGCTGCTGCAACCTGCTGGAGAACAGCCAGGCCGGAGAGATCCTGTTCGAGGGCGAGCCGGTCCGCTGGAAGGGCCAGGGGCAGGGCCGCCATCCCGCCGACCGCGCCCAGGTCACGCGGATGCGCACCAACCTGTCCATGGTGTTCCAGCAGTTCAACCTGTGGGCCCACATGACGATCCTGCAGAACGTGATGGAGGCCCCGGTCACCGTGCTGGGCGAGGATCGCGCCGCCGTCGAGGCCCGCGCCCGCGACCTTCTGGCCAAGGTCGGCATCGGCGACAAGGCGGACGCCTGGCCCGCGCAGCTGTCGGGCGGCCAGCAGCAGCGTGCCGCCATCGCCCGCGCGCTGTGCATGCAGCCCAAGGCGCTGCTGTTCGACGAACCCACCAGCGCGCTGGACCCCGAACTGCAGCAGGAGGTCGTCCGCGTCATCAAGGATCTGGCCGGAGAGCATCGCACGATGATCCTGGTCACCCATGACATGCGGCTGGCCGCCGATGTCAGCGATCACGTCGTGTTCCTGCATCAGGGCGTGGTCTGCGAAGAAGGCCCGCCGGATCGCCTGTTCGGGAACCCGCAGACCGACCGTCTGCGCCAGTTCCTGTCCGCGACCATGGCGACATAAGAAACCAACAGGAGAGACCCCGAATGAAATCCCTGACGATCGCGGCCGCCGCGCTGATGCTGACCGCGGGCCTGGCCCAGGCCCAGACCATCCGCATGGGCACCGAAGGCGCCTATGCCCCCTACAACTTCATCGACGATGCCACCGGCGAGGTCACCGGCTTCGAGATCGAGCTGGGCAACGAGCTGTGCAAGCGCGCCGAGCTGGATTGCACCTGGGTGCGCAACGATTGGGATTCGATCATCCCGAACCTGGTCTCGTCGAACTACGACACGATCATGGCCGGCATGAACATCAACGCCGAACGCCAGGCGGTCATAGCGTTCACGCAGCCCTATACCCCGCCGACGCCGTCGGCCTATGCGGCGCTGGCGGCCGATGTCGACGTCGAGGGCGGCATCGTCGCGGCCCAGACCAGCACCATCCAGGCGGGCTATGTTGCCGAGAGCGGCGCGACGCTGATCGAGTTCCCGAACCCCGACCAGGCCGTCGCCGCCGTCCGCAACGGCGAGGCCGACGCGATCCTGGCCGACCGCGACTTCCTGGCCCCCATCGTCGAGGAATCCGGCGGAGAGCTGGTCTGGGTCGAGGGCATGGACCGCGTCGCCCTGGGCGAAGGCATCGGCATGGGCCTGCGCCAGTCCGACACCGAGCTGCTGGAGAAGTTCGACGCGCAGATCACCGCGATGAAGGAAGACGGCAGCCTGAACGACATGATCAAGAAGTGGTTCGGCGACGACGCGCTGCTGTTCGAATGATCTGACCCGCCGCCGCGGACCCGTGCCGCGGCGGCCCTTCGGGAAGTCCCATGTTCGCATATTGCACCGATCCGTCCCTGCTGCAGGGGCTTGCCTGGCTGTCGTGCTACCTGACATCGGGCACGCATCTGCTGTTCTATGCCAGCTTCGGGACGGTGCTTCTGCTGTTGGCGATCACCGCGCCCATCGCGCTGCTGTTCGGCTTTGGCGGTGCCATGGCCAGCCGCTCGCGCATCGCGCCGCTGCGGTGGTTCGGGGGGATCTACACCTCGATGGTGCGGGGCGTGCCGGACATCATCTTCTTCCTGTTCGTGCCGATCGCGCTGGACCAGGGCTTCGAATGGGTGCGCCATCAGGTCCTGTGCGACAGCAATGCGCCCGTCCGGCAGGGCAACGATTTCGTCGTCTGCGCCGCGGCCAAGCTGCCGCTGAACGATGCCGCGCCCTGGGTGCATGACGTCTATGGCATCTTCCTGGCGGTCATTGCCTTCTCGATCGTCTTCGGTGCCTTTGCCGCGAACGTGCTGTCCGGCGCCATGGCGGCCGTGCCCCGCGCCCAGCTGGAGACGGCCGAGGCCTATGGCATGTCGCCCGCGCAGGTGAACCGCCGCGTGCTGATACCGCAGATGTGGACCTATGCCCTGCCGGGCCTGTCGAACCTGTGGATGATCCTGATCAAGGCCACGCCGCTTCTGTTCCTGCTGGGGGTCGAGGACATCGTCTATTGGGCGCGCGAGCTGGGCGGGTCCAAGACCAGCGCCTTCACCTATCCGCATCCGGACTGGCGGCTGTATTACTTCCTGGCGATCCTGGTGTTCTATCTGGGCATGACCTGGATCTCGGAACGCGTGCTGGGCCGCGTCACGCGGCGGCTGTCGCGCGGCCAGGCCACGCTTGGCGGCGAGGCCGAGCGCAAGGGAGCCCCGGCATGAGCTGCGTGCAGACCATCCAGGACTATGCCCTGCGCTCGATCGGCTATGGCGAACGGCTGTTGCCGCGCGAGGGATATGACCTGTGCCAGCAGGCGGTGCTGATCGGGTCGGGCCTGATCTGGAACCTGTACTTTGCAGTGCTGGCGTTGTCGGTCGGCTTCTTCATCGCGACGGGGTTGGCGCTGGCCAAGGCCAGTGCCAACCCCTGGCTGCGCAAGCCCGCGAACGCCTTCATCTTCGTCTTCCGCGGCAGTCCCTTGTTCATCCAGTTCTTCATCGCCTATGAATCGCTGGTGCTGCTGCCGCGGGCGGGCATCGACGTCTTGGGGATGACCATCCAGACCAGCTGGCTGACGCGGGCCTGGGCCGGGGCGCTGATCGTGCTGATCCTGAACACCGCGGCCTACAGCGCGCAGATCTTTCACGGCGCGCTGATGTCGGTCCCCAAGGGAGAGGTCGAGGCCGCCGACGCCTATGGCCTGACCGGCTGGAAGCGGTTCCGGCGGATCGTCTGGCCCACCATGCTGCGCCTGGCCTGGCCCAGCTACACGAACGAGGCGATCTTCCTGTTCCACGCCACGACGCTGGTCTATTTCAGCGGCTTTCCGGCGTTCCAGCAAAAGGGCGACGCGCTGTACTATGCCAGCTACTTCGCGGACCGGACCTTCAACCCCTTCGTCGCCTATCCCATTGCCGCCGCTTATTTCATCGCTGCCACCTTGGCATTGATCTGGCTTTTCGGCAGGGTGAACAGGCGGCTGAACCGGCATCTGCCGGGTGCGACCAGCCGCGTCCGGTACCGTCCCCAGTTGATGAGATAATCCCATGGAATGGCTGCGCGAACACCCCGAGGTCAAGACGATCCGCGTCGCGGCAGCAGACCTGAACGGTGTCGCGCGGGGCAAGCGCGTGCCCGCCCGCTATGCCGGCAAGCTGCTGGAGGAGGGGACCAAGTTTCCCTATTCGGTCCTGAACCTGGACATCTGGGGCGAGGATGTCGAGGACAGCCCGCTGGTCTTCGAATCCGGCGACCCCGACGGGCTGCTGCTGCCCACCGAACGGGGGTTCCTGCCCATGCCATGGCTGGACGCGCCCACGGGGCTGCTGCCCTTGTGGATGTTCCATCCCGACGGCACCCCCTATGACGGCGACCCGCGCCAGGCGCTGGCCCGCGTGGCCGAACGCTATGTCGCGGCCGGGCTGGTGCCGGTGGTGGCGACCGAGCTGGAATTCTTTCTGATCGACGACAGCGGCAAGACGCTGCGCGTGCCGCCCAGCCCGAAATCCGGCAAGCGGCGCACCGGCGGCGAGGTCCTGTCGCTGCGCGCGCTGGATGCCTTCGACCAGTTCTTCACGACGCTCTATGACGCCTGCGAGGCGATGGACATTCCCGCCGACACCGCCATCTCGGAGGCGGGGCCGGGACAGTTCGAGATCAACCTGATGCATCAGGCCGATCCGCTGAAGGCCGCCGACGACACCTGGCTGTTCAAGATGCTGGTCAAGGGCATCGCCCGGACCTACGGCTTTGCCGCCAGCTTCATGGCCAAGCCCTACGAGATGTTCGCGGGCAACGGGATGCACATGCATTTTTCGATCCTGGACCGGGCCGGGCGAAACATCTTCGACAATGGCGGAGAGGAGGGGACCGAGGCGCTGCGCCAGGCTGTCGCCGGCTGCCTGCGCGCCATGCCCGGATCGACCCTGCTCTTTGCCCCGCACGAGAACAGCTTTGACCGCCTGGTTCCCAACGCCCATGCCCCGACCGGCATCGGCTGGGCCTATGAGAACCGCACCGCCGCGATCCGCATCCCCTCCTCGGGCCCCAAGGCCCGGCGGATCGAGCATCGCGTGGCCGGCGGCGACGTGAACCCCTATCTGACCATCGCCGCCATCCTGGGGGCCGCGCTGAACGGGATCGAGGACCAGCTGGTCGCCCCCGCGCCCTTCAAGGGCAACGCCTATGACCAGAAGCTGGCGCAGCTGCCCGGCGACTGGGGCGCCGCGATCGAGGCGTTCGACAGCTGCCCCGAGATCCGCCGCATCCTGCCCGCGCATCTGGTCGACAACTATCTGATGACCAAGCGCCAGGAACTGCATTACATGGCCGAGCTGTCCGACGAGGAGACGGTCGAGCTGTACCTGGACACGGTCTGATCGCGACGATGGGCCGTCCGCCTGTTTCCGGGCAGCAGGGCCGTGGGCAATGTTCGCCGTCCGTGACGGCAAGTGAGGCGGTGGATGAGCAGGCCAGGCCTTGATGCGACCGACATCCGCATCCTTGCGGCCGTGCAGCAGCACGGGCAACTGAGCAAGGCGCGACTGGCCGAGCTGGTGAACCTGTCGCCCACCCCCTGCTGGGCGCGCCTGACGCGGCTGCGCGAGGCCGGGCTGATTCGGGGATACCGGGCCGACATCGCGCTGGAGCGCATTGCCAATGTCACCCAAGTCGTCGTCACCGTATCGCTGGCGCAGCACCGCAAGGTCGATTTCGACCGGTTTGAAGGCCATATCGGCGCCCTGCCGGAGATCACCGAATGCATCGCGACCGGCGGCGGGATGGATTATGTCCTCAAGGTCGTCACCCAAAGCCTGACGGCGTTCCAGACCCTGATGGAATCGCTGCTGGAGGCCGATCTGGGGATCCAGCGCTATATGACCTATATCGTCACGCGACAGGTTAAGGCAGCACAGCCCGACCTCAAGGCGCTGACGCGCGCGCCCGCGCACCCCGCCTGACCCGGCGCGGGATTCTCCGGCCAAGATCGTCCGGTCTGCAGTCCACCCCAAGAACAGCCCGACCGGCCTGTTTGCGCGCCGGATTTGGCCCGTGCGTCGTCCGCATCCGCGCTTAGATGGCAGATGTCCCGCCCCGGCCACCGGCCCATTTTCGTGGAAGAAGACGTCAGATGACCCAGATCCAAGATTTCGGTTTCGGAACCCAGATCCGCAAGTCCCCCTATTTCGACGCGACCGTCCGATGGGGCGCCACGGGGTTCTCGGTCTATAACCACATGTACATCCCGCGCGACTTCGGCAATCCGGTGCAGAACTTCTGGAACCTCATCAACGACGCGATCCTGTGCGACGTCGCCGTCGAGCGTCAGGTCGAGATCACCGGCCCCGACGCGGCGCGGTTCGTCCAGACGCTGACCCCGCGCGACCTGTCCACGATGGCGGTCGGACAGTGCAAATACGTGCTGATCACGAATGCCCAGGGCGGCATCCTGAACGACCCGGTCCTGCTGCGGCTGGCGGAAAACCATTTCTGGATATCGCTGGCCGACAGTGACATCCTGCTGTGGGCGCAGGGGGTCGCGGTGCATTCGGGAATGGACGTCACGATCAGGGAACCGGACGTGTCGCCCCTGCAGCTGCAGGGGCCGAAATCGGGTGCGGTGATGCGGGCGCTGTTCGGCGACGCGATCATGGACCTTCGCTATTACTGGTTGCGCCGGGTCGATCTGGACGGCATCCCGCTGATCGTGTCACGCACCGGCTGGTCCAGCGAGCTGGGATACGAGCTGTATCTGCAGGACGGCAGTCGTGGCGACGCGCTGTGGGAGCGGATCATGGCCGCGGGTGCGCCCCTGGGGCTGAAGGCAGGCCACACCTCGTCGATCCGCCGGATCGAGGGGGCGATGCTGTCCTATCATGCCGATGCCGACATCGACACCAATCCCTATGAGCTGGGTCTGGACCGGCTGGTGGACCTGGACATCGAGGCCGATTTCATCGGCAAGGACGCGCTGCGCCGGATCAAGGCCGACGGCCCCGCCCGCCGCCAGGTCGGCCTGGTGATTGACGGCGCGCCGCTGAAGGGGCCGAACACGACCTTCTGGCCCGTCACCCGTGACGGCCAGGTCGTGGGCAAGGTCACCTCGGCGATCCATTCGCCGCGGCTGGATCGCAACATCGCGCTGGCGATGCTGTCGGCCGGATCGGCACAGATGGGCGCCCAGGTTCAGGTCCGGACCCCGGACGGCACGCGGTCCGCGACCATCGTCGAGCGGCCCTTTCACGACCCCAAGAAGACCATCGCCGTCGCCTGACCCTGCCCCCGGATCACGGAGCCTCAGTCATGTCCGATCTGTTCTGCCCCACAAGGTGCATTGTGTCCCTGTCCGGGAGCCGCCGGGTACTGATGCCTGGGAATGCAGATGCCCGATAAGGCGATGTCGCTGCAGCCCCCCGGGGCAGGGCGCACCTTTCCGGCGACGCGTGGTGCACTGTCGTCCTGCGCCCGCAAGGGGCCGGCCGCGTGCGGGCGGGTGATCAGGGTTGCCCCGGTGCGTCGCCGGTCTGGCACCCGGCGAACACGCCCGACCAGTTCAATCACCCCGCCCGATCGGAATGCGCGTGCTGCGCGATCGGGTCGGGCGACTGAACGCGGCGACATGATGGGCAACCGGCCTTCCCTGCGGCGGGGCGGATAGCATGTACCACCTTCGCCGTCTTGCCGTCCGTCATGCCCGCGCCTTCGAATGGGTCTATGTCCGGTTCGAGGCCGCTCTGGTCGCCCTGGACCCGCTGTTCCGGCGCATCGGGTATCACCGGCTGGAACGCCCCGTCGCCGCGGTCGAGCGGTTGACCAAGGGCCTGCTGTTCGACTGCCGGATGTGCGGGCAATGCGTGCTGTCCTCGACCGGCATGTCCTGCCCGATGAACTGCCCCAAGACATTGCGGAACGGTCCCTGCGGCGGCGTGCGCCCCGGCGACTTCTGCGAGGTCGATCCGCAGATGCGCTGTGTCTGGGTGATGGCCTGGGAGGGGGCCGCCCGGATGCGCGACGGCGCGCGGATCGGCGACGTCCAGCCGCCCGTGGACCGCAGCCTGCAGGGGTCGTCGTCCTGGCTGCGCGTGGCGCGCGAAAAGGCGGCGCACCCGGCCGGGCCGTCCGACGCCCCCCGCGGCACCATCGCCCGCGCCTTTCCGCAGGCCCGCGCCCATGAACCAGCGGCCGCGCCCCTGGCGGTCGAGCCGCGACCGGCCGACCGGGGGCCGCGCCGATGACCGACATTCCGCCCGTCGATTTCGACCGCTGGCAGCCGTCCTATGACCCGCCGCCGCCCGGCCATGTGTCGGGCAGCCGGTTGGAGCGGGTGCTGCGCCAGGGTCATTTCGCGGTCACCGCCGAACTGAACCCGCCCGACAGCGCAGACCCCGCGGATGTCTTTGCCGCCGCGCGCCCGCTGGCCCGGGTCGCCGACGCGATCAACGCGACGGATGCGTCGGGGGCCAACTGCCACATGTCGTCGATCGGCATCTCGGCCCTGCTGACGCGGGCGGGGATCGGGACGGTCTATCAGATATCCTGCCGCGACCGGAACCGCATCGCGATCCAGGGGGACGTGCTGGGGGCGGCGGCGATGGGGGTGCGCAACGTGCTGTGCCTGACCGGCGACGGGGTGGGGCTGGGCGATCAGCCCGGCGCGCGACCGGTCTTCGATCTAGATTCGATCTCGCTGCTGCGCACCATCCGGACGATGCGCGACGATGGCATGTTCCTGTCGGGCCGCCGCATCACCAGCCCGCCGCGCATGTTCCTGGGCGCGGCCGAGAACCCCTGCATCGCGCCGTTGGACTGGCGTCCCGACCGCTTGGCCAAGAAGGTCGAGGCGGGCGCGGACTTCATCCAGACGAACTATATCTTCGACGTCCCGACCTTCGCGCGCTTCATGGCGCGGGTCCGCGACCTGGGCCTGAACCGGCGGGTGTTCATCCTGGCCGGGGTCGGCCCGCTGGCCTCGGCCAGGGCCGCCCGCTGGATGCGCAGCAACGTTCCCGGTGTCCATATCCCGGACGCGGTGATCGCCCGGATGGAGCGGGCCGCCGATCCCGGCGAGGAGGGCAAGCGCCTGTGCATCGAGCTGATCCAGCAGATCCGCGCGATTGCGGGCGTCAGCGGCGTACATGTCATGGCCTATCGCCGCGAACACCTGGTGTCCGAGATCATCGCCCAGTCCGGGGTGCGCGACGGGCGCCCGGCGGACTGACCGCCGTCAGCGATGCGCCAGGTACTCTGCCGCCACATAGCCCGAGACGCTGGGCCGGTCGGCAAGCATCACCCTGCACCAGACCTTGCCGTCGGTGGTCACGCAGTTCTGGCGCGTCAGGCGCGTGCCGTCGGGCAGGCCGATGATGATCCTGTGGTTCAGCCCCGGCCCCTCGCGCAGCTTGAGAAGGTCGTCGGGGCCGGCACCCTGCACCACCGCGCCGGAGCCGACCGCGCAGGCCGTGACCGTCATGAGCGCAAGAAAGGCGGCAAGATATGGTCGCATTGTAGGTCCCTGATCGTTTCGCCGCCGATACGACACCATCGCGCCCATGACGGCAATCGGGTTCGCACCGGTCGCGGTCGATTGACGCTGCTTTGGATGCCGGGAAGGTGGCGTTGCTCAAAGCATTGGGGCCACCGGTCAAGGGACGAACCCTTGACGGAAATTGTGTGCAAGGCGAGTTGGGTGGCCGATACTATTATTCGTCGATGCCCTTTCTGCACGTTGAACGGCGATACCAGATCGTCTGCGCCGCTTTACAGCAAAAATATTGTATGCATTATCTGAAAGTATCGGCACTCGGGGAGGAGCGGCCGGATCACGGCGAGGGGCCGGGAATATCAGGGAGGAAGTGATGAAACACGCGATAGCGGCTGCCGTCATGAGCGGCGCGATGTGCCTGATGGCCGGGGATGCGTCGGCCGAGCGGACCTTGCGCATGACCGTCCAGGTCGGTGCCAACCATCCCGTCGGCGCGAACACCCATTATTTCGCCGAGCAGCTGAACGAGATTTCCGGCGGTGAGATGACCGTGCGCGTCTTTGACAGCGCCTCTCTGTTCAAGGGGCAGGAGGTGCCGCAGGCGATCTCCAGCGGCGCGATCGACATGGGCATCGTGCTGGCCGACGAATATGCGGGGTCCGTCCCGGCAGCCGGCATCTTCTCGGTCGCGTTCATGTTCCCGGACTATCAGATCCTGGCGCGCGCCGCCGACCGTGAGGGCGCGTTCCGCACGACCTTTGACAACCTGCTGCTGGAGGCCGGGTCCAAGGTGCTGTGGTGGCAGGATTACGGCCCGGTGCAGATGCTGTCCAAGGGCGCGCCGGTCGTCTCTCCGGAGGACATGCGCGGCAAGATGGTGCGTGCGACCGGCAAGCCGACCGGCGATCTGATCGAGGCCGTAGGCGGATCGGCGGTGGTCGTCGGCGGCGCCGAGCAGTTCGTGGCCTATCAGCGCGGCCTGGTCGATATCGGGATGAGCGGGACCACCGCGGTCAAGTCGCGCGCGCTCTATGAGGTGATGGATCATGTCACCATGACCAGCCACGGCCTGGCCGAATTCATCGCGGTCATCAACCCGGCCCTGTGGGACAGCATGTCCGAACAGGAGCAGGCCTGGATGACCGAGGCCGCCATCCGCGCCGAGGAGAAGATGCGCGCCGAGACCGAGGCCGAGAATGTCGAGGCCGCGCAGTGGCTGGCCGAGAACGGCCATGCGACCGTCACCGAACTGACGCCCGAGCAGATCGCCGTCTGGCAGGAGGCCACCCGCCCCGCGGTCGAGCAGTTCCGCCAGGAGGCGGGTGAGGCGGGAGACCAGCTTCTGACGGCGCTGGACGCGCTGCGCTGAGGGCAGGGGCATGACTGCATCCCGTGGCGCGCTGCGCCTGGCGGACGGGCTGTCGCTGATCGCGGCGCGCCTGTCCGAGGTGGGCATCGTCGCCATGACGATGCTGCTGACCTATGAGGTGGTGGCGCGCTATGTCTTTCGCGCCCCCACGCATTGGACATCGGACGTCGCGACTACGGTGATGATCTGGCTGACCTTCCTGGCGATGGGCTATTGCCTGCGCGACGGGCACATGATCCGCATCACTGCCGTCATCGGGCAACTGCCCCCCGCAGGCCGCAAGGCGGCCGAGGCGCTGAGCCTTGTGGCGATCCTGGGGTTCTCGATCTTTGTTCTGTGGGTCGCCACGGGATCGATGCTGGACTCGATCGCCTTCGGGCGGCGCCAGCCCTCGATGCTGCGGATGCCGACCTGGATCGCCGAACTGCCGATCATCCTTGGCTTTGCGATCCTGGCCTTGCAGGCGCTGGCGGACCTGATCCGGCTGCCGGGCCGTCCCGCCCCCGATTTCGCCAGCAGCACCGAACAGGAGCTGTCGCACAACGCTCCTGGGGAGGCCGGACGATGACCCCGTTCCTGATCTTCGGCGCGCTTCTGGCGCTGCTGATGACCGGCATTCCGGTGGCCTTCACGCTGGGCATCCTGGGTGCGGGGCTGTTGGCCATCGACGGGTTGCCGCTGTCGATGGTCGCCAGTACGCTGTTCGGCGGCATCAACGATTTCGTGCTGCTGGCCATCCCGCTGTTCCTGCTGATGTCGAACCTGCTGCTGCGCGGGGGGATCGGGCGCGACCTGTTCGTCGCGATGCAGAACTGGGTCGGGCATTGGCCCGGCGGCCTGGGCATCGCGGCGCTGCTGTCCTGCGGGGTCTTCTCGGCCATTTCGGGCAGCTCGATCACCACGGCCGCGACCGTCGGCACCGTCGCCATCCCCGAGATGGTCAAGCGCGGCTATTCGCGCAGCCTGACATTGGGCCTGATGGCGGCAGGCGGCACGCTGGGGATCATCATTCCGCCCTCGGTTCCGCTGATCATCTATGGCGCGATCACCGAACAAAGCATCGGTCAGCTGTTTCTGGCCGGCGTCGGTCCGGGCATCCTGCTGATCGTGCTGTTCGGCGTCTATGTGGTCATCGCATCGGCGATTCAGGGCACCCATCAGGCGATGCCGCGCGCGACCTGGCCCGAACGCCTGGCCGCGACGCGGCGCGCCCTGCCGACGCTGCTGCTGGCGGGCACGATCCTGGGCGGCATCTATGGCGGGATCTTCACCCCGACCGAGGCCTCGGGCATCGGCGCGTCCGTCGCGTTGCTGATCCTGGCGGCAGGCGGACGGCTTAGCCGCGCGGTGTTTCTGGGCGCGGTGCGCGACACGGTCAAGACGACGACGGTCATCTTCCTGATCGTCATCGGCGCCAAGATCTTCGGCCAGGCGATCACCCTCTATCAGCTGCCCGCGCAACTGGCCTGGCTGTTCGAGGACTACTTCAACACGGCGACGCTGGCGCTGCTGCTGATCGCGGTCATGCTGATCTTCATCGGCTTCTTCCTGGAAAGCATGTCGATGCTGCTGATCATGGTGCCGGTGCTGATGCCGACGGTGATCGCGCTTGGCATCGATCCGATCTGGTTCGGCATCTTCTTCGTGCTGCTGATCGAGGTCGCGCTGATCACCCCGCCGGTCGGGCTGAACCTGTTCGTGATCCAGTCGCTGGACCGTGCGCCATTGTCGGTGGTGGCCAAGGGCGCGCTGCCCTTCGTCGCGATCATGCTGGGGTCGGTGTTCCTGATCGCGCTGTTCCCGCAGATCGTCCTGGCGATACCGGGGCTGTAGTGATCGGCGCCCGGCCGGACGGCCGGGCGCCGATGCAGGTCAGGCGCCGAACCAGCCTGCGCGGGCCAGCTGGCCGGTGATCTTGTCCGGCACGCGTTCGGCCAGCCACTCCACCAGCAGGGCCAGCCGGTCGTGATCCAGACCGGTGTCGATCCCCTCGCGGTGCAGCAGGTAATGCACGTCCTCGGTCGCGATGTTACCGGTGGCGCGGGGCGCGAAGGGACAGCCGCCAAGCCCCCCGATGGACGCATCGATGATGCCGGCGCCGCGTTCCAGCGCGGTCATCAGGTTGGCATAGCCAGTGTTGCGGGTGTTGTGCAGGTGCACGCCCCAGGCAATGCCGTCCAGCGCGTCGCGGCAGGCGTCATGGACCCGCGCGATGTCGCGGGGGGCGGCGACGCCGATCGTGTCGGCCAGCACGATCCGGTCGGCGCCCGCCGCGCGCAGCGCCTCTGCCATCTGCGCGATCCGCGCGGGCGCGATCTCTCCCTCGAACGGGCAGCCATAGGCGGTGGCGATCACGCCGGTCAGCTGCCGCCCGGCCTGGCCGACCATCGGCGCCACGGCGGCAAAGGCCGCGAGGCTGTCGTCGCTGCCCATGTTCTGGTTGCGCCGGCAGAACGTGTCCGACGCGACGACCGCAAAGCGCAGTTCGCGCACCCCGGTCGCCAGGGCCCGTTCGGCCCCCCTGCGGTTCAGAACCAGGGCCGACAGCTGGACCGCCGTCAGAGACGGCAGCGCGTCCAGCACCGCCTCGGCATCCGCCATCTGCGGGACGCGGGCCGGGTTTACCATGCTGACGGCCTCGATCTGGCGCAGCCCCGCGGCTACCAGTTCGGCGATCAGATGCGCCCGCTCCTGAACCGAGAACAGGCGCGGCAGGTTCTGCAGCCCGTCGCGCGGGCCGACCTCGCAGATCGTGACGCTCATATCACGCCCCGCGCCTTGAGATCCTCGATCGTCTCCTCGCCAAGGCCGATCCGGGCATAGATCTCGGCGTTGTGCGCGCCCACCTGCTGCGGGCCCAGCCAGGCGATGTCGCCGGGCGTCTCGGACAGGACCGGGAAGACGCCGGGGATGGTGATCGTGCCGAAGTCATCGTCGTGATGGTCACGCACCATGCCGCGTTCGCGGAAGTGCGGGTCCTGGACCACCTCGGCGATCGAGTTGATCGGGCCGAAGACCACGCCGAACTGTTCCAGCCGCGCGGTCAGGTCGGCCACGTCCAGCGACGCGGACCAGGTCGCGATCATCGAATCCAGCAGCTCCGCGTTCTCGCCCCGCGCGATATGGGTCACGAAGCGCGGATCGTCCGCCAGATGCGGCTGGCCCATCGCCTGCGTCAGACGGCGGAACATCGCATCCACATTGGCCGCGATCACCACATAGGTGCCGTCCCTGGCCGGATAGATGTTCGACGGCGCGATCTTGGCAAGCCCGGTGCCGGACGGCTGGCGGACCTCTCCGGCCTTGGAATATTCCGTGACCGTGCTTTCCAGCATCGCAAAGCAGCTTTCGGTGATGGCCGCGTCCACGACCTGGCCGCGCCTGCCGTTCCGGTCGCGGTGATACAACGCCATCATCATCCCCTCGAACGCGAACAGCGCCGTCAGCGTGTCGCCAAGCGAGATGCCATAGCGCGGCGGCGGCATGTCCGGATAACCGTTGATATAGCGCAGGCCAGACATCGCCTCGCCCACCGACGCAAAGCCGGGTCGCGCCGCATAGGGGCCGGTCTGGCCAAAGCCCGAGACCCGCACGATCACCAGCCCGGGGTTCAGGGCGTGCAGCTGCTCCGGGCTCATGCCCCACCGTTCCAAGGTGCCGGGCTTGAAGTTCTCGATCAGGACATCGGCCTGCGCGATCAGCGACCGCGCCAGCTCCTGCCCCTCGGCGGCACGCAGGTTGATCGAGACGGATTTCTTGTTGCGTGCCATGATCGGCCACCACAGCGTCTTGCCCTCGTGCTGCAGGCGGCCCCAGCTGCGGATCGGATCGCCGCTGCCCGGCGCCTCGACCTTGATGACCTCGGCCCCGAAATCGGCGCAGCGGCTGCCGACGAACGGTCCCGCCAAAAGCTGCCCCATCTCGACGACCCGCAGACCCTGCAGCGGCCCGAACGGTGCTTTCCCTGTCATCGCCATCCCTCCCTGATGCGTTCATGACGGTTTTAATCCGCGCGGCCTAAAATTTGTATCCATTTTTGTGGCTGAAGATCGATTTTCTATGGTACCAGTGAAGCATGCCGGATTTCCTGCACTCATTGCCGGGGATTGTAATGCCCCCGACCAGATGATGAACTGCGCCCCAGCAGCACGTGGCGGAAGGGTTCGAGATGCAGCCGGAATCAGCCGAAAGTGCGTCCAGGCGGGCCTATCGCGAACTGCGCCAGGCGATCCTGGAGCGACGCCTGCCGTCCGACCGCAAGGTGACCGAGGTCGGGCTGGCCGAGGACCTGGGCATCTCGCGCACGCCCATCCGCGAGGCGATCAAGCGCCTGCTGCTGGAGGGACTGCTGGAGCGTCGCAAGGGGCAGGGGCTGTGGTGCGTGGTCCCCGACGCCGACGAGGTCCGCGAGATCTTCGAACTGCGGTTGCGGCTTGAATCCTATGCCGCCGCCAAGGCCGCCGAACGCGCGACGCCCGCCCAGATCGAGGCGCTGACCGCCTCCGCCCACCGCATGCAGGCGCTGGCGCAGGTCGCCAAGGACAGCGAAGCCCTGATCGCCGGCATCGACCAGGAGAACGCCCGGTTCCACGCGCTGATCGCCGAGGCGACGCAATCCCCCAGGCTGATGCACCTGATCCGCGCGACGGTCGACGTGGCGCTGGTCACGCGCACCTTCCGCCGCTTCACGCCCCAGCAGCGGCGCCGTTCGGCCCAACATCACCTGGAGATCGCCGCCGCCATCGCCGCCCGCAAGCCGCACTGGGCCGAACGCATGATGCAGGTCCACATCCTGTCCGCCGAGGATACGATGGACAGCGATCCCGCCCCGGACGCGTCCGCCGAAAGCCTGTTCCAGGCTGGCGGCCATGACTGATCGCACCCGACCAATCATCGGAACGCGGCCATCTGCGGTGCCGGTATCCTGCCGGATTTGCGGCGTATGAACTGGTTGCCGGTGGGCCCGCACGCAACGTCCCGATCAAAGGCGATGGCATGAGATTTCGCCTGGCCGAACCTTCCGATGCCCCGATGCTTGCCGCCATCTCGATCGAGGTCTGGCTGGGCACATACATCCGTCACGGCGTCAGCGACGCTTTTGCCACTTGCGCCCTGACACAGTTCACACCCGCAAGGCTGGCCGCGGTGATCGGCGACCCGGACGAACATGTCATCGTCTCTCAGAACGACGACGGGCCGGACGCGTTCATCCGCATCAGCAGCGGAAAGGCGGCGCCCGTCGCTGGCTGCTCCACGACCGAGATATCCACCCTCTATATCCAGCCGCGTCACCAAGGCCGCGGTCTGGGTCGGGCGCTTCTCCACCAGGGATTGGATCATGCGGCGGGCAAGGGCGCCGGTTCGGTCTGGCTGACCACGAATGCCGAGAACGCCCCGGCGATCGCCTTCTATCAAGGGAACGGGTTCGACAGGGTCGGCACCACGGCGTTCCGGATCGCCGATCAGGCCTATCCGAACGCCGTGTTCAGCCGCGCCACCGCCCGATAGGGCCACGACACCACGGCGCGCCGGACGGGAATGCCGCCGGGGTGGATTGCGGCGGTCATCCCATCCGTCCGAACGGCATTTGCTGCATTTGAGCGTGGCCGGGGCGCGTAGCGGCTGGACCGGATCGCTCCGGTCCTGTACCGTTCTCTCCTAAGTTGAAGCATCATGTACCATTTCACCCCGAAGATTTGCAGCCATCGGAGCGTTTGACGATGTTCGACCTCGAAGCCCCCGACGATCTGGTTCTTGTTCAGGACGCGATCCTGGTGCCACCGCCCGTTGACGGGCGGGGCCGCCAGCAGGCGTCGGGCGTTCTGACACCCGACGGGCGGATGGTCGAAAACTCGATCAGCTGGTCGAACAGCCGGGAGCCCGTGAACGCTGCGCCCGCCATGCCCGACACGGTCGAAACCCTGTCCGGCTGCTGGATGTTCGGGGGAACGCTGTACGGTCATTTCGGCCATTTCATCACCGAAAGCTTTGCCCGTGCATGGGCGCTGGACGCGCTGCGGGGCCAGATCGATGGCGTGCTGTTCACGCCCAAGCAAAGCTCGGCCAACCTGGAACCGATGCTCAAGGCCCTGCGGCCGCTGATGGATTCGCTTGGACTGGATGTGCCGGTCCGCTGCATCACCACGCCCACCCGGGTCGAGCGTCTGCACGTGCCGCGCCAAGGCGTCGGCATGGGCGATCTGACCGTCGGCAGCGCCAAGTTCCGCGACTTTGTCGGCGCGCATGCCGGCGCGGGGATCGACCCGGCGGGGCCCGAACGGATCTATGTCTCGCGCAGCCTGCTGCCCGCGCAGCGCGGCGGCCTGATCGCCGAAAGCTTGCTGGAAGGGTATCTGGCCCAGGAAGGCTATCAGATGTTCCATCCGCAAAAGCACCCGGCCGCGGTCCAGATCGCGCATTACAAGGCGGCGCGGGACATCATCACGGTCGACTGCTCTCCGCTGCACATGATGGCCTATGTCGGCAATGCCGCGCAGCGGGTGGCGATCCTGACCCGGCGCAGCATGGACTTTGCACCCGGCTTCGTCCGCCAGCTGCAGACCTTCACCGGCATGACCGCGTTCGAAATCAACACCTTGGAACGCGACTGGGTTCAGGGCGGCGCGCTGCGCCCCGGACGTGGGTCGTTTGGCGAGATGGACTTTCCGCGGACTTGGCGGATGCTGCGCGATCGCGGCATGATTAGCGGCGACACGCCATGGCCGGCACTGACCGACAGCCAGCGCGACGCGGATCTGCAGCGAATCGCCGACCTGCACGGACAGGCCTTCAACCCGTTGGACGAAAATCTGGAACGTCACGCCAGAAGAACGGCCAAGGTCTCGGCATGAGGGGCCATGATCTCTCGGCATCGGGCAGGTCCGGCCGGGTGTCGCCGGCCCGATGACCGGCAGCAACGTGTCCGACGGCTCGACCCCGGGGTCGGATGGCGCATCGGTGCCCGCGCCCATGGTCCTGACGCTGCCTGACACCCCGGACAGTCAGGTCGCCGCGGTCACGCTGCGGGGCTAGCGCGACCTTTCGCTCAGGGCGCATCCGCCCGGCACGGTTCTGTCCGCCGGGCCGGATAGGATCGATATTGTCCAGGGCACCAGCCTGCGATGCGTCCTGCCTGCGACGGCGTTGCTGCAGGCAGAGGCCATTCTGGTCGAAATATGCTTTTCACAGAAAGAGCCATCTCCGCACGGCACCCTGCTGTCATTGATCGATCAGAGCGGGCTGAGTTTGTCGTTTCGCGATATGGGAACCCGTTGGGTTGCGAGGGTCGGTACCGCCCGGGTTGATTTCGCAAGCAAGCTGAACACGCGCCGGACGGTCTGCTTTGTATTTTACCGCGTCCGGCCATCTGCTGACCTGTCATGACGATGGACTGATCGAAGAGGCCGCAGCCTTCGATGCAATGCCGCTGTTGCAGATTCGACAGATTCACGCCGGTACCAAGGCCGCCGTGACACTTCATGATCTGACGCTTCAGGTTCTGAACGAAACCGATATCGGTGCACTGCGCGACTGGCTTTCGTCCCGCCGGGCGGGGCAGGCGAAGCGGTAAGCGGATCACCGTTGCTGATTCATTTCAATGGCCAATCCTTGGCCCTTGGTCCCGATGTCCCGGCTGTCGACAAGCTTGCGCTGGCTGACATCGCTCGTCTGAATGTGCAAATGCTGAGCGGAATCCACACCGGGCCCGAGCGTCGCATCATTGAGCTGCAGGGCTTGCAGAAGCGCAGCGGTCCTGTTGCGCTGTCTGAGGCCGAGTTCACGCGTGTCAGGATATCCAAGCCGGTTCCGCCGGCCCTGCCAATGGCGCGGGCCCTGGTTGGACACGGGGATGAGGCAGAGGACGTGCAGCGTTTCGCGCCGATCAGCATCTCCGGAAATCCTGTCGCCGGTCAGTCGATCGCGCTGTTGGAGGACCCCGACGGGTTGGTCCGTCACAACATGGACATAATCATCGACGGCACGCACCTTGCGTATCTGCGGGAGGGGAGCGCGCCAGAGACGGTCGTCTATTTCTGGATCTAGGGAGAAGCCGACCGCCAGGCCGCGCCGGGTGTGTATCTGAACGCCTTGCAGGCGCACTGGAACCGCATCCGGGCCCGGCTGGACGATCTTTACCCCGCCGCGCGCAAGATGATCCTGTTGATGCAGACCGCGGGGTCGGACCAGTCGCATCACGGCAGCGACACGAACCATGCCGCCGCCGATCAGCTGGCCTTCGTGGCCGGGCGCGACGATGCCGTGATGGTGGGGCCGATCTATCCCTCGGCCTTGTCCGACCGCGTGCACCCGGACCTGCATCATTCCCGCATCATGGGAGAGCTGGCGGCATGGGCTTTGCAAGAAACCATGGCAGGGCGCGGCTGGACGATCCCGCGCCCGACCGCACGGCGTCAGGGCGACCGGATCACGTTGCGCTTTGCCCTGCGCCCGGACGAAGCCCTGGCGGGCCATCAGGCCTCGCCCTATGGCGGCCGGGGCATCGACGCGTTTCTGGGCGTCGAGGTCACCGGCGGCGGCATGATCACCGCGCTGGCCCTTGACGGCCATGATCTGCACCTGACCATCGACGGGCCGGTTACCGGCGTACGCTATGCGATGCAGCGCCAGAACATGCGGGTCGAGGGGAATGCCCATCCGGCCCGCCGCGGCCTGTTGCGCACGACGCTGTCGCGCCCGGCCGTTCACCTGCCGGGGACAATGCTGCACCGCTGGCTGCCAGGCTTCGAGATCGACGTCTAGACAGGCCGGCCCTGCGGGTCGGCTCATCTGTCTGAAATATCAAAGAAAGTCTAATGGTGGAGCCAAGGGGAATCGAACCCCTGACCTCTTGAATGCCATTCAAGCGCTCTACCAACTGAGCTATGGCCCCACCGTGAGGTCCGCGAAGCGCGTCTGCGCCGCCGCGTGTGGGGTCTATAGGAGGGGGCGCGGCGGGGTGCAAGCGGAAAATCGGCGGCGCCGTGCAGTTTCCGGAAATTCCCCCGGCAGGCCTGTGCGGCGCTCCGCATCGATGCGCCGCAACGAAGAAGGCCGCGCCATTTCGGGCGCGGCCTTGGGTCTTATTCCTCTTCGTCGCCCGCGACATCGGCGATGTCGTCCAGCGACACGTCGCCGTCGTCGTCGTCCTCTTCCAGCAGGTCGTCGTCGATCTCGCCCGCGTCGTCGGCGATATCCTCTTCGTCGTCGACCAGTTCGTCGTCATCGTTCGCCGCGGCCGTCTTCTCGGTCACCAGCGTCTTGCCACGACCGTCGGTCAGGCTGGTCACCGTGAATGTGTTCCCGCAGGCCGGGCAGGTCATCGGATCTGCCTTCAGGTCGTAAAAGCGGGTGGCGCAATGCGGGCACAGGCGTTTGGTGCCCCATTCCTCTTTGGGCATGGTATTCTCCTTCAGCCGCGATTAGGGGAAATCGGGTGATCCCCTGCCACAGAGGCCAAGGGGTGTCAAAGGCTTTATCTGGCAGGCCAAGGCGGGCATGGCAAGCGGCGATCAGCGGATCATCATCGAAGAGGGGCTGGCGGTGCGTCTGCGACGGTCGCCGCGCGCACGGCGGATGACCCTGCGCGTGCCCCGCGACGGGTCGGGCGCGGTGCTGACCCTGCCCGTGGGGGTGCCCCTGGCCGAGGGGCAGGATTTCGCGCGGTCGCGCCGGGACTGGCTGCGCGCGGCGGTGGGCCGGCTGCCCCTGCGACAGGCGGCGGTGCCCGGCGCGGCCCTGCCGGTCGAGGGGCGGGCGCTGATCCTGACACCGGCACCGGTGCTGCGCGCCCAGGTTCAGGACGACCGCCTGCTGATCCCCGAAGGACGCCCGGCGGGCGCCGTTGCGGCCGCCTGGCTGAAGCATCTGGCGATGCTGCGCCTGCGGGTGGCCTGCGACCGGTTCGCGGAGGCACTGGGGCGGCCCTATGCCGCCATCGCCCTGCGCGACACGCGGTCCCGGTGGGGCAGCTGTACCCATGACGGGCGGCTGATGTTCTCGTGGCGCCTGGCGATGGCGCCCCCGGTCGTGCTGGCCTATGTCGCCGCGCACGAGGTCGCGCATCTGGCGCATATGGATCATTCGGCCCGGTTCTGGGCCCAGGTCGAGGCGCTGATGCCCGGTCACGCCCCGCATCGGGCGTGGCTGCGCGCGCAGGGGGGAGATCTGATGCTGTGGCGGTTCCGCGATTGACGCAGCCCGGATTTGTGATCACATCATAGCCATGAGCCCGACCGACCCCACCGCCCATGAACGCCTGTATCGGAGCCTGCGCAGCCAGATCATGCTGGGGGAACTGCCGCCGGGCAAGGCGCTGACGCTGCGCGGCATCGCGCGCGATCACAACCTGTCGATGACCCCCGCGCGCGAGGCCGTGCGCCGCCTGGTCGCCGAAGGCGCGCTGACCCTGTCGGGATCGGGACGCGTGGCCACACCCGCCCTGTCCGACGATCGGATCGAGGAATTGGCCGCCCTGCGCGCGCTGATCGAGCCCGAGTTGGCCGCCCGCGCCCTGCCGCGGGCGCATTTCGCGCTGATCGACCGTCTGGCGGTGATGAACGGGCGGATCGCGGATGCCGTCGAGCGTCACGATGCCGTGGGTTATATCCGCTGCAACCTCGATTTTCACCGCATGCTGTATCTGCGGGCGCAGGCTCCCGCGATGCTGGCCATGCTGGAGACGATCTGGCTGCAGCTGGGTCCGACGATGCGCGCGCTTTATGGTCGTGTGCGGCGCAACGAACCGCCGCGCCATCACCGCATGATCCTGGCCGCGCTGCGCGCCGGCGACGAGCCCGCGCTGCGCCTGGCGGTGCGGGCCGACGTGACGCACGGCCTGCGGCACCTGACCTCGACCGAGGGCGCCTGACGGCAATGTGACTTTGCCCGCGCGCCCCGCCGGGCATCATGGCATCCCGACCACAGGAGATGCCCGATGATCGACCGCCGTCAGCTGTTGCGAAGCCTGGCCATCGCCGCGCCGTCCGTGCTGGGCATCGGGGCGGTGGGGCAGGCGCTGGCCCAGGATGCCCGTGCCGCCAGGCTGATCGCCGCGAACGTCTGCCAGGTGACCCCGGCGACGACGCAGGGGCCGTTCTACTTCGATCCGCGCCTGATGCGCGGCGACATCCGCGACGGGCGTGCCGGCTATCCGCTGGCGCTGCGGTTGCAGGTGGTGGATGCGGCCTGCCGGCCCATCTAGGGCGCGCGGGTGGATGTCTGGCATTGCGACGCGCAGGGCAACTACAGCGGCTATCCCGGCCAGCAGCAGGGCGACCTGAGCGGAGAGACCTTCCTGCGCGGCGCGCAGGTGACCAACCAGGCCGGGCGGGCGGCGTTCCGCACGATCTGGCCTGGATGGTATCAGGGCCGCACGGCGCATGTGCATTTCAAGGTGCTGCTGGGGGAACGCGACCTGCTGACCGGTCAGATCTTCTTTCCCGACCGCTTCAGCCGTGCGGTCTTCGACCAGCTGCCCGATTACGCCCGCGACAGCACGCGGGGGCGGATCTTCAACGATCAGGACGGCATCGCGCGCCGCGCGGGGCAGGGCGCCTATGCCGAGGTCACGCAGGTCGATGGCGGGTTCGAGGCCGCGATGGTCATCGGGCTGGCCGATGACCGCGGGGCGCTGTTGTCGCGGTCCTAGCCCTGCACGCCCATCGGCGGCAGGCCCAGATTGCCGAACTGGACGTTGGGCAGGGCCGAGGGGATGACGCGGGTGTATTTCGTCCCCTCGATCGCCGCACCGGCGATCAGGCCCGACTGGCCGAAGATCATCGCCACGACCGGGAACTGGGCGCTGAACGTATCGGCACCCACCGCCATGCCGCCCGACGGCAGCGCGTAATAGGCCCCGGCACCCGCGGTCCAGCCCGGTGCCGCACGGAACGCGGTCAGCGCCTGTTCGTCCTGGAAGATCAGCACATGCGCGTATTGCTGCGCACCCGCCTGAAGCCCCACGGTCGCGCGGGTGGCCGAGTAATAGTCGACCGTCTGCCCGCCGATCCGCAGCGCGCCCTGGCCATAGGCGCCGCCAAAGCCAAGCGCGGCCTCGGTCATCAGGGGCATGTACAGCACGCCGCGGGCGTTCTGCAGCAGGGGTTGGGATGCAGGATAGGTGGTCACCAGATACTGGTGCGTCTGGTCGACGCGCGCATCCAGCTGGGCGGCCGCGTCGCTGCCGACCGCGTTGCTGCAGCCGGCGGCCAGTAGGGCCGCGCCCCCGGTCAGCAGCAGGTTGCGACGGGACAGGTGGATCGGGTGGGTCATGTGTCGCCTCGTGTCGGGGTGCGGGGCTCGTCTCGGCCCGTTGGCGCGCAAGATACGCCAGCCACCGGCGTCATGCCAGCATTTCGGCCACCGTCGGCGCAAAGTAGCTAAGCACCCCGTCGCAGCCCGCGCGGCGGAAGCCCAGCAGGCTTTCCACCATCGCGTCGCGCGACAGCCAGCCGTTGCGGATCGCCCCCTCGATCATCGCGTATTCGCCGCTGACCTGATAGGCGAAGGTGGGCGCACCGAATTCGTCCTTCACGGCCCGGCAGATGTCCAGATAGGGCATGCCGGGTTTCACCATGACCATGTCCGCGCCCTCGGCCAGGTCGCGCGCGACGCAGCGGATCGCCTCGCCGCGGTTGGCGGGGTTGATCTGATAGGTCTTCTTGTCGCCCACCAGCCTGCCCGACGCACCCACCGCGTCGCGGAACGGCCCATAGAACGCGCTGGCGAATTTCGCCGCATAGGACAGGATCGCGACGTTCTTGTGGTCATGGCGTTCCAGGGCGGCGCGCAGGGCGGCGATGCGCCCGTCCATCATGTCGCTTGGCCCCAGGATGTCCGCGCCGCAATCGGCCTGGACCAGCGCCATGCGCACCAGCGCCTCGATGGTCTCGTCGTTCAGGATCTCTCCGTCCCGGACCAGCCCGTCATGGCCGTTGGCGTTATAGGGGTCCAGCGCGATGTCGGTCATCACGACCAGATCGGGGACCTCCTCCTTGACCGCGCGGATGGCCAGGTTGCCGATATTGTCGGGATCCCATGCGCGGGCGCAGTCGTCGGTGCGGCTGGCCTGGTCGGAATGGGGAAAGATGCAGATCGCGGGGATGTTCAGCCGCGCCGCCCGTTCCGCCGCCCGGCGCGCGCCGTCCAGGGTCAGGCGTTCGACCCCGGGCATCGAGGCGATCTCGCCCTCGGCGCCGGCGACCTCGGTCACGAAGATCGGCCAGATCAGGTTGGCGGGGGTCAGGTTCCGTTCCGACACCATCGCGCGGATGTTGGCGTTGCGGCGCAGCCGGCGCAGGCGGCCGGCGGGGAAGGGGGCGATGATGGGACTGGCCATGGGGGCCTCCTGTCTGGGGTGGGGCAACCGTGCCGCTTTTCCTTGATTGAAACCCGTTCTAAGGTCGCGCGCAGACAAGGACAAGGAACTGCCCGTGCCGCAATTCGACAACCTGATCGGGCTTCTGGGCAGCCGGTCCTTTTCGACGATCTGGTTCTGGCTTGTGCTGATCGGCATGTGGTCGGTCGCCGGCCGCAGCGTGCTGGGCATCCCGACCGTGGTCCTGGCCCGCGCCCGGGCGTCGCTGGCGGGCGACGATGCGCAGGGACCGGCGGTCATCACGCTGCTGGACTGGCTGTCGCTGATCCTGCCCCGCTGGCAGCTGCGCCCGCGCGAGGGGGCGGCCTTTCTGGGCGTCACCAGCTTCCTGATGACCTCGCTGGCGGTGCTGGGTTTCGTCTTCTGGCTGGAGATGGCACAAGCGCTGACGCTGCTGCTGCTGCCGTTCTGGGTGCTGTTCTGGATGCGGGTGCGCCTGGCACGGCGTCTGGTGCCGCTGGTCCATGCCGCGCAGGAGGGGCGCGCCCCCGTGTCGCAGGCCGCGGGCGATGCGGCCCGCGCGATGGTCTGGCACAAGCGGTTCGTGACAATCCTGTCGATGATCGCGGTCGCGGTGACGGCGTTGTGGGGGGCATTGTGGACGGTCCTGCATCCCGTGGGCTTCTGACCCGCTTGACTTCCCCGCGCAGCCGCTTAGGTCAGCATCCATGTCCGACAAGCTGATCCTGTCCGGTGCGCCCGAAGGCTATGACGCCGCGCTGATCGCGCGCGAGGCGGCGCGACCCGAGAACCGCGGCGCGCCCGTGATCCACGTGGCCCGCGACGACCGCCGCATGGAGGCGATGCGCCAGGCGCTGACCTTCATGGCACCGCATCTGCCGGTGCTGGATTTCCCGGCCTGGGACACGACGCCCTATGACCGCATCTCTCCGGCGCCCGAGGTTCAGGCCGCGCGCATGGCGACGCTGGCGGGGCTGGCGCAGGGGCGCATCAAGGGACCGTTCGTCCTGCTGACCACGCTGAACGCCGTGCTGCAGCGGGTGCCGGCCCGCGATCTGGTCCGCGGCACCGCCTTCATCGCGCGCGTGGGCGACCGCATCGACGAGGTCGCCCTGCGCGAGTTCCTGGTGCGCATGGGGTTCGCGCAGACCGCGACCGTGACCGACCCGGGCGATTACGCGATCCGCGGCGGCATCATCGACATCTATCCTCCCGGCACCACCGGGCCGATCCGCATGGACCTGTTCGGCGACGTGCTGGACGGCGCGCGGCGGTTCGATCCCGACACGCAGCGCACCACCGAAAAGCTGGACCGGATCGAGCTGGCGCCGATGTCCGAGGTCATCCTGGACGAACCCTCGATCACGCGGTTCCGGCAAAGCTATCGCACCGAATACGGCGGCGGGACCAGCGACCCGTTGTACGAAAGCGTCAGCGCGGGCCGCAAGACGGCCGGCATGGAACATTGGCTGCCGTGGTTTCACGACCGGATGGAGAGCCTGTTCGACTATGCCCCCGGCGCGTCGGTGGTGCTGGACGATCACATTGGCCAGGTGATCGACGCCCGCCGCACGATGATCCGCGAACAGTTCGAGGCGCGTCGCGCCGCGATGGCCGCCAAGGGGCGGGCCGACACGGTCTATAAGCCCGTGCCACCCGACGCGATGTTTCCGACCGATGCCGAATGGGACGCCTGGCTGGCCCCGCACCGGGTGCTGCGCCTGTCGGTCCTGCAGCAGCCGCCCGGGCCGGGCGTGCTGGACGCGGGCGGCCGGCAGGGGCGCAACTTTGCCCCCGAACGCCAGGCCGAGCAGATCAACCTGTTCGGCGCGCTTGCCGATCACGTCAAGGCGCTGGCGCGCACCCACCGCGTCATCATCGCCAGCTTTTCCGACGGCGCACGCGAACGCCTGTCCGGTCTTCTGACGGACGAGGGGCTGGCCGGGGCCAAGCCCATCGCGGACATCCGCGACCTGCCGGACCAGCCGGGCAGCATCGGCCTGACCGTCTGGCCCCTGGACGAGGGTTTCGTGGCCGACGGCAGCGCCTTGGGGCGGCTGGCGGTGATCTCGGAACAGGATGTGCTGGGCGACCGGCTGATCCGTGGCGCCAAGAAACGGCGCAAGGCCGACAATTTCCTGAAGGACACCCAGACCCTGTCGCCGGGCGATCTGGTCGTGCATGTCGAACACGGCATCGGCCGATACACCGGCATCGAGACGATCATGGCGATGAAGGTGCCGCATGACTGCGTGGCGCTGGAATATGCAGGCGGCGACCGGCTGTTCGTGCCGGTCGAGAACATCGAGCTGCTGTCGCGGTACGGCCACGAGGAGGGCCTACTGGACCGGCTTGGCGGCGGAGCTTGGCAGGCCCGCAAGGCCAAGCTGAAGGAACGCATCAAGCTGATCGCCGACAAGCTGATGCGCGTCGCCGCCGAACGCCTGCTGCGTCCCGCCCCGTTGCTGGAGCCCGACGATCACGACTGGCAGGCCTTTGCCGCGCGCTTCCCCTATAGCGAGACCGACGACCAACTGTCCGCAATCGAGGACGTAGCCGGCGATCTGGCCATCGGTCGCCCGATGGACCGCCTGATCGTGGGCGACGTGGGGTTCGGCAAGACCGAGGTCGCCATGCGTGCGGCTTTCATCGCGGCCAGCCAGGGGATGCAGGTCGCCGTCGTGGCCCCCACGACCCTGCTGGCCCGCCAGCATTACCGCAGCTTCGTCGAACGGTTTCGCGGCACCGCCATCACCGTCCGCCCGCTGTCGCGCTTTGTCAGTGCCAAGGACGCGTCGGCCACCCGCACCGGCCTGTCGGACGGCAGCGTGGACATCGTCGTGGGCACTCATGCAGTGCTGGCCAAGGGCGTGCGGTTCAAGAACCTGGGCCTGCTCATCATCGACGAGGAGCAGCATTTCGGCGTCGGCCACAAGGAGCGGCTCAAGGAGCTGCGCAGCGACATCCACGTGCTGACCCTGACCGCGACGCCCATTCCGCGCACGCTGCAGCTGTCGCTGACGGGGGTGCGCGACCTGTCGGTGATCGGCACGCCGCCGGTCGACCGCCTGGCGATCCGCACCTATGTCAGCGAATTCGACACCGTCACCATCCGCGAGGCGCTGCTGCGCGAGAAGTATCGCGGCGGGCAGTCATTCTTTGTCGTGCCCCGCCTGACCGACCTGCCCGAGATCGAGCATTGGCTGACCGAGAACATGCCCGAGCTGTCCTATATCGTGGCGCATGGCCAGCTGGCGGCGGGCGACCTGGACAGCCGCATGAACGCCTTCTACGACGGCAGCCACGATATCCTGCTGGCCACGACCATCGTCGAATCGGGGCTGGATATCCCGACCGCGAACACGATGATCGTCTGGCGCGCCGACATGTTCGGCCTGTCGCAGCTGTACCAGATCCGCGGTCGCGTGGGTCGTTCCAAGGCGCGGGCCTATGCGTATCTGACCACCAAGCCGCGTGCGCCGCTGACGCCGCAGGCCATGCGGCGGCTGAAGTTCCTGGGCAACATCGACGGCCTGGGAGCGGGCTTCAACCTGGCGTCCCAGGACCTTGACCTGCGCGGTGCCGGCAACCTTCTGGGAGAGGAGCAGTCGGGCCACATCAAGGAGGTCGGGTTCGAACTGTACCAGGCCATGCTGGAGGAGACGATCGCCAAGCTGAAATCCGGAGAGCTGGAGGGCACGCCCGAGGATGAATGGGCGCCGCAGCTGAACCTGGGTGTGCCGGTGACCATTCCCGACAGCTATATCCCCGATCTGGACGTGCGGCTGGGTCTGTATCGACGCCTGGCCGACCTGACGACCAAGGTCGAGCTGGAGGGCTTTGCGGCGGAACTGATCGACCGCTTCGGCCCGCTGCCGCGCGAGGTCAACACCCTGCTGCTGGTGATCCGCATCAAGGCGATGGCAAAGCGCGCCAACATCGCCAAGCTGGACGTGGGCCCCAAGGGCATCACGGTCCAGTTCCATCAGGACAAGTTCCCCAACCCCGCCGGGCTGGTCGATTTCCTGTCCGACGAGCGCGGCACGGCCAAGGTCACCGACAACAAGGTCGTGCTGAAGCGCGACTTTGCCACCGACGGCGAACGCATCAAGGGCGCCTTCGCCGTGGCGCGCGATCTGGCAGCCAAGATCAAGGAAGGCCGCGCCGCCGCGAAAAAGGCCGCCACGTGACGGGCGGGCATATCCGGTTCGACACCGGGCCCCTGGGCGACGGCACGCTGTTCCGCGCCCCGCAGGCGATCATCTGGGCGGACAGCGCGGCGGGCGTGGGTCCGGCCCTGGCCGCGATGCAGGCGGCGACCGAGCGGGGTTGCTGGCTGGCGGGGTATCTGTCCTATGAACTGGGTCACGCGCTGATCCCACGGCTGGCCGGGCTGATGCCGGCGGACCGGCAGATGCCGCTGATCCTGATGGGGGTCTTTGACGGCCCGCACCCGGCGGATCCCCTGCCGTCGCCCGACGGCGTCGCCATCGGCGCGGTGCGCCCCCTGTGGGATCGCGCGCGCTATGACGCGGCCATCGCGGCCGTGCACGGGCTGATCGAATCAGGCGACACCTATCAGATCAACCTGACATTCCCACTGCAGGCCGAGGTCGAGGGCGATCCCTTGGCGATCTATGCCGCGCTGGCCGCCCGGCAGCCGGTGGGCGAGGGGGCCTTTGTCGATCTGGGTGGGCCGGTCGTCCTGTCGCGCTCGCCCGAGCTGTTCTTTGCCGTCGATGCCGACAGGGGTATCACCACCCGCCCGATGAAGGGCACGGCCGCACGCGGCGACACCCCGGCAAATGACGCGCAAGCCGCGCAGGCGCTGCATGGATCGGCCAAGAACCGGGCCGAGAACCTGATGATCGTCGATCTGCTGCGCAACGACATCAGCCGTATCTGCCTGCCCGGCACCGTTCGCGTCCCGCAGCTGTTCAATGTCGAGACCTATGCCACCGTGCATCAGATGGTCTCGACAGTGCAGGGTCAGCTGGCGCCCGACGCGGGGCTGGCACAGATCCTGGCGGCGCTGTTTCCCTGCGGGTCGATCACCGGAGCGCCCAAGGTCAGGTCGATGCAGATCATCGCCGATCTGGAGGGCGCCGCGCGCGAGGTCTATTGCGGGGCCATCGGATGGGTCGATCCGGCGGGGCCTATGCGGTTCAGCGTGGCGATCCGGTCCCCTTGGGTGGAAACGCCGGGAATGTTGCGCCTGAATGTCGGCGGCGGCATCGTGCATGACAGCCAAGCCGGGTCCGAATGGGAGGAAGCATTGTGCAAGGCCGCATTTCTGGGCCGATCCCCGACGGCCTGACCGTCTTCGAGACCATGCGCGCCGAGGCGGACGGCTGTATCGCCCTGTGGCCGCGCCATCTGGCACGTCTGCGCCGCGGCTGCGCGACGACCGGGATCGCGCTGGACGAAGACAGCGTCACGGCGGCGTTGGCGCGACTGCCGCGTGGTGCGGTTCTTCGGGCGCGGCTGTCGGTCGATCAGGCAGGGCAGGTCGCCCTGACCCATGCGCCGCTGCCGCCGAACCCGGCGGTCTGGCGGGTGGTCCTGTCGTTCATGCGCCTTGAGGCGGGCGACCCATGGTTGCGGATCAAGACGTCGCATCGACCGATCTATGACGCCGCCCGCGCGGCGCTGCCCCCCGGCATCGATGAAGGGCTGCTGAGGAACGCAGACGGGGAGCTGTGCGAGGGCACGATCACCAATATCTTCCTGCGCCGCGATGGTCGCCTGCTGACGCCGCCGTCGCGAAGCGGGTTGCTGCCGGGCGTCCTGCGCGAGACGCTGCTGGCCGATGGTCGGGCACAGGAGGCCGTGCTGACGGTGGCGGATCTGCAGCACGGCCAGCTTTACTGCGGCAACGCATTGCGCGGCTTGATCCCGGCACGGCTGATCACACCTTGATCGGAAGAGGGGCGGACCCCCATCGAGGGGGCCCGCCCCGCGCGGGGGGGCGTCGCCCCCGCATCCCTTGTCGCGATCGTCGGTTCTGGTTCATGGCCGGCGGCGTTCAGGAACGCCGGCCCATAACGAAAAAGGCCCCGCCGTCGTGGCGGGGCCTTTCGCGCTTATTCAGCAGTCAGCAAGGGCGTCTTGGACTTGCCGATCCGTGGGGCATCGGGGCCGGTGATGTCGAAGGCCGGCTTATCGTCCTCGATCTTGACGCGGACCACGCCGCCCTTGGTCAGGCGTCCGAACAGCAGTTCCTCGGCCAGGGGCTTCTTGATGCTTTCCTGGATCACGCGGCCCAAGGGGCGGGCGCCCATGCGGTCGTCGTATCCCTTTTCGGCCAGCCAGTTTGCAGCCTCGGGGGTCAGCTCGATATGGACATTGCGGTCCATCAGCTGCGCTTCCAGTTGCAGGACGAACTTCTCGACGACATGAACCACGACGTCACGCGACAGCGGCGCAAAGGAGATGATGGCATCCAGACGGTTGCGGAACTCGGGCGTGAAGGTCCGCTCGATCGCGGCCGTGTCCTCGCCCTCGCGCCGGTCGCGTCCGAAGCCGATCGCGGCCTTGGCCTGATCCGCGGCGCCCGCATTCGAGGTCATGATCAGGATCACGTTGCGGAAATCGACGGTCCGGCCGTTATGGTCGGTCAGGCGACCCGCATCCATGATCTGCAGCAGGATGTTGAACACATCCGGATGCGCCTTCTCGATCTCGTCCAGCAGCAGCACGCAATGCGGGTGCTGATCCACGCCGTCGGTCAGCAGGCCGCCTTGGTCGAAGCCGACATAGCCCGGAGGCGCGCCGATCAGGCGGCTGACGGCATGCTTCTCCATGTATTCCGACATGTCGAAGCGGATCAGCTCGACCCCCAGGCTTGAGGCCAGCTGCTTGGCCACCTCGGTCTTGCCGACGCCCGTCGGGCCCGCGAACAGGTAGTTGCCGATGGGCTTCTCCGGCTCGCGCAGGCCCGCACGGGCCAGCTTGATGGCGCTGGACAGCATCTCGATGGCATTGTCCTGACCAAAGACGACCCGCTTCAGACCGGCATCCAGGTCGCGCAGGACCTCGGCGTCGTTCTTGCTGACGTTCTTGGGCGGGATGCGGGCTATCTTGGCCACGACGGCCTCGATCTCCTTGGGGCTGATCGTCTTGCGGCGCTTGCTCTCGCTGACTAGATGCTGGGCGGCACCGGCCTCGTCGATGACGTCGATGGCGCTGTCCGGCAGCTTGCGGTCGTTGATGTAGCGTGCCGCCAGTTCTACCGCCGACTTGATCGCGTCATTGGTATAGCGCAGGTCGTGATGCGCCTCGAAATGCGGCTTCAGACCCATCAGGATCTTGATGGTGTCCGGCACCGAAGGCTCGTTCACGTCGATCTTCTGGAACCGGCGGCTCAGCGCGCGGTCCTTCTCGAAGTGCTGGCGATACTCCTTGTAGGTCGTCGAGCCCATGCAGCGCAGCTTGCCGCCCGCCAACGCGGGTTTCAGCAGGTTCGACGCATCCATCGCCCCGCCCGAGGTCGCGCCCGCACCGATCACGGTGTGGATCTCGTCGATGAACAGGATGGCGTCGGGATGCGCCTCAAGTTCCTTGACGACGGCCTTCAGCCGCTCCTCGAAGTCGCCGCGATAGCGTGTGCCGGCCAGCAGCGCGCCCATGTCCAGCGAGAAGATCGTCGCCCCGGCCAAGACCTCGGGGGTCTCGCCGCGGGTGATCTTCAGCGCCAGGCCCTCGGCGATGGCGGTCTTGCCCACGCCCGGATCACCCACCAGCAGCGGGTTGTTCTTGCGCCGGCGGCACAGGACCTGAATGGCCCGCTCGACCTCGGATTCGCGTCCGATCAACGGGTCCACGTCGCCCTTCTTGGACTTGACGTTCAGATCGACGCAGTACTTGCCAAGCGCGGTCTCGTCCTTGGGGTCGGGGGCGGCCTCGGCCTTGCTCTGCTCGACCGGCTCCTCCGATCCGACCACCTTGCGGGGCTCGTTGAAGGACGGGTTCTTGGCCACGCCATGAGCGATGAAGTTGACCGCGTCGTAACGGGTCATGTCCATCTCCTGCAGGAAGAAGGCCGCATTCGATTCGCGCTCGGCGAAGATCGCGACCAGCACGTTCGCGCCGGTGACCTCCTGCCGGCCCGAGCTTTGCACGTGGATCGCCGCGCGCTGGATGACGCGCTGGAACGCGGCCGTGGGCACGGCCTCCGAACCTTCGACGTCGGTGATCAGGGTCGACAGGTCATCCTCGATGAAATCGACCAGCGTCTTGCGCAGATCCTCAAGGTCCACGTTGCAGGCGCGCATAACCTTGACCGCATCGGGTTCCTCGGTCAGCGCCAGCAACAGGTGTTCCAGCGTCGCAAGCTCGTGTCGATGTTCGTTCGCCAGCGCAAGCGCTTGGTGAATGGCCTGTTCCAGGGAGGTCGAGAAACTTGGCACGGTCGTCTCCTGTCAGTCGGCTGGCGGTATGGGCTGTTCGCGGCCCACCTGCCCAGACTGTCACGGTAGGGTTAAGAATTGGTGGATTTCGTTCGGCTTCAAGTGATTTTTCAGACAGGTGCCACGATTTTCCCACGCTTGAGGCAGATGTGATGTCGCAAAGCCCGCATTTCAAGCGCGGGGCCGGCACGCCCCCGCGCGCCGATGCCGCAGGCCTCAGAAATTGTCCTTCATCCGGCGCAGGCGGGCAAAGACCTGCGCGTCATCCGCCCCCGCCATCCCAAGCGCCGGTGCCAGCGCGGCGGCGCGCAGGAAGGGGTTCGTGGCGCGCTCCACCTCCAGCGTGGCGGGGGCGCAAGGGATGCGCGCTTCGGCGATGGCTGACAAGCGGTCCTGCAGCGCCGCGTTGTCGGGATCGACCGACAGGGCAAAGGCGCCGTTGCCCGTGCAATAGTCGTGCCCCGAACAGATCAGCGTGTCGCTGGGCAGGGCGTTCAGCCGCGACAGGCTGTCCCACATCATCGCAGGGTCGCCCTCGAACAGGCGACCGCAGCCCAGGGCCATCAGGCTGTCGGCGGTGAAGGCCATCGCACTGTCCGGAAAATGAAACGCTACGTGGCCCACGGTATGGCCCGACACGTCGATCACGTGGACGGGTTCGCCCAAAACCTCCAGCGGCTCTCCTGGCACGACGCTGACGTCCAGCGGCGGCAGGCGATGCGCATCGGCGGCGGCCCCGATGACCCGAGCACCGGTGGCGGCGACGATCTCCGGCACGGCCTGGATGTGGTCGTCGTGGTGATGGGTCAGCAGGATCGCGTCCAGCCCCCAGCCCCGCGCCTCCAGCTCGGTCAGGACCGGCATGGCCTCGGGGGCGTCGATCAGCACGGTGCCCGCGTCCGAATGCAGCAGATAGGCGTAGTTGTCCTTGAGACAGCGCAGCGTGACCAGTTCCAGCGGCATTGGCAAATCCTTGACCATGTGTTCACCTGAGCCTGTCAAAACCGGGACCTGCGCGCAATGCACCACGACATCGACCAGCTGCGACGGTTCTATTACCAACGGGCGTTGGGGCGCGTGGTCCAGCGGATCCTGCGCGACCGGCTGACGGCGCGGTGGGACCCTGCGCGCAGCAGCGGCATGACCGTGGCAGGGTTCGGGTTCGCGGCGCCGATGCTGCGACCCTATCTGCCGACCGCGCGGCGGGTGACCGCGCTGATGCCCGGCCCGCAGGGGGTGATGGGCTGGCCCGCGGGCATGCCCAACCATGCCGTCCTGTGCGACGAGACCGCCTGGCCCATCCAGACCGGCAGCCTGGACCGGTTGGTCATGCTGCACGGGCTGGAAACCAGCGAGCATCCCCGCGAACTGCTGACCGAGGCATGGCGCTGCCTTGGGCCGGGCGGGCGGATGATGCTGATGGTGCCGAACCGGGCGGGCCTGTGGGCCGCGTCGGACCGCACGCCCTTCGGCTTTGGGCGGTCCTACACCACCGGTCAGATCGAGGCGCAGATGCGCCGCGCGGGGTTCCAGCCCGATTGGCATGGCAGCGCCATCTACATCCCGCCCTCGGACCGGCGATTCTGGCTGCGCAGCGCCCAGTTCTGGGAACGCACCGGCGCGCGGATCAGCCGGGTGCTGATCGCCGGCGTCATCATGGTCGAACTGTCCAAGCATGCCCGCGCGCCGGTCGGTCCCGGGGTGCGAATCCATGTGCCAAGTCCGCTGGAGATCCTGGACGGGGTGGCCCGACCGCGTCCGCAAGCCGCCCCGACGGCCCGCGAAATCGACTGAAACCGGCCTCTGATGCGACATCCTGCCGCACGGTGCGCGGGCCCGGGATGCGGGGTGTTAGCGCTGTCCCCGTGGGGTTTCGCCGATCCTGCGCCGTTTGTCGCAAAGGCCCGCGTTTCAGGGCCCTGGACGGTTGCCGGGCGTCAAATCACCTGCTAGAGACGCCCCAGATTTGCGCGCGACCTTCCATCAGCCGCGCGACCGCGACCCGCACCCCGCGACAGACCAGGCAGCAGCCCGGCCCGCCAGCGGGGTTTGCGCAAACCGTAAAGGATGACCGTGGCCAACTCTGTTTCCATCTCCCAGAGCATCGCCGGACGCTATGCGCAGGCCGTCTTCGAGATCGCGAAGGAAAGCGGGGGCATGGACGCCCTGGCCACCCAGACCGACGATCTGAACGCCGCCCTGCACGACAGCGCCGAGCTGCGGGACCTGATCGCCAGCCCGATCTATTCCCGCGACCAGCAGGCGGCCGCGATCGGCGCGCTGTCGACCCGCATGGGCCTGTCGCCGGTGCTGGCCAACACGCTGCAGCTGATGGCGAAGAATCGCCGCCTGTTCGTGCTGCCGCAACTGACCGCCCGCCTGGCGGAGCTGATCGCCACGGAGCGGGGCGAGGTCACCGCCGACGTCACCAGCGCCATCGCACTGACCGATGCGCAGATGGACCGCCTGAAACAGACCCTGGCCGAGAAATCCGGCAAGACGGTCAAGCTGAACACGCGCGTCGATGAGACCCTCATCGGCGGCATGATTGTCAAGTTGGGCTCGCAGATGATCGACAGTTCGGTCCGCTCGAAGCTCGCTTCCCTGCAGAATGTCATGAAAGAGGTCGGATAATGGGAATCCAGGCTGCCGAAATTTCGGCGATCCTCAAGGAGCAGATCAAGAACTTCGGCCAGGACGCCGAAGTTGCCGAAGTTGGTCAGGTCCTGTCCGTCGGTGACGGCATCGCGCGCGTCTATGGTCTGGACAAGGTCCAGGCCGGCGAGATGGTCGAGTTCCCCGGCGGAATCCGCGGCATGGTGCTGAACCTCGAGACCGACAACGTCGGTATCGTGATCTTCGGCGACGACCGCTCGATCAAGGAAGGCGACACCGTCAAGCGCACGCGCTCGATCGTGGACGTTCCGGTCGGCAAGGCCCTGCTGGGTCGCGTCGTGGACGGCCTTGGCAACCCGATCGACGGCAAGGGCCCGATCGAGACGACCGAGCGCCGCATCGCCGACATGAAGGCCCCCGGCATCATGCCGCGCAAGTCGGTCCACGAGCCGATGGCGACCGGCCTGAAATCCGTCGACGCCATGATCCCCGTCGGCCGCGGCCAGCGCGAGCTGATCATCGGCGACCGTCAGACCGGCAAGACCGCGATCGCGCTGGACACGATCCTGAACCAGATGAGCTACAACGGCCGCGAGGCCGAGGGCATGAAGACCCTGCACTGCATCTATGTCGCCGTCGGCCAGAAGCGCTCGACCGTGGCCCAGCTGGTCAAGAAGCTGGAAGAGACCGGCGCCATGGCCTACACCACCGTGGTGGCAGCGACCGCGTCCGACCCGGCGCCGATGCAGTTCCTGGCGCCCTATTCGGGCACCGCGATCGGCGAATACTTCCGCGACAACGGCATGGACGCGCTGATCATCTATGACGACCTGTCCAAGCAGGCCGTGGCCTATCGCCAGATGTCGCTGCTGCTGCGCCGTCCGCCCGGACGCGAAGCCTATCCGGGCGACGTCTTCTATCTGCACTCGCGCCTGCTGGAGCGTTCGGCCAAGCTGAACGAGGCCAACGGCTCGGGCTCGCTGACCGCGCTGCCGATCATCGAGACGCAGGCGGGCGACGTGTCGGCCTATATCCCGACCAACGTGATCTCGATCACCGACGGCCAGATCTTCCTGGAGACCGAACTGTTCTTCCAGGGCGTCCGCCCTGCCGTGAACACCGGTCTGTCGGTCAGCCGCGTGGGTTCGGCCGCCCAGACCAAGGCGATGAAATCCGTCGCGGGTCCGGTCAAGCTGGAACTGGCGCAGTACCGCGAGATGGCCGCCTTCGCCCAGTTCGGTTCGGATCTGGACGCCGCGACGCAGCGCCTGCTGAACCGCGGTTCGCGCCTGACCGAGCTGATGAAGCAGCCGCAGTACCGTCCCCTGACCAACGCCGAGATCGTCATCGTGATCTATGCCGGCACCAAGGGCTATATCGACAACGTGCCTGTGCGCGACGTCGTTGCCTGGGAAGACGGTCTGATCCACTTCCTGCGCGGCCAGAAGTCCGACCTGCTGGACGACATGACCCGCAACGACCGCAAGGTCAGCGGCGAGCTGGAAGCCTCGATCAAGGCGGCGCTGGACGAATACAACCGCACCCGCGCCTGAGGGGGGAATAGATGCCCAGTCTCAAGGATCTCAAGAACCGGATCGGAAGCGTCAAGAACACGCGGAAGATCACCAAGGCGATGCAGATGGTCGCCGCCGCGAAACTGCGCCGGGCGCAGGACGCGGCGGAAGCCGCGCGTCCCTATGCCGACCGCATGGCGGCCGTCATGGCCGGCCTGACCGCGAATGCGGCAGGCCAGTCCGGCGCGCCCCGCCTGCTGGCCGGAACGGGCGACGACAAGCGTCATCTGCTGGTCGTGATGACGGCGGAACGCGGCCTGGCCGGCGGCTTCAACAGCTCGATCGTGCGTCTGGCCCGCCAGCACGCCGACCGGCTGCGCGCCGAGGGCAAGGACGTCGCGATCCTGACCGTCGGCAAGAAGGGCCGCGAGCAGCTCAAGCGCGACTATGGCAGCCTGTTCGTGCACCATGTCGACCTCTCCGAGGTCAAACGCATGGGCTATGACACGGCCCGCGCCATCGCCGACGAGGTGCTGACCCGCTTCGACACCGGCGATTTCGACGTGGCGACGATCTTCTACAACCGGTTCGAATCGGTGATCAGCCAGGTTCCGACCGCGCGCCAGATCATCCCCGCCGAAGTCCCCGAGGGCGCGTCCGAGACGAACGCCCTCTACGACTACGAACCGGGCGAGGAAGAACTGCTGGCCGATCTGCTGCCCCGTTCGGTGGCCACGCAGATCTTTGCGGCGCTTCTAGAGAATGCGGCGTCCGAGCAGGGCGCGCGGATGAGTGCCATGGACAACGCCACGCGCAACGCGGGCGACATGATCGACAGGCTGACGACGCAGTACAACCGCTCGCGTCAGGCTGCGATCACCACGGAGCTGATCGAAATCATTGCGGGCGCCGAGGCGCTCTGACCGTAAAGCAAAGGTGACAACATGGCAGAGGCCACTGGTAAAATCACGCAGGTGATCGGCGCCGTCGTTGACGTGCAGTTCGAAGACCGGCTTCCCGCGATTCTGAACGCGCTGGTAACCCAAAACAACGGCAAGACGCTGGTGCTGGAAGTTGCCCAGCATCTGGGCGAGAACACCGTCCGCACCATCGCCATGGACGCGACCGAAGGTCTGGTCCGCGGCGAGGTCGTGACCGACACCGGCAACCCGATCATGGTGCCCGTGGGCGACGTGACCCTGGGCCGCATCCTGAACGTCGTGGGCGAGCCCGTGGACGAGGGTGAAGCCCTGGCCACCAGCGAGACCCGCGCCATCCACCAGGCCGCTCCGGACTTCGCCGCGCAGGCGACCAGCTCGGAGATCCTGGTGACCGGCATCAAGGTCATCGACCTACTGGCCCCCTATTCCAAGGGCGGCAAGATCGGCCTGTTCGGCGGCGCCGGTGTGGGCAAGACGGTTCTGATCATGGAACTGATCAACAACATCGCCAAGGTGCACTCGGGCTATTCGGTGTTCGCCGGCGTGGGTGAGCGCACCCGCGAGGGCAACGACCTGTACCACGAGATGGTCGAATCGGGCGTCATCGTTCCCGACAACCTAGTCGATTCGAAAGTGGCCCTGGTCTATGGCCAGATGAACGAGCCGCCGGGCGCCCGCATGCGCGTCGCCCTGACCGGTCTGACCCTGGCGGAGCAGTTCCGCGACGCGTCGGGCACGGACGTGCTGTTCTTCGTGGACAACATCTTCCGCTTCACCCAGGCCGGGTCCGAAGTGTCGGCTCTGCTGGGCCGCATCCCGTCCGCTGTGGGCTATCAGCCGACGCTGGCCACCGACATGGGCGCGATGCAGGAACGCATCACCTCGACCAAGAACGGCTCGATCACCTCGATCCAGGCCGTCTACGTCCCGGCCGACGACCTTACCGACCCGGCGCCCGCCACGACCTTCGCCCACCTGGACGCCACGACGGTTCTGTCGCGCGCGATCTCGGAACTGGGCATCTACCCGGCCGTGGACCCGCTGGACTCCAACAGCCGCATCCTGGACCCCGCCGTCGTCGGCGAGGAGCACTACCAGGTGGCGCGCGATGTGCAGGGCATCCTGCAGAAGTACAAGTCGCTGCAGGACATCATCGCGATCCTGGGCATGGACGAACTGTCCGAAGAGGACAAGCTGACCGTGACCCGTGCGCGCAAGATCCAGCGCTTCCTGTCGCAGCCCTTCGACGTTGCCAAGGTCTTCACCGGTTCCGACGGCGTCCAGGTGCCGCTGGAGAAGACCATCGCCTCGTTCAAGGCGGTCGTCGCGGGTGAGTACGACCACCTGCCGGAATCGGCCTTCTACATGGTCGGCGACATCGACGACGTGAAGGCCAAGGCAGAGCGTCTGGCCGCAGAAGCGGCGTAAGGGGGCAGAATGGCCGATACCATGCAGTTCGACCTCGTGTCGCCGGAACGGAGCCTCGCCTCCGTTCCCGTGCGCGAGGTGCGCCTGCCGGGCAGCGATGGCGATCTGACCGCCATGCCCGGCCATGCGCCCACGATCGTGACCCTGCGTCCGGGCATGGTGATCCTGGTGGGTGCCGACGGCACCACCAGCGAATTCGCCGTCACCGGCGGCTTTGCCGAGATCAACCAGGACAGCGTCAGCCTGCTGGCCGAACGCGGACACCCGCGCGAGGAGATCACGCAGGACGTCTACAACGACATGATGAAGGACGCCCACCGCGCCCATCGCAGCGCCAAGGATCGGCGCGAACATGTCGGCGAAGAGGTCGTGACCGCCGCCGTCAAGCTTCTGGGCGACATGCAGGCGCTTGGCACCCATATCGGGCTGGACCCCAATCAGTCGACGGTTCCGGACTGATCCGTCCGACCATCGACATCTTGAAAGGCCCCGGCACTGCCGGGGCTTTTTTTTCACCCTGGCCGCCGCTAGCATCGCCGCGCGGGTGACGGGAAGGACCGGATGATACGATTTGCAACCCACGAGATCGGGATCGCACGCGGTGCAGTCACGATGGTCTCTGATTTCGACACGCAGGGGCCGATGTGGACCGAGACGGGCGATCGGTCGCACCGCCAGCGTGTCGAGTTCGGCGACCGCTTCGTGGCGCCGCCTGTTGTGCATCTTGGCGTCGGGATGTGGGACCTGGACAGCGATCGCAACCAGCGCGGCGACCTGCAGGTCGAGAACGTGACCCTGACCGGGTTCGACATCCTCTTCCGCACCTGGGGCGACACCCGCATCGCGCGGATGCGGGTGGAGTGGATGGCCATTGGGGCCGTGCCCGACGAACAGGACTTCATCCTCTAGGCGCGGTCCAGGTTGACCCCGATCAGTCCCGCGACCTGTTCCGGATGGGTCAGGGGCGCCATGTGGCCGGCACCGGGGATCGTGGCGCGCCCGACATCGGGCAACCGGCCCGCCAGCGCGTCGATGATGCCGCCGATCACCGCCGGGCTGTCGGCCCCCTGGATCAGCAGCACCGGGGCGTCGACCTGCTCCAACCCGCCCTCGCGCAGGATGCGGGCGCTGTCATGGCGAAGCGCGTCGCCGGTCCCGGCCACCAGCCGGATCTGGCGCACCATCTGGGCGCGGGCCTCGGGGGGCAGACGGTCGGGGTCCTGCGCGCCCCAGACCGACAGGAAGGCCGCCATGGCCTGGTCGTCCTGGCCCTGGTCCAGAAGGTCGGCCATGCGGGCATCCAGCGCGTCCTGGGCCGGGTCCGGGCAGGCGGCGAACAGCACCGGTTCGATCAGGGTCAGGCTGCGCACGGCATCGGGCGCCGCGACCGCGATCCGCAGCGCCACGGTCGCGCCGAAGCTGTGGCCGATCAGGTCCAGCGGCCGGTCGATCATCGCCGCCGCCAGACGCGTGACCGCGGTGTGATAGTCGGGGCCGTCGGGCTGGGGCTGCCAGTCGTCGCTGCGCCCGTGGCCCGGCATGTCGAAGCCTCGCAGATCGACGCGCCTCTCCAGCAGCCGCGCGATCGGACCCCAGGCCGACCCGCTGCCCATCATGCAATGAAGCGCCAGTGCCGGGCGATCCGGATCGCCCGGCCAGTGCCGCAGGTGCAGTCCGCTCATAGCGCGGCCAGATGGCGGTCCAGAAAGTCCAGCCGGTCCTGGCCCCAGAACCGCTGATCGGTCTCGCGCACGACATAGAAGGGGGCGCCGAAGGCCCCGGCGGCCACTGCCTGTTCCAGGTTGCGGCCGTAGGTCTCGGCGCCCACGAACAGGCCCGTGTCGGCCAGGGACGGGTCGAACCCGTTGGCGCCCAGGATGTCGCGGATCACCGCGTCGTCGCTGATGTCGCGTTCCTCGGCCCAGACCGCCCGCAGAAAGCTCTGGGCCAGCGCGCCGACATCGCCCCCCGCCGCCTGCGCCGCGATGATGGCATAGGACGACGGCGCCATGTTCACCGGCCAATGCGCGGGCTTGAGGTTCAGGGGCATGTCCAGATGGTCGGCCCACCGGGGCAGTTCCTGGTTGCGGTAGTCCATCCGGCTGGCATGGCGCTGCGCCGGGCGCACCCCGCCGGTCCGGTCGAACAGCTGCAGCAGGTCCAGCGGCTTGTAGGTGATCTGCGCGCCGTGCCGGGCGGCGATCTGTTCCAGGCGGTCGCCGGCAAGATAGCACCAGGGGCTGATCGTCCCTAGATAATAGTCGATATGGGCCATGGCCTTGTCCTTTCCGGGTTTGCCCGCAGGCTAGCCCGGTGCTAAGGCAACCGCAATCTGACGCAACCGCCAAAGGCCCGCCCCATGCCCGTCATGACCGAACCCAAGCTGATTTCCGGAAACGCCAACCGACCGCTGGCCCAGTCCATCGCGCGGCGCATGTCCCTGCATCGCGGCATGAGCGTCAACCTGCTGGACGCCCGCGTCGAACGCTTCAACGACCAGGAGATCTTCGTCGAGGTCTACGAGAACGTCCGCGGCGAGGACATGTACATCATCCAGCCCACGTCGAACCCGGCCAACGACAACCTGATGGAGCTGCTGATCATGACCGACGCGCTGCGCCGGTCGTCGGCCGCGCGCATCACGGCGGTGATTCCCTATTTCGGCTATGCCCGCCAGGACCGCCGCGCCAAGGCCCGCACCCCGATCAGCGCCAAGCTGGTCGCGAACCTGCTGACCGAGGCGGGCGTGGACCGCGTCCTGACGCTGGACCTGCACGCGGCCCAGATCCAGGGCTTCTTCGACGTGCCGGTGGACAACCTCTATGCCGCGCCGGTCTTTGCGCTGGACGTGCAGCATCACTTCAAGGGGCGGATGAACGACCTGATGGTCGTGTCGCCCGACGTCGGCGGTGTGGCCCGGGCCCGCGAACTGGCCACCCGGATCGGTGCGCCTCTGTCCATCGTCGACAAGCGCCGCGAGAAGGCCGGAGAGATCGCCGAGATGACCGTGATCGGTGACGTGGCGGGCAAGGCCTGCATCATCGTGGACGACATCTGCGACACCGCCGGCACGCTGGTCAAGGCGGCGCAGGTGCTGACCGACAACGGCGCGACCGAGGTCCATGCCTACATCACCCACGGCGTCCTTTCGGGCCCGGCGGTCGAGCGGGTCACCAATTCGGTGATGAAATCGCTGGTCATCACCGATTCGATCCAGCCCACCGATGCGGTCAGGAACGCGCCAAACATCCGCATCGTGCCGACCGCACCGATGTTCACGCAGGCGATCCTGAACATCTGGAACGGCACCTCGGTCAGCAGCCTGTTCGAGACGGACACCCTTCTGCCGATCTACGAAGGGCTGTATTCGCCGATCTGACCGGATCGTCCCGACGGCGTCCAAGGGCCGGCCCCGTCGCGGGGCCGGCCCTTTGTCATGGGTTCACAGCGCGCGCCAGCCGATGTCGCGGCGGCAGAAGCCCTGCGGCCAGTCGATCGCGTCGACCAGCGCATAGGCGCGCTGATGCGCCTCGGCCAGGGTCGCGCCGCGCCCGGTGCAGGCCAGCACGCGCCCTCCGGTGGCGACAACCGCGCCATCGCGGTCGGCCGTGCCCGCGTGGAAGGTCATCTGAAAGCTGGTTTCGGGCAGGGCCTGCAGGCCGCCGATGACGGTCCCCTTGGCATAGCTGCCGGGATAGCCCTGGGCCGCCATGACCACCGTTAGGGCGTGATCGTCGGCCCAGGTCACGGGGGTTTGAGCCAGCCGCCCTTCGGCGCAGGCCAGCAGCACGTCCAAGACCTGCCCACCAAGCCGCATCATCAGCACCTGGCATTCCGGGTCGCCGAAGCGGACGTTATATTCGACCAGCCGCGCCTGTCCGTCCGCGATCATCAGCCCGGCATAGAGCACCCCCTGGAAGGGCATGCCGCGCCGCGCCATCTCGGCGATGGTGGGGCGCACGATGCGCTCCATCACCTGGTCCTGGATCGCCTGCGTCAGCACCGGGGCGGGGCTGTAGGCGCCCATGCCGCCAGTATTCGGGCCGGTATCGCCGTCGCCCACGCGCTTGTGGTCCTGGGCGGTGCCGATGGCCAGGCAGTCGGTGCCGTCCGAGAGGATGAAGAAGCTGGCCTCCTCTCCGTCCATGAACTCCTCGATGACGACGGACATGTCGCCGAAGGCCCCGTCAAAGATGTCGTCGATGGCGGCATGGGCCTGGTCCACCGTCTCGGCCACGGTGACGCCCTTGCCGGCGGCCAGCCCGTCGGCCTTGACCACGATGGGCGCCCCCTGGGCGGTCACGTAATCGCGCGCCGCGGCGGCATCGGTGAACCGGGCCCAGGCCGCGGTGGGGGCGGCGCAGGCGTCGCAGATCTCCTTGGTGAAGGTCTTGGAGGCCTCCAACTGGGCCGCGGCCTGCGACGGGCCAAAGACCAGGAAGCCCGCATCGCGCAGCGCGTCGGATACGCCCGCGGCCAGGGGCGCCTCGGGGCCGACGATGACGAAGTCGACGGCGTTCTCCTGCGCGAATTCCAGCACTTCGGCCCGCGACAGCACGTCCAGGTCGGCGCATTCGGCCACGCCCGCGATGCCCGCATTGCCGGGTGCCACGATCAGGCGGTCGCATTTCGGGTTCTGCCGGATCGCCCAGGCCAGCGCATGTTCGCGCCCGCCGCCGCCCAGGATCAGGATATTCATCTGCCGCCCTTTCGCTTGACCTTGCGGCGTTCTAGTCTGGCCCGGACAAGGGAACAAGACGCATGGACCTGCTGGACGACGACATGGACGATGCCCCGGAACCGGGCAGCAACGCGCATGAATTCACCGTGTCCGAACTGTCCGGCGCGGTCAAACGCAGCATCGAGGATCAGTTCGGCCGCGTTCGCGTCCGGGCCGAGGTCGGGCGCGTGTCCCGTCCCGGATCGGGGCATCTGTATTTCGACCTGAAGGACGACCGCGCCGTGCTGGCCGCCGTCACCTGGAAGGGGCAGGCCGCCCGCCTGATCCAGCGCCCCGAGGAGGGGATGGAGGTCATCGCCACCGGCCGCCTGACGACCTTTCCGGGCCAGTCGAAATACCAGATGATCGTCGATCAGATCGAGCCCGCCGGTGCGGGCGCGCTGATGGCCATGCTGGAGAAGCGTCGCAAGGCACTGGCGGCCGAGGGGCTGTTCGACCAGGACCGCAAGCGCGCCCTGCCGTTCCTGCCGCGTGTCATAGGGGTGGTGACCTCGCCGTCCGGTGCGGTGATCCGCGACATCCTGCACCGGCTGCGCGACCGCTTTCCGACCCGCGTGATCATCTGGCCGGTGGCCGTGCAGGGGGAGGGTTGCGCGCCGCAGGTCACCGCCGCGATCCGGGGCTTCAACGCGCTGTCGCCGGGCGGGCCGATCCCTCGGCCGGACCTGATCATCGTGGCGCGCGGCGGCGGGTCGCTGGAGGATCTGTGGGGCTTCAACGAAGAATCGGTCGTGCGGGCGGCGGCGGACAGCGCCATCCCCCTGATCTCGGCCGTGGGGCATGAGACGGACACGACGCTGATCGACTTCGCCTCGGACCGGCGCGCGCCGACGCCCACGGCTGCGGCCGAGATGGCCGTCCCGGTCCGCGCCGACCTGGCCGCGCGCCTGGCCGAGACCGGGGCGCGGATGGCGCGCAGCAATGCGCAGGCGATCCAACGCCCACGTCAGCGTCTGCGCGATCTGGCCCGCGCGCTTGGTCGTCCTGCTGCGCTGACCGAAGGCGCGCGGCAGCGGCTGGACCTGTGGGGCGGACGGCTGGAACCCGCGCTGCGGCAGCTGGCCCGGGCGCGGCGGCAGCAGCTGGCCTCGCGGCCCATGCCCGCGGCGATGCTGCGGCAGTTCACCCACGGCAAGCGCGCCGGGTTGGACCGGGCGCTGATGCGGCTGGAGGGCGCGCGCGCCCGACGGCTGGAGCGTCCGCGCGACCGTCTGGCGCAGCTGCGCCAGCGCCTGGACAATTCACTGGTGCGGGTACTCGCTGACACGCGGCGGGTGACAGCGCAGCAGGGCGCGCGTCTGGCCGATCTGGACCGGCGGCTGGTGGCGGCGATGGCCCGCATCCGCCGTCAGCGGCAGGATGCGCTGGTTCGGCTGGACCGGATGCGGCTGTCCCTGGGGCATGAACAGACGCTGCGGCGCGGCTTCGTGATCCTGCGCGACCCGGAGGGCGGGGTGATCACCACGCCCGAGGTCGCCGCCCGGACCCCGCGGATGGAGGTGCAATTCGCGGGCGACCGCCGCGTGGCCGTGCGCCCCGACGCCACGCCCGAGAAGCCCAAGCGCCGCAAGCCCGCGCCGCCCGAGCAGAAGACCCTGATCTGACCTCAGGCGGGGCGGCGGCGCATGACCAGCCAGAGCAGCGCCCCGCCCGCCAGCGCTAGGAAGGGCAGCATCGCCAGGTTCACCGCGTTCCAGCCCGCGACGATGGACCCGCCCGAACAGTTCATCAGCCCGCCCGACGACAGCGACGCCAGGAACACGCCGCCGAAGACCACGAAATCGTTCATGCCCTGAACGCGGCCGCGTTCCTCGGGGGTATGGGCGCGGGTCAGCATGGTGGTGGCGCCGATATAGCCGAAATTCCAGCCGATCCCCAGCAAAATCAGGGCGATGAAGAATTGCTCTAGTTCCACCCCGGACAGGGCGACGGCGCCCGCGGCGGCCAGGATCGCCAGGCCCAGCCCGACGATCCGCTCCGGTCCAAAGCGCGCGATCAGGTGGCCGGTGACGAAGCTGGGCGCGAACATGGCCAGCACATGCGCGCTGACGATGTTGGCGGCATCCGCCGTGTCATAGCCGCAGCCCACCACCGCCAAGGGCGTCGAGGTCATCACCAGGTTCATCAGCGCATAGGAGACCATGCCGCAGATCATCGCCACGGCGATGGCGGGGGTGCGCAGGATCTGCCCCATCGGGCGCCCCGTGGATGCGCCCGCCACCGGCGCGCGCGGCTTGGGGATGTCCAGGAAGGCGAACAGCAGCGGTCCTGCCAGGTTCAGACAGATCACCGCCAGATAGGTCGCCAGGAACGGCACGGCGGTCAGGTCGCTGGTCATGCGCACCAGCGCAGGCCCGATGATGGCGGCGGCCAGGCCCCCGGCCATGACCAGGCTGATGGCCTTTGGGGCGTAATCCTCGGGCGCGGTGTCGGTCGCGGCAAAGCGGTAGAAGCCCTGCGCCGACATGTAGATGCCGGTCAGCCCAGACCCCACCATGAACAGCGCGAACGAGCCCAGCCACAGCCCCGCCGCCGCGATCGCCGCGCCCAAGGCCCCCGCCGCCACGGCCAGCAGGAACCCCGCCTGCCGCCCGCGCGCCTGCATGAAGCGCGCCAGCGGCCGTGCCGACAGGGTCGAGCCCAGGATGATCATCGACAGCGGCAGCGTCACCAGGCAGGGATGCGGCGACAGGATCTGTCCCGCAAGCCCGCCCACGATGAAGATGACCGACATCTGCGCGCCCAGGATCGCCTGTGCCAGCACGAGGACCGTGACGTTCCTGCGGGCGCGCGCCAGGTCCATGGTCAGCCGCGCAGGGCGGCGGCGGTGCGGGCGCGATCCTCGATCGCCTGCCAGTTGCCGGCGGCCATGTCGGCATCGGTCACGATCCAGCTGCCGCCGACACAGATCACGTTGGGCAGGGACAGATAGCTGCCCGCGTTCTGGGGTGTCACGCCGCCCGTGGGGCAGAAGCTGATGCGGGGCAGGGGGCCCGCCAGCGATTTCAGCGCGGGGGCGCCGCCCACGGCCTCGGCCGGGAAGAACTTGAGCATGTCGAAGCCCGCATCGGCGGCCCGCATCACTTCGGAGGCGGTGACGGCGCCCGGCAGCAGCGGCAGGGCCAGATCCTCGCAGGCGGCGATCAGCCGGTCGGTCAGGCCCGGAGAGACCGCGAAGCTGGCGCCCGCGTCCTTGGCACGCTTGGCGTCATCCGGGGTCAGCACGGTGCCCGCGCCGACATGGCCGCCCGCGACACCGCTCATGGCGCGGATCGCGTCAAGCGCGGCGTCCGAGCGCAGCGTCACCTCCAGCACAGGCAACCCGCCCGCGACCAGCGCACGGGCCAGCCCCTCGGCATGGGCCACGTCCTTGATGACGATGACCGGGATCACCGGCGCCAGCTGGCACAGGGCTTTTGTCTGCCGGGACTGATCTTGGGGGGTCATGGCGGGCCTATCGCTTATGAATGGAACTGCTGCGAACCTGAACCCAAGCCCCGCCCGATGCAAGGGTGCCGCCATGCCGATGTTACCGCTATCTGCAGGAATGCCACAGCGAATCCGCTTGCCTTTCATCCGCACAGGGGCTATCGCGCGCCTACTTCACAGGCAGGGGAGGGCCTTGCGGGACATATCCGCAACGGTCCACCGGTTGGGGCGTCCGCCCTGAGACCCCCTGCCAAGGCGCAAACCGGAAAGGAACTCCTCATGGCGCTTCCCGAATTCTCGCTGCGTCAGCTTCTTGAAGCTGGCGTCCACTACGGTCACCAGACCCAACGCTGGAACCCCCGCATGGGCGAGTTCATCTATGGCGACCGCAACGGCATCCACATCCTGGACCTGACGCAGACCGTGCCGATGCTGGACGCGGCCCTGCAGGTCGTGCGCGACACCGTCGCCAAGGGCGGCCGCGTGCTGTTCGTCGGCACCAAGCGTCAGGCACAGCGTTCCATCGCGGAAGCGGCTGAAAAGTCGGCGCAGTTCTACATGAACCACCGCTGGCTGGGCGGCACGCTGACCAACTGGAAGACCGTCAGCCAGTCGATCAACCGCCTGAAGGCGATCGACGAGACGATGGCCGGCGGCGCCGAGGGCCTGACCAAGAAAGAGCGCCTGCAGCTGGAGCGCGAGCAGACCAAACTGCAAGCCTCGCTGGGCGGCATCCGCGACATGGGCGGCCTTCCCGACCTGCTGTTCGTCATCGACGTGAACAAGGAAGACCTGGCCATCCTGGAAGCCAAGAAGCTGGGCATCCCGGTCGTGGCCGTGGTCGACACCAACTGCTCGCCCGACGGCATCGACTACATCATCCCGGGCAACGACGACGCGGCCCGCGCCATCGCGCTGTACTGCGACCTGGTCAGCCGTGCGGCCCTGGACGGCATGACCGCGCACATGGGTGCGTCTGGCGTCGACCTGGGTTCGCTGGCCGAAGCGCCGGAAGAGCTGCTGGACGAGCCGGCGACCGAAGAGGCCGCAGCCGAGGCCTGATCCGCCCCGGAACCACCCATTCATCGGATTGTCGTCAGGCGGGGATATGCCCCGCCTGACGCGTTGAACAGATAGGAGACGGATATGGCAATCACCGCAGCGATGGTGAAGGAACTGCGCGAGACCACCGGCGCAGGCATGATGGACGCCAAGAAGGCCCTGACCGAGAACGACGGCAACATGGAAGCGGCCATCGACTGGCTGCGCACCAAGGGCCTGGCGAAAGCCGCCAAGAAGGCCGATCGCGTCGCCGCCGAAGGTCTGGTGGGCGTGCAGGTCTCGGGTGGCCGCGGCGTCGCCGTCGAGATCAACTCGGAAACCGACTTCGTCGCCAAGAACGCCGATTTCCAGCAGCTGGTCCGTGACATCACCGGCGTCGCGCTGAACGGCGCGGGCGAGATCGAGGCCCTGAAGGCCGCCGATCTGGACGGCAAGCCCGTCTCGGACGTCGTGACCGGCGCCATCGCCCGCATCGGCGAGAACCTGACCCTGCGCCGCGTGCAGGTCCTGGAAGGCGAGACCGTCGTGTCCTACGTGCACAACGCCGCCGCCGACGGCCTGGGCAAGATCGGCGTGCTGGTCGCACTGTCGGGTCCGGCGGACAAGGCGCAGACCGTGGGCAAGCAGTTCGCGATGCACATCGCGGCGACGAACCCCGTCTCGCTGTCGGAAGCGACCATGGACCCCGCCGCGCTGGAGCGCGAACTGCAGGTCCAGACCGCCAAGGCGCTGGAAGAGAACGCCTCTTCGGCCAAGCCGAAGCCCGAGGCCGTCATCCAGAACAACATCATCCCGGGCCGGATGAAGAAGTTCGTGGCCGAGAACACGCTGCTGGGTCAGGCCTTCGTGATGAACCCCGACCTGACGGTCGAGCAGGCAGCGGCCGAGGCCGGCGTCCAGATTACCGGCTATGCCCGCGTGATGGTCGGCGAAGGCATCGAGAAGAAGGAAGAGGATTTCGCAGCCGAGGTTGCCAAGACCCTCAGCGGCGCCTGATCCTTTCTTGATCGAACGACACGAATGCCGGCCCCCTGGGCCGGCATTTCGCGTTCCGGACCTTGGTGGCGGCGCCCGGCCAAGGCAACCTTGCCGCACGCCGCCTGTTCCTGACACTTGCGTGTCACCACTCACGGAACGCTACGATGTGACGCGGTTTCGGGGGCGGGCGAAACGGTGGAAAACCCTACCCCTGGCCCCCCAGCCTCAGCGAGGCGGCGGCAGGCTGGAACAGCTGATGCGTCACATGGGCCTTGAGCACGGCCTGGGGCGTCGTCTCGACCCCCAGGGCCTCGCGGGCCAAGCGCATGTGCTTTTCCACGGTGGCGGCGGTGATGCCCAAAATCACCGCGATCTCTCCGACGGTCTTGCCGGCCGAGCGCCAGCCCAGGACCTCGCGTTGGCGCGGGGTCAGGGTGGCCTTGGGCAGGTTGCGCTGCATCGTCGCGATGCGCATGTGCATCACCCAGGACAGCACCCGGACCTCGCGGCCCGACCGCGCCCAGGACGCCTGCAGGTTCTGCGCATCGGCACCCCGCCGCGGCATCACCACCACCGCGCCCACGCTGTGGAGGACCTTGTCGCGCAGGCTGATGATGCGGGCATGGCCCAGCCCGTGTTCCGCCGCCAGCCCGAAGGACCGCGACGGGCCGAATTGGTCCTGCAACGCGTCGGACGCGATGTCGCCGTCATTGTCGCGCACCCATTCGACCCAGGGGTCCTGATCCAGATCGCGCAGCCGCTGGGCTTGTTCGATCAGATCGGGGGGTAGGTTGCTGAAGACCACGGGGTTGTCGCGCAACAGCGCCCTGGGCACCGTCAGCATGAAACGCGCGGCATAAAGGGCGTGATCGTAGCCAAGCTGGCCGACCGCTTCCAGAAATACGGAGCGGATGTCGGCAATGGTCGGGGCGTCCAGAAGACGTTCGATAAAACCTGATAACATCTATGTCTAAAACTCAATGCGTTCTTAAAGTCCCATAGGACGGCGCAGCGCAGAGATTGCCAAGGGGTAATGTCGTGAAAATATCGCGATGGCCGGTGATCTGAATATTGCGCGTGGCGGTCCGGGGGCGGGGGTGCTGGACGCGTGACCCCGGGCATGCGAAGGGTGCGGGACATTCCGTTCTCAACGCCAACCGACAGATCGCCTGCCATGCCCTTCATCATCGCCATCGACGGACCGGCCGCATCGGGCAAGGGCACCATCGCCCGCGCGCTGGCCGACCGGTTCGGATTTCACCACCTGGACACGGGTCTGCTGTACCGGGCGACCGGCGCCAAGGGGGGCGATCCTGTCGCGGCGGCCCATTCGTTGAACGCGGAGGATCTGGCCCGCCCGGACCTGCGCAGCGCCGAGGCGGGTCAGGCCGCCAGCCGCATCGCGGCCATTCCCGACGTCCGCGCGGCCCTGGTCGCGTTCCAGCACCGCTTTGCCGCGCAGGACCCCGGCGCCGTGCTGGACGGGCGCGACATCGGCACGGTCATCTGTCCCGATGCGGCGGTCAAGCTGTACGTAGTCGCCTCGGACGAGGTGCGGGCGGCGCGCCGCGCGGCGGAACTGGGCGCCGACCCCGAGGAGATGCTGGCCCAGCTGCGCGAACGCGACCTGCGCGACAGCCAGAGGGCGACGGCGCCGCTGCGCCCGGCCGAGGATGCGGTCGTGCTGGATACCAGCACGCTGAGCATCGACGATGCCGTCGCGCGCGCCGTGGCCGAGGTGTTGCGCGTCCGGGGCGACTGACGGGCCTGGTGCCCCTCCCGCACCGATACCGGCGGGGTCAGGGGGCGATGATCTCGAATTTCGCGACATCGACCATGCCGCGATCGGTGATCTTCAGCGCGGGAATGACCGGCAGGGCCAGGAAGGCCAGCTGCAGGAACGGCTCCTCCAGCGTCGTGCCCAGGGTCCGGGCCGCCTCCCGCAGGGCGATCAGCGTGTCGCGCACGGTCTCGAACGGCTCAAGGCTCATCAGCCCCGCGACCGGCAGGGGCAGTTCCGCCAGGATACGGCCGTCGCAGGCCACGACGAATCCCCCCTCCAGATCGGTCAGCCGGTTGGCCGCCAGCGCCATGTCCGCGTAATCGACGCCCACCACGGCGATGTTGTGATGATCATGGCACAGCGTCGAGGCGATGGCTCCGCGCGCCAGCCCGAACCCCTGTACGAAGCCGGTGGCGATGTTGCCGTTCCGCCCATGCCGCTCGATCACCGCGATGCGGGACAGATCTCGGGCGGGATTGGGGCGCTTGTCGCCGTCCTGCGGCGGGATGTCGTGGGTCAGGTGTTCGGTGATGATCTTGCCTTCCAGGATGCCGATCACCGGGGTTTCCGTGCGGTTGCCGGTGCAGCGGAAATCCTGCGGCGTCACCTTGGGCGCCTTGACCGAGGCGCGGCCCACCGGCGCCACCGTCCCGCGCGCGGCGAAGGCCGCGTCATCGACCACCCGCCCGCCGGTCAGGACCAGCTGCGCGTGGCACTCCTCCAGGCTGTCGATGGCCACGATATCGGCACGCAGGCCCGGCGCGATCAGTCCGCGATCCTTCAGCCCGAAGGCCTCGGCCGCCGACAGCGATGCCGCGCGATAGGCCGCCAGCGGCGATGTGCCAAGCGCGATGAGCCGGCGGATCATGTAGTCCAGATGCCCATGCTCTCCGATGTCCAGCGGATTGCGGTCGTCGGTGCACAGGCACAGATAGGCGCTGGTCGCCTCGGTCAGGATCGGCTGCAGCGCGTCCAGGTCCTTGCTGACCGAGCCTTCGCGGATCAGGACGCGCATCCCCTTGCGCAGCTTCTCCAGCGCTTCCTCGGCGGTCGTGGCCTCATGCTCGGTGCGGATGCCGGCGGCGACATAGGCGTTCAGGTCCAGACCCGTCAGCTGCGGGCAATGCCCGTCGATATGGCCGCCCGCGAACAGGCGCAGCTTGGCGATGGCGGCCGGATCGCGGTGGATCACGCCGGGATAGTTCATGAATTCGGCCAGCCCGATGGCCGAAGGGTGGCCCATGACCTGCGCCAGATCCCCGGCCTCGATCCGCGCGCCGGATGTCTCCATCTCCGTGGACGGCACGCAGGAGGACAGCTGCACCCGCAGGTCCATCAGCAGATGCTCGGAGGCGGCCTGGAAATACCGGATGCCGTCCAGGCCGATGACATTGGCGATCTCGTGCGGGTCGCAGATGGCCGTGGTGACGCCGCGGGGCGTCACGCAGCGGTCGAACTCGAAGGGCGTGACCAGGCTGCTTTCGACATGCAGATGCGTGTCGATGAAGCCCGGCACCAGGATCAGCCCGCTGACATCGATCACGCGGGTGCCGTCGTAATCGCCGATGCCTGCGATGCGGTCGCCGCAGATCGCCACGTCGCCCGTCATCATCGTGCCGGTGATCAGATCGAAGACCCGGCCGCCGCGCAGGATCAGGTCGGCGGGCTGATCGCCCCGGGCCACGGCGATGCGGCATTCCAGATCATCCATCACTCTCTCCTGTCCGTTTGCGGCACATGACCGCAAACGGCGCCGGAGGTCCAGTGACCCCTCAGGGGTTCCAGCGCAGGAAGTTGGCGATCAGGCGCAGGCCCACGGCCTGGGACTTCTCGGGGTGGAACTGGGTGCCGACGATATTGTCGCGTCCGACCACCGCCGTCACCGGCCCGCCGTAATCGATATGCGCCAAGAGATGCGCGGGGTCCGCCACCTGGAACTGCCAGCTGTGGACGAAATAGGCGTGATCGCCGGTCGCGATCCCCTCCAGCACGGGGTGGGGGCGGTCGATGACCAGATCGTTCCAGCCCATATGCGGCACCTTGAGGCCGGGGGCGGCGATGGCGCGGATCTCTCCGCCGATCCAGTCCAGGCCGGGCGTCTCGCGGTATTCATGCCCCGTGGTCGCCAGCATCTGCATGCCGACGCAGATGCCCATGAAGGGCACGCCGCGGGTGATCACCGCGTCCTGGATCGCCTCGGCCATACCGTCCACCTCGCCCAGGGCGGTGCGGCAGGCGGGAAAGGCCCCGTCGCCGGGCAGCACGATGCGGTCGGCACGGGCGGCGACCTCGGGGTCCGAGGTCACGACGACCTCGGCGCCCGCGTCGCGGCCCATCAGCTGGAACGCCTTTTCGGCCGAATGCAGGTTGCCGCTGTCGTAATCGACCAGCGCGACCCGCATCACAGCGCCCCCTTGGTCGAGGGCAGCACGCCCGCCATGCGCGGATCGGGCTCGACCGCCTCGCGTAGCGCGCGGGCGACGGCCTTGAAGGCGGCCTCGGCGATGTGGTGGCTGTTCAGCCCGTGCAGGCGGTCCACATGCAGCGTGATGCCGCCATGCGTGGACAGCGCCTGGAAGAATTCGCGCACCAGTTCGGTGTCGAACGTGCCGATCTTTTCCGACGGAAAGTCGACGTTCCAGACCAGATAGGGCCGCGCCGACAGGTCCAGCGCCGCGCGGACCAGCGAATCGTCCATGGCCAGCAGGAAGCTGCCGTAACGGCGGATGCCCTTCTTGTCGCCCAGTGCCGCGACCAGGGCCTGGCCGATGGCGATGCCGGTATCCTCGACCGTGTGGTGGTCGTCGATATGCAGGTCGCCCTCGGCGCGGATGGTCATGTCGATCAGCGAATGGCGCGACAGCTGGTCCAGCATGTGATCGAAGAAGCCCACGCCGGTCCGGTTATCATAGACCCCGGTGCCGTCGAGGTTCAGCGTCACCTCGATCGAGGTTTCCGAGGTCTTGCGGGTGATGGTCGCCTGGCGCATGGGATGTCCTTCCTGTCAGGGCGCCTTATAGGGGCGGCAGGCGCATCAGCCAAGGTGCACTTGGCCCGCGGGATATCGCACCCGCGGCACCATCCGCGTGGCCAGGAAGAACCCCAGGGTCAGCGGTCCGACCCGGCCCAGGAACATCACCACCATGATGACCGCACGCCCGAATTCGGACAGTTCAGGCGTATAGGCCCGCGACAGGCCGACCGTGCCGAAGGCCGACGACACCTCGAACGCGATGTCGACGAAATCGCCGCCCTCGCTGATCAGCAGCAGAAAGATCGCGGTGACGATGACGGCCGAGGCCATCGCCATCAGCGCCATCGCCTTGAGCACGTCGCCAAGGGGGATGGACCGGCCGAACCCCGTCACCTCGGTCCGGCGGCGCAGGAACGCCCAGGTCGCCAGCAGCATCACGAAGACGGTCGTCACCTTGAGCCCGCCGCCCGTCGAGGTGGGGCCGGCACCGATGATCATCAGGATCATGTATATGAACGAGGTGGAATCCTCCAACCCCGCGATGTCGGTCGAATTGAACCCCGCGGTGCGGGTGGTCACGCCCTGGAACCACGCGACGGTCAGGCGGGCGGTGATGCTGTGATACTGTGCCAGCGTGTTGGGGTTGTCCCATTCCAGGATCGCGGTCATGGCGACGCCGCCCACGATCAGGATGGCGGTGCCGACCATCATCATCCGCGTGTGCAGCGACCAGCCGCGCCAGAACGCGCGCTGGTACAGGTCGGCGATGACGACGTAGCCGATGCCGCCCGCGATGAACAGGACCGGGATCACCACGTTGACCACCGGGTCCAGCGCGTATCCCGTCAGCCCCGGAGAGAAGGTCGAAAAGCCCGCGTTGTTGAACGCCGAGACGGAATGGAAGATCGCATGCCACAGCCCCGGGCCCAGCCCGTGATGGGGCATGAAGGACAGGCACAGCAGCATCGCGCCCGCGACCTCGGCCATGACGACGATGCGCAGGATGGTCCAGACCAGCCGCGTCAGCTTGCCGTACGAGGTCTGGTTCAGGTCCTCGCGCAGATAGGTGCCCTGGGTGATGCCCAGGGGGCGGCCCAGGGCCGACCAGATCAGCACCGCAAAGGTCATCAGGCCCAGCCCGCCCAGCTGGATCAGCACCGCGATGACCAGCTGTCCCCAGAACGCATAGACCAGTTCGGTGTCAACCACGTTCAGCCCCGTCACCGTCACCGCCGAGGTCGAGGTGAACAGCGCATCCGACAGCGTGATCGGCGTGTGCGTCATCGGCGGCAGCATCAGCAGCAGGCCGCCCACCGCGATCAGGGTCAGGTACCCCACCGCCAGCACGGCCGGCGGGGGCGTGCGCGCCAGCCAGCGCCGCAGCGCCGAGGGGCGGGGCCGCTTCACAGCCGGTCGCCGAAACCGGTCAGGTCCACCCGCTTGCCCAGCAGCAGCAGGCGGTCGTTGGCCTGCAGGACCGGGTCCTCTCCGCGGATGTCGCGATATTCGGTGCCGCGCATCATGCCCAGGATCTCGATCCCCGGGCCGGGGTTCAACTGCGACAGGGTACGGCCCGACAGGCGGTGCGGGATCATCAGGTTCACCACCGAATAGCCGTTGCCCAGGCTGACATAGTCCTGGACCGCCGGGTTGTTCAGCATCTGCGCGGTGTGGCGGCCCATCTCCAGCCCCGGCATGACGACGCGGTCGGCGCCGATCTTGGACAGGATGCGGTGATGGGTGCGGTTGTCGGCCTTGGCCCAGACCGTGCCCACGCCCACCAGCCGCAGGTTCATCGCGGCGATCACGTTGCTTTCCAGGTTGTTGCCGATCGACACCAGCCCCACGTCATAGCGGTCGACGCCCGCCTCGCGCAGCGCGCCTTCGTCGGTGGCGTCCAGGATCAGCGACGCGGGCAGCTGTTCTGCCAGCGCCGCCACCCGCCGCGGGTCCTTGTCGATGCCCATGACCTGGTTGCCGAAGCGCGCCAGTTCGGCGGCCACGACGCTGCCAAAGGCGCCAAGCCCGATCACGACAAAGCTGCGGTTCACTTTTCCCATCGGGTCCTCGCCACGGCGCAAAACGCGAATGCTTGGTCACGGTCGCCGGCAAAGTCAACGGTCGGACCGGGCAGGCCGGTGGGAACCAAATGTCCGGCAGTGGCCTTTCTGACCGAAATGTGAGAAGGAGTGAGCCTCCGCGGCGGATTTCCGCCAAGGGTCCAAGGACCTGCCACCCGTTCGAGACCAAATCTGAAAGGGACAGATGTCACAAACACCACCGAAAGGTCCGGGAACGCCGGGCACCCCCCGCGACCGGACGCGCGAACAGGACGCCCTGAGCGGCCGTTACCCGTCCCATGCCCCCAAGGCCCCGCCGCCCAAGGCAGAGCCTGCACCCGCCCCCGATGACGGCATCGAGCCGCTGCCCGAGCCCGAAGGCCCGACAGAGATCATCGAGACCGACTATACCATCGGTCAGGACAACATCGAGCATCAGGGCAAGGTGCCCTTCGACATCCACAACCCGGTCTTCGGCATCTCTGCCGCGGCGGTGGTGCTGTTCACCGTTGCCACGCTGATGTTTCCCGGCCAGCTGGAACCCCTGTTCGGGGGCATCCGCGACGGGCTGACATCGAACCTGGACTGGTTCTTCATGCTGGCCGGCAACGTCTTCGTGCTGTTGTGCCTGGCGCTGATCGTGTCGCCGCTTGGCCGGATCCGTCTTGGCGGACCCGAAGCCACGCCCGATTTCAGCCTGACCGGCTGGTTCGCGATGCTGTTTGCGGCGGGCATGGGCATCGGCCTGATGTTCTATGGGGTCAGCGAACCGCTGGGCCATTTCGAGGCCGCGTTGGGCGGTCCGGTGACCGAGGGGGGCGTGCGCACCGACTGGGCCCCGCTGGGCGGCGCCGTCGACGACCCCGAGGCCGCGCGCGGCATCGGCATGGCCGCGACGATCTTCCACTGGGGTCTGCACCCCTGGGCGATCTATGCGATGGTGGCGCTGGCACTGGGCCTGTTCGCCTACAACAAGGGGCTGCCGCTGACGCTGCGCGCGGTCTTCTATCCGATCTTCGGCGAACGGATCTGGGGCTGGCCGGGCCACATCATCGACATCCTGGCGGTGCTGGCCACGATCTTCGGCCTTGCGACCTCGCTGGGTCTGGGCGCAGAACAGGCGATGGCCGGGCTGGCCTATCTGTTCGGGTTCCAGAACACCGGCCTGAACAAGATCCTGCTGATCGTCGGCATCACCTTCGTCGCCGGGGCCTCGGTCGTCCTGGGCGTGGAAAAAGGCGTCAAGCGCCTGTCCGAGCTGAACATGATCCTGGCCATCGTGCTGCTGATCTTTGTCATCGCGGTGGGGCCGACCATGGCCATTCTGGGCGGCTTCTTCAGCAACCTGGGCGCCTATGGTGCGGAGCTGATCCCGCTGTCGAATCCCTTCGGCCGCACTGACGACAACTTCCGCCACGGCTGGACCGCGTTCTATTGGGCATGGTGGATCAGCTGGTCGCCCTTCGTCGGCATGTTCATCGCCCGCGTCAGCCGCGGCCGCACCGTGCGGCAGTTCCTGATCGCGGTGCTGATCGTGCCGTCGCTGATCTCGATCCTGTGGATGACGGCGCTTGGCGGCACGGCCATCGACCTGACCGTCAGCGGCTTCTCGGGCATCCTGGATGCGCCGCTGGAACTGGAGCTGTTTACCATGCTGGGGCAGCTGCCCTTGGCCTCCATCACCTCGCTGGTGGGGATCGTGCTGGTGATCGTGTTCTTCGTGACCTCGTCGGACAGCGGATCGCTGGTCATCGACACGATCGCGGCGGGCGGCAAGATCAACGCCCCCGTCCCGCAGCGCATCTTCTGGGTCGCCATCGAAGGGGCGGTCGCCATCGCCCTGCTGGTGGGCGGCGGCCTGGTCGCGTTGCAGGCGATGGCGGTGTCGACGGGCTTTCCCTTCGCCATCGTGCTGCTGGGCGCGTGCTATGCCCTGGTCAAGGGCCTGATGGCCGAGCATCGAGAGCTGCGCTGACCCCTGGATAATCGAAAGGAACGGGCGGGTTTTCCCGCCCGTTCTTGTCTTACCGGGCCCGCAATGCGAAAACGTCTTTCAGACGCCACCAAAGGATCCGCGCCATGAGCGACATCACTGCCAGCGAACGCAGGCTGCGCGCCGCGCTTGACCGGATGGATAAGATGCTTGACGTGCCCCCACGTCCGGCCGAAGCGGCGGCACCAGCCCCGTCCAGCGCCGCCGATGACGGCGCCCTGGCCGAGCTGCAGGCCCGTCTGGACGCCGCGACGGAACAGGCCGCGGGCCTGTCCGCCGCCAACGAGGAACTGATCACCGCCAACCGCGACCTTCTGGAGGCGCAGGAGACCGGCGGCATCGGGGCCGACGAACAGATGGCCGCCCTGCAGGCCGAACTGTCCGCCCTGCGCGCCGCCCGCGCCGCCGAGATGGCGCAGATGAGCGAGATCATGGCAGAGCTGGAGCGCCTGCTGGCCGACGAACCGCCGATCCTGGACGGCGCCGTGCCGGACGAGGCCGGGGGCGATGCGGGCGGTCTGCCCGAGGATCTGCCGCCCAACCATGAGGAGCGCTGACATGGCCGAGGTCGAATTCACCATCGGACACAAGGAATACCGCGTCGGCGCCGCCGATGGCGAGGAACGCCTGCTGCAACGCGCCGCCGCCATCCTGGACGGAGAGGCGCGCCAGATCCTGGAACAGGCCGGTCGCGTCCCGGAGCCGCGCCTGCTTCTGTTGGCCGGGCTAATGCTGGCCGACCGTTTCGCTACGCTGGAGGATCGCGCCGAAAAGGCCGAACGCCACATCAATCGGCTGCAGCAGAACCCGCCCCGCGTCGAGGTTCCAGTGATTCCCTCTGACCTGCGAGAGGCGATGGCCGAACTGGCCGCCCGCGCCGAATCGCTGGCCGACCGGCTGGAGGAGCAGCGGCAGGATTAACCTGCGGTTAACCTTGCCGGGCGATGATGGGGGCATGATGCGCATGACCGTCCCCCTTGTCCTGATGCTGGCCCTGTCGGGCTGCACCACCCCGTCGCCCGGCTTTCTGGCCGCCGCGCGTCAGGACGTGACGGTCGACGGCATGCGCTTTGCCGTCTATCCCCGCGGGACCGAGGCGCAGGTAATCAGGCTGGACCGCCTGCGCCGCGCCGATCGCGGCCGTATGCCCGACCTGATGATGCGCGCGGCCGCCCAAGCCACCGGATGCCGGCCCATCGACAACAGCCTGACGCCGCAGGGCGGCCCCCATTCGGCCGTCGCACTGGTCGATCTGCGCTGCTAGCGGCCGTCGCCCAGAAAACTGACCAGCGTTTCGGCCACGGCCTCGGGCGCGTCGGCATGCAGCCAGTGCCCGGCATCCTTCAGCGTGACGATGCGCACCTGCGGAAAATGGGCGCGCAGGGCGGCCTCTCCGGCATCGGCGACATAATCGGACCGCGCCCCGCGCAGGGCCATGACCTTGCCGGGAAAGCTGCCTTGCGGCAGGTCGTCGGGCCAGCCCACGATCTGCGGCATCGCCGCGCGCAGCGCGGGCAGGTTCAGCTTCCACGCGGGCGGCGTGGCCTTGAGGTCCAGGTTCTGCAGCAGGAACGCCCGCACGCCCGGTTCGGGCACGTCCGCGGCCATCGCCGCATCGGCCTGGCTGCGACGGGTGATCGCGGACAGATCCAGCGCCTCCATCGCGTCGATATAGCGGGTCTGGTCATGGTCGTAAGCGACGGGCGCGATGTCCATGATCACCAGCCGCCGCACCAGGTCGGGCTGCGTCAGCGCCAGCACCATCGCCGCCTTGCCGCCCATCGAATGGCCGACCAGATCGACCCGCCCGCCCAGATCGCCGATCAGTCGGGCCAGATCGCCCGCCAGCGCGGCATAGTCGGCATCCATGTCCTGGGGGCTGTCGCCGTGGTTGCGCAGGTCGACCGTGACCACGCGGCGCGTCTGTGCCAGCCTGCGGGCCTGCGCGCCCAGGTTGCGGCCCTGGCCGTACAGTCCGTGCACCAGCAGGACGGGAAGGGCGCCTTCGGGGCCCGCGACGGTGTGATTCAGCTTCATGCGGGCAGCTTACGGCGTCTGGCGCGCGGCTGCCATCCCGTCTATCCTGACCCGATGATGCGCAAGGGTCACAGCTTCGAAGACATTCCCGTCATGGCCGACGAGATCGCGGTCCTGATCGCGTCCCGGTTCGGCGGCGCCCGGCGCGGCGAACGGCCGCCGCTTTCCGTGATGCTGAACCGCCGCGGGGGGGCGCTGCCGGCGCGCCTGCGCCGTCGTGCGGCCCGCCTGGCCGAGGCCGACCGCCTGTCGGCCCAGCCCAAGGTCGCGCGGCAGCTGCCCGCCGAGCGTCTGGCGCGCGATCACGCGGCGCTGGCCGCGCATCTGCGCCCCTTGGGCGAGATCACCCGCTGGCAGGGCAGGGCGGTCAGCTTTGGCGCCTCGGTCGCGTTCGGGGTGCTGGTGGTGGCCGCGCTGGCGATCTGGGTCGCGGTTCAGCGCGGGCTGCTGTGACGCCTTGCACATGATGCAAGGCTGACCTGTCCGCGCAGGGCTTGCCAAACCCCGCCCAAGCTGGTGTGAGGGCTAACACCCCCGTCCCAGGAACTCCGCATGACCTCTACCCCTGATTTTCGCGCCGCGATCCTGGCGCTGGCGCTTGGCGCGTTCGCCATCGGCACGTCCGAATTCGCGGCCATGGGCCTGCTGCCCTATTTCGCCGCCGACCTGGCCCTGACCGAACCGCAGGCCGGTCACGTCATCAGCGCCTATGCCCTTGGCGTCGTGGTCGGCGCGCCGGTCACCGCGATGCTGGGCGCGCGGCTGCCGCGCAGGCGCTATCTGGCGGCGCTGATGGCCTTTTACGGCGTCGTGAACCTGCTGGCGGCCTTCATGCCGGGCCTGGCGACGCTGGTCGGGGTGCGGTTCCTGGCCGGCCTGCCGCATGGCGGCTTTCTGGGCGTCGCGATGCTTTACGCGGCGGACGCGCTGCCCGTGGGACAGCGGGCCCGGGGCGCGGCACGGGTGCTGCTGGGGCTGACCATCGCCAACATCGTCGGCGTGCCGCTGGCGGGCTGGATGGGGCAAAGCATCGGCTGGCGGTGGGGCTTTGCGCTTCCCGGCGTGATCGCGCTGCTGTCGGCGTGGCTGATCCTGCGCGTGGCGCCGCGCGTCGGTGGCAATCCCGACGCCCGCCCGTGGGACGAACTGGCGGCGCTGCGCAACCCGCGCGTCCTGTGGGTGCTGGCCGTGGGGGCCATCGGGTTCGGCGGGCTGTTCGCGGTCTATGCCTTCATGACGGCGGCGATCCTGGCCACCACCGACGCGCCGGGATACGTGATCCCGCTGACGCTGGCGGCCTTCGGCGTGGGCGGCACCTTGGGCACCTGGGGCGCCGGCCGCCTGACCGAGATCCTGGGCATCGACCGTGCGGCATTCGCCAGCTTGGCCGCGATGGCCGCGACCCAGGGGTTCGCAGCCCTGGTCGTGGGCAGCTGGCCGCTGATGGTGCTGTCGTCCTTCCTGATCGCCGCCGGTGCGGGGCTGGTCATTCCGCTGCAGACGCGGCTGATGGACGTGGCGGGGTCGGCCCAGAACATGGCGGCGGCGATGAATCACGCGGCCTTCAACGCGGCCAACGCGCTTGGGCCCTTCCTGGCCGGGCTGGCGCTGGCGGCCGGATGGGGGTGGCGCGCGCCGGGGCTGGTGGGCGTGGCGCTTACGGCCGCGGGGGCGGTGGTGCTGACGATCGCTGTCCGACAGGACCGGAAAGCCCGGCGGACAGCATCGGGGGCGGCAGCGACCGCAGGATGACCTGGCGCGAGGTCGACGCGAACTCGCGCCGCCACGTGACCCACAGCACGATCGCCGTGCCCAGCATCAGCGTCCAGGCACCGGTCAGCCAGCCAAGCGCGCCAAGCGCGAAATAGACGCTGCGCAGCCCGGCGTTGAAGCTGCGGGCGGCGGTGATGTTCAGGTCGGCCGCCTGCATGGCGCGGTCCATCGTCTCGGGGTGGTCGGCGCGGTTCGGGACCGCCGCCATCATCACCGCGCAATAGCCGAACAGCCGGTGCGCCCAGACGAACTTGAGGAACGCGTTCACCACGAAGAACATCGGCACCAGCAGGCGCAGTTCCCACCCCGTGCCGGCGGTGGGCGTCAGCTCCAGCCCGCTGGCGACGCTGCGCAGCCGCTCGCCGTTGCCGATCAGCGCCAGCAGGCCGCCCGTGGCGATCATGCAGGCGCTGGCAAAGAACGCCGTCCCCTCGCGCAGGCTGGCCAGGATGTTGCCGTCGAAGATGCGCGGGTCGCGCTCGACGAAATGGCGCATCCATTCCCGGCGATAGCGCGTCATCAGCACCGAAACCGACGGCCGCCCCGCCGGCGGGCGTTCGGTGAACCAGCCGATCCCCAGCCAGGCGACGAACAGGAACGCCAGCGCGGCCATGTCGCGCAGGGCCATCGGAGCGGCGGAAATCTGGTCCAGCAGGTTCATGCCGCGACATTAGGGCCGGACGTCGCGCCTTGAAACCCCCCGTGACGCGGCATACCGTCGGGACGACAGGCAGGGAGGAGAACCGGCCATGATGCAGATGCCCCCACCCGACGCGACGGTCCTGTCGCGCAGGCAGGCGATCACCGAGGCGCTGAAGGCGGCCTTGCCCGGCGCGGTCATCGACGACCCGGCGGAAACGCGGGCCTATGAATGCGATGCGCTGTCGGCCTATCGCTGCGCGCCTCTGGCCGTGGTCCTGCCCCGCAGCACCGAGGAGGTGTCGCGCCTGCTGCGCCTGTGCCACGACCTGCGCGTGCCGGTGGTGCCGCGCGGCGCGGGGACAAGCCTTGCGGGCGGGTCCATGCCCACCGCGGATGCCGTCGTCATCGGCCTGTCGCGCATGACCGACGTGCTGGAGATCGCCCCCGGCGACCGGCTGATCCGGGTCCAGGCGGGGCGCACCAACCTGTCGGTATCGGGTGCGGTGGACGGGCTGGGCTTCTTCTATGCGCCCGATCCGTCCAGCCAGCTGGCCTGCGCCATCGGCGGCAACATCGCCATGAATTCGGGCGGCGCGCATTGCCTGAAATACGGGGTCACCACCAACAACCTCCTGGGCGTCACGGTCGTGCTGATGGACGGCTCGGTCGTGCATCTGGGCGGCCCGATGGGCGAGGGGCCGGGGCTTGATCTTCTGGGCGTCGTCTGCGGGTCCGAGGGCCAGCTGGGCATCGTGACCGAGGCGACCCTGCGCATCCTGCCCAAGCCCGCAGGCGCGCGGCCCGCGCTGATCGGCTTTGCCGCAGCCGAGACCGCGGGCGCCTGCGTCGCTGCGATCATCCGCGCGGGCATCATCCCGGTCGCGATCGAGTTCATGGACGCCCCCTGCATCAAGGCGACCGAGGAGTTTTCGGGCGCGGGCTATCCCGACTGCGAGGCGTTGCTGATCGTCGAGGTCGAGGGCACGGGCCCCGAGATCGACGAACAGCTGACCCTGATCCGCGACATCGCCATGACCTTCGACCCGGTCGAGTTCCGCGAGAGCCGGTCCGACGACGAATCCGCCCGCATCTGGAAGGGCCGGAAATCGGCCTTTGGCGCGATGGGCAGCATGGGCGACTATATCTGCCTGGACGGCACGATCCCGGTGACGGCCCTGCCCACGGTCCTGGCGGGCATCGGCGATCTGTCGCGGCAATACGGGTTGGCCGTGTCGAACGTGTTTCACGCGGGCGACGGCAACATGCACCCCCTGATCATCTATGACGCCAACAAGCCGGGCGATCTGGACCTGGCCGAGGCGCTTGGCGCCGACATCCTGCGGCTGTGCATCAAGGTCGGCGGCTGCCTGACCGGCGAACATGGCGTGGGCATCGAAAAGAGAGACCTGATGAGCGAACAGTTCGCCCCCAACGACCTCGAGGCGCAGATGCTGGTCAAGGATGCGTTCGATCCGCACTGGCTGTTGAACGCGGCCAAGGTCTTTCCCTTGGACGTTAGCGCCCCGCGCCGCGACCGCCGCCTGAACCGGCCCGCCGATGCGGCCTGAGACCGAGGGCCAGCTGGCCCAGATGATCCGCGACGCCCGTGGCCCGATCGCCGTGACCGGTGGCGCCACGCGCCTGTGGCCCGGAGAGGGGCAGGGGGACCGGATCGACACGACCGCCCTGACCGGCGTGACGCTGTACGAACCCGAGGCGCTGACGCTGGTCGTCCGTGCGGGCACCCCGGTGGAGGAAGTGCGCCAGACCTTGGCCGCCGAAGGCCAGATGCTGGGGTTCGAACCCCCGGTCACGACCGGCTCGACCATCGGCGGCGTGGCCGCGACGAATGCCAGCGGCCCGCGCCGGGTTCAGGCCGGGGCCGCGCGCGACGCGATGATCGGCGTCCGCTTCGTGGACGGGCAGGGCCAGATCGTCAGCAATGGCGGGCGGGTGATGAAGAATGTCACCGGCTATGACCTGGTCAAGCTGATGGCTGGCAGCCGCGGTACCCTGGGCGCGCTGACCGAGATCAGCTTTCGTACGGCCCCCATCCCGCCCGTGACCGCGACCCTGGCTTTGCCGGACCTGGACGCCGCGGCCGCCATCCCGGCCCTGTCCAGCGCGCTTGGCGGCCCCTTCGACGTGTCCGGTGCGGCGTGGCTGCCCGGCCACGGCGCGCTGATCCGGGTCGAGGGGCTGGCGGCATCGGTCAAGGCACGCGCGGCGGACCTGACCGCGCGCCTGTCCGACTTCGGTACCGTGCAGGAGGGCGACCCGGAGGCCTGGGATCTGCTGTGCCGGACCAGCCACCACCCCGACCTGGACACCTGGCGCATCACCTGTCGGCCAAGCGAGGCGCCGGCCCTGCTGGCGCGCCTGCCGGAACCCCGGTCGCTGGACTGGGGCGGGGCATTGATCCATGTCCGCCTGCCGCGCGGGCAGATGCCCGACCTGCCGACCTTTTCGGGCCATGCCCGCCGCATCAGCGGCGCGCCGGGCATCCTGCCCGCCCCCGACCCCCTGACCGACCGGCTGGAGCGTGACCTGCGGGCACGGTTCGACCCGCGCGGCCTGTTTGGAAATCTTGCCTGATGCAGACCCATTTCTCGCCCGAACAGCTGTCCGACCCGCTGACCGCGCGGTCGAACAAGATCCTGCGGACCTGCGTGCATTGTGGCTTTTGCACGGCGACCTGCCCGACCTATCAGGTCTTGGGAGACGAGTTGGACAGCCCCCGCGGCCGTATCTACTTGATCAAGGAGATGCTGGAATCCGGCCGGCCGGCGGACGAAAAGACGGTCAAGCATATCGACCGCTGTCTGGGCTGCCTGTCCTGCATGACGACCTGTCCGTCGGGCGTGCATTACGGTCACCTGCTGGAACATGCACGAGAGCATATCGAGGAGACCTATCGCCGTCCCGTCGCTGACCGCTTCCTGCGGTGGGTGCTGAAATTCGTGCTGCCGCATCCGGGCCGGTTCCGGCTGGCGCTGATGGGCGCGCGGATCGCGCGGCCTTTCAAGGGGCTGATGCCGGACCGCCGCCTGCGCGCGATGCTGGACATGGCGCCCAGGTCGATCCCCCCGGTCAGCCGAAACGACGACGGCCAGACCTTCCCGGCGCAGGGCACCCGTCGCGCGCGGGTCGCGCTGATGGTCGGCTGCGCGCAGCGGGCGCTGAACACCGACATCAATGATGCCACCATCCGCCTGCTGCAGCGGGCGGGGGTCGAGGTGGTGATCCCGCAGGATTTCGGCTGCTGCGGCGCGCTGACCCTGCATATGGGGCAGGAGGCCGACGGCAAGGCCCGCGCCCGCGACAGCATCCGCCGCCTGCTTGCGGCCGAAGAGGGGGGTGCATTGGACGCGGTGATCATCAACACCTCGGGCTGCGGAACGACGATCAAGGATTACGGGCACCTGTTCAAGGGCGACCCGATGGAGGCCGACGCGCGCCGTGTCGCGGGCCTGGCCCGTGACGTGACCGAGTTCCTGGTCGGGCTGGGCCTGCCCGCGCGGGCAGGCGATCAGGGGCAGGGAATGCGCGTTGCCTATCATTCGGCCTGTTCGCTGCAGCACGGCCAGCAGATCCGGTCGGCGCCCAAGGACCTGCTGTCGGGGATGGGCTTCACCGTGCTGGAGCCCGCGAACCCGCATCTGTGCTGCGGGTCGGCGGGGACATATAACCTGCTGCAGCCGGAACTGTCGTCGGAGCTAAAGGCGCGCAAGGTCGAGACGCTGGAGGCGGTCGCACCCGAGGTGATCGCGGCGGGCAATATCGGCTGCATGATGCAGATCGGCGGCGGGACGCAGGTGCCGGTGGTGCATACGGTCGAACTGCTGGACTGGGCCACGGGCGGGCCGAAACCTGCCGCATTGGGGTCTTGAAACGCGGTTCGAGCGATCTAGATTCAGGAAACCGGCGGCCATGACGGCGTCGGTTTCCCTGCCCGCCCGGTTTCGGGGGGCAACTCTGACATCGCTTTGAACAGGATGTGACACATGCGTAATTTCGACCTGACCCCGCTGTACCGGGCCTCTGTCGGCTTCGACCGTCTGGCCGACGTCATGGACCGCGCCATGACCGCTGACGTGGCCAGCACCACCTATCCCCCCTACAACATCGAGAAGACCGGCGAGGACGCCTATCGCATCTCGATCGCGGTGGCCGGCTTTGCCGCCGACGACCTGAACGTCGAGGTCCGCGATGGCGCCGTGATCGTGTCGGCCCGCAAGGCGGACGAGGACGAGGGCCGGACCTTCCTGCATCGCGGCATCGCCACGCGTGCGTTCGAGCGCAAGTTCACGCTGGCCGACCATGTCCGCGTCGATGGCGCCAGCCATGTCGACGGGATGCTGCATATCGACTTGGTCCGCGAGATCCCCGAGGCGCTGAAGCCGCGCCGGATCGAGATCGCCAAGACCCCGGCACGTGTCGGCAAGCTGGACGCCTGATCGCGTCCCGCGACGGCCGGGGGGCCAGCCCCCCGGACCCCCCGTCCGCCCAAGATCCGATGGAAAGGCCGCGTCCCCCGACGCGGCCTTTTGTCGTTACAGCCTGCGGCGCGCGCGCAAGGCGGCGGTGATGGTGCCGTCGTCGAGGTAATCCAGCTCTCCGCCGATGGGCACGCCCTGGGCCAGGCCCGTCACCGTCACCGGTGACCCCTCCAGCACATCGGCGATGTAATGCGCGGTGGTCTGACCGTCGACGGTGGCGTTCAGCGCCAGGATCACCTCGGTGATGCTTTCGTCGTCAATGCGCGCCAGAAGGGTGGGGATCCCCAGGTCCTCCGGTCCCACATCGTCCAGCGCCGACAGCGTGCCGCCCAGCACGTGATAGCGGCCGCGAAAGGCCCGGCCGCGTTCCAGTGCCCACAGGTCGGCCACGTCCTGAACCACGCAGATCTCTCCGGTTGCGCGGGCCGGATCGGTGCAGATCGCGCATTCGTCACGGTCGGTGATGTTGCCGCAGACCACGCATTCGCGCGAGTTCTGCGCCACCCGGTCCAGCAGTTGCGACAGCTGCACCATCTGCTGGCTGCGCCGGCGCACCAGCTGCAGCACGATGCGGCGGGCGGATCGCGGGCCCAGCCCGGGCAGCCGCGCCATCAGCGCGATCAGCGCCTGGATGTCGTCGCTGCCCTGTTCCATGCCGCTCAGAAGGGCAGCTTCATGCCGGGGGGCAGGCCCAGGCCTTCGGTCATGCGCGACATCTCGGCCTGCATCTTCTCCTCGGCGGCGCGTTGGGCGTCCTTGATGGCGGCCAGAATCAGGTCCTCGACCACCTCCTTCTCCGACGGCACGAAGATCGACGGGTCGATCTCCAGCGCGGTCAACTCGCCCTTGGCGGTGCAGGTCGCGCGCACCAGGCCCGCGCCGGATTCGCCGGTGACGGTGATGCGGGCCATGTCCTCCTGCATCTGGCCCATCTTGTCCTGCATGTCCTTGGCGGCCTTCATCATCTTGGCCATGTCGCCAAAGCCGCCCAATCCCTTGATCATCGTTCAGTCCTCATCCTCGAAGGGGTCCCATTCCTCAACCTCGGCCACCGGGCCTTCGGTTCCGTCATGGGGATTGGCCGCACCCTCGGGCAGGTCGGCGACCTGGGCCTCCGGGGCGACGCGGGTGATGCCGGTCAGGGTCGCGCCGGGAAAGGCGGCCAGCACCTGCTGCACGATGGGCAGGGCCAGCGCACGGTCGCGGTCGGCACGGGCCTGCGCCTCGCGGGTTTCGGCGATGGTGGGGGCGCCGTCCTCGTTCGTGATGGTGACGGCCCACCGCTGTCCGGCGGTCCAGCCGCGCAGGCGCTCGGCCAGCCGCTGCGCCAGATCGGCGGGCGGGTTGTCGCGGGGCTGATACTCGATCCGCCCGGGGCTGTAGCGCACCAGCGACACGTGGCGTTCCACCAAGACCAGCAGCGTCATGTCGCGCATCCGGGTGATCAGCTCGATGACGGACGCGAAATCGGGGTAGCTCTCGACCAGTTCGGGCGTCACGGCCAGGGCATGCGCCGCGGCGCCGTGCGCCTGGACCGCCGGCGCGGGGCGGGCGCGGCGCATCGCCTGCGGGGCTTGGGCCGCGGGCGCGCCCGCCACCGAAGGTCCGCGCGCGAACTCTCCTGCCGTCTGTGCCTGCTGGACGCGGCGGATCAGCGCCTCGGGGTCGGGCAGGTCGGCGACATGGGTCAGGCGGATGATCGCCATCTCGGCGGCCATCATCGCGTTGGGCGCGGCGGAGACCTCCTCCAGCGCCTTCAGCAGCAACTGCCACATCCGCGACATGACCCGCATCGGCAGCCGGTCGGCCAGGTCCTTGCCCCGCGACCGTTCGTCCGGAGAGATCGTCGGATCCTCCAGCGCGTCCGGCGTGATTTTGACGACGGAAATCCAGTGCACGATCTCGGCCATATCGCGCAGCACCGCGACCGGATCGGCGCCATCGGCATATTGCGACTGCAACTCGGTCAGCGCCGATGCAGCGTCGCCGCGCATCACCATCTCGAACAGGTCGATCACGCGGCCGCGGTCGGCCAGGCCCAGCATCGCGCGCACCTGGTCTGCGGTGGTCTCGCCCGCGCCATGGCTGATCGACTGGTCCAGCAGGCTGGTCGCATCGCGGGCCGATCCCTCTGCGGCGCGGGTGATCAGCGCCAGCGCGTCGTCGGTGATCGTCGCACCCTCAGCCGCGGCGATCCGGCGCAGCAGGGCGATCATCACCTCGGGCTCGATCCGGCGCAGGTCGAAGCGCTGGCAGCGTGACAGGACGGTCACCGGCACCTTGCGGATCTCGGTCGTGGCAAAGATGAACTTCACATGCGGGGGCGGCTCCTCCAGCGTCTTCAACAGCGCGTTGAACGCGCTGGTCGACAGCATGTGGACCTCGTCGATGATGTAGATCTTGTAGCGCGCGGACGCGGCCCGGTAATGCACCGATTCGATGATCTCGCGGATGTCGCCCACGCCGGTGCGGGACGCGGCATCCATCTCCATCACGTCGACATGGCGGCCTTCGGCGATCGCCACGCAATGCTCGCACACGCCGCAGGGTTCGGTCGTGGGGCCGCCCTGGCCATCTGGGCCAATGCAGTTCATGCCCTTGGCGATGATGCGCGCGGTGGTCGTCTTTCCGGTGCCGCGGATGCCCGTCATGATGAAGGCCTGCGCGATGCGGTCGGCGGCGAACGCGTTCTTCAGCGTGCGGACCATCGCGTCCTGTCCGACCAGGTCGGCGAACGTTTCGGGCCGGTATTTCCGGGCCAGAACCTGGTAGGCGGGCTTGGTGTCGGTCATCGATCCCTCGGGCACAGCGCCACCTTAGCGGGGCGCCGCGGGGGCCACAACCGGGTCAGGCAGCCAGCAGGCCGATGCCCCGGGCGCCCGCGATCAGGTCGGTCGCCAGAAAGTCAGCGTTCTCTCCCGACAGGGGCACCATGTCGGGCACCTGCACGACCGTCATCCCGGCCGCGCGTGCGGCGATGGCGCCGACATCGCTGTCCTCGAAGGCCAGGCAGCGGGCAGGCTCGATCCCAAGCCGCCGGGCCGCCAGCAGATAGACGTCGGGGGCGGGCTTGGGGCTGGGCACGTCGCTGCGCGTCACCACGATGTCAAAGCTGTCGGTCAGCCCCGCCGCCGCCAGCTTTTCCCGGGCCTGATCGCCGGTGCTGGAGGTCGCGATGGCAAAGGGCAGTCCCGCCGCCCGCAGCGCGTCTAGCAGCGTGTGGACATGCGGGCGCAGCGGGATGCCGTCGCGGTCGCGCCGTTCGATCATCGCCTCGGCCCACATCCGGTCCAGGTGCGGAAAGTCGAAATCCGCGCCCAGGTGGTCGCGCAGGATCCCGCGCGAGGTCGGCTCGTCGATGCCCACCAGCGATGCCAGCAGCCCGTCGGGGGCCACGCGCCCCATGCGGGCCAGCGCCGCCTCTCCGGTCTCGATGGTCATCTGTTCGGTGGCCAGCAGGGTGCCATCCAGATCAAAGATCACGGCATCGAAACGGCGGGCGGTCATGGGTCATCCTTTCAGGTCTGTCAGGCGCTAACATGGCGATTTGCGCGGCGATCGGCAAGGCATGGCTGGGTTGCAGGCCGCGACGGGCCACCTAGGGCTGCGTCCAGGCCGGGGAATGGCAGGGGTGGTCGATCAGGGCGGTCAGTTCCTCGTCCAGGTGCAGCGCGGTGATCGACACGCCCGCCATGTCCAGCGAGGTGTAGTAATGTCCGATCAGCGTGCGATGCACCTGCACGCCCCGTGCGCGCAGACGTTCACGCAGCCGGCGGTTCAGGATGTACAGCTCCATCTTGGGCGTGCCGCCAAGCGAATTCACCAACAGGGCGACCCGGTCGCCCTCGGCGGGGCGCATCTCGTCCAGGATGCGGTCCACGATCAGGTCGGCGGCGCCGTCCGCGCTGGCCAGGGGCGCACGGGCGATGCCGCGTTCGCCATGCACGCCCACGCCGATCTCCATGTCACCTGCGCCAAGCCGAAAGCTGGGCTTCTGGCTGTCAACGGACGCGCCCGGTTCCAGCGCAATCCCCATCGTGTAGCAGCGCTGGTTGGCGCGCAGCGCCAGCCCCGCGCAGGTTTCCAGCGGCAGCATCCGGTCGCAGGCGGCCCCCGCGACCTTGAAGACGAAGACATTGCCCGCCACCCCGCGCCGCGCCGCCCGCGTGTCGACGGGGGCCGAGGCGATGTCGTCGGTGGTCACGATGGTGCGCACCGGCACGCCGCGGGCGGCGGCCATCTCGGCCGCCATCTCGAAGTTCATCAGATCGCCCGAGAAGTTGCCGAAGATGTGCAGCACGCCCGCCCCGCCATCCGCGGCCAGCGTCGCCGCCAGGATCGGGTCGGGCGGCGGTGCGGCAAAGACGTTGCCGATCGCCACCGCATCCGCCAGCCCGCGCCCGACATAGCCGAAGAACCCCGGCTCGTGCCCCGACCCGCCGCCGATGACCAGGCCGACCTTTCCGGCCCGAGGGGCGCCCGTGGCCCGCAGGGCGCGCGGCGCGCCGGTGATGGGGGCCAGCATGTCCTCATGCGCCAGCAGCGCGCCGGCCACCGTCTCGTTCACGGCGTCCTGGGGGCGGTTGATGAACTTCTTGACCCGCAGGCGTTCGGGCAGGGGCTGGGCTGCCTGGTCGCGGCGCCGCGCAGGCGTGTCGTCATGCCCTTCGGAGGTCAGGATGGCGCGGGCGGTGTCGGCATCGGTCACCATCACGTTGATGTAGTTCCCGCGCAGCGCGGCCAGGATCGCCTGGACCTTGTCCATGCCGCCTGCAACGCCGATCCGGCAGGGCACGGACCGCAGACCGCCCAGGTCGATGCCGATGGTCCGCCCCTCCAGCGGACCGTCGACGGGCTGGCCCTGGGCGTCGATCAGCCGCCCCGCGATGCTGCCCACCGCGGCGTGGTAATGGGCGTGCATGGCCACGTCGTCGAAAAAGCCGCTGCTGTGGATGGTGCTTTCCGGCCGCAGCGAGGAAATGCCCAGCACGATCCGGTTGGCCTGCGCCAGCACAGCCATCTGTTCGGCGACCACCGGCTCTCGCAGCAGCAGCGCGCGCATGTCGGGCGACGACACGATCGCCGGGGCCGAGATCGGGATGCACCGCGCGCCCATCGATTCCGCCAGCCGCGTCGCGCAGGCTTCGGGCGTCCAGGGGATCTTGGCGGTGGTCCCGCCCGTCGCCTGCACCACGCGCAGGTCCTGCAGCCCGGCGCGGTCGACGCGACTGGCCATCGACAGGACGGTCCGTCCCCAGGTCACCGCGATCGTGTCGGCCGATCGCGCCAGCCGCGACAGCACCTGTGCCGCGGCCGCGCCAAGCCGGTCGATCAGCGGGCTGTCGCCGCCTTCGGACGGGATCACCAGGCAGTCGGTCAGGCCGAAATGGTCCTGCATCGCCTGCGCCAGGCTCAGCGCGCGGAACCGTTCGGGGTCGATCTCGATCGAGACGATGCCGCGGGTGCGCGCATCCGCCAGATAAGCGTTCACCGAGGCGCGGGACACGCCCATCTGGGTTGCGATGTCGCCCTGGGTCAGGCCCTCCTGGTAATACAGCCAGGACGCCCACAGCAGCGGGTCCTCGCCAAAGCGCAGGGGCTGGCGGGGGGTGGTGGTCATGGGCGCGACCCCTCCGCACGGCGCCGGGCCCAGTGCGCGAGGCTGTCCAGCAGCGCCGCGGCAGATACCGCGCCGGGGTCCAGATGGCCCACGCTGCGCGGTCCAAGGCGGGCGGCGCGGCCGCGGCTGGCCATCATCGCGCGCGTCGCCTGTGCGCCGTCGGCTGCGGCACGAGCCGCGGCGGCCAGCACCTCGGCCGCGGGCTGGCCCGCCTGCAGGCCTGCGCGGGCGGCATGGGCGGCAGGCGCCCAGGCATCGACCATGGTCTTGTCGCCGGGCTTGCCCTGGCCGCGGGCGGCGATCCCCTCGGCCATGGCGACGATGACCTCTGGCAGGCGGGACAGGGGCACCTGCGTCTCGGCGCCAAGCGCCGACGCGGCGCGCAGCAGGGCGCTGGCATAAAGCGGGCCGGTCGTGGCGCCCACCGCGTTGTGCAGGGACGACGCGGCCAGCGTCAGCCCCTGTGCCAGCGTCTGGTCCGCCTCGCCCGCCTCGCCCAGGGCGCGCGCCGCGGCGGCAAAGCCCCCGGCCATCGCCACGCCGTGATCGGCATCGCCGATCTCTCCGTCCAGTTCGGCCAGATAGGATTGTTCCGCGGCCATGCGCTCGGCCAGGCTGCGGAACAGGTCGGTCAGATCATGGCGCGAGAACGTCTGCATGTCGGACCTCATTGGCACGGCCCGCCGCAGGGTTGCAAGCGGTCCCGGAACGGCACGTCACGGCTGCGACAGGCGGCGTTCCACGCTGTCGGCCAGTGTCGTCAGGATCAGGCAGCAGGACGTCGCCCCGGCATCGGGCACCCCCCGCGACCGTTCGCCCAACCGCGCCGCGCGGCCCAGCTTGGCGACCATGTCGACGGTGCTGTCGCGCCCCTGCTGCGCCGCCCGCGCCATCGCCCGCAAGGAGGCGGCGAACCCGTCGGGTCGTGCCGCGTCGAAGGCCGCAATGGCCGGGTCCAGGCAGTCGATCAGGGTCTTGTCGCCGACCTTGGCGGCGCCGGTGGCGGTGACGGCGGACAGCCCGGCCTGCAGCATGGTCAGGAACCCGTCCGCGTCGATGGCGGCGCGGTCGCGGATGGTGCGGCCCATGTCGCGGAACATAAAACCGTAAAGCGGCCCCATCGATCCGCCGATCTCGGACATCAGCACGTCCGACAGCACCAGGAAGGCCCCGTCCAGCGGCTGGCCCGACAGGCGTTCGGCCGCGCGGCCAAAGCCCTTGGCCATGTTGATCCCGTGATCGCCGTCGCCGATCAGGCCGTCCACCTCGGACAGGTGCGCCTTCTTGGCGACGATCACCGCGGCCAGTTCCGCCACGATGTCGCCCGATTGCGCGACGGACAGGCGGGGATGGCCCGCGGCCTCGGGCGCGCGGGGGGCGGTGTCGGCGGCCGCGGCGGCGGCGCGGTGGCGCGGACCACCCGCCAGGGCGCCCACCGGCGCGGGCCGTGTGCCCGCGACGGTCAGGCCGGGCGCCGCGCAGTCCATGTCCAGCAGGTGCTTCAGGTCGTCGTCAAGCGCCATGACCGTTAGCGTGGCCCCCACCATCTCCAGCGAGGTGAAATAGTTTCCGACGAAGGCCCGGTGCACCCGCAGGCCCGCGCGTTCCATCCCGACCTCGATCCGGTCGTACAGCACATAGAGCTCGTTCACGGGGGTCGCGCCCAGGCCCGAGACCAGCACTGCGACCTCGGTTCCGTCGGGCAGGGCGTGATCGTCCAGCACGATCCGGACCATGTCGTCGGCGACCTGGTCGGCGGTCTTCAGCGCTTCGACCCGTGTGCCGGGTTCGCCGTGATGGCCGATGCCGACCTCCATCGTGCCGGGCGCGATCTGGAAGTTCGGATGGCCCACCGCGGGCAGGGTGCAGGGGCCAAGGCCCACGCCCACCGACCGGCAGGCGTCGATCGCCCGCTGGGCCGCGGCCCGAACCTCGGCCAGGGTGCCGCCAAGCGCGGCCTTGGCGCCGCCGATCTTCCACATGAAGATCTCTCCGGCCACGCCGCGGCGCTTGGCGCGTTCGGATGCGGGGGCGGAACAGACGTCGTCATTGGCCACCACGGTCGCGACCTCGATCCCGTCCTCGGCCACCATGCCCGCGGCCATGCGCACGTTCATGTTGTCGCCCGCATAGTTGCCGTAGAGGACCGCGACCCCGGCACCGCCATCGGCGGCCCGGATCGCATCGGCAAAGCTTTTCGCGGTGGGTGACGAGAACAGCTCTCCGACGGCCACGGCATCGACCAGGTTGCGGCCCGCATAGCCGATGAAGGCCGGCTCATGCCCCGACCCGCCGCCGGTCACGATGCCGACCTTGCCGTCCTGGGGCGCAAAGCGCGACAGGACCACACGCGGGTTGGCCGGGTCCTTGCGCACCAGGTCGCGATGCGCCTTGATGAAGCCCGCCACCGTCTCGTCGACGATGTCGTCGGGGTCGTTGACGAAACGCTGCATCGCCTTGGTCGTCATGTCGTCCCCCATCATCGCACCGTGTATCCGCCGTCGACCAGCAGGTCGACGCCGTTGATCATCGCCGCCGCGTCCGATGCCAGGAACACCGCCGCAGCGGCGATCTCGTGGGGTTCGGCAAAGCGGCCGGCGGGGATCAGTGCCTTCATCGCCTCGCCCCTGGGGCCCTCCCAGGCCTTGCGGCCCAGATCGGTCATCACCACGGTCGGAGAGATGGAATTGACGGTGATCCCGTGCCCGCCCCATTCCAGCGCCAGCGTCTTGGTCACGCCGACGATGCCGAACTTCGACGCGCAATAGGCGACATGCCCCTCGATCGCGACCGAGCCTGCCTGGCTGGCCAGATTGATGATGCGCCCGCCCTTGGCCCGCGCGATCATCCCGCGCCCCACGGCCTGCGCCATCAGGAAGCTGCCGGTCAGGTTGACGGCGATGGTGCGCGTCCAGGCGCCGTCGCTCAGATCCTCGGCCGGGGCCAGGTCCACGATGCCCGCGGAATTGACCAGAATGTCGATGCCGTCAAAGGCCTGCGTCACCGCATCGACGGCCGCGCCGATGCTGGCCGCGTCGGTCACGTCGCAGGCAAAGGCCTGCGCGTCGGGCAGGGCGGCCGCGGCATTCGTCGCGGCGGCCAGGTTCATGTCCAGCAGCGCGACGCGCGCGCCCTGGGCGGCAAAGGCCTGCGCGATGGCGGCGCCGATGCCCGATCCGGCACCCGTCACCACGGCGGTCCGGCCGCCCAGGCTGAAATCAAGTGAAGCGGCCATCCGCAGTCCTTTCGTGGGTCAGGTGGCCCCTCCGGCAGGCGTGCCGCCGAAGGGGGTGGTCGTTACTGGCGCGTGGCCAGCAGTGCGTCGACGTTCTCGGCCGTCACCGGGGTCCAGGGCACGTTGTATTCCTTGTCCGCGCCGTTGTTCCACGGCATGTCGGGATACTGTTCCCAGATCGCCGACATGGGCTCATAGTCGGGCTTGACCGCCTTGATCGCCACGTCGATCGAGCCCAGGGCCTGGGCCTCGCCGTCCTGCAGGATCGAATCCATCTGGCCCGCCTTGACCGCGTTCAGCGCGTCGGTCACCCCGTCCACGCCCGCGATCGCGAAATCGGCCACGTCCATGCCGGCGGCCTTGATCGCCTCGATGGCACCCAGGGCCATCTCGTCGTTCTGGCCGATCACGCCCTTGATGTCGTTGCCATGCGCAGTCAGCCAGTTCTCCATCAGGGCCTGCGCCTCGGCGCGCGACCAGTTGCCGGTCTGGCGTTCCAAGATCTTAACGTCGGGGCATTCGGCCAGGGCCTTCTCGTTGCCCTCGCCGCGCTGGATTTCGCCGGACTGGCCGATCGGGCCCTCGATGATGACCACCGCACCCTGGCAGCCCATCTTGTCCAGGACGGCCTTGGCCTCCAGATAGCCGGCCTCGACGTCGTTCGATCCGACATAGGCGGTCAGCAGGTCGCTGTTGACCCGCGCGTTCGATCCGACGACGGGGATGCCCGCATCGACGGCCAGCTGGACGGCGGTGGCGCCGGCCTCGACGTCCATCGGCGCAAAGACGATCGCGTCGAAGCCTTGGGTGATCATCGTCTCGAACTGGTCCTGCTGCACCAGCGCGTCATAGCGGCCGTCAAAGATGGTCAGCTCGACCATGCCGGATTCGACCGCCGGGTGCTTTTCGCCCGCCGCCGACCACAGCTGCATGAACTCGGCATTCAGGCCATAGGCGGCCATGCCAATCTTGATCGGGTCGTCCTGCGCCTGCGCCGCGCCCAGACCCAGGCCAAGCGCCAATGCGCTGGCCGTCATCATCATCTTCGTCGTCATCTGGTTTCCTCCCTCGGTGACACCATGTCCCGGCACGCGCCGGATCTCAGTCTTCGGTCTTGCGGGACCGGTCCAGCATGACGGCGGCCACGATCAGCGCCCCCTTGATCACCTGCTGGTAATAGGATTCGACCCCAAGCAGATCGAGGCCGTTGTTCATCACCCCGATCAGCAGCGCGCCGATGACGGTCCCGGTGACCCGGCCCACGCCGCCCGCCAGGCTGGTGCCGCCGATCACGACCGCCGCGATGGCGTCCAGCTCATAGGCGACACCCGCCTGGGGCAGGGCCGAGCCGGTCCGCGCGGCCAGGATCATCCCCGCGATGCCCGCCAGCGCGCCCGATATGGCATAGACCGAAAACCGGATGGCGCGGACGGGCAGGCCCGACACCTTGGCCGCATGGGGGTTGCCGCCCACCGCATAGACGTGGCGGCCAAAGCGGGTCCGGGTCAGCACGAAATGCGACAGCGCGAAGACCAGGCCGAACAGGATGATCGGCACCGGGATGCCCGCGATGTCGCCCGTCCCGATCCAGCGATAGCCGTCGGTCAGCGCCGGGACCGGCCGCCCGCCCGAATAGATCAGCGTCAGCCCGCGCGCCGCCGACAGCATGCCAAGCGTCGCGACGAAGGCCGGGACCGCAAAGCGCGCGACCGCGATCCCCGACAGCGCGCCCATCGCGGTGCCGGTGATCAGGCCCACAGCGATCGGGATCAGCGGCATGTAGGGCGCGCCGGGAATGAACCCCGCCGCCGAGGTCGTGGCGAAGCTGGCCGAGACCACGCCCACCAGCGCGACCACCGATCCGACCGACAGGTCGATGCCGCGCGTCAGGATGACGAAGGTCATCCCGATCGCCAGGATCCCGTTGATCGAGGTCTGGCGCAGCACGTTGATGATGTTGCGCGAGGTCAGGAAATTCTCGCTGACGATCGACAGCACGATGCACAGCAGCGCCAGCGCGATCAGGATGCCGTATCGCTGCGCGTCACGTCCGATCCGCGCCGGGATCATGCGGCGCGGCTGCGCTGCGGTCTTGATCTGGTCTTCCACCCTGTCTCTCTCCCGTTCATGCATCCGTCGACGGCGTCCGTCCCGGCGCGTCAGGCCGCCAGATGCAGCAGTTTCTCGGCCGACATCGCGGCGCGATCCAACTCGCCCGCCACGCGCCCGTCCCGCATGACGACCGCGCGGTCGGCCATGCCCAGCACCTCGTCCGTCTCGGATGACACCATGATGACCGCCCCGCCCGCGCGGGCGAAATCGGACATCACGCGATAGATCTCGCGCTTCGCGCCCACGTCGACGCCGCGCGTGGGTTCGTCCAGCAGCAGGATGCGCGGCTCGGTCAGGAACCACTTGCCCAGCACGACTTTCTGCTGGTTGCCGCCCGACAGATGCGCGACGTTCAGCCGGTCCGACGCGGTGCGGATGTTCAGCGTTTCGATCATCCTGGTGGCGGCGCGGCCCTCGGCGCGGGCGTTCATCACCGGGCCCGCGGACATGCGGTCCAGCGTGGCCAGGCACAGGTTCTCGCGCACGTCGCCGGTCAGGACCAGGCCGGATCGCTTGCGGTCCTCGGTCACATAGGCCAGCCCGGCCTCGATCGCCTCGCGCGGGGTGGTGATGCGGGCGGGGCGCCCGTCGATGGTCACGGTGCCGGCCGTCTCGGCCGACAGGCCGAACAGTCGGTCGAAGATCTCGGTCCGGCCCGACCCCATCAGGCCGTACAGCGCCAAGATCTCGCCCTCGTGCAGATCGAAGCTGACGTCCCGGACGCCGCGATCGGCGGCAAGACCCGCGACCGACAGCAGGCGGCGCGCCTGCGGGGTGTTCTCCTTGACGAACTCCTCGGTCAGGGGGCGGCCCACGACCAGCTGGATCAGGTGGTCCTTGTCGATGTCGGCCAGGCTGCCCGTCTCGACGAAGCTGCCGTCGCGGAACACGGTATAGCTGTCGCAGACGCCGAAGATCTCGGACAGGCGGTGGCTGACATAGATCACCCCCTTGCCGCGCGTCTTCAGCGTGTCGATGGCGGCGAACAGCTGGTCGGCCTCGGCCTCGCCCAGGGCAGAGGTCGGCTCGTCCATGATGATGACCTCGGCGTCATAGCTCAGCGCCTTGGCGATCTCGACCAGCTGGGTCTGGGCCACGGTCAGGTCCATCATCAGGCTGTCCGCGCGGATGCCGAACTGGAACCCGTCCAGCAGCGCCTGGGCGCGGCTGTTCATCTCGCGGAACGCGATGCGTCCGAACATCCCCACCGGTTCGCGGCCCAGATAGATGTTCTCGGCCACGGTCATGGCCGGGACGGGGCTCAGCTCCTGCTCGATGATCGAGATGCCGTGCGCCAGGGCCTGGGACGGGTTGTCGAACACCACCGGGTGGCCGTTGCGCAGCAGGGTTCCCGCATCGCGGTGATGGATGCCCATCAGGATCTTGAGGAAGGTCGACTTGCCCGCGCCGTTGCCGCCGCACAGCGCATGCACCGATCCCGGCTCTAGCCGGAACTGGCCTAGCTTCAGCGCGGGAACGCCGTCGAAGGATTTGCGAAAGCCCGAGGCCTCCAACAGCGGCGTGGTCATGTCGTCCCCCCATGCCGGACGCCCACCAGGCGTGCCGATACATATGTCAGTCTCCCTCTGACATTTGCACGCTAAGCGGCGCGGGTGACTTCTGTCAACAGGGATGTGACATAGTTCAGATGCGCTCTGGCAGTTGTCCGCGCGGCCCGCCTGCTGCTAAGCCTTGCGAAACAACAAGGCTGCAAGGGCAGGGACAGGCATGAGTTTTTCGAAGGGGATGCTGCGCGGCGCCGCGCTGCTGGCGGTGCTGTCGTCGTTGGCCGCCTGCGGCGGTTTCAAGCGTCAGAGCGAACTGGAATGCATGGAACGCGCCATGTATTTCGAATCGAACCGGTCCAGCCGGGACGGGATGATCGCCGTGGGCAGCGTGGTGATGAACCGCGTCCAGTCAGGCAACTATCCGCGGTCGGTCTGCGGCGTGGTGGGGCAGAAGAACCAGTTCGCGCCCGGCGTCCTGACGAAGCGGATGGACCGCGCGTCGGCCCCGCGCCTGCGCGAGGCGGCCGTGTCCGTGCTGCGCGGCGAACGCCATCCGATGATCCAGAACGCCCAGTTCTTTCACGCGGCCAGCTATCGCGCGTCCTACAACAACATGCATTACGTCGTGACGGCGGGCGGCAACGCGTTCTATGAACGCCGCCGCCCGGAACTGGTGACCCAGCCCCGCGTGCTGCCGCAGATCGAGGGCATCACGGGGCGCTGAGGCGGATCTAGCGGGCCTTCATCCGCGACAGGATGTTGGCCACCAGCGCGCCTGAAATGTTGTGCCACACGCTGAAGATCGCCGCCGGCACCGCCGTCAGCGGCGAGAAATAGGCGGTGGCCAGTGCCGCGGCCAGGCCCGAATTCTGCATGCCGGTCTCGATCGCGATGGCCTTGCGCGCGGCCAGGTCCAGCCCGGCCAGCCGCGCCGCGATGAACCCGATCAGATAGCCCAGCATGTTGTGCAGCACGACCACGGCAAAGATCATCAGCCCCGACTGGACGATCGCGCCCTTGGATGCGCCGACGACGGCGGCCACGATCAGCACGATGCCCGTCACGCTGACCAAGGGCAGGGCAGGCACCGCCGCGCGCACGAAGGCCGGCAGCAGCTTTTGCGCTGCAAATCCCAGGGCCAGCGGGAACAGCACGACCTTGACGATGGACTGGAACATCGCCCAGGCATCCACGGGCAGGTATTCGCTGGCCAGCATCAGCATCAGGAAGGGTGTCACGATCGGCGCCATCAATGTGGTCACGCTGGTGCAGGCGACCGACAGCGCCACGTCGCCCTTGGCCAGATAGGTCATCACGTTCGACGACGTGCCGCCGGGGCAGCAGCCGACCAGGAATACGCCCGCCGCGACCTCGGGGGACATCGGGATGATCATGGTCAGCGCCACCGCCAGCAGCGGCATGATCAGGAACTGCGACGCGACGCCCACGCCGACATTGACCGGGCGGCGCAGCACCTCGGCAAAGTCGCGCCCCGAGATGGTCAGCCCCATCCCGAACATGATGATCCCCAGCAGGGTGACGATCCAGGGTGTCAGCTGGCGGAACAGGTCGGGCAGCAGAAAGCCCAGGACCGCGAACAGGACGACCCAGGCCGCAAAGGTATTGCCGACGAACCGCGAAAGTGATGCCAATGATTTCACCGATGCCTCCTCTGGCACAGCTTTCCTGCGCCCTGACGTTTCGGCATGGGCCATAGTGCCGCCCGTGGCGGGCTTCAACCCGTGGTGGCGGAAAAACCGGCCCGGCGCCGTGAGTGGTCTGGTCCGCGCCAGCGCATCATCCCGGCCTGGAGGCACTCCGGTTGCGTCCCGGCCCGGCTGCGCGTGCGCGCCGACTGCGTCCTTGCCGCGCCCCCGGGCCGGCTGCCCCCCTGTGCGGTCCGGTCTGTGCCGGGCCGTCGGCGGGTCAGGACCCGGCGCGGACCACGACAGACATGCCGGGGCGCAGGGCGGCGCGGTCCTGGTCGGGATCGATGGTGATGCGCACCGGCAGGCGCTGGGCGATCTTGGTGAAGTTGCCGGCGCTTGCGGTGCCCGCCATCAGGCTGAATTCCGATGCGGTCGCGGGCGACAGCGATTCGACCTGACCGGTGAACCGGCGGTCCTGCAGCGCGTCCACGGTGAAGCTGACCGACGAACCCGGCGCCAGGCCACGCATCGCGGTTTCACGAAAGTTGGCGATGACCCACAGGTCGGTGCCGACATGGGGGACCAGCGCGGTGCCGGGGGTCACGTACTGGCCGACATGGACGGCGATCTGGCCCAGGCTGCCGTCGGCGGGGGCATGGATGACGGTGTTGTCGACCTCGATCCGGGCCAGCTGGACGGCGGCCTCGGCGCTGGCGATGTCGGCGCGGCGGGCGTCCAGCGCGACATTGGCCGAACGGATCGCCTCGGTCTGGACGTCCAGGCGGGCGCCGGCCTGGATGCGGGCGGCCTGGGCCTGCTGCAGAGCCAGGCGGACCTGGTCGGACGACGACTGCGACGTCACGCCCCGGTCCAGCAGCTGCCCCGCGCGGTCGGCCTGCGATCGGGCATTCTCCAGCGCGCCGTCGGCGGCCTCGACGCCCGCCTGTTCGGCGCGGGCCACGGCCTCGGCCGACACGACGTCCTGTTCGGCGACCTTCAGCGCGGCCTGGGCGCCCTGCAGCAGGGCCTCGGCCTGGGCCAGCTTCTGGCGGGGGATGCGGTCGTCGATGCGGGCGATCACGTCGCCCTTCGCGACGGTCTGATAGTCCTCGACCTCGACCGCGGTGACATAGCCCGACAGCTGCGGGGCGATCATCGTGACCTCGGCGCGCAGATAGGCGTTCTCGGTCTGGGGGGCGGCGGTCGAGAAGGGCGGCAGGCCCCATGCGAACAGCAGCAGCAGCGTGCCCGCCAGGCCCAGGATCAGGGCAATGGCGGTCGGGACAAGGTTCTCTTTCTTCATGGCGTGGTTCCGGTGTTCTGGACGGCGGCCCGGCGGGCCATCACGTCGCGCAAAAGGTGAAGCAGCAGCACGGCCGCCGCCAGCAGGGCGGCCAGCGCGGTCAGCGCATAGGCATCGGCATAGGCGCTGACCCAGGCCTGGGCCGCGACCTGCTGGCCCAGATCGGTCGCCGCCTGCGCGCGGCGCGCGGCGGCATCGGGGATCTGGGCGGCCAGCATCGCGGCCCGGCCCGCCAGGGTCGCGACCGTTGCCGGATCGGTGGCGGTCAGCTGGACGGACAGGTCCTGCAGGTGCAGCGCCTCGCGACGGGTGGTGAAGGTGTTGAACAGGCCCGACCCCAGCACGCCGCCCAGGCTTTGGGTCGAGATGAAGACGATGACGAAGGACAAGATGTATTGCGGCCCCTTGGCCAGGGCCGACAGCAGGCCCGCCATCATCGCGGGCGGCATGAACAGCATCGCGGCAAAGCCGATCAGCGCCTGGCTGACCACCATCTGCGCGGGCCGGGTCAGCACGCCGGCGCCGCTGTCCAGCCAAGCGCCAGCGGCGATCAGCAGCAGGGCGGCCAGGTGGAACTGGGGCACGCGGGTGGGCCGCATCCAGGCGATGCAGGCCAGCGCGCCCATCAGGCTGGCCAGGGCGATCACGGCAAACAGGACGGTCATCTGCTGGGGCGCGACACCCAGCACCTGGAACATGCGCGGCGCGCCCGCCGACTGTTCCGACAGGATCAGCCGGAACAGGAACAGCGTGCCGGTCAGGTGCAGGATGGCCGGGCTGGCCAGCCAGCGGATGTCCAGCAGGGGGGCGGTGCGGTTCAGCTCCACGACCACCGCCAGGGTCAGAGACAGCGCCGCGCCGGCCAGCAGCCAGCCGATCCACGCGACATCCGTCCAGTTGTAGATGGGCCCCATGACAAAGGCCACGATCAGTCCGCCGAAGCCTGCGCCGATCAGCACGAAGCTGGCAAAGTCCAGCGGCTCGATCACCTTCTGGCGGGGGATGGGGCGCAGGGGCAGGCAAAAGACCAGCATCAGCGACACCAGCGCCATGCCCAGGCCCGTCACATGGACCGCCGTCATGCCCCCGTCGCCGATCAGGTACGGCCCCACGACGCGGGCCAGCGTCGGTCCGGTCATCAGCACCGTCATCGCCAAGGGCAGGCCCAAGGTCATCTTGGCCTGCGGGGACAGGGGCTCCAGCATGTAGAGGAAGGCCAGCGTCGACAGGGGCGCTGCGGCGGCACCCGCCAGGAACTGCAGCACCAGCGCCGAGCGGAAATCGACCGCCCACAGCGACGCCAGCGCCACCAGCGCATAGAGGATAATCCCCAGTTCCGCGAACCGCCGCAGCCCGTACTGGGTGCGGATCTTGATCAGCAGCACCGGCAGCGCCGCGCGCGGGATCATGTAGACCGCCAGCAGCCAGGCCGCGCTGGTCGTGGTGATGCCCAGATCGCCCGCAAGCTGGGGCAGGCTGGTGGACACGAAGCCCTGCTGCAGGCCCTGCGACAGGCCGATCACGGTGGCGGCCAGCATATAGGCCACGGCCTGCAATCCGGGCAGCGGCGGATGCGGCGGCGGGGGTGCGGCAGGGGCGCTCATGTCCGGTCCATCCGTTCGATGTTGCGGGCGATCCGGTCCAGCACCTGGGCCGCGCGGTCCAGGTCCTGCGGATCGATTCCCTCTAGCACTTCGCCGCGCAGGCGGTGCGTGAATTCGACGATGGCGCTGTCGCGACCGCGTTCGGTCACGACCAGCCCGTTCTTGCGGCCGTCGCCATCCAGAGGACGCCGTTCGACGAAACCGCCGGCGACCAGGGCGTCGATCTGGCGTTTCAGGGTCGGCGCCTCGATCGCCAGTTCGGCGGCCAGTTCGGTCTGGGTGATGCCGTCGTGATGCGCCAGCGTCGTCAGCGCGCGCGCCCGCGACAGGGTCAGACCCACGTCCCGCGCCCTGCGATCATAGCTGCGCCGCAGGGTCCGCATGACCCGCAGCAGGGTATCAAGGATCGGGCTTTCGCGGGGCATGACGCGTCCTTTCGGCTGGTTCGTTAGCTAGCTAAGGATATCGTCGGCCAGCATCAATGCCCCGACCGAAAGAAATTTGCAGGATGTGCAATTTCGAGGCGCAGACGCATCACGGTTGCCAGTCGCGGATCGTGAACCTTAGTATACACTAATGATCCGGTCCCATTTCGGGTTGGCCGCACAGGGCGTCGCCAAGCGCCGGAACCGATCGGGAGACATCGATGAAGCTGACCACCTTTCTGGCCACGGCCCTGGGCACCGCCGCCATCGGCGGCATGGCCGTCGCCGCCGACCTGCGCATCGGCCTGAACGAGGACCCGGATTCGCTGGATCCCGCACAGTCGCGGACCTTCGTGTCCTCGCTGGTCTATGAATCGCTGTGCGACCGGTTGCTGAACACCAATGCCGACATGGAGATCATCCCCGAACTGGCCACCGACTGGGCCTGGTCCGATGACGGCAGGACGCTGACCCTGACGCTGCGCGAGGGGGTGACGCATCACGACGGCACACCCTTTGACGCGCAATCCGCCCGCCGCGTGCTGGAGCGGAACATGACGATGCAGGAAAGCCGCCGCAAGGCGGAGCTGGGATCGATCGACCGGGTCCAGGCTACGGGCGATCATGAACTGACCATCACGCTGACCGCGCCCGACGTGACGCTGCTGGCGCAGCTGGCCCATCACGCGGGGCGGATGTATTCGCCCGATGCCGCCGATACGGCGGGCGCCGCCTTTGGCCGGGCCCCGGTCTGTTCGGGCCCCTATGCCTTTGTCGACCGGGTCGAGGGCGACCGGATCGTGCTGGAACGCTTTGCCGATCACTGGGACGCGGACCAGTTCCATTACGACCGGGTGATCTATCTGCCGATCCCGGACACGACGGTGCGGCTGGCCAACGTGCGGTCTGGCGATCTGGACATCATCGAACGCACCGCCCCCGCCGACGTGCCGGGCGTGCGGGCCGACGACCGCCTGCAGCTGTTCGAGGTGCCCAACATCGGGTATCAGGGCATCACCATCAACGTCGGCAACGGACCCCGCGCGGAGGCGCCGCTGGGCGCCGATGCCCGCGTCCGCCAGGCGCTGTCGCTGTCCATCGACCGCCAGGCGCTGAACCAGGTCGTGTTCGAGGGGGAATACGTGGTCGGCAATCAATGGGCCGCGCCGGGCACCCCTTATTACGACGACCGCGATCCGATCCCCGCGCGCGACCCCGATGCCGCCCGCGCCCTGCTGGCCGAGGCGGGTGTCCAGACCCCCATCCGCGTCGAGATGCAGATCGGAAACAACCCCATCGCCCAGCAGGTCGGCCAGGTGATCCAGGCCATGGCGGCCGAGACGGGGTTCGACATCTCTCTGCGCGCGACGGAGTTCGCGACGCTGCTGTCCGAGAACGTCGCCGGCAATTTCGACATGTCGCTGCAGGGCTGGTCGGGCCGGATCGACCCGGATGCCAACATCCACCCCTTTGTCGGGTCAGACGGGGCCAACAACGACCAGCATTACCGCAATGCGGAGATCGACGTCCTGCTGGCACAGGCCCGGTCTGAACCCGACACCGCGGCCCGCAAGGCGCTGTACGACCAGACGCGCGACATCCTGAAACAGGATCTGCCGCTGATCTATCTGTACCACATCAAGTACTTCTACACGGTGCGCCAGGGGATCGAGGGGTTCGAACCCTATGCCGACGGCATCATCCGGCTGCGCGGCGTGTCGGGCTGATCGCGGCCGCGCGCCCCCGGCGGGGCGCGCGGCTCAGGCGGCGGTCCGTGTCCACAGGCCCCGCACGGCCGCGGCGCCGCCGACCTGCGCCACGCGGATGACGTCGGCCCGCGCGCCCGGTGCCAGCCTGCCGCGATCGTGCAGGCCCACGGCCTGGGCGGGCGCCTGCGTCACGGTCGCGATGCCGCGCGCCAGATCGCCCCACAGATCGCCCAGCATCATCGCCCCCGACAGCAGCGACGACGGCACGTAATCCGACGACAGGATGTCCAGTAGGTCGGCCCGCGCCAGGTCGCTGGCCGCGACATTGCCGCTGTGCGATCCGCCGCGGATCAGGTTGGGCGCGCCCATCATCACGCGGATGTCGTGGTCGCGGCAGGCCTGTGCGGCATCCGCTGTGGTGGGGAATTCCGCGAAATGACAGCCATGCGCCGCGCTGACCGCGACCTGAGGGGCGGTGGTGTCGTCGTGGCTGGCCAGCACCGCGCCATAGCGGCGCGCCTCGGCCACGGCGGTCGCCTCGTGCAACTCGCCCACGCGGGCGCGCAGGGCCTGCTGGTCGGCGACATGGTCCAGGAACTGGGCATCCGACAGGCCCTTCTTGCCGCAGACATAGTCGCGCAGCTTGCCGATGTCGCGGAACTGGCGTTCGCCGGGGGTGTGGTCCATCAGGCTGACGATGCCGATGCGGTCCCGGGGGCCGAACTTGGCCATCTCCTCGGGCAGGGTCTGGGAACAGATCTCGGCGCGCAGGTGCAGGAAATGGTTGATCCGCAGCGCCCCCTGGGCGCGCAGGCCCAGGATCTCGTCGGCTAGGGCGCGGGCATATTCGCCGTAGCCTGCATTGTTCGACGTCACGACCGACCCCACGCGCAGCGCGTCAAAGACGGTGGTGATGCCCACGCTGGCCAGTTCGGCGTCATGGGCGATGATCGCATGGGCATGGGGCCAGTCGACGCCGGGGCGCGGCTCGATATGGCGTTCCAGGTTGTCGGTGTGCAATTCGATCAGGCCCGGCATCAGCAGGTCGCCCTGACAATCCAGCGCGCCCGCGGGCAGGGCGCGGCCCTGGCCGATCTCGGCGATCAGCCCGTCGCGCAGGACCAGGTGGCCGTGGATCACCTCGGTCGGCAGGACCAGGCGGGCGTTGGCAAGGATGATGTCGGTCATGCGGTCGGGTTCCGTCTTGAAGGATCATGTCGAAGGGCGTCATCTGGCAGACGGCTGTCACAGCCGTGTGACACAACGGGCTTAGGGTGCCGCGCATGCAGGATTTCACACGATATGCCGTCTACTACGCGCCGCAACCCGGCATCTTCGCGGACCGTGCGGCGGCGTGGCTGGGCTGGGACCTGGCGGGCGGCCATGCGGTCGATGATCCGTCCCTGCCGGCGCGCCCGGTGGGCCAGCCGCGCCGATACGGGTTCCACGGCACCATCCGCGCGCCCTTCCGCCCCGTCGTCCCCGAAGCGGACCTGATCGCGGCCGTCGACGCGCTGGCCATCAACCGTCCGGCATTGACCTGCGGGACGCTGGCGCTGCGCGATCTGGGCGGGTTCCTTGCGCTGATGCCCACCGGGGGCCAGCCCGACCTGATCGCGCTGGCCGATGCGGTGGTGCGCGCCACCGATCCGCTGCGCGCGCCGCTGACGGCCGAAGAGGTCGCGCGGCGGCGCCCCGACAGCCTGACCACGCGCCAGCGCGCCCTGCTGGACCGGTGGGGCTATCCCTTCGTGATGGAAGAATTCCAGTTTCACCTGACCCTGACCGACCGGCTGTCCGCCGCGGAACGACCCGCGGTGCAGGCCGCGGCTCAGGCCTGGCTGGGCCCTGTCCTGCCGCGGCCTTTCGTGATCGCCGACCTGTGCCTGGTGGCCCAGGATGCGCAGGGCCGGTTCCACCTGCGTCATCGCGCGCCCCTGTCGGGCTGAAGCGCGGCCAGAAGGCGTTCGGTCCCTTGCGCAAGGCAGGCATCGTTGCACACGGTCAGGTGGGCGATGCCCGGCGGCATGGCGAAGGCGGCGCGGCGCAGGCGGGCGGCGATGTCGGCCGACCCCTCGCGGCCGCGGTCGGCCAGGCGGCGCGCCAGCACCTCCGCCGGGGCGGTGATCAGGATCACCCGCAGGTCGGGCAGCCGGGCCAGCGCCTGCGGCAGGGCCGCGCGGCTGCCGTTGAAGATCACCGACGGCCCCGTCAGCTGATCGTGCGGGATGCCGTAGCACAGGCCATGCGCCCGCCAGTCCAGCGCGAAATGCCCGCCGTCGCGCAGGGCCGCGAAGCGTGCCGGGGTGACGCCATCGAAATCCTCTCCTCCGGCGTCGGAGGGGCGGGTGATCACCCGCCGCGCCAGGCGCAGATCGGGCCGCGCGGCGCAAGCCGCGGCGATCAGTGTGTCCTTGCCCGCGCCGGATGGTCCTACGACCGCCGCGATCATGCCGCGCGTCCCGGCGTGAACCCGGTCACGTCCACCAGCCGGTCGCAGACCGCGTCGCGCGCCTCGGCGTCGTGAAAGATGCCCAGGATCGCGGCGCCGCGGGCCTTGGCCTCGGCGATCAGGGACAGGACGACCTGCCGGTTCGCGGCGTCCAGGCTGGCCGTGGGTTCGTCCAGCAGCAGCACGGGATAGGGATGGACGAAGCCGCGGGCGATGTTGATGCGCTGCTGTTCGCCGCCGGAGAACGTGGTGGGCGACAGGCCCCACAGCCGGCGCGGAATGTTCAGCCGCCACAGCAGGCCTTCGGCCTGCGCACGCGCTGTCGCGGCGGGCACCCCAAGCGCGCGCAGCGGTTCGGCCACCACGTCCACCGCAGGCACCCGCGGCAGCACGCGCAGGAACTGGCTGACATGGCCCAAGGTGCCCCGCCGCAGTGCGGTCACGGTGCGGGGCGCGGCGCCTACCAGTTCCGTGCCGGCGATGCGGATGCTGCCGCCGCCCGGCAGATAGTTTCCCTGGATCATCCGCATCAGCGTGGATTTGCCCGCCCCGGACTGGCCCACCAGCCCCACGCATTCGCCGGGATCCACGTGCAGCGCGGCCCCGGCCATGACCGGGATGACCGTGCCGCCCTGATTGTGCAGGGTAAAGGACTTGGAAAGGTTTTCGACCTGGATCATCGTCACACCTGCAGGACGGAGGAGACAAGAAGCTGGGTATAGCCGTGCTGCGGATCGTCCAGCACCTGGTCCGTCAGGCCCTGTTCGACCACGCGGCCCGATTTCATCACCATCAGGCGGTCGGCCAGCAGGCGCACCACCGCCAGGTCATGCGTGACGATGACGACTGACAGACCCATGTCGCGCACCAGCCCGCGCAGCAGGTCCAGCAGCCGCGCCTGCACGCTGACATCCAGCCCGCCCGTGGGTTCGTCCATGAACACCAGCCGCGGCCCGGTCACCAGGTTGCGCGCGATCTGCAGCCGCTGCTGCATGCCGCCGGAAAAGGCCTGCGGGCGGTCGTCGACGCGGTCCTGGGCGATCTCGACCCGGTCCAGCCAGTCGATGGCGGCGGCGCGGATGTCGCCGTAATGGCGCTGGCCCACGGCCATCAGCCGTTCGCCGACATTGGCCCCGGCGCTGACGCCCATGCGCAGCCCATCGCGGGCATGCTGGTGGACATAGGCCCATTCGGTGCGCGCCAGCCGGCGGCGTTCGGTTTCGGCCATCGCCAGCACGTCGCGCCCGTCATAGGTGACGGTGCCCGCATCGGGGCGCTGATGCCCGGCCAGACAGGAGAGCAGCGTCGATTTGCCCGACCCGCTTTCCCCGACGATGCCCAGGACCTCTCCGGGCCACAGATCAAAGCCGACGCCGGTGCAGCCGATCCGCGCGCCATAGCGGCGTTCCAGGTTCCGGACGGACAGGATGGGGGCGCTCATGCGGCCTCCGCGGCCAGGCGGCCCCTGTGCCCGGCGGCGACCCGCGCGGTGCAGAAATCGGTGTCGGAACAGACGAACATCCGCCCGCCCGCGTCATCGGTCACCACCTCGTCCAGATAGCTGGCCTCAGCGCCGCACAGGTCGCAGGCGTGATCGGCCTTCGAGGGGCTGAACGGGTGGTCGTCGAAATCCAGGCTGACGACATGGGTATGCGGGGGCAGGGCATAGATGCGCTGTTCGCGCCCCGCCCCGAACAGCTGGATCGCCGGGCTGTCCGACAGTTTCGGGTTGTCGAATTTCGGGATCGGCGACGGGTCCATGACATAGCGCCCCTCGACCGTGACCGGATAGGCATAGGAGGTCGCGATGCGGCCGTGCCGGGCGATGTCCTCGTACAGCTTGACGTGCATCAGGCCGTATTCCTCCAGTTCGTGCATCTTGCGGGTCTCGGTCTCGCGCGGTTCCAGAAAGCGCAGCGGCTCGGGGATGGGCACCTGATAGACCAGGATCTGGCCCTGGGTCAGGGGCGTCTCGGGGATGCGGTGGCGGGTCTGGATCAGCGTCGCGTCGGCGGTGGCGGTGGTGACGGCGACCCCCGACGTGCGCTGAAAGAACGTGCGGATGCTGACCGCGTTGGTGGTGTCGTCGGCGCCCTGGTCGATGACCTTCAGGCGGTCGTCGGGGGTCAGGCAGGCGGCGGTCAGCTGCACCCCTCCGGTGCCCCAGCCATAGGGCATGGGCATCTCGCGGCTGGCGAAGGGCACCTGGTATCCGGGGATCGCCAGCGCCTTGAGGATGGCGCGGCGGATCATCCGCTTGGTCTGTTCGTCCAGATAGGCGAAGTTGTAACCGCTCATAGCAGCCCCCGTCGGATCAGGTCGTCCTCCAGCGCGGCGGGATCGGTGAAATGATGCGCGGCCATGCCTGCGTCGCGCGCGCCGGCGACGTTGCGGGGGCTGTCGTCGATGAACAGGCACTGGTCGGGCGCCACGCCCGCCCGGTCGCACAGCGTGGCGAAGATGCGCGGGTCGGGCTTCAGCACGCCCTCGATCCCTGACACGATGGTCACGCCAAAGGCTGTGGACAGCCGGGGATGGGTCGCAAGGCCGATAGGCCAGGTTTGCGCGGACCAGTTGGTGATCGCGTGGACCGCGTGGCCCCGCGCCCGCAGGCGGTCCAGAAGCGCCCATGTCCCCTCGATTGGCTCGCGGATCGCGGCCGCGTGTCCAGCCCGATAGGCCAGAAAGGCCGCGCGGTCTCGGGGATCGGCGATCGCCTCGGCCAGATCGTCGAAGCACGCGCCCCCGTCCGCGCGCTGGTTCAGCGTGGCGAAATCCACGCGATCAAGGAAAGCCAAGACCGACGCATTGTCGCCCAGCAGGGGCAGGAAGGCGGCCATCGGGTCCCACCGGACCAGCACGTTGCCGATGTCGAAAACGATCGCCTTGATCATTGCGCATCCTTTGCGTTGTCGTCCCGCAGCCGGCGCACCAGCTCCAGTTCGGCCTGGAAATCGACGTAATGGGGCAGCTTGATGTGCTCCAGGAACCCCGTCGCCTGGATGTTGTCGCAATGCGACAGCACGAATTCCTGGTCCTGCGCGGGGGCGCCGGTGAAATCCTCGCCCAGTTCCTGCCAGCGCAGGGCGCGGTCGACCAGGCTGACGGCGATGGCCTTGCGTTCCGACTGTCCCATGACCAGGCCGTATCCGCGCGTGAACTGCGCGGGTTCGGTGCGCGAGCCCTTGAACTGGTTCACGGTCTCGCATTCGGTCAGCGCGATCTCTCCGATGTCGATGGTCAGGTCCAGCTCGGGGATGTGCATCTGCACGGGGACACGGCCGATGCGCAATTCGCCGACAAAGGCATGGGTGCGCCCGTAGCCACGCTGGGTGGAATAGGCCAGGCCCAGCACGAACCCCTCGTCCGCGCGGGCCAGCGCCTGCAGGCGCAGCGGGCGGTTCGCGGGCAGTTCCAGCGGCTCGCGGGTCAGGTCGGGGGCGGGGGTGTCGTCGCGGGGGCTGGGTTCGATCAGCCCGTCGCGGTCCAGGATCGCCATGACGTGGGGCATGGCGCCGGCGTCGGGCGCGGCCAGCGGCGCGGGGTCCACCGCCGCCTGATTGGCAAAGTCCAGCAGGCGATGCGTGTAATCGAAGGTCGGCCCCAGCACCTGACCGCCCGGCACATCCTTGAACGTGGCCGAGACGCGCCGGTCCACCGCCATCGCGCCCGTGTCCACCGGCACGGACGCACCGAACCGCGGCAGCGTGGTGCGATAGGCGCGGATCAGGAACACCGCCTCGATCAGGTCGCCCCGTGCCTGGCGGATCGCCAGCGCGGCCAGGTCGGGGTCATACAGCGACCCCTCGGCCATGACGCGGTTCACGGCCAGGGCCATCTGCGCCTTGATCTGGTCGACCGACATCAGCGGCAGGTCGGGGTCGCCGCGGCGCTCCTCGGCCAGCCAGGCATGGGCGTTCTCGATGGCGCGTTCGCCACCCTTGACGGCGACATACATCAGGCGGCCTCCACGCGGGTGCTGCGCGGCAGGCAAGCCAGCCGGTCGCCGCAGGTCAGGATGAAGTCCAGGCCCATCGGGAACAGGGCGCGGTTGGTGCGGAACGGCGCGGTCGCGGGCAGGGACAGCGTCGCGCGGTCGCGGATGCCCGGCCCGCGCAGGACGGGACCGTCCGCGTCCAGCCGGTCCAGCTCGACGATCAGCGTGGCCGAACGGTCGGGATAATCGGGCAGGCCCACCGCAAAGCGGTCCAGCGGCAGCAGGTCGGGCCAGCGCCCAACTGCCAACGCGGCCGACGGTGCATCCGCCAGCGGGCAGCCTGCGTGAAACCGCAACCACGGGGCCAGGTCGGGCAGCGCGCCCGGCAGATGCACCGGCGTCGTCGGATCGGCCAGCAACAGCAGCACCGTCGCGGCGGCGGGGCCGACCCCGGGGGCATGGGCCTGATCCAGGCGGTGGATCGTGCCGGGCCGGGCCATGGCCTCCATCAGCACGCGGAACCCCTGGGCCGATTGGCGGGCGGGATCGGTGAATCCGTGGCCGGTCATGCGTCCTCTCCGCGTTGCAGGGTGAAGAATTCGACCCGGGTGGCGGCGGCCTTGGCGGCGCGGGTGTCGCGGGCGGCTTGCGCGTCGTCGCGCAGCGCGGCGATCAGGGGGGCGTGGGTGGCGGGGTCGGTCTGCATCAGCGCGTCCATCGCCGCGGCCCGCCGCGCATGGGCGTGCGACCGCCCCTGCACATGGCCGTGGCCCTGCGTGCCGCAGGGCAGGCGCAGGGCGCAGCGGGTCACGGTCATCTCTCCGACGTTGAAGGGCGCGCCGGTGGCGCCGATGCGGCCCTGAACCATCACGGTGCCGGTTTCGGGCGCGCGCAGCAGGGCGTGATCGGGCAGGTCGGGCAGCAGCTGCGCCAGCCTGTCGGGCGCGCTGCGGGCCAGGATCGACAGCCAGTCGCGGCGATGGGGAATGGGGGAAGCTGACATCTTGCCGGGGTGTCCCGTTATCTATACAACTAGACATGTGATAGCGCGCCTGCGCCATGTTCTCAACCGGAACCGTGTGAATTTTTGATGACGGACAAGACCCCCCTGTGGCAGGCCATCGCCGACACCCTGCGGGCCGAGATCACCTCGGGCCACTATCCCCCCGGCGACCGCCTGCCGTCCGAGGCGGCGCTGGCCACCCGTTTCGGGGTCAACCGCCACACGGTGCGCCACGCGCTGGCGCAGCTGGCCGACGCGGGGCTGGTCCATGCCCGGCGCGGGGCGGGGGTCTTCGTGACCGCGCGACCGACCGACTATGCCCTGGGCCGTCGGGTGCGGTTTTCGCAGAACCTGGCGGCGGCGGGGCGCACGGGGTCGCACCGCTTCACCCGGCTGGAAACCCGCCCCTGCGACGCGGTCGAGGCGCAGATGCTGGACCTGTCCCCCGGCGATCCGGTCCACGTGGTCGAGGGGCTGTCGCTGGCCGACGGCCAGCCGCTGGCGCTGTTCCGGTCGGTGCTGCCGGGATGGCTGGCGGGGTTCTGCGACCAGGCCCGCGACCATCAGTCGATCACCGCGGCGCTGGCCGCCTGCGGGGTGGCTGACTATACGCGGGCCAGCACCCGCATCACGGCCAAGCTGGCCAATGCCACGCAGGCGGTGGCCCTGCAGATCCCGCAGGGCGCGCCGGTGCTCCGCTCGGTGGCGGTGAACCTGGATGACCGAGGCCGGCCCGTGGAATACGGGCGGACGTGGTTCGCGGGCGACCGGGTCTCGCTGGTGCTGGCGGACTAGGACCCGCGGATCAGGCGGCGCCGCAGCCAGCCCGACAGGCCGTCCATCGCGATGACCAGCACCACGATCAGCAGGATGTAATAGGCGACCTTCTCCCAATCCTGCGTGGTCTGGATCGCCTGCGTCAGCATCAGTCCGATGCCGCCCCCGGTGATCGCGCCGATGATCGTCGCGCTGCGGGTGTTGCTTTCCAGAAAGTACAGCATCTGCGACAGCAGGACCGGCATCACCTGGGGGATGACGCCGAAGCGGTAGCGTTGCAGCGCGCCCGCGCCGGTCGAGCGGATGCCCTCGATCGGCTTGGCGTCCACGTTCTCCAGCGCCTCGGAGAACAGCTTGCCGAAGCTGCCGGTATCGGTCAGCAGGATCGCCAGCGCCCCGGTCAGCGGCCCCGGACCGAAGGCCCGCGACAGGATGATCGTGAAGATCAGCGCGTCCACGCCGCGCACGAAATCGAACACGCGCCGCACCGCGAACCGCAGCGCCCGCGACGGGGCAAAGTTCTGCGCCGCCAGGAACGCCAGCGGCAGCGCCACGAAGGCCGCGCCGAAGGTGCCCAGGAACGCCATCAGGATCGTCTCGAACAGGGCCCAGGCCACGGCGCCGTGCTGCCAGATGTCGTTCGTCCAGAATTCCGACAGGGCCAGCGACAGGTTGGACCGCGCCGGGTCGATCCGGTCGCCCCACAGGACCGCCGCCGCGACCTGTTCCGCGGACAGGCCTGCCAGCGGGCTGGACAGGTCGAAGAAGAACATCTCCCACCCCCAGAAATAGCGCAGGGTTTCCGTGCGGGCGCGGGTGGCGGTGACGCGGCCCTGATCGGTGGTGATGGTTACGCGGGCGGGGCTGGCGTTGATGAACGCGGGCACCTGCCCGTCGGGCGTGTCCAGCGTCACGCCGTCGCCGACGGTCAGCGTGACGGGGCCGTAATCGGGAATGTCATAGGTGGTGCGCGGCCCGTCATAGGTGACGACATGGCCCGCGCCCAGGTCGATCACCGTCCGCGACCCCTCTGCCGCGACCCAGTCCGGCAGGCGGTCGGGGGCAAAGGTGGCGCGGGCGCTGCCTTCGACGCTGACGGACAGGGCGTCGCGGCGGTTGTCGCGGGTCACGTGGATCTTGTGGCTGACCGTGTCGGCCATCAGCACGGCCGCGTTGTCCAGCCGCGCCCGCTGCGCCAGCCCCGCCAGATCGAAGCTGATCGCGGCATAGACCAGATAGGCCAGGATCAGCGCCGGCACCGCCAGCGCCATGCGCCGCCTGCGGTCCATGATGCGGATGGTGCGGTCCTGCAGGGTCATCGTGGTCATGCGGGGGCCCCATGCGTCAGGCGGTTTCGGGCCAGGCCCGAGATCTGGTCGACGACTACGATGGTCATGAACAGCAGCAGGAAGATCGCCGCCGCCTGATCGAACTTGCCCTGACCGAAGGTCATCGCGTTGCGCAATTCGTATCCGATGCCGCCCGCGCCGACGAAGCCCAGGATGGCCGATGCGCGGATGTTCACCTCCAGCCGCAGCAGGCCATAGGACAGATAGTTCGGCGCCACCTGCGGGAACACGCCCAGCCAGATGCGCTGCGACCAGGTGGCGCCGACGGATGCCAGACCCTCGACCGGTTTCAGGTCGACGTTCTCGTTCACTTCGGAGAACAGCTTGCCCATCGCGCCCGCGGCGTGGATCGCGATGGCGATGACGGCGGGGACCGGGCCGCCGCCCAGGATGAAGATCAGCACCAGCGCGATGACGATTTCCGGGATGGCGCGGCAGACGTCCGAAACCCGCCGCGCCACCGGCACCAGGCGCGGCCACCGGGCCAGGCCACGCGTGGCCGCCAGCGACAGGGCGGTGCCCGCGATGCAACCCAGAAGCGTGGCGACCAGCGCGATGTTCAGCGTCTCGACCAGGGCGGGCAGGGCGCGGATCATGTGGCCGGGCAGGTTGGCCGATTTCTGCACCGCCTCGGACACAAGGGCCGCGGGGAAATCGCCCACCTGGTGCAGCCCCTGCCAGAACCCGCCGGCGTTGCGGGCGTCGGCCACGCGGAACCCCGACACCATCATCGCCACGAAGATGACGACCAGCAACCCGCCATAGAGGCGTCGCCTCCGCGTCAGCGCCAGATAGTCGTGCTGGATTTCGGCCAGTGCCATGCTGCCTCCTGGATATGCGAAGGCCGGGCCCTGTGTGGGGCCCGGCCTGGATGGGGTGGCGATCAGTTCATCTCGGCGCGGCGGATGGCGATGATCGTCTCGTATTCTGCGTGGGTGACGGGGCTGAAGCCCGCGGTCTCTCCGGCGGCGACGCCATAGGCGCATTCGGGGTCCGATGCGTGCAGGCCTGCGACCAGGTCGATCATCGTCTGGCGCACGTCCTGGGGCAGATCCTTGCGGACGACCACCGGGCCTTCCGGGATGGGCGAGGATTTCCAGATCTCGACGATGTCGTTCATGTCGACGATGCCCGCATCGGCCGCCTTGCGCAGCGCGCCGGAGTTGTAGCCGTCCTCCCACGCGCCCTGGCCGTCGGCCCAGGTCACGCCGGCGTCGAAATCGCCGTTGACGACGCCGATGATCGACTGTTCATGACCGCCCGAAAACGCGATGCGGCTGAAATAGTCGCCCTCGGTCATCGAATAGCCCGCCTCGGGCAGTTCCACGTTCGGGATCAGGAACCCCGAGGTCGAGTTCGGGTCGGCAAAGGCAAAGCTCTTGCCCTCCATGTCGTCCAGCGAGGTGATGCCGCTGTCGGCGCGCGCGAAGCCGATCGAGTGATAGGTATAGCTGCCGTCCAGGTTGGTCTTGACCAGCACCGGCTCGACCGCCTCGGGGTCGGCGACGTACACGGCGGCATAGGCCGACGCGCCCAGCCATGCCATGTCCAGCGACCCGCCCAGCAGCCCCTGGATGACGCCGTTGTAATCGGCGGGGGTGAACAGGCGGACGGGGACGCCCAGGGCCTGTTCGGCATAGTCGCGCAGGCATTCGTTCGACGCCATGCGGTCCTGGGCGTTCTCTCCGCCCAAAAGGCCGATGCGGAATTCGGTGATCTCCTGCGCGTGCAGGGGGGTGGTCAGGGCGGCGGTGGCGGCCAGCAGGCTCAGCAGTCGGGTCATGGTGCTCTCCGGTTCGGGATCAGGCCAGCATGCGGGCGGCGTATTCGACATCCGCGCTGGTATCGGTGGGCATGGCGGTCGAGGTCGCGCTTTCGTTGAAATCCGCGTCGGCGCCATAGATGTCGCGGGCCACGCCCGTGGTCAGCTGCGACGGCAGCCCGTCGAACACCACGCGCCCGTCGCGCATGCCGATCACCCGGTCGCAATAGCGCCGCGCGGTGTCCAGCGTGTGCAGGTTGGCGATGACCATGCGGCCATCCTCGACGTTGATGCGGCGCAGGGTGTCCATCACGATCTGCGCGTTCATCGGGTCCAGGCTGGCGATGGGTTCGTCGGCCAGGATGATGCGGGGGTCCTGCATCAGCGCGCGGGCGATGGCCACGCGCTGCTGCTGGCCGCCGGACAGGGCCTCGGCGCGCTTGGGCGCCTGTTCGGCGATGCCGAGGCGGTCCAGGATCTCCAGCGCGCGAAGTATGTCGGCGCGCGGCCACAGGTTCAGCACCGTCTGCAACGTGCCGCGCCGGTTCAGGATGCCGTGCAGCACGTTCGACACCACGTCCATGCGCGGCACCAAGTTGAACTGCTGAAAGATCATCGCGCATTGGCTTTGCCACTGGCGGGCGGCGGCGCCGGTCAGGGCGGCGACGTCGCGCCCTTCGACCAGGATCCGGCCGCTGGTGGCGGGGGTCAGCCCGTTCATCATGCGCAGCAGCGTCGATTTTCCCGCGCCGGACCGGCCGATGATGCCGACGAAGGCCGGGCCGTCGATGCGGAAGGAAACATGGTCGACCGCCGCCTTGCGGCCGAAGATGCGGGTGGCGTCGCGAATGTCCAGCATGGGGCCTCTCGATGTCATGGGGGCCGTCTAGCGGCGGGGCGTGACACCCATCCGACGATGCGGTGACGATCGGGTGACAGGGGTGGCGTGCCCGCGCGCGATCCGGGCTTAACAGGCGGCGGCGTTGCCCCTATGAGGATGGCGTTGCCAGCCCGGCCCCGCGCCATCGCCAGCCATTGACCCGATGGATGGAGAACCCGATGACGCGACACCCCTTGGCCGCCCTGATGCTGGGCACCGCGCTTGCCCCCTTGCCCGCCCTGTCCCAGCCGATCCTGCTGGACGAGATCACCCTGACGGCCGAAGGCGAGGCCCCGGCCCGCATCGCCCCCAGCGCGGAACAGATCAAGGATGCCCGCACCGGCACCATCGAGGACGTGTTCCGCGCCGAACCCAGCGTGACCGTCAGCAGCGGCATCGCCATCGCGGAACGCGTCTTTGTCAACGGCATCGACGAACAGCAGCTGTCGGTCAGCGTCGACGGGGCCGCGCAGAACAACCGCATGTTCCACCATACCGGCACCAACATGATCGATCCGGGCCTGTTGAAGGCCGCGCGCGTCGATCCGGGCGTGGCGCCGGCGGATGCGGGCTTTGCCGCGCTGGGCGGCAGCATCGCGTATGAGACGAAATCGGCCATCGACATGCTGGAGGACGGGCGCGACCGCGGCGGGCGCGTCACCATCGGCTATGGCGACAACGGCGGCACGGCGACGGGGGCGGTGACGCTGTACGGGCGCCAGGGGCCGGTCGACGCGCTGATCTATGCCAAGCGGGCGACGGGCGACGCCTATCAGGACGGGAACGGCCGCACCGTGGCCCGCACGGGGGCCGACCTGAACAGCGAGGCGCTGAAGCTGGGGGCCGAGTTCGGCGACTGGCGGGCGGAGCTGGGTGCCATCCGGTTCCGGGACGACGCGCTGCGCCCCTATCGCGCGAACTTCACCGGCACGATCGGGGGCCGCCCGGTCCCCGAGACGCGCCGCTATGCGCTGGAACAGTCGACCCAGACGTTGACCCTGCGCCGCACGGTCGCGGACGGCCTGCTGGACCCCGAGATCCGCATCGCACGCAGCCGCAACCAGCTGGACACCGTCGACCTGCCCACGCCCGACGCCCCCGTTCCCGATTTCAACAATGGCGATGCGGATACCGTCAGCGTCGTCCTCCAGAACCGGATGACCGTGCACGGGGTCGAACTGACCGCGGGCCTGGACAACTATCGCACGCGCGCGACCTATGACGGGGTGTTCCGCGGCACGGCCGCCGCGTTCCGCGAGGACCGAACCACGACCGGACTGTTCCTGCAGGGGCGGGGCACGGCGGGGGACATCGACTACAGCGCGGGGCTGCGCCATGACTTAAGCCGGTTCACCGGCGCTGGGGGGCAGCGCCTGGACACCGACGGGACCAGCGCGAACGCCGCGGCCACCTGGCACGCCACCGATGCGCTGCGCCTGAACGCGGGCTGGTCGACGGTGTTCGGCGGCACGCAGCTGGCCTCGGTCTATGAGCTGGACGCGCCCTATGTCGCGCCCAGGGCCTATGACGCGCTTGAGCCCACGCGGGCGCGCAACGTGGTGATGGGCGTCGAATGGCAGCCGGGTGCGACGACCCTGGGGGCCGAGCTGTTCCAGACCCGCATCGAGGGGGTCCGCAAGGGGCTGGTGTCGCGCGATCTGGAAAGCCGGGGTTTCCGTCTGTCCGCCCGCCGCGACTGGCAGGGCGGCTTTGCCGCGCTGCGCTACAGCGACACAAAGGTCGAGCTGGACGGCCAGCCGTCCTCCAGCTTTGACCTGCGCGAACTGGGCACCGTGCCGGGCGGCATGCTGTCGCTGGAGGCGCGGCATGCCGTCATGGCCGGGCTGACCCTGGGCGGTGTCATCCAGCACGCGATCGAGGAGGACGGGCAGGGCGTGGATGTCGACGGCGACTGGCCCGGCTATACCGTCGTGGACGTCTTTGCCGAATACGAACCGGCCGCGTTCCGCAACGTGACCCTGCGCGCCGAGGTCAACAACCTGTTCGACCGTGCCTATGCCGACCGGGCGACCTATGGGGCGGATTTCAGCACCGTCGTGCAGCAGCTGGAACCCGGACGCAGCATCGCGCTGACGGCCGATCTGCGGTTCTGATGGCCCCCCGCGGTCCGGGAAACCGGGCCGCACCCCTCGAAATGTCCCGAGGAAGTGGCGTTTTCCGTCTGGAATCCCTCGTCTTTCGTTCAGGTTGCGGTTATGTTCCCCTTCCGCCCCCCTGGGGTCGGACGCGCAACGAGAAGACCTGGACCGATGACCCAATCCCAGCCCGCCGCCCTGACCCGCACCCTGGATGCCGCCCGCCGCAAGCTGCTGGAGACGGGGACGCGCAACCGCCTGATCCATGTGAACCGCGACAATCAGCGCGCCAGCTGCCTGAACATCATCCACGAACGCAACGACGAGGTCTGGCGCCTGCTGCGCATCCAGGGCAAACGCATGCGCTTTCGCGCCATGGGCAGCGACACGGCCACGCCCGAGGGCGTGCTGCTGCTGGCCGCGCCCGGTGCGCAGACCCAGTGCGACAGCCAGCTGGAGACCCCCCTGGGCCCCGAGGCGCTGGCCCGCCGCCTGCTGCGCCTGTCGCACGACGCCCGCACCGCGGAGGAGGAGCAGGGCCTGAACGTGCTGTACCTAGCGATGGGGTTCCTGCGCTGGCGCGAGGCGCCCGGATCGCAGGTCCTGCGCGAGGCGCCGCTGATCCTGCTGCCGGTGCAGCTGGTGCGCAACGACCGCAGCTCGACCTTCGACCTGATGGCGCGCGAGGACGACCTGACCGCCAATCTGCCGTTGCAGGAGCGTTTGCGCCAGGATTTCGGCATCCAGCTGCCCGAGATCGAGGAGGACGACAACTGGACGCCCGGCGACTATCTGAGCCTGGTCCAGGACGTCGTGTCCGGGCAGCAGGACTGGCAGGTGGACCGCGACGGGATGCAGCTGGGGTTCTTTTCCTTCGCGAAGCTGCTGATGCACCGCGACCTGGACCCCGCCAACTGGCCCGAGGGGGCGTTCGACGGCAACCCGCTGCTGGACGGGCTGCTGGCGCAGGGGTTCGCGGGCGACGCGCCGCTGTTCGGCGATCGCGACCGGCTGGACGACCGTCTGGACCCGGCGCGCATCATCCAGGTGATCGACGCCGACGCATCCCAGACCAAGGTCATCGAGGAGGTCCGCGCGGGCGCCAGCCTGGTCGTGCAGGGCCCGCCGGGCACGGGCAAGTCGCAGACCATCACGAACATCATCGCCGCCGCCGCCCATGACGGCAAGACGGTGCTGTTCGTGGCCGAGAAGATGGCCGCCCTGTCGGTCGTCCACGACCGCCTGGCCCGCGCGGGCCTGCGCGACATCTGCCTTGAGCTGCATTCGCGCAGCGCCAACAAGAAGGCCCTGGCGCAGGAGCTGGGCCGGACCCTGATGGCCGGGGCGCATCCGTTGCCCGCCACGGCAGACCCCGCGCGCCTGCGCCAGACGCGCGATATGCTGAACGCGGTCACGGGCCTGCTGCACGACCCGTTGCCGCCTTGGGACGAGGCGCCCTATGCGGCGCTGTCGCGGATCATCGGGTTCATCGGCCAGGGCGCCCGCCCGCCGGCCATCCCGCTGGACGGCCTGGAGGCGCTGGACGCCACCGCACGTGAACAAGCGGCGCAGGCCATCGCCCGGTTCGTGGCGGCGCGCGACCGGGCCGGTCCGCCCCAGGCCCATCCGTTTCGCGGCGCGCGGGCGCTGGACCTGCAGCCGACCGATCTGGCGCGGCTTGGCGACGACCTGCGCGCCGCGCTGGCGGCGCTGCAGGCGGTCGCGGCACAGGGCCAGCCGACGCTGGACCGGGCCGAGGCGCGGGTGCGGATGCTGCGTCTGCTGGCGCGCCCCCCACAGGGGGCGGCGGATCACGCCGCGACCCTGTTCGCGGCCGCCCGCGATCCCCGCCTGGTCCAGGCGCTGCAGGCGGGCGCCGAATGGGCGACGGCCCAGGAACAGGTGTTGACCCGTTTCACCCCCGCCGCGCCGGATCTTGACCCCGCGCCCCTGCGGGCCGGGCTGGCGCGCGGGGTGGGGTCATTCCTTGGTCGGCTGTTCGGCCCCTATCGTGGGGCGTCGGCGCAGCTGCAGACGCTGCTGGTCGGACCGATGCCGTCTGCGGCCGCCGACCGACTGGCGCTGGCGGATGAGCTGGTGGCGCTGCGCCGCCTGCGCCGTGTCCTGGCCGACGACGAAGCCTATCTGGCGGCGACCCTTGGGACCGACTGGCGGGGCGAGCGGACGCCCTTTGCGCGGCTGGCCGCGGTGGCGAGCTGGCTGGGAGAGTTGGACGGCTGCCTGCCGGATGGGGCGGCGGTGGTGCAGGCGCTGACCGACATTCCCGACCCCGCGGCACAGGGCGATGCGCTTGCGGCGGCCGTGCAGGATGCGCGAGCGGCGCTGGCGCGGGTTCGTGACAGGCTGGACCTGGACGCGGAGGCCGCGGGCCTTGCGGGCGATGCGCCGATCGCGGATTGGCAGGCGGCGCTGTCGGGCATGTCCGACGCGCCCGCCCGCTATGCCGAATGGGCCGATCTGGCGCGCGACGCGCAGGTGGCGGGCCGCCACGGCGCAGCCGCGGTGGTCGAGGCCGTGCGTGCTGGGCAACTGGCCCCGCAGGACGCCGCGACCGAGTTCGCCTATGCCTGCGCCGAGGCGCGCTGGAACGCCGCCCGCCAGGCGCGTCCCGCGCTGAACGATCTGCCGATGCTGGATCGCCACGACCTGGTCGGCCTGTTCCGCCAGCTGGAGGCCGAGCGGATCGAGGCCACCAAGACGCTGATTCTGTCGCGACATTTCGACCAGCTGCCCCGCGGCACGCAGGGAGAGATGGGCCTGATCCGCGGAGAGATCGCCCGCCGCCGCGCGCACAAACCGGTGCGCTGGCTGATGCGCAACGCGGGCGCGATGGTCCAGCGTATCAAGCCGGTGATGCTGATGAGCCCGATCTCGGTCGCCCAGTTCCTGCCGCCCGATGCGGTCAGCTTTGATCTGCTGGTCATCGACGAGGCGTCGCAGATCCGCCCCGAGGACGCCTTGGGCGTCATCGCGCGCGCGCGCCAGATCGTCGTGGTGGGCGACCAGAAGCAGCTACCGCCGACATCGTTCTTCGACCGCCTGGTCGACGATGCCGAAGACCAGGACGAACCCGAGGACGGCCCCCAGGGCGCGAACGTGGCTGACATGGAGAGCATCCTGTCGCTGTGCGAGGCGCGGGGACTGCGGTCGCGGATGCTGGAATGGCATTACCGGTCGCGCGACCCGTCGCTGATCCGGGTGTCGAACGCGGAATTCTATGACGACCGGCTGGTGCTGCCGCCGTCGCCACTGCAGCTGGACCCCGATTACGGGCTGAAGTTCTGTCGCGTGTCCGGCGCCTATGCCGCGCGCGGCAGCGGGCGGGGGCGCGCGGGGACGAACCGGATCGAGGCCGAGGCCGTCGTCGCCGCCATGGCCGATCACGCCCGCAACTGGCCGGGCCTGTCCCTGGGCGTGGTCGCCTTCTCCAAGGCGCAGGCCGACATGCTGACCGAGGTGGCGGATGCCGCCCGCCGCCGCAACCCGGCGCTGGACGCGCTGCTGCGCGAGGGCGGGGCCGAGGACGTGTTCGTCAAGAACATCGAGAACGTGCAGGGCGACGAACGTGACGTGATCCTGATCTCGGTCGGCTACGGCCCGTCCGAACCCGACGGGCCGCTGACCCGGATGCAGTTCGGCCCCGTGAACGGCGAGGGCGGAGAGCGTCGTCTGAACGTGCTGTTTTCCCGTGCGCGCATCCGCTGCGAGGTGTTCGCGTCCTTTGACCCGGGCCAGATCGACCCGTCGCGGACCACGCGTGAGGGGCCGCGCGTCCTGAAGCGGTTCCTGGATTTCGCGCAGTCGGGCATCATCGAGGAACGCCGCCCCACCGGTCTGGCCCCCGACAGCCCGTTCGAGGAGGATGTCGCGCGCGTGATCCGCGATCTGGGCTATCTGGCCGATCCGCAGGTCGGCAGTGCCGGGTTCCGCATCGATCTGGGCGTGCGCCATCCTGACCGTCCGGGCCAGTACCTGGCGGCGGTCGAATGCGACGGCGCCGCCTATCACGGTGCGTTGTGGGCGCGCGAACGCGACCGTCTGCGCCAGGACATCCTGGAGAATCTGGGCTGGCGGTTCCACCGCATCTGGAGCACCGATTGGTTCCACCGCCGCGAGGCCGAGATCGCACGGCTGCGCGACGCCCTGTCGCAGGCCCGCGATGCGGCGCAGGACGGCATCCGCCCGCGCGGCGCGAACCATGGGGCAGGGCCTGTCGTCCAAGACGACCCCGAACCGGTCCTGGAGATGGCGCCGCCCTCGCTGTCGGCGCCGCCCTATCGCCGCGCGGACCTGCAGGCCCCGCCGGAGGGAGAGCCCCATGACCAGCCCGACGCCGTACTGGCCGACCTGGCAGCGGCCGTCATCCGCACGGAGGGGCCGGTCCATGCCGACGAGGTGGCGCGGCGCATCGCCGCGGCCTTCGGCAAGGCGCGCACCGGCAGCCGGATCGGAGAGGCCGTGGCCCGGGCCACCGCACTGGCCCTGCGCCGCGATGCCGACCTGATGCGGCAGGGCGATTTCCTGATGACCCGGGCGCAGGCCGACAGCCCGCCCGTCCGCGACCGCAGCGCCGAGACGGGCAGCCTGCTGAAGGCCGCCTGCCTGCCCCCGCAGGAGATCGCCGCCGCCGCGCGGATGATCCGGACCGAGAACGGCGGCATGACGCCCGACCAGCTGACCCGCGCCGTGGCGCGCCTTCTGGGCTTTCAGCGCGTGGGGCCGGACCTGTCCGAGGCGATATCGGGGGTGCTGCTGGGCATGGCCGCGGCCTGAGGCCTATTCCCCGCCGGGCGGAATGCGATTATGGCTGCCGCACAAGGCAAGGGAGCCGGACCGATGCGCGTGGACCTGATCATCTTCGACTGCGACGGCGTCATCGCCGACAGCGAGGTGCTGTCCGCGCAGGTGCTGATCGACCAGCTGGCGCGTCTGGACATCGTCGTGACGCCCGACGACGTGCGCCGCGATTTCCTCGGGCGCAGCTTTCCCACGGTCGCGGCGTCGATCCGCGACCGCTTTGCCCTGACCCTGCCCGCCGATTTCGAGGCGACCTATCGGGCCCGCCTGCTGGCGCGGTTCGACACCGATCTGCGCACGACGCCGGGCTTTGCCGATGCGCTGGCGCAGATCCGGCTGCCGGTCTGCGTCGCGACCTCGTCCAGCCCGCCGCGGGTGGCGCGGACGCTGGCGGTGCTGGACCTGGCGCAGCGGTTCGGCGCGGACGTGTTCACGGCCAGCCAGGTGGCGCGCGGCAAGCCCGCGCCCGACCTGTTCCTGTTCGCGGCCGAACGGATGGGCGTCGATCCCGCCCATGCCCTGGTGATCGAGGACAGCCAGCCCGGCCTGCAGGCGGCCCGCGCGGCGGGAATGCGGGTCCTGCAGTACCGCGGCGGCGCCCATCTGGCGGGACAGCCCGCAACGGACGAGGGCTTTGACTGCTGGTCGCAGTTCCCCGACCTGCTGGCGCGCATCCAGGTGCCCGCATGAGCCAGAACCACTTCACCCCCGAAACGACCCGCCTGGACGATGCCGCCCGCGCCGGCTGGCTGTACTACGTCGCCGGAAACACCCAGGACGAGATTGCGCGCAAACTGGGCGTCAGCCGCCAGACCGCGCAGCGTCTGGTCGCGATGGCGCTGGCCGAACGGCTGGTCAAGGTCCGCCTGGATCACCCGATCGGACGCTGCATGGATCTGGCGCGCGCGCTGCAGGACCGGTTCGGCCTGTTGACCGCCGAGGTCGCGCCGTCGGACCCCGAGGCGCCGGACCTGTTGGCGGGCATAGCCATCGCCGCCGCCGCGCATCTGGAACGCGTGCTGAAATCGCCCGAACGGCGGATCGTCAGCCTGGGCACCGGGCGCAACCTGCGCGCAACGGTGGAACAGCTGCCCCGCATGACCTGTCCCCAGCATGTCGTCGTGTCCCGCCTCGGCAACATGATGGAGGACGGGTCGGCCACCCCCTACAACGCCACCATCCGGCTGGCAGAGCGCATCGGCGCGCCGCATTTTCCCTATCCGCTGCCGGTGCTGGCGCGCGACGCGGCGGAACTGGCGGCGATGCAGGGACAGCAGGCCGCCCGCAACACCATCGACCTGTGCGCACGCGCCGACCTGTCGCTGGTGGGCATCGGACAGATGGACATGACCGCGCCGCTGCATGTCGACGGCTTCCTGAGCGAGGCCGAAATGGCGCAGCTGGCCCGCGCCGGTGCCGTGGGCGAGATCACCAGCTGGGTCTATGACGCCCGGGGCCAGGTGATCGATTGCGACTTCAACCGCCGCGTGGCGTCGGCACCGCTGCCCTGCGGAAGCGACCGTCCGGTGATCGCCGTCGCCTCGGGTCAGGCCAAGCTGCCGGCCATCCGCGCGGCGATGGTGGGGGGGCTGATCAACGGCCTGATCACCTCGGAGGCGACGGCGGAACGCCTGCTGGCCTGAAGAACTGCACTGTCGTCAAGCCTTTACACCCTCGCTGCACTGCGGCGGGGAATCTGCGTTGACAGATTCGCAAGACGGGGCGAGTATATGCCCATCGGAAGGGCAAATGCCCAACCGCCAAGGGAGGACTACATGACCACGACATTCCGCGCCCTTCTGGGCGCTACGGCCCTGTGCGCCGTCGGCAGCATGGCCGCCGCGCAGGACAACGTGACCCTGACGATCGCGACCGTGAACAACGGCGACATGATCCGCATGCAGCAGATGACCGCGCCCTTCACCGAGGCGAACCCGAACATCCAGCTGGAATGGGTCACGCTGGAGGAGAACATCCTGCGCGAGCGCGTCACCACCGACATCGCCACCAGCGGCGGGCAGTATGACGTGCTGACCATCGGCACCTACGAGGTTCCGATCTGGGCGGCGCAGGACTGGCTGACGCCCCTGGACGACCTTCCCGAAAGCTACAACGTGGACGACCTGGTCCCCGCCGTGCGCGCCGCCCTGTCGGTGAACGACACGCTGTACGCCGCGCCGTTCTATGCCGAATCGGCAATGGTGATGTACCGCACCGACTTGGCCGAGGCTGCGGGCGTGACCATTCCCGACAACCCGACCTGGACCGACATCACCGCCGCCGCCAAGGCGATGACGGACAAGGAGAACGAGGTCTATGGCATCTGCCTGCGCGGCAAGCCGGGCTGGGGCGAGAACATGGCCTTCCTGACCGCCATGGCCAACAGCTATGGCGCGCGCTGGTTCGACATGGAATGGGCGCCCCAGTTCGACAGCCCCGAATGGCAGGCGACGCTGACCGACTATCTGACGCTGATGAACGAATACGGACCTCCGGGCGCGTCGTCGAACGGCTTCAACGAGAACCTGTCGCTGTTCCAGCAGGGCAAGTGCGGCATGTGGATCGACGCGACCGTTGCCGCAAGCTTCGTGACCGACCCCGAGGATTCGACCGTCGCGGACAGCGTGGGCTTTGCGCAGTTCCCCAACAAGGAAGGCGTCGACAACCACGGCAACTGGCTGTGGGCGTGGAACCTGGCCATCCCGGCCTCCAGCCAGAAGCAGGACGCGGCCAAGACCTTCGTGGCCTGGGCGACCAGCCAGGAATACACCAACATGGTGGCCGAGGCCGAGGGCTGGCGCGCCGCACCTCCGGGCACGCGCACGTCGCTGTACGAGAACCCCGACTATCAGGCCGAGGCTCCGTTCGCGGCGATGACGCTGGAATCGATCAACGCCGCCGACACGCAGAAATCGTCGGTCCAGGACATTCCCTATACCGGCGGCCAGTTCGTCGCGATTCCGGAATTCCAGGGCATCGGCACGGCGGTCGGACAGACCTTCTCGGCGGCGCTGGCAGGCCAGATGTCGGCCGAGGACGCCCTTGCGGCGGCACAGTCCAGCACCGCCCGTGAAATGGCGCGCGCGGGCTATCCCAAGTAAGCCGCGACCCGCGCCGCCCCCGACATGCGGGGCGGCGCACCCCCGCTTTCCCCAAAAGGACGCAAGCCATGGCCACCCGCCAGACCGCAAGTCTTGCGCGCCTGATGCGCGCACCTGCCATCATCCTGCTGCTGATCTGGATGATCGTCCCGTTGGGGATGACGCTGTACTACTCGTTCCTGAACTACAACCTGCTGAACCCGGCATCCGTCAGCTGGGCAGGGTGGTTCAACTATCAGTATTTCTACACCGATCCGGCCTTCTTCGACGCGATCTGGAACACGCTGGCCCTGGTGCTGGGCGTGCTGGCGATCACCGTCATCGGGGGCATCGCGATCGCCCTGCTGATCGACAAGCCGATCTTCGGGCAGGGGATCGTGCGGATCCTGATCATCTCTCCGTTCTTCGTGATGCCGCCGGTGGCCGCGCTGATCTGGAAGAACATGATCATGCACCCGTCCTATGGGGTCTTTGCCGACATCGCGCGCGCCATCGGCGTGCAGCCGGTGGACTGGTTCGCGCAATATCCGCTGACCTCGATCATCATCATCGTGGCCTGGCAATGGCTGCCCTTCGCGACGCTGATCCTGCTGACCGCCCTGCAATCGCTGGACGGCGAACAGATGGAGGCGGCCGAGATGGACGGCGCGGGCGCCGTCAGCCGGTTCATCCACCTGACCCTGCCGCACATTGCACGCGCCATCACCGTCGTGGTGCTGATCCAGACCATCTTCCTTCTGGGCATCTATGCCGAGATCCTGGTGACCACCAATGGCGGTCCGGGCAATGCCAGCACCAACCTGACCTATCTGATCTATCGCGCGGCCCGTCTGAACTTCGACATCGGGGGCGCGGCGGCGGGCGGCATCATCGCGGTCATCCTGGCCAACATCGTCGCGTTCTTCCTGATGCGCGCCGTCGGCAAGAACCTGGATTGAGGAGCATCCCATGGCACGCGCAGTAAGCACCCGCACCAAGGTCGGCTATACCATTGCCGCTTGGATCGTGGCCTTGGTGATCTTCTTCCCGATCCTCTACACGATCATCACCAGCCTCAAGACGGAACAGGAGGCCATTTCGGGCTTCAGCCTGATCCCGTCCTTCACCCTGTCCAGCTTCGAGGCGGTGCAGACCCAGAACAACTACTGGAAGCCCTTCACCAATTCGGTGATCCTGGCGGTGGGTTCGACCATCCTGGCGCTGATCGTCGCGATCCCGGCGGCCTGGGCGATGGCGTTCTCTCCCACCAAGCACACCAAGGACATCCTGATGTGGATGCTGTCCACAAAGATGATGCCCGCGGTCGCGGTGCTGGTGCCGATCTATCTGATCTTCCTGCGCACCGGGCTGATGGACACGCGGATCGGCCTGACGGTCATGCTGATGCTGATCAACCTGCCGATCGTGGTCTGGATGCTCTACACCTATTTCCGCGAGATCCCCGGAGAGATCCTGGAGGCCGCGCGCATGGACGGCGCCACGCTCAAGGACGAGATCCTGTACGTGCTGACGCCCATGGCGGTGCCGGGCATCGCGTCGACCATGCTGCTGAACGTCATCCTGGCCTGGAACGAGGCGTTCTGGACCATCCAGCTGACCACCACCAACGCCGCGCCCTTGTCGGCCTTCATCGCCAGCTTCTCCAGCCCGCAGGGGCTATTCTGGGCGAAACTCTCGGCGGCCTCCGTCATGGCCATCGCGCCGATCCTGATCATGGGCTGGTTCAGCCAGAAACAACTTGTCCGCGGCCTGACCTTCGGCGCGGTGAAATAAGGGGACCATCATGGGACGCATTACCCTTGAAGCAGTGACCAAGCGGTTCGGAGACGTCGAGGTCATCCCGCCCCTGAACCTGGACATCAACGACGGAGAGTTCGTGGTCTTCGTCGGCCCCTCGGGCTGCGGGAAATCCACCCTTCTGCGCCTGATCGCGGGGCTGGAGGACACGTCGGGCGGGCGCATCCTGATCGACGGCAAGGATGCCACCGACACGCCCCCGGCCAAGCGCGGCCTGGCGATGGTGTTCCAGTCCTATGCGCTGTACCCGCACATGTCGGTCAGAAAGAACATCGCCTTTCCGATGCGCATGGCGGGTGTGCCGCAGGACGAACAGGACCGCCGCATCACGGCGGCCGCCAAGGCGCTGAACCTGACCGATTACCTGGACCGCAAGCCGGGCCAGCTGTCGGGCGGCCAGCGCCAGCGCGTGGCCATCGGGCGGGCGATCGTGCGCGAACCGGCCGCGTTCCTGTTCGACGAGCCGCTGTCGAACCTGGACGCCGCCCTGCGCGTCGGCATGCGCCTTGAGATCAGCGAGCTGCACAACCGCCTGAAGACCACGATGATCTACGTCACCCATGACCAGGTCGAGGCGATGACCATGGCCGACAAGATCGTGGTCCTGCGCGCCGGCAACATCGAACAGGTGGGCAGCCCGATGGAGCTGTACCGCGCGCCCAGGAACCTGTTCGTCGCGGGCTTCATCGGCAGCCCCAAGATGAACCTGATCGACGGGGCGGCGGCCGCGGAATACGGTGCCCACACCATCGGCATCCGGCCCGAACACATCGCGGTGTCGCCCGATCACGGCAAGTGGCGCGGGCGCGTCGGCGTCAGCGAGCATCTGGGATCGGACACGTTCTTCTATGTCGAGGACACAGGTCTGGCCGACACCATCACGGTGCGTGCGGGCGGCAACATCGACCTGCATCACGGCGACACCGTCTGGCTGACCCCGGACGACGCGCAGATGCACCGCTTTGATGCCACGGGGGCGCGGGTGGCATGATGCTGTCGGGAAAGACCGCCCTGATCACCGGGGCCGCGCGCGGCATCGGGCTGGCATTCGCCCGCGCCTATCTGGATCAGGGCGCGCGCGTCGCCATCTGCGACATCAATCTGGAGGCCGCCCGCGCGGCGGCCGCGGGTCTGGGCGAGGGTGCCATCGCGGTGGCGCTGGACGTGACCGATCAGGCCAGCATCGACGCCTGCGTGGCCTCCGTGGAACAGCAGTTTGGCGGCATCGACATCCTGATCAACAACGCGGCCCTGTTCACCGCCGCCCCCATCGCCGAGATCACCCGCCCCGATTACGACCGCATCATGGCGGTCAACGTGTCGGGCACGCTGTTCATGATGCAGGCCGTCGCGCGGTCCATGATCGCGCGCGGTAAGGGCGGGCGGATCATCAACATGGCGTCCCAGGCCGGCCGCCGGGGCGAGGCGCTGGTCGCGGTCTATTGCGCCAGCAAGGCCGCGGTGATCAGCCTGACGCAATCGGCGGGCCTGAACCTGATCGCCCACGGCATCAACGTGAATGCCATCGCGCCCGGCGTCGTCGACGGCGAACATTGGGACGGCGTGGACGCGTTCTTCGCGAAATACGAAGGCAAGGCCCCCGGCCAGAAAAAGGCCGAGGTCGGCGCCGCCGTCCCCTTCGGCCGCATGGGCACTGCGGCCGACCTGACCGGCATGGCGGTGTTCCTGGCATCCGACGGGGCCGACTACATCGTGGCCCAGACCTACAATGTCGACGGCGGCAACTGGCTCAGCTGACTGCCGCACCCCCTGCAATTCCCGGCCCCCCGCGCGCATCCTGCGCCGCGGCCACGGGGCGATTTGACGAAAGGTCCGATCATGGCCATCCAACTGACCCAATCCGCGCTGGCCGGGCTGCCCGACACCGTGGCACGCCCCGCCTATGACCGCAGCGCCCTGACGGCGGGCATCCTGCATGTCGGCGTCGGCAATTTCCACCGCGCGCACATGGCGTGGTACCTGGACCGGCTGTTCGCCCAGGGGCGCGACCACAGCTGGGCGCTGATCGGCGCGGGCGTGCGTCCGGGCGACGCCGCGATGCGCGAACGGCTGGCGGCCCAGGACTGGCTGACCACGCTGGTCGAGCTCGACCCCGCAGGCCTGTCCGCACAGGTGCTGGGCTCGATGATCGATTTCGTGGCCGTGGACCCCGCAGCCACCATCGCCGCGATGGCCGATCCGGCGATCCGCATCGTCTCGCTGACCATCACCGAGGGCGGTTATTACGTCGACGCCAAGACCGACGGCTTCGATGCGGGCCATCCGGACATGGTGCATGACGCGGGCGCGCCGGATGCGCCGCGCACCGTGTTCGGCATGATCCTGGCTGCGCTGCGGGCGCGGCGCGCGGCGGGGCATGCGCCCTTCACCGTCCTGTCCTGCGACAACCTCCCGGAAAACGGCCATGTCTGCGCCCGCACGGTGACGGGACTGGCCCGCGCGCTGGACCCCGCGCTGGCCGATTGGGTTCAGGCCAACGTGGCCTTTCCGAACAGCATGGTCGATTGCATCACCCCGGCGACCAGCGACCGTGAACGCGCCCTGGTCCGCGACCGCTTCGGCATCCAGGACGCCGCCCCCGTCGTCTGCGAGCCCTTCCGCCAATGGGTGCTGGAGGACAACTTCCCCCAGGGCCGCCCGGCGCTGGAGGCCGTGGGCGCCGAATTCGTCGCCGATGTCAGCCGCCACGAGCTGATGAAGCTGCGCATCCTGAACGGCGGGCATGCGGCCATCGCCTATGCCTCGGCGCTGCTGGGGCATCATTTCGTGCATGACGCGATGGCGGACGCGGACATCGCCGCCTGGCTGCGCACGCTGGAGACGCGCGAGATCATCCCGACCCTGCAGCCCATTCCGGGCGTCAGCTATGATGAATACCTGGCGCTGATCGTCAGCCGCTTCTCGAACCCGGAAATCGGCGACACCATTCCGCGCCTGTGCCTGGACGGGTCGAACCGCCAGCCGAAATTCATCCTGCCGACGCTGCGCGACCGGCTGACGGCGGGCGCGCCCATCGGCGGGCTGGCGCTGGAGCTGGCGCTGTGGTGCCGCTATTGCGAAGGCACGACCGAGGCGGGCGCGCCGATCGCACCCAATGACGACGCCCATGCGACGCTGCGCGACCATGCGCTGGCGGCAAAGGACGATCCGCAGGCGTTCCTGTCCCAGCACGCGATCTTTGGCGATCTGGCGGGGTCCGCGCCCTTGGTCGCGGCCTTCGGCGACGCGCTGGCCGCGTTGCGCCGGGACGGGGTGCGGGCGACGCTGGCGGCCTATGTCGCGGGCATGCCCCACCGCTGAAAGCTGGCGGCCAGGTCAGGGCAATCGGCTGCGGCCTGGGCGGGCGTCAGGCCCGCGCCGGCCGCAGCCCAGGCATGGCGGATGGCGCGCACCCCCGCAGCCAGCCCGTTCGGATGGCCGTGGATCCCGCCGCCGCCCAGATACATCAGGTCCAGCGTGCCGCCCGTGCGCGCCCAGGTCTGGAACGCCTGGCCGCCCCATTGCCCCGAACAGACCACCGGCAGCGCCCGGTCCGCCTCCGAGAAGATCGGCGTCGTGACGTCCGCAAAGGACCGCACGAAGCTGTCGTCACCCTCCCAGTATTTCGCGCCGATGCCGTTGATCTGGAACTGATCGACGCCCAGCAGGCGCCAGATCTTCTGCCAGGCGCGAAACTCGAAGCCCAGGCCCGGATGGCGCGTCAGCAGGTCCCACCCGTTGCGATGCGCGTGCAGGCACAGCGCCGACCGCTTTCGCAGGAAGGCCATCGCCCCCGGTCCGATCGAATTGATGTTCACCACCGCCGCATTGCCGCCTTGCGCCACGACGTGATCGTGGCGGCGCATCATCACGTCCGGGTCCGCCGATGACAGGCCAAAGGCATACATGACCTGCTTGCCCGTCTGCTGCGCATGGTCGCGGATCACCGCCATGACGGCATCGACCCGCGCCTCGAAGGGGGAATAGGCGGGCGACATCATCTTTTCGTCGTCCTTGATGAAATCGACCCCGGCCGCGCACAGCGTACGCACGACCTCGGCCGTCTGATCGGGGGTCAGGCCAAGCGAGGGCTTGATGATCGACGCGATGATCGGCCCCTCTGCGACCCCGGTCAGGCGGCGAGAGCCCTCAATGCCGAATTGCGGCCCCGGGTGGGCCGCGAAATCGGGCGTCAGGTGGAAATCCAGCACCCGCATGCCGGTCAGGCCGCGCGCCGCGAAGAGGCCGCCCGTGGTGACCGTCAGCAGCGCCGCGATGTCGCCGCCGATGCTGTCGGGCGAAAAGGCGATGGTCGCGCGGGCGCGCCGCACCGGCCCCGCGCCTTCGGGCAGCGAGGGCTGGGGCAGGGGCTCCAGCAGGGTCACGTCCTCGACCCGGGCGGCGTGGCGGGCGCGCAGGGCGTCGGTCTCTCCGGGCAGGTCGGTGAAGGTGCCGGTGGACTGGTCGGCCGCGATCTTCTCGGCCATGGCGCGCGGGTCGCCGGGGGTCTCCAGCAGATAGGTGACGCGGATCATGGCTGCTCCTGATGTCGGGGGCCGCCGCCGTCGCGGATCCAGCCGAAATAATCGGTCGAGCCCATCTGCCCGCCCTTCAACGCGATCTCCAGCCCGTCATGCAGGCCGTCGCCATGGGCCCGGCACAGCGCGGCGCCGGGAATGGTGGGGGCCAGCGCGGTCAGGGCGCTGAGGCCCAGCTGCCGCATTGCGTGCCCCGAGGTGTCGCCCCCCGAGATCACCGCGCGGCGGATGCCGGACCCGCACAGCACCCCGTCCAGAATGCGGCCCAGCCCCTCTCCGATGCGCCGGGCGGCGGTCTCAGGCGCCATGCCCGAGGTCGACAGCGCGCTGCGGAACGCGCCGACCTGCGCGCCGTCATGGCCCGCCGCCGAATGGATCAGCGGGCTGGCGCCGTCACTTGCGGCACGCAGGGCGGCGGCGGTCAGGCGCGCGACCTCGGCCGTCAGATCGGCCTCGGATCCGCAGGCGGCGCGTGCGTCGAAGGGCAGCAGCGCAAAGCCGTGCCGCCCGGCCCAGTCCAGCTGCGCCGCCGTCACCGGTGACACCGACCCCGACACCGCCGCGATGCGCGCCGCGCGCCCGGCCGAGGCGGGCGGGGGCGGCGCGGGCAGGTTCCCCGTCTGCTGCCAGTGGCGCACCAGCGCGTATTCGACCCCCTGGCTGCCCGCGACAAGGCCCATCCGCGCGCGGTTCCGCCAGATCAGCGCGCCCGCCGCGGCCTCCGATGCCGGGTCCATGCTGTCGATGGACAGGATGCGCGCGCCTTGGGTCAGCGCCTCCTCCAGCCGGGCCTGCGGGTCCGTGGCCAGCGCCTCCAGGTCGATCAGCGCGCCGGGCAGGTCGGTCTGCGCGGCCAGATGGGCCAGCAGGTCGGCTTCGGCCATGGGCGTCGCGGGGTGGTGCGCCATGACCGGGTGCCGGTCCAGACGGAACACCCCCTGCGGGCTGCCCGCGAAGAGATGCCCGAAGGCCTGATAGCGGCGCATGGCAGGGGCGGCGGTCAGCAGGGGCACGGCCCGGGACGGGCGCACCGACAGCCCCGCCGCGATGGCCGCGCCGATCGAGCCCAGATGCGGCGCCGAATCGAAGGTCGAGCATATCTTGTAATGCAGAATCTGCGGCCGCAGCGCGTCCAGCGCGGCGAAGAGCGGCGGCAGGTGTTCGGCCATCCAGTCCGGTCCCTGCGCGCGGGCGGTCGTGGCCAGCCCCACCGCCGCGCAATCCGCGAACCGCGCCATCAGCGCGGCTGTGGGCGGTTCGGTGAATAGGACCGATGGCAGGCCCGCGAAGGTCAGCACCTCCATCACCGCGGCGGCGCCGGTGAAGTCGTCGCCCAGCCAGGCCAGCCGCAGATCGGTCATTCGCATCCCCTCTTGACGTAACGGAATAATTATCACCTCATCATACCAGTTAGGCAAGTGATTCCCGAAGGCCGGAGGAGACTGAGATGACCAAGGTGGCGCTGCTGGGGGCGGGCGGTAAGATGGGGGTGCGTCTGGCGACGAACCTGGCCCGGACCGATTTCGAGGTGGCCCATGTCGAGGTCAGCCCCGCCGGACAGGCCCGGCTGAAGGCCGAGACGGGGCTGGATTGCGTCCCGCAGGAGGCGGCGCTGGCGGGTGCCGAGGTGGTGATCCTGGCGGTGCCGGACACGGTGATCGGCAAGGTCGCGGGCGCGGTCGTGCCGCAGCTGGCGCCGGGCACGATGGTCGTGGTGCTGGACGCGGCCGCGCCCTTTGCGGGCCATCTGCCCGAGCGGGCCGACATCACCTATTTCGTGACCCATCCCTGCCACCCGCCGATCTGGAACGACGAGGACACGCCCGAGGGCCGGGCCGACCATTTCGGCGGCGTCGCCGCCAAGCAGGGCGTGGTCAACGCGCTGATGCAGGGCCCGCGCGAACATTACGCCCTGGGCGACAGCATCGCCCGCGCGATCTATGCCCCCGTTGCCCGCACCTATGAGGTGACCGTCAGGCAGATGGCCATGCTGGAGCCGGGCCTCTCCGAGACGGTCTGCGCCTCGCTGCTGGCGGTGATGCGCGAGGCGCTGGACGAATGCGTGGCGCGCAGCGGCGTCAGCCACGACTGCGCCCGCGACTTTCTGCTGGGCCACATGAACATCCTGGGCGCGGTGCTGTTCAACGAGCGCGAGGGCGCGTTCTCGGATGCCTGCAACAAGGCCATCGAGTTCGGCAAGCCGATGCTGATGCGCGACGACTGGAAGCGGGTCTTCGAATGGGACGAGGTCGAGGCCAGCATCCACCGCATCACCTGACATCGCGCGGCGGGCGGGGGAGCGTCCGCCGCGATCATCAACACAAGGGAGGAGACCTTCGATGACCAAGATGATGACCGCCGCGTCGATGCTGGCCATGCTGCTGGGTGCGGGACCGGCGCTGGCCCAGGCAAAGGTGATGAACCTGGCCTTCACCCCGCCCGCCGACAGCCATTACGGCGATGCGGCGCGCGCCTTTGCCGAGACCATCGCTGATCTGTCCGACGGTGCCTTCGAGATCGCGCTGCGCCCGGCAGGCGCCCTGGGCGGTGAGCGCGACGTGATCGAGGGGCTGCAGATCGGCACGGTCGAGCTGACGATCTCCTCGACCGGACCCATCGGCAATTTCGTCCCCGAGGTCTATGCGCTGGATTTCCCGTTCCTGTTCGACGACTACGCCAGCGCGCACGCGGTCCTGGACGGAGAGATCGGACAGGAGCTGCTGGCCAGCTTCCAGCCGCACGGCATCGTGGGCCTGGCCTGGGCCGAGAACGGGTTTCGCCACATCACCAACTCGGTCCGTCCGATCCGCGAGCCGGCCGATCTGGCCGGGCTGAAGCTGCGCACGATGGAGAACGAGGTCCATATCGCGGCCTTCCGCGCCGCCGGGGCCGCCCCCACGCCGATGAGTTGGACCGAGGTGCTGACCTCGCTGCAGCAGGGCACCATTGACGGGCAGGAGAACCCCATCCCCATCGTCACCGCCAATAACATGTGGGAGATCCAGGACAACATCACCCTGACGGGCCATGTCTATTCGCCCGCCGTGGTGGCCATGTCCGCGATCCACTGGGACGGCCTGACCGAGGAACAGCAGGGCTGGTTCGTGGAGGCCGCCCAGGCCGCCGCCGCCGCATCGCGCCAGACCGTCGCCGCGAACGAGGAATCGGGCATCGCCCTGATGCGCGAGAACGGGATGGAGGTGATCGACGGCATCGACAAGGCCGCCTTCGCCGCCGCGGTCCAGCCCGCCTATGACGAGTTCGCCGACCGCTATGCGCCCGAGCTGATCGCGCGCATCCGCGCGGCGCAGGACTAGGGCGTCCGGCGGGGCCGTCCGCGGCCCCGTCTTGCGAACGGGGACACCATCATGAGACATGTCGAAGCCTGGGCCGAGGGCGTCGTCCGGCTGGCCCACAACCTGGCCGCGCTGCTGCTGGCGGTGGCGACGGGGCTGGTCTTCTTCCAGGTCGTCACGCGCTTCGGCCTGGGCCATGCCGCCGGCTGGTCCGAGATCCTGGCCCGTGGGCTGATCATCTGGTCCACGCTGCTGGTCGCGGCGGCGGGCTTCCGACTTGGCGCGATGATCCCCATCGACTTTCTCCGCGGGCTGCTGCCCGGCCCTGCGCAGATCTGGGTGATCCGGCTGGTCACGCTGCTGACGCTGGCCTTTCTGGTGGTGCTGGTCTGGCAGGGCTGGTCCATGACGCTGCGGGTGCAGGCGCAGCGGGTCGCGATGCTGGGCACCTCGATGAGTTGGTTCTATGCGGCGATCCCCCTGGGCGCGCTGATGGCCATTCCGGGCGTGCTGCTGCGCCATGTCGAACAGGAAAGGGAACGTCCGTGAACGCCGCTCTTGCCGCAGGCCTGGTGGGCCTTTTCGCGCTGTCCGTGCCGGTGGCGGTGTCCATCGCGCTGGCCTCGATCATCGCGATCCACTTCTTCTCGAACCTGCCGCTGCTGGTCGTGCCGCAGAAGATGTTCACCGGGCTGGACAGCTTTCCGCTGATGGCGGTGCCGTTCTTCATCCTGGCGGGCGCGATCATGACCCAGGGGGGTATTTCGGCCCGGCTGGTCGATCTGGTGAAATCCATGGTCGGCAACATCCAGGGCGGTCTGGCCAGCAGTTGCGTGCTGACCTGCATGCTGTTCGCGGCCATCTCGGGGTCGTCGGTGGCCACGACTTTTGCGGTCGGCTCCATCCTGATCCCGGCGATGCTGCGCCACGGCTATCCGGTAGACATGGCGGGCGCGATCCAGGCGTCCTCGGCCGAGCTGGGCGTGATCATCCCGCCCTCGGTGCCGCTGATCCTCTATGCGGTCTCGACCGAGACCTCGATCACCCGGCTGTTCCTGGCGGGCATGGTGCCGGGACTGATGATCGCCGCCGCGCTGGTCGTGATGGTCCAGATCTGGTGCCGCGTGAAGGGCCACGGCAAGCGGGACGGCGAGGGCCGCCAGGCCATCCTGCCCGCCGCGCGCCGCGCCTTCGGGGCGCTGATGATGCCGATCATCATCGTGGGCGGCATCTATGGCGGCGTCTTCACCCCGACCGAGGCCGCCGCCGTGTCGGTCATCTATGCGCTGATCCTGTCGATCTTCGTCTATCGCGAACTGTCCTGGTCCGACCTGCCGGGCATCTTCCGCGCGGCGGCGGTGTCGTCCGGGGCGGTCATGCTGATCATCTCGGCGGCGGCGCTGTTCAGCTTCCTGATCAGCCTGTCGGGCCTGCCCGGCGCCGTCGGCACCTGGAGCCAGGAGAATTTCGGCAGCGCGCTGACCTTCCTTCTGGGCGTCAACCTGCTTTTGCTGGTCGTGGGCATGTTCATCGAGACCAGCGCCGCGATCCTGGTGCTGGCCCCGATCCTGACGCCGGTGGCGATCAGCTTCGGCATCGACCCGGTGCATTTCGGCATCGTCATCGTGGTGAACCTGGCCCTGGGCATGATCACGCCGCCCCTGGGGGTGAACCTCTTTGCCGCGGCCGCCGTGGCGAAGGTTCCGGTGCAGGCGCTGTTCCGGTCGCTGGTCTGGCCCATCGCCACGGTTCTGGTGATGCTGGCGGCGATCACCTATGTTCCCGCCATCTCCCTGGGGCTGGGCTGGTGGATGATGCCATGATCAAGGTCGGACTGATCGGCTGCGGCTTCTTCGCGGTGAACCAGATGCAGGGCTGGGCCGATGCGGAAGGGGCCTGCGTCACCGCGATCTGCGACCGCGACCCGGACCGGCTGGCCGCGATGGGCGCGCGCTTCGGCATCGCGCAGCGCTATGACGACGCGGCGCGGATGATGCGCGAGGCGGATCTGGACGTGGTCGACATCGCCACGACCGTCCCCTCGCACCGCCCGCTTGTGATGGCGGCGGCCGAGGCCGGGCTCCACGCCATCTGCCAGAAGCCCTTCGCCGAGACGCTGGAGGATGCCCGCGCCATGGTCGCCGCGATGGACCGCGCGGGCCGCGTGCTGATGGTGCACGAGAACTTCCGCTGGCAGTCGCCCATCCGCGCCGTGCTGGCCGCGCTGCGCGAGGGTGCGGTGGGGCGGCCCTTCTTCGGGCGGGTCAGCTTCCGGTCGGGCTATGACGTCTTCTCGGGGCAGCCCTATCTGGCGACCGATCCGCGCTTCATCATCCAGGATCTGGGCATCCACATCCTGGACATCGCCCGCGCCCTCTTCGGAGAGGTGGATCGCCTCTCGGCCAGCACCGCGCGCATCAACCCCGCGATCCGCGGAGAGGACGTGGCGACGATCCTGATGGATCACGCAGGCGGGGTGACCTCGCTCGTGGACTGTTCCTATGCGACGCGGCGGGACGAGACCTTCCCCCAGACCCTGATCGAGATCGACGGCACCGAGGGCACGCTGCGGCTGGAGGCCGGATACCGGCTGGTCATCGACCGCGGCTGCGACCGGCAGGTCCACGACGTCTCGCCCCCGCTGCTGCCTTGGGCCGAACGGCCCTGGCACAACATCCAGGAAAGCGTCGCGCTGATCCAGCAGGACTTCGTGGCCTGCCTGCGCGAGGGCCGGGCGCCCGAGACCTCGGGGCGCGACAACCTGGCCACGCTGGCCCTGGTCGAGGCCGCCTATGCCTCGGCCCGCGACGGCAGCCGGGTCCGGCCGTGACGCGGACGCTCTCCTGCGGGCCGGCGCGGCTGGTGCTGGAGGGCGACCGCCTGCGCTACCTGCATCTGGACGGGGTCGAGGCGATCCGCGGCCTGTCCTTCCTGGTCCGCGATCGCGATTGGGGCACTGTCGCGCCCAACATCTGCGATCTGCGCCTGTCCGACGGGCCGGACGGGTCGCGCATCGCCTGGACGGCGCGGTACGACATGGGCGCGGGGGCGGTCCACGCCGCGCTGATGGTCGATCTGACGCCCGACGGGCTGACCGCGCGGGCGGTGATCGGGGCCGAGGGGCAGGTCTGGACGAACCGCACCGGCTTCACGCTGCTGCACCCGATCACCGGGGTCGCGGGGGCGCCGGTCACGGTCGATCACGCGGACGGCCCGCCCGAGCAGGCGCGCTTTCCCACGTTGATCGCGCCGTGGCAGCCCTTCATGGACATCTCCGGCCTGACCCATCAGGCGGGCGGCTGGCGCGTCCATTGCCGCTTCGACGGCGACATCTTCGAGATGGAGGATCAGCGCCAATGGGGCGATGCCTCCTTCAAGACCTACAACCGCCCCCTGGCGCGGCCTTGGCCCTATCGTCTGGAGGGCGAGACCAGCCAGACCGTCACCATCCGCTGGTCCCCGGCCGCGCCCATGGCCCCGGTCACGGGCCCTGAGGCCCGCGTGGCCGACACGCGCTTTCCGCAGACGGCGCTGGCCCTGACGGGGGCGGATGCGGCGCATCTGGCCCGCGCGCCGCAGGGCCTGGCCGCGATCGGGGTGCAGCGCCTGCTGTGCCATCTGGACGCCGCGGGCGACATCGCGCGCGACCTGGCCGGTTTCGCCGCGCTGCAGGCGGCGCTGCCCGGCCCGGCCTACGATCTGGAGCTGCTGGCGCTGTGCGACCCCCAGGTCGATCCGCAGGAGGAGTTCGCCCGCCATGCCGCGGCGCTGGCGGCTTCGGGCCTGGCCGCGGCCACGGTGCTGGTCCACGCCCGGCCCGATTGGCAATCGACGCCGCCGGGCTCGGACTGGCCGCCCTGCGCGCCCCTGGCGCAGGTCCATGCGGCGGCGCGCGCGGCCTTTGCCGGGCATCCGGTGGGCGGGGGCGTGGCCGGCTTCTTTCCCGAACTGAACCGCAAGCCGCCGCCGCCGGGGCTGGCGGTCGTGACGCATGGGCTGTGCCCCATCGTGCATGCCGCCGACGACCTGTCGGTGGTCGAGGCGCTGGAGGCGGTGCCGCATATTCTGGCCTCCGCGCGCGCCCTTGCGGGGGATGCGGAGTATTGGCTGGGGCCGTCGACCATCGCCATGCGCCACAACCCCTATGGCAGCCGGACCATCCCCAATCCGGGGCGCGGGCGCGTCTGCATGACCGATGACGATCCGCGCCAAGAGACCGGCTTTGCGGCGGCCTGGGCCTGCGGGCTGGCCGCGGCGATCGCGCCCGCGGGCCTGTCGGTCTGGACCCCGGCCGAGGTGCTGGGCCCGCGCGGCCTGTTCGCGCGCGATGGCCGTCCGCGCCCGGTGGCCGGGGTCGTGGCCGCGCTGGCGGCGCTGGCCGGCGCGCCGGTCCATGATGCGCAGGGGGGCGATCTGGTGCGGCTGCATCTGGGCGGGCGCATCCTGCGCGCCAACCTGACGCCCGATGCGCGGGCGGGGCTGGCGCCCTGGGGCTGGGATCAGGACGACGCGCCGGATTTGCAGGCGGGCGCGGGCCGTCCTAAACCATGGGCATGATGCAACCGACCGACCCTTCCGACCGAATCGTCCGGCGCAAGCTGTCCGACCAAGTGTTCGACCGCCTGCGCGACATGATCGCCAGCGGAGAGCTGACGCCCGGCGCGCCGCTGCCGTCAGAACGCGACCTGATGGAGCGTTTCGGCACCGGCCGCCCCGCCGTGCGCGAGGCGCTGCAGCACCTGCACACCATGGGCCTGATCACCATCAGTCACGGCGAGCGAAGCCGCGTGAACGCGCTGAGCGCGGACAGCGTCCTCAGCCGCGTGGACGACGTGGCGCGGATGCTGTTGTCGTCGGAACCCGACCAGCTGGACCACCTGAAGCAGGCGCGGCGGATGTTCGAATGCGGGCTGGTGCGCATGGCCGCCCAGACCGCGACAGAGGCCGATGTGGCCGACCTGCGCGACCTGATCGCCGCGCAGCGCGACTGTCTGGGCGATGCCGCGCGCTTTGTCACCCAGGACATGGCGTTCCATGCGCGCATCGCGGCGATCTCGGGCAATCCGATCCTGATTGCCACCAGCCAATCGATGCTGCGCTGGCTGTTTCAGTATCACGGCGTCCTGCTGCATTGGTCGGGCAACGAACAGGTCACCCTGCGCGAGCACGAGGCCATCACCGACCTGATCGCCGCGCATGATCCGGACGGCGCGGTGGCCGCGATGCAGGCGCATCTGGACCGCTCGGTGGGTCTTTACGCGCATCAGAACGCCCAGGGGTGAGCGGGACGCCCATCCTGCTGTTGGGGGCGGGGCATGCCAATCTGCTGGCGCTGCCGCCGCTGCGGGCGGCGCTGCCGGAGGCGGCCGTTCTGCTGGTCGACATGACCGAACAGGCGACCTATTCGGGCATGTATCCCGGCTTGATCGCGGGCCATTACCACGCCGACCAGCTGAGCGTCGGGCTGGTGGATTTCGCCGCGCGGCACGGGGCGAGTTTTCTGCGCGCGCGTATCACCGGGATCGACCCGGTCGCGCGCCAGGTCACGGCCGTGCAGCCTTGCGGCACGGCGCAGCGTCTGGATTATTCCCAGGCCGCGCTGGATGTGGGCAGCCACGGCGTCATGCCCGAAATCGCGGGGTTTCGTGACCACGCGCGCGCCGTCAAGCCGCTGCGCGCAGATCTGCCGTTGCCCGACCGGGGCCTGCCGTCGGTCGTGATCGGCGGCGGCGTGGCGGGGGCCGAGATCGCGCTTGCCCTGTCCCATCGCCAGCGCGCGCCCGTCACTTTGGTCGAGACCGGGCCCCGCATCGCCGCAGCTTTGACGCCACGCGCCCGGACCCTGCTGCGCCGCGCACTGGAGAGGGCAGGGGTCGCGATCCTGACGGAGGCGCGCGTGCATTGGGTCGCGGCCGATCACGTGGTGCTGGCCGATGGACGGCGGATCGACAGCGCCCTGACCCTGGGCATCGCCGGCGCGCGTGCGCCGGACTGGTTGGCGCGCGATCTGCCGGTGGACGAGGCGGGCTTTGTCCGCGTGGGGGCGTGCCTGCAGGTGCCGGGCCATCCCGACCTGTTCGCGGCCGGCGACTGCGCCTTCATGACCCACGCCCCGCGCCCAAAGGCCGGTGTCTTTGCCGTGCGTCAGGCGCCCGTGCTGGCGGCGAACCTTGCCGCGCGGCATCTGGGCCGCCCCTGCCGGGCGTTCCGGCCGCAGCGCGACTATCTGAAGATCATCTCGCTTGGCGGACAGGAGGCGCTGGCCCAGTGGCACGGCATCGTCCTGCAGGGCCGTTGGCTGTGGCGGGTCAAGGACCGGATCGACCGTAAATTCATGGCCCGCCTGAAGGGCTAGCCCGTCGACGGCCGTCGGGATCGATCGATTTGGTCACGTTCGACGGCGGCCCGGTAACGGATCGGAAACCTGTGGCTGCTATCCCGGCAAGACAGACCTCTTTCCCGACCAACCCCCAAGAGAGGGGCAAGCATGCCGTTCCGTTCCATCTCCATCCGCGCCAAGCTGGCCCTGTCCGCCGCCGCGCTGACCGCCTTTGCCATCGTCGCCGTGATCGCGCTGACGACAAGCCTGATGACGCGCGATTCGGCTCGCGAATCCGAGGCGCATGCCAGCGCGCTGATGACCGGCTATGCCGCGACCATCGCGCAGGAGGTCGCCAGCGTCATCGACACTGTCCGCACCGGCGTCGCCGGGATCGAGGGGGCGATCGCCGACGATCCCGCAAATCGCGACGCACTGGCGTCCATCGTCACGACGATCCTGCGCACGCGTCCCGATCTGGTCGGCATGACGCTGGCGCTGGAACCCGACGCGCTTGGGCCGGATGGCGCCCATCTGGGCAGCCCCTATGCGGATGCCGCCGGGCGGTTCGTGCCGTATTTCTTCTACGCCCCTGACGGAAGCATCGGCATCGAACAGTTGGACATGCGCCCCGAGGCCGGGACCGACAGCTGGTACGACCGGCCGCTGCGCGAGGATCGCAGCCTGATCACGCCGCCCTATCTGTACCCCGTGAACGGCGCCGAGGTCCTGATGACCACCGTCAGCGGCGTGGTCCGCGACGGCACGCGGCTGGTGGGCGTGCTGACCGGCGACGTATCGCTGGACCGGCTGTCGGCGCGGATCGAGGAGCTGCGTCCCTTTGGCGACGGTCGCGTGCGGCTGGTCAGCTCTGGGGGGCTGTGGATCGCGCATGAGGACCGCGCGCTGCTGGGCCAGCCGGTGCAGGCTGCGGACCAGGCGTTGATGGCGGCGGGACCGATGCACTACGCCGAAGTGGACGGGCAACAGTCGATGGTCCTGACAGGGTCTGTCGCCTTTCCCGGCATGGACGAAAGCTGGACCCTGATGATGCATGTGCCGCGCGCGACCGTGATGGCGCATGTCACCCAGACGCGCGACCGGGCAGTGCTGACCGCGGCGCTGATGCTGCTGGGAACGCTGGTCGTCGTCTGGTTCGGCGCGCAGATCATCTCTCGTCCGATCGAGGGGATGACGGCGGCGATGACCCGTCTGGCGGATGGTGATCTGGAGACGCCGGTCCCCCATGCCGGCCGTGGCGACGAGATTGGGGCGATGGCCGGGGCGATGCAGGTGTTCCGCGACCGGGCGCTGACTGCCCGGCGTCTGGAGGCCGAGGCCGAGGCCGCGCGCGACGCCCGCGACCGCGACGCCCGCGCCGAGGCCGAGCGTCAGGCCCGCGTCGTGCGCGAGATCGGCACCGGGCTGGACCGGCTGGCGGCTGGCGATATGACGCATCAGATCGCCAGCCCCGCGCATGATCCCTTTCCGCAGGGCTATGATTCGCTGCGCTTGGCGTTCAACGGTGTCGTTGGCGGCCTGTCGGACACGATCCGACGCATCACCGACGTCGCCAACCAGGTGCGCGGCGGCGCGGACGAGATCAACATGGCCGCCGGAGAGCTGTCCAGCCGCGCCGAGACCCAAGCCGCCACGCTGGAACAGTCCGCCGCGGCCCTGAACCAGATGAACGAGAGCCTGCGCCAGACCGCCGAACGCGCCCGAGAGGCGGAGCGCGCCAGCGGCCAGAACCGCGACATCGCCCGGACCAGCGCGGCCGTCGTGGCCGATGCGGTCACCGCCATGCAGGGCATCCAGCGGTCGTCGGAACAGATCACCCGCATCATCGGCGTCATCGACGACATCGCGTTCCAGACCAACCTGCTGGCCCTGAACGCGGGCGTCGAGGCCGCTCGTGCCGGAGAGGCGGGTCGCGGCTTTGCGGTTGTGGCCTCCGAGGTGCGGGGCCTTGCGCAGCGCGCGGCGGAATCCGCGCGCGAGGTGCGTGGCCTGATCTCGCAGAGCGCGGCGCAGGTCAGGACCGGGTCCGATCTTGTGGGCCGGACGGGCGACAGCCTGGGGGTCATCCTGCAGAAGGCGTCGGACGTGTCCGAACAGATCGCGGCCATCGCCCTGGCCACCGCCGAACAGTCCATCGGCCTGTCCGAGATCAACAGCGGCGTGAACCAGCTGGACCAGGTGACCCAGCAGAATGCCGCGGTGGCAGAACAGGCGACGGCGGCGTCCATGTCGCTGCGCCAGCAGGCCCAGGTCCTGTCGACCGAGATGGGGGCGTTCACCGTGACCGATCAGGCACCGCCCGCCCAACGCCCGTCGCTTGCACCGGACTTTGCGGTCGAGGCGCGTCCGATCCGGGTCGCGGCCCCGGCCGGTCGAGGGCAGATGCTGGAGTTCTAATGCCGCGCGACGCCGCCCGCATAAGCGCATGCTTGTGCGGGCGGCCAATTCGTGGTACACGCCGCCCTGCGGACCGGGCCCCTCTGGCAGCATGATCGTCACGATCGGCTGCGATGTCGGACCGCATCGAGCGTGCTCGGTGCATCGGTGGCCCTTCCGTCGTCCCTTGCCCCGCACATTTTCAGTCTTGCGAGGGCATCGTGGAACTTCTTCTAAGCGAATTCTTGGGCAAGCCCATCTGGATGTGGCTGCTTTTCATGGGGCTGGTCATCGCCCTGCTGGTATTCGACCTGGGGGTCCTGAACAAGGACGACCATGAGATCGGGATCGCCGAAAGCCTCAAGCTGTCGGCCATGTACATCACCTTGGGCATCGCCTTTTCGGGCTTCATCTACTGGACGATGGGCGGGGAGGCCACGGCGCAGTACCTGACCGCCTTCATCGTTGAGAAGACATTGGCGATGGACAACATCTTCGTCATCGCGCTGATCTTCAGCTTTTTCGCGATTCCGCGCGAATACCAGCACCGCGTGCTGTTCTGGGGCATCTTGGGAGTGATCCTGCTGCGCGGCATCATGATCGGCCTGGGCGCGACCATCGTCGAGAACTATCACTGGGTCCTGTACCTGTTCGCGGCCTTCCTGATCTTCACCGGCATCAAGATGCTGTTTGCCAGCGACGATCACACGGACATGGCCGACAACAAGGCGCTGAACTGGCTGCGCCGCCGCATGCGCGTCACGGACGAGCTTCACGGCCATGCCTTCACGGTCAAGATTCCTGATCCCAAGACCGGCAAGCTGGTCCGCTGGGCCACGCCCCTGCTGCTGGCGCTGATCGTGATCGAGATCGCGGACCTTGTCTTTGCCGTCGACTCGGTTCCCGCGGTGTTCACCATCACCACGGACCCGTACCTGGTCTACACCTCGAACATCTTCGCGATCCTGGGCCTGCGGGCGCTTTACTTCGCGTTGGCCGCGATCCTGCACCGCTTCGCCTATCTGAAATACGCGCTGTCGATCCTGCTGATCTTCATCGGTTCCAAGATCTTCATCGCGGACCTGATGGGCTGGGAGAAGTTCCCGCCGTCCTGGTCGCTTGGGATCACGTTCTTCATCCTGACGGTGGGCGTGGTCGTGTCGCTGGCCAAGACCCGCGGCCAGTCTCCCGAACCGCTGCCCTTCGGCGAGAACCGGAACTGACCCGGACCATCTGCTTTTCGCGTCGGCGCCCGAAAGGCCGCCGGCGCAAGTTCCGCTGTTCCCATAGCGTGATGACGAAACATTCCGAACGCGCACAGTGACCTGTCTTGGACGCAGAGAAGGCGCGCATGGGTGATCGTACCATGTAGTCTAATCGTCAAGATTACCGAGCCGGGAAAAAATTTCATCCCGCCGTCATTAGGCAGTAATTTCAGATCGCCTTTAATCGGTCGCATCGGTTCCGAGCATGATGATCGGCTTCGTCCCTGGTCCAGGCTTCATTCTCGGCGTCAAAGTAAGTCGTACTCGTGACGCTATCGGGCGACATCCGAGTTCCGACAAGTCAGTGTCCTCTCGCGATTCCGTAGCTGGACGCCAGCAAGACCGCGGGGTGAATATGGATGCTGCGGCACAATTCTATGATAACCGGTGACGGCATCATGGGATAAGACACGTTTCCAGCGGTGCTTTTTCCTGTTCCGCTTTTTATAAATTCGGCCCTTCTGTCGGTTTTGCGGGGGAGGGGAGGAACGCGCGGACCATGCAGAAATTTGCTGGTTAGGCCTACAGAGCATGCTATCCAAAAAAGTGATATGCATGCATGTAGCGTCGTTAGGACGGCTACGCTGCCATGGTCTCCGTGCAACTGATTAGTCTCGCCTCGACAAGAACGTGGATGCTTTCTCCGCCGAGAGGCGTAGGAATGAAGGCATCCGTTGATCGTTCACCACCGTGCCTTTACACAGGTCAATCCGACGAAGGCGGTTTATTGGCTGCATACTGTCGGCCCGAATGACGGCAAGGCCCTCTGGCAGGTTTGTCACGACGTGCGACGACGCCGGACGTCGTGTTCCGTCGTTTCACCAAAAGCACAATTACAACTGCCATAATGTCCGTTTGTCAGGGCAGCATACTGTCCAACATTATCGACGCACGACCGGAGCAATCTTGTCGATCATCACGTTGGTCAACGGTCCTACTGTGAATCCGCGCTTAGCCGTAGTACCGTGGCTGGACGGAACTGGCTATCCGTCGATGGGTCACCTCAGCGAACCAAGGCGTGAGATTAGCATCAACAGCAATCCAGACCCGGAATTCAGATGATGACTTGCTCTTCTGCAGCGCCAGAATCCGCGCAGGGCGCCTAGGAATTACCGGTACAATGTCTTGCGAAAGCCTCTGCAGAACGGTGAGTTGCATAAATATGCGACTGCTGGCACGGGCGGCACCAGTCATCGTCGTTCAACCATGGACGGTTCGATAACCGCGACTGTGCCCAAGGAATGCTCGGTGCAAGGTCAGGACCTTCTGTGGCGCTGGTATCGGCACCGACCCACGCATCTGTCAGCGCTCGCCGGAGCGCCGGGTTTGGGTCGGTAGAGACCGACGGGGAGCGCGGGTCGGTGCAGTCCTTACAGCTGCGCCAGAACGGCAGTGGTGATGGCGTCGGTGGTGTCGCGGCCCGGGTGGGTGCCGATGCCGCGGGCGGTGGCGGCCTCCAGTGCGGCCATGATGCGGGCGGCGGGGGCCGTCTGGCCCAGGTGGTCCAGCATCATCGCCGCCGACCAGAACGCCGCCATCGGGTTGGCGATGCCCTGATCCGCGATGTCGGGGGCCGAGCCGTGGACCGGTTCAAACATCGACGGGTTGCGGCGCGTCGGGTCGATGTTGGCCGAGGCCGCAAAGCCCAGGCCCCCCTGGATGGCCGCGCCCAGATCGGTCAGGATGTCGCCGAAGAGGTTCGAGGCCACGACCACGTCCAGGCTCTCGGGGGCCATGACCATCCGCGCGCACATTGCGTCGATGTGGTAGCGGGTGACAGCGACGTCCGGGTATTCGGCGGCCAGTTCGTCGGTGACCTCGTCCCAGAAGACCATGCTGTGGCGCTGTGCGTTCGACTTGGTGACCGAGGCCAGCTTGCCCCGCCGCGCCTGCGCCTGTTCGAAGCCGAAGCGCAGGATGCGTTCAACGCCCGTGCGGGTGAAGATCGAGGTCTCGACCGCGACTTCGTCCAGGGTGCCCTGGTGGACGCGGCCGCCAGCGCCGGAATATTCGCCTTCGGTGTTCTCGCGGATGCAGAGGATGTCGAAATCGCGGGTCTTCAGCGGACCCTCGACGCCGGGCAGCAGCCGGTGCGGGCGGATGTTGGCGTATTGGACGAAGGCCTTGCGGATGGGCAGCAGCAGCCCGTGCAGCGACACGGCATCTGGCACGCGGGCGGGCCAGCCGACCGCGCCCAGGAAGATGGCGTCGAAGCCGCGCAAGGTCTCGATCCCGTCCTCGGGCATCATGCGGCCGTGCTGCAGGTAATGATCGCAGGACCAGGGAAAGCTCTCGGTCGCGATGTCGGCGCCGCTGGCCTCCATGACGCGCAGGGCGGCCTCGGTCACGGGAATGCCGATGCCGTCTCCGGGGATCAGGGCGATGCGGTGGGTCATGGAAGGCTCCTCAGATTTCATTCAACACGGTCTTGTGTTGGCCGCGTTCGCGACAGGCCGTGCAGCCCGGATCGCTGCCGATGCCCAGTTACCCGCAGTCCCGACCGGCAGGGCATGATCGCACCAGCGACCATGGCGGTTGATCCGGACCGTGCCTGTCCGGAGCCGCCGCATGGCCGGTGACGGGGCGCGTGTAACGTGCCGGCGCAGGGACCCTAGGTCGGATAGGCCGACAGGTCCATGGCCTGACCCGCGTTGTCAAAGCTGCACGGCGTCGAAAGCCCTCTTCCAGATGAAGTGCCAGTCAGGCGCCGCATTCGACCGGAATGCCTGGGACGCGGAGATGTCCGGGGCTGTACATCCTTGATTGCCCGACCACCGCCTAAGCGGAGCACCGCGCGTGGATTCCGCAGTCATCGTCACGGAAAGCGATGGGCGGGGCAGCACTGTCACTTATGGTATCCGGTGGAGGGAGTACGGGGCACGAGCAGCACGCAGGAAGCGAGGGCCGGTCGATCACACGACCCCGCGGGTGGGCGATGCTTTTGAGATCACAGACGTCAAGATGCAGCGACGATCGACTGGCCTGCCGCCACTGCCCCATCTCAGAATAGGGAAATACACGCGTGCGGGGCGACTGATCGGGTTGGTCCCATGATTTTTAGGCAGCCATGGCAGCGCCGGGCGGGGACGGGGTTCGACGGCCCGTCTGCGAAGGCCGTTGCACGCGGATTGCGTCCCGCGGTGGCCGGGGGCTGCGCGCCCCCGGACCCCCCGTGGGTGCACGGTGACGCCGGTGGTTCCGTATGAACCGCATCGTTTTGGACATTCTTGCATTCGACCGGTCTGCGGACGGACGACGCGTTGCGGGATATTGTGCACTTCAAGGATAGGGCAGGAGCACATCGTGACATCTGGAACCGGTGCCGACATGACGGCGCCCGAAACCGAGGGGGGTGCGTTGGGCGCGCTTTTGCCGGCGCTGGCGCTGGCGCTGGCGGGGCTGGTCGCGCTAGCGGGCCATGCATTGACCCGCCCGGGCGCGCCGGGACAGTTCCTTGTCATGACCCGTCCCGGCCTGCATCGGGCGCAGGTTCTGGACCTGGTCCATGCCGCCGGGGGCGGGGTGATCGCCTTTGGCGCGCTGCCTGGCCTGTCGATCGTGCTGTCGGGCGACGAGGGGTTCGAGGACCGCGTCCGCCAGCGGGGTGCATGGCTGGTGCTGCCCGCGCCGGGATCTTTGGGATGCGTCGCGTCGGACGCGGAGGGGGCACGATGAACGTCGAACTGAACGCGCTGCGGGCGCGCTATGGCCGGATGCTGGTCACGCTGTTCTGGGCGCATGTCCCGGTGATCGGCCTGGCCGCGGCGTGGGTGGGCAGCATGTCACCGCTTACGGCGATGGCGCTGGGCGGGGGGCTTGCCGCGCTTTACCACCTGCTGTGGAGGCTGCGCCGCACCCGGCCGGTGACGCGCAACATCGCCGCCGTGGCCCTGGTGGGCGAGCCTGCGCTGTTCCTGCTGGCGTTCGAGGGGCACGCCTGGCAGATGGACATGCACATGTACTTCTATGCCGTGCTGGCGCTGAACCTGGCATGGTTCGACCGGTCGGCCCTGATCATGTCGGCGGCAGCGATCACCGTGCATCATCTGGTGCTGTTCTATCTGCTGCCGAATGCCGTGTTCTCGACCGACGGCGACGTGGCGCGGGTGCTGCTGCACGGGGCCATCGTGGCGTTTCAGACCGCTGTTCTGGTCTGGGTCAGCGACAAGGTCGTCCAGTCCTTCGACCGCATCGGCAAAATGAGCGACGAGATCGTGGCAAAAAGCGCCGCGCTGGAGGAACGCACCCGCGAAGCCGAGGAGGCGAACCGCACAAAGAGCATGTTTCTGGCCAACATGAGCCACGAGATCCGCACCCCCATCAACGCCATCCTGGGCTTTTGCCACCTGGTCCAGCGAACCACGCTGGAACCGCGCCAGCGCGAGCATGTCAGCCGGATCAGCACCGCGGGGGGCGTCCTGTTGCGTCTGATCAACGACCTGCTGGACTTTTCCAAGAACGAGGCGGGGGCGCTGACCCTTGAGGTGCGGCCCTTCGACCTGCGCTCGGCGATGTCATGCCAGGTCCAGATGGTGGCCGACACCATGGCCGCCCGCCGCCTGACCTTGCGCCAGGAGATTGACGAACGCCTGCCCGAGATGCTGGTCGGGGACGAGCTGCGCCTGAACCAGGTGCTGCTGAACCTGTTGAGCAACGCCACCAAGTTCAGCGAGGATGGGGAGATCGTGCTGACCGCCCGCCTGGTCGAACGGCAGGACGACCAGGCCCGGGTCGAGATCTCGGTCAGCGATTGCGGCATCGGCATGACGCCCGACCAGGTAGGCCGGCTGTTCACGCCGTTCACGCAGGCCGACAGCTCGACCACGCGGCGGTTCGGGGGGACGGGGCTGGGGCTGGCGATCTGCAAGCAGATCGTCCAGCAGATGGACGGCTGGATCCGCGCGGAGAGCGTGCCGGGGCAGGGCAGCCGGTTCACCTTCTCGCTGTGCCTGGGGATCGGACAGGTGGACGCCGCCGAGGCGATCCTGCCCTGCAGCGCGATCCGCGCCCTGCGCATCCTGATCGCGGATGACAGCCCCATCGCGCTGAAGATGCTGGAGGCGATCTTTGCCCGCTGGCAGATCCGGGTGATCCTGGCGCCCTCGGGCCGCGCGGCGCTGGACATGGTGCAGGCGGCGGATCAGCGGGGGCATCCCTATGACCTGGTGATCCTGGACTGGAAGATGCCCGATCTGGACGGGCTGCAGACGCTGCGCGCGCTGCGGCGGGTGGATCTACGGCGGATGCCCGCCACGATGGTGATGACCGCGCACGGCGTCGACGCCGTCATGGCCGAGGCCGGCGGAGAGACGATCGACCTGTTCCTGGCCAAGCCCATCAACGCGCGCAACCTGCTGGATGCGCTCAAGCAGCTGCCCGGGCTGGCCGAACGCCATGTCCCCAAGGTCGCGCCCGACCTGCCCGCCGCCCCCGTGCTGCCCGAGGCGATGCGCGGTCAACGCGTGCTGCTGGTCGAGGACAATCCGATCAACCAGGAGATCGCGGTCGCGCTTTTGGGCGATGCGGGCCTGCTGGTCGATTGCGCCGAGAACGGGCTTGTCGCCTGCCGGATGGTCGAGGCCGGTGCGGCGGGCTATGCCGCCGTGCTGATGGACATGCAGATGCCGGAGATGGACGGGCTGACCGCCACGCGGCAGATCCGCCTGACGCACACGGCCGAGGCCCTGCCCATCATCGCGCTGACCGCGCATGCCTATGACGACGAACGCCGCGCCTGCATGCAGGCGGGGATGTGCGATCACGTGACCAAGCCCGTCGATCCCGCGCGCCTGATCGCGGTGCTGGCACGGCACATGCGGATCGTGCCCACCGCCGCCGCCCCGGCCCCGCGGGCCGAGGGGGTTGGCGCCGCGGACCTGCCCGACCACCTGCCGCCCTTCGACATCCCCGCCGCGCTGGCGCGGGTGAACGGCAAGCGGCCGCTGCTGCGCCGCCTGATCCTGTCCTTTGCCGAAGGGAACCGCGATGCTGTCGCGCAGATCGCACAGCTGATCGCCGACGGACGACGCCAGGACGCGCATCGCGCCGCCCATACCCTGAAGGGGGTCGCGGCCTCGCTGGAGCTGCCCCGGATCGCGGCCCTTGCCAGGCAGATCGAGGCGTTTCTGCAGGCCGATGACACGACCGGCATCGACGCGCTGTTGGCGCAGCTGTCCGGCCCGCTGGCTGCAGCGATCGCCGCCGCCGACAGCCTGACGGCGGCGGCGGGCACGTCCCACGCGGCCGCGTCGCCGCCCACCCCGGCCGGCGACAGCGCGCGGATCGCCCAGCTGCGCGGCCATCTGCGCGACCAGGTCCGCCGTCGCAGCATGGCCGCCCGTGCCAGCTTTGACGCGCTGGCCGAGGCGCTGCAGCTGGACCGCATGGCGATGGACGACCATCCCGTGCGCCGCGCGCTGCTGCGGCTGGATTATGCCGCGGCGGATGCGCTGCTGAACCGCCCCCACCCCGACACCGGTCAACCAGGGATATGAACATGGACAACCGCCCCGTCATCCTTGTGATCGACGACGAACCCGCCAACATCGAGATCGTCACCGCCGTGCTGGAGGACGAATACGAGATCTGCTTTGCCCTGTCCGGCGAACAGGCCGTGCAGGTGGCCCGCGAAAGCAGGCCGGACCTGATCCTGCTGGACGTGGTGATGCCCGGCATGGACGGCTATCAGCTGTGCCGCATCTTCAAGGCCGACCCGCTGCTCAGCGACATTCCGGTGATCTTCGCCACCGCCCTGGGCGATGACGAGGCCGAGTTGCGCGGGTTGGCGGTCGGTGCGATCGACTATGTCACCAAGCCGGTCCGCCCGGCCGCCCTGCAGCGGCGCGTGCGCAACCACGTCCAGATGAAGCGGATGCGCGACCAGTTGACCGAACAGGCGCTGCGCGATCCGCTGACGGGGCTGGCCAACCGGCGCATGCTGGAACGCCGCCTGCAGGCGGAGCTGCACCGGCAGGCGCGCGACGGCGGTCTGATCGCGGTGCTGATGCTGGATATCGATCACTTCAAGGGCTTCAACGACAGCTATGGCCACCCCGAGGGGGACATCTGCCTCAAGGCCGTGTCGCAGGCGCTGGCGCAGTCGATCCGCCGGTCGGGCGACCTGTGCGCGCGCTACGGCGGCGAGGAGTTCGCCTGCATCCTGCCCGGCACCGACCTGGACGGCGCCCTTCACCTGGCCGAGACGATGCGCGCCGGTGTCGAGGCGCTGGCCATCCCGCACCGCGCGTCGCAGGTGGGGCAGGTGGTGACGATCAGCATCGGCGTGGCGTCGGGGCGTTGCGACATGGGCAGCGACAACGCCTTCTGGCTGACCGGGGCCGACCGGATGCTGTATCGCAGCAAGCTGGCCGGGCGGAACCGCGTCAGCGGGCAGGTGATGAGCGCCGATCACCCGCTGCGCGACGCGTCCGCGCTGGACGGGCCGGTCGTCGGGGATGTCAGGGCGGGCTAGGCCCTTCCCGTCGGGCAGGCCGTCAGATTGGCATTGAATGCCGGACGGGCCTGCGGCAGGCTGCATGACATGCAACCCCGCGACACAGCGGGGGCCGATCACCGACAGGAACCTCACATGACATATCCCCTGACCATGCGCGCCATGCTTCTGGCCTCGGCGCTGGCGCTTGCACCCGCGGCCTGGGCCGAGACGCCGGCCGACACCCTGGTCGTGGCCCACACGATCGACGACATCATCAGCCTGGACCCGGCGGTAAGCTTCGAATTCGCGGGCAACGACGTCAACAACAACACCTATGACCGGCTGGTCGATTTCAATCCGCTGGACCCGGACGCGGGCTTCCAGCCCAGCCTTGCGACCGAATGGGCGGTGTCCGAGGACGGCCTGTCCATCACCTTCACGCTGCGCGAGGATGCGACCTTCCATTCCGGCAACCCCGTGCGCGCCGCGGACGCCGCCTGGTCGCTGCAGCGCGCGGTCAAGCTGGACAAGACCCCGGCCTTCATCCTGACCCAGTTCGGCTTTACCGCCGACAACGTCGATCAGATGATCACCGCCGACGGCAACACGCTGACGCTGACGATGGACAAGCCCTATGCGCCGACCTTCGTGCTGAACTGCCTGACCGCCAACATCGCCAGCGTGGTCGACATGAAGACCGTCATGGCCAACGAGGTCGACGGCGACATGGGCAATGCCTGGCTGAACACGAACGAGGCCGGGTCGGGCGCCTATGTGCTGTCGGCCTGGCGTCCGAACGAGGCGGTGCAGCTGACCGCCTATGAGGAATACTGGCAGGGCGCCCCCGAGATGAAGCGCGTGATCGTGCGCAACGTCGCCGAATCCAGCGCGCAACGGCTGCTGCTGGAGCAGGGCGACATCGACGTGGCGCGCAACCTGACGCCGACGGACGTGGAATCCATCGCCGCGGTCGAGGGCGTGACCATCCAGGACGAGCCGCGCGGCCGTATCCTCTACATGGGCCTGAACCAGAAGGACGAACTGCTGTCGAACCCCGCCGTTGTCGAGGCGATGAAGCACCTCGTCGATTACGAGGGCATCACCGGCAGCTTCCTGAAGGGTCAGTTCGTCACCCACCAGACCTTCCTGCCCCAGGGCTATTTGGGCGTGCTGGACGAGCAATCCTGGACCTATGACGTGGAGAAGGCCCGCCAGATCCTGACCGATGCGGGGATCGAGGGCGGCACCATCACCACCCGCGTGCGCGACCTGCGCGAATACGTGGACGTGGCCCAGACCCTGCAGGCGTCGATGGCCCAGGTCGGCCTGACCCTGGAGATCGAGCAGATGACCGGCGCGCAGGTGCTGGACGCCTATCGCGCCCGCGAGGTTCCGATCTTCCTGGGCGAATGGGGGCCGGATTACTCGGACCCGAACACTAATGCCGCGACCTTCGCCTATAACCCCGACAACAGCGACGAGGCGGCGGCCGTGGGCCTGCTGGCCTGGCGCAACGCCTATGAGGTGCCGGCCGAGATGAACGAGGCCACTGTCGCAGCCACCCTGGAGCAGGACGCCGACGCCCGCGCCGCGATGTACCAGGACATCCAGCGCCAGTACCAGGCCGAGGCCCCGATCGTGCCGCTGTTCCAGCGCATCGAACAGGTCGGCCTGCGCGACGGCGTCCAGAACTGGTGGAGCGGCGGCGCCATTTCGTCGGTCATGTATCGTCAGGTGACGAAGAGCGAATAAATGGCCCCGACCGATCCGACCGGCGCCGCGACCGCACCGTCGCGGCGCCGCGCCCTGACCCGCAGGCGCGTGCGCAGCGTGGCGGGGACCGTCCTGTCGCTGGCGCTGACGCTCTTGGGGCTGCTGCTGGTCACCTTCATCATCGGGCGGGTCATGCCGATCGACCCGGTGCTGAAGGTGGTGGGCGACCGCGCCACCCAGGCCCAGTACGACGCCGCCTATGTGGCGATGGGTCTGGATCAGCCGCTGATCGTGCAGTTCCTGTCCTATGTGGGCGACGTGCTGCGCGGCGATTTCGGGCGCTCCATCTCCACCGGGCAGCCGGTGGCACAGGACATCGCCCGCGTCTTTCCCGCGACCTTCGAACTGGCGGCCCTGGGGACATTCATCGGCGTCGTGATCGGCGTGCCCCTGGGCGTGATCGCGGCGGCGCGGCGCGGCGGCGTCATCGACCAGGTTGCCCGCGTCGTAGCGCTGGTTGGCTATTCGATGCCGATCTTCTGGCTGGGACTGATGGGCCTGTTGATCTTCTATGGCATGCTGGGTTGGGTCGGGGGGCCGGGGCGGCAGGGGATCATCTATGACGGGATGGTGCCGAACGTGACCGGCATGATCCTGGTCGACAGCCTGATCGCCGGGGACTGGGCCGCATTCCGCGACGCGTTCTCTCACATCATCCTGCCGGCCAGCCTGCTGGGCTATTATTCGCTGGCCTATATCAGCCGCATGACGCGCAGCTTCATGCTGGAACAGCTGTCGGCGGAATACATCACCACCGCCCGGGTCAAGGGCCTGTCCGAACGCGCCGTCATCTGGGGCCACGCCTTCCGCAACATCGCGATCCCGCTGGTGACGGTCATCGCGCTGTCCTTCGGCTCTCTGCTGGAAGGGTCGGTCCTGACCGAGATCATCTTCACCTGGCCGGGCCTGGGCAGCTATATCACCCGCGGCCTTTTGTCGGGCGACATGAACGCGGTGCTGGGCGGAACGGTGGTCGTGGGCGTGTGCTTCGTCGTGCTGAACCTGTTCAGCGACATCCTGTACCGTTTCCTGGATCCGAGGTCGACATGAGCGCCATGACACGCCGCGATTGGTTGCTGTCCGACGCGCCCCAGACCCGCCGCCAGGCGCGGCTTGGCGCGATCTATCAGGGCTGGCTGACCTTCCGCGCCAACAAGCTGGCGATGGTCGGGCTGATCATCCTGGTGCTGCTGATCGGCATGGCGATCCTGGCACCCTGGATCGCGCCGCAGGACCCCTATGCCCAGAACCTGGCCGACCGGCTGCAGCCGCCGTCGGCCACGCATTGGCTGGGCACCGACGCCTTGGGGCGCGACATCCTCTCGCGGCTGATCCACGGCTCGCGTATCACGCTGTTCATCGTGGGCACGGTCGCGCTGATCGCGCCGGTCATCGGGCTGCTGATCGGCACGGTGGCGGGGTTCGCCGGGGGCTGGGTGGACCAAGTGCTGATGCGGGTGACCGACATTTTCCTGGCCTTCCCCAAGCTGATCCTGGCGCTGGCCTTCGTCGCGGCCCTGGGGCCCAGCATCGGCAACGCGGTGCTGGCGTTGGCGCTGACCGCCTGGCCGCCCTATGCGCGCCTGGCGCGGGCCGAGACGCTGACCATCCGCAACGCCGACTTCATCGCCGCCGCGCGCCTGCAGGGGGCGGGGCGGCTGCGCCTGCTGATCCGCCACATCTGGCCCCTGTGCCTGTCGTCGCTGATCGTGCGGGTGGCGCTGGACATGGCTGGGATCATCCTGTCGGCGGCGGGCCTGGGCTTTCTGGGCCTCGGCGCACAGCCGCCGCTGCCCGAATGGGGTGCGATGATCTCGGGCGGGCGGGGCTATATCCTGGATTTCTGGTGGGTCGCCGCCATGCCGGGCATCGCGATCTTCCTGGTGTCGATGGCCTTCAACCTGCTGGGTGACGGGCTGCGCGACGTGCTGGACCCCAAGGGAGACAAGTCGTGACCGAACCTCTTCTGTCCGTGCGCGACCTGCGCGTCACCTTCCCGACCCGGCAGGGCGAGTTTCAGGCCGTGCGCGGCATCGATTTCGACCTTGGCCGCGAACGCCTTGGCGTCGTGGGCGAAAGCGGGTCGGGCAAGTCCATGACCGGCCGCGCGATCCTGGGCCTGGTGCGTCCGCCCGGCCGGGTCGAGGCCGCCCGGATGGAGCTGGAGGGCCAGTCCATCCTGAACCTGCCCGACCGGCAGATGCGCAGCGTCCGCGGCGGGCGCATCAGCATGGTCATGCAGGACCCCAAGTTCAGCCTGAACCCGGTGATGACCGTGGGCCAGCAGATCATCGAGGCCTATCGCCTGCACGCCCGCGCGCCCCGCGCCGCCGCCCGCGCGAAGGCCCTGGAGATGCTTGAGGCCGTGCAGATCCGCGACCCCGAACGCGTCATGGACAGCTATCCCCACGAGGTGTCGGGCGGCATGGGTCAGCGCATCATGATCGCCATGATGCTGGCCCCCGACCCGCAGATCCTGATCGCGGACGAACCGACCAGCGCGTTGGACGTGTCGGTCCGGACCGAGGTGCTGCACATCATGGACCGGCTGGTCCGCGACCGGGGCATGGGACTGATCTTCATCAGCCACGACCTGAACCTGGTGGCGCAGTTCTGCGACCGCGTGCTGATCATGTATGCCGGCCGCGTGGTCGAGACGCTGCCCGCCCGCGACCTGCACCGGGCGCAGCACCCCTATACCCGCGGGCTTCTGGACAGCCTGCCGCGGCTGGACGCGCCGGTGTCGCGCCTGTCGGTCCTCCAGCGCCAGGACAGCTGGCGCGACCCCGTCGTGAAAGGCCCCTGAGATGCTGAGCGTTGCCGATCTGACCGTTTGGTTCGGGCAGGAGCCCGACCGCGTCACCGCCGTCCACGATGCGGCCTTCGACGTGGCGCAGGGCGAAAGCTTTGGCCTGGTCGGCGAAAGCGGTTCGGGCAAGTCGACCATCCTGCGCGCCATCGCAGGTCTGATCCCCGGCTGGTCCGGCCGGATCGCGGTCGACGGTCAGGCTCAGAAGGGAGAGCGGCGCGACCGGGCGTTCTTTCGCACCGTCCAGATGGTGTTCCAGGACCCCTATGCCAGCCTGCATCCGCGCCATTCCGTCGATGCCGTCCTGGCGGAAACCCTGCGTCTGCAGGGCATGGACCGGATCGACCAGCGCATCGTCAAGCTGCTGGACGACGTGGGTCTGGGCCGGGGGTTCCGCTTCCGCTATCCGCACCAGCTGTCCGGGGGACAGCGTCAGCGCGTGGCGATCGCCCGCGCCTTGGCGGCGGAGCCGCGCCTGTTGCTGCTGGACGAGCCGACCAGCGCGCTGGACGTCAGCGTCCAGGCCGAGATCTTGAACCTGCTGGCCGATCTGCGCGACGAACACGGGCTGACCTATCTGATGGTCAGCCACGACCTGTCGGTGATCGCCCATATGTGCGACCGGCTGGCCGTGATGCAGCGCGGCCGCATCGTCGAGATCCTGCCGGCGTCCCATCTGCGGGCGGGGCAGGGCGCCCAGCCCTATACCACCCACCTGATCGAGGCGTCCGCCGGATACCGCCCGGAGGTTCGCCCATGACCGATGCGCGACAGGATGCGGTCGCCCGCGCCGAAGGCTATTTCGACCAGGGCGGATTCCAGGCCGATCTGGCGGCCCTGGTGGCGCATCCGACCGAAAGCCAGAACCCGACGCAGCGGTCCCATCTGGACCGCTATCTGACCGAGGCGATGATACCGCGCCTGTCCGGTCTGGGTTTCGCCACGCGGGTGCTGGACAACCCCGACCCGCGCGGCGGCCCCCTGCTGATCGCGGAACGGATCGAGGATCCGGCCCTGACCACGGTCCTGACCTATGGTCATGGCGACGTGGTCCGCGCCCAGACCGACCAGTGGCGCGACGGGCTGTCGCCATTTGTCCTGACCGCCGAGGGTGACCGCCTGTATGGCCGTGGCGCGGCCGACAACAAGGGGCAGCACCTGATCAACCTGGCCGCGCTGCAGGCGGTCATCGATACGCGCGGGCATCTGGGCTCCAACATGCGGATCATCTTCGAGATGTCCGAGGAGACCGGATCGCCCGGCCTGGCCCAGGTCTGCCGGGATCATGCCGATGCGCTGGCGGCCGATGTGCTGATCGCGTCCGACGGCCCGCGCCTGCAGTCCGACGTGCCGACGCTGTTCATGGGATCGCGCGCCGCGCTGGCCTTTGACCTGGTGCTGGAGCTGCGGCCGGGGGCGCATCATTCGGGCAACTGGGGCGGTCTTCTGGCCGATCCGGCGATGATCCTTGCCCATGCGCTGGCCACGATCTGCGACGGGCGCGGCCAGATCCAGGTCCCGGAATGGCGCCCCGACAGCCTAACGCCCGCGCTGCGAGACGCCCTGCGCGACCTGCCGGTGATCGAGGCGGGCGGCCCCCAGGTCGATGCCGACTGGGGAGAGGTCGGGCTGACACCCACCGAACGCGCCTTTGGGTGGAACAGTTTTGCGGTGCTGGCGATGACCGCCGGTGTGCCCGACGCACCCGTGAACGCCATCGCGGGCCGCGCGCGGGCGACCTGCCAGCTGCGCTATGTCGTGGGGACCGATCCGGACGACATCCTGCCGGCGCTGCGTCGCCACCTGGACCGCCACGGCCATCACGCGGTGCGCATCGTGCCGCGGGACGGCGATCCCGCCCATGCCACGCGGCTGATGCCCGACCATGACTGGGTGCGCCGGGTCGCGGGGTCGGTCCGGCGGACGACCGGGCAGGACCCGCATCTGCTGCCGAACCTGGCCGGATCGCTGCCCAACGAATGTTTTGCGGAAATCCTGGGCCTGCCGACGATCTGGGTGCCCCATTCCTATCGCGGCTGCTGTCAGCACGCGCCCGACGAACATGCGTTGCAAAGCCTGTCGCGACAGGCGCTGGCGATCATGGCGGGGCTGTGGTGGGATCTGGGGACGCCCGCGGATGGCACTTGACCGCAGGGGTGACAGATCGGCCGGGCGTCTGAACTCTTTAAACCAACCACCAAGGACGCCCGGCCGATAAGCCTCTTTTGTCTGAAGTCTGCGGCGGCGTCATCCTGTCCTTATGGACAGGAGAAGATGCACCGATTGGTGCGGTAAGGGTCTGAGCTAAAACGGAAAATGGCGACCCCGGCAGGATTCGAACCTGCAACCTATTGATTAGAAGTCAATTGCTCTATCCAGTTGAGCTACGGGGCCCGCGGGCTGGCCTTTCTTAGCGGCAGGCGCATCGGCAATCCAGACATAATCGCCCCGGCAAGCACGAACTTGTGCGCAGGGCCATCCCATGACGATGGAACGGCGCCCGCTGGGCCGGTGTTGATGTGCCACACCACCTGAAGGAGGTCGACATGGACCACGCAAATCACACGCGACTGACCCACGACGAACTGACCGAGGCCGTTCTGGACGGCGCCACCGTCTATGGCCCGGGCGACGAAACCGTCGGCAGCGTGTCGCACACGCACGGCATGGGAGCATCGGCCAAGGTCGTTCTGGACGTCGGCGGGTTCCTGGGCATCGGCGCCAAGCCGGTCATGGTTCCGGCGACCGACCTGGACTTCATGCGCGACGAAAGCGGCACCGTGCATGCCCGGACCAACTGGACCAAGGATGATCTGAAGGCTCTGCCCACGCACGAGCACTGAATGATCGACAGGAAGACGACGGCGCGCATCGCAAGATGCGCGCCGTTTGCATTACAACATCAGCGTCATGAAGACCGAATGCGGGTCGGCGCGATAGCTGCCAAAGGGCGGGCACTCCGTGAACCCCTCGCGGGCGTAGAGGCCGCGCGCCGCGACAAATCCCGGCTGCACGCCGGTTTCCAGCGACAGCTTGGCATAGCCCGCGTTCCGCGCGTGACCCAGCATGTGCCGCAGCAGCATCCGCGAGACACCCCGCCCGCGCTGTTCGGACAGCACGTGCATGGATTTAAGCTCTCCCTCGGATGCGCCCAGATCCTTGATGGCGCCCATGGCGACAGGTTGGCCCGCGTCGCGCACCACGAAAAAAGCGATGGCGGGGTTCTCCAATGCCTCCTTGGGCATCATGTGAATCGATCCCGGCGGGGTATCGGCATGCATCTCGGCGGTGTGGCGTTGGAACAGCAGGTCCAGGTCGGGCCCAAGCGGGCTTTCCAGGTCGATCGTCAGCGTCATGTCGGGGTCCTGTCGCCACATGGTCACGGCGGGGCACTATCCCGCCGTGACGCGCGCGTCAAAGGCTTAGCCGCGCGGGGCGGTCGCCTGGTCCAGCACCGGCACAAGCCGGGCCATCGTGCCGTCGACATCGCGCAGCTTGTCCAGACCGAACAGCCCGATGCGGAAGGTCGAGAAGTCGGCCCCCTCATCCACGGCCAACGGCACGCCCGCCGCGATCTGGGTGCCGAGGGCGGCAAAGGCCTTGCCAGACTTGACCTCGGGGTCGTCGGTATAGCTGACCACGACGCCCGGCGCCTGGAACCCCTCGGCCGCCACCGAGCGGATGCCGCGCGCGGACAGTTCGTCGCGGACCGCCCGGCCAAGGCGCCATTGCGCGTCGCGCGCGGCGGCGAACCCCATCGCGCGGGTCTCCTCCATCGCGTCGCGCAGGCCCAGCAGCGCGTCGGTGGGCATGGTCGCGTGATAGGCATGGCCGCCATCCAGATAGGCCTGCATGATCGCGCGCCATTTCTTCAGATCCAGCGCAAAGCTGTCGCTGTCGGTGGTGGCCAGTCGTTCGGCGGCGCGATCGGACAACATGACAAGGCCTGCGGCGGGTGACGTCGACCAGCCCTTTTGCGGGGCCGAGATCAGCACGTCGACGCCCGTGGCCCGCATGTCGACCCAGATCGCACCCGACGCGATGCAGTCCAGCACCATCAGGGCACCCACCTCATGCGCGGCATCGGCCAGCGCGGTGATATAGTCGTCGGGCAGGATCAGCCCGGCCGAGGTCTCCACATGCGGGGCAAAGACCGCGTCGGGGCGCGTCTCGCGGATGCGGGCCACGACCTCGTCGATGGGCGGGGGCGCATAGGCGGGCTGGGGCGCGTTCCCTTGCGGGCGGGCCTTGACCACGGTCACCTCGCGCGCGAATGCGCCCGCGTCGAAGATCTGGCTCCAGCGATAGCTGAACCAGCCGTTCCTGACGATCAGCGCATGCGCGTCGCGCCCGAACTGGCGCGCGACCGATTCCATCGCATAGCTGCCGCCGCCCGGTACGATCGCCACCTGGGCCGCGCCATAGACCTCGCACAGACCCGCCGACAGGTCGCGCATGACCTGCTGAAAGCGTTTCGACATATGGTTCAGTGACCGGTCGGTGAACACGACCGAGAATTCGTCAAGGCCGTCCGGGTCGATCTCGGGGCGCTGATGGGGCATGGGTGCATCCTTTCCGTTGCGCGCAGCCTAGCGCTTGTGCGTCCGCGCGGCCAGACCGCCAAAAGGCGCAAACGCCCCCCCTTGCGGCCCCCCCTGCGGGGCGACTAGGCTTCGGACACAAGCAACATCAAGGTTTTTCATGCGGATCGGCATCCTTCAATGCGGCCAGTCGCCGGCGCAGCTGAAGCGGGATTTGGGCGACTATCCGGACATGTTCGTGCGCCTGCTGGCCGGGCGCGGATTCGACTTCACCACCTGGCATGTCGAGGGGATGGAGTTTCCACAGGACATCCACGATGCCGACGGCTGGCTGCTGACCGGTTCGCGCCACGGGGCCTATGAGGATCACGCCTTCATCCCGCCGCTGGAGGATTTCATCCGCCGCGTCCACGATGCGGGCGTGCCGATGGTCGGCATCTGCTTTGGTCATCAGATCATCGCGCAGGCCCTGGGCGGCACCGTGGTCAAGCATCCCGGCGGTTGGGCCGTGGGCGCGCAGGATTACGATTTCGGCGGCCAGCCCGTCACGCTGAACGCCTGGCACCAGGATCAGGTCGTGGCCCTGCCGCCCGGCGCGCAGGTCGCGGGCCGGAACGCGTTCTGCGAAAATGCCGCGCTGATCTATGGCGACCGGGCCTTCACCGTGCAGGCACATCCGGAATTCGGCGACGATTTCATCCAAGGCCTGATGGACACCCGCGCCAAGGGTGTCGTGCCGGACGACCTGCTGGCCGGGGCTGCGGCCCGCATGGGGCAGGCCGATGGCGCGTCCCTGCTGGCCGACCGGATCGAGGCCTTCTTCAAGCAACCCCGCGCCCTGGCGCAAGCCGACAAAGGTGCCGCATGAGCGACTGGACCGAGAAACTGCCCCAGGCCGCGCGCGACTTCATGTCCGGGCGCCGCCTGGACGAGGTCGAATGCATCGTGGCCGACATGGCGGGCGTCGCCCGTGGCAAGGCCATGCCCGCGTCGAAATTCGCGCGGCAGAACCAGTTCTATCTGCCCAATTCGATCTTCCTGCAGACGATCACCGGGGAATGGGCCGACAACCCGTCGGGCGCCTTCACCGAACCGGACATGGTGATGGTGCCGGATTATTCCACCGCCACCGCCGCGCCCTGGACCGCCGACTGGACCATCCAGGTCATCCATGACGCGACCGACCAGCAGGGCAACCCCATGCCCATCGCGCCGCGCAATGTGCTGAAACGCGTGGTGCAGCTGTACCGTGACAAGGGCTGGAACCCGGTCGTGGCGCCCGAGATGGAGTTCTTCCTCGTCGCGCGCAACATCGACCCGAACCAGCCGATCATCCCGCCCATGGGCCGGACGGGCAGGCGGGCTGCGGCGAAACAGGCCTATTCCATGTCTGCGGTGGACGAATACGGCAAGGTCATCGACGACATCTATGACTTTGCCGAGGCGCAGGGTTTCGAGATCGACGGCATCCTGCAGGAGGGCGGCGCGGGCCAGGTCGAGATCAACCTGAACCATGGCGATCCGGTGGCCCTGGCCGACGAGATCTTCTACTTCAAGCGGCTGATCCGCGAGGCCGCGCTGCGCCACGACTGCTTTGCCACCTTCATGGCCAAGCCCATTGAGGGCGAGCCGGGCAGCGCCATGCACATCCATCATTCGATCACGGATATCGAGACGGGCCGGAACATCTTTTCCGACGACAAGGGCCGCGAGACGCCGGCCTTCCTGCATTTCATCGCCGGCATGCAGAAGCACCTGCCCGCGGCCATCGCGCTGCTGGCACCCTATGTGAACAGCTATCGCCGCTATGTCCCGGACTTCGCGGCGCCGATCAACCTGGAATGGGGGCGCGACAACCGTACCACGGGCCTGCGCGTGCCGATCTCGGGGCCGGAGGCGCGGCGGCTGGAGAATCGGCTGGCGGGCATGGACTGCAACCCCTATCTGGGGATCGCGGCCAGCCTGGCCTGTGGCTATCTGGGCCTTCTGGAGGCCGAGAACCCGCGCGCCGAATGCCTGGGCGACGCCTACATGTCCGAGGACGAGCTGCCCTACAACCTCGGCGACGCGCTGGACCTGATGTCGGAGAGCGCGCCCATGCGCGGCGTTCTGGGCGAGGATTTCTGCGCCGTCTACGAATCGGTCAAGCGCAATGAATACAAGGAGTTCCTGCAGGTCATCAGCCCGTGGGAACGCGAACATCTGCTGCTGAACGTATGAACCTGCTGCACCTGAACGACGGGCTAGGGGCCTATCCGCCCAGCCTCTATGCCGACCAGTGCGGGCCGCAGCCCGACCTGCCGCCCCTGCGGGGCGAGGCGCGGGCGGATGTTGCGGTGATCGGGGCGGGCTATACCGGCCTGTCGGCCGCGCTGCATCTGGCACGGCGGGGCCTGTCGGTCCGGGTGCTGGAGGCGCAGCGCGTGGGCTTTGGCGCGTCGGGTCGCAACGGCGGACAGATCGGGTCCGGCCAGCGGCAGGAGGTCGACTGGCTGGAGGCGCAGCTGGGCCGCGACACGGCCCGCCGCCTGTGGGACCTGGCCGAGGAGGCCAAGGCCGCCGTCCGCAGCATCGCCGCCGAAGCGGGCGTGCGGGTCCGCGACGGCATCGCACATGCCTGCCGTACCGCGTCCGAGGTCGATCACGCCCGCCACATGGCCGACCATCTGGCACGGCATTACGGCTACGACCGGGTCACGCCCCTGGATCGCGACGGGCTGGCGGCGGCCTTGGGCAGCACTGCCTATGTCGGCGGCGATCTGGACCGCGGCGCGGGGCATGTGCAGCCGCTGGCGCTGGCCCTGGGGATGGCGCGGCTGGCGCAGGATGCGGGCGTCGTGATCCATGAGCGCGCGCAGGTCACTGGCCTGACCCATGGTGCGCCCAGCATCATCCGCACCGATCAGGGCGTGCTGCGGGCCGATCACGTCATCCTGGCCTGCAACGGCTATCTGGGCGATCTGGACCGGGCAGTCGCCGCGCGGGTCATGCCCATCAACAACTATATCGTCGCGACCCCGCCGCTGGATGATCACCCCGAGATCCTGCCGGACCGCATCGCGGTGGCGGACACGAAGTTCGTCGTGAACTACTGGCGCGTCGACGACGACCGGCGGCTGGTCTTCGGCGGTGGAGAGACGGTCACCTACCGCTTTCCGCGCGACATTGCGGCGGTGGTCCGCCCGCATCTGCTGTCAGTCTATCCGCAGCTGCAGGACGTGCCCCTGACCCATGCCTGGGGCGGGACGCTGGCCATCACCATGAACCGCATGCCCTGCTTCACCCGGCCCGCGCCGAACTGCCTGTCGGCCAGCGGCTATTCCGGGCATGGCGTGGCGATGGCCACGCTGGCGGGGCAGTTGATGGCCGAGGCCGTGGCGGGCCAGGCCGAACGGTTCGACGCCATGGCCGCCGTTCCCACCCGGCCCTTTCCGGGCGGTGCGGCCCTGCGCAAGCCGCTGCTGGTGGCGGGGATGGCGTGGTTCGGGCTGCGCGACCGGTTAGGGTTCTAGGCCGATCCGGGCCAGCACATGCTGACGGATTTCGGCCGATTCGCGGTCGGTCATGCCCAGAAGGCTGGAGACTAGGCGGATCAGGCTGTCCTCATCCGCGCCGCGGCTGTTGTCGGCATAGGCGACCTCCCACAGCGCGGCCAGAACGGCACGACGATCCTCCAGCGCGATGCGGTCCTTGATCTAGCGGGTGAAGCGGACGGTGTCGCTGGCCTCCGCCTCCAGCGCCTCGGCCTGGGAGCGGCGGGCGGCGGCCTCGGCCGCAGTCAGGCCGCGGCGGGACAGGACCTGCTCGATGCGGTCGCGTTCGGCCTGATCGTAATGATCGTCGGCCCGCGCCACGCGCACCAGCAGCGCGGCGATGGCCAGCTCGGCATCGTCGCGGTCGATCGGCGCGGCGGTATCGCCCATCAGGCGTGTCAGTAGGTCCATGAACATGGCCGAAGGATGCCCCTGCAGACGGCCGCGGTCTAGCCGGGCCAGCCCTCGACGATGATCACATCTGCGGCAGAGACCGGCTCGCGCAGCGCCTTGGCCGCCTGATAGCCGGGACTGTCGTAACAGGCCTGCGCCGCCTCCAGCGACGGGAACTCGATCACGACGCTGCGGGGGCGGGCCTGGCCCTCGACCACCTGCTGCGGCCCGCCGCGCACCAGAAAGCGCGCGCCGTATCCGGCAAAGGGGGCGGCATTGGCCCGGCGATAGGCATCATAGGCGTCGGGGTCGTCGATCGTCACATGGGCGATCCAATAAGCCTTGGTCATGTGTCCTCCGGAATGCGGGTGCGGCCTTGGGCCACGGGAACGGCACGGCCGGACACGCAGACCTGCGCCAGCGCGCCGCCCTTGACGGCGATGCGCAGGCCCAGCAGGGACGGGCGCCCCATCTCGACCCCCTGGCGCAGGGACAGGCGCGTCTCTCCCTCGGGCAGGACGCCTGCGGCCAGCAGGGGCGCGGCAAGGGTCGCGGTGGCCGATCCGGTGGCGGGGTCCTCGGGGACGCCGCTGCCGGGGGCGAACATGCGCGCGCGGAACCCCGCGCCGTCGGGGGCATAGGCATAGACCTTGCCGACCTTGGCCGTCAGCGCCTCGAACGCGGCCCCCGCGGGGCGGGCATCGGACAAGGCCTGCGCGTCGCGCAGTGGCACGAAGATGAAGGCCGGACCCGCATGGGCCACGACCGGCCGATGGTTGCCAAAGCCGATCCGGTCCGCGCCAAGGCCCAGGCCCGCAGCGGCCAGGTCGGTCGCGACCGCATCGCCCAACTGCGGCAGCACGGGGGCCGCGAATTCGGCCAAGCCGTCGCGGATGGTCACCGGGACCGGCCCGGCCTCCTCCTCCAGCACCAGATCGCCGTCGCCCGCCGACAGGTGCAGCGCGCAGCCAATGGTGGGGTGACCCGCGAAGGGGATCTCCGCCAGCGGCAGGAAAATGCGGACGCGGGCGCGGTGCGCGGGATCGCGCGGCGCCATGACGAAGATCGTCTCGGACAGGTTGAACTGGCGGGCGATGGTCTGCATCTGCCGCGTGCTCAGCGCATCGGCCCCCATGACCACGGCCAGCGGATTGCCCGCAAAGGGCCGGTCGGTGAAGACGTCATAGACATGATATTCCAGCATCATCGCCCCGGTTCAGTATTTTTGCGGAACATACAGCTCGCGGGGGACGGCGTCGCGCTCATAATCGGGGTTGAAGACGCGATCGGGCAGGGTGATCTGTTCATGGTCCACGTCGCCATAGGGAATCAGGCCCAGCAGGTGGTCGATGCAGTTCAGCCGTGCGCGCTTCTTGTCATTGCCGGGCACGATGTACCAGGGCGCCTCGGGGATGTTCGTGCGTTCGAACATGTCCTCCTTGGCCTTGGTATAGGCCTCCCACCGGACGCGGGACTGCAGGTCCATGGGCGACAGCTTCCACTGCTTGAGGGGGTCGTGGATGCGCATCTGGAACCGCATCTGCTGCTCCTCGTCCGTGATCGAGAACCAGTACTTGACCAGCCGGATGCCCGACCGGACCAGCATGCGTTCGAATTCGGGCACGTCCTGGAAGAACTGTTCGACCTGATCCTCGGTGGCAAAGCCCATGACGCGTTCGACGCCCGCACGGTTGTACCAGCTGCGGTCGAACAGCACGATCTCTCCGCCCGCCGGCAGGTGGGGGACATAGCGCTGGAAATACCATTGCGTCTTCTCCCGGTCGGACGGGGCGGGCAGGGCGACGACGCGGGCCACGCGCGGGTTCAGCCGCTGCGTGATGCGCTTGATGGCGCCGCCCTTGCCGGCGCTGTCGCGCCCCTCGAATAGGACCACGACGCGTTCGTTGTTGTGGCTGACCCAGTCCTGAAGGCGGATCAGTTCGGATTGAAGGCGCAGCAGTTCGCGGAAATACAGCTTGCGGTCCATCTGGTCGGGATGGTGGCTGCGATAGATGCGCCGGATTTCGGCCGACAGGGCGGCGTCCTCCATCTCCAGCTCGATATCTTCGTCCAGGGTCTCCTGCAGCTCTGCCTGCAGCCAGTCCTTGTAGTCGTTCATCTGCGTCTCCGATGGCTTTGCTGCGGTCTAGGGACGGAATGTGACGATAGGGTGTCAGCGCATGAACTGGCGCGCGCAATCGGGCGTGACCGCCAGCACCAGACTGCCGTCGCGCAGCCCGTCAACCGTGCCGCACCAGGCGCCCTGCACAGTGAACAGGCTTTTCGTGCCCCGCGCCGGGCGATAGGCGATGCGCCGGCCCTGGGTGTCGAACAGGTTCAGCACCCCGACCGCGTTCGGCGCGTAATAGCCCACCACCGACCCGTCCGAGGTGAAGATCACTCTCCCCTCGTTCACGCGGTCGCTGGGGCGGTTGCCCGGTGCGGTCGGCGCGTTCGCGGTATTTCCGGCCGAGTTCCAGGCCGCATGGGGCGCATTGCCCGGCCGAGCGGGGCTGTTGGCGGGGTTCCCGGGCCCCAGGTCGAACGGCAGCTGCGTGCGGTCCAGCACCATCAGCGGCGCGTCGGCCAAGGCCGCGGGGGGGGCGGCCAGCATCGTCAGGAACAGGGAAAGTCGCATCATCGGGGGCATCCTTTTCGCAGGCCCATCATGGCCAAACCCCGCGCCCTGCGCCAGAGGTTGCGCGGCCCGCCCCTGCGGCCTAAGGCGTGACGGGCGGCACCCTGCGCCGCCAGCCGCGAAAGGGCAGACCATGGCCGATGACGACTATGTCTATGACGAGGCCACGGGCGAATGGCGCCCCGCCGCCGAGGTCGCGGCCGAGGCCGCCGCCGCAGGCATCGTGCGCGACAGCGCGGGCACGCCGCTGGCCGACGGCGACCAGGTGGTCGTCATCAAGGACCTGAAGGTCAAGGGCAGCAGCACCGTGATCAAGCAGGGCACCGTGATCCGCGGCATCCGCCTGACCGACGACCCGGCAGAGGTCGACTGTCGCCACGACGGCATCAGGGGCCTGGTCCTGCGCACGGAATTCCTGCGCAAGCGCTAGCGGGTCATGGCCTGCCCGGCGCGGGCGAACTCGTCCCGGCTGCCGGGAATGCCAAGCCGCAGCCAGCGGTCCGAATAGGGAAAGCGCCGGGTCCAGACATGTGCGCGGGCCAGCGTGTCCTGGGCCGCCTGCGCGTCCGGCGTCTCGTACAGACGGAACAGGTGCGTCCCGCCCAAGGGCCGCCAGCCCGCGCGCGCGGCCAGCCGGTCAAGGTTCAGCGCGGCTTCGGCGTGATAGGTCACGGTGTCGTCGGCCCAGGCCCGGTCGGCCATGGCGGCGGTCGCGATCTCCAGTGCGGGGCCGCTGACGGACCAGGGGCCCGCGGCCTCGCGCAGCGGCGACAGCAGGGCCGGGTCCGCCAGCGCAAAGCCAAGCCGCAGCCCGGCCAGACCCCAGAACTTGCCAAAGCTGCGCAGCACCACCGCATTGACGGGCAGGGACCGGGCCAGCGACAGGTCGGGGCGCGCATCTGCGAAACTTTCGTCTACGACCAACAGGCCGACCCGCCGTGCCAGCGCGGCCAGGACCAGGGGCGACCATTCCCGCCCGTCGGGGTTGTTGGGGTTCACGACGACGGCCAGGTCGGCGCCATCCATCCTGTCCAGGTCGGGGGCGGGGGTGACACGCCAGCCCGCGGCGGTCAGGCTGGCCGCATGTTCGTTGTAGCTGGGCGTCAGCACCGCCGCGTGGCCCGCGGGCCGCAGGCGCGGCACCAACTGGATCGCGGCCGTGGCCCCCGCCATCGGCAGGACATGGTCGTCCGCGCAGCCGAACCATTCTGCGGCGACCCGGATCAGCGCCCGTTCCGCCCTGGCCATCGGCAACGCGCGAAAGGCCGTGTCCGACAGGGGCTGGACCGACCAGGGCCTGCGGTTGATGCCGGTCGACAGGTCGATCCAGTCGCCCGTGCCGAAACGTGCCTGCGCCGCATCCAGATTGCCGCCGTGATCGCGTGCCATGCCGCCCCCTTGGTCCTGTCCGCCCCTGCTAGGACACCACCGCCGCGGGGGCAATTCGGACTTTACACCAGTGGTAAAGCCGACCACGATATGTTGTAAGCGCCATGGCCGCCGACCCCCGGTGTTGTGTGGCCACCCAAGGACCACCACGGCGCAAGACCGCAGCCACAGGCAGACCATGACGCAGATCGATTCCTCCATGCGCATCGACGACATCCACCCGATCGACATCGTCGAGGCCGTGGCCACGCATCACGCCTGGGAGTTCGACCGCCTGGCCGAGGATCAGATCGTCATGGATGTGGACGGCCAGTGGCGCCGCTATGCGCTGACCCTGGCATGGTCGCCCCGCGACGCGGTCCTGCGGCTGATCTGCAGCTTCGACATGGACCCGCCGGCGGACCGCATGCCGGCCATCTATCAGACGATCAACCTGGCCAACGACCGGGTCTGGGACGGGGCCTTCACCTTCTGCGCGCCGCAGCGGCAGATGGTCTGGCGGTACGGGCTGGTGCTGGCGGGGGACGCGATCGCGCTGCCGGAACAGGTGGACCGGATGATCGGCACCGCCCTGGCCGCGTGCGAGCGGTTCTATCCTTCGTTCCAGTTGGCCGGATGGGGCGGCACATCGCCCGCCGCGGCGCTGGAGATTGCCTTGGGCGAAACCTACGGACGGGCCTGACATGAACGATTTCGACGACATCAACGCGCGCGGACTGGTCCTGGTCGGATGCGGCCGCATGGGCGGGGCGATGCTGCAGGGGTGGCTGGCGCGCGGGCTGGACGCGGGCGCGGTCACGGTCATCGACCCGAACCTGGCACCCGAATGGCAGGACCGCGGGTTGCGCGTGAATGCGGACCTGCCGGCTGATCCGGCCGTGGTCGTGCTGGCGGTCAAGCCGCAGATGATGGGCGGCGCGCTGTCTGCCATGCCGGACCTGTCGGGCAGCCTGGTGATATCGGTCGCGGCAGGCACGACCATCGCGACCTTCGAGGCGGCCTTTCCCGGCGCCCCCGTGATCCGGGTGATGCCCAACACGCCCGCGGCCATCGGTCAGGGCATTTCCGCGATGATCGGCAATGGTGCCGCAACGCCTGCGCATCTGGACCTGGCCGAGGCGCTGATGCGCGCCGTGGGCCGCGTCGTCCGGCTGGAGCATGAGGGCCAGATGGACGCCGTCACCGGCCTGTCGGGCAGCGGCCCGGCCTATGTGTTCCACCTGATCGAGGCGATGGCCGCCGCGGGCGCGGCGCAGGGCCTTTCGCCCGCGCTGTCGCTGGAACTGGCGCGCATGACCGTGGCCGGCGCAGGTGCGCTGGCTGTCCATGCGGACGAGGACCCGGCCGTGCTGCGTCGCAACGTGACCTCGCCCAACGGGACGACTGCTGCGGGGCTGGCGGTGCTGATGGACGAGGGTGCGGGCCTCACGCCGCTGATGATCCGCACCGTGGCGGCCGCGACCGAACGCGGGCGGGAGCTGGGTCGCGGATGATCACCTTTGACGATTTCCTGAAGGTCGACATCCGCGTCGGCACCATCACACGCGCCGAACCCTTCCCCGAGGCGCGCAAGCCCGCGTTCAAGCTGTGGCTGGACCTGGGCGATCTGGGAGAGCGCAAGTCTTCGGCCCAGATCACCCGTCATTATGACCCTCAGACGCTGGTCGGCACGCAGGTGCTGTGCGTCGTGAACTTTCCGCCCCGCCAGATCGGCCCCGTCATGTCCGAGGTGCTGGTCCTGGGCGTGCCCGACCCCGACAATGAGGTCGTGCTGATCCGCCCCGACCTGACCGTCCCCAACGGAGGCCGCCTCTATTGAAGGTTCTAGTCACCCGCCCGATGACCGACCGCGCCACCGCCGCCATCCGCGCGGCCTGCGATGCGACATTCCGTGACAACACGCCCCTGACCGTCGATCAGGCGGGCCAGGCGATGCGCGATTATGACGCGATCATCCCGACGCTTGGCGATGCGTTCGGGGCCGAGGCCTTCCAGGGCGATCTGCGCTGCAGGCTGCTGGCCAATTTCGGCGCGGGGTTCAACCATATCGACATCGTCGCGGCCCGCGCCGCCGGTGTGGCGGTCACGAACACGCCCGACGTGGTGACGGACGCCACCGCCGACATTGCGCTGACGCTGATGCTGATGGTGCTGCGCCGCGCATCCGAGGGCGAACGCCTGCTGCGCGCGGGCGGCTGGACCGGGTGGAACCCCACGCAGCTGCTGGGCGCGGAGATGTCGGGTCGCACCGTGGGCATCGTCGGTATGGGCCGGATCGGCCAGGCCATCGCGCGGCGCGCGCATCTGGGCTTCGGGATGGAGGTGGTGTTCTTCAACCGCTCGACTGTCGCGGGGCTGGACTTTCCGGCCCGCCAGATCGGTGATCTGCGCGCCATGCTGGCGGCCTGCGACGTGGCGGTGATCGCCGTGCCGGGGGGTGCGGCCACGCGCGGCCTGATCGGCGTGGCCGAACTGGAGGCCCTGGGCCCCCAAGGCGTGCTGGTCAACATCGCCCGCGGTGACGTGGTGGACGAGGATGCGCTGATCGCAGCCCTGGTGGACGGCCGCATCGCGGGCGCGGGCCTGGACGTCTATGCGCAAGAGCCGCATGTGCCCCAGGCCCTGCTGGATGCCCCCAATGCCACGCTGCTGCCGCATCTGGGAACGGCCACCGACGACACGCGCACCCGCATGGGCCTGCGCGCGCTGGCGAACCTGCAGGCCCATATCGACGGCGGCGTTCCGCCGGACCTTGTCCGCTAGGAACCTGCCACGGCTGCGGGCGTTATTCCGGCATATGAACGTCTGAAAAGGAGGCGGAAATGAACTGGGATATCATTGAAGGCAAATGGAAGCAGCTGAAAGGCGCGACCAAGGTCAAATGGGGCGAACTGACCGACGACGAGCTGGATCAGATCGACGGCAACAAGGACAAGCTGGCCGGCAAGCTGCAGGAGAAATACGGCTGGACCAAGGACGAGGCCGACCGTGAGATCGACGATTACTATCGCGACAAGTGATCGTCCTGCCGCAACCGCCAGTAAGGGGCGTCCCATCCGGGGCGCCCCTTTCCACATCCGCTTGATCGTTTGTCCGCGGTAGGGCACCACGGGGCGAACCGACCGGAGCGTCGCATGTATTACGCCTATTCCATCGAGAACGGTCGCCTGGTGCGCCTTGCCGCAGAACGCGATGTCGCTGACGCGGCATGGATTGACCTGATCCGGCCGAACGACGCCGAGATCGCGCAGCTGCGCGTGCCTGTTCCCAGCCTGGCCGAGATGGAGGAGATCGAGCTGTCCAACCGCCTCTATCGCGAGGACGGGCTGGACTACATGACCGCGATGCTGCCGGGAGAGCGCGCCGGGGGTGACCGGATCTCGATGCCGGTGACGTTCATCCTGTCGACGGACCGGCTGGTGACGGTGCGCCACCATTCGCCGCGGCCGTTCCTGACCTATCCCGAACGCGCCGAACGCTCGACCTTGGGCTGCGGCACGCCCGACCGCCTGTTCCTGGGCCTTGTCGAGGAGATCATCGCCCGGCTGGCCGACATCCTGGAAGGGGCGGGCCGCACGCTGGACCAGACCACCGCCGCGGTGTTCGAACGCCGCGCGGTCGCCGCGGCCTCGGACAGGCTGCAGGCCGCACTGCAAGATGTCGGACGCGAGGCCGAGACGATGGCGCGCGTCCGCCTGGCCCTGCTGACGGTCGAGCGGATGCAGGCGTTCTATACCGCCACGCTGGAGGACCGCCCCGAGGAGGGCCGCCTGCGCGCCGCCACCCGTGCCCAGATGCGCGACATCCAGGCGCTGGAGGTGCATGCCGATTTTCTGGGCGGGCGGGTCAGCCTGGCGGTGGACACCACGCTTGGCCTGATCAACCTGCAACAGAACAACACGGTCCGCATCCTGTCGGTCGTCGCGGCGTTGTTCCTGCCGCCGACGCTGATCGCCAGCGTCTATGGGATGAACTTCACGAACATGCCAGAACTGGACGAACCCTGGGGCTATGCCTTCGCCCTGATCCTGATGGGCGGGACGACCCTGGGGACGTGGCTGTTCCTGCGTTGGAAGGGCTGGATCTAAAGATCGTCCAGCAGGTCTAGCATCTCGGGGGGCATCTGGCCCTCGGAGAGGGTGATGGCGTGCGGGCCGGTCGCGTCCGTCACGGTGATCGCATAGCGCATCCGATCCGGGCAGCCGGGACAGGGGGTGGCCGCCATGTCGGCCAACGCCTTGGGGTGGAAGGCCGCGCACAGTTCCTGCGCCCGGGGTTCGGGTTGGGCATCGGTGTCGATGCGGCGCGAGGTGGCGGCAGTGATGCCGCCAAAGCCGCCATGGCTGCGGATCTCTATGATCATGCGGTCCTCCGGTCCGCGGATCATAGGATCAGACCGCGATTCCCACAAGTTTCCAAGCGCGCCGCAACAGCACCGCCTGTTGGCTGCCCGCGCCCGCCAGTGCCGCCGCGCTGCGCAGGGTCTGGTCGGCAAAGTCGGAAAAGCTGGCCATCGGGTTGTTCAGGTCCTGCAGCGTCCGGTACCAGATGCGGCCCGGCAGCTCCCACGCGTTGCCGCCCAGATAGCTGCAGAACAGGTAGAAGGCGTGGTTCGGAATGCCCGAATTGATGTGCACGCCGCCATTGTCGTCGGTCGTGGTGTTGAACTGATCCATGTGCCAGGGCTGGGGGTCGGTGCCCAGCAGGTCGTCGGCATAGGCCGTGCCCGGTGCCTTCATGCTGCGCAGCGCCACGCCGTTGATGCCCGCGCCCAGGATGCCGCGCCCGATCAGCCAGTCGGCCTGATGAGCGGTCTGGCCCAGCACGCGCTGTTCGGCCAGCGCGCCGAAGACGTCGGCCACATGTTCGTTCAGCGCACCGGACTGGTTCTCGTAGATCAGCCCGCCGGAATGCTGGATGACACCATGGGTCATCTCATGCGCGATGACCGACAGCTGCAGGAAGGTCCGGAAGATCTTGCCGTCGCCCGTGCCATAGGCCATCTGCTGCCCGTCCCAGAAGGCGTTGTTGTAGTTGCGGCGGTGCTGGACCGTCGCCACCAGCGGCATGCCGCGTCCGTCCAGCGAATTGCGGCCGTATTCCTCGGCGAACATCGCGAAGACCTGGCCGGCGCTGTCATAGGCCAGGTCGGCATCCGCGATGCCGGACGGCGCGTCGCCTTCGGCCCGGACCAGGCGGCCGGGAAGGGCGGCGCGGAATTCGCCGTCATGGATGCGGCGGTCGGGGCAGCACAGCTCGGGATCGGGGGCGATGCCCTGCAGCGCGGGCGGCAGGCTGGCCCAGGCCGCGCGCTCCTCGCGCAGCTGTTCGTCATGGCGCAGCAGCGTGCGCGCCATGTCCGCCGTCGCGGGGTCACCCCGCAGCGCCAGCACCCGCAGCATATAGGGCGGCACGATGCAGGCGATGGGATTGTGGTGAGAGCAGCCGAACGACAGGCACATGGGGCGACCTTTCCGCGTTGGTTCACCCCAAGGTAGCACGGAACGCCCGACCCGCAAGGGTCGGATGTTCACGTTTCATTCTAGTCAGTCCATGCGCTTGCCGCTGACCTTGTCAAACAGGTGCAGCCCGCCGGGGCGATAGGACAGGCGCATGTGATCGGACAGGGGGGCATCGGACGGCAGGGTGATGGTGATGCGGGCATCGCCGGTCTTGCCGTGGACCAGCCGCTGCGCGCCCAGTTCCTCGACCGCCAGCACCGACATCTCGATCGGGCCGTCGGCGGTGACGCTCAGATCCTCGGGGCGGATGCCCACATGGCCCGCATGCCCGGTTCCGGGCAGGTGCGGGACGGCGCTGGCCTCGATCAGGTTCATGGCCGGACTGCCGATGAAGCTGGCGACGAAGGCCGATGCCGGGCGGCGATAGACCTCCAGCGGCGTGCCGATCTGTTCGATCTGCCCGCCGTTCAGCACCACCAGCCGGTCGGCCAGCGTCATCGCCTCCAGCTGGTCATGAGTCACATAGATCGAGGTCGTGCGCAGGCGCTTCTGCAGCTCCTTGATCTCAAGGCGCATGGCGACGCGCAGTTTCGCGTCCAGGTTCGACAGCGGCTCGTCAAAGAGGAACGCGGCCGGTTCGCGCACGATGGCGCGGCCCATGGCGACGCGCTGACGCTGGCCGCCCGACAGGGCGCGCGGCTTGCGGTCCAGGAACGGGCCGATCTGCAGGATGTCCGAGGCGATGCCCACGCGCCGCTCGATCTCGGCCTTGGGGGTGCCGCGGTTCTTCAGGCCGTATGCCAGGTTCTGTCGCACCGACATGTGTGGGTACAGGGCATAGTTCTGGAACACCATGGCGATGTCGCGATCGGCGGGCTCGATCTCGTTGACCACGCGGTCGCCGATGCGGACCTCGCCCTCGGTGATGCTCTCCAGCCCCGCGACCATGCGCAGCAGCGTGGATTTTCCGCAGCCCGACGGGCCGACCAGGACCAGGAATTCGCCATCCGCGATGTCGATATTGACGCCGCCCACGGCGCGGGCGCCGCCGGCATAGACCTTGCCGACATTGTTGAGGGTGATGGATGCCATCTTATTTCTCCGTCTCGACAAGACCTTTGACGAACAGGCGCTGCATGGCGACCACCACGATCACGGGTGGGATCATCGCCAGCATCGCGGTCGCCATGACCAGGTGCCATTGCGGCAGACCGTCCACGGCATCCGCCATGCGCTTGATCCCCGCAACGATGGTGTAATAGTCCGAACTGGTCGTGATCAGCAGCGGCCAAAGATACTGGTTCCAGCCATAGATGAACAGGATCACGAACAGGGCTGCGATATTGGTGCGCGACAAAGGCAGCAGGATGTCGCGAAAGAACTTCATGGGCCCGGCGCCGTCGATGCGGGCGGCCTCGGTCAGTTCGTCCGGGATGGTCAGGAAGACCTGGCGGAACAGGAACGTGGCCGTGGCCGACGCGATCAGCGGGATCGACAGGCCGGCATAGCTGTTCAGCATGCCCAGATCGGCCACCACCTGGAAGGTGGGCACGATGCGCACCTCGACCGGCAGCATCAGCGTGATGAAGATGCACCAGAAGGCCAGGCCGCGCAGCGGAAAGCGGAAATAGACCACCGCGAAGGCCGACAGGACCGAGATGACGATCTTGCCGATGGCGATGGCCAGCGCCATGACCAGGCTGTTGAACATCATCACGCCGACCGGGGGCGTGCCGCTGGTGGACACGCCCGCGCCCAGCATCTGGCTGTAGTTCTGGATCATCTGGTCACCCGGCCACATCGGGATGGTGCCCGACATGAAGGCGGTCGCGCTGTGGGTCGAGGCCACGAAGGCCACCCAGACCGGCAGCGCCACGACGCAGACGCCCAGGATCAGCGTCAGGTGGGCGGCCAGGTTCAGGAAGGGACGGTTCTCGATCATCAGTAGGCCACCTTCTTCTCAACGAACCGGAACTGGATCACCGTCAGCACCAGGACCAGCGCCATCAGGACCACCGACTGCGCGGCGGACGAGCCCAGGTTCTGCCCGACGAAGCCGTCGAAATAGACCTTGTAGACCATGATGTTGGTGGCCTGTGCCGGGCCGCCCTCGGTCGTGGCGTCGATCACGCCGAACGTGTCGAACATCGCATAGACGATGTTGACGACCAGCAGGAAGAACGTCGTCGGCGACAGCAGCGGAAAGGTGATGTCGAAGAACCGCCGCACCGGACCCGCCCCGTCGATGGCCGCGGCCTCGCGCAGGCTGGCCGGGATCGCCTGCAGCCCTGCCAGGAAGAACAGGAAGTTGTAGCTGATCTGTTTCCACGCGCTGGCGATCACGACCAGCGTCATGGCGTCGCCCTTGTCCTGGATGTGGTTCCAGTCATAGCCCAAGCCCCCCAGCAGATAGGGCATGATGCCGATGGTCGGGTTGAAGATAAACCACCACAGGATGCCCGCGACCGCAGGCGCCACCGCATAGGGCCAGACCAGCAGCGTCGTATAGACCCGCGTGCTGCGGATCATCCGGTCCACCGCGATCGCCAGCAGCAGCGACAGCCCCATCGACAGCACCGTGACCGAGATGGCGAAGACCGCCGTCACCTGCAGGCTGTTGAGATATTCGGGGCTGCCCCACAGGCGGGCGAAATTCTCCAGCCCGACAAAGGTCGTCCGGGTGCCGAAGGCATCCTCGCGCAGAAAGCTTTGACGGATGGCCTGACCGGCGGGCCACAGGAAAAAGATGAAGGTGATGATCAGCTGGGGGGCCAGCAGCAGCCATGGCAGCAACTGGTTTCGGAAAATGGTGCGCTTCATCGCGGGACCTTGGGGCGAAAACGGGAAAAGACCGGGGCCGCGCGTGATGCGCGGCCCCGGCCGAAGGGGGTGGGGCGGTTACTGGTTCTGCGCCTGGAACTCTTCCAGCAGCGCGTCGCCGCGGCTGACGACCGCGTCCAGCGCGCCCTGCGCGTCCTTGTCGCCCGACAGAAGCTGTTCGAACTCTTCGTCGATGATGCCGCGGATCTGGACATAGCTGCCAAAGCGCAGACCCTTGGAGTTCCCGGTCGGCTCGTTCAGGGTGATCTGGTTGATGCCGGTGTCGGCGCCGGGGTTCTCGGCATAATAGCCGGCCATCTGCTCACGCGCGGCGGCAGTGATGGGCAGGTAGCCGGTGAAGGACGCCCAATCGGCCTGCACCTCGGGCTGGGTCAGGTATTCGAAGAACGCCGCGGTCGCCGCGTATTCCTCGTCCGTCTTGCCCGACAGCACCCACAGCGAGGCGCCCCCGATGATCGAGTTCTGCGGCGCGCCCTCGACGTCGTCGTAATAGGGCAGCATGCCATAGCCGACCTCGTACGCGGTCGAGTTGGCGATGACGCCGGCACGGCTGCCCGAGCTGCCCATCAGCATCGCGCATTCCTGCGAGTACAGCATCGGCCCCGCATTGTCGGCGCCCACCGGGCCACCGTACTTGAAGATGCCCTCGTCGGACCAGCGCTTGAGGTTCTCCCAGTGCTTGACCTGAACGGGCCCGTTCAGCGACAGGCGCGCATCAAGGCCACCCATGCCGTTCTCCAGCGTGCCGATCGGCTGGTTGTGCCAAGCCGACAGGTTCTCGGTCTGGATCCAGCTGATCCATTGCGTGGTGAAACCGCAGGTCGCGGCGCCCGATTCCATGATCTGCTTGCTGAACTGCTCCAGCTCGGCCCAGGTCTTGGGAGGGGTGTTCGGGTCCAGGCCCGCCTTCTCGAACACGGTCTTGTTGTAGTACAGGATCGGCGTCGAGCTGTTGAAGGGCATCGATAGCATGTTGCCGTCGGAATCGGTGTAATAGCCGACGACGGCCGGCAGGAACGCCGCCTGGTCGAAGGCCTGGCCGTGCTGCTCCATCAGTTCGTGGACCGGGACGATGGCGCCCTGGGCGGCCATCATGGTGCCGGTGCCGACCTCGAACACCTGGACGATGGCGGGCTGCTGGTTCGCGCGGAACGCGGCGATCGCGGCGGTCATCGTCTCGGGGTAGGTGCCCTTGTAGGCGGGGGTGACGGTGTATTCGTCCTGGCTGTCGTTGAAGCCCTGGGCGATCTCCTCCAGCTTCGCGCCCAGCTCGCCGCCCATGGCGTGCCACCATTCGATGTTCGTTTCTGCCTGCGCGGCAGTCAGCGACGCCACCAGCGCCACCGCGGATGCGGTTCCGTATCGGATCATGTTGTCTTCCCTCCCTTACAGAGTTGCGATGCTGACCCCGCCTATCGGCAGTTCACGACAGCATCGCAACGCTCATGTGACAGTCTTGTGACGTCGGGAGGTTTGGGTCAACGGGTTTCGTTGGCGTTCGGTTTTTTACGAAGTTGCGCGAATGCCCCCATCACCGCGCCGATGATCGGGTTGATGACCTTGGTCGCCACCGGCAGCAGGGCCAGCCCCAGGATCAGGCCGATGACGCCGTCGCAGAAGGCGGTGACGACCCATGCGACCACGCCGGGGGCGGCGGGCACGGCGGCGGCGGCGGCCTCGGCCCAGTCATGAATCAGGTGATAGGGCGCGCCCCAGCCCAGCTGCTCCAGGCCGTGCACGATGATCTGCCCGCCGACCCAGATCATCGCGGCGGTGCCGACCACGGTCAGCGTCTTCATGAAGCCGGGCATGACCTTGACGATGCCGCGGCCCAGAGCGGCGACGGCGCCGGTGCGGCGCTGTGCCAGATGCACCCCGACATCGTCGGCCTTCACCACCAGCGCCACGAACCCATAGACCGCGACGGTGATCGCCACAGCGACCAGCGCCAGGATGACGGCCTTCATCAGCAAGCTGTCGTCGGTCGGGATGGTGGACAGGGCGATTGTCATGATCTCGGCCGACAGGATGAAGTCGGTCTTGATGGCGCCGGCGACGCGGGCCTCCTCCAGCGCGGCACCGTCGGTGTCGGGATGGGTGTGCTTTTCGCTGTCATGGGTGTCGGTCTTGTGGAACAGGTGCGCGACCTTGTGAGCGCCCTCGTAGCACAGATAGGCGCCGCCCAGCATCAGCAGGGGCGGAATGGCCCAAGGCGCAAGGGCCGACAGCAGCAGCGCGACCGGCAACAGGATGACCATCTTGTTGAACAACGATCCGCGCGCGATCTTCCAGACGATGGGGATCTCGCGGCTGGCGTCGAAACCGTGGACGTATTTCGGCGTCACCGCCGCGTCGTCGATGACCGCGCCCGCGGCCTTGGCGCCCGCCTTGGCCGCCTGGCCCGCCACGTCGTCGATCGATGCCGCCGCCACCTTTGAAATTGCCGCTACGTCGTCAAGAAGCGCGATCAACCCGCTCATGCAGTGTCCCTTCGGAAATTGGCCCGATGCGGCGCCGTGCCGCAGCCCATCAGCACCCGGCAACGCGCGTCGAGGCAAGCGGTTTCACCATCACTCACGGATCGGCATGCAAAAAGGCCCGCGCAGAGGGGACTGCGCGGGCCATGACCTGCCTGTCGGGGGACGGCAGGTCCTGCGGGGCGTCTTAGGACGCCGGCAGCAGCACGGTGTCGATCGAGTGGATCACGCCGTTCGACTGGTCCACGTCGGGGATCAGCACGGTGGCGACGTTGCCGTTCTCGTCGGTGATCTGCAGGGCGTTGTCGCTGGCGCGGATGCTGGCGGTCAGCGTGCAGCCACCCACGGTCTCCAGCGCGGCCGAACCGCCGCCCTGCTGGATCATGCGGCCCACGGCGGACGACATCGCCTCGGTCGGGACGACGTGGCAGGTCAGGATGGTCTGCAGGGTCTGCAGGCTCTCGGGCTTCAGCAGGTCCTCGACGGTGCCGTCGGGCAGCTTTTCGAAGGCCGCGTTGGTGGGGGCGAAGACGGTGAACGGGCCGGGGCCCGACAGCGTCTCGACCAGGCCCGCGGCCTGCACGGCGGCGACCAGCGTGGTGTGGTCGGCCGAGTTCACGGCGTTCTCGACGATGTTGCGCGACGGCAGCATCTCGGCGCCGCCGACCATGGTGTTCTGGGCAAAGGCCGGTGCGCCAAGCGCGATGGTGGCAGCGATGATCGAAGCGCCGACTTTGGTAAAGCGGGTGGTCATGGACTTCCTCCGGTTTTGGTTCTGGGCGGCATTTCTGCGCCCGACAGTCCCAAACACGCGGCAGGCGCGGGTTAGTTGCGCAACCAACCGGTCAATCCGCGATCACAAGGACGTGAGCGGCGCGATGGCCACCACCGGCCCGGTCGCCTGGCCGGTCGGCGATCCGCCCGCCGGTTCGTCCGACAGCGCAATCTGGATATCCGCCGAGGGATCCAGCCCGTCCGGCAGTGTCATGCGCAGGGTGCCGTCGCGCGGGACCAGCCCGATCGATACCGGGGCCGAGCCGTCGGGTTTCACCCACCAGATTTCCCAGTCGCGGTCATCGGGGGCGGCGCCGCTTTCCAGCGCGATCTCCATGTCGCGCCCGTCGATGCGGGCAGCGACGCGCAGGGCCTGATCCTGGGTCGCAAGCTGTGCCTGATAGGCGGGGGCGGCGGGCTGCTGCAGCCCGGGCAGCCACAGGAACGCGGCGGTCGCCGCGACGGCCAGCAACCCGGCCAGCGCGCCCATCGGACCGCGCCACCAGGCCCGCCGTTCGGTCGGGTCGTTGGCCAGGGGCGGGGTGACGTGGCCCAACCGTTCGCGGATCGCCTGGCGTGCGCGGGCAGGGGCCATGACCGGGGTCAGCGCCTCGGCGATGCCGGCCATGCGTTCGTACCAGTCGTGGACGATGCGGGCGAAATCCGGGTCGGTGGACATGCGGGCCGTCGCGGCGGCGGCCTCGGGTCCGTCCAAGAGGCCAAGCGCCAGCTCGGCCGCCAGCGCCTGGTCTTCCTGGGACGGGGTCAGCGGGGCGTCGTCGGTCATTGGCTTACGCAATCCTTCAGTCGCAGCAGGCTGCGGCGCAGCCAGCTGCGCACGGTGTTGATGGGAAGCCCCTCACGCGCGGCCAGGTCGGCATAGCTGACCCCCTCGAGGTAGACGGCACGCACGGCGCCCGCCTGCGCCTCGGCCAGCCTGGCCAGGCAGTCGTCCAGCATGCGGCGTTCCTGGGCCATGATCGTCGCCGATTCGGGACCCGGCGCACTGCAGGCGACGAAGGCCGCGGCATCTTCGGGCGCGGTTACCGGTCGTGATCCGCGGGCGCGCAGCCTGTCGATGGATCGGTTGCGGGCGATGGTGATCAGCCAGGTCATCGGCGACAGCCCGTTCGAGGCATAGCGCGCGGCGCTTTGCCACACGCGGATATAGACCTCCTGCAAGGTCTCCTCGGCCTCGGGGCGGTCCTTGAGGACCGACAGGCACACGGCGTGCAGCTTGGCCGATGTCGCGTCGTACAGGCGGTCAAAGGCGTCGCGATCACCCATGGCGGTGCGGGCGATCAGGGTTTCCAGTTCGGAACGGCGTGCGTCTGTCAAAACCGGGGCATCCTTCCAAGGGTTGTGGGCACCTTATGAAGCACACCCTCGCGCGTCAACGCGCGCACGGGGTGGCGGCCGCCCGCGCCGTGCCTTGCACCCGTTGCCCGAATGCGCGATCAATGCGCCGATGTGATGGAAAGGGCTAGGGCCGATGCTGGACATGAACGCGAAACCCACCGAAGAGATCGACCTGCGCGAGGTGTTCGGTCTGGACAGCGACATGAAGGTCAAGGGCTTTGCCGACCGCACGGATCGCGTCCCCGAGATCGACAGCACCTACAAGTTCGATCCCGACACGACGATGGCGATCCTGGCAGGCTTTGCCTACAACCGCCGCGTCATGGTCCAGGGCTATCACGGGACGGGCAAGTCCACCCATATCGAACAGATCGCGGCGCGCCTGAACTGGCCCTGCGTGCGCGTGAACCTGGACAGTCATGTCAGCCGGATCGACCTGATCGGCAAGGATGCGATCAAACTGGTCGACGGCAAGCAGGTCACCGTGTTCCACGAGGGCATCCTGCCCTGGGCGCTGAGGAACCCGACCGCGATCGTCTTTGACGAATACGACGCGGGCCGCGCGGACGTGATGTTCGTGATCCAGCGCGTGCTGGAGGCCGACGGCAAGCTGACGCTTCTGGACCAGAACGAGGTCATCACGCCGAACCCCTATTTCCGCCTGTTCGCCACCGCCAACACGGTGGGCCTGGGCGACACGACCGGCCTCTACCATGGCACCCAGCAGATCAACCAGGGCCAGATGGACCGCTGGTCGCTGGTCGCGACGCTGAACTATCTGCGTCACGACGCCGAAGCCGCGATCGTGCTGGCCAAGGTGCCGCATTACAACACCGAGAAGGGCCGCAAGACCATCAACCAGATGGTGACGCTGGCCGACCTGACGCGGACCGCCTTCATGCAGGGCGATCTGTCCACCGTCATGAGCCCGCGCACGGTCATTTCCTGGGCGCAGAACGCGCGCATCTTTGACAACGTGGGATACGCGTTCCGCCTGACCTTCCTGAACAAATGCGACGAGCTGGAGCGCCAGACCGTGGCAGAGTTCTATCAGCGCCTGTTCGACGAGGAATTGCCGGAAAGCGCAGCCGCCAAGGCGGGCTGAGGCCCGCGCGGCCAAGGGGGCCATCCGCAGATGAAGAAATCCGACAACCCCGCCGACCCGTTCAAGAAGGCCTTGACCGAGGCGACGCGCGCGCTGGCGGGCGAACACGAACTGAACGTGACCTTCAGCGCGGACCCGGCCGGGGTTGCGGGCGACACGATGCGCCTGCCGCAGATCAGCCGCCGCATGGGCCGCGACGAGGTGCTGTTGGCGCGCGGCACGGCCGACGCGCTGGCCATGCGGATGCGCCACCACGATGCGGGCACCCATGCCCACTATTCCCCCGCGGGCCCGATGGCCCGCGAGCTGTACGAGGCGCTGGAGACCGCGCGCTGCGAGGCGCTTGGCGCGCGGGACATGCCGGGGGCGCTGTCCAACATCGACGCCAAGATCGGCGCCGAGGCCGACAAGAAGGGCTATGCCCAGATCAAGGCCCCGGCCGATGCGCCGCTGTCGGTGGCGGCGGGTTACATCCTGCGCCAGGCGGCGACCGGGCGTGCGCTGCCCGCGGGCGCGCAGCATGTCGCCGACCTGTGGCGGCCCTTTGTCGAGAGCCAGGCCTCGGGGGCGCTGGCGGACGTGAACGATGCGCTGGCGGATCAGGCCGCGTTCTCTCGGCTGTCGCGGCGGATCATCACCGACCTGGGTTATGGCGACCAGCTGGGCGAGGATCCGGACCAGCCCGAGGATGACGACAGCGACGAGAACGCCGAGCAGGACGAGGAATCCGGCGACAGCGAATCGCAGGATCAGGACGACAGCGAGGAGAGCGACGCCAGCCCCGAGCGCAGCCAGGAGCAGACCCAGGACGAGCGCCAGGCCCAGGTCGGCATGGACGACACCGCCGAGGACGAGATGGCGGACGAGGCGGAGATGCCCGATCAGGACAGCCCGCCCGACCTGCCGCCCCCGGTCAGCGAGGCCAGCCCCGATTACCGCGTCTTTGCCCAGACCTGGGACGAGGAGATCCGCGCGGAGGATCTGGCCGACATCGCCGAGCTGGAGCGCCTGCGCGCCTATCTGGACAAGCAGCTGGAGCCCCTGCGCGGGGCCGTCAGCCGCCTGGCCAACAAGCTGCAGCGCCGCCTGCAGGCCCAGCAGAACCGCAGCTGGGAGTTCGACAAGGAGGAGGGCGTCCTGGACGCCGGCCGCCTGGCCCGCGTGGTGGCAAACCCGACCATGCCGCTGTCCTTCAAGATCGAGAAGGACACCGAGTTCCGCGACACGGTCGTCACGCTGCTGATCGACAATTCCGGGTCGATGCGCGGGCGTCCGATCAGCATCGCGGCGATCTGCGCCGACGTGCTGGCCCGCACGCTGGAGCGGTGCAACGTCAAGGTCGAGATCCTGGGCTTTACCACGCGCGCCTGGAAGGGCGGGCAGTCGCGCGAGGCGTGGCTGGCCGCGGGCCGTCCGGCCCAGCCCGGGCGCCTGAACGACCTGCGCCACATCGTCTACAAGTCCGCCGATGCGCCCTGGCGCCGTGTCCGTCCCAATCTGGGGCTGATGATGAAGGAGGGGCTGCTCAAGGAGAACATCGACGGCGAGGCGCTGGAATGGGCGCACAAGCGCCTGACCCGCCGCCCCGAGGCACGCAAGATCCTGATGGTGATCTCGGACGGCGCGCCGGTCGATGACAGCACCCTGTCGGTCAACCCTGCCAACTTCCTGGAACGCCACCTGCGCGACGTGATCGCCATGGTCGAGAAGCGCCGCGCCGTCGAGCTGCTGGCGATCGGCATCGGCCATGACGTCACCCGCTATTACCAGCGGGCCGTGACGATCACCGATGCGGAGCAGTTGGCCGGGGCGATCACCGAGCAGCTGGCGGCGCTGTTCGACAGCGATCCGCGCAAGCGGGCGCGGGTGCTGGGCATGGCGTCGATCCGGCGAGGCTGATTGCGTCCCGCGACGCCGGGGGGCGCCGCCCCCCGGACCCCCCGAAGGCATCGCTGATCCGTGACCTAGTCCCGCAGCAATCGACGGATCGTGTGGCGCAGCAGGCGATCACCCCCGGGTTGCCATCCGGCACCGATCAGTGCGGTGCAGTCCGGGACGCGCAGGCGTGACGCATCGGCACGCGGGGGCAACGGGTGACGGCTGCCGGTGGCGTCGCGGACGATCGCCAGTAGGTCGTGGTGATCCAGCACAAGATCACTGCAGTTGACGGTGGATGGCAGCACCCCCGTCGACAGAAGCAGGACCAGCGCCCGGGCGAGGTCGGCGGCGTGGACCTCGGTCGCGATGCGCGGGGCGATGGGGCGACCGGACAGGTAATCGGCGAACAACGTCCGCCATTTATGCGCGGGGCCGGGACCATAGACGCCGGTCGCGCGGATCGCGCAGCCGGCCAGCGGCAGCGATGCCAGAAACGCCTCTGCCCCGGCCTTGACCTGGCCGTAGAGCGTGGTCGGCGCGGCAGGCAGGTCGTCGGGCAGGCGCATCCCCGGCGGATGACCGTCATGCACCGCGCGCGAGGACAGGAACAGCACCCGCCCGACCCCCTGCCGCACGGCTTGATCGAACAGGGCACGCGTACCGTCCAGGTTGGCAGCGATGAAGGCCGCGGGGTCGTCGCCCTCTCCGCCGCGATAGCGGCCCGGCGCGTGGGCGAAGGCACAGTGGATCAGCGCGTCATGGCCCTGCAGCGGCGCAGGGTCGCCCAACGCCCAGCCATGGGCCCGGTCCAGGGGCGTCACGTCGTGGCCCGCCCGGCCCAGGGCGCGCGCGGCATAGCGCCCGACGATCCCGGACGCGCCGGTCAGGGCCACGCGCATCAGGCGGGCGGGCCGGGCAGGGCGTTCAGGTCGGGCACGGGTCCGCCCGCCGCGATCTGGCGCCACAGGTCGATCAGCGGGCGCAGACTGTCGGCCTTGGGGTGATCCTGCCACGGCTTCTCGTACTGGAAATGCAGGATGCGGATCTGGGTCCAGTCCCAAAGTTGCGGCATGTGCGTCCAGACGTATTGCAGCAGGTTGTGGTGGATCGACAGCCCCTGCCAGTCGGGAAAGTACTCCTGCAGGAAGGTCTGATCCGTGCGCCGCCAGAAGGCGCCCGGCCGGTCCAGACGGGCCATCATCGCGGCGAAGGTCGCGGGATCGGGGCGTGCGGTGAAGACACCCGAATTCATCCGGCCGAACCCGTCCAGCCCGTCATAGACATTGGGCGCGGCGCAGAATTCCGGGAAATCGAACAGCTTGTCGACCGGGCGCAGCACGATCGCGTCGGCGTCGATGAAGACGCAGGCGTCGTAGTCCAGCTGCCATAGGCGCAGCTTGATGAAATTGTCCAAGGGGGTATGGAAATCCGGCTTTCCGCCCTTGAGGAATGCGGCCCGTGCGTGCAGCGCGTCGCGGGCATGGGCCTGGTCGAAGGCGTCCGACGTGGGCAGCAGGTCGGCCCGGATCAGCCGGGCGCCAAGCGCGGACAGGCGCGCCAGCGCATCCGCATCGAGGCCGCGATGCATCACCGCCAGATCGGCGGAGGTTCCGGTCAGCCTGAGGGAACGCAGGAGCGCCTCGGCGCCGGGCAGGTAGGCGGCATTGCTGACCAGGGTGACGAAGGCGCGGCGTGCTGTCGCAGGTCCGTCCGCGACTAGTCCGGGGGGTAGCGTAGGATCGGTCATCTGCGCGGGTCCTGATCGGGGCGGGTGTCGGGCCTTCATGGCAGACGGGCGCGGGGTTTGCCAAGCTGTTGCGGAACCGCCCACCCCCGGCCACGTTTCCTTGCGAGTCCAACAGGAAAGTGATCCCATGTCCCACAACCACGAGCCGGAAAAAGCCGCGCGCAATCACAAGCCCGCGATCATCGCCATCATCGTCGCGCTGGTCGTGGCGGCACTGGTGTTCTTCGTCTTCACGCCTGGCGTGGACGAACAGGAAGACGGCATCGCCATGACCGCCCCGCCCGCCGACACGCCGATCAGCGATGCCGAGGGCCTGGGCGAGGATGTCGGCGAACCCACCACGCCCGGCGCGGATACCCCGGCCGATGGCACCACCGCCCCCACCGGCACCGCCGACCGGCCCGCAGGCGACGATGCCCCCGCGCCCGCGAACTGAGCCGCGCCCACATTCCGTGTTCCCCGCGCCCGGACCTGAAACGGTCCGGGCGTTCTTCTGACGCAACCGTGACCGGCATGGGCCGATGACATTGCCTCACGGGTTTGAGATAACGGCCACAGAATGGCGCGCAAAGCGCCGCGGGCGGTATCTTCGGACAGAAGAAGGGGCAGGCATGAAATTTCTGACAAAGCTGTTGCTGGGGTTGGCGGTGGTGACATTCGCCGTCTCCTGCGGACGGACGCCGCCGCGGGGGCAGGCGCCTGGCGGCTACCAGGTCGCGCCCGGACCCGGGGCGAACCCGCAGCTGGGCGACCGCGCGCCGCACCAGTGGCGCAACGGCGCGCCCTATGGGCATGCGGTGCACGGCATCGACATCTCGCGCTGGCAGGGGGACATCGACTGGAACCGGGTGCGCGGTGCGGGCATCAGCTTCGCCTTCATCAAGGCGACCGAAGGGGGCGATCACTCCGACCCGAACTTCCGCCGCTACTGGTACGAGGCCGCGCAGGCCCGGATCCCGCGGGGCGCCTATCATTTCTACTATTTCTGCCGATCTGGCGCCGAGAACGCATATTGGTACATCCAGAACGTCCCGCGCGAGGCCGGATCGCTGCCGCCCGTGCTGGACATGGAATGGACCAATTCGCGCAACTGCCCCCGCCGCCCCCCGGCCGCCGAGGTTCTGCGCGAGGCCGAGGTATTCATGCAGATCGTCGGCCGCCATTACGGCCAGCGCCCGATCATCTACACCACCGTCGATTTCTATCGCGAGAACCAGATGGGCCGCATGAACGCCGAGTTCTGGCTGCGATCGGTCGCGGATCATCCCAGTGTCACCTATCCGGGCCAGCGCTGGACGTTCTGGCAGTATACCGGCACGGGCATCGTTCCGGGCATCCGCGGTGACACGGACATCAACGCCTTTGCGGGCTCGGCTGCGGATTGGGCGCGATGGTTGCAGGCGCGCCTGGTTCGCTAGCCCCCCGGCGCTGGCTGCAGGTCGAGTTCGCGGCGCTCTATGTCGGGGCGCCGCTGGCGATCGCACTGTTCCTGCCGCCCGATCAGCTGTTCACCGCGCTGGCGGTGTTCAGCCTGGCCGGGATGGCGCTGCTGTGGATCACCGGCGGGTTCCGCTGGCGCGTGCTGGTGCGGGGCTGGCGGCGGATGCCCTGGCAGGAGCTGGCGGGCATCGCGCTGGCGACGCTGGCGGCGGGCTGGCTGATCCTGGCCTGGATGCGCCCCGAGGCGCTGTTCTCGATCCCCCGCAACCGGCCCGAATTCCTGCTGGTCATCTGGACCTTCTATCCGATCCTGTCGGCGCTGCCGCAGGAGCTGATCTTCCGCCCGCTGTTCTTTCACCGCTACGGCGCGATCCTGCCCCAGGGGCGGGCGGCCATCGCGCTGAACGCGGCCATCTTTTCGTTCGCGCATCTGATGTACTGGTCCTGGATCGTGGCGATCATGACCTTCGTGGGCGGCTGGTTCTTTGCCCGCGCCTATCTGCGGCACGGCTTTCCGGCGGCTTGGGCGCTGCACGCGGTGGCCGGGAACGTGCTGTTCGCTGTTGGCATGGGCGTCTATTTCTACAGCGGCAACGTGGTGCGGCCGTTCTGAAGGCCTGCTCTAAGAGGTTGACTTCCCGCCCAGCCCGCGCTTTGTGCGGGGGCTGAAAAACTGGGGAAAACGCTCATGCACGCCTATCGCAGCCATACCTGCGGCGACCTGAAGGCCGCCGATGCCGGAACCACCGTCCGCCTGTCGGGCTGGGTCCACCGGGTCCGCGACCACGGGGGCGTGCTGTTCGTCGACCTGCGCGACCATTACGGCATGACGCAGGTGCTGGCCGACAGCGACAGCCCCGCCTTTGCCGCGATGGACAAGCTGCGGGCAGAGACCGTCATCCGCATCGACGGCCGGGTCAAGATGCGTGACGCGTCGCTGGTCAACGCCAAGCTGCCCACCGGCGAGATCGAGGTCTATGCCACCGAAATCGAGGTGCTGGGGCCCGCGGACGAACTGCCCCTGCCGGTCTTCGGCGACCAGGACTATCCCGAGGAGACGCGGCTGGCCTATCGCTTTCTGGACCTGCGCCGCGACAGCCTGCACAACAACATCATGCTGCGGTCCAAGGTCATCCGGTCGATCCGCAACCGCATGTGGGACCAGAACTTCACCGAATTCCAGACGCCGATCATCACGGCCAGCAGCCCCGAGGGCGCGCGCGACTTCCTGGTGCCGTCGCGACTGCATCCGGGCAAGTTCTATGCCCTGCCGCAGGCGCCCCAGCAGTTCAAGCAGCTGATCATGGTCGCGGGTTTCGACAAGTATTTCCAGATCGCCCCCTGCTTCCGCGACGAGGACCCGCGCGCCGACCGCAGCCCGACCGATTTCTATCAGCTGGACATGGAGATGTCCTTCGTCCGGCAGGAGGACGTGTTCGCCACTGTCCAGCCGGTCATCCAAGGCCTGTTCGAGGAGTTCGGTGGCGGCCGCCGCGTGGACGCCGACTGGCCGCTGATCCCCTATGCCGACAGCCTGCTGAAATACGGCACCGACAAGCCCGACCTCCGGAACCCGATCGAGATGCAGATCGTCAGCGATCACTTCCGCGGGTCGGGCTTCGGCATCTTCGCCAAGCTGCTGGAGCAGGAGGGCACGCAGGTCCGCGCCATTCCCGCGCCCACCGGCGGCAGCCGAAAGTTCGCCGACCGCATGAACGCCTTTGCGCAAGGGCAGGGCCTGCCTGGCATGGGCTACATCATCTGGCGCCGCGCCGAGGACGGTTCGACCGAGGCCGCCGGCCCCATCGCCAAGGCGCTTGGCGTCGAGAAGACCGAGGCGATCCGCACGCAGCTGGGCTTGGCCGAGGGTGATGCGGCCTTCTTCCTGGGCGGCCGTCCCGACCAGTTCGAGGCCGTCGCGGGCCGCGCCCGCACGGAAATCGGCCGTGAATTGGGCCTGATCGACGAAAACCAGTTCAAGTTCGCCTGGATCGTCGATTTCCCGATGTACGAGAAGACCGACGACGGCAAGATCGACTTCAGCCACAACCCCTTCAGCATGCCGCAGGGCGGGATGGAGGCGCTGAACGGCGACCCGCTGGAGGTTCTGGGATACCAGTACGACCTGGCCTGCAACGGCTATGAGCTGATCAGCGGCGCGATCCGCAACCACAAGCCCGAGATCATGTTCAAGGCGTTCGAGCTGGCCGGCTATCCGGCATCCGAGGTCGAGAAGCGGTTCGGCGGCATGGTCAAGGCGTTCCGCTATGGCGCACCGCCGCACGGGGGCTGTGCCGCGGGCATCGACCGCATCGTGATGCTGCTGGCCGACGAGCAGAACATCCGCGAGGTCATCATGTTCCCGATGAACCAGCGCGCCGAGGACCTGATGATGGGCGCCCCGTCAGAGCCCACCAACGAGCAAATGCGTGACCTGCGTCTGCGGGCGTTGCCGAAAGAGTGACCTGACCCCGGGCGGCGGACATGGCATGATGCTGCACAGCAGCACCAGCCGGAGCCTGTCGCCCGATGCCGTCCTATGCTGAAATCGCCGCGATCCGCCTTGGCTTTGGCCTGTCGCCGCGCCTGACACCGCCCGCCGACCCGGCGGGAATGGCGGCATCGGTTGCGGCGGCCACGCGGATCGGGCCGCAGGCCGTGACGCTGGACAAGGTCCGCGCCTGGCAGGACAAGGGCCTTGACCTTGGCGCCGCCGCCCGCGCCGGCGATCCTGCCGCCCGCGATCGCGATGTCGCCTATCGGCGCAGGCTGGGCGGCATCTATCGTGCGGCGATCCAGAACCGTTTCGCGCGCGCAGTCGATGACCCTTCCGGCTTTGGGGAACGTCTGGTCTGGTTCTGGGCCGATCATTTCACCGTCACCGGTGGCACGGTCTATTGGAACCTGATGACCGACGCCTTTGTCCAGGATGCGATCCGTCCGCATCTGACCGGTCGGTTCGCCGACATGATGCTGGCGGCCGAAATCCATCCGGCGATGGTGCGCTATCTGGATCAGGACCGGTCGGTCGGCCCCAACTCGGCCCGCGCGCGCAGGAATCCCGACAAGCCGTTGGGATTGAACGAGAACCTGGCGCGCGAGATGATCGAACTGCACAGCCTTGGCGTGGGGGCCGATTACTCCCAGCAGGATGTGACGCAGCTGGCCGAACTGCTGACCGGACTGGCCTATCACCCCCGGCAGACGGGCATCTTCCGTCCCGGCCAGGCCGAACCGGGGGCCGAGACGGTTCTGGGCGCCCGCTATGGCGGGGGGCGCGCCAGTCTGGACGACATTCGCGGGGTCATCGCCGACCTGGCCCACCATCCGGCGACCGCCCGGCATATCGCCCGCAAGATGGCTGTGCATTTCGTCGCGGACGAACCGCCGCAGCCGCTGGTCGACCGGCTGGCGGCCGTGTTCGCCGATACCGGCGGCGATCTGGGCGCGATGAACCTGGCGCTGGCAGAGGCGCCGGAACTGCGGCAGCAGTTCCGCCAGAAGATGCGGCAGCCCTTCGACTTTCTGGTGGCCGCCCTGCGCGGACTTGGCGTCGACGGGCGTCAGGTCCGCGACATGAAGCCGGGCCAGCTGCAGCGTCTGTTGCTGCAACCGATGACTGCGATGGGGCAGGCCTGGGGCAGCCCCCTGGGGCCCGACGGCTGGCCCGAGGATCAGGCGGCCTGGGCCAGCCCCCAAGGTCTGGCGATGCGCATCACCTGGGCGCTGAGCGCGCCGTCGCGGCTGACCGACCCGCTGCCCGACGCACGCCAGCTGCTGCGTGCGGCCTTGGGCGACACCGCGTCCGAGGCGCTGTCCTGGGCGGTCCCGCGCGCCGAAAGCCAGGCCGAGGGCGTGACCCTGATCCTGGCCTCGGCCGATTTCAACCGGAGGTGACGCGATGCTGTCTCGGCGGCTGTTCCTGAAATCGACGGCGCTGATCGGCTGCTCGGCCGCCGCGCATCCGCTGCTGTCGTCGGCGACCTTCGCGGCGGCGCCGGGCGACAATCGCCTGGTCGTCATCATCCTGCGCGGCGCGATGGACGGGATGGACGCGTTTCAGCCTTATGGCGACCCCGCACTTCGGGGGCTGCGCCAGACCCTGTCGCTTGGACCCGATCACGGCGCCACTGATCTGGACGGGTTCTTTGCGCTGCATCCGGGCCTGTCGGACCTGTTGCCGCTGTGGCAGGCCGGGCAGCTGGCCTTCGCGCCCGCGGTCTCGACGCCCTATCGCGACAAGCGCAGCCATTTCGACGGCCAGACCATGCTGGAGGCCGGCACCGGCACCGACCTGGACCTGGATGCCCAGCAGGACGGCTGGCTGAACCGGCTGCTGCAGGCGATGCCGGGGCAGGCGTCGGAGACCGCCTATTCTGTAGGGGTCTCGCAGATGCGCATCCTGCAGGGGCAGGCCCCGGCCAAAAGCTGGACCCCCAAGGCGCAGATGGACCTCAGCCCGCAGGCCGAGCAGCTGCTGACGCGCATCTATCACGATGACCCGCTGTTCCGCGACGCCAGTGCGCAGGCGATGGAGATCGTGGCCAGCCTGTCGCCGGACCTTGCCACCGGCAAGCCGGGACAGGACCACCTGGAGATCGCGCGTTTTGCCGCGGACCGCCTGAACGGCCAGACGCGGATCGCCAGCTTTTCCATCGGCGGGTGGGACACCCATGCGGGGCAGGCGGGGTCGCTGCTGCGGATGCTGGGGCGGCTGGCCGACACGATTCTGACGCTGAAGGCGGATCTGGGCGCGAACTGGGACCGCACCACCGTCATGGCGATGACAGAGTTCGGACGCACCGTCCGCGAGAACGGATCGGCGGGGACCGATCACGGCACCGGGGGCACGCTGCTGGTGGCGGGGGGCGCCGTGCGCGGCGGGCGGATGATGGGCGATTGGCCGGGTCTGGCAGAGGGCGATCTGTACGACGGGCGCGACCTGATGCCGCTGCGCGACATTCGCGCCTATGCGGCCTGGGCGATGCACGCCAAGTTCGGCATCGATCGTGCCACCCTGGAGGGGTCTGTCTTTCCCGGACTGGACATGGGGTCCGATCCGCGGATGACCGCCTAATCCTACATCTCGGCCACGCGGGACAGGCGGTCCTGGACCATGCCGCTGATACGCGCCAGGTCCGTCGCCAGCGCGTGCCCGGCGTTGTAGTCGCGCGCCAGCGCCGTGGCCGCAGCCTCCAGCGCGGGGTCGTGGGCGGACCGTGCCACCCCGGCCAGGAAGCGGGCGATATAGTCGATCTCGGTCGTGTCATGGGCGCTGGACAGCACCTCCGCCACGTGGGCCAGGTCGTCGCGCAGGCCCGAGGGGTCGGGCTGGATCATGTCGTCGGGCAGCGCCCGCAGCGTCATCGCCCCGGTATCGGCGGGCAGCACCCGCAGGATCGCCTGCTGGAACACCGCCAGGCTCTCGACCGGCTTGGGCAGGAACCCGTCCGCACCCGCCGCCAGCGCCTCGGACGCGCGGTCGGGATCGCCGGACATCGCCAGGATCACCGGCACCCGCAGTTCGGCGGCATGCAGTTCGGCGATCAGCGCGACCCCGTCGCCATCGGGCAGGCCCAGGTCGATCACCACCACCGCCGGACGATAGCTGCGCAGATGACGCGCCGCGGACCGCAGGCAATCCGCGCGGCGAATCCGCGCACCGGACTTGAGACACAGCAGCCGCACGGCCTCGCTGGCAAAGCGCGAATCCTCGATCACCAGCACCGTCAGGCCTGTCAGCGGTCTGTTGGGCAGCGACAAACGCCATTGCGGCAAGGGCTTGGGCGTGTCGGCCGTGATATCCGTCAGCATGTCTGTGTCCCCATCCACGTCTTCACGCCCAGTTAAGCCCCGATTCGCTAAGAACCGGTTAACGGCGATGCTTTTCCTTTCCCGCGGCGCGCCCAGGGCTTAGAACCGCCTGAAACGGAGGATGTGACGATGATCGGTCGCCTGAACCATGTCGCCATTGCCGTCCCCGACCTGCAGGCGGCGGCGGCACAGTACCAGACCACCCTGGGGGCCACCGTCGGTCCGCCCCAGGACGAACCCGACCACGGCGTGACCGTGGTGTTCATCGAACTGCCGAACACCAAGATCGAGCTTTTGTACCCTCTGGGCGACGACAGCCCGATCCGCGGGTTCCTGGACAAGAACCCGTCGGGCGGCATCCATCACATGTGCTTCGAGGTGGATGACATCATCGCCGCGCGCGACCACATGAAGACACAAGGCGCCCGCGTGCTGGGCACCGGAGAGCCGAAGATCGGCGCCCATGGCAAGCCCGTGCTGTTCCTGCACCCCAAGGATTTCAACGGCTGCCTGATCGAACTGGAGCAAATCTGATGAACCTGACCGGCGGTATCGTTCTGTTCGCCTCGCTGTGGTTCCTGACCCTGTTCTGCGTCATGCCCATCGGGCAGCGCAGTCAGGCCGATGCCGGAGAGGTCATTCCCGGCACCCATGCGGGCGCGCCGTCGGGCGTGAACTGGCGGCGCAAGCTGATCTGGACCACGGCCATCACCAGCGCCATCTGGGCCGTACTGGCGTGGATCGTCCTGGGCGGCGTGATCACGCGCGCGGATATCTCGAACCTGGACCAGTGGATCCGCTGATCATCTGGAACAGGTGGGTGAAGGCCGCCGCCGCCAGCAGCGGCACGGCGATGTTGACCACGGGGATGACCAGGCCCACCGCGACCAGCACGCCCGTCAGGGTCACGCGCGCCGAATGGGCGCGGCGCAGGTCGCTGGCCGGGCCTTCGTCCAGGTGGCGACGGGCGGCCATCTGAAAGAACTCGCGTCCCAGCAGCCAGCCGTTCGCGCCCAGGAACAGCAGGGGCGCAAAGGGGCCGATGAAGGGCGTCAGGATCAGGCTGATCACCAGCACCCCCAGGACCGCCAGCACGACCGCCACGGATTCCAGCAGCCCGTCGAAGAAGTCCAGCGACGTGCCGCGGCGGTCCGGGTAATGGATCGCCTCGACCTTTTCGGCAACGGTTTCCGCGAAGAGGCCCGCAAAACCGGCGGCGACCGGGGCCATCAGGAAGATCCCCATTACCGGAAACAGCGCCAGCGATCCCCAGGACAGCACCTGACCGAACTCGATCTGGCCCAGCCAGGGCAGGGTGACCCCGCCCGGCAGCCACAGCCGCAGCGTCCAGAAGATCGCCGCCTGCAGGGCCACGAACAGCACCAGCGTCAGCCCGATGCCCAGCAGCACCAGCCGCAGTACCGATGGGCGCAGCAGGTCGGCCCAACCCCGCAGCAGCGCGCGAATGGGCATCATGGACGCCACTCGGTCTTGGCGGCGATGTCGGGGCGCGGGCGTTCCGGGGGCTGCGCGCCGCGGGTGCCGATATGGATCAGCCCCGCGACGCGCTCATGCGCCGCGATGCCCAGATGCGCCTGCGCAAAGGATTGGTCCAGCGCCGCAAAGCCCGTGAGCCAGGCGGCGCCCCAACCGGATGCCAGCGCCGCGTTGACCAGCCCCAGGCACAGCGCGCCCGTCGACAGGACCTGCTCCCATTCGGGAACCTTGGGGCTGTCGACCGGGGAGAAGACCACCGCCACGATCACCGGCGACGCCATGGCCGAGGCCGCCTTGTCCGCCGCCGTCTGATCCTGCCCCGCGGCCAGGACCGCGTCGCGCAGCCGCGGCGCCATCGCATCCAGGGTTTGGCGGCCCAGCACGACAAAGCGCCACGGCTCCAGCTTGCCATGATCGGGAACGCGGGCCGCCAGGGTCAGCAGATCGGCCAGCTGGTCAGGGTCCGGGCCCGGACCGGTCATCATCTTGGGCGGGTGGGACCGGCGGGTGGCCAGAAACTGCAGGGCGGCGTCGTTGCGGTGGTCCATGCGGATCTCCTGTAAGATCAGGGGCGGTAGCCGAGAGGCTGGCCGCGGGCGGGCGGTCAGCCTTCCTTCTCGATGCGGTAATTGCCCTCGGGCAGGTTCAGCGCAAGGCGCAGTTCGGTCAGCTGATGCATGGACAGGGTGATGCGCACGACCTCTTCGCCGTCATCGCTCATCTGTTCCAGAATCACCCGGTCGTCAAAGCCCAGGATGACGACGTCCTCGTTCAGCGGGCGTGTCTGGGCCTCGGCCTCGTCGATCAGGGTGATCACGGTCGCGTCGAAGTCGTGTTCGATAGTGAACATCCGAATCTCCTTGGGAAAGGCCCGACAATCGCGTGAAAGGGGGGCTGCGGCAAGCGGTCGGGGTTTACGCCGGACGGGCAGGGGGTATTCTGCGCCGACAGGATCGCGCCGACGCCGGGGCGGCGCAACAGGGCAGGGACGATGGGACAGATGATGGCGCGCAGCTGGCTGGCAGGGTTGATCGCGGCAGTGGCCGTCGCGGGCTGTGCGCCGCTGCCCGCACCCGGCACCGCCCCCATGCCCGCGCCCGTCCCGCAGGTCCCGGTCCTGCCGGCCCCGTCGGCCCCGCACGCGGCAACGCCGGACGGCGCTGCGCGCAGCTTTGTCCAGGTGATGCGCCGGATGGAGCCCGCCGTCCGCCAAGACTGCCTGAACCGCCGCACCGCGCCGATCAGCTGCGATTTCCTGTTCGTCGTCGACGACCGCCCGGGGCTCGAGCCGAACGCGTTCCAGACCGTCGACCGCAACGGGCGCCCGGTCGTGGGCTTTACCCTGTCACTGATCGCGCAGACCCAGAATCCCGACGAAATCGCCTTTGTCGTGGGGCACGAGGCCGCGCACCACATTCTGAACCACCTGGATCGCAAGTCCGGGGCGGCCACCGCCGCCGCCGTCGTCCTTGGCAGCCTGGCCTCCGCCTATGGCGGCGACACCGGCGCCATCGCCCGCGCTCAGGAGATCGGCGCATCGGTCGGCGCACGCTACTATTCCAAGGAATGGGAGCTGGAGGCGGACTATCTTGGCGCGATCATCACGCTGAACGCAGGCTATGATCCGATCTCTGGTTCGGGCCTGTTCCAGCGAATCCCCGATCCCGGAAACCACGTCCTGGGCACCCACCCGGCACGCGCGCAACGCCTGGCGCAGGTCCGCCGCGCGGTCGCCGACGTGCAGGCGGGGCGCATCCGCTAGGGCTGGTGGTGGGGTTGTGCCTGCGCCGCAACGCGACAACCTCCGGCTGCAATAAAATTCACGTGGTGAAAGGAAAAAGCTGGCATACCGGCGGTTTTCTGCTTTAGTCGGCAAAGGTTTGCACAAGACAGATCCTTGAATCGATACCATCCGGCGCTTCGGCGCCTTTTCTATGAAGGGGCGCCCATGATCGGGGTTGTCGTATGGAGCAGCGGGTCGCGTGAAAAGGCGATCATCTGGTGCGAAGATCAAGCAACGCTGGCCTATCTGCAGGGAACCGCGAATTTCGTCGGGCCCGGCGAATGGCCCCAGCCCGGTGATCTGGTCGAACTGGAAACCCGGACCGTCGGCAATCTGCGCCATGCCCTGAACGTGACCATGCTGTCGGAGAAAAGCTGTCTGCAGCTGCCGCGAATCCTGGCCGATTCGCAGCAACAGCAGCCGTCGCGGCCAGCCCTGCGCGTCGTGGCGCATCAGGATGCGGTGCCAAGCGGATCCGTGGCGTCGTCCACCCGGCGCCCGGCGACGACCTATGCGCGACCCCGCAGCGGGGCCGCACGCTAAGGGGGCGATCAGGCGCCGCGTGACAGCGCGGCGACCCCGGTGCGCGCCAGGTCCGTCAGGCCCAGAGGACGCATCAAATCGGCAAAGGCCTCCAGCTTGGACGGCGTGCCGACCAGTTCGAAGACAAAGCTTTCCAACGTCGAATCGACCACGTTTGCGCGAAAGATTTCGGCGATGCGCAACGCCTCGACGCGCTTGTCGCCGGTGCCGCGCACCTTGAACAGGCCCAGTTCGCGTTCCACCACCGGCCCCTCGACCGTCAGGTCGTGGACCTCGTGGACGACCACGATGCGGCCCAGCTGTGCCTTGATCTGCTCGATCACCTCGGGGGTGCCGCGCGTGACCACCGTGATGCGTGAGCGGTGGCCGCTGTGGTCGACCTCGGCCACGGTCAGGCTGTCGATATTGTAGCCGCGCCCTGCGAACAGGCCGATCACGCGCGCCAGGACGCCCGGCTCGTTCTCGACCAGGACGGCCAAGGTATGGCTCTCCTCGCGCGGGGCGTGCGGGTCGCGCAGGTCATAGGCCGAATGGCTGGACATGCCCTTCTGGATGTTCAAAGCGTTCATGGTTCTGCTCTCTTTCCGGCCGGTCTCAGACCAGCACCGCGCCTTCGGATTCGATCACGCCCTGCGTCTCGGCCTCGCCCAGCAGCATCTCGTTATGCGGTTTGCCGGAAGGGATCATCGGGAAGCAGTTCTCGTGCTTCTCGACCAGCACGTCCAGGATGAAGGGGCCGTCGTAATCGATCATCTGCTGGATCGCGGCGTCCAGATCCTTAGGGTCGCGCACCTGCGCGCCGGCGCAGCCGAAGGCCTCGGCCAGCTTGACGAAATCGGGCAGGCTGTCGGACCAGGACTGGCTGTAACGCTCGCCGTGCAGCAGCTGCTGCCACTGGCGGACCATGCCAAGGCGTTCGTTGTTCAGGATGAACTGCTTGACCGGCAGGCGGAACTGCACGGCCGTGCCCATCTCCTGCATGTTCATCAGCCAGCTAGCATCACCCGCGACGTTGATCACCAGTGCCTCGGGGTGGGCCATCTGCACGCCGATGGATGCAGGCAGGCCATAGCCCATCGTGCCCAGACCGCCCGAGGTCATCCAGCGGTTCGGCCCTTCAAAGCCCAGGTACTGTGCCGCCCACATCTGGTGCTGGCCGACCTCGGTGGTGATGTAGCGGTCGTGGCCTTTGGTCAGCGCCTCCAGCCGTTCCAGCGCGTGCTGCGGCTTGATGATCGTGTCGCTAGGGCGATAGGCTAGGCATTTCCGGGCCCGCCATTGCTCGATCTGGCCCCACCATTGCTGGACCGCGGCGCTGTTCGTCTTGCGGCCGCGCGATTTCCAGACCTTCAGCAGATCCTCCAGCACATGGCCCACGTCCCCGACGATCGGCACGTCGACGCGCACGACCTTGTTGATGGACGACGGGTCGATGTCGATATGCGCCTTGACCGATCCGGGGCTGAAATCCGCGATCCGCCCGGTGATCCGGTCGTCGAAGCGCGCGCCGATGTTGATCATCAGGTCGCAGCCGTGCATGGCCAGGTTCGCCTCGTAGGTGCCGTGCATGCCCAGCATGCCCAGCCACTTGTCGCCCGATGCCGGATAGCAGCCCAGCCCCATCAGCGTCGAGGTGACCGGAAAGCCCGTCGCTTCGGCCAGCTCGCGCAGCAGTTGGCTGGCGCCGGGACCCGAATTTATGACACCGCCGCCGGTATAGAGGATCGGACGCTCGGCCTGCTCGATCAGTTCGACCAGGCGGGTGATCGCGCCCAGATCGCCCTTCTTCGTCGGCTGATAGCGGCCGGTGTCGACCTGCTTGGGCCCGACATAGGTGCCGGTCGCGAACTGCACGTCCTTGGGGATGTCGATCAGCACCGGACCGGGACGGCCCGAGGTGGCGACGTGGAAACCCTTGTGGATGGTCGCGGCCAGCTTGTCCGTGTCCTTGACCAGCCAGTTGTGCTTGGTGCAGGGGCGGGTGATGCCGACCGTGTCGGCCTCCTGGAAGCCGTCGGTGCCAATCATGAAGGTCGGGACCTGGCCCGACAGCACGACCAGCGGGATCGAATCCAGCAGCGCGTCGGTCAGGCCGGTGACCGCGTTCGTGGCGCCGGGGCCCGACGTGACCAACACGACGCCCGGTTTCCCGGTCGCTCGGGCATAGCCCTCGGCCATGTGGACGGCGCCCTGTTCGTGGCGGACCAGGACGTGGGTGATGTCGTTCTGCTGAAAGATCTCGTCATAGATGGGTAGGACGGCCCCGCCCGGATAGCCGAATACGGTATCGACGCCCTGATCGCGCAGCGCCTCGACCACCATTCTCGCACCCGTCATTGTTCGGGACATCGTCTTGCTCCATCCATCAAAAACACCCGCAAAGCACACCCGTCGCGGCCCCGCGTCGGCGCAACCTAGGGTCAGGTTCGGACAGGGTCAATGGCATTTGGCGGAGAAAGTGACGCAGGTACGCCAGAAATTGAAACTTTATTTCGCGGTTTGACGGACGTTATCGGTCGAATTGCGGCAGCGCGATACGGGCGACCTGTTCGACGATCGGATCGACGGACAGGGGATGCGCTTCGTTCGAATGATCCTCGGGGTTGCCGATATCCTGCCAGACGCCACCCTTGTAGATCTCTAGCGCGCTGAAGCGGGCCTTGTAGTCCATCTTGCGGCTGCCCGGCACCCAATAGCCCAGATAGACATAGGGCAGGCCCGCGGCCCGCGCGATCTCGATATGGTCCAGGATGATGTAGGTGCCCATGCTGGCCGGCCGCAGCAGCGGATCGTAGAAGCTGTAGACAAGGCTGAGCCCATCATCCAGCACGTCGGTCAGGCAGACACCGGCCAGGTGATCGTCGCCCTGCGCCAGCGCCGGCATCGCATCGTCGCTGCACCGGTATTCGATGACGCGGGTCTTGACCGGCGTCTCCTCGATCATCGCGGCGAATTCAAAGATGTCCATGTCCGCCATGCCGCCATCCGCGTGGCGGCTGTCCAGATAACGGCGGAACAGTTCGAACTGATCCTCGGTCGCCCAGGCACTGGTGGCCAGGCGGCGCAGGGCGGCGTTGCGGGTCGTGATGCGGCGCTGCGTCTTGGAGGGGCGGAAATCGGCCACCCGGATGCGCGCCGACATGCAGGCCACGCAGCTTTCGCAGCTGGGTCGGTAAAGCACGTTCTGCGACCGGCGGAATCCCTGCCGCGACAGCGCGTTGTTCAGTTCCGCCGCATTGTCGCCCTGCAGCGCGGTGAACAGCTTGCGTTCGGCCCGCCCGTGCAGGTACGGACAGGGCTGTGGCGCGGTCACATAGAACTGCGGCGCATGGGGCAGCGTATGGCGCATCAGGTGCGCCCCTTGCAGCATCTGGTCAGGTCGCGACTGATCATGCGGGCGCAGAAGGTTCCGTATCGCGGGTTGGTGTGCGCGAAAGCCTAGCAACGATTTCCCGGCAGGCCAAGCGTGGAAAGCAGCGGGCCCGCCGGTTCTGCGCAACATGGTTTACCGCGCGTTGCGTTGACGGGCCGGGGCGACCCCGGCAAGGTGGCGCGCATGAGCTTTCAGTCCCGCATCACCCGCCTTCCGCTGCCCGTCGACGCCGCCCGCGGGGCGGATGCGGCGGCGCTGTTCCCAACCCTGTCCGACCGGATGCGCGACCTGATCGCGGGCGCCGCGGGCAGCAGCCCCTATCTGGCCGGCCTGCTGCGGTCCGAGGCCGACTGGCTGCCCGATGCGCTGGACCATGACGACGTCGTCGTGCGCGAGACGGCGGGCTTGCAATCGCTGGACGCGGATGCCCTGGGCGTGGCGCTGCGCCGCGCCAAGCGGCGGGTGGCGCTGCTGGCGGCGTTGGCCGATCTGGGCGGCGTCTGGACGCTGGAGCAGGTCACCGGCGCGCTGTCCGACCTGGCCGACCGCGCCGTCGACCTCGCCCTGCGCGCCCATGTCGCGACCGAGATCCGTCGCGGCAAGCTGCCCGCCACGGACGCCGATGCGGGCGGCATCTTCGCGCTGGCGATGGGCAAGGGCGGCGCGCGCGAACTGAACTACAGCTCGGACATCGACCTGATCGTCCTGTTCGACGAGACCGCCTATGCCGAGGCCGACCAGATGGAGGCTCGTGCCGCCCTGATCCGGGCCACGCGGCGGATGGCCGCGACCCTGTCCGACGTGACCGATCACGGCTATGTCTTTCGCACCGACCTGCGGCTGCGGCCCGACGCGGCGGTGACGCCGGTCTGCATCTCGACCGCCGCGGCGCTGGCCTATTACGAGGCCGAGGGGCGGACCTGGGAACGCGCCGCCTTCATCAAGGCGCGCGCGGCGGCGGGCGACATCACCGCGGGCGAACGGCTGCTGCGCGAATTGCGGCCCTTCGTCTGGCGCAAGCACCTGGATTTCGCGGCCATCCAGGACGCCCATGACATGCGGCTGCGCATCCGCGACCACAAGGGTCTGGGCGGGCGGCTGGAGGTGGCGGGCCACAACCTGAAACTGGGACGCGGCGGCATCCGCGAAATCGAGTTCTTCACCCAGACCCGCCAGCTGATCGCGGGCGGGCGCGACCGCGACCTGCAATGCCGCGACACGGTTGGCGGGCTGGCGGCGCTGGCCGCCAAGAACTGGATCCCCCGGGACGTCGCAGAGGAACTGACGGCGCATTACCGCGACCATCGCGACATCGAACACCGCATCCAGATGGTGAACGACGCCCAGACCCACAGCCTGCCCAAGGACGATCAGGGATTGGCCACGATCGCCGCCCTGATGGGCGAGGGCGATGTCCAAGCCTGGTGCGCCCGGCTGAAATCGCGGCTGGAACGCGTGCATGCGCTGACCGAACGGTTCTTCGCCCCGACCGAACCGACCGAAAGCCTGCCCGACCTGTCGGACGAATCGCGGGCGGTGATCCAGCGCTGGCAGACCTATCCCGCGCTGCGGTCCGACCGGGCGCGCCAGATCTTTCGCCGGATCGAGGCGCCGCTCTTGTCGCGCATGGCCCGCGCGGGCCACCCCGCCGAGGCGCTGGCCCGCTTCGACAGTTTCCTGTCCGGCCTGCCTGCGGGGGTCCAGCTGTTCTCGCTGTTCGAGGCCAATCCCCAGCTGATCGACCTGATCGTCGACATCTGCGGAACGGCGCCCGCGCTGGCCGCCTATCTGGCGCGCCATCCGTCCGTTCTGGACGGCGTGCTGGCAGGCAGCTTCTTCGCCCCCTGGCCGCGGGAGGCCGGGTTGGTCCAGGAACTGGACGCGGTCCTGCAACGGGCCCTGAGCCAACCTGGCGGTGGCTATGAACGGGCGCTGGATGCGGCGCGGCGGTGGGCGCATGAATGGCAGTTCCGCATCGGCGTCCATCACCTGCGCGGCCTGATCGGCGCGGACGAGGCGGCGGTGCAATACGCGGACCTTGCGGGGGCCTGCGTGGCGGCGCTGCTGCCGGTGACCGCCGCCGATTTCGCGCGCCGCCATGGCCCGCCGCCGGGCCGCGGCGCGGTCGTGGTGGGCATGGGTTCCCTGGGCGCGCGGGTGCTGAACGCCGGGTCGGACCTGGATCTGATCGTGATCTATGACGCGGACGGGGTCGATGCCTCGGACGGGCCGCGCCCGCTGGCCGCGCGCCCCTATTACGCCCGGTTGACGCAGGCGATGGTCACCGCCCTGTCTGCGCCCACCGCCGAAGGCCGGCTGTACGAGGTCGACATGCGGCTGCGCCCGTCGGGGCGGCAGGGGCCGGTGGCGACCTCGATCGACAGCTTCGGCACCTACCAGATGACCGAGGCCTGGACATGGGAGCATCTGGCCCTGACCCGCGCGCGCTGCGTCGCGCAGATCGGGCCCGATGCGGATATGCTGTGCCAGCAGATCGAGACCCTGCGCCTGAAGGTGCTGGCCGAACGCGGCATCGATCCGCGTGTTTTGCCCGACACAGGCCAGATGCGTGACCGCCTGTTCGCCGCAAAGCCGCCGGGCGGGGCCTTCGACGTGCGACAGGGGGCCGGGCGGCTGCAGGACATCGACCTGCTGGCGCAGAGCTGCGCCTTGCGGGCGGGCGATCCGGCGCGGTCGACGCTGGCGCAGTTGCGGGCGGGTCGCCGGGCGGGGCTGCTGACGACGGAACAGGCGGACCGCCTGTCGTCGATCTGGCGGGGATTGTGGCGCGTGCATGCCGCCGCCCGCCTGTTGACGGACAGGGCGCTGGACATGGACGTGATCGGGCGCGGAGGCCAGGATTTCCTGCTGCGCGAGGTCGAGGCCGACAGCCCCGATACCCTGCGTGATCGGTTGTCCGACGATTTCGCCACGGTGCAGGCCCTCGTCGAGGGACATCTGTCGGACGAAAGTCCGCCCGACTAGCCGCTGGCGGCGCGGTCCTGAGGATAGCGCATGGCATCCGGTTCGACTGCCGGCGCATCGATCTGGACCAGGTTGGGCTGTCCCGCGGTGGCCTGTCCGGCGCTGCTCTGCAGGTCCGCCGCCACCTCTGCCAGGGACCGGCCGCCGATCTGGCCCAGGACCGGGATCGAGACCATGCCCGGTGCCAGGGGGATGACGGGGGCATCCGCCGCCTCGACGAACAGGCCGTGGGCGGTCTTGTCCCAGTAGAAGGGCTTGGCCACGACCTCGTAGATGGCCTTCCACCCGGCCAGGCATCCAAGCGGAAAATAGAGATGGAGCGTCGGCACCCAAGGCATCAGATGGCGGTGCTTTGCCCCACTGACCGCACGCATGCCGACGAAGATGCTCAGCGCCTCGGACGCGACGAACAATCCGAACAGGCCCACGATCGCCCAAGAGCCTACCCCGGTTTCCAGCGGTGCGCGCAGCGGATGCGGCAGGCCGAAGGTCAGCAGCCAGAAGCTCCACAGGATCGGTGCCAGAAGGTATTGCGACAGCGCCCCCAGGAACTGGACCTGAAAGCCCCAGAAGCGCCACGCCCCCAGATCGCGGTAGAGCGCCGCAGGATCGCGCATGTGCACCGCCCAGGTCATCGCGTATCCCTTGAGCCAGCGCGACCGCTGCTTGACCCATGGCAGGGCGCGGCAGTTCGCCTCCTCATCGGTGGTGGTCTCGATGATCTCTGTCCGGTATCCGCGCCGGGCCAGGCGGACGCCCAGATCGGCGTCCTCGGTCACGTTCCATGCATCCCATGCGCCGACCCGTTCCAGCAGGTGGCGGCGAAAGAACAGGGTGGTGCCGCCCAGGGGCACGATCAGCCCTAGACGCGCGACCCCCGGCAGCAGGATGCGGAACCAGCTTGCGTATTCGATGGTAAAGCACCGCGCCAGCCAGTTGGTGCGCGGGTTGTAGTAGTCCAACGCTCCCTGCAGGCATGCGACGTCCGCAGGCGCGACATGAAAGCGGCGCGCGACCTTGTGCAGTTGATCGGGATCGGGTCGGTCCTCGGCGTCCCAGATGCCCACGATCTGGCCGCGGCAGAAGTTCAGCGCATAATTCAGCGCCCGGGGCTTGGTCTTGATCGGCCCGTCGGGCACCCGCACGACGCGGATCCAATGCGGCAGGCGCACGCCGTCCAGCGCGGCCTCGGTGATCTCGTCGCTGGCCTCGATCACCAACAGGATGTCGGTCAGTTCCCGCGGATAGTCCAGCCGCGCCAGCCGTGCGACCAGCTTGCCCGCGACGTCCTTTTCGTGAAACAGCGGCACCATGACCGAGATCAGCGGCAGCGCAGCCTCCATCAGCGGGGGGACAGGATGACCCTGTCGGACGGCCAGCGCATGGGCATCCTGCTCGCGCAGCGCCCGCCGCGCCGCCAGGAACGACGCCAGCTTCAGCCCGCTCTGCGTCACCAGGGTCAGCACCGCCCAGAACGTCAGCAGCCCCACGATCAACGTCGGGACCAGGATCAGGCCGGCCGCGGTCAGGGCCAGCGCCGCGATCGCCAGGCGTGCCGTCCGGGCCTGATCCTGCGTGCGACAGCTTTCGATGGCGGGGACGCGCGTCTCCGCCTCGCGGATCAGGCGGGTCCGGCGGGAGTTCAGCACCCCGCCCTGGGCCTGGTCCGCACTGCACAGCAACATGCGGACCTGGCCGAACTGGCGCGGCAGCAGGGGCAGCACGGCCGCGAAATCATCGGGCCGCGCCGTCGCGATCCAGGTCACCCCGCCGATTCGCCGCCAAGGCAGCAGCCCGTGCGTCAGGCAGAACCCGGCCCCTGCGTCGTCGATCAGCCGCGGGTCGGCGGGCGTCACGTCGGGGTCGATGGCGGTGGTGCGCCACTGCCGCGACAGCGCGCGGGCCAGGGCGGCGGGCTGGACCATCCCTTGGGCCAGCAATACCTGGTCCAGCCGCAGGCTCAGCTTTTGCTGGATCACCGTCGCCTTGAGCAGGTCCCCCGCATCGACCACCCCGTCTTCCAGCAGGATCTGCCCAAGCGACCGCCGGTCGCGCGGCGCCAGCGTCGGCCCGCACAGGACCGCGCTGCCGGCGGTGGCCGGATCGGGCAGGTTGGCAGGCCGGGGCAGGGGGGCAGGCTGCGCCATGGTCGTTTCCCATCAGGATCGACCCGTCTTGGCACGTGATGCGTTAACAGAAGATTAAGCGATCCCGCGCGACCGGCAAAAACCGGTCGCACGGGACCAATTCGTCATCAGGCGCGGCGCGCGCGCATCGAATCGGTGAACCGCTTGAACAGGTACAGGCTGTCCTGGGGACCGGGCGAAGCCTCGGGGTGGTGCTGGACGGAAAAGACCGGCTTGTCCTGCATGCGGATGCCGCAGTTGCTGCCGTCGAACAGGCTGACATGGGTCTCGATCACGCCGACCGGCAGGCTTTGCGAATCGACGGCGAAACCATGGTTCATCGAGGTGATCTCGACCTTGCCGGTCTCGACGTCGCGCACGGGGTGGTTCGCGCCGTGATGGCCGTGGCCCATCTTGACCGTCTTGGCGCCAAGCGCCAGCGCCAGCATCTGGTGACCCAGGCAGATGCCGAAGATCGGCATGTCGCGGCCCAGCAGGTCCTTGATCATCGGGACGGCATATTCCCCCGTGGCCGCCGGATCGCCGGGGCCGTTCGACAGGAACACGCCCTCGGGCTCGTGCGCCATCACCTCCTCGGCGGTGGCGGTGGCGGGCAGGACGGTGACATCGGCGCCATGGGCCACCAGAGAGCGCAGGATGTTGCGTTTCGCACCGTAATCCAGCGCCACGACCTTGAACGGCTTGTCGCCGGGTGCGGTGCCGAAACCTGCGCCCCATTCCCACGACCCCTGATCCCACCGATAGCTTTGCGCGCAGCTGACGCCGCGGGCCAGATCCAGGCCGACCAGGCCCTGCCAGTCGCGGGCGCGGGCGATCATCGCCTCGATGTCGAAATTGCCGTCGGGATCATGCGCCAGGACGACATGGGGTGCACCCTGCTGACGGATCGCGCGGGTCAGGCGGCGGGTGTCCACGCCGCCGATGCCGATGCGGCCGCGGCGGGCCATCCAGTCGGTCAGTTCGGACGTGCTGCGCCAGTTCGACGGCTCGGTCGGGTCCCACCGGACGACGATGCCGCTGGCGACCGGATCGGGCGCCTCGTCATCCTCCGGCGTGACGCCGGTATTACCAATATGGGGAAAGGTGAAGGTCACGACCTGGCTGGCATAGGAGGGATCGGTCATGATCTCCTGATAGCCGGTCATCGCGGTGTTGAAGACCAGCTCGGCGACGACCTCGCCGGGGGCGCCAAAGCCCATGCCATAGAAGACGGTCCCGTCGGCAAGCGCCAGGCAGGCGGTCGGTTTAGCAGCCATGTCGGCACCTCTGGAATGAAATCAGCCGGTGAATAGGGGGCGGACGCCCCAAGGTCAACCCGCAGCGGCCCGGGAGCCGCGCTTGAAACGCAGGCGCCGGGGGGCTAGATGCGGTTCTTTCGGGCGCATCCCGCGCCTTGGGTTGGAGACGAAGATGGATCTGCGCGCCAAGCTGCAAGCCGCCACCAAAGAGGCGATGAAGGCCCGCGACAGTGCCCGGCTGTCGACGCTGCGCCTGATCGCCGCCGCCGTCAAGGACCGCGAGATCGCCGCGCGCAGCGGGGACACCGACGGCACCCTGACCGAGGGCGACCTGGTCATGATCCTGTCGCGCATGGTCAAGCAGCGCCAGGAATCGGCCAAGGCCTATGAGGAGGGCGGCCGTCTGGAGCTGGCCGCCAAGGAGGAGGACGAGATCGGCGTGATCCAGGAGTTTCTGCCGCGCCAGATGAACAGCGTCGAGACGACCGCCGCGATCGACGCGGCCATCGCCGATCTGGGTGCCGAGGGCATCCGCGACATGGGTCGCGTGATGGCCGCGCTGAAGGAGCGCCATGCCGGCCAGATGGATTTCGGTGCGGTGGGTCCGGCCGTCAAGGCGCGCCTGCTGGCCTGAAACCCGCGCGTCGCATCACGCGTTGTGCGGGCAGGAGGTGACCCCATGCCCGCACGATCCAAAGCCCAGCAACGCGCCGCAGGCGCCGCCCTGTCCGCCAAGCGCGGCGAGACGAAGGTCGGCGACCTACAGGGCGCGTCCAAGGACATGTATCACAGCATGACCGAGGCAGAGCTGGAAGACTTTGCCAAGACCGACCACGACGACCTGCCGGACCGCGCCGACGACGACTAGCGCAGCCGCGCCAGCCGCCGCATCAGCTCGTCGCAGAGGTCGCGGCGTTCATCGGGGGTCAGGAACGCGCCCAGCTCGATCTCGCGCTGGCCGTCGGACAGGGTCAGATAGGCCTCGACCGGACCATTGCGCAGGCCCGGGCGCACCCAATAGCTGTTGGTCTGCCACAGGCGCTCTGGACGTCCCGGATCGTTGCGCCGGATCTGCAGGCGGCTGCGGTCCATGACCAGCTCCTCGCGCGTCTGTCCGGTGCGATAGGTCTGGCGCAGGGCGATCCACACGCCCCCCACCGTCAGCATCATAAAGGGCAGCAGCCCCCACAGCACCTGCGCCCCCAGAACCGCCAGGATCGGCAGCAGCAGCAGCGTGGCCGTCGTTCCGATGAACCAGACGAAGCCCCGTTTGGGCAGCGACCGGTGCGGCCACAGGGTCACGGTTTGCAAAAAGGCCCCGGACGTGTCCGGGGCCGTTTCTGTCCAATGATAGGGCATCGAGGGATGTGCCTCAGTGGGCCGGGCTGCGGTCCCAGTCCTCGCGCTTGGGCAGCTGCTCGAACGTGTGCTCGGGCGGGGGCGAGGGCAGGGTCCATTCCAGCGTGTCGGCGTACTCGTTCCAGTAGTTGTTCTGGGTGACGCGCTTGCCGGCGAACAGGGTGTAGAACATCACGCCGATGAAGAAGATGAACGACGCGAAGGACAGATAGGCGCCCCACGAGCTGATCGCGTTCCAGAAGGCGTATTCCACCGGATAGTCGATATAGCGGCGAGGCATGCCCTGACGGCCCAGGAAGTGCTGGGGGAAGAAGGTCAGGTTCGCACCGATGAACATCGCCCAGAAGTGCAGCTTGCCGGCCCATTCCGGGTACTGGCGACCCGACATCTTGCCGATCCAGTAGTAGATGCCCGCAAAGATCGCGAAGACCGCGCCGAGCGACATCACGTAGTGGAAGTGCGCCACGACATAGTAGGTGTCGTGATACACGCGGTCCAGCGGCGCTTGGCTCAGCACCACGCCGGTCACGCCGCCGACGGTGAACAGGAACAGGAAGCCGAAGGCCCAGAGCATCGGCGTCTTGAACTCGACCGAGCCGCCCCACATCGTCGCGATCCACGAGAAGACCTTGATGCCCGTAGGCACGGCGATCGTCATCGTGGCCAGCATGAAGTAGCTCTGCTGGGTCAGCGACATGCCGACGGTGTACATGTGGTGCGCCCAGACGACGAAGCCCAGGATCCCGATCGCGGCCATCGCCAGGACCATCGGCAGGTAGCCGAAGATCGGCTTGCGCGAGAAGGTCGCGATGACGTGGCTGATGATGCCGAAGCCGGGCAGGATGATGATGTACACTTCCGGGTGGCCGAAGAACCACAGGATGTGCTGGTACAGCACCGGGTCACCGCCGCCGGCCGGGTTGAAGAAGTTCGTGCCGAAGTTGCGGTCCATCAGCAGCATGGTGATGGCGCCGGCCAGGACGGGCAGGGCCAGCAGGATCAGCCAGGCGGTGATGAACACCGACCAGGCGAACAGCGGCACCTTGAACAGCGTCATGCCGGGGGCGCGCATGTTCAGGAAGGTGGTGATGATGTTGATCGCACCGACGATCGACGAGGCGCCCGAGACGTGAACCGCGAAGATCGCGAGGTCGGTCGAATAGCCGCCCTCGGTCGTCGACAGCGGCGGGTACAGCACCCAGCCGATGCCCGAACCGGGCTGCTGGTTGCCGCCCGGTGCCAGCAGCGAGGCGATGCCCAGCAGCAGGCCGGCGACATAGAGCCAGTAGCTGAGGTTGTTCATCCGCGGGAAGCTCATGTCCGGTGCACCGATCTGCAGCGGCATGAAGTAGTTGCCGAAACCGCCGAACAGCGCCGGAATGACGACGAAGAACATCATCAGCACGCCATGATACGTGATCATGACGTTCCACAGGTGTCCGTTGGGGGTACATTCGGCCGCGGCATTCGCAAAGAATCGCGCGCCTTCCATGCACATGTACTGCACACCCGGCTCGTGCAGTTCCATCCGCATGTAGACGGTGAAGCTGACCGAGATCAGGCCCGCCAGGCCGGCGGTGAAAAGGTAAAGAATACCAATGTCTTTGTGATTGGTGGACATGAACCAGCGGGTGAAGAACCCGCGTGTGTCATGATGGTCGTCGTGGCCGTGTGCGGCTGCGTCTGCCATACCCGAACTCCCTCAAGATGTCGTCGATCCGGCCTGTCGACCGTCATTATCACGCATTCTTTAGACCACCTGCGGGCACCGGGCAATGCGTCACAGTGGCCCCGGAGGCAAACGCCCCGGCCGGGTCCGAAAAACCCGGCCGGGGCGCCAAGGCGGCACGGGGCCGCGTCAGAGGATCATTCGGCGGGCGCGTCCGGCGAAACCGAGGCCAGATAGGCCGCGACGTCCGCCTGGTTGCGGTTCAGCTTGAAGGTCATCTTGCTGCGGGCCGAATCGTCGCCTGACTTTTCCTTCACCCAAGCCGTCGGGTCGGTCACGTAGGCGACCAGCTCCTCCTCGGTCCAGACCATGTCCGGGTTGGCTTCCTTGGCGGCCAGCAGGCCGTCGCCATAGTTGAAGCCTTCCATGTGGGCGATGGGCGCGCCGACGATGTTCCACAGGTTGGGACCGGTGGCCCCGCCCTTGACGATGTCTGTCCCGCTGTCGTCCTGGATCATGTGGCAGGCGCGGCATTTGCGGAATTCGCCCTCGCCCGCGGCGGCGTCGCCCGCTTCCTGCGCGACGGCCGGGATGGCTAGGGTCGCGCCCAACAGGGCGCCGACAATGGCTGATTTCATGCGTAGTTCCTCGCTGGGCCCTGGAGGGGCCGTGGTCTCCCGAAGGGCACCGTAGGACCAACGCGCCCCGGAAATCCAGCCATCGAAAGGTCGCAAGGAAAGAATTGATCGCCGGCCTAGCCGAATGTGCGTGCAAAACCCTGGCGCAGCGCCACGTCCAGATCGGCCATCCCTACCGGCAGCCCCAGATCGACCAGCGAGGTCACGCCGTGCCCGCTGATCCCGCAGGGCACGATCCCGCCGTAATGCGACAGGTCGGGGTCCACGTTGACGGCGATGCCGTGAAAGCTGACCCATCGGCGCAGCTTGACGCCGATGGCGGCGATCTTGTCCTCGCGCATCTGGCCATCGGGCAGGGGGGGCTTGTCGGGACGCGGCACCCAGACGCCCACGCGCCCCTCGCGGATCTGGCCTGACACGCCGAAGCTGGCAAGCGCGTCGATCACCCACCCCTCCAGCTGTCCGACAAAGGCGCGCACGTCGCGGCCACGCCGGTTCAGGTCCAGCATGACATAGGCCACGCGCTGGCCCGGCCCGTGATAGGTGTACTGACCGCCCCGCCCGGTCTGGTGCACCGGAAAGCGCGCGTCCAGCAGGTCCTGGGGGCGGGCGCTGGTCCCGGCCGTGTACAAGGGCGGGTGCTCGACCAGCCAGACGGCCTCGGGGGCCTGGCCTGCATGGATCTGCGCCACGCGATCCTCCATCAGGGCCACGGCGTCGGCATGCGCGGTCAGGCCGCTGCTGATGATCCATTCAACCATGGTTGCGATGTGGCCTCTTCGTCCTTCCCCGTCAACATCCGTCGGCATCCGCAGAAACCGCTTTTCTTTGCAATCGGCCTCGGCTATCAGGCGCGCACTGCCCGGATGCGGCCGTGGCGGAATTGGTAGACGCGCAGCGTTGAGGTCGCTGTTCCTTAACCGGAGTGGAAGTTCGAGTCTTCTCGGCCGCACCAACCCCCCCTTTCATCGATGCCTTGACCCCGATGCCGTTCGGGTCATTCTGTCCCCCGACAACCGGGGATGGTCATGGCCACGTATGCCGCCACAGCGCGCGACCACAGATTTCGCTTTGACAGCCTGGCTGCGGTGATGGCCGCGGCCTCGCAGGAACGGTCGGGCGATCAGCTGGCCGGGATCGCGGCGGGCAGCGCGCTGGAACGCGTGGCGGCGCGGCGCGTGCTGATGGACCTGCCGCTGACCACCTTCCTGTCCGATGCACTGATTGCCTATGAGGATGACGAGGTCACACGCCTGATCATCGATGGCCACGACCGCGCGGCCTTTGCGCCGGTCGCGTCGATGACCGTGGGCGATCTGCGCGACTGGCTGCTGTCACCCGCCACGGACGGTGCGGCGCTGGCCACCGTCGCCCCCGGCCTGACGCCGGAGATGGTGGCCGCGGTCAGCAAGCTGATGCGCAACCAGGATCTGATCCGCGTGGCGCGCAAGGTGCGGGTCATCACGGCATTCCGGAACACCATCGGAGGGGCGGGGGTGCTGGCCTCGCGGCTGCAGCCCAACCATCCGGCGGATGACCCGCGCGGCATCGCGGTCGCGGTGCTGGACGGGCTGCTGCAGGGGGCGGGCGACGCAGTGATCGGGATCAACCCGGCGTCGGACAACCTGGCCAACTGCCACGCCCTGCTGACCGCCCTGGACGAGATGCGCCAGGCGCTGGACATCCCCACGCAGACCTGCGTGCTGACCCATGTGACCAACGCCCTGACCCTGCTGGAGCGGGGCGCGCCCGTGGACCTGATCTTCCAGTCGGTCGCGGGCAGCCAGGCTGCCAACGAAGGTTTCGGCATCACCCTGTCGATGCTGGAGGAGGCCCATCAGGCGGGACTGGCGGCGGGGCGGGGCACGGTCGGCCAGAACGTGATGTATTTCGAGACGGGGCAGGGGTCCGCCCTGTCGGCCGACGCCCATCACGGTGTCGATCAGCAGACGATGGAGGCCCGCGCCCAGGGCGTCGCCCGCGCCTATGCGCCGCTGCTGGTCAATACTGTCGTGGGCTTCATCGGGCCGGAATACCTGTTCGACGGCAAGCAGATCATCCGTGCGGGGCTGGAGGATCATTTCTGCGGCAAGCTGCTGGGCCTGCCGATGGGGGTCGATGTCTGCTATACCAACCATGTCGAGGCCGACCAGGACGACATGGACACGCTGTCGACGCTGCTGGCGCAGGCGGGGGTCAATTTCGTGATCGCCGTGCCGGGCGCCGACGACGTGATGCTGGGTTATCAAAGCCTAGCATTCGAGGACATCGCCTATCTGCGCGAAACCACCGGCCTGACCCCGGCACCCGAATTCGCGGCCTGGCTGGATGCGTTCGGCCTTGTGGGTCGTGCCTTGCCCGATACCGGCGCGATGGCCCGCCGCCTGGGGCTGTCCGCATGAGCGCGCCGGACCTGCACCGCCTGTCCGCCCTGACACCGGCGCGGGTGCGGCTGCAGGCGGGGGCCGGGCCCACCGCGCTGCCGGACCTGCTGCGGTTTCAGCAGGACCACGCGGCGGCGCGCGATGCGATCCACGGGCAGGTGGATTGGGACGCGCTGGCGCAGGACCTTGGCCCGCTGCCGGTGCTGCGGGTGGACAGCATGGCGACCGACCGCGCCACCTATCTGCGCCGCCCCGACCTGGGGCGGCGGCTGGCGCCCCATGACCTGCCCCGGCTGGACGCGCCGCTGCAGGTGGTGATCGGGGACGGGCTGTCCGCGCCCGCGGTCATGGCGCAGGCCGCGGGCGTGGTGCGCGCGCTGCTCGCCTGCCTGCCGGAACTGGCGGGGCGTCCGGTGATTCTGGCGCAGGGCGCGCGGGTGGCCTTGGGCGATGCGATCGGGGCGGCCACGCGGGCGGGCATGGTGCTGATGCTGATCGGCGAACGGCCTGGACTGTCGGTGGCCGACAGCCTTGGCGCCTATCTGACCCATGCGCCTCGGATCGGGCTGCGCGACAACGCGCGCAACTGCGTGTCGAACATTCATCCGAACGGGGGGCTGTCCCATCAGGCCGCCGCCGAACGGCTGGCCTGGCTGGTGATGCAGGGGCGTCGGATCGGCGCGACGGGCATCGCGCTGAAAGACGAAAGCGGCGGCAGCGCCCTGCTGCCGCCACGGGCTTAGTCGGCGATCCGCGCCACGGCGGCACCGGCACCGGTCGCGATCTGCAGCGCGGCCCACTCCTTGGCGGCGTCGTTGCGGGCCGATGCGGCCTGCAGGCGTGCCGCCGCACGCTGGCGGTCGGCGTCCAGCAGATCGACCAGCGGCAGGGCGCCCGCCTCGAAGTTCGTGCGCGCCAGGGCATAGGCCCGGTCATAGCTGGCCGCCGCGCGGTCCAGCGCATCGACGCGCTGGCGCAGGCGGCGCAGGTTCGACTGGCTGGTCTGCACATCCTCGACCGAGGCCGCGACCTGGCTGCGCCATGCCAGATCGGCTTGGCGCGCCTCGGACACGCGGCGGGTGCGGGTCGCGCCCAGGATGCCCTGATTGGCCACCGGCAGGCTGATGCGCGGGCCAAAGCCCCAGCCCGTCGCCCCGCCCGTGTCGCTGACCGTGCCCGTCAGCGACAGCGAGGGCAGCATGTCCGCCGTCGCGACCCCCACTGCCGCCAGCGCCTGCACCAGATCCTGCTGGGCCGCGCGCACGTCTGGACGGTTGCGCAGCAGTTCGGCCGGGACCCCGGTGCCGGGGCCGGGCGGGATGCGCAGCGCGCCCGATCCGCCCTGCATCTGCGACATCAGCGGCCCGGCCTGCTGGTTCAGCAGCGTCGACAGGCGATAGACCTGCGCGTTGAACTGTGCCTCGAAGGCGGGAAGGTCGGCCTGCGCGGTCTGCAGCAGTGCCTCGGTCTGGGCGATGTCGAAATCGGTGGCAAGGCCCAGGGCCTGGCTGTCGCGGGTGACGCTCAGGGTGGCCTGGCGCGCCTCGATCGTGTCGCGGGTCAGAGCCAGCGCCTGCTGGTTGTAGCGCGCGTCGGAATAGGCGCTGATGACCTCGGCCAGCCATGCCAGCCGGGTGACCTGGGCCTGCGCCTCGGCCGATGCGACGCCCGCAGCGGCCCCTTCGCGGGCACGGCGCGCGCCCCCGAACAGGTCGAACACGAAGCCCGCCGACAGGTTGGCGCTGCTGGTATAGCCGGTCGCCTGACCGTCGCCGCCCGACCGCACGCGGCTGGCCGATGCGGGCTCTCCGCTGATCTGGGCCGCTAGGGGCTGGGTGGCCTGTAGGTCGGCCGCCGCGGCACGGATGCGTTCGTTGGCGGTGATGATGTCCAGGCTGGTGTCCAGCCCGTCCGCGATCAGCCGCGACAGGGTGCGGTCCTGATAGCCCGACCAGAAGGCCGTGGTGCCGACCTGGCCCACGGGGCCGCCGCCGCCTTCGGCGAAGGCGCCCTGGACGCGGGTGTCGGGCAGGGCGGTGGGGTCGGGCCCCACCGCCGCGCAGGCGGAGATCATCAACAGCGCCGTCAGCGACAGTGTCGCGCGGGTCATACGGGGAAACGTCACGAGGTCTTTTCCTTCTTGCGCGACAGCAGCGACCGGATCTTGAGCACGGCCACATAGAAGACCGGCACCAGGAAGATCCCGATGACGGCAGAGGAAGCCATGCCGCCCAGAACGCCGATGCCGATCGAGTTCTGCGCCCCCGCACCGGCGCCCGACGCGATGGCCAGCGGCAGCACGCCCAGCATGAACGCGAACGTGGTCATCAGGATCGGGCGCAGACGCTGGCGCGATGCGATCAGGGCGGCCTCGACCACGGTCTTGCCCTCCTTGACCTGCGCCTCGGCGAATTCGACGATCAGGATGGCGTTTCGGGCGGCAAGCCCGATGGTCGTCAGCAGACCCACCTTGAAGTACACGTCGTTCGACTGTCCGAAGAACAGCGCGGCCGCCAGGGCGCCCAGGATGCCCACCGGAACGGTCAGCATGACCGCCAGCGGCACCGACCAGCTTTCGTACAGCGCGGCCAGCGACAGGAACACGACCAGCGCCGACAGCGCGAACAGAAGTGGCGCCTGGTTGCCCGACAGCCGTTCCTGGAACGACAGCCCGGTCCATGCGGTGCCATAGCCGCCGTCCATGTCCGCCACCATCTGTTCCATCACGTCCATCGCCTCGCCCGAGGACAGGCCGGGAACGGCCGCTCCGCTGAGCTCCAGCGCCCGCGTGCCGCCGAAACGCGCCAGCGATTGCGGTTCCTGCTGCCAGCTTTGATCGGCGAAGGCGCCGAAGGACACCATTTCCCCCTGGCTGTTGCGGGCATACCAGCGTTCGATGTCCTCGGGCTGGCTGCGGCTTGCGGCCTCGCCCTGGACCACCACGGGCCGCAGGTCGTTGCCAAGCGCAAAGTCGTTCACGTCGCGCCCGGCAAAGATCACAGACAGCATCGCGTTCACGTCACCGATGTTCAGGCCAAAGGCCGCGGCCTTCTGCTGATCGATGTCCAGGCGCAGGGCGGTCTGGGTGTTGGCGGTCTCGTTGCCGCGCAGGTTGGTGACCTGGCCACCGGCCTGCGCATCCGCGACAAGCTGGTTGGCGGCGGCGGCCAGTGCGTCCTGGCCCTGACCCGTCTGGTCCACCAGGTACATGGTAAAGCCGGAGGACGTGCCCAGGCCCTGGATCGCGGGCGGCTGCAGGGCAAAGATCTGGCCCTGGCGGTTGGTGGTGAAGAAATAGCCGTTCGCCCGGTTCACCAGCGACGCGATGTCGAACCCGTCGCGTTCGGCATAGTCGCGCAGCTTGATGAAGACCAGCGCGTTGCTTTGCCCGGTCCCGCCGAAGCTGAAGCCAAGCGCGGCAAAGACCGATTCCACCGTATCGGTTTCCTGGGTCAGCAGGTACTGCTCGACCTTTTCGACCAGGGCCTGCGTCTGCTGGGTGGTCGATCCGTCCGGGCCCTGGATGATGGCCAGGGCGACGCCCTGATCCTCGTCGGGCAGGAACGATCCGGGCAGGCGGTCGAACAGCGTCATCACGCCGAACCCGATCGCGACCAGGACGATCAGCATCCGCAGCGGGCGCTTCACCAGCCGCGTGACGATGCCGACATAGCCGGTCGTGGTCCGGTCCAGGTTGCGGTTGAACCAGCGGGCGGGGGCGATGCCGCCCTGGCCATGCTTGCGCGCCTTGAGCAGGCTTGCGCACATGGCGGGGGTCAGGATCACGGCCACGCCCAGCGACAGGATCATCGCGGTGATGATGGTGATCGAGAACTGGCGATAGATGACCCCGGTGGCGCCGGTCTGGAACGCCATCGGCAGGAACACCGCCGACAGGACCAGCACGATGCCGACCAGCGCCGAGGTGATCTCGTCCATGCTCTTTTCGGTGGCCTCGACGGGGCCCAGGCCCTCTTCCTCCATCACCCGCTCGACGTTCTCCACGACCACGATGGCGTCGTCGACCAGAAGGCCGATGGCCAGCACCAGCGCGAACATCGTCAACGTGTTGATCGAGAAGCCCGCCACCGCCAGCACGGCGAAGGTGCCCAGCAGCACGACGGGGATCGCCACCACCGGGATGATCGTCGCCCGCCAGCTTTGCAGGAAGACCAGGATCACCAGGAACACCAGCAGCACGGCCTCGGCCAGGGTCTTGTAAACCTGGCTGATCGACTTTTCCACGAACGGGGAGGTGTCATAGGGATAGGTGATCTCGACTCCGGCGGGCAGGGCGTCGGCAAGGCCGTCGATGGTGTCGCGCACGGCGGCGGCGGTCGACACGGCGTTCGCGCCGGTGGCCAGGTTCACGGCGACGGCCGCGGCCGGGTTACCGTTGTAGCGCGAGCTGCCGCCATAGCTTTCCTGACCGATCTCGATCCGGGCGACGTCGCCCAGAAAGACCGTCGATCCGTCGGGATCGACGCGCAGCAGGATGCTCTCGAACTCCTCGACCGTCGACAGCTGCGACTGCGCGGTGACCGACACGGTCAGCCGCTGGCCCTCGGCGGCGGGCTGCGCGCCCAGGTCGCCCACGGTGACGTTGGTGTTCTGCGCGGCCACGGCCGCGGTGACGTCGGCGGGCGTGACGCTGTACTGGACCATCTTCATCGGGTCCATCCAGACCCGCATCGCATAGCCCGAGCCGAAGGTGTTGATCGACCCGACGCCCGGCGTGCGCTTGACCGGATCCTCGATGAACTGCGAGATCAGGTCGCCCAGCTGGACGGTGGTATAGGTGCCCTCTTCCGCCGTCAGCGCCGCCACCAGCAGGATCGAGCTGGTCGAGCGTTCGACCTGCACGCCCTGCTGCTGCACCACGTCGGGCAGCTGCGACGTGACCAGCTGCAGCTTGTTCTGCACCTGGACCTGGGCGATCTCGGGGTCGACGGTGTCGTCGAAGGTCAGCGCGACCGATGCCGACCCCGGCGTCGAATTCGACGTCATGTAGGTCAGGCCGTCGATGCCGGTCATCGCGTCCTCGATCACCGTGGTGACCGAGGATTCGACGATCTCGGCCGAGGCGCCGTTATAGGTGGCCCGGACCTGCACCGTCGTGGGTGCGATCTGGGGATACTGTTCGATGGCCAGGCTGTTCAGGCCAAGCGCGCCGACCAGCATGGTGATCAGGGCGATCACCCATGCAAAGACGGGCCGGTGAATGAAGAAACGTGCCATGCGCGATTACTCCGTCGCGCCGGCGGGGGCGGCATCCGCCTCCGCGGGGGCTGCGTCGGCGGGGCCGGTGTCGGTTCCCGCGTCGGCCGCGGCTGCGTCGGGGGCCGTGTCGGCGGAGGCCGCATCCGTGGGCGCTGCATCCGTGGGGGCTGCATCGGCGGGGGCGCCTTGGGCGGGGGCCTGTTCGCGCACGACGCCGGTTTCGTCGATGGTCACGGGGACGGTGACGACCTCCATGCCCTCGGCCAGCCCTGTCAGACCGTCGACGACCAGGGTCTCGCCATCCTCGATGCCGTCGGTGACGATCCACTGGTGCTTGTAGGTGCCGTCCTCGGTCAGCTGGCGCTGGCTGACCTTGCCATCCTCGACGACCCAGGCCGTCAGGGTGCCGACCTTGTCACGCGTGGCCGACGACTGCGACACCAGGATCGCCGAGGTCACGCCCAGATCGACCTGCCCGCGCAGGAACATGCCCGGCAGCAGCAGGTTGTCGGGATTGTCGAACCGGAACCGCGTGTCGATCGACCCGGTCGAGGTCGACACGGTCACGCCGGGCGCGACCAGCTGGCCAACCGCCTGGTATTCGCGGCCGTTCTCCAGCGTCAGGGTCGCGGCCAGTTCGTCGTTCAGGCGCAGGTTGCCGTCGTTGATGTCGTCCAGCACGCTGAGGAAGCGCGACGAGGGTTCGTACATGTCGACCTCGATCGGGTCCAGCTGGGTGACGGTGGCCATGGCGTCCGCCTGTCCGGCGGTCACCAGATCGCCCACCGATGCCGCCGACACGCTGGCGATGCCCGACAGAGGGCTGGTGACCGTGGTCCAGCCCAGTTCGGCCTGTGCCAGCGTCAGGTCGGCCTCGGCCGATTGCAGCGCGGCGTTCGCCTGGTCCAGCGCGGCCTGGGCCTGTTCGACCTGGGCCTGGGTCGTCCCAGACCCCAGCAGCTGCTGGGTACGGTCAAACGACGACTGCGACTGCGTCACCTGCGCGCGGGCAGAGGCGACCTGCGCCTCGGCACTGGCCAGGTTCGCCTGATAGGTGGTGTCCTCGATGCGGAACATCGGGGTGCCCGCCTCGATCGCGGCGCCGGGATCGTACAGGATCTCGGTCACGATGCCGCCGACGCGGGGGCGGATGGCGGTCTCCGACACCGCGACCGCGCGACCGGGCAGGGTCACGATTCGCGGAACGTCCTGAACCGCCACCTGCATGACGCCCACCTGCTTGGGCGGCATCCCTTCGGGCGCCTGTGCCCATGCCGCGGAGGTGGACAGAATCGCGGCGACCATGGCGGCGCCGGTCGCAAGGCTGTGTTTCGGCATCATCTTTGTCCTGGATAAGCACCCGACGGGGCGTCACTGTTGCGCGCTGATTGCATGTTTTTGCGGACTATGCAATGTTTGCTTCGACTGCACGAGGAGACTGCCCCGAAAATGACCAGCAACCTGCGCGACCGCCGCCGTCAGCAGACCGCCCGAGAGATCCAGCTGGCCGCGCTGCGGTTGAGCATCCGGTCGGGCTATGCGGCGGTCACCACCGATTCCATTGCCGCCGAGGCAGGGATCAGTCCGCGCACCTTCTTCAACTATTACGCCAACAAGCAGGCCGCGGTCCTGGGCATGCCGCCGCAGCTGGAACCCTGCACGGCCGATTGGATCGTGACGTCCAAGGGGGCACTGATCGACGATCTGGCGCTGTTGCTGGGACGGATGCTGGAACTGAAGGACCTGGACCGCCAGGTCGTCCGCATGATCGAACAGGTCTGGGACACCACCCCCGAGCTGATGGCCGTGTTCCGCAATTCGATGGACAACATCGCCCTGACGATCGGCGGGCTGCTGCACGCCCGCCTGGGCCCCGACCGCCAGGCCGAGGCGATGCTGATCGCCGAACTGGCGACCCACGCGCTGTCGCATGCCGTGCGCACCTGGGCGGGGGACGAGACGATGACCGAATCCGACATTCCCGACATGCTGCGCCAGCAGATGCGGCAGGTCGGCGCGCTGCTGACCTAGAAGGTCAGGCGGGTGCGGCGGCTGTCCGCGTCCAGCGTCACCTGCAACGTGCCGTCGATCTGCGATGTCGCCCCCTCCAGCAGGATCGAGCCGAAGCCCGCATCGGGTTCGTCCTGCGCCCGCGGCGCGTCATAGCGTTCGGTCCAGTCCAGCACCGCCCCGTCGCCATCGCGCCGCCACGTGATCTGCAGCGCACCGTCGACCGGCCCCAGGACGCCGTACTTGAACGCGTTCGTGGCCAGTTCGTGCAGGATCAGCGACATCGGGACCACCAGGCGGGCCGGGATGGTCAGGTCGTCACCGCCGCTGTCGATCCGCGCACCGTCATAGGGCGCCAGCGTGGTCGCGATCAGATCGGCCAGAGGCAGCTGCGATTTGGTGCCCCGCGCCGTGGTCAGTCCATGAGAGCTGGCCAGCGCATTGATCCGGGCAGAGACCTCCTCGACCACGGTCTGGGCGTCGTCGGTCTCGCGGGCTGCCATCCGCAGCATCGCCGAGATCTGGGTGAACAGGTTCTTGACCCGGTGGTCCATCTCGGAAATCACCGCTTCGCGCAGCGTGGCGGCCGATTGCGCGGCGGTCACGTCCAGCATGACCCCCAGCACGCGGCAATCGCCGTCGTCGGTCCCGAACCGCGCGGCCGCCGTCTCCAACCGCACGGCGGAGCGTGCGTCGGACGAAGGCGACACCACGCGCCGAAAGGCCGTGCCCGCGGCGCAGGCCTGCAGGTCGGCCAGCAGCCCGTCACGGTCGGCGGGCGCGATCAGGGCCGCGAAGGCCGACAGCGGCAGCTGCGCCGTCTGGCCCAGGCCCAGCAGGTCCGAGCTGTCGTCGATGGTCAGCATCCGCGATGCGGCGTCGTAATGCCAGACCGCGATCCGCGCCATGGACCGCACCGCGTTCAGCCGCTCCTCCTGCCGCTCGACCTCGACGCGCAGGTCGCGCAGCGCGGTGACGTCCTCGAAGACCAGCATGGCGCCGTCCAGATGCCCCTCGGGGCCGCGATAGGGCTTGGCATCGACGCGCCAGACGCGGGTGCCGCCGGCCTCGACCAGCTCGGTACCCTGCGCCTCGCCCTGGCGGGCCACCTCGGCCGCCATCGACAGCAGGACGTCGCTGGCAAAGACGTTGGACACGTCGGCCAGGGGGCGGCCGTGATCGGACCGACGCAGCGGAAAGATCTGCAGCGCCGCGGCGGTAAAGTTGCGCACCCGCACGTCGCGGTCGACAACCAGCAACGGGATCTTGGTCGCGGAAAAGAAGTTCTGCAGGTCGCTGTTGGCGGCCGTCAGGTCGTCGATCTTGGACTTCAGCTCGTCGTTGACGGTGCTCAGCTCCTCGTTCGTGGACTGAAGCTCCTCGTTCATCGACATCATTTCTTCGTTCGAGCTCTTCAGCTCCTCGTTCGCGGTCTCAAGCTCCTGGACGGCGCCGTGCAGCTCGATCCGCGTCAGGCGCAGCTGCTCCTCCAGCAGGTCCGACCGGGATTCGGTGACGCTCAGCTCATCCGTCTCGTCCAGCGTGTCGGGCAGGGCCTGTACGCCCGCGTCGTGAAATACCAGCAGGACGCTGCGGTCGGGCAGGGGTTCCGCGAACAGGGTCACCGGCTGCGCCCCCAGGTCGGACCGCGCCAGCAGGTTGCGCAGGATCGCCGCGCGGCCCGTTCCGGCCACCTGGTCCAGCGCGGCGGTCACTGCCTCCTTGAGGCCCGGATGCACGATCTGCGGTGCCAGGATCGGCTTTCTGGCGGTCGGATCGACGGCCAGGAAACGGCCCAGCCTGCCCGCCGTCCACAGGACCTCTCCCGCAGGGGACACCTGCAGCGAGGCCGGCGCAAACCGGTCCAGCACCCGGCGCTGTGCGGCAAGGGCCCCGTCGCGGGCCGCACCGTCCTCGGCCTTGCGGCTGCGGGTGGCGGGGGCGGGGCGGTCGCCCTCGGACCGCAGGAACGGCATGTCCAGCGGCAGGCGCGCGGGCGTCGCGTCACGCTGGAACAGCCGCGCGGGGCGGTCCAGCTCGGTGAAGTGCATGGATTCGCGACGCACCCCTTCGGACGGGCCAAGGAACAGGTAGCCGCCGGGGCGCAGGGCATAGTGGAACAGCGGCAGCACCTGAGACTGCAGATCTTCGTCCAGATAGATCAGCAGGTTGCGGCAGGAGATCAGGTCGACCCGCGCAAAGGGCGGATCGCGCAGCACCGAATGCAGCGAGAAACGCACCCGGTCGCGCAGCTGCGGCGTGATCTGCATCAGCGCGTCGCGATGTGTGGTATAGGCCGCGCGCATCTCCTCGGGGATGTCGGCCAAGGCGCTGATCGGATAGGTGCCGGCGCGGGCGATCTCGATCATCTTCTTGTCGATGTCGCTGGCGAACACGGTGAAGCGGGGCCGCAATCCGGCGGCGCGCATTTCCGTATCGATCAGCATCGCGACGGAATAGGCCTCCTCGCCGGATGAGCAGCCGGCGACCCAGACGCGCAGCTCCTCTCCGTCGGCGGCCGCGACCATCGGGCGGATCGCCTGTTCGCGCAGGGCCTGGAACATCTCGGGGTCGCGGAAGAACCGCGTCACGTTGATCAGGAACTCGTTCAGCAGCGCCTCGCATTCGTCGGGATGGCGCTGCAGGTGGCGCAGATAGTCGCGCGTACCGTCAATGTTGAGGACCTGCAGCCGTCGGCGGATGCGCCGCACCAGCGTCGTCATCTTGTAGCCCGAGAAATCGTGCCCGCACCGGTCCAGCAGGTGTTGGCAGATCAGCCGCGCATCGGCCAGCATCGCGTCGTCGGCCTGCTGCGTTTCGCTGGAATCGAAGAACTGCAGGATGGCGGGCACGATCCGTTCCGGCGGCAGAACATAGTCCACCAGCCCGGTCGACTGCGCCGAGAGGGGCATTCCGTCATACCGGGCGGTACGCGGTTCCTGGATGACGCAGATGCCGCCATGTTCCTTGACCGCGCGCAGCCCCAACGTGCCGTCCGCCCCCGTGCCCGACAGGATCACGCAGGCAGCGGCCGGGCCGCGGTCATGCGCCAGGCTTTCGAAGAAGTCGTCGATCGGGCGGCGCAGCCCGCGCGGCTGGTCGAAATCGGTCAGGTGCAGGCGTCCGTCGCTGATCAGCATCCGCGCGCCGGGGGGGATGGTATAGACATGACCCGGCTGCAGCACCGTGCCGTCGGTCGCCTGCTGCACGCTGAGCGCGGTGCGCCGGTCCAGCAGTTCGGCCAGAACGCTGTCATGCGTCGGGTCCAGGTGCTGGATGACGACATAGGCAGCCGGGTCCTCGCGCCGCACATCACGCAGCAGGTCGTGCAACGCCTCGAGCCCCCCGGCCGAGGCGCCGATGCCGACGACGGCGAAGGGCGGACGCGTGGTGGCGCGTGGGGGCGAGGCGTCATTCATCGCGCAACGTGATCCTTGCAAGCGTGCTGATCGAACGGGCGATCAGCCCCGTGGAATCCGACATGATCAGTCCGAACTGTCCCGCGGCCCGGCGCAAGTCCGCCATGTTGCGGCTAAGTGCCACATCATCGCGCGCGATCGTTCCTGCCGCGTCCGATGCGGTCACGTCGAACTGCGACCCGATCACGAAACGCAGCGTGCCGTCGCCGCCGCGCAGCTTGGACATGAACACCAGGTTCATGAACGACCGCCCGTCGCGGGTGCGGTTCATAACCGGGAACCGCCCGTCGTCCTGTGCATCGTCGGCCAGGAACCGCGACATCGCGCCGATCTGGTCCCGCGGCGTTGCGGAGGATTGCAGAAAGCGGCAGTTGCGGCCCAAGCTGTCATCGGCGTCAAAGCCGGTCAGCCGGCAGAAGGCGTCGTTGACCATGCACAGCGGCATGTCGGGCATCGCCGCCGCCAGGGAAATGGCGATCCGCGACCGCGCGATCTGGGCGCGCAGGGCTTCGGGCAGCGTGGGGTCGAGCATCGTCATCCTGTTGCGGCGGGCCATGTCCCCGACGTTCAACCGTACAATATTAATCCCCGCCCCCTGGAACAAGTCACGTTTTTGCCGCCTGTCCGGTGCTGGCACGGACCACCAGATCGACGCCCAGAGTGATGCTGTCGGTGACCTGCTGGCCCTGCATGCGGGCCAGCAGGACTTCGGCGGCGCGCCGGCCAAGGCGGGCGCGGTGCTGGCGGATCGTGGTCAGGCCGGGGCTGCTGTAGGCCGCCATCTCGATGTTGTCGAACCCCATGACCGAGATGTCCTGCGGCACCCGCAGCCCGGCCACGATCAGCCCGTGCATCAGGCCGATCGCCATCTCGTCGTTGTCGCAGAAGACCGCGGTGGGACGGTCGGGCATGGCCAGCACCTGCGCGGCCATCTGCTGGCCGAACCGGGCGGTGAAATCGCCGGTGATGCTGTCCTGGGGGCCGGGATCGGGCAGGCCCGCCTGCGCCAGCCCCTGCAGGAAGCCCTGGCGGCGCGACAGGGTCAGCGAACTGCCCTGCGGCCCGGTCAGGTGCAGGATGCGGCGGTGCCCCAGGTCGGTCAGATGCCGCGCGGCAAGGCGGCCCCCTTCGACATTGTCGGCCAGCACGCGGGGGGCGGACAGGCCGTCGATCCATTCGCAGGCCTGCACCAGGGGCGGACAGCCGGGACGGGCGAACAGGCCCGCCTCCATCTGCCCGTCCAGCACGATCACCCCGTCCGAGCGCGACCGCGTCAGATAGGGGCCCAGCACCTTCATCGCCGGCTGGTCAGGCACGGCGGTCGTGTCCATCACCAAAAGGCTGAGGTTGTGGCGGCGCAGCACCTCGGAGATGCCCGACAGGATCTGCGAGAAGAACGGATTGGCCAGGTTCGGCACCAGCGCCAGCACGCCGCCCACCTGCTGCTGACGCAGGTTTCGGGCGGTGAAGTTCAGCGTGTAGCCGGTCTGCGCGATCGCCGCCTCGACTGCCTTGCGCGTGGTTTCCGACACGATCGACGGGTTCGAGATGGCCCGGCTGACCGTCGCCACGGACACCCCCGCCAGCTTGGCGACATCATGGATTCGGGGTGGACGCGATTGATCTGACACAAGAAACCTTTGTTCGGGACAGCATCAGGCTTAGCGGAAAAATTGATGTTGTAAACCTTTTCATCCTGTGAGAACGTCAGATGAAACCGATTACATGACGCGGAATCGGGCAAGGGGAACTTCGGAGGGGAAGTTCCGGGAGGATGTATGAAGACGATCAAGGGCCCCGGCCTTTTCCTGGCCCAATTCGTGGGCCCGCAGGCACCGTTCGACAGCTTTGGCGCGATCACGGCATGGGCTGCCGATTGCGACTATCTGGGCGTGCAGGTGCCGTCGGGGGCGGAGGCACTGATCGACCTGGATCTGGCCGCGATCTCGACCACGTATTGCGACGATCTGAAGGGGCAGGCCAACGGTTTGGCCATCACCGAACTGTCGGCCCATATCCAGGGTCAGCTGGTCGCCGTCCATCCGGCCTTTGACGAGGCGTTCGACGGGTTCGCGCCGGCCACGCTGCGGGGCAATCCGACGGCCCGTCAAGCGTGGGCGGTGGACCAGATGCGCAAGACCATCGATGCGTCGGCCAACCTTGGCCTTGACCGGATGGCGGCGTTCTCGGGCGCGCTGGCCTGGCCGTACTTCTATCCTTGGCCGCAGCGCCCCGCGGGCCTGGTCGAGGCGGCATTCGATGAACTGGCCGCCCGCTGGCGTCCGATCCTGGACCATGCCGACAGCCGCGGTGTCGACATCTGCTTCGAGATCCATCCCGGAGAAGACCTGCACGACGGCGTCAGCTTCGAGATGTTCCTGGACCGTCTGGACCAGCATCCGCGGGCCAAGATGCTGTATGATCCGTCGCACTACCTGCTGCAGCAGCTTGATTATCTTGAGAACCTGGACATCTATGCCGACCGGATCGGCATGGTCCATGTCAAGGACGCCGAATTCAACCCGACTGGTCGGCAGGGCGTCTATGGCGGCTTTCAGCCCTGGGCGCAGCGCGCCGGCCGTTTCCGCAGCCTGGGCGACGGTCAGGTCGATTTCGGCGCGATCTTTTCCAAGCTGGCGGTGATGGGGTTCGACGGCTGGGCCGTGGTCGAATGGGAATGCGCGATCAAGCACCCCGAGGACGGTGCCCGCGAAGGGGCGGCCTTCGTGCGCGACCACATCATCCGCGTGACCGACCGCGCTTTTGACGATTTCGCCGATGGGGGTGCCGACATGGAAGCCAACCGCCGCATGCTGGGGCTGTCCCGATGAACCGCCCGATCCGTCTGGGCATGGTCGGGGGCGGCGAGGGGGCGATGATCGGCAACGTCCATCGCATCGCCGCGCGGCTGGATGGCCGGTTCGACCTGATCGCCGGCGCGCTGTCCTCGGACGAGACGCGCGCGGCCGAGAGTGCGCGTGCCTTGGGCATCACCCGCAGCTATGGCGATTTCCGCCAGATGGCGCGTGACGAGGCTGCCCGTTCCGACGGGATCGAGGCCGTGTCGGTCTGCACCCCGAACCACCTGCATGAACCCGTGTCGCGCGCCTTTCTGGAACAGGGCATCCATGTCATCTGCGACAAGCCGATGACCGCGACGCTGGACCAGGCGCAGGCCTTGGCCGACCTGGCCGGGCGGTCCGATGCGCTGTTCATCCTGACGCACAACTATTCCGCCTATCCCCAGATCCGGCAGGCCCGGGCAATGATCGCGCGCGGCGATCTGGGCGCTCTGCGGCTGGTCCAGGTCGAATACGCCCAGGATTGGCTGACCCAGGACACGGACAGCAAGCAGGCCGCATGGCGCGGCGACCCGGAACGCGCGGGTGCCGGCGGCGCGATCGGCGACATCGGCACGCACGCGTTCCAGTTGGCGCGGTTCGTTACTGGCGAATTGCCCAACCGGCTGGCCGCAGACCTGACCAGCTTTGTCCCCGGCCGCAGGCTGGACGACAACGCGCATATCCTGCTGCGCTATGCGTCGGGGGCCAAGGGGATGCTGTGGGCCTCGCAGGTGGCGCCGGGAACGGAGAACGGCCTGCGGCTGCGGGTCTATGGCGACAAGGGCGGCCTGGAATGGCAGCACGACATGCCCGAGACGCTGAGATACACCCCCTTCGGCAAGCCGGCGCAGATCTTGCGCCGCGCCGGGCCGGGCAGCACCCAGGACGGCAGCCGCGTGCCCCCCGGTCATCCGGAAGGATACCTGGAGGGGTTCGCGAACCTTTACGCCGAAGCCGCGCAGGCGATCCGCAGCGGCACCATGCCCGACACCCTTCCCGGCATTCGCGACGGGCTGGAGGGGTTGCAGTTCATCGACGCCTGCATCCGGTCGAACGCGGCGGATGCGGCCTGGGTCCAGGTGACGCCATGACCGATCCCATCCTGGCGCTGAACGGCGTCACCAAGTCCTTTGGTCCCATCGAGATCCTGCACGGCGTCGATTTCGCCCTGCATCCCGGAGAGGTCCACGCCCTGATCGGCGAGAACGGCGCAGGCAAGTCCACGACGATGAAGATCCTGGCCGGATACCTGGACCCCACGGGCGGGCAGGTGACGTGGCAGGGCAAGCCCATCACCTTTGCCGGGTCGGACGAGGCCGAGGATCTGGGCATCATCATGATCCATCAGGAGTTCAACCTGGCCGAACACCTGTCGGTCGACCAGAACGTCTTTCTGGGCCGCGAACTGCGGCGCGGGCTGCTGCTGGATCACAAGGCGATGCGGGCGCAGACGGCCGATCTGCTGGGTCAGCTGCAGTGCCGGGTCGATCCGGGCACGCCGGTCAACCGCATCTCGGTCCCCGACAAGCAGATGGTCGAGATCGCCAAGGCCCTGTCGCGCAAGGCGCGCGTCTTGATCATGGACGAACCGACCGCCGTGCTGACCGAACGCGAGACCGAGGTGCTGTTCGCCCAGATTGACCGCCTGCGGGCGGAAGGGGTGGCGATCCTGTACACCTCGCACAAGCTTGGTGAGGTCAAGCGCATCGCCGACCGCGTGACCGTCCTGCGCGACGGCACGATGGTGCGGTCGGACCTGACCGCCGACGTCACCGAAGACGACATGGCCACCGCGATGGTCGGGCGCGAGCTGTCGGACCTGTTCCCGCCCAAGGCCGCCCACGGGGCCGAGCCGATCCTGGAGGCGCAGGGCGTCAGCGTGCCCGGTGTGGTCCATGACGCGTCCCTGGTGCTGCACCGGGGCGAGGTGCTGGGCATCGGCGGCCTGGTCGGATCGGGGCGCACCGAACTGGCCGAGGCCATCGCGGGCCTGCGCCCGCGCAGTGGCACCGTGCGCCTGAAGGGGCAGGACCTGCCCGCCAACCACGTCGCGCAGGCGATGCGGGCCGGGCTGGTCTATCTGACCGAGGACCGCAAGGGCGCGGGTCTGTTGCTGGACAAGACGCTTCGCGAGAACCTGACCCTGGGCCAGCTGGACCGGTTCGGCAGCCCCCTGATCGACCGCAAGCGCGAGGAGGCCGCGCTGGACACGGCCATCGGCGACTTCGCGATCCGCGCGCCCGAACGCGGCATGGCGGTGGGCGATCTGTCGGGCGGGAACCAGCAGAAGCTGCTGTTGGCCAAGACCCTGCTGTCGGACCCCCAGGTGGTCATCATCGACGAACCCACCCGCGGCATCGACATCGGCACCAAGCAGCAGATCTATACCCTGATCGCACGGTTGGCCGCCGAAGGCCGCAGCATCATCGTCATCTCCTCGGAAATGCCCGAACTGATCGGTCTGGCCAGCCGCGTGGTCGTCATGCACGCTGGTCGCATCGTGGGCGAACTGGCCGACGCGGCCGTGACCGAGGGCAATATCGTGCGTCTGGCCATGGGGATGGACCATTCCCAGGGCGGACATGAAAAGGACAGCGCCGCATGAGTATGGCAACCACCGCCCCGACCCGGCGTCCCAGGGTCAATCTGGCCGTCGTCGCGCCCATCGTGGCGCTGATCGTGCTGGTGCTGATCGGCATGGCGCTGAACCCGAACTTCCTCAGCTTTGCCAACATCACGAACGTGCTGGCGCGATCGGCCTTCATCGGCATCATCGCCATCGGCATGACCTTCGTCATCACCGCGGGCGGGCTGGACCTGTCCGTCGGGTCGATGGCGGCCTTTGTCGCAGGGCTGATGATCTTGGTGATGAACATGCTGACCGAAAGCATGGGCGGCGGGCTGCCCGTCATCCTGATCGGCATTGCGCTGGCGCTGTTCACGGGACTGGCTGCGGGCTTCATCAACGGCATCCTGATCACCCGCGCCGGCATCGAGGCGTTCATCCTGACCTTGGGCACGATGGGCATCTATCGCAGCCTAGTGACCTGGCTGGCCGACGGCGGCACGCTTTCGCTGGGCTATGAGATGCGCGAGCTGTACCGGCCCGTCTATTACGACGGCATCCTGGGGATCAGCTGGCCCATCATCGTTTTTGCCGTGCTGGCGATCCTGGGAGAGATCACCATGCGCCACACCGCCTTCGGCCGCCACTGCGCCGCCATCGGTTCGAACGAGAAGGTCGCGCGCTATTCCTCGGTCGCGGTGCTGCGGGTGCGGTTAATGACCTATGTCCTGCTGGGCACGCTGGTCGGCATCGCGGTCGTGATGTACGTGCCGCGCCTTGGATCGGCATCCGCCACCACGGGCCTGTTGTGGGAGCTGGAGGCGATCGCCGCGGTGATCATCGGCGGCACCCTGCTGAAGGGCGGCTTCGGCCGGGTCTGGGGCACGGTCGTGGGGGTCCTGATCCTGTCGCTGATCGGCAACCTGCTGAACCTGACAGACTTCGTCAGCCCCTATCTGAACGGTGCCATCCAGGGCGTCGTCATCATCCTTGCCGTCGTGCTGCAGCGCAATACTGGCGCCGCACGCTGATTTTCACCTGTGGGAGGAGTAACCACCATGAGAAAGACCCTGATTGCCACGACCGCCCTGATGAGCCTGACCGCTGTCCCGGCGCTGTCGGAAACCATCGGCATCTCGATCCCGGCGGCGACGCATGGCTGGGCGGGGGCGCTGAACTTTCACGCCGAACGCACCGTCGCGCGGCTGTCCGAGGCGAACCCCGATCTGGAATTCGTGCTGACCACGACCTCCGATCCCGGGCAGCAGGTGTCGGACCTTGAGGACATGGTTGCCACCCGCGGCATCGACGCGCTGGTCGTCCTGCCCTTCGAATCCGAGCCCCTGACCGGCCCGATCCAGCGCATCGCCGACAGCGGCGTCTGGGTCACCGTCGTCGACCGCGGCCTGGCCCAGGAGGGCATCGAGAACCTGTATGTCGCGGGTGACAACGACAGCTTTGGCCGCACCGCAGGAACCTATTTCGCCGATACCCTGGACGAGGGCGCCAAGGTCGTCGTGATGCGCGGCATCGCCTCCACCGTCGACAACGAGCGCGTGGCGGGTTTCGAGGCTGCGCTGGAAGGGTCGGGCATCGAGGTGCTGGCCATGGATCACGGCAATTGGAACCGCGACACGGCCTTCAACCTGATGCAGGACTGGCTGTCGCGCTTCCCCGAGATCGATGCGGTCTGGGCGGCGGATGACGACATGGCCGTTGGCGCGCTGGCGGCCATCGACCAGGCCGGCCGCACCGAGGAGATGTTCGTCGTCGGCGGCGCCGGGATGAAGGAGATGGTCCAGCGCATCCAGGACGGCGATCCGACGGTTCCGGTGAACGTGACCTATCCGCCGGCGATGATCTCGACCGCGATCGAGATGACCGCTTTGGGCCTGACCTCCGGTGCACCCATGTCGGGCGAATTCATCATCGCCTCCCAGCTGATCACCCCGGAGAACGCCGAGAGCTTCTATTTCGAAGACAGCCCGTACTGACGACGACGCGGCGCGGGATGTGACCCGCGCCGCATTCCGACCCCGGAGGAGGGGGTCGTTCCGCCCCGAAATGTAAACGGTTTCATATTTCGCCCGAGGGCGTGACCGGGGCCTGCATCAAAGGGAGGATAACCATGACCGATCTGTCGGACCGCGCGAGTATGACCCGGCGCGGACTGTTTCACGGCGCCAGCGGCCTTGCGGCGCTTGGGGCGGGGCTGGGGGCGGTGCCCCTGATGGCCCAGGATGCGCAGCCTGCGGGGCTGCAGGGCAACATCAACCATTCCGTGGCGCGCTGGACCTTTGGCGACCTGCCGCTGGCCGACCTGTGCCAGCTGGCCCGCCAGACCGGCCTGGGCGCGATCGACCTGTGCGGTCCGGACGACTGGCCGGTGCTGGCCGAACACGGGCTGGCCAGTTCGATGTGCAACGGCGCCGAGATCAGCTTGGAGGATGGCTGGGCGGACCCTGCCAACCACGACGAACTGACCGAACGTTATCTGCGTCACATCCCGCTGGTCGCGGAGGCGGGGCATGTGAACCTGATCTGCTTCAGCGGCAACCGCCGGGGCATGTCCGACGAAGACGGCCTGCGCCATTGCGCCGAGGGCCTGTCGCGCATCCTGCCCGCCGCTCGCGATGCCGGGGTCGTGCTGCAGATGGAGCTGCTGAACAGCCGCGTCAATCATCCCGATTACATGTGCGACCACAGCGCATGGGGTGTGGCGCTGTGCGAACGGCTGCAAAGCCCGCAGTTCAAGCTGCTCTATGACATCTACCACATGCAGATCATGGAGGGCGACGTGATCCGCACCATCATGCGCGACCATCGCTGGTTCGGGCATTACCACACCGCCGGCAATCCCGGCCGCAACGACCCCGACGACAGTCAGGAACTGAACTATCCCGCGATCTGCAGGGCGATCCGGGACACGGGCTATCAGGGTTGGGTGGCGCAGGAATTCATCCCGCGCGACCCCGCCCCGCAGGCCGCCGCCGCATCGCTGCGCGACGCGGTGCTGACCTGCGACGTCTGAACGCCTCAAGCAATTTCTAGAAAGGAACGCCAGATGGCAGACAACATGCATTACGACGCGATCGTCGTCGGATCGGGCATCAGCGGCGGGTGGGCCGCCAAGGAGCTGACGGAGAAGGGCCTGAAGGTCCTGATGCTGGAGCGTGGCCGTAACATCGAGCATCTGACCGACTATGTGAACGCGGACAAGGAGGCCTGGGACTATCCCCACCGCGGCACCGCGACCATGGAGATGAAGGACAACTATCCCGTCCTGTCGCGCGACTATCCCCTGAACGAGCAGACCTTCGGCATGTGGGCCAACGAGCAGGAGAATCCCTATGTCGAGGCCAAGCGCTTTGACTGGTTCCGGGGCTATCACGTCGGCGGGCGTAGCCTGATGTGGGGTCGCCAGTCCTATCGCTTCTCGGACACCGACTTCACCGCCAACGAACGCGAGGGGATCGCGACCGACTGGCCGATCCGCTATGCCGACATCGCGCCCTGGTACGACCATGCCGAACGCTTTGCCGGCATCTCGGGGACGAACGAGGGGCTGGACATCCTGCCCGACGGGCAGTTCCTGCCGCCCATCCCGCTGAACATCGTCGAAAAGGACGTGGCCGCACGCCTGCGCAACGCGTTTGGCGGCAAGCGGTACCTGATCAACAGCCGCGTGGCCAACATCACCGAGGCACTGCCCGACCAGAACCGCGTCGCCTGTCAGTATCGCAACAAGTGCTGGCTGGGCTGCCCCTATGGCGCCTATTTCAGCACCCAGTCCGCGACGCTGCCCGCCGCGATGGCCACGGGCAACCTGACGCTGCGGCCGTTCTCGATCGTCAAGGAGGTCCTCTACGACAAGGACCGCAAGCGCGCGACCGGGGTCGAGATCATCGATGCCGAGACGAACATGACCTATGAATACACCGCAGACGTGGTGTTCCTGAACGCCTCCAGCTTCAATTCGACCTGGGTGCTGATGAACTCGGCGACCGATGTCTGGGAAGGCGGCCTGGGCTCGTCATCGGGCGAGCTGGGCCACAACGTCATGGACCACCATTTCCGCGTCGGCGCCGAGGGCCGGGTCGAGGGGTTCGATGACAAGTACTACTTCGGGCGCCGTCCGGCGGGCTTCTACATCCCGCGTTTCCGCAACATCGACGGCGAGGAGCGGCCCTATACCCGCGGCTTCGGCTATCAGGGATCGGCCAGCCGCCAGGGATGGCAGCGCGACATCGCCGAACTGAACATCGGTGCGGACCTGAAGCAGGCGCTGTCGACGCCGGGCAACTGGACCATCGGCATGACCGGCTTTGGCGAGATGCTGCCCTATCACGACAACGCCATCTCGCTTGACCGGGGCACGACGGACAAGTGGGGCCTGCCGGTCCTGTCCGTCAGCGTCGACCTGCGCGAGAATGAGATGCGCATGCGCGAGGACATGAAGCAGGACGCCGTCGACATCCTGGAGGCCGCCGGGGTCAAGGACGTCAAGCCGGTCGACCGCGATTATGCCCCCGGCATGGGCATCCACGAGATGGGCACGGCACGCATGGGCCGCGATCCGAGGACCTCGGTCCTGAACGGCGACAACCAGGTCTGGGATGCGCCGAACGTCTATGTGACGGACGGGGCCTGCATGACCTCGGCCAGCTGCGTGAACCCGTCGCTGACCTACATGGCGCTGACCGCGCGTGCGGCGGATCACGCCGTCAAAGCCCTCAAGAACGGAGATCTGTGATGAACCGTCGCGACCTTCTGACGATGATCGCCGCCGTCACCGGGACGGCCATGCTGGGTGCGGGCCGGGTGATGGCCTATGTCCCGACCGAGACCGGAGAGAACCTCTTCACCCCCGAGGATGCGGCCTTCCTGGACGAGGTGGCCGAGACGATCATTCCCGCCACCGACACGCCGGGCGCCAAGGATGCGGGCGTGGGCGCCTTCATGACCCAGTTCGTCAGCGACTGCTATGACGCCGAGGAGCAGGCGGCGTTCCGCGACAGCATCGACACGCTGAAATCCGAGGCCCAGGCACAATTCGGCAAGCCGTTCGAGGATCTGACCGCCGAGGAGCGCCAGCAGATGCTGCAGGAGGCCATGGTCGCCGCCAGCGCCCAGGCCACCGTCGTGGCCCAGGCCAAGGAGGAGATGCGCATCCAGGCCCGCGATCAGCAGCAGTCGGCCGACACCGCCGCCACCGCGCAGGCCCAGACCGAGGCGGACCTGCCGGCGCTGCACTGGTTCACGCCGATCCAGCAGCTGACGCTGTTCGGGTTCTTCACCTCCGAGGTCGGCGCGACGCAGGTGCTGCGCTATGAGCCGGTGCCGGGCGAGTACATCGGCGATCTGGAGTACGACGGCGGCCCGGCCTGGGCCACCTGATCCCGCCAACGGCCCCGGCATGTCCGGGGCCGCATTCTTTCGCAAAGGACATTGCCATGAAACTGATGACATCGATGGCCGCGCTGCTGGCGTTGGCCGCCCCCGCCCTGGCCCAGGACGCCCCCGAGCCGACGCGCGAGGAACGCCAGGCCCAGTCCCGCGTGACCGAGATCGCGGGCCCCGAGCCGCGGCTGGTCCAGACCCCCGAGGGCGAGCCGCCGTCGGACGCGGTCGTGCTGTTCGACGGGACGAACCTGGACGGGTGGGAATCCGTGAACGGCGGCGCGGCCCAGTGGGTCGTCGAGGATGGCGCGATGCGCGTCGCGCGCGGATCGGGTGACATCCGCACCACGGAAAGCTTCTGCGACGTGCAGCTGCATGTCGAATGGCGCTCTCCGCCGAACAACGAGGGGCATGACAGCCAAGACCGCGGCAACAGCGGCATCTTCCTGCAGAGCCGCTATGAGGTGCAGGTTCTGGACAGCTTCGAGAACCCGACCTATGCGAACGGGCAGGCGGGGTCGATCTACAAGCAGCACCTGCCGCTGGTGAACGCCTCGCGCGCACCCGAAGAATGGCAGACCTACGACATCATCTTCCAGGCGCCGATCTTTTCGGACGAAGGTGCGCTGCGCCGTCCGGCCCATATCACCGTCCTGCATAACGGCGTTGTGGTGCAGAACCACGCCCAGATCCAGGGTGTGACCGAATGGATCGGCTATCCGGCCTACGAGGCGCATGACTGCGCGCCGATCCAGCTGCAGGACCATGACGCGGATGTCAGCTTCCGCAACATCTGGGTCCGCCCGATGTGATCCGGCCGGGTCCGCCCCCCGCGGCGGGCCCCGGCATCGCCACCCGGCATCGCGACACGGAAAAAGGGGCCGCGACGATGTCGCGGCCCCAGTCAACCTGTCCGGCAGGGAGGGTTCAGCGCGTGGCGCTGTCCGGCAGGTTTTCCGTCAGGAAGGTGGCGCCGGTCATCACGACCTCGGCGGCATCCAGGGGCTGGTCATGCTCGATGATGTACCACTGCGCGCCGGCCTCCTCGGCGGCGGGCAGGATCGCGGCCCAGTCCAGCGTGCCTTTGCCAAGCGCCTTGAAGCCCCGCTCGTCCTCGGCCTCGCCCTCGGGGGCGTTGTCCTTGGCGTGGATCGCAAAGACGCGGTCGTCGAAACGGCCCAGATACTCGACCGGGTCCAACCCGCCGCGCGCGACCCATGCCAGGTCCAGCTCGGCCATGACGTCCTCGCCCGCGGCCTCCATCATGATCTCCAGCGCGGTGCGGCCGTCGAACTCGACCATCTCGAAATCGTGGTTGTGATAGGCCAGCGTCATGTCCGCCGCCTCCAGCGTCTCGCTGAGCGCGGCCAGCTCCTCGCCCAGGGCGGTCCAGCCGGCGGCATCCGCAGGGCGGTCCTCCTCGGCCAGATAGGGGACGGTGATGACGTCGTTGCCGATCGCCTTGTTGAAATCGATCACCGCCTGCGCGTCGGCGCGCAGATCGGCCAGCTGGGCATGGGTCGAGATCGCCTCGATCCCGTACTCCTGCAGCTTGGCCGACAGGTCCTCGGCGGTGCTGTCCTGCATGCCGACGGTCTCCACCGCGGTCACGCCCGCCGCCTGGACAGCGGCCAGCTGTTCATCCAGCGTGCCGTGGTCGCGCAGCGTATACATCTGGACCGCGATGGGCAGGTCGGACGTGGCCGCATCCTGGGCCATCGCCATCGGTGCCACCAGCGTGGCCAGTCCACCGATCAGGGCGGTTCTTGCAAATGTCATGATCTTCTCCTCTGGTCCCCGCTCCTCCGGGGGTTGTCCACAGATGTAATGGATTTCATTCCGTCTGAAAAGGATTACATTCACACAGGCCCGGCTTTTTGCTGCCCGGATCGGCACCCTACCGCCGCAATGCTTGCGCTGAGCGCCGTTTCGCCCTAGGCCCCCGCTGCGCCAACCAGAGGACATCATGGCCCAAAACGACCTGGAAGCCCGACATCTCGATACGCTGGACCGCGACCTGGGGCGGTTCTCGGCGCTGGAAAACGCTACCGCCTATGTCGCGCGCCCGCTGGTCGCGCCGGGCGTCGCGCTGGCCTTCGTGCTGCTGGCCGGGCTGGGGGCGATGGTCGCCTTCGGACAGACCGACAACACGCTGATCGTCGTGGTCGCGGCGATCTTCGGCGCCTACATGGCGCTGAACATCGGCGCCAACGATGTGGCCAACAACATGGGCCCGGCGGTCGGCGCGAATGCGCTGACCATGGGGGGCGCCATCGCCATCGCCGCCGTGTTCGAGACCGCGGGCGCCCTGATCGCGGGCGGCGACGTGGTCAGCACCATCTCTCGCGGGATCATCGATCCGCAGACGATCGGGACCGACGGCATCTTCGTCTGGGCGATGATGGCGGCGCTGCTGTCATCGGCGCTGTGGGTGAACCTGGCGACCTGGATCGGCGCGCCGGTCTCCACCACCCATTCCATCGTCGGCGGCGTGATGGGCGCGGGCATCGCCGCGGCCGGGTTCGGCGCGGTCAACTGGCCCACGATGGCGACCATCGCGGCCAGCTGGGTGATCTCTCCGGTGCTGGGCGGGCTGATCGCCGCGGCCTTCCTGTGGTTCATCAAGGCGCGCATCATCTATCGCGACGACAAGATCGCGGCCGCGCGCGTCTGGGTGCCGGTCCTGATCGGCATCATGGCGGGTGCGTTCGCGGCCTATCTGGCGCTGAAGGGTCTTAGCCGCATCGTCGACGTGACCTTCTCCGGGGCGCTGATGATCGGCGCGGTGCTGGGCCTGGTCTGCTGGGTCGTCATGATCCCGGTGATCCGCCGCCAGTCGCGCGGGCTGGAGAACCGCAACAAGTCGCTCAAGGTGCTGTTCGGCATCCCGCTGGTCGTGTCGGCCGCGCTGCTGTCCTTTGCGCATGGTGCCAATGACGTGGCCAATGCCGTCGGGCCGCTGGCCGCCATCGTGCAGGCCCTGGGATCGGGCGGCACGGCAGAGGCCGTGGCCATCCCGCTTTGGGTGATGCTGATCGGGGCGTTCGGCCTGTCCTTCGGTCTGTTCCTGTTCGGACCCAAGCTGATCCGCATGGTCGGCAGCCAGATCACCAAGCTGAACCCCATGCGTGCCTATTGCGTGTCGCTGTCGGCGGCGCTGACGGTGATTTTGGCCAGCTGGCTGGGTCTGCCGGTCAGTTCGACCCACATCGCCGTCGGTGCGATCTTCGGGGTGGGCTTTTTTCGCGAATGGGACGCGGCCCGCCGCGCCCGCGCCGTGCAGGGGCAGGCCCCCGAACGCCCCCGCACCGCCCCCGAGGAGCGTCGCCGCCGCAAGCTGGTGCGCCGGTCGCATGTGCTGACCATCGGCGCGGCCTGGGTGGTCACGGTTCCGGCGGCGGCGGCCCTGTCGGGCGCGCTGTTCTGGGCGTTGCGGGCGATCGGCGGCTAGGCGCCGCAGGCCGCCAGCCAGCGGCGGATCGCGTCCAGGGCAGGGGCCTCGTCCAGCCAGGGGATATGGGCGCGGCCGGGCACCTCGGCCAGGATCAGGTCCGGGCGCATGTCCTTCATGCGCGCGGCCACCGCAGGCGACAGAAGGTCCGAATTCGCCCCCCGGATCAGTGCGACCGGCAGGCCGGCCGTCGCCTGCCACAACGGCCACAGATCGACCGGATCGCCCTGGAACGCGGCCAGGAACGCCTCTCGCAGGGCGGGGTCATAGGTAATGCGCAACCCCTCCGGCGTTTCGTGGTAATGGCGGCGCACGTCCTCCAGCCACCGTCCCGGCGGCACGTCGGCAAAGCCCGGCATCAGCCCGGGCAGGCGCGCCGCCAGTTCGGAATGGCTGGCAGCCGCGGGATTGCGCCCGACATAGTCGAAGATCCGCTCCAGCGCGGCGCGCGCGATCTCGGGGCCGACATCGTTCAGGCACAGGCCCGACAGGCGGTCATGCGCGGTCGCGGCCAGCACCATGCCGACCAGGCCGCCGCGCGACGTGCCCAGCACTGCGGCACGGTCGATCCCCAAATGATCCAGCAGGTCGATCACATCGCGCGCTTCGCGCGGGACGGTATAGGTTTCGGCTCCGGTCCATTCGGACGCGCCGCGGCCGCGGTAATCCATGCGGATCAGGCGTACCCCGGTCAGGTGCGGCGCGACATAGTCGAAATCGGACATGCTGCGGGTCAGGCCCGCCAGGCACAGGACGGGCAGGCCGGTCCCCTGGTCGGAAAAAGCGATGCGCGCCCCGTCACCCGCCGTGAAAACCGACATGCCGCCGCCCCCCTGTCGTGATTGCCGCTACAGGTTCTCGCTCTGCGGCATGCCCAGCACGTGATAGCCGCCATCGACCATCACGATCTCTCCGGTGGTGCAGGCGCCCCAGTCGGACAGCAGCCAGACGGCGGTGCCGCCGATGGATTCCAGCGTGGCGTTGGCGCGCAAGGGTGCATTGGCCTCGGTGTGGCGGAAGGTCTTGCGCGCGCCGCCGATGGCCGCGCCTGCCAGGGTCTTCATCGGGCCGGGGCTGATCGCGTTCACGCGGATGCCGTCCGGGCCAAGGTCGTTGGCCAGATACCGCACGCTGCTTTCCAGCGCGGCCTTTGCGACGCCCATGACGTTGTAGAACGGCGTCACGCGGTTCGACCCGCCATAGGTCAGGGTGATGATCGACCCGCCGCCCGATCCGTCCTTGGCCGCCATCAGCGGATGGGCGCGGCGCGCGACCTCGATCAGCGAGTAGCAGCTGATCTCCAGGCTGTGCTTGAAGTTGGCGCGGCTGGTGTTCATGAACCGGCCGGTCAGCTCGTCCTTGTTGGAGAAGGCGACGGCGTGGATCAGGAAGTCGATCGAACCCCACCGGTCGGCCAGCGTGGCGAAGGCCGCGTCCAGCGACGCGTCGTTCGTCACGTCCACATCGACCAGCAGGTCCGACCCCACAGAGGCCGCCAGCGGTTCGACGCGCTTGCCGAACGCTTCGCCCTGATAGCTGAACGCCAGCTCTGCCCCCTGGTCGGCTAGCGCGCGCGCGATGCCCCAGGCAATGGACCGCTCGTTGGCGACCCCCATCACAAGCCCGCGCTTGCCCTTCAGAAGATCGCCCATGCGTTGGTCCTTTGCCTCAGTCCTGATAGCGCGACATCAGCAGGGTGGCATTCGTGCCGCCAAAGCCGAAGCTGTTCGACAGGACCGAATCCAACCCGGCGTTGTCCACGCGGCTGGTCGCAATCTCGCCCGATTGAATCTCGGGATCCAGCGTCGTGACGTTCGCCGAGGCCGCGATGAAGTCATTCTGCAACATCAGCAGGCTGTAGATCGCCTCGTGAACGCCGGTCGCACCCAGGGAATGCCCGGTCAGCGACTTGGTCGAGCTGACGGGCGGGGTCGACCCGTCGCCGAAGATGCGGCGGATGGCCTTGATTTCGCCCAGATCGCCCACGGGCGTCGAGGTGCCGTGCGCGTTGATGTAGCTGACCTTTCGGTCCTCGGGCAGGGTGGACATGGCCACGCGCATCGCACGCTCGCCGCCCTCGCCGGAGGGGGCGACCATGTCGTAGCCGTCGCTGGTCGCGCCGTAACCCGTGACCTCGGCATAGATCTTGGCGCCGCGCGCCAGGGCGTGGGACAATTCCTCCAGCACGACGACGCCGCCGCCGCCCGCGATGACGAACCCGTCGCGGGTCGCGTCATAGGGGCGCGACGCGGTCTCGGGCGTGTCATTGTATTTCGACGACATCGCGCCCATCGCGTCGAAAAGGCACGACAGCGTCCAGTCCAGCTCCTCGCCGCCGCCGGCGAAGACGATGTCCTGCTTGCCCATCTGGATCTGCTCGACCCCGTTGCCGATGCAATGCGCCGACGTCGCGCAGGCCGAGGTGATGGAGTAGTTCACGCCCTTGATCTTGAAGGGCGTGGCAAGGCAGGCCGAATTGGTGGAGGACATGCAGCGCGTGACCATGAAGGGGCCCATGCGCTTGGGGCTGCCCTTCTCGATCACCGTCTGATGCGCCAGAAAGAAGTTCGACGTGGACGGCCCGCCCGATCCCATGATCAGGCCGGTGCGCTCGTTCGAGACGTCGCCTTCCTCCAGGCCGCTGTCCTTGATGGCCTGTTCCATGGCCAGGAAGTTGTAGGCGGCACCCGGACCCATGAAGCGCAGGTTGCGCTTGTCGATATGGTCCTCAAGCACGATCTGCGGCATGCCGTGGACCTGGCTGCGAAAGCCGTGCTCGGCATATTCAGGGGCGAAGACGATGCCCGACTTGCCCGCGCGCAGGCTGTCAGTGACCTCGTCGGCATTGTTGCCGATGGGGGATACGATACCAAGCCCGGTGATGACGACACGACGCATGGGGGCCTCCTTGAATGGGTGGGGTCAGCTGGCCGACAGGGCCACTTTCATGTCCTTGACCTGATAGATCAGCTCTCCGTCCGCCTCGACCCGGCCATCGGCCACGCCCATGGTCAGGCGACGGGTCTGGACGGCCTTGGTGAAATCGACGGTATAGCGCAGCATCTTGCGGTCGGGCCGCACCATGCCGGTCAGCTTGACCTCTCCGACGCCCAGGGCGTAACCGCGCCCCTGCCAGCCGCGCCAGCCCAGGTTGAAGCCGGTCAGCTGCCACAGCCCGTCCAGGCCCAGGCAGCCGGGCATGATCGGGTTGCCGGGAAAGTGGCAGCCGAAGAACCACAGGTCGGGCGTGACGTCGAATTCGGCGACGATATGGCCCTTGCCATGCGCTCCGCCGTCCTCGGACACGTCGGTGATGCGGTCCATCATCAGCATGGGCGGTTCGGGCAGCTGGGCATTTCCGGGGCCGAACAGTTCTCCGCGCGCGCAGGCAAGCAGGTCGTCGCGGTCGAAGCTGGTCTGGGTCAATGCCATCCGGGTCACGCCTTCATCTGTGCAGCCCCTGCGGGCCGGTCGGTTTTTCAGGTTGCCGCAGGGTCTATCATCCGGGGCAAGACCCGCGCAAGGGCAAGCCGCAGCCGTCTAGAACCACTGTCCCGGCTCCATCAGGCCCAGGTCCATCAGCTGCTGGCTGGTCCAGTCGAAGCGGTGCGAATTGCGCCAGGTCATGTCGCGGACCTGTTCGCGCGATCCGGGGTTGCGTACCAGCGCCTTGGCGACCCGAAAGGATGCCACAGCGGCCGTCAGGTTGTGGTGCCAGGGACAGGAGTAGGTGTTGTACTCCTCGATCGAGAAGCGGTGGTCGGCGGTCACCGTCAGGCCGGGGGCGGCGCGGAACAGCGCGATGCGGTCGATGCGGCGACGGTCTGCCGGCAGGAACTCCTCATAGCGCCAGCGCAGGCCGCCATGAAAGTCCAGCTGGCGTTCGCGGATCTGGCCGTCCGTGCCGCGACGGCCCAGGGCATAGTATCCCGTCCGGTCGAACAGCGCCCCGTCAAGATCGACCGCGTCGGGGCAGGCCCGCAGATCACCCGCATAAAGATCGATCACATAGGACAGCATCGCGGCGCGCCGTTCCTCGGTGTGAAAGGCCAGCATCTCTCCGACGCTTCGGGTTTCGCAGAAGGGATAGAACAGGAACTCTGCGTTAAAGCCGTAGTAAAGCCAGGTGCCGGTCGGCACGGCGCGGATCACCGCGTTCACCGCCTGGACATGGGCCGCGGGCCTGCGCGGGTCGTAGCGCAGCTGCGTCACCTGCGCGGCCATCGCGTCGGGCAGATCCTGCGGCTGGTCCGACATCAGCAGGATGTGGCGAAAGCCCCGGTCCAGATGATGGCGCAGCGTCGCCGCGACGGCGGTGTCGTCCTCGACCAGGATCACGGCAAGCGGTCCGCGGGCCAGGACGGCGGGCCGCCCGGCCAGGAACGGCGCCATGTCCCGGATCGGCAGGACCGTCATCAGCGCATGACCGCCTTGACCTGCTCCAGCGCGGCGGCCAGCAGGGCGGGGTCGCCCTCTGCCTGCGACACCAGCTGCTTGAGCGTCTGCTTCTGCGTGTCGGGGATGGCCGCGCCGTCGATGATGCTGTCGACCTGGGCGCGGTCGAAGCCCTCGGGGGTCAGCAGCGCCTCGATCCGGGCGGCGACGGTGGCGGCATCGGCCGTCTCGGCGGCGGCGTCCGCCGCGTCCTGCGCGGCGCTGGCGGCCTCCTGCGCGGCCGCGTCGGCGGTCAGGCCGGTGACGCCCGCGGTGGCGCCCGCGGCGGCGGCCGCGGCCCGGTCGGCGGCGTCCAGCGCGGCCTCGGCCGCGGCTTCGGCGGCGTCCGCCGCGTCGCTGGCGGGGGCGGCGCCGGTGTCGTTCGATGCGGCGACGGCCTCGGCCGCGGCATCGGCAGCGATGGCGGCGGCGTCGGCGGCCGCGTCGGCTGCGGCATTGGCTGCATCCTGGCTGTCCGTCGCCTCTGTCGCGGGGGCATCGTCCGCGGTTTCCGCGGCTGTCTGTGCGGCGTCGGCGGCATCGTCGGCCAGGCGCGCAGCGTCGCCCGCGACGGTGTCGGGGGCCGCGGTCGGGGCCTCGGGGGCCTGGGCCATCTCAACGGGTTCGTCGGTGCGGCCTTGCATCAGGTATGACGCACCCCCCGCGGCCAGAACCAGAATCACGACGATGGGCAACAGTTTCGGCATCATGGACCCCTGATGTTCACGGCATTTGCACACTCTATGACACAGCCCCCCGCGCCGGAAAAGCGCCGCACCCCCCGATTGCCCCCGGATCGGGTCGCCGCAGGGCCGAATTGCGCCCCGTCCTGATCAATTCCGGTTGAATAATGACGCGGTTGCCCTTATTTTCCTGTCACTTCGCATTGGCCATAAAAGGAGCAACGCCATAGCCCGCCGCCCGCATAACGCACCGCCCCAACGTGACACCGGTCCCCGCACCAACGAACGCATCCGCGTGTCCGAAATCCGCCTGATCGGTCCCGAAGGGGAAAACATCGGCGTCGTGCCGCCGTCGGTCGGCATGCAGATGGCACAGGATGCCGGGCTGGATCTGGTCGAGATTTCGCCGAACGCGGCCCCCCCGGTCTGCAAGGTCATGGACCTCGGCAAGTACAAGTACGAGATGCAGAAACGCGAGGCCGAGGCCCGCAAGAAGCAGAAGGTCATCGAGGTCAAGGAGATCAAGTTCCGTCCGGGAACCGATACTCACGACTATGACGTCAAGATGCGCAGCGTGCTCAAGTTCCTGGAAGGCGGCGACAAGGTCAAGGTGACCCTGCGCTTTCGCGGCCGCGAGATGGCCCACCAGGATCTTGGCCTGGAACTGCTGCACCGCGTCCGCGACGACGTCGGAGAGGCCGGCAAGGTCGAGACCATGCCCAAGCTGGAAGGTCGCCAGATGGTGATGATGATCGCTCCGCGCTGATCCGTTCCGACTGCGACATGCTGAAAGGCCGTGCGGCATTGCCGCGCGGCCTTTTGCATTGCATGGATAGGGGCATGACCCACCAGCCCGTCCTGCGCGTGATGCGCCTTCCCGATGCCGACCCCACCCTTCCGCTGCCGTCCTATCAGACGGCGGGGGCGGCGGGGGCCGACCTGTGCGCCAACCTGGCCCCCGCGGACCGGCTGCAGGGGGTGACCCTGCAGCCGATGGGCCGCGCGCTGATCCCCACCGGGCTGGCGCTGGCCATCCCGCAGGGGTGGGAGGTCCAGGTCCGCCCCCGGTCCGGGCTGGCGCTCAAGCACGGCCTGACCCTGCCCAACAGCCCCGGCACCATCGACTGCGATTATCGCGGCCCCCTGGGGGTGATCGTGCTGAACCTTGGCGATGCGCCGTTCACCATCCGCCACGGCGACCGGATCGCCCAGATGGTCGTGGCCCCCGCGCCGCAGGCCCGGTTCGAACTGGTCGACGCGCTGGACGACACCGTGCGCGGGCAGGGCGGGTTCGGTTCCACCGGGGGGGCGGGGCTATGACCGGCGTCTTCCTGATCGTGATGCTGCTGATTTTGGGCCGGGTGCTGCATCTGCCACGCCAGGTGGTGCTGCTGATGGTGGGGATCCTGTGGGTTGGCATGCTGTCGCTGCAGGTGATCGCGCCGGGCAGCGGTGCCGCCGCCGCCCTTGGTGGCAGCGCGGCGGGCTGGCTGGTTCTGGGCGCGGTGGTGATGCTGGTCATCGGCTATCGCCGGCTGCTGGCGCGACTGCGCGTTCAGGCCACGCCCGCGCCCGCCCCCGTGACCCGCGATGCCGGGCTGTCGGACGCAGAGCTGGACCGCTATGCCCGCCATCTGGTCCTGCACCAGATCGGCGGTGCGGGTCAGATGCGGCTGAAGGACGCGCGGGTGCTGGTCGTCGGGGCAGGGGGGTTGGGCTCGCCCGTCTGCCTGTACCTGGCTGCAGCTGGGGTGGGGCGGATCACGCTGGCGGATGACGACACGGTCAGCCTGTCCAACCTGCAGCGCCAGGTGATCTTTCGCGACGATCTGCGCGGCGAACCCAAGGCCTATGCCGCGGCCGAGGCGATGCTGCGGCTGAACCCGCATCTGGACGTGACGCCCCTGATCCGCCGCATCACCGAAGGCGACAGCGACCTTATCGCGGGACATGATCTGGTCATCGACGGCACCGACAGTTTCGCGGGCCGCGCCGCGATCAACCGGGCCTGCGTGGCGGCGGGCGTGCCCCTGCTTTCGGGCGCCATCGGCCAGTGGGAGGGGCAGGTGACCCTTTTCGACCCGGCCCGCGGCGGGCCCTGCATGGCCTGCCTGTTCCCCGTGGCCCCCGAACGCGACGCCCCCTGCGCCGAGGCGGGCGTGGTCGGCGCGCTGCCCGGCGTGATCGGCAGCCTGATGGCGCTGGAGGCGATCAAGCACCTGACCGGCGCGGGACAGGGCCTGCGCGGCAGGATGATGCTGTTCGACGGCCTTTATGGCGAAACCCGGACGATCGCCTGCGCACAGGACCCGACCTGTCCGGTCTGCGGGGCGCAATCGGCGCTGGAACCCGGCGCGGCGCAACCCTAGGCTGCCTGTCGACGACAGGAGGTCTTGATGAACCCGCAACTGACCCGCTGGACCGGCCCCGAAGGCCTGCCGCGTTTCGACCTGATCCACGACACGGATTTCGCCCCCGCCTTTGACCAGGCGCTGGCCGCGGCCGAAGCCGCGAACGAGGCGATCGCCGCCAACCCCGACGCGCCCGACTTTGCCAACACCATCGCGGCGATGGAGACCGCGGACGAGGATCTGAACCGCGTCCTTTCGGTGTTCTACACCTTGGCCGGGGTCGATTCGAACGACGCGCGCCAGGCGCTGCAGCGTGATTTCGCCCCCAGGCTTGCCGAATACGGCAGCCGGATCAGCATGGATCCGCGTCTGTATGCCCGCGTGCGCGCCGTGGCGGCCGCCGCCGACGGCCTTTCGCCCGAGGATCGGCGCATCACCGAACTGGCGCTGCGCGACCTGACGCGGGCCGGGGCGGGCCTGGACGAGGCGGGCCGTGGCCGCATGGCCCAGATCCGCGCCCGGTTGGCCGTGCTGACCACCGAGTTCACCCAGAACGTGCTGACGGACGAACGTGATTATGTCCTGCCCGTGGCCGACGACGCCCTGGCGGGTCTGCCCGACTGGCTGGTCCGTGCCATGCGGGCGGCGGCGCGCGAGCGCGGCATGACGGGGCAGGTGGTGACGCTGAATCGATCGTTGATCGTGCCTTTCCTGGAACATGCGCAGGACCGCGCGCTGCGCGAGACGGCGTTCCGGGCCTGGACCGCACGGGGGTCGGGTTCGGGGGCAGGCGGCGCGGCGACCGACAACCTGCTGCTGGTCTCCGAGATCCTGGCCCTGCGCCATGAGCGCGCGCAGCTGTTGGGCTATGCCGATTTCGCCAGTTACAAGCTGGAGACGCAGATGGCGGCGACGCCCGACCGCGTGCGCGACCTGCTGTCCCAGGTCTGGACCGCGGCGCGCGCCCGCGCGCTGTCCGATCAGCAGGTGCTGGCCCAAATGCTGCACGAGGACGGCGTCAACGGTCCTCTGGAGGCTTGGGACTGGCGCCTCTATGCCGAACGGCATCGCGCCCGCGCGCATGATTTCGACGCCGATGACGTGGCCCCCTATCTGACGCTGGACGCGATGCTGGGTGCTGTCTTCGACGTCGCGCATCGCCTGTTCGGCCTGGAGTTCCAGCCGCTGGAGGCGCCGCTCTGGGCGCCCGACGTGCGCGCCTGGCGGATCACCCGCGACGGTCAGCTGATGGCCGTCTTTGTGGGCGACTATTTCGCGCGGCCGTCCAAGCGGTCGGGGGCGTGGTGTTCGGCCTTGCAGATGCAGCACAAGATCGGTGACGGTCAGAGGCCGATCGTGGTCAACGTCTGCAACTTCACCCCGCCGGACCAGCCGGGTGGGCCGGCCTTCCTGTCCTGGGACGATGCGCGCACGCTGTTCCACGAATTCGGCCACGCGACGCATCACATCCTGTCGGACGTGACTTGGCCCTCGATCTCGGGGACCTCGGTTGCGCAGGATTTCGTGGAGCTGCCCAGCCAGCTCTATGAACACTGGCTGGAGCAGCCCGCGGTGCTGGATGCCCATGCGCGCCACCATGAGACCGGTGATGTCCTGCCCGCCGATCTGCGCGACCGGATGCTGGCGGCGGGCAAGGCCGGGGCAGGGTTCTCGACCGTGGAATATCTGGAGAGCGCGCTGGTGGACCTGGCCTTCCATGAGGGTGCGCCGGCATCCGACCCGATGGCACGGCAGGCCGAGGTGCTGACGGGGCTGGAGGCGCCGGACGCCATCCCCATGCGTCATGCGACGCCGCATTTCGCGCATGTCTTTGCTGGCGACAGCTATGCGGCGGGCTATTATAGCTACATGTGGTCCGAGGTGATGGACGCGGATGCCTTTGCGGCCTTCGCCGAGACGGGCGACATCTTCGACCCCGCAACGGCGCGGCGGCTGGAAGAGACGATCCTGTCCAAGGGCGGGTCGGCCCCGGCGGATCAGCTGTGGATGGCCTTTCGGGGCCGCATGCCGGGCGTCGATGCCCTGCTGAAAGGGCGCGGGCTGGACTGAGGCCCGCGCGACAGGAAGAAGGAGAAGACCCATGACCCCCATCCTGCCCGCCGCCCTGATGGCGGCGCTGGCCCTCGCGGCCTGCAAGACCGAGACCGGCGGCGGCGCCGTGCCGCCCCCCGCACAGGGCGGCGCTGCGCTGGTCGACGGGACCTATGATCTGCGGGCCGAGGCCTGCGGGGATCCGGCCTCGGAGACGCGGCTGACGCTGGCGGGGGAAAGCTGGCGGTTCTACGAGGCACGCTGCACGCGCAGTGCTGTGGGGGCGGACGGGGCGATGACGCTGAGCTGTTCCAGCGAGGGCATGACGGACACGCGTGCCGTCAGCGCCACGATGGAGGGGGCGGTGCTGCGCCTGACTGATGCGGGCGGCACGCGCCTTTACCAGCGCTGCGACGGTTGAGGGTGTGACGGGCCGGGGCGGGGGTGCCGACCGATGGTCGGCGTGCTGCCGCCCGGGCCTGAGGCGCCGCTGACGCGGCGCGGTCGTGCGGTGCCGGGGCGGCGTCCCCCGGCCCTGCGGCTCATTCGATCTCGACCAGGAGGTCTTTGGCGTCGATCTGCTGGCCGGGGCCGACATGCAGCGCCTTGATGGTGCCGTCGCGGTCGGCGTGCAGGCCGGTCTCCATCTTCATCGCCTCGATCGTCAGCAGCAGATCGCCCTGCTTGACTTGAGCGCCCTGGGCGACGCCGACGGACGCCACGACGCCCGGCATCGGCGCGCCCACATGGCCGGGGTTCGCGGCATCGGCCTTGGGGCGCGCAGCCTGCGCACCGGTGGCGGAGCGGTTCGGAACGCGGACCTGACGCGGTTGGCCGTTCAGTTCGAAGAAGACCTTCATCTGGCCGGTCTCGTCGGTCTCTCCCAGGGTCAGAAGGCGGACCTCCAGCGTCTTGCCCGGGTCGATCTCGACGCTGATCTCGTCGCCCGGCTCCATGCCGTAGAAGAAGGTTCGGGTCGGCAGGGTGCGCACCGGGCCATAGGTCTCATGGCGCTGCATGTAGTCGGTGAAGACCTTGGGATACATCAGGTATCCGTTCAGATCCTCATCGTCGATGGTCTTGCCGTCCAGCATCTCCGACAGTTTGGCACGCTCGGCCTCAAGGTCGACGGGCTCCAGATGGGCACCGGGGCGGTCGGTGATCGGGGTCTCTCCCTTGAGCACCTTGGCCTGGATCGCCCGCGGCCAGCCACCGGGGGGCTGGCCCAGGTTGCCGCGCATCATGTCCACCACCGAATCGGGGAAGGACATGTCGCGGTCGGGGTTCATGACGTACTCGGGGGGCAGGTTCTGGGACACCATCATCAGCGCCATGTCGCCCACGACCTTGGACGACGGCGTGACCTTGACGATGTCGCCGAACATCCGGTTCACGTCGGCATAGGCCTGTGCGACCTCGTGCCAGCGATCCTCCAGACCCATGCTGCGGGCCTGCGATTTCAGGTTGGTGAACTGCCCGCCGGGCATCTCGTGCAGATAGACCTCGGAGGCGGGGGACTGCAGGCCCGATTCGAACGCGGCATAGCTTTCGCGCACGCGTTCCCAATAGTTGCTGATGGCGCGGACGGCGCCGATATCCAGGCCGGTGTCGCGATCGGTCTGGGCCAACGCCTCGACCACGGACCCCAAGGTCGGCTGGCTGGTGTTGCCCGACAGCGCGTCCATCGCGCAATCGACGGCATCGACGCCCGCATCGGCGGCGGCCAGGATCGTGGCACCGCCCATGCCGCTGGTGTCGTGGGTGTGGAAGTGGATCGGCAGGCCGACCTCCTCCTTCAGGGCCTTGATCAGGATGCGGGCGGCGGGCGGCTTCAGCAGGCCCGCCATGTCCTTCAGGCCCAGCACATGCGCGCCCGCGGCCTTCAGTTCCTGCGCGGTTTTCACGTAATACTGCAGGTCGTATTTGGACCGGTCGGGGTCCAGCATGTTGCCGGTATAGCAGACCGTGCCTTCGCAGATCTTGCCCGACTCGATCACGGCGTCCATCGCGACGCGCATGTTCTCGACCCAGTTCAGGCTGTCGAAGACGCGGAACACATCGACCCCGGTCTCGGCGGCCTGCTTCACGAAGAACTGCACCACGTTGTCGGGATAGTTGGTGTAACCCACCCCATTCGACGCGCGCAGCAGCATCTGCGTCATCAGGTTGGGCATCTGCGCACGGATGTCGCGCAGGCGCTGCCAGGGGCATTCCTGCAGGAAGCGGTAGGCCACGTCGAAGGTCGCGCCCCCCCAGCATTCCACGCTGAACAGCTGCGGCAGGTTCGCGGCATAGCTGGGCGCCACGCGGATCATGTCGATCGACCGCATCCGTGTCGCCAGCAGCGACTGATGCCCATCGCGCATCGTGGTGTCGGTGATCAGCAGCTGGGTCTGGGCGGCCATCCAGTCGGCCACGGCCTGGGCGCCCTGGGTCTCCAGCAGCTGGCGGGTGCCGGGCGCGGGGGCGGCCTTTGGGGCGGGCGGGACCGGCGCGCGGGCCTGGGCCGGGGGCAGGGCGCGGCCCGCGGTCTCGGGGTGCCCGTTCACGCTGATGTCGGCCAGATAGGTCAGGATCTTGGTCGCGCGGTCCTGACGCTTCTTGAAGTCGAACAGGTCGTCGGTCGTGTCGATGAACTTGGTCGTGTAGGTGTCGTCCAGGAAGGTCGGATGTTTCAACAGGTTGATGACGAAGTCGATGTTCGTGGAAACGCCACGCACCCGGAACTCGCGCAGCGCGCGGTCCATGCGGCGGATCGCCTGGTCGGGGGTCTGCGCCCAGGCCGTGACCTTGACCAGCAGCGAATCGTAATAGCGCGTGATGACGCCCCCCGAATAGGCCGTGCCGCCGTCCAGGCGGATGCCCATGCCGGTGGCCGACCGATAGGCGGTGATGCGGCCGTAATCGGGGATGAAGTTGTTCTGCGGGTCTTCCGTGGTCACCCGGCATTGCAGGGCATGGCCCGACAGGGTGATGTCGGACTGGGCGGCATGGCCGGTGGCATCGGCCAGCGTCTCGCCCTCGGCGATGCGGATCTGGCTTTGGACGATGTCGATGCCGGTGACCTCCTCGGTCACGGTATGCTCGACCTGGACGCGGGGGTTCACCTCGATGAAGTAGAACTGCTGGCTGTCCATATCCATCAGGAACTCGACCGTGCCGGCGTTCTGATAGCCGACCGCCTGCCCGATCTTCAGCGCCAGGCCGCAGACCTCGGCGCGCTGGTCCTCGGTCAGGTAGGGGGCGGGGGCGCGTTCGACCACCTTCTGGTTGCGGCGCTGCACGGTGCAGTCGCGCTCATAGAGGTGATAGAGGCCGCCATGCGTGTCGCCCAACAGCTGCACCTCGACATGGCGGGCGCGCAGGATCATCTTCTCCAGATAACCCTCGCCATTGCCGAAGGCGGCCTCGGCCTCGCGGCGGCCCTCGCGGACCTTCTCGATCAGTTCTTCGGGGTTGTTGATCGGCCGCATGCCGCGCCCGCCACCGCCCCAGGACGCCTTCAGCATCAGCGGATAGCCGACGTCGGCCGCCTCACGCTTGATGGCGTCGAAATCATCGCCCAGCACCTCTGTCGCGGGAATGACCGGGACACCCGCCTCGATCGCCACGCGCCGCGCGCTGGCCTTGTCGCCCAACGCGCGCATCGTGTCGGCGCGCGGCCCGATGAAGGTGATGCCCGCCGCGGTGCAGGCATCCACGAAATCGGGGTTTTCCGACAGCAGGCCGTATCCCGGATGGATCGCGTCGGCGCCCGACAGCTTGGCCACGCGGATGATCTCGGGGATGGACAGATAGGCCGCGACCGGTCCCAGCCCCTCGCCGATGCGATAGGCCTCGTCCGCCTTGAAGCGGTGCAGGCCCAGCTTGTCCTCCTCGGCATAGACGGCGACCGTCTTCTTGCCCAGCTCGTTGGCCGCGCGCATCACGCGAATGGCAATCTCGCCCCGGTTCGCCACCAAAATCTTCTTGAACATGCCAAGCCCCCTTCCTCGTTGCCAAGCATCCTATCCGTGCTGCGATGCAGCGCAAGTGTTAGCGATAACCAGAAGCCTCCGCCCCGCGATATGCGACCAAAAGCTGATAGGCCACGCAGCGGATGTCACGGTGCCGCAGCGATGTTCCGCCTTCGTTCGCAGATGGAACTTGCTTTTCGCCCAAGCGTCCCTATCTGATGCGACTGGTCAGAGGGGCACGTATGGAACAGAAGTTCATCGAGGTTCGCGGCGCGCGCGAACACAATCTGAAAAACGTCGACATGGATATCCCCCGCGATCAGCTGGTGGTGATCACCGGTCTGTCGGGGTCCGGCAAGTCGTCCCTGGCCTTCGACACGGTCTATGCCGAGGGGCAGCGCCGCTATGTCGAAAGCCTGTCGGCGTATGCGCGCCAGTTCCTGGACATGATGGGCAAGCCCGATGTCGACCATATCAGCGGTCTGTCCCCCGCGATCAGCATCGAGCAGAAGACGACCTCCAAGAACCCGCGTTCCACCGTGGGCACGGTCACCGAGATCTACGACTATCTGCGTCTGCTGTTCGCGCGCGCCGGGACGCCCTATTCCCCCGTGACCGGCCTGCCGATCGAGGCGCAGCAGGTCCAGGACATGGTCGACCGCACCATGGCCCTGCCCGAAGGCACGCGCGCCTATCTGCTGGCCCCCATCGTCCGCGACCGCAAGGGCGAGTACAAGAAGGAGCTGGCCGAGCTGCGCCGCCAGGGCTTTCAGCGGGTCAAGATCAACGGCACCTTCCACGACCTGGACGACGCGCCGACCCTGGACAAGAAGTTCCGCCACAACATCGACATCGTGGTCGACCGCGTCGTCGTGCGCGAGGGGCTGGAGACGCGGCTGGCAGACAGTCTGCGCACCGCGCTGAACCTGGCCGACGGCATCGCCCATCTGGAGCTGGCGCAGGAGGAGGGGGCCGAGGGTGAACCCGAGCGCCTGACCTTTTCCGAGAAGTTCGCATGCCCCGTCAGCGGCTTCACCATCCCCGAGATCGAGCCGCGGCTGTTTTCGTTCAACGCGCCGTTCGGCGCCTGCCCGGTCTGTGACGGTCTGGGGGTCGAGCTGTTCTTCGACGACCGCCTGGTCGTGCCCGACGCGGCCCTGTCGGTGGACAAGGGCGCGATCGTGCCTTGGGCCAAGACCAAGTCGGCCTACCTGACCCAGACCATCAACGCGCTGGCGAAGCATTACGGTTTTGACAAGAAGACCCCGTGGAAGGATCTGCCCGACAGCGTCCAGCAGATGTTCCTGCGCGGGTCGGGCAAGGACGAGATTAAGTTCCGCTTCGACGACGCCGGCCGTGTCTATGAGATCAGCCGTGTCTTCGAGGGCGTGATTCCCAACATGGAACGCCGCCTGCGCGAGACCGACAGCGCCTGGGTGCGCGAGGAGTTCGAGCGTTATCAGAACAACCGCCCCTGCGGCGCCTGCGGAGGCTATCGCCTGAAGCCCGAGGCGCTGGCGGTCAAGATCGCCGGCAACCACGTGGGCGAGGTCGTGCAGCTGTCGATCCAGGAGGCGCTGGACTGGATCACCGACGCGCCGAACCACCTGTCCAAGCAGAAGGCCGAGATCGCCGCCGCAATCCTCAAGGAGATCCGCGAGCGGCTGGGATTCTTGGTCAATGTGGGCCTGAACTATCTGACCCTGTCGCGCGCGGCAGGCACGCTGTCGGGCGGCGAAAGCCAGCGCATTCGCTTGGCCAGCCAGATCGGGTCGGGCCTGACGGGCGTGCTGTACGTTCTGGACGAGCCGTCCATCGGCCTGCACCAGCGCGACAACGACCGGTTGCTGACCACGCTGATGAACCTGCGCGACCAGGGCAACTCGGTGTTGGTGGTCGAGCATGACGAGGATGCGATCCGCCATGCCGACTATGTCTTTGACATGGGGCCGGGGGCGGGGGTGCATGGCGGCACCGTGGTCAGCAAGGGCACGCCTGCCGAGATTGCCGCCGATCCGAACAGCCTGACCGGCCAGTATCTGTCCGGCAAGCGCGCGATCGAGGTCCCCGAGACCCGCCGCAAGGGCAACGGCAAGAAGGTCACCGTGGTCAAGGCGACCGGCAACAACCTGAAAAACGTCACCGCCGAATTCCCGCTGGGCCGCTTCGTCTGCGTCTCGGGCGTGTCGGGGGGCGGCAAGTCCACACTGACCATCGAGACGCTGTTCAAGACCGCATCCCTGCGCCTGAACGGTGCCCGCCAGACCCCCGCGCCCTGCGAGACGATCCGGGGGCTGGAGCATCTGGACAAGGTCATCGACATCGACCAGCGCCCCATCGGGCGCACGCCGCGGTCGAACCCGGCGACCTATACCGGCGCCTTCACGCCCATCCGCGACTGGTTCGCGGGCCTGCCCGAGGCCAAGGCGCGCGGCTACAAGCCGGGCCGCTTCAGCTTCAACGTCAAGGGGGGCCGCTGCGAGGCGTGCCAAGGCGACGGTGTCATCAAGATCGAGATGCATTTCCTGCCCGACGTCTATGTCGAGTGCGAGACCTGCAAGGGCAAGCGCTATAATCGCGAGACGCTGGAGGTGCAGTTCAAGGGCAAGTCCATCGCCGACGTGCTGGACATGACCGTGGAGGACGCGCAGGAATTCTTCAGCGCCGTCCCCTCGATCCGCGAGAAGATGGACGCGCTGATGCAGGTGGGCCTCGGCTACATCAAGGTGGGCCAGCAGGCGACGACCCTGTCGGGCGGCGAGGCGCAGCGCGTCAAGCTGTCCAAGGAGCTGTCTCGCCGGTCCACAGGCCGCACGCTGTATATCCTGGACGAGCCGACGACCGGTCTGCATTTCGAGGATGTCCGCAAGCTGCTGGAAGTGCTGCACGAACTGGTCGACCAAGGCAATTCGGTCATCGTGATCGAGCATAACCTGGACGTTATCAAGACGGCAGACTGGATCATCGACATCGGCCCCGAGGGCGGCGATGGCGGCGGCGTGATCGTGGCGGCAGGCACGCCGGAGGACGTCGCGCAGGTCGAGGCCAGCCATACCGGGCGCTATCTTGGACCCATGCTGAACCCCGCCCGCAGCCGCGCCGCGGAGTAGGGCAGGGGGTGCAAAAGAAAATCGCCGATGTTGCGTTTTTTCCTCTTGCACCCCCCGGCGGGCTTTCGTAAATACACGCTCACCGAAGGCGAGACGGTCAAACGGATCGCAAGAGGAACTGGAGTGCGGGCGTAGCTCAGGGGTAGAGCATAACCTTGCCAAGGTTAGGGTCGGGCGTTCGAATCGCCTCGCCCGCTCCAAAAACAAAAGGCCAGACCTTCGGGTCTGGCCTTTGTCATTTGTGGCCTGCGGCTTGGCGTCAGGCGGCAATAGCCCGAATTCCATCATGATTGTTTGTTACAATGGTCTGGGTGATTCCGGGTGCACAAACAGCTTTTGTTGGCACGCGGAGGATGATCCGCCGGATGCGACACCCACGGTCAGTGCCGCTTTGCAATACGCCGGTCGATCGGTGACGACATAGGTCGATCCAACCATCGGCACCCTGGGCGTCCGTGCGCAGGCGATCGCGGGGGGACCGCCTGCGCAACCTTGTCAGCCGTCGACGCGAATGCGGGCGTTCTGCGGGTCGTGCGGGCTGTCCTCGGTCACCACCGCGTCATACAGCTCGCGGAACATCCGCACCTGAAGCTTGGTGCCGGGCGTCGCCAGGTCGGGGCGGACATAGCCCATGCCGATCTGCTTGCCGAAGGCCGCCGAATAGCCACCCGAGGTCAGGCGCCCGATCTTTTCCCCGTCCAGGAACAGCGCCTCGCGGCCCCAGGGGTCCGCATCCGCCGGCCCGTCGATCAGCAGCGTGACGCAGGTGGACCGGATCCCCTTGGCCTGCATCGCGGCCTTGCCGCGGAACTCCTTGCCCAGGTCCACGAACCGGTCCAGCCCCGCCTCCAGCGGCGTCGCATCCCGGCCCAGTTCGGTGCCGAAGGCGCGGTACGACTTTTCCTGGCGCAGCCAGTTCTGAGCCCGTGCGCCGACCAGCTTCATGCCGGACGGCTCTCCTGCGGCGATCAGCTTGTCGAACAGGTGGTTCTGCATCTCGATCGGGTGGTGCAGCTCCCATCCCAGCTCGCCGGTATAGGCGACGCGGATGGCCATGACCGGTACCATGCCCAGCTCGATGTTGCGCATCGACAGCCAAGGAAAGCGCTTGTTCGACAGGGCGGTCGCGGGTTCCGCGTCACGGATCATCCGGGCCAGGATGTTCCGGCTCTCAGGCCCTGCCAGGGCAAAGACGCCCCATTGCGTGGTCACGTCCTGCACATGGACGTACTGGCCCCCGGCGGCCATGAAATCCTGCGCCGACTTCACAAGGTTGTCGCGGTCGTAATCGGTCCACGCGCCGGCGCTGACCAGGTAATAGTCCTGCTCTCCACGCCGCACGATGGTGTATTCGGTCCGCACCGTGCCTGCATCGGTCAGCGCATAGGTCAGGTTGATCCGTCCCACCTTGGGCAGCTTGTTGGTGGTCAACCAGTCCAGGAAGGCGGTCGCCCCCGGCCCGGTGACGGTGTGCTTGGCGAAGGCCGTCGCATCGACCAGGCCCGCCGTCTTGCGCACGGCCTCTGCTTCGGCCTTGGCGTATTGCCACCAGCCGCCGCGACGGAAGCTGCGGCTGTCGTGGTCGTCAAAGCCCTCGGGCGCGTAGTAGTTCGGGCGTTCCCACCCGTTCACATGCCCGAACTGCGCTCCATGCGCCGCCTGCCGGTCATAGGCCGGGGATGTGCGCAGGGGGCGGCAGGCGGGCCGCTCCTCGTCGGGATGGTGCAGGATGAAGACGTGGTCATAGGCCTCCTCGTTCTTGCGTGCGGCGTATTCCGTGGTCATCCAGGACCCGAACCGGCGCGGGTCCAGGCTGGCCATGTCGATCTCGGCCTCGCCCTGGGTCATCATCTGCGCCAGGTAATGGCCCACGCCGCCTGCTGCGGTGATGCCAAAGCTGAACCCCTCGGCCAGCCACATGTTGCGCAGGCCGGGCGCGGGTCCGACCAGCGGGTTGCCGTCGGGGGTATAGCAGATCGGGCCGTTGAAGTCGTCCTTCAGACCCACCGTCTCCGACGTCGGAATCCGGTGGATCATCGCCATGTACTCCTCCTCGATCCGCTCAAGATCCAGGGGGAACAGGTCGGCGCGGAAGCTGTCGGGCACGCCATATTCGAACCGCGCGGGCGCACCCTTCTCATAGGGCCCTAGGATCCAGCCGCCGCGCTCCTCACGGACATACCACTTGGCGTCCGCATCGCGCAGGACCGGGTGTTCGGGGTTCCCCTCGGCGCGCCAGCGCATCAGGGCGGGGTCGGGCTCGGTCACGATGAACTGGTGTTCGACCGGAATGGCGGGGATCTTGATGCCCAGCAGCTTGGCCGTGCGCTGTGCGTGGTTGCCGGTCGCGGTCACCACATGTTCGGCGTGGATGTCATAGACCTCTCCGGACGGGATCAGGTTGCCGCCCCGATCGACCATCTTTTCCACCGTCACGACCCATTCGGACCCGGTCCAGCGATAGGCGTTCACCTGGATCTTGCGCTCGATCCGGCAGCCCGCCATCCGCGCGCCCTTGGCCATGGCCTGCGTCACGTCGGCGGGGTTGATGTATCCGTCGGTCGGGTGGAACAGCGCGCCCTTCAGGTCCTCGGTGCGGACCAGCGGCCAGCGCTCCTTGATCTGCGCCGGCGTCAGGAACTGATGCTCGATCCCGATCGTCTCGGCGGTGGCGGAATACAGCATGTATTCGTCCATCCGCGCATCCGTCTGCGCCATGCGCAGGTTGCCGCAGCGGGTGAAGCCCGCGTTCAGCCCCGTCTCGGCCTCCAGCCCGGCATAGAGCTTGACCGAGTAATCGTGGATGTGGCTGGTCGCATAGTTCATGTTGAACAGGGGCAGCAGCCCCGCCGCGTGCCAGGTCGATCCGGCGGTCAGCTCGTCGCGTTCGACCAGCAGCGTGTCCCAGCCCGCGCGCGCCAGATGCAGCGCGATGCCGCATCCGACCGCGCCCCCGCCCACGACCAGAACCTTCACATGCGACGTCATCGCGCTCTCCTGTTGGAACCGTTTCGCCTGTGATGCCCCATCGGTGAAACGCCGCGTCAAAGGCGCCCGACATCTGCGGGCGAAAAACGACATGGCCTTGCCCAGACCCGCCCCCGTCGCTAGGTTGCGGCCCACGCCAACAAGGGGGCACCATGGACATCTGCCGCAGCACCGACGCCATGCGCGCCTGGCGCCGGGACGCGGGCCGCACAGCCCTGGTGCCGACGATGGGCGCGCTGCATCAGGGCCACCTGACCCTGGTCGCGCGGGCCCGCGACTGGCTGGACGGGCAGGGTGGCGGCCGGGTGGTGACCTCGATCTTCGTGAACCCCGCGCAGTTCGGCCCGAACGAGGATCTGGACAAGTATCCCCGGCAGGAGGCGCAGGACCTGGACCTGCTGCGCGAGGCCGGCTGCGACGCGGTGTTCCTGCCGCAGGTGTCCGACATCTGGCGCCCCGGTGCGCAGACCCATGTGCAGGTGACGCAGTTGGGCGGCATCCTGATGGGCCGCCTGCGCCCCGGCCATTTCCGCGGCGTGGCGACCGTGGTCACCAAGCTGTTCAACATCGTCCAGCCCCAGGCCGCGGCTTTCGGCGAAAAGGACTATCAGCAGCTGACCCTGATCACCCGCATGGTCGAGGACCTGGACATTCCCGTGACCATCCTGCCCGTGCCCACCGTGCGCGAACCCGACGGGCTGGCGATGTCCTCGCGCAACCAGCGCCTGACGGCAGAGGATCGCGCAGCCGCCCCGGTGCTGGCCCGTGCGCTGGACCATGCGGCGGAATCGGTCGCGATGGGTACACCCGTCAGCCTGCTGCGCCGCCAGATCCGCGCCATCCTGTCCACGGAACCGCGGGCCGACATCCGCTCGATCGACATCCGCGACGCGCGCGACCTGTCACGCATCGCCGTCGTGGGCGGTCCGGTGGCGATCCTGCTGGCCGTCCGTTTCGGCGACGTGCTGCTGATCGACCAGCGCACCGCCCATCCCTGACCCGCGCGGCCCCGCGCATCCCCTTGAAAGGTCGACCCATGTCCGCGCAAGCCCCCGTCCGCCGCGTCACCGCGCCCCAGATCGCCGACCGCAAGGGTGCGGCCCCCATCGTCGCGCTGACCGCCTATACCGCGCCGATGGCGGCAATGGTCGATGCCCATGCCGATGTGATCCTGGTGGGCGACAGCCTGGGCATGGTGGTCCACGGCCTGCCCTCGACCATCGGGGTCACGCTGGAGATGATGATCCTGCACGGCCAGGCCGTCATGCGCGGGTCCGACCGCGCCATGGTCGTCATCGACATGCCCTTCGGAAGTTATGAGGAATCGCCGGAACAGGCGTTCCGCAACGCCGCCCGCGTGATGGCCCAGACCAGCGCCGGCGCCGTCAAGCTGGAGGGGGGCGCCCGCATGGCCCCCACCATCCGCTTTCTGGTCGACCGCGGCATCCCGGTCATGGCCCATGTCGGCCTCACGCCGCAGGCCACGAACACGATGGGCGGCTTCAAGACGCAGGGCCGCGATCCGGCCACCTGGCCCGCCTTCGTCGCGGATGCCCGCGCGGTCGCCGATGCGGGCGCGTTCAGCGTCGTGGTCGAGGGGGTGATGGAGGCCTTGGCCGATCAGATCACCGATGCCATCGCCGTGCCGACCATCGGCATCGGCGCCAGCGCGCGCTGCGACGGGCAGATCCTGGTGCTGGACGACATGCTGGGCCTGTCGGGTCGCGTGCCGCGCTTTGTCCGCCGTTTCGGGGAACTGGGCAACGAGGCCGACCAGGCCATCGCCGCCTATGCGGCCGCGGTCCGTGACCGCAGCTTTCCGGCCGCGGCCGAACTGTACCGCTAAGGCGGCGCTCAGTCGTCGCGCGGTTCGAAATCGGCGGTGGCGGCCAGGCGGGACAGCAGCAGCGGGATCAGCAGCAGGGCGGCAAGCCCCAGATAGATGGTGCCAAGGCTGAGGTGTTCCGCCAGGAAACCGATGCTGCCCGGCGCCAGCAGGATGCCGGAATAGCCCATCATCGTGACCACCGACAGGCCCATGCCCGCGGCCAGTCCCGGCACGTTCCCGGCCGCGGAAAAGGCGATGGGCACCATGTTCGCGATGCCGATGCCCGCCAGCGCGAATCCCGCGATCGCCGGGGCGGGGCTGCTCGACAGCCCGGCAAGGACCAGGCCCGCCATCGCCACGGCCGAACTGGCGCGCAGGGTGGTGACCGCGCCAAAGCGCCGGCGCAGCCCGTCGCCCGCAAAGCGCATCGCCGCCATCGTGCCCGCGCAGGCGGCAAAGCCCAGGCCCGCGACCGACAGCGACGCGCCCATCTCGCGCTGCAGATAGACGGCGGCCCAATCCAGGATCGCGCCTTCGGGAATCATCGCGGCCAGGGCCATCAGCCCGATCAGCCAGGGCAGGGGGCTGCGCGGCAAGCGCAGCGGCGCCTTGGGCGAGCCAGCCTCGGGGGCGTCCTCCAGCAGGCGGGACAGCGCCAACAGCAGCACCAGCGCAAAGACCGCGGTGATGACGACGGCATGGGCCAGCTCCCCGAATCGCTGGATCAGCCAGCCGCCCGCGGCGGCGCCGGCAAAGGCGCCCAGGCTCCAGAAGCCGTGGCAGGACGACATGATCGCCCGGCCGCGCGCGCGTTCCACCGCGACCGCGTTGGCGTTCATCGCCACGTCCATGCCGCCGACCATGCCGCCGAACAGCACCACGGTCGCCGCCACCATCCAATAGGTCGGCGCCAGAGAGATCCAGATCATCGACGGCGCGGCCAGCCACGCGGCCAGCCGCACGGCGCTGGCCGATCCGGCCCGTGCGACCATCGCCCCGAACAGCGGCATCACGCAGATCGAGCCCAGGCCCAGCCCCAGCACGATCACCCCGGCGCTGGCCTCGGTGATGCCAAGCCTTTCCATCAGGACGGGAATTTTCGGCGCCCAGCTGCCCACCAGCAGGCCGTTCACGAAAAACAGGGCCGACACGGCCCAACGCATCGTCATCACAGCATCGACGGCACGACCAGGTCGGGCGGGCGGTGCCCGTCGGCAAAGGTCTTGATGTTGATGATCACCTTCTCGCCCATCTCGGCGCGGCCCTCGACGGTCGCGCTGCCCATATGCGGCAGCAGGACGACGTTGGGCAGTTCGCGCAGGCGGGGGTTGATCTCGTGGCCATGCTCGAAGACGTCCAGGCCCGCGCCCGCAATCTCTCCGGCGCGCAGCATGCGGGTCACGGCGTTCTCGTCGATGACCTCGCCGCGCGAGGTGTTCACGATCACGGCGGTCGGCTTCATCAGCTTCAGCCGACGCGCGTTCAGCAGGTGGAAGGTCGAGGGCGTGTGCGGCGCGTTCACGCTGACGATGTCCATGCGCGCCAGCATCTGGTCCAGGCTCTCCCACCAGGTCGCGCCCAGGGCCTCCTCGATCTCGGGGCGCAGGCGGCGGCGGTTGTGATAGTGGACCTGCATGCCGAATGCGGCGGCGCGGCGCGCGACGGCCTGGCCGATGCGGCCCATGCCCAGGATGCCAAGACGCCGCCCGCCGACGCGCCCGCCCAGATGGGCGGTGGGCGACCAGCCCTGCCAGCGTCCGGCCTGCATCTCGGCCAGGCCTTCGGGAATCTTGCGGGTCACGGCCAGGATCAGCGCCAGCGTCATGTCGGCGGTGTCCTCGGTCACGACGCCGGGGGTATTGCTGACCAAGACGCCGCGCTGGCGGGCGGACATCACGTCGATATGGTCGATGCCCGCGCCGAAATTCGCGATCAGCTTCAGCCGCTCGCCCGCGCGCGCCAGCATTGCGGCGGTGATCTGGTCGGTCACGGTCGGCACCAGGACGTCCGCGTCCTGCATCAGCGATACCAGTTGATCGGACGACATCTTGCGGTCGTCGTCGCGCAAGGCCACGTCGAACAGTTCGGACATGCGGGTCTCGACCGCCTCAGGCAGGCGGCGCGTCACGGCGACGCGCAGTCTGCTGCGGGGGGCTGCGGGGGTGGCGGGCATGGTCACCTCACTGTGTCAGAGCCTTGATCGGTCGCCTGCAGGCACGCCCTTCCCATCGGCGGACGCTTTTGGCAAACTGCCCGCGTTGAGGGGCAGGCACAAGACCCCAGAAGGGGCGTCCGCGCCCCGCACAGGACAGGAACGGACAACGCATGACGGCACGGCCAGGCAGGACGGGCGCAAGGGTGGCACTTGCGCTTGTGGCGATGATGGGGGCTGCCGCCCCGCAGGCGATGGCCCAAAGCGAACCGCGACAAAGCCAGGGTGCGACCGAACAGCGGGGTCCGGTGACCAACCTGCCGCTGCCCCGCTATGTCAGCCTGAAGGGCAACGAAGGCAACGCCCGTCGCGGGCCCAGCCTGTCGCACCGCATCGACTGGGTGTTCCGCCATGCGGGGATGCCGCTGCGGGTGGTGGCCGAATTCGGTCATTGGCGCCGGGTCGAGGACAAGGACGGGGCAGGGGGCTGGATCCACTATGCGCTGCTGTCGGGGGTCCGCACCGCACTGGTCACCCAGGACATGCTGGAACTGCGCGCCCGACCGCATCGCGATTCCGACATCGTGGCGCGGGCCGAGGCCGGGGCCATCCTGCGGCTGAACGAATGCGAACCCGAATGGTGCCGAGTGTCGGGCGGCGGCCAGCGGGGCTGGGTGCCCAAGACGGCGATCTGGGGCGTGGACGCGGGCGAAATCCGCGACTGATCCGCGCCGCATTGCAACAATTCGCCGCGCTTTCGATCCCCTGCGCCCGTTGACCCCGGACGGTCACGGGTCTAAACCGCACTCAGCCAACCCGTCGCGGGGTCAGCCGTGATCCCCGCGACCGACAAGGGGATCGTCACCCGTGCAAAACATTACGCAGGACTATCTGCCCATCCTCGTCTTCGCGGCGATGGCCTCGGCGCTTGCGCTGATCTTGCTGCTGTCCGCGTTCGTCATCGCCGTGCGCAATCCCGACCCCGAAAAGGTCAGTGCCTATGAATCGGGCTTCAACCCGTTCGACGACGCGCGGATGAAGTTCGACGTGCGATTCTATCTGGTGTCGATCCTGTTCATCATCTTCGACCTCGAGGTCGCGTTCCTGTTCCCCTGGGCGGTCAGCTTCCAGGCGATCAGCGAGACCGCGTTCTGGTCGATGATGGCGTTCCTGGGCGTGCTGACCGTGGGCTTTGCCTACGAGTGGAAGAAAGGAGCCTTGGAATGGGCGTGATGGCAGGGGCGAATACCGCCGGACCCGATCGTGAATACGCGACCAAGGCCCTGAACGCGGAGCTGCAGGACAAGGGTTTCCTGCTGACCACGACCGAGGACATCATCAACTGGGCGCGCAACGGCTCGCTGCACTGGATGACGTTCGGCCTGGCCTGCTGCGCGGTCGAGATGATGCAGACCTCGATGCCGCGGTATGACCTGGAACGCTTCGGGACCGCGCCGCGCGCCTCCCCGCGCCAATCGGACCTGATGATCGTGGCGGGCACGCTGACCAACAAGATGGCCCCGGCGCTGCGCAAGGTCTATGACCAGATGCCGGAGCCGCGCTATGTCATCAGCATGGGCAGCTGCGCCAATGGCGGCGGCTATTACCATTACAGCTATTCCGTGGTGCGCGGATGCGACCGGATCGTGCCCGTGGACATCTATGTCCCCGGCTGCCCGCCGACCGCCGAGGCGCTGCTTTACGGCATCCTGCAACTTCAGCGCCGCATCCGGCGCACCGGCACGCTGGTGAGGTGATCATGGCGACCTATACCGATCCCGACGCGCTGGACCAGCTGGCCGAGCACATCAAGCTGCGCCGCCCGAACGAGGTCATCGGCACCGACGTGGCCTTTGGCGAACTGACCGTGACGGCCACGGCCAGCGGCATCCTGGATCTGCTGGATTTCCTGCGCAGCGACAGCAGCTGCCGGTTCTCCACGCTGGTCGACATCACCGCCGTCGATTACCCGTCGCGCCAGCAGCGGTTCGACGTCGTCTGGCACTTCCTGTCGATGTACCAGAACCACCGCATCCGCGTGAAGGTCGCCATCCGCGAGGATGAGATGCTGCCGACGCTGACCGCGATCTATCCCGCCGCAAACTGGTTCGAGCGCGAGATCTTCGACATGTTCGGGATCCTGTTCACCGGTCATCCGGACCTGCGCCGCATCCTGACCGACTATGGCTTTTCCGGCCATCCGCTGCGCAAGGACTTTCCGACCACCGGTTATGTCGAGGTTCGATATGACGACGCCGAAAAGCGCGTGATCTATGAACCCGTGTCGCTGGTGCAGGAATACCGGCAGTTCGATTTCCTGTCGCCTTGGGAAGGCGTGCAATACGCCCTGCCCGGCGACGAAAAGGGGGCCGCGAAATGATGGACGGCGACATCCGCGCGAACAGCTATGACGACGGCAGCCACGACCTGGTGACGGGCGAACAGCGCATTCGCAACTTCAACATCAACTTCGGTCCGCAACACCCTGCCGCGCACGGCGTTCTGCGCATGGTGCTGGAGCTGGACGGCGAGGTCGTGGAACGCGCCGACCCGCATATCGGCCTGCTGCACCGCGGCACCGAGAAGCTTATGGAGAGCCGGACCTATCTTCAGAACCTGCCGTATTTCGACCGGCTGGATTACGTGTCGCCGATGAACCAGGAACACGCCTGGTGCCTGGCGATCGAACGTCTGACCGGCACGGTCGTGCCGCGCCGCGCCAGCCTGATCCGGGTCCTGTTCTGCGAGGTGGGGCGTATCCTGAACCACCTTCTGGGCCTGACGACCGGCGCGCTGGACGTCGGCGCCCTGACCCCGCCGCTGTGGGGCTTCGAGGCGCGCGAGGATCTGATGATCTTCTATGAGCGCGCATCGGGCGCGCGTCTGCATGCGGCCTATTTCCGGCCGGGCGGCGTCCATCAGGACCTGACCCCCGACCTGCTGGACGACATGGAGGCGTGGTGCGAACGTTTCCCCAAGGTTCTGGACGATCTGGACACGCTGCTGACCGAAAACCGCATCTTCAAGCAGCGGCTGGTCGACATCGGCATCGTGTCCGAACAGGATGCGTTGGATTGGGGTTTCTCGGGCGTGATGGTGCGCGGATCGGGCATGGCCTGGGACCTGCGTCGCAGCCAGCCCTATGAATGCTATGACGAATTCGACTTCAAGATCCCGGTCGGGACGAACGGCGACTGCTATGACCGTTTCCTGTGCCGGATGCAGGAAATGCGTGAATCGACGCTGATCATGAAGCAGGCGATCGCCAAGCTGCGGGCCGAAGGGCCGGGCGAGGTTCTGGCCCGCGGCAAGCTGACCCCGCCCAAGCGGGGCGACATGAAGCGGGACATGGAAAGCCTGATCCATCACTTCAAGCTGTACACCGAGGGCTTCCGCGTTCCCGCCGGAGAGGTCTATGCCGCCGTCGAGGCCCCCAAGGGCGAGTTCGGCGTCTATCTGGTCAGCGACGGCACCAACCGTCCCTATCGTGCGAAACTTCGTGCGCCGGGGTTCCTGCACCTTCAATCCATGGACTGGATGTCCAAGGGCCATCTGCTGGCCGACGTCCCGGCCCTGATCGCCACCCAGGATATCGTTTTCGGAGAGGTTGACCGCTGATGCTGCGCCGCCTGCACCCCGTCCAGCCGGACATTTTCGAATTCACGCCTGCGAACCTGGAATGGGCACAGGCACAGATCACCAAATACCCCGAGGGTCGTCAGCAATCGGCGATTATTCCTGTCCTGTGGCGTGCCCAGGAACAGGAAGGCTGGCTGTCGCGTCCTGCCATCGAATATTGTGCCGAACTGTTGGGCATGGCCTATATCCGGGCGCTGGAAGTGGCGACGTTCTACTTCATGTTCCAGCTGCAACCCGTTGGGACTGTTGCGAACATCCAGATCTGCGGCACCACGACCTGCATGATCTGCGGGGCCGAGGACCTGGTCGCGGTCTGCAAGCGCAAGATCGCGCCCACGCCGCATACCCTGTCGGCGGACGGCAAGTTCAGCTGGGAGGAGGTCGAGTGCCTTGGCGCCTGCGCCAACGCCCCGATGGCCCAGATCGGCAAGGACTACTATGAGGATCTGACGCCCGAGAGCCTCGAGGCGCTGATCGACCGCATGTCGGCCGGAGAGGTTCCGGTGCCCGGATCGCAGACCGGCCGCTTTGCGTCCGAACCCGTCAGCGGGCTGACCAGCTTGGCCGATCTGAAGGGGCAGGAGGGTCACAACGCCAGCGTGCAACTGGCCTCTGACCTGGGCGAGACGCTGAAGCGGATCGACGGGACCGAGGTTCCGATCCTGACGAAATGGCGCCGCAAGCCCGATGCCGCGGCGGACGACCAGACCGGCGTGGACACCGCGCCGGAACGCGAACCGCGCCCGTCGGACGGGGCACCGGTCGATTCGACCGGCGTGACCGAGCAGGAGGCGCAGGCCAGTTCGGCCGCGCGCCCGGTTTCGGCGCGCGAACCGGCCGATGTGCGCAAGGATGACAAGGACCGCGACTGACCGCAGCCCGACGACCCGCAGAAAGGACGCCAGCCATGACACCCGCCAGCAGAACCACCGGAGCCGTCACGGCGCTGCTGGTCTTTCTGGGCATCGGCCTGTTCGGGCAGATGGGCTGGCTGGCGGCCTTGTTGCTGGCGCTGATCGCGGGTGGCCTGCTGGCCCTGATGGTGGCTTGGCTTGGCGATCCCCGCGGGGTCGGAATGGACGCGCCGGATTGGGACGCGATGCCGCTGCCGTGTCAGCCTGTCGCGGCCGCGCCCGTCCGGCAGGCACCGGCGCCTGCGGCTGCGCCCGAGATTGCGCCGTCGGGGGATGCCATTCCGCCAGCCGCCCCGCGCGAGACGCCGGACGCCGCGCGCAGCATCTATGCCGGCGGGCCGGACGACCTGCGTGCCATAAAGGGCATCGGGCCGAAGGTCCAGCAGGCGCTGGAGCAGGCGGGCGTGACGCGGTTCGCGCAGATCGCCGCCTGGGACGATGCCGACGTGGATCGCATGGCGGCCGGGATCGGCCGCGCCGCGTCGCGTATCCGTAATGACGACTGGGTGGGGCAGGCGCGCGCGCTGGCCGCACGCAGGCAGGAGGCGGGGTGATGGCGGACCCCGCGCAGGACGCCCGCCAGATGCGGCTGGTCGCGATCGTGATCGCGACGACCATGCTGATCTGGCTCGCCATCCAGGCGATCGGGCAGCACTATGACTGGGCGGCGCGGTGGGCCTTTCTGGCCGACCTTGCCGCCATCGGCGCTTTTGTCTGGTCGCTGATCGTGACCTGGCGTATCTGGCGGCGCAGGAATGCGTGACGCCGGGAATAAAGGACGTATCGGATGCTGAAAGACCAGGATCGCATTTTCACCAACCTGTATGGCATGGGCGACCGCAGCCTGGCGGGCGCGCAGAAGCGTGGCCATTGGGACGGGACCGGCGACATCATCGGCCGCGGGCGCGACAAGATCATCGAGCAGGTCAAGGCTTCGGGGCTGCGTGGACGCGGCGGCGCAGGCTTTCCGACCGGTCTGAAATGGTCCTTCATGCCCAAGGAATCGGACGGCCGGCCCAGCTATCTGGTGATCAACGCCGACGAATCCGAGCCTGCGACCTGCAAGGACCGCGAGATCATGCGCCATGATCCGCACACCCTGATCGAGGGTGCGCTGATCGCAAGCTTCGCGATGAACGCGCATGTCTGCTACATCTACCTGCGCGGCGAATACATCCGCGAAAAGGAGGCCCTGCAGGCCGCCATCGACGAATGCTATGACGCGGGGCTTCTGGGCGCGAATGCGGCCGCGTCGGGATGGGATTTCGACCTTTACCTGCATCACGGTGCCGGTGCCTATATCTGCGGCGAGGAAACCGCGCTGCTGGAAAGCCTGGAGGGCAAGAAGGGCATGCCGCGCATGAAGCCGCCCTTCCCGGCGGGCGCGGGTCTCTATGGCTGCCCGACCACGGTGAACAACGTCGAATCCATCGCCGTCGTGCCGACGATCCTGCGCCGCGGGGCGGAGTGGTTCGCGGGCTTTGGCCGTCCGAACAACGCGGGCGTCAAGCTGTTCGGCCTGACCGGACACCTGAACGCGCCATGCGTGGTCGAGGAGGCCATGTCGATCAGCATGAAGGAGCTGATCGAGAAGCATGGCGGCGGCGTGCGCGGCGGCTGGAAGAACCTCAAGGCGGTGATTCCCGGCGGTGCCTCCTGCCCGGTCCTGACGGCCGAGCAGTGCGAGAACGCCATCATGGATTACGACGGCATGCGCGAGCTGAAATCCAGCTTTGGCACCGGCTGCATGATCGTGATGGATCAGTCGACCGACATCATCAAGGCGATCTGGCGCCTGTCCGCCTTCTTCAAGCACGAGAGCTGCGGTCAGTGCACGCCCTGCCGCGAGGGCACCGGCTGGATGATGCGCGTCATGGCGCGCCTGGTGTCCGGCGAGGCCGAGGTCGAGGAGATCGACATGCTGCTTGACGTGACCAAGCAGGTCGAAGGCCATACCATCTGTGCCTTGGGCGACGCGGCGGCATGGCCGATCCAGGGCCTGATCCGCAATTTCCGCGGAGAGATCGAGGATCGCCTGATCGCCAAGAAGACCGGGCGCACGGGCGCGCTGGCCGCGGAATGAGCATGACGGCGGCATATCACGATCCCCGCACGGGGTCGTGTCGGGCAATGCGCCCGGCCGGCGATTACGTGGAGGCACGTGATCACCGAGAGGATGCCGTGATGAAACGACCCATGCTTGCCGCCATCGCCCTGGCGTTCCTGGCCCTTCCTGCCGCCGCGCAGGTGCCGCTGAGCCAGGAGACCTACATCAACGACCGGCTGGTCCAAGCCCGTGTGGCCGACATGCTGCGCCGGGGATGCCCCGACATCAGCGCGCGGATGATCCGTGCCTTCAGCGAGGCGCGCGCGCTGAAACGCTATGCCCTGGATCAGGGCTATTCCGAGACCGAGATCGAGACCTTTCTGGACAGCCGCGAGGATCGCCGACGCATCTATGCCGAGGCAGACCGCTATATGGTCCAGAACGGTGTCGTGAACGGACAGCCGGAAACCTTTTGCCGCCTCGGGCGGGACGAAATCGCACGGCAGACGGTCGCAGGATCGCTGCTGAGTGCCAGATAAGGAAGTCATCATGGCCGAATTGCGGACAATCAAGATCGACGGCATCGAGATCCAGGTCGATCCGAACCTGACCTTGATCCAGGCCTGCGAGCAGGCCGGGATCGAGATCCCGCGTTTCTGCTATCACGAGCGGCTGTCCATCGCGGGCAACTGCCGGATGTGCCTGGTCGAGGTCGTGGGCGGCCCGCCCAAGCCCGCCGCCTCCTGCGCGATGCAGGTCAAGGACATGCGCCCCGGTCCCGACGGCGCCCCGTCCGAGATCCGCACCAACAGCCCGATGGTCAAGAAGGCCCGCGAAGGCGTGATGGAGTTCCTGCTGATCAACCATCCGCTGGATTGTCCGATCTGCGACCAGGGCGGCGAATGCGACCTGCAGGACCAGGCGATGGCGTACGGCGTCGATTTCAGCCGCTATCGCGAGCCCAAGCGTGCCTCCGAGGAGCTGAACCTGGGGCCGCTGGTCGAGACCCACATGACGCGCTGCATCAGCTGCACCCGCTGCGTGCGCTTCACGACCGAGGTCGCGGGCATCACCCAGATGGGCCAGACCGGCCGCGGCGAGGACAGCGAGATCACCAGCTATCTGAACCAAACGCTGGAATCGAACCTGCAGGGCAACATCATCGACCTGTGCCCGGTGGGCGCGCTGGTATCGAAGCCCTATGCCTTCACCGCCCGCCCGTGGGAACTGACCAAGACCGAGACGATCGACGTCATGGACGCGCTTGGCAGCGCGATCCGCGTGGACACCAAGGGCCGCGAAGTGATGCGCATCCTGCCGCGCAACCATGACGCGGTGAACGAGGAGTGGATCAGCGACAAGACCCGCTTCGTCTGGGACGGTCTGCGCCGCCAGCGTCTGGACACCCCCTATCTGCGCGAGAACGGCCGCCTGCGCCCGGCCACCTGGCCCGAGGCGCTGACCGCCGCCGCCCGCGCGATGCAGGGCGGCAAGGTCGCGGGTCTGGTCGGTGATCTGGCCTCGGTCGAGGCGGCCTTCAGCCTCAAGACGCTGGTCGAGGGGCTGGGCGGTTCGGTGGAATGCCGCACCGACGGCGCGCGCCTGCCGGCGGGCAACCGGTCGGGCTATGTCGGCAATGCGGTGATCGAGGATATCGACAACGCCATGTCGATCCTGCTGATCGGGACCAACCCGCGCGACGAGGCGGCCGTGCTGAACGCCCGCCTGCGCCGGGCCTGGGCGCGCGGCGCGCAGGTCACGGTCGTCGGTCCGGCGGTCGATCTGACCTTTGATTATGACCATGCGGGCACCGACCGCGCGGCGCTGTCCGCCTTGCTGGACAAGGCCGAACAGTCCGAGGACGCGGGCATTATCATCATCGGGCAGGGCGCCCTGCGCGAGGCCGACGGCGAGGCCGTGCTGGCCGCCGCCCAGGCCTTGGCCCAGACCACCGGCGCGCGCCTGCTGGTCCTGCACACCGCCGCCGGCCGCGTGGGTGCGATGGACGTGGGTGCCGTGACCGAGGGCGGGATGTCCGCCGCGATCGACGGGGCGCAGGTGATCTTCAACCTGGGCGCCGACGAGGTCGAGATCGCCGCGGGTCCGGTGGTCATCTATCAGGGCAGCCATGGCGACCGGGGCGCGCATCGCGCCGACATCATCCTGCCCGCCGCCTGCTATACCGAGGAGATGGGCCTGTTCGTGAACACCGAGGGCCGTCCCCAGCTTGCCATGCGCGCCAATTTCGCGCCGGGCGAGGCCAAGGAGAACTGGGCCATCCTGCGCGCCCTGTCGGCCGAGCTGGGCCAGACCCTGCCGTGGGACAGCCTGGCGCAGCTGCGTCGTGCGCTGGTCGAGGCCGTGCCGCATCTGGGCCAGGTCGATCAGGTCGTCGAGAGCGACTGGCAGCCCCTGCCGATGCGGGACCTGGGCCAGGCGGCCTTCGTGAACCCGATCCGTGATTTCTACCTGACGAACCCGATCGCACGCAGCTCTCCGCTGATGGGAGAGTTGTCGCGCATGGCTGCGGCGCGCCATATGCCCGCGTTGGCTGCGGAGTAACAAGGATGACCCCCACTGTTCGGACAAGCGCTTCGGTGACGGCCCTGATCGGGGCCGTCTTGGCCCTGTCGGGCTGCATGCAGACCTCGACCGGTGGGGGGGCGGAGGCGCGTCCTCCGGTGGCGGCCTCGGTGGCGGGGGGCGACAGGCTTGGCCGCGCCCGCGTGTCCAGCCAGTCGGGAGAAATCCTGATCCTGGAGGAGGACGGCAGCGTCACGACGATGGATCTGGACAGCCCCGGCGGCCGCGACGCCTTTGCGGTGACCGAGGCCGACCTGGAGGCGCTGAACCAGAACCTGGACCTGGATTTCGCAGGCCTGGTCGCGCCCAACCGCCCGCGGGAGAAGACCGCGCAGCAGAAGGCGCTGGAGGCGTTCGCCGCCCGGACCCAGCCCGCGCTGCCAGTACTGGCCGAGGGGACCGAGATCGCGCCGGAATCCTTCATCGCCGTGCAGGTGGTGCCGCTGAACCGCGGCGCGGGGGCCGATCTGGTCGAGGTGACGGCCAATCTGCAGCAGGGGGTGGACGCGGATATCGCGTTCTCGTATGCCACCTGCGCATTGGCCGGTTGGGCCCGCGACAACGGCAACCCCTATGGTCGGCATGTCCGCACGCTTCAGGCCGAACGGAACGGCAAGTTGCTGATCGGATCGGCGTTCCTGCTGTCGGACAGCAAGCCGATGGGATTGCGGGTGATGGAAACGGAAGAGACCTTGCGCGAATGCGACGCACGCGGCATTCCAACGGCGTAAGGCAAAGGGACTGGCATCATGGCTGAATTTTGGGCATCCTCCTGGGGCATCGCGCTGATCCTGCTGGCGCAGGGCCTGGCGCTGATCGTCTTCGTGATGCTGTCGCTGGTCTACATGGTCTATGGCGACCGCAAGATCTGGGCGGCGGTGCAGATGCGCCGCGGACCCAACGTGGTCGGGCCCTGGGGCGTCCTTCAGACATTCGCCGACGCGCTGAAATTCGTGGTCAAGGAAATCGTCGTGCCCGCGGGCGCGGACAAGTTCGTGTTCTTCCTGGCGCCGTTCCTGTCGATGATGCTGGCGCTGCTGGCCTTCGTGGCGATTCCCTTCGCGCCGGGCTGGGTGATGGCCGACATCAACGTTGGCATCCTGTTCATCTTCGCGGTCTCCTCGCTGGAGGTCTACGGGGTGATCATGGGGGGCTGGGCGTCCAACTCCAAGTTCCCGTTCCTGGGCTCGCTGCGGTCGGCCGCACAGATGATCAGCTATGAGGTCAGCCTGGGCCTGATCATCATCGGCGTGATCATCTCGGCAGGCTCGATGAACCTGACCGCCATCGTCGAGGCGCAGCGCGGGGCGGGACTGCTGTCCTGGTTCTGGCTGCCGCACCTGCCGATGGTCGTCCTGTTCTTCGTCTCGGCCCTGGCCGAGACGAACCGCCCGCCCTTCGACCTGCCGGAAGCGGAATCCGAACTGGTCGCGGGCTTCATGACCGAATATTCCTCGACCCCCTATCTGCTGTTCATGGCCGGCGAATACATTGCCATGTGGCTGATGTGCGCACTGATCAGCCTGCTGTTCTTCGGCGGCTGGCTGTCGCCCATCCCCGGCCTGCCGGACGGCGCGATCTGGATGTTCCTCAAGATGGTCATCTGGTTCTTCATGTTCGCGATGGTGAAGGCCATCGTGCCGCGGTACCGCTATGACCAGTTGATGCGGATCGGCTGGAAGGTGTTCCTGCCGCTGTCCCTGGGCTGGGTTGTGATCGTGGCTTTCCTTGCGAAATTCGAAGTCTTCGGGACCTTCTGGGCCCGTTGGGCAGGAGTGTAAAAGATGGCTTTCGACGTCGTCCGCGCCACCAAATACTTCCTGATGGTGGATTTCATCAAAGGGTTCGGCCTGGGCATGCGCTATTTCTTTGCGCCCAAGGCGACCATCAACTATCCCCACGAGAAGGGTCCGCTGTCGCCGCGCTTCCGCGGCGAACACGCCCTGCGCCGCTATCCCAACGGCGAGGAACGCTGCATCGCCTGCAAGCTGTGCGAAGCGATCTGTCCCGCGCAGGCGATCACCATCGATGCCGAACCCCGCGACGACGGCTCGCGCCGCACGACGCGCTATGACATCGACATGACCAAGTGCATCTATTGTGGCTTCTGCCAGGAGGCCTGCCCGGTCGATGCGATCGTCGAGGGGCCGAACTTCGAGTTCGCCACAGAGACCCGCGAGGAGCTGTTCTACAACAAGGACAAGTTGCTGGATAACGGCGCCCGTTGGGAATCCGAGATCGCGCGCAACCTGGCGATGGACGCGCCGTACAGATGACCGATCCCTTCACCAAGATGTTTCAGCAGATGCTGAGCCAGGGACAGGAGATGGCGCGGACCTTCAATCCGGCGCTGGAGCATTTCGACGTCAAGGCGTTCGAGAAGATGTTCCCGACCATGCCCGCCGACATGCTGGAGATGTGGTTCGGCAAGACCTTCAACCGCGACGGTCTGGATGCGCGCACCCGCCTGCTGGTGACCATTGCGGCCATGACCGTGCAGGGCGCGCTGGCCGAACCGCAGATGCGCATGACCATCCGCCACGCCATCGAGGCAGGCGCCACCCCGCGCGAGATCGCCGAGGTGATCTATCAGATGGGCATGTTCGGCGGCCTGCCGGCGATGCAGAAGGCGCTGGAGATCGCCCAGGGCGTCTTTACCGAATCCGAGGGGAGCCCCCAGTCATGATGACATTCGCATTCTACCTGTTCGCCATCTCTGTCTGCACGGCGGGCTTCATGGTGGTGCTGGCGCGCAACCCGGTCCATTCGGTGCTGTGGCTGATCCTGGCCTTCCTGTCGGCCGCGGGGCTGTTCGTCCTGCTGGGCGCCGAGTTCGTGGCCATGCTGCTGATCATCGTCTATGTCGGTGCGGTCGCGGTGCTGTTCCTGTTCGTGGTCATGATGCTGGACGTGGACTTCACCAAGCTGAAGGGCGAGTTCGCCCGCTATCTGCCGCTGGCCGGCCTGATCGCCATCGTCCTGCTGGCGCAGCTGGCCATCGCCTATGGCGCGTGGGAAAGCAGCGACCAGTCGGCGACCCTGCGGTCCGTGCCGATGGCGACCGAGGTTCTGAACACCAACGCGATCGGTCTGCTGCTCTATGACCGCTACATCCTGCCGTTCCAGATCTCGGGCCTGGTCCTGCTGGTCGCGATGATCGGGGCGATCACGCTGACCATGCGGCACCGCACCAACGTCAAGCGCCAGGACGTGATCGCCCAGATGCACCGCGATCCGGCCAAGGCCATGCAGCTGCGCGACGTCAAGCCGGGGCAGGGGCTGTAAGCTTCCGCCCCAGCCAACGGAATATCAACGGGTGAGAGAGCCCGGAGGGACTGAACTGATGATCGGATTGACACATTACCTGGTCGTGGGCGCGATATTGTTCGTCGCCGGGATCTTCGGCATCTTCGTGAACCGCAAGAACGTCATCGTCATCCTGATGTCGATCGAGCTGATGCTGCTGGCGGTCAACATCAACTTCGTGGCCTTCTCGGCCCATCTGGGCGATCTGGGCGGGCAGATCTTCACCATGTTCATCCTGACCGTCGCCGCGGCCGAAGCGGCCATCGGCCTGGCCATCCTGGTCGTCTTCTTCCGCAACCGCGGCACGATCGCGGTGGAAGATGTCAACGTGATGAAGGGTTAGGGTCATGGCTCAGTTCATTCTTTTCGCACCCCTGCTGGGTGCGCTGATCGCGGGCTTCGGATGGCGCCTGATCGGAGAGCGCGGCGCGCAGATCCTGACGACAGCCATCCTGTTCGCCGCCGCGGCCCTGTCCTGGGTGGTCTTCCTGACCTTGGGCGAGCCGCAGAGCATCCCCGTCATGGACTGGATCGTCTCGGGCGACTTCACCTCTGAATGGGCGATCCGCCTGGACCGCCTGACCGCGATCATGCTGATCGTGATCAATTCGGTCTCGGCGCTCGTGCACCTCTACAGCTTCGGCTACATGGCGCATGACGAGAATTTCGGCGACGACGAGCCTTACCGCGCGCGTTTCTTCGCCTATCTGTCGTTCTTCACCTTCTCGATGCTGATGCTGGTGACCTCCGACAACCTGCTGCAGATGTTCTTCGGCTGGGAAGGCGTGGGCGTCGCGTCCTATCTGCTGATCGGCTTCTACTTCAAGAAGCAGTCGGCGGGCGCCGCAGCGATGAAGGCGTTCATCGTCAACCGCGTCGGCGACTTCGGCTTTCTGCTGGGCATCTTCGGCCTGTGGTGGATGACCGGGTCGATCCAGTTCGACGAGATCTTCGCCCAGGTCCCGATGCTGGCCCAGACCGAGATGACCTTCCTGTGGCGTGACTGGAACGCGGCCAACGTGCTGGCGATCCTGCTGTTCATCGGCGCGATGGGCAAATCGGCGCAGCTGTTCCTGCACACCTGGCTGCCCGACGCGATGGAAGGCCCGACCCCTGTGTCAGCCCTGATCCACGCGGCGACCATGGTGACCGCGGGCGTGTTCCTGGTCTGCCGGATGTCGCCGCTTTACGAATTCGCGCCCGAAGCCAAGATGTTCATCGTCTATATCGGCGCGACCACCGCCTTCTTTGCGGCGACTGTCGGTCTGGTCCAGAACGACATCAAGCGCGTCATCGCCTATTCGACCTGTTCGCAGCTGGGCTACATGTTCGTGGCTGCGGGCGTCGGCGTCTATTCGGTCGCCATGTTCCACCTGTTCACGCATGCCTTCTTCAAGGCGATGCTGTTCCTGGGCGCGGGTTCGGTGATCCATGCGATGCATCACGAACAGGACATGCGGAATTATGGCGGGCTGCGGAAAAAGATTCCGCTGACCTTCTGGGCCATGATGATCGGCACGCTGGCCATCACCGGCGTCGGCATTCCGCTGACCCATATCGGCTTTGCGGGCTTCCTGTCCAAGGACGCCGTGATCGAGAGCGCCTTCGTCGGCAGCAGCTATGCCTTCTGGATGCTGGTGATTGCGGCCCTGATGACCAGCTTCTATTCCTGGCGGCTGATGTTCCTGACCTTCTATGGCAAGCCGCGGGGCGATCATCATGCGCATGACCACGCGCATGAGAGCCCGCGCGTGATGACCGCGCCGCTGGTCGTGCTGGCCTTCGGGTCGATCTTCGCGGGCATGGTCTGGTACAACAGCTTCTTCGAGGAGGAGGGCGTCACCCGCTTCTTCGGGATCGAGGCCGCCGCCACGCATCACGCCGAGGGTGCCGCCGCCGCAGGGACCGACACCGCCCTGGAGGGCAGCGTCGCCGAGGCCCCCGCGCAGGAGCCCGAGGGCGCCGCGCTGCACGCCGCCGCCGGTGCCGCCGAGAACCCGGCCGAGGTCGAGGCCTTCACCGTGACCCCCGGCGCGATCTACATGCGCCCCGACAACCACGTGATGCATGATGCGCATTACGTGCCGAAATGGGTCAAGGTGTCGCCTTTCGTCGCGATGCTGATCGGCTTGGGCCTGGCCTGGCTGATGTATATCCGCCGCCCGGAATGGCCGGCCCAGCTGGCCGCGCAGCAGCGGGGGCTCTATCAGTTCCTGTTGAACAAGTGGTATTTCGACGAGGCCTATGACGCGATCTTCGTGCGTCCGGCGCGCTGGATCGGCGCCAAGCTGTGGACGAGCGGTGACGGAGCCGTTATCGACGGCGCCATCAACGGCCTGGCTTTGGGAATCATCCCGCGCCTGACCCGGTTCGCCGGACGGGTGCAGTCGGGCTATCTCTTCCATTACGCCTTCGCGATGGTTTTGGGCATCGTGGGCTTGCTGATCTGGGTGATGATGCGGGGCGCGCAATAACATGACGAACCTTCTTTCGATCATCACCTTCCTGCCGATCGTTGCGGCGGGCATCTTGGCCCTGTTCCTGCGCGGCGACGACGCCGCCTCGCAGAAGAACGCGAAATGGCTGGCGCTGATCGCGACCAGCGCGACCTTCCTGATCTCGCTGTTCCTGCTGGCGGGTTTCGATCCCTCGAACACGGGCTTCCAGTTCGTCGAGGATCACGCCTGGATCATGGGCCTGCGCTACCGCATGGGCGTGGACGGGATCTCGATCCTGTTCATCATGCTGACCACCTTCCTGATGCCGCTGACGATCCTGTCCTGCTGGGACGTGATGCTGCGGGTCAAGGAATACATGATCGCGTTCCTTGTGCTGGAGGGGCTGATGATCGGCGTCTTCGCGGCGCTGGACCTGATCCTCTTCTACCTGTTCTTCGAGGCGGGCCTGATCCCGATGTTCCTGATCATCGGCATCTGGGGCGGCAAGAACCGCATCTATGCGTCGTTCAAGTTCTTCCTCTACACCTTCATCGGCTCGGTGCTGATGCTGGTGGCGATGATCGCGATGGCGCGCACGGCGGGCACGACCGACATCGCCGCGCTGCTGGAATTCGACTTCCCGTCGCAGACCATGGCGGTGATGGGCTTCACCATCGTGGGCGGCATGCAGACGCTGCTGTTCCTGGCCTTCTTCGCCAGCTTCGCGGTCAAGATGCCGATGTGGCCGGTCCATACTTGGCTGCCCGACGCGCACGTCCAGGCGCCGACCGCCGGTTCGGTCGTGCTGGCGGCCGTGCTGCTGAAGATGGGCGGCTACGGCTTCCTGCGCTTCAGCCTGCCGATGTTTCCGGTGGCCTCCGACCTGCTGCAGCCCTTCGTGCTGTGGCTCTCGGCGATCGCCATCGTCTATACCTCGCTGGTGGCCTTGGCGCAGTCCGACATGAAGAAGCTGATCGCCTATTCGTCGGTCGCCCACATGGGCTATGTGACCATGGGTATCTTTGCCGCCAACCAGCAGGGGCTGGACGGAGCGATCTTCCAGATGCTGTCGCACGGCTTCATCTCGGGCGCTTTGTTCCTCTGCGTGGGCGTCATCTATGACCGCATGCACACGCGCGAGATCGACGCCTATGGCGGTCTGGTGAACCGGATGCCGGTCTATGCGCTGGTCTTCATGTTCTTCACCATGGCCAACGTGGGCCTGCCCGGCACATCGGGCTTCGTGGGCGAGTTCCTGACCCTGATGGGGACGTTCCATGCCAACACCTGGGTGGCCTTCGTCGCGGCGACCGGCGTGATCCTGTCGGCGGCCTATGCGCTGTGGCTTTACCGCCGCGTCACCATGGGCGCGCTGATCAAGGAAAGCCTGCGCACGATCACCGACATGACCCCGCGCGAACGCTGGATCTTTGCGCCGCTGATCGCCATGACCCTGATCCTGGGCGTCTATCCGCGCCTGGTCACCGACATCACCGGCCCCTCGGTCCAGGCGCTGCTGGTGAATTACAACGACGCGCTGCCTGCTGATGCGGCGACGGGCGACCTGGCCTCGGCCACCGCCAGCCATTGAGGAACGCACGATGACCGGTTTGGATATCTCCACCATTCTGCCCGAGCTGCTGCTAGCGATCTATGCGCTGGCCTCGCTGCTGGCGGGGGCCTATCTGGGCAAGGACCGGATCGCACGGCAGATCCTGTGGGCCAGCGTGGCGGCGCTTATTGCGGCGGCGATGGTGGTGGGCATGGCCGACCGCCCGCAGCAGAGCGCGTTCTTCGGGATGTTCATGGACGACGCCTTCGGTCGTTTCGCCAAGGTCACGATCCTGCTGTCCGGCGCCGCCGTCCTGGCGATGAGCGCCGAGTACATGGAACGGCATCGCCTGATGCGGTTTGAATACCCCATCCTGATCGTACTGGCGACCGTCGGCATGATGGTGATGGTGTCGGCCGGCGACCTGCTGTCATTGTACATGGGCCTGGAGCTGCAGTCGCTGGCGCTGTACGTCGTCGCCGCCATGCGCCGCGAAAGCGTCAAGTCGTCCGAGGCCGGGTTGAAGTATTTCGTGTTGGGTGCGCTCAGCTCTGGCCTGCTGCTCTATGGTGCGTCGCTGGTCTACGGCTTTGTCGGCACCACGCAATTCGCTGGCATCATGCAGGCCGTTCAGGCCGGAAGCTTGCCCTTGGGCCTGCTGTTCGGTCTGGTGTTCCTGCTGGTCGGCCTGGCCTTTAAGGTGTCCGCCGTGCCATTCCACATGTGGACGCCGGACGTCTACGAAGGTTCGCCCTCGCCGGTGACCGCGTTCCTGGCCACTGCGCCCAAGGTCGCGGCGATGGCGCTGATCGCGCGGCTGATGTTCGACGCTTTCGGGAACGTGCCGGCCGATTGGGGTCAGATCATCGCGGTGCTGGCGCTGCTGTCGATGTTCCTGGGCTCGATCGCGGGCATCGGTCAGCGCAACATCAAGCGTCTGATGGCCTATTCCTCGATCGCGCATATGGGCTTTGCACTGGTCGGCCTGGCTGCAGGCACCGCCTATGGGGTGCAGGCGATGCTGATCTACATGGCCATCTATGCGGTCATGAACGTGGGCAGCTTTGCCTTCATCCTGTCGCTGGAACGCGATGGCCGCCCGATCACCGACCTGGAGAGCCTGAACCGCTTTGCCAGCGCCGAGCCGCTGAAGGCGATGGCGGTCCTGTTGCTGATGTTCAGCCTTGCGGGCGTGCCGCCGCTGGTCGGTTTCTGGGCCAAGTACGGCGTGCTGTCGGCAGCGGTCGATGGTGGCATGGCATGGCTGGCTGTCGCCGGCGTGATCGCATCTGTCATCGGCGCATTCTATTACCTGCGCATCGTGTACTACATGTATTTCGGCGCCGAGACCGAGGGCGTGACCAGCCGCATGGGCAGCGTGCAGTACGCCGCCCTGCTGGTGCCGGCCTTCGCGCTGCTGCTGGGTTCGATCACCCTGCTGGGCATCGACGATTCCGCGGCGCTGGCCGCGCAATCGCTGGTCGGTCAAGCCACGGTTGCGGGTGAATAACCCGCCCGCCACATGGCCCCAGGGCGTGGCACGCCATGTCCTGGACCGTGTGGACAGCACCAACGCCGAAGCCTTCAGGCTGGCCCCGACGCTCGGCGGGCCGGCTTGGATCATGGCGCGCGAACAGCAGGCCGGACGTGGCCGCCGCGGCCGCGCCTGGACCGATCCGCCCGGAAACTTTGCCGCGACGCTGGTCCTGCGGCCGCAGGGGGCTGCGGCGGATGCGGCGCGGTTGTCCTTCGTCGCGGCGCTTGCCGTGCATGACGCACTGCGCGATCTGTGCGGTCCGGCGCTGAACCTGTCCCTGAAATGGCCCAACGACGTCCTGCTGAACGGCGGCAAGCTGTCCGGCATCCTGCTGGAGAGCAGCGGGGCAGGGGGACAGGTCGCGGTCCTGGCGATCGGCATCGGCGTCAATCTGGCGCAGGCCCCGGAGCCGTCCGAGGTCGAGGCCGGCGCGCTGCGTCCGGTCAGCCTGGCCGGAGAGACCGGCCTGACCGTGACGCCCGACGATCTGCTGGACGCGCTGGCCGTCCGTTTCGACGAAGGCATGCGGCAGATGTCGGCCTATGGCTTTGCGCCGATCCGTGCGGCCTGGCTGGCCCGCGCCGCAAGGCTGGGAGAGACGATCACCGCACGAACCGGCACCGCCGAGATCACCGGGCGCTTCGACGGTATCGACGAAACCGGCGCCCTGATCTTGACGGGTCCGCGCGGACGCCAGGTGATTTCCGCCGCAGACATCCATTTCGGGGGCTAGATCCATGCTGCTGTGCATCGATACCGGCAACACGAACACTGTCTTCTCGATCTGGGACGGGACGCGGTTCCTGTCCCACTGGCGGATCCGCACGGATCATCGGCGGACGGCGGACGAATACTATGTCTGGCTGTCCACGCTGATCGCGGTGCAGCGGTTCGAGTTGCAGATCGACGCCTGCATCATCAGCGCCACGGCGCCGCGGGTGGTCTTTAACCTTCGGGTGCTGTGCAACCGCTATTTCGACACGCGGCCCCTGGTGGTGGGCAAGCCCGACTGCCTGCTGCCGGTGCCGCCGCGGGTCGATGCGGGGACGACCGTGGGGCCCGACCGGCTGGTGAACACGGTCGGCGCCTATGACCGGCACGGCCCGGACCTGATCGTGGTCGATTTCGGCACGGCCACCACATTCGACGTGGTCGACATCGACGGCGCCTATATTGGGGGCGTCATCGCGCCGGGTGTGAACCTGTCGCTGGAGGCGCTGCACATGGGGGCGGCGTCCCTGCCGCATGTCGACGTGACGATGCCGGCGACGGTGATCGGCACGAATACGGTTGCATGTATCCAGTCAGGCGTGTTCTGGGGATATGTGGGGCTGGTCGACGGTATCGTGGACAAGATCCGCGCCGAGCGCGACCGACCCATGAAAGTGATAGCCACTGGCGGGCTTGCGCCATTGTTCGATCAGGGGTTCGACCTGTTCGATGCGATTGAAGACGATTTGACGATGCACGGGCTTCGGCTCATTCACGACTTTAACAAGGAGATGGGAAATGGCTGAACGCCTGATCTATCTGCCGCTCGGCGGAGCGGGCGAAATTGGCATGAACGCCTATGTCTATGGATACGGCCTGCCCGGCAAGGAGCGGCTGATCCTGGTGGACCTGGGCGTCACCTTCGGCGACATGGAGGGCAGCCCGGGGATCGACCTGATCATGCCCGACCTGACCTGGCTGGAGAAGAACCGCCACCGGCTGGAGGCGATCTTCGTCACCCACGGCCACGAGGACCATATCGGCGCCATCGCGCATCTGTGGAAGCGGCTGGACGTGCCGATCTATGCGCGCCGCTTCACCGGGACGCTGGTGCGCCTGAAGATGGAAGAGCACGGCCTGCCGACCGAGGTGGTCAACATCACCGAAGCGCGCCCTGCCGTGACCAATGTCGGCCCCTTCGGCGTGCAGTTCGTGCCGATCAGCCATTCGATCCCGGAAAGCAGCGCGCTGATCATCGACACGCCTGCGGGTCGGGTCGTGCATACGGGCGACTTCAAGATGGACGTGACCCCGGTCGTGGGCGACGCCTTCGACCCGGTCGGCCTGTCGCAGATCGCGGCAGAAGGTAAGGGCGTCAAGGTCCTGGCCTGCGACAGCACGAACATCTTTTCGACCCATCCCGGCCGGTCCGAGGCGGTTCTGGCGACCCCGATCCTGGAATGGGTCATGGCGCAGCCGAACATGGTCGTGGCCACCACCTTCGCCAGCAATATCGCGCGTCTGAAGACGCTGGCCGACGCGGCGCGCGCCTCGGGGCGCAAGGTGTGCCTGTTGGGCCGCGCGATGCGGCGCATGGTCAGCGTGGGCTTCGACAGCGGCATCCTGAAGGATTTCCCCGAGACGATCGGGCCCGAGGAGGCCGCCAAGCTGCCCCGCAACAAGGTCCTGCTGCTGGTCACCGGCAGCCAGGGGGAGCGTCGCGCGGCCAGCGCGCAGCTGTCGCGCGGCCGCTATCTGGGCCTGTCGCTGAAGGAGGGGGACAGCTTCCTGTTCAGCTCCAAGACCATCCCGGGCAACGAAAAGTCGGTCGGCCGCATCATGAACGCGCTGAGCGAGGCCGGAGTCGAGGTCTGGGACGCCGATGACGGGCTCTACCACGTCTCGGGTCACGCGAACCGGCCCGACATCGAGGCGATGCACGACCTGCTGCGGCCCAAGGTCGTGATCCCCATGCATGGCGAGCACCTGCACCTGCGCGAACACGTGATGCTGGCCCGTGCCAAGGGCATGACCGCCGAGATCGTCACCAACGGCACGATGCTGGACCTGACGGGCGATCGCCCCAAGGTCTGCGATCAGGTCGAAACGGGGCGTCTTTATCTGGACGGCAACCTGCTGATCGGCGCGATGGACGGGGTCGTGCGCGACCGCATCCGCATGGCGCTGAACGGGCACGCGATGGTCAGCGTGATCGTGGACGAGGACGACAATGTCCTGCCCGATGCCTGGGTCGAACTGATGGGCCTGTCCGAGCGGACCCGTTCGGGCGGCGAGCTGGCCCGCCAGATCGAGGCCGAGCTGTCCGAGTTCCTAGAGCGTGCCGATGCACGCACCGTGCGCGACGACGGCAAGATGGACGAGGCGATCCGCAAGATCACCCGCCAGGTGGCGATGGAGGAGATCGGCAAGAAGCCCGAGGTCACCGTCAGCATCAGCCGCCTGATGGCCGACTGACCTGAACCAGGCTTGCGTCCCGCGACGGGCCGGGGGGCCAGCCCCCCGGACCCCCCGATGTCCCACGGAGCGGAGGCGAAGGCTTGATCATCCCGCAGGGGGTCCGGGGGGTGCGAAGCCCCCCGGCCACCGCGGGACGCAAAGGCGCACAGGGGGCTTGAAACCGCGCCGCGCTTGCGGCAATGCCCGGCATCATGAGCGACACATCCGAATCCGGCTTTGATCCGAACCCGCCCCGCCGCAACTTCTATGGACGGCGGCACGGCAAGACCCTGCGGCAGAGCCAGAAGGGTTATCTGTCCGAGGACCTGGGCGAGCTGCGGCCCCGCGGCATCACCCTGCAGGACAACCCGGAACGCACCCCGGTCGATTCTGCCGCGATCTTCGGCAACGACCGCCCCGTCTGGCTTGAGGTGGGCTTTGGCGGTGGCGAGCACATGGTCCACATGGCCGCCACCTATCCCGACATCAACATCATCGGATGCGAGCCGTTTATCAACGGCGTCGCGATGCTGCTGGGCAAGATCCGGGCGGCGGGCGTGACGAATGTCAGCGTCCATCCGGGCGACGCGCGCGATCTGATGGATGTGCTGCCCGATGCCAGCGTCGAGCGCGCCTTCCTGATGTATCCGGATCCCTGGCCCAAGGCGCGCCACCATCGGCGGCGGTTCGTGACGCCCGAACACCTGCGCCCCCTGGCCCGCGTGATGCGGCCCGGCGGGATCTTTCGCGTGGCCAGCGACATCCCGGACTATATCCGTCAGACCCGCGAGGAGGTGCCGCCCGCCGGGTTCGAGACGCTTGATGACACCGCCGTCGCATGGGACGACTGGATCAGCACCCGTTACGAGCAGAAGGCCCTGCGCGAGGGGCGTCCGCCCCATTACGTGACCTTTCGCCGTCTGTAAGGAAAGGCCCGCCGAAGCGGGCCTTTTTCATTCCACGGTGACGGATTTTGCCAGGTTGCGGGGTTGATCGACATCGGTGCCCTTGGCGACCGCCGTGTGATAGGCAAGGTACTGCATCGGCACGGCATAGAGGATCGGCTGGAACACACCGCCGCCGGTGGGCAGGGCCAGGCTGGCGGTGATGCCGTCGCCCGCCGCCGCAATCCCCGCAGCGTCCGAAATCAGCAGCACCTGGCCGTGACGGGCCATCACCTCCTGCATGTTAGAGATGGTCTTGTCGAACAGCGCGTCATGCGGCGCCAGCACCACCACCGGCACGTCGCCGTCGATCAGCGCAATGGGGCCGTGCTTCAGCTCTCCGGAGGCATAGCCCTCGGCGTGGATATAGCTCAGCTCCTTGAGCTTGAGCGCGCCTTCCAGCGCGACGGGGTACAATGCGCCCCGGCCCAGATAAAGGACGTCGCGGGCCTGCGCCAGCCAGTCGGCCTGCATCCGGCAGTCGTCCGACAGAGCCAGCGCCTGCGCCAGCAGCGCGGGGATGGCGCGCAGGTCGCGCAGATGGGCCGTCAGGGCGGCATCATCAAGCCGACCGCGGTCATGCGCCGCCTTCAGCGCCAGCACGGCCAGCACGGCCAGCTGGCAGGTGAAGGCCTTGGACGACGCCACGCTGACCTCGATCCCCGCCAAGGTCGGCAGCGCCATGTCGGCGTCGCGCGCGATGGCCGACGTGCCCACGTTCACCAGCCCCACGGTCCGCGCGACCTTGCCGCGGGCATAATGCAGGGCGGCCAGCGTATCCGCCGTCTCTCCGGACTGGCTGACGGCGATGAACAGGCTGCGATCCGACAAGGGCGGTTCGCGATAGCGGAATTCGGAGGCGACATCGATGTCGCAGGGCAGGCCCGCCAACTGTTCGAACCAGTATTTCGCCACATGCCCCGCCAGATGCGCGGTGCCGCAGCCGACCAGGGTCACCCGGTCCAGGTCCGCGAAATCCAGGCCGTCCGGCAGGACGATGCGGTCGCCCTTGACGTAATGGTTCAGCACGTCGCCGATCACCACCGGCTGTTCGGCGATTTCCTTGGCCATGAAGTGACGGTGCCCGGCACGGTCGATGACGGTCGCGCCGACATCGATGCGGGCGGTGGCGCGGTGGACCTGGTGGCCCTCCGCGTCCCAGATCTGCACGCCCGCGCGCGTCAGAACGGCGTGGTCGCCATCCTCCAGATAGGTGATGCGGTCCGTGAAGGGCGCCAACGCCACCGCGTCCGAACCAAGATACATCTCTTTGTCGCCATGGCCCACGGCCAGCGGGCTGCCCTTGCGGGCCGCGATCAGCAGGTCGGGCTGATCCTGGAACAGGAAGGCCAGCGCAAAGGCCCCCTGCAGGTGGGCCAGCGTGGCACGGGCGGCCTCCACCGGCGATAGGCCCTGATCCAGGTGATGCGCGGTCAGCAGCGCAACGGTTTCGGTGTCCGTCTGCGATTCTGGCATGATGCCCCGATCGGCCAGTTCGGCGCGCAGTTCGCGAAAGTTCTCGATGATGCCGTTATGGACGACGGCGACGGGGCCGGACTGATGAGGATGGGCGTTGACCTCGGTCGCGGCGCCATGGGTGGCCCATCGCGTGTGTCCGATACCCGCATGCCCCGTCAGCGGCCGATGGACCAGCAGGTCCGACAGGTTGACCAGCTTGCCCACCGCGCGCCGGCGCGACAGCTGTCCGGTCGCGTCCACGGTCGCCACGCCGGCGCTGTCATAGCCGCGGTATTCCAGCCGCTTCAGCGCATCGACCAGCTGCGGGGAAACCTCGTGGTTGCCCAGGATTCCGATGATGCCGCACATCAGCGCGCCTCCTTCTTCAGCCGCAGCGCCGCCATCAGGCGGGTCGCCAGGCCCGGTTTCGTGACCTGGCGGGCCCGGCCGATGGCCAGGGCGCCGTCGGGGATGTCCTCGGTGATGGTGCTGCCCGATCCGGTCATGGCGTCCGCGCCGACATGGACGGGGGCCACCAGCATCGTGTCGCTGCCGATGAAGGCGCGCGGGCCGATCGTGGTCCGATGCTTGGAGACGCCGTCGTAATTGCAGGTGATGGTGCCAGCGCCGATATTCGTGTGCTCGCCCACATGGGCGTCGCCCAGATAGGTCAGATGGCCGACCTTGACACCCTCGTCCAGGACGGCGTTCTTAATCTCGACGAAGTTGCCGACATGGACATCCGTGCCCAATTCGGCGCCGGGGCGCAGACGGGCAAAGGGTCCGACGGTGGCCCCTTCACTGACATGGCAACCCTCCAGATGGCAAAAGGGCAGAATCTCGGCGCCCGATTCCACCGTCACGCCGGGGCCGAAGACGACGTTGGGCCCGATCACCGCGTCGCGCCCGATGACCGTGTCCAGCGCCAAAAAGACGCTGCCCGGATCGGTCAGGGTCACCCCGTCTTCCATCAGCGCCGCACGGGCACGGGCCTGGAAGGCGGCCTCGGCTGCGGCCAGTTCGGCGCGGGTGTTGATGCCAAGCGTCTCGGCCTCGTCGCAGATCACCACGTCGGCGCGACGCCCCTCGGCGCGGGCCAGGGCCACCAGGTCGGTCAGATAGTACTCGCCCGCGGCATTGTCGTTGCCCAGGCCCACGATCAGGCGGCGCAACAGATCGGCCTGCAGCGCCATGACGCCGGAATTGCACAGCACGATCTCGCGGGTCGCGGCGTCGGCGTCCTTGTACTCGACGATACGCTCCAGCCCGCGGTCGGTGACGACCAGCCGCCCATAGCGGCCGGGATCGTCCGCCTCGAAGCCCAGGACGACCAGATCGGCGGGGTGGGCTGCCAGTTCGTCCAGCGTGTCAGGGGCAATGAAGGGGGTGTCGCCATACAGGATGATCACCCGCCCCTCAAATCCTTCCAGGCTGGGCAGGGCCTGGCGCACGGCGTGCCCGGTGCCCAGCTGTTCGGCCTGCAGCACGGTCGCGGCCTCGGGGTCCAGCTTGGCCACCGCCCGGGCGACGGCGTCCGCGCCGTGGCCCGTCACGACCACGATCTGTTCCGGCTGCAGGTTGCGCGCCGCGCGCAGCGCGTGCCCGACCAGCGGCACCCCGCCAAGACGGTGCAGGACCTTGGGCAGGTCCGATTGCATCCGGCTGCCCTGTCCCGCCGCCAGAACCACGACCGCCAATCCAGCTTCCGACATCACCGCCCCCATCGCCTGTTTGCTTTTTCTTCACGGCGTTCTAATCGGGGCGGGACGCGCTGGAAAGGCCCGGCGCGGTCACCTTTGTTTTCCGAACATTTCCACGGGGGATGGCGCATGGCGGGTACGGTGGTCTTCGATCTGGACGGAACGCTGGCGGATACGTCGGGCGATCTGGTCGCGGCGGCGAATGCGTGCTTTCGCGCGCGGGGCCTGGGCGACCTGCTGGACCCGGTCGCGGATGCGCTGATCGCGTTTCATGGCGGACGGGCGATGCTGCGGGCGGGCTATGGCCGGATGTCGGATGATACGCTGTTGCCCCCCGGTGCCGAGGATGAGGATTTCGACAGCCTGCTGTCCCATTACGGTGCGGCGATCGCCGTGCACACGCAGCTGTATCCGGGGGTCGAGGCGGCGCTGGACCGTCTGGCCGCCGACGGGCACCGCCTGGCCGTCTGCACCAACAAGCCAGAGGCCCTGGCCGAGACGCTGCTGCGCGAACTGGGCATCCGCGACCGGTTCGGCGCCATGATCGGCGCGGACACGCTGCCGGTGCGCAAGCCCGACCCGCGCCCCTATCACGCCGCCGTCGAGGGCGCGGGCGGCACCGTCGCGCAGTCCTTCCTGGTGGGCGATACCGAGACCGACCGCAAGACGGCCGCGGCTGCCGGGGTGCGCGTCGCACTGGTCAGCTTCGGTCCCGAGGGCGAGGCGATCTCTCGCCTGGCGCCCGAGGTTCTGCTGGCGCATTTCGACCAGCTGCCCGCCATCGCCCGCGACTGGCTGGGCTGAGGGCCTATTCGGCCTCGTCAGCGGACTTGGCGTTCAGCTGGCCATAGTTCTGGGCGCCGATCGTCTCGAATAGGTGGATCTGCGTCTCTAGGAAGTCGATATGGCCTTCCTCGTCCTGGATCAGCTCCTCGAACAGCATCTTGCTGGGATAGTCGCCAACGGCATCACAATGGTCGCGCGCCTCGATGTACAGCGTGCGCGCGTCATGTTCTGCAGCCAGATCGCTGTCCAGCGTCTCGCGCAGGGTCTGTCCGATTCGCAACGGGTCCAGACGCTGCAGGTTGGGATGACCCTCCAGAAAGATGATCCGCTGGATCAGCTTGTCGGCGTGGTTCATCTCCTCGATGGATTCGGCGCGCGACTTGGCCGCGATCTTGCCGAAGCCCCAATCCTCCTGCAGACGATAATGCAGCCAGTACTGGCTGACCGCCGTCAGCTCAGAGCGCAGTGCGGCGTTGAGATACTCGATGACCTTGGCGTCGCCCTTCATGGGTGGCATCCTTCTTGCTGTCGGTTCTGGCCCGCAAAATCGGCGGTGCGACGCCCAGCTTATCGCACGCGCGCATGGTGTCCAGAAACAGCGGCATGCAGCCCCCGCAATCGGCGCGCTTGCCCAGGGCGTGATAGATCTTGCCCGGCGTGATGATGGTCTGGGCATCCGCCGCGCGCATCCAGTCGATGGCGGCGCGGATGTCGTGATCCGAGATCATGGCGCAGTGGCAGACGATCATGGCGGGCTCCTGTCGGGCGGAGACTTACCAATTCTGTCGGGCTTGTAAAGTCCGACGTTTTCGCTTTGGCATCACGGCTGCTTGACGCGGGCGCGGGCGGGCCGCAAAACCCCGTGCCATGAAGCTGTCCGATTTCGATTTCGACCTGCCCGCCGACCTGATCGCCACGCGGCCCGCCAAGCCGCGCAGTTCCGCACGTCTGCTGCTGGCGGAAGGCGGGGCCATCACCGATCGCCATGTGGGCGATCTGCCGCAGATCCTGCGCCCCGGCGACCTGCTGGTGCTGAACGACACCAAGGTCATTCCCGCCCGCCTGACCGGCACCCGCGCCCGCCAGACCCCGCAGGGCGAGGCCGTGGCGCGGATCGAGGTCACGCTGCTGGAACCCGCCGCCGAAGGCTGGCAGGCGCTGGCCAAGCCGCTGCGCAAGCTGCGCGTGGGCGAGGTAATCCGGTTCGGCGACACCCTGTCCGCCACCGTGGCCGAGATGACCGCGACCGGCCTGCGCTTGGTGTTCGACGCCACGGGTGATGCGTTCGATGCGGCGCTGCAACAGGTGGGGGCGATGCCCTTGCCGCCCTATATCGCGGCGCTGCGGGCGCCGGACGACCAGGACCGCGACGACTATCAGACGGTCTGGGCCGCGCGGCAGGGCGCGGTCGCGGCCCCCACGGCCAGCCTGCATTTCGACGCCCCCCTGCTGGAGACGCTGGCGGCGCAGGGCGTCCAGTTCGTGCATGTGACCCTGCACGTGGGGGCGGGGACGTTCCTTCCGGTCAAGGTCGACGACGTCACCACCCACCGGATGCACGCCGAATGGGGAGAGGTGTCCCCCGAGGCCGCCGAGGCGATCAACCGTGCCAAGGCGGAGGGCCGCCGGGTGATCCCGGTGGGCACCACCGCCCTGCGCCTGATCGAATCGGCCGCCCCCCGGGTCGGGCGGATCGCGCCGTTCCGGGGCACGACCGACATCTTCATCTATCCCGGTTATCAATTCCGGGTGACCGACGGGCTGATGACGAACTTTCACCTGCCCAAATCCACGCTGCTGATGCTGGTTTCGGCCCTGATGGGGTCCGAGAAAATCCGGGAAATCTATGGACATGCGGTCGAACGAGGCTATCGTTTCTTCAGCTATGGCGACGCGTCGCTGCTGATCCCCTGAGGTCGGTTTCCTGCTGGCATCGGGGCCCCGTCGGGCATAGGTCGGGCATTCCGCCCCCACGCCCCTGAACAAGACGAGACCCGCGATGATTTCGGTGTTGCGCACCACATGGCCGCTGCTGCTTGGCATCCTTCTGCTGATGGTCGGCAACGGCATGCAGGGCACCCTGCTGGGCATCCGCGGCGGGATCGAGGGCATCCCGACCTTCCAGATGTCCATCGTCATGGCCAGCTATTACGGCGGGTTCCTGCTGGGCAGCCTGACCGTGCCGGACCTGATCAAGAACGTCGGCCATGTCCGCGTCTTTGCCGCCCTGGGGTCGCTGATCAGCGCCGTGCTGGTCCTGTTCGCGGTCGAGCCGCACTGGATCAGCTGGACGGTCCTGCGGTTCCTGATCGGGTTCTGCTTCTGCGGGGTCTATGTCACGGCGGAAAGCTGGCTGAACGCCGGCTCCACGAACGAGAACCGCGGCCAGGCGCTGTCGCTCTACATGATTGTGCAGTTGCTGGGCATCGTGATCGCGCAGGCCCTGCTGAACGTCAGCAGCCCGGCGGGTTATCTGTTGTTCATCATCCCGTCGGTGCTGGTGTCGCTGGCCTTCACGCCGATCCTGCTGTCGGCCCAGCCCGCGCCGCAGTTCCAGACGATCAAGCGGATGTCCTTTGCAAAGCTGTACAAGGCATCGCCGCTGGGCTGCGTGGGGATCTTCCTGATCGGGGGCGTGTTCTCGGTCCTGTCGGGCATGTCGTCGGTCTGGGGCGCCCAGATCGGGCTGTCGGTGGCGCAGATCAGCCTGTTCGTGGCTGCGATCTATGCAGGGGGGCTGGTCCTGCAATATCCGATCGGCTGGATCTCGGACCGCTATGACCGGCGCAAGCTGGTCCTGGGGATGTCGGCCATCGGCGGGCTGTGCGGCCTGGTGACCGTCGCGGCACAACCCGGAACCCTTGGCCTGGTCATCGCTGGGGCGATCATGGGCGGGGTCGCGAACCCGGTCTATGCGCTGCTCTTGGCCTATACCAACGACTATCTGGATCAGTCCGACATGGCGTCGGCATCGGCGGGCCTTCTGTTCATCTATGGCATCGGCAGCATGGGCGGGCCGATCATCACCGGCTGGATGATGGGCATCATCGGGCCTGACGGGTACTGGGTCTACATGGGCGTCCTGCTAGCGCTGCTGACGGCCTATGCGGGATGGCGCACCACGCAGCGTCGTGCCCTGACCCCGGACGAACAGGGCAGCTTTGCGGTCATCACGCCCAACGCGACCCCCCTGGCGGTCGACGCGGTGCTGGAGGAGGCGCAGTCGGACGACCCGTCGCCCCAGCCTGCGACCTGACCGCCCGCTTGCCGCCTTGGGGCAAATGGTTTAACGCTGAACTATAATTCATCAGCGGGGGATCCGATGGCCCAGAATTTCGACTTGGTGGTGATCGGCGCAGGGCCGGGCGGCTATGTGGCCGCGATCCGGGGCGCGCAGCTGGGCCTGAAGGTGGCCTGCATCGAACGCGAGCATCTGGGCGGCATCTGCCTGAACTGGGGCTGCATCCCGACCAAGGCCATGCTGCGTTCCGCAGAGGTCTATCACCTGATGCACCGGGCCAAGGAATTCGGGTTGAAGGCCGAGGGGCTGGGCTATGATCTGGACGCGGTCGTGAAGCGGTCGCGCGGCGTTGCCAAGCAGCTGTCCGGCGGCATCGGCCACCTGTTCAAGAAGAACAAGGTGACGGTGATCATGGGCGAGGCCAAGCTGGCCGGCAAGGGGAAGGTCACCGTCAAGACCGACAAGGGCACCGAGGAGGTGACCGCGAAATCCATCGTGCTGGCCACCGGCGCGCGGGCGCGCGAGCTGCCGGGGCTGGAGCCGGACGGCAAGCTGGTCTGGAACTACAAGCACGCGCTGGTCCCGCCGCACATGCCCAAGAAGCTGCTGGTCATCGGGTCGGGCGCCATCGGCATCGAATTCGCCAGCTTCTTCAACACGCTGGGCGCCAAGACCACCGTGGTCGAGGTCATGGACCGCGTCCTGCCCGTCGAGGATGCCGAGATCAGCGCCTTTGCGAAGAAGCAGTTCGTCAAGCAGGGCATGACGATCATGGAAAAGGCCGCGGTCAAGAAGCTGGACCGCAAGGGCTCGACCGTCACCGCCCATATCGAGGTCGGCGGCAAGGTCGAGACGCAGGAGTTCGATACGGTGATTTCCGCCGTGGGCATCGTCGGCAACACCGAGGGACTGGGCCTGGAGGAGGCCGGGATCAAGGTCGATCGCACCCATGTCATCACGGACGAATACTGCCGCACCGGGGTCGAGGGCGTCTATGCCATCGGCGATCTGGCCGGCGCGCCCTGGCTGGCGCACAAGGCCAGCCATGAGGGCGTGATGGTGGCCGAGCTGATCGCGGGCAAGCACCCCCATGCGATCAAGCCGGGCAGCATCGCGGGCTGCACCTATTGCCACCCCCAGGTCGCATCGGTCGGCCTGACCGAGGCCAAGGCCAAGGAGCAGGGGCTGGACATCAAGGTCGGCCGCTTCCCCTTCGTCGGCAACGGCAAGGCCATCGCGCTTGGGGAACCGGAAGGCATGATCAAGACCATCTTCGACGCCAAGACGGGCGAGCTGCTGGGCGCGCACATGGTCGGCGCCGAGGTGACCGAACTGATCCAAGGCTATGTCATCGGGCGCCAGCTTGAGACGACCGAACAGGACCTGATGGAGACGGTCTTCCCGCATCCCACCTTGTCCGAGATGATGCACGAATCCGTGCTGGACGCATACGGGCGCGCCATCCACTTCTGATCGCAGCTGGAACACGGGAACGAAGGGGGGCGGTTTTGCCCCCCTTTTTCGTCAATCTGCCGGTGTCAGCGTGGTGATGCCCGCGGCCGCGGCACGGGCCAGATCGGGGTCCAGCGACATGCCGATGTATTCGCCTCGCCGCCACAGGCCTGCCAGGTCGTCGTAATGGCGCGACAGCGGATGACCCGACTGTCCGGTCGAGGTGATGAACACCGAACTGTCCGGGTCCGCCAGGTCGATCACGCTGCGATAACCGGCCCCGCCGATCGCCTGATAGGGGTCGTCGCCGGTGCCGATCATGCCGGTGCGGGCCACGGTGAACTCTCCGCCCGAGATCGACTGGGTGATGTTCATGATCCAGCCAAGTGCGGGCAGCGCGCCCAGGCCCGGATGCACGTGATGCGCCTGATGCGCGTCGCCCCACCGCCAGCTGGTCACGTCGGGACCGTATTCGGCGGTCAGGTCCAGGATGGCGCGGTCCAGCGACTGGCGGGCGATGGTCGCGCAATCCTCGGTCGCGGCGCTTTGGACCACGTCGCACCAAGCGGCGGCGCCGTCGCGATCGCGGAACACCGCGTCGATGAAATGCGGTTGCAGGCGGATCAGGTCGTCGGCCAGCGGCCCCAGCTCGTCCCGGACCAGGCGGTCCTGCAGCGCACCCATCCAGGCGGCATAGATCAGGGGTTCAGGCAGGTGCTCGTTCATGGCGCCGTCCCATTCGGCCAGCAGGGTCAGGGCGTCCTGACGCTGGCGTTCCGGGGTGCCGGGCGCCGCCGGATCGCCGGTGAACCATAGATTCGCCCCCACCAGCGGCAGCAGGGCGCGGGCCGCAGGGCTGACGACGTCCAGCTGTGCGGCGATGAAGCTGTCGCGGGAATGCACCTCGCGCCCGCCCAGCAGCCCGGACAGCCGGTCATGGCGTAGCCCGTCGGCCTCCGGCTCCTCCGTCGCGAGGGCAAGCCCGTCCTGCGGGCGACGCGCCTGGGTCGCCAGCGACACGGTGCCCTGCCATGCGGTTTCGGTCAGCCAGCCGGGCGAGGGCAACGCGCCCTTGGTCGGATGGTCGTCGGCCCGCTGGGGTGCCGCGCCTGCGGCCAGCCGGGTGACGGTCTCTCCCTGCGCCAGGGTCACGTCCAGCGCCGGGGCGACCACGTCGGCCAGGGCGCGGGTCGCCTGATCGGCGTCGCCGGCCCGCATCAGCGCCATCAGCGCGGACATCGTGCGGTCGCGCTGCGACAGCCCCGTCCAGCGCAGCGATGGGACATGCCCTATGGGCGTCACGTCACGCAGCCCCGGGTCCAGGCCGGGAACGACGGGACCGTTCTGCGTCTCCCGCAGAGTGATGGTCTGGGGGGACGCGTCCAGCACGCGGATCACCTCGGTCCGGGTCTGGAACTCTGTCCAGCCCTGCGTGCCGCGATAGCGGTCGGTATTGCCGGGCTGGACCTCCTCGATGGCGATGTCGGCCACGTCCAGGTCCAGCGGCGTCAGCGCCCAGGACAGTGTCGGATTGCGCCCCGACAGGACCAGCGGCATGCCGGGCACCGTGGCCCCGATCACTCCGCCGCCTTCCAGCTCCAACCGCGCCAGATAGTACAGCGACGGCACCGTCAGCCCCGCATGCAGGTCGTTGGCCAGCAGCGCGGCCCCCGCAGCCGTCCGCAGCGCCTCGGCGCCGAAGGCATTGCCGCCAAGCGCCTGTTCGGGGCGCAGGAAGCCAAGCGGGTCGTAATCCGCCTGCGGGTCCAGGCGCCGTTCGGGCGCACCAAGGCGGGCACCGGGAAACAGCCCCGCATAGTCGGGCAGGGCAGCAGGTATGCCGGCCCCGTCGACGATCTGCATGCCGCGTTCGGGCCAGGCCAGGGCCAGTCGGGCGCGCAGGATCTCCTCTCCCGCGGAATCGGTGCCGGCCGCCGCCATCAGCTTCAGGATCGCCAGCGAATCGGCGGGCTGCCAGAAGGTGATGACATCCGGGAACAGGAAGAATTCGGGCGCGCCGCGCCCCATCGCACCGTCGTTGACGATGCGGATCCATTGGTTCACCCCGTCGGCATAGGCCTGCAGCGCCGCAAGCGTGTCGTCGTCCTGCACCTCCAGCGAAGCCTGGGCCGCGCGCTGCAGGCCCAGCCTGCGGATCAGGTCGTCGGCGGGCAGGGCGCGAGGGCCATGGACCTCGGCCAGCCGGCCCTGCGCCGCGCGGCGCAGCAGGGTCATCTGGAACAGCCGGTCCTGCGCATGGGCCAGGCCCAGGGCAAAGAACACGTCCGCGTCGGTCTTGCCGAAGATATGCGGCACATTCTCGGTCGAGCGCACGATCTCGACCGGGGCGGTGATGCCCGTCACCGAATAGCTGGCGGTATAGTCGGGCAGGGACCGCACGGCGAAATACCAGACCAGCACGGCGGACAGGACCGCCAGGACGATCAGCGCGATGGTCAGCCGCAGAAGCCAGCGAAACAAGGTCAGCATGTGCGGGCAGGTCCTTGGCCGGGGGCGCGGCACGGGTTGACCCTGCCGCGCATGGATGGTGGTGTGTTGCATAGGACAGGCGCGCGGGCATTTCAACGCACCCCCGCGCCACGGGCAGCGACCCGAGGGAGATTTGCATGGCCAAGACGGCGTTTCTGGGACTGGGCGTGATGGGCTTTCCGATGGCCGGGCATCTGGCCGCGGCGGGACATCAGGTGACGGTGTTCAACCGCAGCCCGGCCAAGGCCGAGGCCTGGGTCGGCCGGCACGGCGGCGCCTCCGCCGCGACCCCGCGCGAGGCGGCGCAGGGCGCGGATCTGGTAATGTGCTGCGTGGGCAATGACGACGACCTGCGCCAGGTATGCCTGGGGCCCGACGGGGCATTCGCGGGCATGGCGCAGGGTGCGGTCTTCGTCGATCACACCACGGTCTCGGCCAAGGTGACGGAGGAGCTGGCGCAGGCGGCGGCAGAGGCGGGCATCGGCTATGTCGATGCACCCGTATCCGGCGGTCAGGCGGGGGCCGAAAACGGCCAGCTGTCGATCATGTGCGGGGGCACGGTCGCGGATTTCGATCGCGCCGCGCCGGTCATCGACGCCTATGCCAAGATCTGTCGCCGGATGGGCGATGTGGGCGCGGGACAGATGACCAAGATGTGCAACCAGATCGCGATCGCGGGGTTGGTTCAGGCGCTGTCGGAATCGCTGGCATTCGCGCAGAAGGCGGGGCTGGACGTGGCCGATGTCGTCGAGGTGATCAGTCAGGGTGCGGCCGGCAGTTGGCAGATGGTCAACCGTCATGCGACCATGCATCGCGGCGAATTCGAGCACGGGTTCGCCGTCGACTGGATGCGGAAGGATCTGGCGATCTGCTTGCAGGCAGGGGACCAGCTGGGCGCGGCCCTGCCGGTCACGGCACTGGTCGACCAGTTCTACAAGGATGTGCAGGCGATGGGCGGCGGCCGGTGGGACACCTCGTCCCTGATCGCGCGGCTGACCCGCTAGGGCCGGGGAACGACAAAAGGCGGGATGCCCGCCTCTAACGAAGGAACTTGGGGGATGGCGGATCACAGCCTTGCCGGACAGATCGAGTTCGAGATCACCGGCGTGAACGAGCAGGAAGCCACCGGAGAGATGACCGTGACCGCGGGCATCCTGAACCCGTTCGGAACCATCCATGCGGGCGCGCTGGTCTGGTTCGCGGACGTGGTCGCGACGAACCTGGTCCTGGGCGGAGAGCAGCCGCAGGAGGGCATGGACAACTTTCCCGTGGCCATCACACTGAACGCCCAGCTGCTGACCAACCGCCGCGACGGGGTTCTGACCGCGCTGGCATCCTGGATGCGGCGCGGGCGACGCATCTCGACCGTGCGCACGCAGGTCACCGATGCGGACGGGGCGGTGCTGCTGGACCTGACCTCGACCCATGTCAGTGCCCGCTGACCCTGCGGCACCATCGCGCCGGGCGGGTTGAAACGCCCGGCAATCGCGTCATCATGGCGCCATGATGGAGGAGACGTCATGGACGGTCTGATGATGCACCGCCCGCTGCTGCAAAGCGGGCTTCTGGATTTCGCCGCCGAGAGCTTTCCCGAAGCGCGGATCGTGTCGCGTCGGGTCGAGGGTGACCTGCACCGACAGAGCTGGGCCCAGACCCGTGCCCGCGCGGTCCAGCTGTCCTTCGCGCTGGAGGGTTTGGGGGTGGTGCCCGGCGACCGGGTCGCGACGCTGGCCTGGAACGGGCACCGCCATCTGGAGATCTATCACGCGGTGCCGTCCATCGGGGCGGTCTGCCATACGATCAACCCGCGGCTGTCGGCCGACCAGATGGTTTTCATCGCGCATCACGCGGGCGACCGGCTGCTGTTCACCGACCTGAGCTTCGTGCCGCTGCTGGAAAAGCTGCAGGACCGCCTGCCGTCCATGCGCTATGTCGTCATGACCGACGCGGCGCACATGCCGCAGACGACGCTGGATGCGCTGTGCTATGAGGACCTGCTGGCGGGGCAGCCGACCGAGCGGGTCTGGCCGGATTTTCCGGAAACGACCGCATCGGGCCTGTGCTATACGTCCGGGACGACGGGCGATCCCAAGGGCGTCCTGTATTCGCACCGATCTAACATGCTGCACGCGCTGGCCACGGCGGCGGTGCTGGGCCCGGACCTGGGACCGCAGCCGCGCATCCTGCCGGTGGTGCCGCTGTTTCACGTTAACGCCTGGGGTCTGCCCTTCACGGCCCCGCTGATCGGGGCCAGCCTGATCATGCCCGGCCCGGCGCTGGACGGAGCCAGCCTGTGGGACCTGTGCCAGACCGAGGGCGTCGAAAGCGCCTGGGGCGTGCCCACCATCTGGCAGGGACTGTTCGCCGAGATCCTGTCCCGCGGGGCCAAGCCCGCAGCCCTGCGCCACATCGTCGTCGGCGGCAGCGCAATGCCCCGCAGCCTGACCGAGGGCTTTGAACGTCTGGGCATCGACGTGAACCACGCCTGGGGCATGACCGAGACCTCTCCGCTGGGCAGCCAGGGGTCGCTGACGCCGGCGCAGCGCGATCTGCCGTTCGACCGGCGCATGGCGCTGAAGCAGGCGCAGGGGCGGCGGGTGTTCGGTGTCGAGATGAAGATCGTGGACGACGCGGGCACCCGCCAGCCCCATGACGGCCAAGCCATGGGAGAGCTGTTCGTGCGCGGCAACACCGTGGCCGCCGGTTATCACGACAATGCCGGTGCGACGGCGCGCGCCATCGACGCCGACGGCTGGTTCGGGACAGGCGATATTGCCTCGATCAGCGCCGACGGCATCCTGACGCTTCGCGACAGGGCCAAGGACCTGATCAAGTCGGGTGGCGAATGGATCAGTTCGATCGACGTCGAGAACCTGGCAGTCGCCCATCCGGACGTGGCGCAATGCGCGGTCATCGCGCTGCCCCATCCGAAATGGGATGAACGCCCGCTGCTGGTGATCAAGCCCAAGGGGGCCGCCCGACCTGGGCTGGAGGAGATGCGGTCCCATCTGGGCGCGCATCTGGCCAGCTGGCAGCTGCCCGATGACGTCGTCTATGTCGACGAGATGCCCCTGACGGCGACCGGCAAGATCAGCAAGCTGACCCTGCGGGAGCAGTTCCGCGACCACGTCCTGCCCGACCTGCGGGGCCAGGCGGCTGACTGACCCAAGGTCGGGTCAGGGATCCTGCGCCTGCAGGGTGGACAGCACATAAAGGCGCAGGGCCGTGGCCAGTCCGATTTGCGGCGGCCGGGCATGGTCGATCTGTCCGATTAGGGCGGCGCGGGTCAGGTCGCGCGCCGCGGCCTGGGTCGCCAGCGCCTTCCAGAATGCATCTTCCAGCGACACCGACGTTCGGTGCCCGTCTATGGTCACCGACCGCTTCAGCGGCGGCGTCATGGCGGGCAGGTCGATCATTCGTCGGGCGTGTCGCGCCGATGCGCGTCCAGCATGCGGGCCGCGCGGTCGCGTTCGGCCTGGCGCGCGTCGCGCAGCGGCTTGGCCTCTCCGTGCAGGGCGGCGTTCGCGTCGCCCTTGGCACGCTTGGCGTCGCGGTCGCGGGCCTTGCGGGCCTGGCGCAGGTTGATGATGCGGGTCATGGCGGTCCCTGAAACGACGAAGGGCGCGCCACTGTGGCGCGCCCCCCGGCCTTGGGTCAAGAGGGTCAGCCCTTGGGGCTGATCATGTCCTCGGGGCGGACGACGCGGTCGAAGGTCTCTCCGTCGACGAAGCCCAGGGCGATGGCCTCCTCGCGCAGCGTCGTGCCGTTCCTGTGCGCGGTCTTGGCGACCTTGGTGGCGTTGTCATAGCCGATGGTGGGCGCCAGCGCCGTCACCAGCATCAGCGATTCGCGCATCAGCTGGTCGATGCGCTTTACGTTGGCTTGGGTGCCCACGACCATGTTGTCGGTGAAGCTGGAGGCCGCATCGCCCAGAAGCTGCATGGATTGCAGCACGTTGTAGGACATCATCGGGTTGTAGACGTTCAGCTCGAAATGCCCCTGAGACCCGGCAAAGCCCACGGCGGCGTCGTTGCCCATCACATGCGCGCAGACCATGGTCAGCGCCTCGGCCTGGGTCGGGTTCACCTTGCCTGGCATGATCGACGATCCCGGCTCGTTCTCGGGCAGGATCAGTTCGCCCAGACCCGAACGCGGCCCCGACCCCAGCAGGCGCATGTCGTTGGCGATCTTGAACAGCGATCCGGCCACCGTCTTCAGCGCGCCCGAGAACATGACCATCGCGTCATGGGCGGCCAGCGCCTCGAACTTGTTCGGCGCGGTGACGAAGGGCAGGTCGGTGATCTTGGCGATTTCCGCGGCAATCGCCGTGTCCCAGCCCTTTTTGGTGTTCAGGCCGGTGCCGACGGCCGTGCCGCCCTGGGCCAACTCATAGATGTCGGGCAGGCAGGCCTTGACCCGCTCGATCCCCTTGCGGACCTGATGGGCATAGCCACCGAATTCCTGACCCAAGGTCAGGGGCGTCGCATCCTGGGTGTGGGTGCGACCGATCTTGATGATGTCCTTGAACTCGGCCGACTTTGCCTCCAGCGCGGCGGCCAGCTTCTCCAGACCCGGCAGCAGCGTGTCGCGCGCCAGCATGGCGATGCCCACATGCATCGCGGTCGGGAAGGTGTCGTTCGACGACTGGCCCATGTTGCAGTGGTCGTTCGGGTGGACGGGTTTCTTGGACCCCATCTCTCCGCCCATGATCTCGATCGCGCGGTTGCTGATCACCTCGTTGGCGTTCATGTTCGACTGGGTGCCGGACCCGGTCTGCCAGACGACCAGCGGGAAGTTGTCGTCGAACTTGCCCTGGAACACCTCGGTCGCGGCCTGCTCCATCGCATCGGCCAAATCGGCGGGCAGGTCGCCCGAGGCGCGGTTCACCCGCGCGGCGGCCAGCTTGATCGCGCCCAGGGCGCGGATGATCGGCACCGGCTGGCGTTCCCAGCCAATCGGGAAGTTGATGATCGAACGCTGCGTCTGCGCGCCCCAGTATTTCGAGGCGTCAACCTCCAGCGGGCCGAAGCTGTCGGTTTCGGTGCGGGTCTTGGTCATCGGGTCGCTCCCTCACGGTTTCGTGGCGGGTTGTAGCGGTCCGGGCCATCGGGCGCAATTCGTATGCAACGGTATGCTGGCGCAAACAGCGCCTTCAGTCGTCCAGCGCATGCATCGCCGCGCGCAGGCGCGGGGTCAGCGCGTCGGGCAGGGGCAGGATCGGTCGGGGCGGCTGCGCGTCGGTCAGATCCATCAGCCGGGCGCAGGCATGAACGACCCGCAGGCTGCCATGGGCCTGGAACAGGTCCCACATCGGCTGGAACCGCGCCTGCCAGCGGGCCGTTTCGGGGCGGTCGCCCGCACGGGCGGCACAGGCCAAGGTCAGCGTCTGGTCGGGCCACAAGCCCGCCGCCACGCTGAACCAGCCGTCGGCATGGTTCAGAAGCGCGTCGGGACAGCCCCAGTCGCCGCTGTAGCCGATGACGAAATCGGGCGGCAGATCGGCGCGCAGGGCCGCGATCTGGCCCGCGAAGTCCCCGCCCGCGGGCAGCGGCATCTTGACCGCCGTGACGGTCGGCAGCGTCGCCAGCCGGGCGATCAGCACGGGCGAAAAGGTGAAATGCGTGGTCGATGGATTGTTGTAGATGCAGATCGGCAGGTCCGACGCCCCTGCGACAGTTTTGAAATGCCCAAAGACCTCATCCTCGGTCAGGGGGGTGTAGGACATCGGCGCCAACAGCAGGCCCGTCGCCCCCGCATCTGCCGCATGACGCGCCAGCGCGGCCGAGGTGTCGCTGCGCAGCGCGCCCACGCCCGCGATCACCGGCACCCTGCCGCCGGCGGCGTCAAGCGCGGTCTCCAGCACCTCCCGGCGCTGGTCGGCCTCCAGATACGCATAGCCGCCCGTCGATCCCAGCACGCCGATGCTGTCCACGCCCGCCCGCGCAAGGCGCAGGATCAGGCGGCGCAGGTCGGCGGGCAGGGGGTGGCCCGCGGCGTCGGTCGGCGTGATCGGAAAGGCCGACAGGCCGCGCATGGTCATGGCGCTATTTCCGCCAGCGGTCCAGGCGCACGACATCGGCGCCGCCCGACGGGGGCGTGTCGTCGCCGTCATCCTCGGCGTCCAGCTGGTATTCGGCGTCGGCCTCGGCGTCCTCATCCTCGTCGTCGTCGCTGTCCTGCGTCTCGAAGCGCAGGCCGAATTCGACGGAGGGGTCCACAAAGGTACGCAGCGCATCGAACGGGATCTTCAGCGGCTCCGGCTGGTTGCCGAAGTTCAGCGTGATGGTGAAATGGTCGGGCTGGATCGTCAGGTTGTCGAACCAGTGCTGGATGACGATGGTCATCTCCTCGGGATAGCGTTCGCGCAGCCAGTCCGCCATCTCGACACCGTCGTCGCGGGTGTCGAAGGTGATGAAGAAATGATGCTCTCCGGGCAGACCGTCGCGGGCGACCTGGCGCAGCACCTCGGCGATCAGCCCCTGCATCGCGCGATGCATCATTCCGCCGTAATCCAGTCCCGATCGCGCCATGACGTTACCCTACCTTTTCTTGGCGGCAAGCATAGGGATATGACCGGGGATGAAAAGGGGGGCGGAGGTGGATTCCGCGTCCCCTCACGCCGCGCGGTCCAGCAGGTCGCGCCGCAACGCGCGCAGATCGGCCGCCATGGTCGCCGCGGGCTTTGGGCCGAACCATTCCAGCGACGCACCCATCCCCGTCGGCACCACGCGCAGGAACGCCGCATAATCGACGGCACCCGTCAGCAGCGGGCACATGCCGTCCCGGCTGCCGCGCGGATCGTGGACGTTGTCCGGGTGAAAGACCGACAGGCGGTCGCGCGCGGTCACGGATTTCAGGTGCAGGTGATCGACATGTTCGCGCAGCGCCGTGAATGCAGGCACGGGGTCGACCCCCGACTCCCACACATGCAGCACGTCGAAGTTCACGCCGACCGCGGGATGGTCCAGCGTATCCAGCAGGTCCAAGGTCGCGGGCAGGCTGTCGGCCAGGGTCTGCGGATGCGTCTCGACCGCGATGCGCAGGCCGCGGTCATGGGCCATGTCGGCCGTCGTGCCCAGGTCGCGCAGGATCGCGCGGCGCTGGTCCGCCCCCGCTTGATCGCGCCCCACGCCTCCCGCGAACAGCCGCAGCCGTGGCGCGCCCCAGGTCCGGGTCAGGTCCAGCAGGTCGGCCGCGTCGGCGCGGCTGAAACAGGCAGTGCCCAGGGGCAGATAGCCCGCCAGCATCGGCACCGGGGGACGCTGCGGCAGGTCACGCCATTCGACGGCCAACGTGCGGGCATGCGGGGCCCAGATCTCCAGCCCGTCGAACCCCTCGCGGCCGACATAGCGGGCCAAGTCGCGGGCGGTCACGTCCAAGTGGCGGAAGGCCACGGAACAGGCATTGATCCTCATGCGCGCGCCCCCTGCCAGCGGTCGAACCACTGGCCCACGGTGGCCTTGATGCCCCGTTCCAGCATGGTCAGCCGGTCCAGATCGGCCAGCACCTGCAGCAGATCGTCGCCGTCGCCGCCGCGGGCAAAGGCCACCGCGCGCAGATGGGCCGCGTTCAGCCCGCCATGCAGCGCCGCGATCCGGTTGCAGCATTCCTCGAACGCGTCGTGATCGGCGCCCTCGATGTCGCCGAAGATCGCCAGCGCGTGCTCATAGGCGTATTTGCGGATTGCAATGACTGGCAGTTCGCGCAGCGCGGGTTCCAGATCGGCGCGCGGCAGGTCGGCGACATGGGCCTGCACGATGCGGCGGATCGCGTCGATCAGCGGCACGGCCTGCGCGTCGAAGGTCGCGTGGTGCATCGCGGCGATGGTGGCGTCGTCCGCGGGATGCGCGTCCGCATTGTCGAAGGCAAAGCCACCGGCCACGGTCGGCGCCAGGAATGCCGCCCGCAGGTCGCGGGCGGGCAGCGGCCCCTCCCACCGGAAATCCGGGTCGCGCATCAGCCAGGTGTCGGGGTCCGCCGTGGGCTCCAGCAGAGCATAGTGGGGAAAGCTGGCCTGGGCGAACTTGTTGTCGCGCTGCGGCAGCAGCGCCATGTCGACCATCGGCATGACGTAGCGGCCGGGCCGCCAATCGGCCAGCAGCGCGTGCAGGTGGTCCAGGTTCCGCGCGCCCGGCGCGGCATCCTCATGCCAACGCGTCACCTGCAGGCCGAACAGGCGACCAGCCCAATGCAGATAGAAGCCGTGATCGATCCCCGGCGCGTGATAGGACAGGCGCATCCTGTCGTCGACGATCACCTGCCCGTCCCACAGGCCCAGATACAGCGGGCGGTGGTCGATCCCGCCGCGGTCCTTCAGCGCCTGGCACAGGCAGCTGACGACGCAATGGACCTTGATGTCGACAGGTTCATCGGGCGCGGGGGTCACGCCCGCCAGCGCCATCGAAAGCGCCTGCACGGTCATTCCGGGGGCGCGGTCGAACGTATCCTCGGCCATGGTGATGCCCGCCTCGTCCAGGTGCAGCATCAGCGTCATCAGGGCGACCGAATCCAGGCCCAGGTCATGGCCAACCCGCGCGTCGGGACCAAAGGCCGCCATGCGCGGGCAAGCCATAGGACCGGCCAGGATCGCGCGGATGCGGTCCTGCATGTCCTGTGGGGCGGGGATGGGGCGGGGGTCGGTCATGCGGGGGCCTCCGACAGGGTTTCGGCCAGGGCGCGGCGGGCGATCTTGCCGTTCGCGCCACGCGGCAGGGCGGGCAGGCGGACCAGACGCACCGGCCGCTGGCGCGGCGACAGCAGGGCCGCCAGATGGGCATCCAGCCGCGCCTCGGCGATGTCGCCGGAATAGGCAAGTGCCGGGCGCTGATGCGCGACGGGGTCCGGGACGGCGAATGCCACCGCGTCGGTGATGCCCGGCAGGCTCAGGGCCGCGGCCTCGATATGGGCGGGATAGACGTTCAGGCCCGCGACATCGATCACCTCGGCCTGGCGCCCGGCAAAGATCAGGTGGCCGCGGGCGTCGATCACGCCCAGATCGCCGGTCTGCACCGTCGCGCCTGCGGCATGGACGGAGACGGGGCCGGGTGCGTCCCGTCCGGCCTGCAGGCGGACATGCGGCAGGGGCAGGCCCATATCCTCGGGCCGGTCGGGGTTCTGGGCGATGGCCAGGCATCCCGCCTCGGAACAGCCGTACTGCTGGAACAAGTGGCGCGCCGCGCAGCGGATCGCGTCAAACCACGGCTGCGGCAGCACCGTCCCCGACGACATCACCGCGTGCAGCCCCTGCGCCCCGGCCAACCGCGCCAGCACATGCAGCAGCGGCGGTGCGGCATAGATCAGCGGATCGCGGAACTGGGCCAGCTGGCGCAGGATGGCGCGCGGGTTGGCGTGGTCCAGCACCACCGGAGCATGTCCCCGTGCCTGTCCGACCAGCACCCCGGCGATCAGTCCATAGGAATGGGTGATCGGGGCCGCGATCACCGGCGTCATCCCGGCCGCCTGCGGAAAGGCCTGCAGATAGGCGTCGATCTCGGTCTGGATGGCGGCCCAGCTGCGGGCGATGATCTTGGGTGCGCCGGTGGTGCCCGAACTGGTCTGGATCAGCACCCCACCCGGCGCATGCGGCGCGTCCTGTCCCAACCCCTGCAGACCCGTATCGGTCATCATCAGGTCGCAGCCCGCCCGCCTTGCCAGATCGCGCGCCTGATCGGGGGGCGTTTCCGGGTGGATCGGATGACAGGACGCGCCCGCATCCCGCAGGCGCAGGATCTGTGTCAGGCAGGCCGCGCGGTCAGTCATCAACAGTGCGATGCGCGTGCGGTCGGGGTCGCGGCCGGCCAGCAGGTCGGGGGCGTCCGGGCCGAACGGATCGAACAGCGTGTCGTTCAGGTGGAACAGGCGGGTCATGGCGGGCTCCTTCAGCGGGTTCGGCGCAGGGTGGGTTTCGGTGCGGCCCAGCAGCCCCGCGGCCAGGCTCTCCGCCGGAACCGTCGCGGCGTCGGTGCACAGGCTGGGAGCATGGGGCAGGGCGGCGCGGGCCAGCCGCCAGAAGATCGCTTCGGACAGATGGCCGGTGCGGTGCAGCAGATCCGCCAGATCCGACAGCACGTGGGTAACCAGACAGTCGGCCACCAGATCGCGCAGGTCGGTGGCCCGGCCCATGCGGTGATAGGTGCCGTCCGGTGCCCCCGCCATCGCCGGTTCGATGGCCGCAAGGTCCGGGGCGGGCAGGCTCAGCCGGTCCGGCAGGTACTCCAGGCTTTCGCTGAAATCGCGGGCCACCAGCCCGGTCGGCCAGCCGCCGTCATGGGTCATCAGCAGGTTCTGGCCATGCGCCTCCAGCGCGATCCCGTGATGGGTCATCAGGCGCCAGACGGGCTGCAGGATCGTCAGCAGCCGCGCGGTCCACGCCTGGGTGCCATGCGCGGCCAGCCAGGGCGCGATCAGTGCGCGCCCGTCCGGCTGGGTCAGCGACAGGGCCGACAGGGGCATGGCACCTGGGGGCGGGGGGCTGCGCCGGATCGCAGCCAGCCTGCCGCCCAGCAGCTTGCGTGCGACGATGGCCGCGCCATGTTCCGGGAGGATCGTCAGCCCGGCCAGGTGCCGATCGGACGCCACCACGCGTTCCAGCCAGTCCGATATGGCCGGCGCCACCGCCACCGACCACGGCATCAGGTCGCGGACCGAGGAGGTCACCCCCACGCCAAGCGACAGCTTCAGGTGATCGCCCCCGTCGCAGGCGGCCAATGTCCGCAGCGACGCCGTGGCCTGCATCCGCGGCCCCTCCGCCGGCAGCACCTTCAAGGCCCCGCGCGCCATCAGCGCCTGCACCGCCGGGTCACGTTGCAGGCGCCGCCACTGCCACGGGTGGACCGGGATGGCCCCCGGCGGCGCCCAGCCCTGCGCGGGGTCCGTTCCTGCACGCGTCACGATTGCGGGGTCGACCGACAGCCAGACCGGCACGATGGTCCTGCCGCCTTCGGGGCCGAAGGCGGCATTGTCAGTGTCCGAAAACCCGGCGCGGGACTTGAAGCCGGGATGATACGGATGCCCCTCGATCAGGCTCGCCTCCAGCGCCGGGCCGGTCAGCGACAGGCGGTTGTCGCGAACCGGCCCCGCCGCGCGCAGGAAATGCGCGCTGCGCCGCATGGCGGTCATCAGCGCCGCGGGATCGTGGCCGGCCCTGGCCAGCGCGCGTTCCAGGTCGTCCGGTTTCAGCAATCCGCCGGTGGCATCGCGCGGGTCGTCCAACAGCCTGACACGGCCGCTGGCCTGCAGGCGATATGGCGCCTGGATGGCCAGGCCGTCCACCGTCCAGCCGCCCTGCGCCGGGCGCAGGATGCGTTCGAACGCCAGAGCCTCTATCGTCTGGCGCAGGGCGCGGGTCTCAGGCGACATCGGACAGCATCCCGGCATGGGCCAGCGCGGGCAGGGGGTTCGGCACGCGGATCATCGGTGCGCGTTCCCCGGGGATCAGCAGTTCGTCCACACCGCCCAGCTGGGTCAGCAGATTGCCCTTGGCGGGCAGATGCGGCTGCGTCAGCCAGCGGCGGGCCAAGGCACCGCCATGACCCGGCAGGCGGGTCAGACCGCCAAGATGGGCTGCCAGCGCGGATAGCGCCCGCCGCTCTGGCCAGATTCCGTCCAGCGCCATGCGGTGGACCACGCCAAACACCTGGTTCACGATCAGCGAATAGGTCAGGGCGTCCTCTGCCTCGGCGCGCGGATAGACCAGGTTGGGAATGGCGCGCAACGCGGCGCAGGCCATGTCGTCGGCCACATAGAAGCCCTGGTTGTCGCGGATGTCGCAGCGGCGCGGCAGACCTTGGGACAGGTCCAGCAGGGCGTTCTGCTGATGTGCCTCGACCGCGATGCCGGTGGCGTCATACAGGCGTAGCAGGGGGGCGACGGTGCAGTCCAGATAGGCGTCGAACCATGCCGCCGGGTCGTGTCCCGCCATGACCTGCGTCAGCATCGACGGCCGTCCCGGCAGGGGTTCGGCGACCAGGCCCGCGACCTGCATCACCTGCCCCCCGCGTCCCCCGCGCCAAGGGTTGCGGCGCAGGATCACCTCCAGCCCGGATTCGGCGCGACCGGGCAGGGCCAGGGTCAGCCAATGCGGGTCATCGATCAACCGCTCCGCCCGAACCGCCCCTGCAGCGCGCCGATGCGGGCCGACATCGCCGCGCCCGCCAGCAGTTCGTGACGCTTGTTCACGCGCTGCGAGTTGGTGATGGTGACCGGCAGCGACACCTTGACCTGCCACGGGCTGTCGCCGCGCCACAACGTCCGCACCGAGGATGTCGCCCACCATGCCGGTCCCACCGGTCCCAGCTCGCGGATGGCACCCTGCGACAGCAGCGCGGCAACGGCCGGATCGCGGCGGGCGCGGTCCCAGGTCAGCGGATGCGCGGGCAGCAGGATGCGTCCGGGACCGGGGTCCAGATCCATGCCCGGCAGATCGCGCACACGGTCAGGGTCGGTGCCTGCGATCAGGTCTTTGCGGACCGACAGGCCGACAAGGTGCAACGCGCCGCACCAGTCCGGGGTCATCGCGCGTTCCTCGGGCAGGGACATGCCGGACAACGCCTTGGGGCAGGGATGCATCCAGTGGCCAAAGATCACCGCCTGTTCGGCGGTCAACCAGTCGGGTGCGGGGTGCGGCCGCGCCAGGCGCTGTCCGCAGATCGTGGCGATCCGATGACGGCTGGCCTGCACGCGACGGGCCAAGGCGGCGCCTGCAGGTCCGTGATCGCCTGTCAGTCGGTCCAGGATCAACGACAGCGCCAGGGTCGGGTCGATGGGGCGCGATCCGTCCGGCCCGTGCCGGATCAGCCCGCGGATGCGCGGCAGGCCCGATGCCATCGGCGCATCGGTCAAGACCTCTAGCCAGCCGCCGGCGACCGGGACCAGATCGCACCCGCCGCCCACCTCGCGCCTGTCGCAGATCAGAAGGGCGCGCAGGCTGGCCAGATCGGCGATGCCCTGCGCGTCGGACGTAGGGCAAGGATCGTGCGGGGTGCCGGCCCCCGGACCCGCTTGTTCAGGTTGACGGACAGCCAACAGGCAAGGGTCGGAAAAGGTCATCTGCGCCTCGGAGTGCGGCCATGGGCCGTGGGATCACGAGGCTGGCAGATGCTGGCAAGGCGTGGGTTATTATTGTTTATTATTTATGTCAAGTATATCCCATGAACGTGTAGGTACCGCCGCATCCGCTACCACAGGTCGACTGTCGGGGTACTGTCGGCCGCCGGCGCCATCCCGCCAAGGCGAACGGCCTGCGCCCGCAGATCCAGGCCAGCCGCGGCTTGGCCTGGGTTGCAGGGCTGCCCCGGCGGGGTCTGCTGCGCCAGCACGCCCAGAAACCGCGACAGCCCCTCGACCTCCTGACGCAGCAGGTCGGCGGCCTGCAGCGACTGGGCCGCCGCATCGGTCACCTGCAGCATCGCGCCCAAGGCGGCATCGATCCGCCCCAGGCCTTGGGCGATGCGATGCGCCTCGGCGGCGGCGCGATGCAGGGTCGCGTTCAGGCAAGGATCGGGCGTCGCCGTCATTGCAGCTTGCCCGTCACCGATTCGATGCAGCGCAGCAACGCCTCCTTGGTGAAGGGCTTGGCGATGAAGTTGTTCATGCCGGCGCGCTGGCCCCGCTCGATCATCTCGCGCGTGGCGGTGCCGGTGATCAGGATGAAACCGATGCGCTGGGTGCTGGGATTCTGACGCAGCGCCTCCAGCAGGCCAAGGCCGTCCATTCCGGGCATGTTGTAATCCGAAATGACCAGATGAACCGGAGCCGCGGCCAGCCTGCGGAACGCCGTCTCTCCGTTCGCCTCGTACTGGACGTTGACCAGGCCGGCCCAGTCCAGCGCCTGTTCGATCAGCGATCGGCTGATGGTCATGTCGTCCACCACCATCACATGAAGGTTCGATTTCAGTGCCATGTTGTCCCTTTCACGTCTTGGCAGAGGCCGGCGTCGCATTGCGCCGGTATTGGGTTGTGCCTGTTGCGGCGAACAGGCCCGCGGCCGGGCCGTCCAGCCGTTCCGAATGACCGATGAACAGCGCGCCGCCCTCGTTCAGGGCGCCACCGAAGCGCAGCCACAGGCGCTGGCGCGCGGCACTGTCGAAATAGATCGCGGTGTTGCGGCAGAAGATCACGTCGAACTTGCCGGAAAATGGCCAGTCGTCATGCAGGTTCAGTTCGCCGAACCGCATGATGCGCCGGACTTCAGGTTTGGCCTCGAAGCCCGCGGCATGGGGCTGGAAGTACCGCTTGACCTGCGCAGGCGGGACCGGGGCCAGCGCATCGGCTGCAAAGCGGCCCTGCTGGGCGCGGTCCACCATCTCGGGGTCGATGTCGGTGGCCAGGATCAGAACGTCATGCTGCGCCGCATCGGGAAACGCGTCCAGCAGCGTCACGGCCATCGAATAGGGTTCCTCGCCCGAGGAGGAGGCCGCGGACCACAGCCGCAGCCGCCGTCCGGCGCGGGCCTGGGCGATCAGCGGGGGCAGGACCTCATGCGCCAAGGCCTGGAAATGGTGACCCTCGCGGAAGAAGGCCGTGACGTTCGTCGTGATGGCCGACAGCAGGTGGCGGCGTTCCTGTGGACCTTCAGGCCCTTCCAGACGGTCGCAATAAGCACCGTAATCGGGCAGCGTCAGGACCCGCAGGCGGCGGTTCAAGCGCGCCATCAGCAGGCTGCGTTTGGACTCCGACAGGATGATGCCGCTGTCCTGATGCACGATCGCGGCAATCTTGCGGAATTGTCCATCGGTCAGGACCGGCCCCGCTGGTGTGGGGGCCGAAAGGGGTGCCGTTCTCACGCGTCGACCCCGTGGGCCGCGGGCAGCAGCTGCGCCAGGTCGATCTTGCGCAGGATGCGTCCGTCTTCCAACGTGATCATGCCGACGATGAACTCGCGCGCGGGGTTCGACGCAATGTCGGGCACCGCCTGGATGTGATCGTCGTTGATGGGCAGGATGTCGGACACCAGGTCCGCCAGCAGCCCCACGATCCGCCCGGCATGCATCGCGATGATGACGACATGGCGGTGGGACGGCGTCGCGGCGCCGAAGCCGAGCCGCGCCGACAGGTCGACGACCGTCACGACCGATCCGCGCAGGTTGATCACGCCTTTGACGTAGTCAGGCGCGTGGGGCAGCATGGTCGTTGGGGTCCAGCCACGAATTTCGCGGACCAGCCCGATGTCGATGCAGAAGTCCTGGTCGGCCAGCTTGAAGGCCACGACGTCGCTTTTGCCGACGGAATTATGCGAGATGGATTGCAGCATGCGTCACCCGTTCGATGCCATGGCGGCCATGCGGCGGCCCTGGTCGTTGGACATGGAAAGAAGGATTTCTTCGGGATCGATGATCAGGGCGATCTTTCCGTCGCCCAGGATCGTGGCGGCCGACACGCCCGGCACGCGGCCATAGTTCTGCTCCAGGCTTTTGATCACCACCTGCCGCTGATCGAAGATCGCGTCGACCCGGAAGGCTGCGCGCCTGCGGCTGTCGGTCTCGACCACGATCAGCACGCCGGTGTCGGGACCCTCCGCGGGCCGGGTGACGCCGAAGCTGGTGCACAGGTCGATGATCGGGATCAGCTCTCCGCGATTGGACAGCAGCTGCGATCCGTGGCCCACGCCGTGCAGCATCGTGTTCTCGGGGCGCAGCGTTTCCTGGACCGCGGTGATCGGCAGGACCATCGTCTGGTCGCCCAGCTGGATCAGCATCCCCTCGACGACCGCCAGCGTCAGCGGCAGCGCGATCGAGAAGGTCGTGCCCTGACCCTCGGTCGACTGGATCATCACGCGGCCGCCCAGGTTCATGATCTCGCGGCGCACCACGTCCAGGCCGACGCCGCGACCGGACAGGGCCGACACCTCGTCCTTGGAGGAGAAGCCTGGCAGGAACAGCAGCTGATCGATCTCGGCGGGCGACAGGTTTGCGCCGGGCGCGATCAGGCCGCGATCCTCGGCGATCTGGCGGACCTTGGCACGGTTGATGCCGCCGCCATCGTCCGACACCTCGATCTGGACGCGACCGGACCGATGGGCGGCCGACAGGGTGATCGTGCCTTCCTGCGGCTTGCCGCGACGCTGGCGCGTCACGCTGTCCTCCAGCCCATGATCGACCGAGTTGCGGATCATGTGCGTCAGCGGTTCGACCAGGCGTTCGATCATGGTCTTGTCGACCTCGGTCTGCTCGCCGATGGTGATCATGCGGACGGGCTTGCCGGTGGCGTCAGCCGCCTCGCGCAGGATGCGGTGCATGCGCTGGAACACCAGCTTCAGCGGTTGCGCCCGGATCGCCATCACGCTTTCCTGGATGTCGCTTGCCAATTGCCGGATCGCATCCAGACCGGCGACGACGTCGGGCTGTTCGTGCAGGCCCGCCGTCTGGATCACCTGGGAAAGCATCGCCTCCTTGATGACCAGTTCGCCGATCATGTTCATCAGACGATCGACACGGTCCAGCGCCACGCGGATGGTCGGTGCGGCCTGGGCGCTGTCCTGTTGCTGGACCGCGCGCGGCGCGGCGGTGGTGGGGGCATCGCGGACGATCTGGGCGACGGGGGCGGTGTCTGCAGGCGCGGCTGAGGGTTCGGGGGTGGGCGCGGGCAGGTCGTCCTCGGTCAGCGGGCGGACCGTCAGCGCGCAGCAATCCTCGACGAACTCGAACACGGACATGACATCGGGCTGGCTTGCCGCGCCGCTCAGTCGGACCCGCCACGACAGCGCGGGCTGTTCGGGCGACCAGTCCTCCAGCAGAGCGACCGCGCCGCAGTCCACGTCGACGTCCGCATCGCCCAGCTTGCGCAGGGCGTTCAGCAGGGCCATCGGATCGTTGCCCGAACGGTACAGCTGAAAGGTGGGCGTCATCTGGACCAGCAGGCCCGACGCCGGTGGCGGGATCGGATCGAAGGACAGGGGCACATCGAAGTCCAGCGAGATCGGCGTGAACTCGAACGCGGTCTCCTCGGGGGTTTCCGTGTCGATCAGGGCCGCCAATTCGGTCATCAGCCCGTCGACCTGGGCCTGATCGGTATCGCGGCCCGACCGGGCGCTGGCGACCAGATCCGTCAGGCAGTCCGAACAGCGGTGCAGCAGCGCCATGATCTGGGGCGTCACGTCCAGCCGGTCCGACCGGACCAGGTCCAGGACAGTCTCGAAGCGGTGCGCAAAGGTGACCAGCGTGGTCAGGCCGAAGGCGGCAGCGCCCCCCTTGACCGAATGCACGGCGCGGAACACGGCATGCACCGTTTCCACGTCGAAGCCGAGCTGCTCGATCTGGCGCAGGCCGGTGGCCAGCACCTCGAGCAGCTCGTCGCATTCGACGAAGAACATGTCGCGGAATTCGTCCATGTCAGCCATCGTCAGCGCCCCAGGACCTTGTCGATGACGGCGATCAGACGCTCATCCTCGAAGGGTTTTACGATCCAGCCGGTGGCCCCCGCGCTGCGGGCGCGCGCCTTCAGGTCAGCGCCGCTTTCGGTGGTCAAGACCAGGATGGGCACGTCGGCATAGGCGCCGGTCGCGCGGACGTTCTCGATCAGGCCGAAGCCGTCCATGCGCGGCATGTTGATGTCGGTGATGATCAGATGCGGATCGGCCTCGCTCAGCGCGCCGACGCCGTCCACGCCGTCCACGGCCAGGAACACGTCAAAGCCCGCATTGCGCAGGGCCTTGGACACAAGCGCGCGGATTGTCGGCGAATCGTCGACTGCCAGGATACGGGTCGTCATGCGGGTCCCCCGGTTTGAAGAAGCTGGACCGAGGCGCCGACAGCCTGGATCGTGGTCAGAAACGGGTCCGAGGCGTCACGGATCGACAGCGTCTTGCCGTCGGCCTGCCACTGCTTGCGCGCTGCGATCAGCAGCTCGACCGCAAGGGTGCCCATGCGCGCGACCCCGGACGCATCCAGGACCGCATCCGCGCCCCGATGGTCCAGCAGGGTGCGGGCAAAGGCAGAGACGGCCTTGCGGTCGAACGTCTCGGGCAGGGGCAGGGCATGCATCTCAACTACCTCGTATTGTCGTCGGCGTCCCCATCGCTAACAGCCATGAGTTAAGGAACCATTGCTGCCATGGATTAATTTCGCGTCCGGCAAGTCTCTCACGGGAAACGATATTTTAATCTTTCCCGGCGATGGTCCCCTGACCCATCCAGGAGTGTCCCTGTGTCGAATCCGGTCCTGCTGATCGTTGACCCGAACCCCGCCCGCCTGACCGCCCTGCTGCGCCGATGCGAGGAACAGGGCGGTGTGACCGTGCTGGGCGCCACCACGCCCGGCGAGGCCTATGTGCTGATCGAACTGCACCTCCCGCGCCGCGTGGCCGTGGCCGCCGAATTCGCCGAATCGATCGAATTCGACGCATTGGCGGACATCCTGACAATGATCGACGCGGGCGTGGTCATCTATGGTCAGATGCGTGTGCCGGCGGGCGGATATCCGGTGATGTCCAGCCCGGAACAGATGCTGTCGCGCCTGTTCGGTGGGCTTGAGCCCGCCCGCGCCGCACCGATCCGTGCCGCAGACCCCGTACCACCCACGGACGCGGCGGCCGGGCTGATCCTGCTGGGCGCCTCGACCGGCGGAATCACCGCGTTGGAGGCCGTTCTGGCCGGATTTCGCGCCGACTGTCCACCGACGATGATCGTGCAGCATATTCGCCCAGGCTTTGCCGAAGGGCTGATCCGCCGGCTGGATCAACTGCTGGCGCCGCAGGTCGTCGCGGCGCAGGACAACATGCCCCTGCGGCGGGGCGTCGTCTATCTGGCCGCCGCGCCTGACAGGCATCTGGGCGTGACCCTGCGGGGCGGACCCCGCGCGCGTCTGTCCGCGACCCCACCCGTATCCGGGCACCGTCCGTCCGTGGACGTGCTGTTCTCCGACGGTGCCGCGATTGCCGATCGTCTGGACATCCGTGCCGCGCTGCTGACGGGGATGGGGGCCGACGGCGCGCAGGGGCTGTGCGCGCTGCGTCGGGCCGGGGCGCACACGATCGCCCAGGACCGTGCCACATCCGTCGTCTGGGGCATGCCGCGCGTCGCGGTGGAGCTGGGCGGTGCGGTTGACGTGCTGCCCCTCACGCGTATCGGCCAGACGCTTCTGACGCGGGAACCCGCCCGCCTGCGGAGGCTGTCATGATCCGCGATGCCGCGACGCGCGTCATCCATGTCGTTCAGGGCGAACATGCCATCAGCGACGATCCTGACGCGATCCTGACCACCGTCCTGGGGTCCTGCGTGTCGGCCTGCATCATGGATGCGGACCGGGGCATCGGCGGGCTGAACCATTTTCTGCTGCCCGATGCGGGCCCGGGCGGCCCCGACATCCGCTATGCCGCCGCCGCAATGGAAGTTCTGGTGAACGGGCTGATGCGCCGCGGCGCCGTGCGCAGCCGCCTGCGCGCCAAGCTGTTCGGCGGCGCACGGATGATGGCCGGCCTGCCCGACATCGGCCAGCGCAATGCCGATGCCGCCCGCCGCTTCCTGCAGGACGAGGGCATTCCGCTGATCGCCAGCGACCTCTGCGGCACGCAGGCGCGGCGCATCCGGTTCTGGCCCGTCATCGGTCGGGTGCAGCTGCACCTGCTGGGCGAGGCCCGCGCACCCGTTCGCGAACAGCCGATGCCGCAGCGTGGCGGAGACGTCGAACTTTTCTGACCAACATACGCCGACAGCCGCGGCCCAACTGACACACCGACCCGCAATGCGCCCTCGTGGCGCTTCGCCATCCCCGTTCCGGAGAAAGACATGATGATGAAGAATACCCGCATCGCGACGCGCATCGCGGCAGGCTTTGGCCTGATCCTGCTGATGCTGGCGGTGCTTGCCGGCTTTACCTGGAACCGGATGGACCGGTTGCAGGCCATCGACGCCCAGGCCCATGATGCCGAGGTGCTTGCGCTGGCGGCGGCGGACATCAATTTCGGCGTGGCCCAGGCCGGTCTGGCGCTGGACGATTTCATGGTTTCGGCCTCGGATGCGGATCGTCAGCGGGTGCAGGACGGCATGACCTCGGTCATGGTGCTGGCGGAAAAGGCGCAGGCCTTGGGGAGCCCGCATGCCGGGGCCTTGGTCGCCCTGAAGGAGCGGCATGTGACCGAGGCCGACCAGTTGTTCGACAGCTTCCAGCCGCTGTCCGCGCTGACGGCACAGATGCGCGAGCTGGGCATCACCCACCGTCGCAACATGGAACAGCTGCAGACCCTGTACCAGCAGCGTGGTGATCGCGATGCGGCTTATGCCGCGCTGCAGGCCGCCAACGAATTCCTGGTCGCGCGTGTGCGCATCGACCGCTTTCTGGAAGGCAGCGCCGTGAAGGATTTCGACGACGCGGCCGCGCCCTTCCAAAGGTCGCGGCAGGCCTTGTCCGATCTGCAGCCCCGCGTGATGGGCGATGACGCGCGTACCCTGCTGGCAACCACGCTGTCCGGTATCGACGAATACTGGTCGATGGCGCAGCAGAGCCGGACGCTGGAGCTGGTCGTGCGCGACCATCTGGCGACGCTGTCGCTGACCGAGATCGAGGTCTTGGCCGCCGTCGAACGGATCCGCGACGACGCCATGTCCAGCCTTGCCCGGCTGGAGGAGGAGGCAGCGGCGGTGATGGATGCCACGGTGATGTCACTGCTGGCAGGGGTCGCGGCCACGATCGTGATCGGCGCAGTCATTGCCGCATGGATCTCGCGTGATCTGGGGCGTCGCCTGGCGGTGACGGTCGACCAGACCAACCGGTTGGCGCGGGGCGATCTGGACGTCGAGATCCGCGGAACCGAGGGTCGCAACGAGCTGGCACAGCTGGCCCAGGCCCTGGCGATCTTTCGCCAGAACGCGGTCGAGGCGCGCACCTTGGCCGACGAGGCCCGCCGCCTTGAGAACGAGGCTGCCGCCGCCCGCGATATCGAGGCCCGCCAGCAGGCCCGGGTCGTGCGCGACATCGGTGCCGGGCTGAATAGGCTGGCGCAGGGGGACCTGACACAGCAGATCCCGAACCCGCCGTCGGACCCGTTCCCGGCCGGCTATGACGGGCTGAGAGAGGCGTTCAACAGCGTCGTGTCGAACCTGACCGGCACCATCAACCGCATCACCGACGTCGCCGATCAGGTCCGGGGTGGCGCAAGCGAGATCACCTCGGCCGCGCAGGACCTGGCCTCCCGGGCCGAGACGCAGGCCGCTACGCTGGAGCAGTCCGCTGCGGCCCTGAACCAGATGAACGCCAGCGTCACCTCGACCGCCGAACGCGCGCGCAATGCCGAGCAGGCCAGCCGTCAGAACCGCGACATCGCCGAAACCAGCGCCGAAGTCGTGCGCGACGCCGTGACCGCCATGCGCGGAATCGAGGCGTCGTCCGACCAGATCACCCGCATCATCGGTGTCATCGATGACATCGCGTTCCAGACCAACCTGTTGGCGCTGAACGCGGGCGTCGAGGCCGCCCGTGCCGGAGAGGCCGGCCGCGGCTTTGCGGTCGTGGCCTCCGAGGTGCGGGGCCTTGCACAGCGCGCCTCGGATTCCGCGCGGGAGATCAAGTCGCTGATTTCGCAGTCCGCATCGCAGGTCAAGGCGGGGTCCGCCCTTGTGGGGCGGACGGGCGACAGCCTTGGTCAGATCCTGTCCAAGGCGCATGAGGTGTCGGAACAGATCACCGCGATCTCGCTTGCCGCCAACGAACAGGCGATCGGCTTGGCCGAGGTGAACACGGGCGTGAACCAGCTGGATCAGGTAACCCAGCAGAACGCCGCAGTGGCCGAACAGGCCAACGCCGCCGCCGCATCGCTGCAGCAGCGGTCCGAGGATCTGATCCGCGAGATCGCCGGGTTCCGGATCGGCAGCGGCACCAGCCGGCCCGAGGTGGTCCGCACACGTGCATCGGCGCCGCTTCCCGTGGTCGAACCGGTCCCCCTGCGTGTCGTGGGTGGCCGCGGCGAAGGCCAGATGTTCGAGTTCTGACCGAAGCGACCTGCACCATGTCCGACCCGCGCCGATCCTGTCGGCGCGGGTTTGGCAATGCGGCCATGCCCAAGTGCCTTTCCGGCACGGCCCCGATCGGCTAGATCAGGACCGGGTTACGCAGAATGGGACATCGGCATGCTGCCTTGGGTGCAACTGGCCAGCGCGATCGCGCCGGATGGCGACACGCTGCGGCTGATGCGGCGGGGCGACGAATTCTCGATCAGGCTGCAGGGCGGAAACGAGCTGATGAACAGCCGTCTTGGTGGGTCCGAGGAGGCTTTGGCGACGCTTGCGCTGGACCGGCTGGCCGACCGGCCCGCGCCGCGCGTGCTGATCGGCGGGCTGGGCATGGGGTTCACCCTGCGCGCGGCCCAGGCCGTGGCCAGCCCCCAGGCCCGGCTGATCGTGGCCGAGATCGTGCCCGAACTGGTCGGATGGGCGACGCAGCACATGGCGGCGGTCTTTGCAGGCTGCCTGTCCGACCCGCGGGTTCAGGTGCGGATCGGCGATGTCGGCGCGCAGATCCGTCAGGCCACGACGGCGTTCGACGCGATCCTGCTGGATGTCGACAACGGTCCCGACGGGCTGACGCGGACCGGGAACGATGCGCTGTACGGGATGGCCGGTCTGCAGGCGGCACGGCGCGCGCTGTCGCCCGGCGGTGTGCTGGCCGTCTGGTCGGCAGAGCCGGACGCCGCGTTCGAACGGCGCCTGGCCGGGTGCGGCTTTGCCGTCAGCACGCACGGGGTGCGCGCCGGCGGGTCAGGGCGCGGATCGCGGCACGTGATCTGGATCGGCGTGCGGCGGGATGACTGAACCGCGCGCCCTGTTGGGGCGCGCGGCGCGAGGTTAGACGGCCTGGCGGTAGGTCTGCTGATGCACCTGCGGGCGGGGGGCCGCCATCGTGAAGCTGCTGACGATGCGTGTCAGGTCCTTGACCTCTGCGTTCAGCAGGGTGCTGGTGGCGTTGGCTTCCTCGACCATCGCGGCGTTCTGCTGGGTCACGTCGTCCAGGTACCGGACCGCGCTGTTGATCTCGGAGATGCTCAGCGACTGGCGTTGGGCGGTGGAGGACATCTCGGTCACGATCCCCTCGATCTCGTTGAAGACAAGGATGATGTCGGACAGCGCTTGGTGCGTCGCGCCGACCAGCGACACGCCATGTGTCGTCTGCTGGACGCTGCGGTCGATCAGTGTCTGGATGGTGCGCACCGCCTCGGCCGATCGTTGGGCCAGGGCGCGGACCTCGGCGGCGACGACGGCAAAGCCGCGGCCGGCCTCACCGGCGCGGGCTGCCTCGACGCCGGCGTTCAGGGCCAGCAGGTTGGTCTGGAAGGCGATCTCGCTGATCACGCCGATGATCTGGCCCATCTCTCCGGCGCTGGAGGAGACGTCGTCCATCGCAGTGCGTGTCTGATCCATGATCTGGCTGCCATGCGCGGCGACCTGGCGGGCGCGGGCGGCCATCTCCTCCGCTTGGCGGCTGCGCGTAGCGGAATCGCGCACGGCCTCGGTCATCTCGTTCAGCGCGGCGGCGGTTTCCTCCAGGCTGGCCGCCTGCTGTTCGGTGCGGCGCGCAAGATCGTCGGAGGCCGCCGCGATCTCTCCTGTGCCGTTGCCGATCTGGCCGGCGGAATGGCGCACCGATCCGATGATGTTGGCCAGCTGTTCGACCGTTTCGTTGAAGCGGGTGCGGGCCGACAGTTCCGGGTCCAGCCGGGTGGTCAGATCGCCTTCGGCCAGACGGCCAAGGGCGCCCGACAGGGCCTCGAAGGCACGTTGCTGGGCATCCTCGACCTCTTTGCGGCGACCGTCGATCTGGTCCAGATAGGTCGAGATCGACAGGTCGATGTCCAGCAGGGACGCCCGCATCAGGACCGAGATGTCATCGGCCAGGCGCTTGCGGCTGGCGGCGGTCCAGGTGCGGCGTTCGCCCAGCATGTCGCGGATCACATAGTCCAGCACAAGGCCATAGCCGCCGATGTACCAGCGCGGCTCCAGCCCGATCCGTGCATGCACCGCGCCGATGCGGCGGACTGACAGCGCATAGTCGGCGCCGAACTCTCCGGATGCGATACGGGCCCAGTGCTGGGCCTGGCTGCTTCTGGCGCGTTCGGTATGGGCATTGTCGGTGAAATATCGGCGCAGGACGGGGGTCGACGCGATCTTGGTGTAGAATTCGGACAGGGCAGGGCCGACGCTGGCCGCGATCCGGGGGGCCAGGGCCCTGAGCCGGGCCTGCGCCGGGGCGTCCAGGCCCAAAAAGTCCAGCCTGTCCTGCAGGTGGATCGTGTCGTGGGAATCGGGGTGTGTCACCGCTTGATCCTTTCGCATGGCAAAGGCGGACAAGCGCAGCAATAGACCCCGCGCGTTAAGGAACGCTGAATACCGGACAGGGCGGTTCAAAAATATCAGGGGGGATAAGGTGCAGGATTCTGTTGCCAGGCTCCTGCGGGCCCCGCCTTACGCTGCTAGGCGCAAGGGCTTAGGTTTCGATCTTGCGGACTGCTTACGCAGCCAGCGCGACCGGAGCACGGTTGTCATTGGCAACTGTACGTTTTGCACCGATAACGGTAGTAGCTCACCGAGACAAAGCATAACCCCTTTAGACGTTCGTCGATCCTGTTTCGGCCCCATTCGCCCCCAATGAAGGGTTGTTTGGTGGAGCCGCCGGGTACCGCCCCCGGGTCCGATCCGCTTATTACGAGCGCGTTTATGTCCATAGTCGGAATTGCTTCCGACAGCATCGATATAGGTCATCGGCAGGGATGCGGCAAGGGGTCGGAACCACGGGCCTTGGGTGCGGGTTTGACCGCAGACCCACAACCGGAGAGAACGATGACCTTCCGCACCCTGACCGCCGCCGCCCTGATCCTGTCGCCCACCGCGCTGATGGCGCAGGAGGCCATGCGCGGTGCCCCGCCGGCCGATGCGATGGCCCTGTCCGAGATCGTCGCCAAGATGGAGACCGACCTGTCCGCAGAGCTGGGCTATATCGAGGATATCCAGTGGGACGACGATGGCTATTACGAGGTCGAATACCCCACCCAGGACAATCGCGAGGTCGAGATGCGTGTCGATCCGACGACCGGCGAAGCGATGGCGCGCTGATTGCGCCATTCAGAATGCGAACGGGCGGCCCTTGCGGCCGCCCGTTTCGTTTTGTGCCTCAGGCCACCTTGGCCAAGGGTTGCGCCGTCTGTTCGATCAGCGCGCCGTGCAGGGCCTTGATCCCGGGCGCCAGCGCCGTGCGTTCCAGGATGAACTGCACGTCCACCGGCCGCGGTCCCTGCGTCGCACCGATCGCCTCCAGCCCCGCGGCCGCCAGCGCGTTCAGACCGCGGCTGAGCACCGCCAGGCCCTCCAGGTCGCGGCCCACGGCCGAGGCCATGGCCGCCGCCCGCGACGACACCTGCGCCGAAGGATAGCGTTCGGCCAGGTCCTTTTCCACGCGGCGGAGCACCTTGAGGCTGCTGTCGACATAATGCGTGATCGTGTTGGCGTTGGACACCTTGCTGACGATGCGCACGCGGTGGCGGGTCAGCACTTCCAGGATGAACGCATCATAGCCCTTGGCGCCGACCATGTCCTGTTCGAACAGTTCCAGCGCAAAGACGTTCAGGCCTGTCACGATCTCCACCGCCGGGGTGGCGGCGGGCTGGTCGTCGATCAGCGTGCCGGGATCGTGCGGCTCGAACGCGTTGGTCACGCGCAGCGGGACGCCGGACTGGCGCAGGGTCTTGGCGGCCTTGGGGTGGATCGCCTCCATCCCCAGGTTCGACAGCTGGTCGGCCACGTCATAGTTCGTGCGACCCAGCTTGCGCACCGCATCCGCCCCGACCAAGTTCGGGTCGGCCGAGGACAGGTGGAACTCCTTGTGGATGATTGCCTCGCGGGCGCCGGTCAGTGCCGCCAGCCTTGAAAACGTCACCTCGGAATAGCCGCGGTCAAATTCGCGCATCAGCCCCTCGGTGCACTGGGCGTATCCCGTGACGATGGGCATTTCGGTCGTGGGATCGACGCCGGCCATCGCGCCGGTGATGCGCTCCTCCAGCGTGACCAGTTCCGTGTCGCGCCATCCCGACAGGTCGACGAACCGTGCCTGGATGCCCACGCGCTGCAGCATCAGGGTGGTGACGAAGGCGGAATGCGCCTCTCCCAGTCCCGACAGCAGTTCACGCGTGTGCAGCATGTGTTCCTCCAGCCGGAAATGGCCATAGGAGCACAGGCGCTGCAGGTCGATCAGGCAGTTGCGCGCCCCGACCAGCCGGTCGCGGACAAAGGCATCGGCGCGTTCCAGATCACCGGGATGATCCAGAACCGCCCGATGCGCCTCGATCATCGCCTCGCTGGCACGGTCCAGCGCGGCCAGCCAGCCGTGATCGCCGTCGCCCGACGCGAAGGCGGCGTAGACGCCCGGCTCTCCGGACTTCTTGTGTTCCAGAAGCAGGTTCGTGATGCCGCCAAAGGCCGACACCACGAAGATCCGGCCATAGGGCGCGTCGCGGTCGGCGATCAGCACCGTGTCGCGCAGCTCGTGCACGCGCGACATCGAGGTGCCGCCGATCTTCTCGACCGTATGACCCATCACGCGGTCTCGGCAGGGGCGTAGCTGCCGTCCTCCTGATGCACCTCGGTCCCGGTGACGGGCGGGTTGAAGCAGCAGGCCATGACCAGCGTCTCCTCGGCCCGCAGGATGTGCTTGTCATGCAGGTTCAGCGCATACATTACGCCGGGCGTGATCTCATGCGTCTCTCCGGTGCCCAGATCGGTGATCGAGCCCTTGCCCTGCATGCAGAACACGCTTTCGAAATGGTGCTTGTAGTGGAACTGGTGCTCCGACCCGGCCTGCAGCGTGGTGATGTGGAACGAAAAGCCCATCCCGTCATCGGCCAGCAGCATCCGGACCGAATTCCATTGCGCGTCTGACACCGAACGGTCGGTGTCCTTCAGTTTGTTGAAATCACGTACGATCATGTGAATTACTCCGCAGCAATCTTGGTGGTGGCAAGGACGTCGCGGGCGGCATGCAGCAGGATGTCGAAGCCACGCGACAGCAGCGTGTCGGGGGTGGTCAGCGGGGCCAGGACCTTGACGACCTGATCCTCGTTACCCGATGTCTCGATGATCAGCCCGCCGTCAAAGGCGCGCTTGCAAATGGCGGCCGCCAGATCGCCCGATCCGACGTCGACGCCGCGCATCAGGCCGCGACCCTTCAGATAGGCGCCGGGCACCAGTTCGGCCAGTTCGGTCAGCCGGGTCTGGATCAGGTCGGCGCGCCGCGCCAGGTCGGCCTCGAACGCGTCGTCGGACCAGAACTTCTCGATCGCCACGCGGGCGGTCACGAAGGCATGGGTGTTGCCGCGGAACGTGCCGTTGTGTTCGGCCGGACCGAAGACGTCATGTTCCGGGCGCACCAGAACCATCGCCAGCGGCAGGCCAAAGCCAGAGATCGACTTTGCTAGCGGCACCAGGTCGGGCATCACGCCCATCTCCTCGAACGAGAAGAACTTGCCGGTGCGGCCACAGCCTGCCTGGATGTCGTCCATGATCAGCAGCGCGCCGTGGCGCTTTGCAATGTCCGCGATGGTGCGTACGAATTCGGCGGACGCGGCGTTCAGGCCGCCTTCGCCCTGCACGGCCTCCAGCATGATGGCGGCGGGGGCGTCGATGCCGCCCGAATTGTCCGACAGCATCTGGTCCAGCAAGGCCGCGCTGTCCAGCCCGTCGGCATAGCCGTCAAACGGCACGCGGGTGACGCCCTGCGTCTCCATCCCGGCGCCGCCGCGGTGGTATCCGTTGCCGGTCGCGGCCAGTGCGCCCATCGTCACGCCATGAAAGCCGTTGGTGAAGGCCACGACATTGGTACGACCGGTCGACTTGCGGGCAATCTTCATCGCCGCCTCGACTGCGTTGGCACCGGTGGGGCCGGTGAACATCACGCGATGATCCATGCCGCGCGGCGTCAGGATGTGACGCTCGAAGGCGTCAAGGAACGCAGCCTTGGTCGTGGTGTGCAGATCTAGGCCATGGGCGATCCCGTCACCCGCGATGTGGTCGATCAGCGCGGACTTCATGTCCGGATCATTGTGGCCATAGTTCAGCGACGAGCAACCGGCCAGAAAGTCGATGTAGTCGCGTCCGTCCGCCCCGGTCATCACCGATCCGCTGGCCTTGGTGAAGACCGTGGGTATCCCCCGGCAATAGGATCGGGCCGCGCTTTCGCGGCGTTCGAAGATGGCGGTTCCGGGCATGGTGGCGGTCATGTCTTTGGGCATGGGAAGTCCTTTCGCATCATGTGCGTCAGTCTGAATGCTTCGACGGGCAAAGGGATCAGGCGGCGCGGGCCTGATCGGCGTGACGGGGCAGGGTGATCGTGACCATATGCTCGGTCGCGTGCCGTCCGTCGAAATGATCGTGGCGGGTATAGTGAGGATCGTCGGTCAGCCGCCCGCCCTGCTGGCGGGCAAAGCTGCGGAACAGCGCCCATGACGCGTCGTTGTCGCGGGTGATCGTCGTGTTCAGCCGCTGCGCATCGGCGCATTCATCGCGTTCCACCAGATGCGTCAGCATCTTGCGGGCCAATCCCAGACCGCGCGCATCCGGTCCGACAGCTACCTGCCACACGAAAAGCGCGTCCTCGTTCGGGATCATGTGCCCCGAGATCCAGCCCACGATCTGGTCGTCCAGCAGGGCCACGACGCAGGTGTCGCGGAAATGCTCGGCCTGCACCAGATTGCAATACATCGAATTCTCGTCCAGCGGCTTGCAGACCCGGACCAGCTCCCAGATGGCGGCGCCGTCGGTCGGGTCGGGCTTGCGCAGCGTCAGCTGGCGGGGGCGTTCGAGTTCTTGCACGTCTTTGGGCATGGGCGGCGGATCCTCAATTGCTTCGACCCTCTAACTAGTCAAAACGCGCCTTGGTTGCAACCTTGGCGTGGAAAATACGCGGGAATTCGTCTAAGACCTTACGCTAGCGTGATATTTGGACACGGCCGCGTGACCGCGAGGTTCGCCTGCCGAAATATCAGGTTCCGAAAGCATGCCATATTGCCCTGTTCCGCGCGCTGATGGCATACAGGAGGGCATGAGCCAGCCGCCCGCCATTCCGCGTACCGACGCCGCGCTGATCGCGCTGCGGCGGATCCTGCGCGCCACCGAACATTATGAACGCGACCTTGCCCAGGCCGCCAAGCTGACCCCTGCCAAGCTGCGCGTCCTGCAGATCCTTGCCGGAACCGTGACGCGGTCCGCCATGCCGACCCAGCTGTCGACCCAGATGGGCGTCAGCCAAGCGACTGTGACGGCGCTTGTCGATCAGCTGGACAAGCTGGGCCTGACGCAGCGTCAGCGGTCCAGCACCGACCGCAGGCAGCTGCACGTGATCCTGACGGATGCCGGGCTGGACGCGCTGCGCAATGCGCCCGACGCGCTGCAGCAGCATTTCGTGACCGGTTTCCAGGCCCTGCAGGATTGGGAACAGGCGATGCTGGTCGCATCGCTGGAACGCGTCGCGGCGATGCTGAACGCGCAAGGCATCGATGCATCGCCGCTGCTGACCCTGGGCGACATCAGCCGCCCGCGCGGCTGATCAGGTCGCGCTGCCCCAGGGGCCGTGCGGATCGTCGATCCCGTCCAACCGCTGGAAGCCGTGGGCACCGAAGAAGTCGCGCTGCGCCTGGATCATGTTCGCGGTGCCGCGCGCGGTGCGCATCATGTCAAACCACATCAGCCCGGATGCCAGGGCGGGCAGGGCGTGGCCCGCGGCGATCCCCTGCGACACCACCCGGCGCAGACCCGGCAGGGCGCCTTCGATCAGGTCGGCGAAGAACGGCGCCATGATCAGGTTGCGGGCCGGATCGTCCGCCAGCGCGTCGGCCATGTCGTTCAGCATGGTCGACCGGATGATGCACCCCGCCCGCCAGACACGTGCGATCTCCGGCAGGTCCAGCGTCCAGCCGAACCGTTCCGAGGCGCCCGCGATCATCGTGAAGCCTTGGGCATAGCACAGGATCTTGCCCGCGATCAGCGCCTGTTCCAGATCGTCGGGCGTCAGGTCGACCGCACCGGGGGCGGCCCCGAAGCGGGCCTGGCCCGCCTGCCGTTCATCCAGGCGCGCGCTGACGTTGCGGGCCATCACCGCAGCCTCGATCACCGGGATGGGCGCGGACAGGTGCTGCGCCTCGATGGCGGTCCAGCGGCCGGTGCCCTTCTGGCCGGCGCGGTCCAGGATCACGTCGGGCATCGCGGCCCCGGTATGCGGGTCCCGCGCCGCGGTGACCTTGGCCGAGATCTCGATCAGGTAGCTGGACAGCGTGCCGCGGTTCCAGTCGGCGAAGATATCGGAGATCGCCGGGGCCTCTAGCGTCAGCCCGTCGCGCATCAGGCCATAGGCCTCGGCGATCATCTGCATGTCGGCATATTCGATGCCGTTATGGACCATCTTGACGAAATGCCCCGCGCCCGCGTCGCCCATCCGTGCGGCACAGGGGGTGCCGTCATCCGCCTTGGCGGAAATGGCGGTCATCACATGCGCCACGCGGTCCCAGTCCGCGGCGTCGCCGCCGCCCATGATCGCGGGGCCGTGGCGTGCGCCCTCCTCTCCGCCGGACACGCCCATGCCCAGGAACCGGAAGGGCAGGCCGGCCGCGGCGCGGCGGTTGGTGTCGTGAAAATCCGCATTGCCCGCGTCGATCACCAGATCGTCGGCGTCCAGCAGCGGCGCCAGCGCCTGCAGCTGATCGTCGACCGCCTGTCCCGCCGGGACCATCAGGATGATCGCGCGCGGCGGCGCGATGGCCTGGACCAAAGCCTGCAGGGAATCCGTCGGGATCACGCGGGGGGCCAGATCGCCGGCCTGGGCAGCAAAGCGGTGCGTGACCTCGGTCGTGCGGTTCCACACGGCGATGGGAAAGCCCTTTTCGGCGATGTTCAGGGCCAAGGCGGCCCCCATCGTCCCAAGCCCGATCAGCCCGATTTCTGCCTGCGCCATCGCCGTCCTCCTGCGGATAGTTTGGTCGCGGTTTACGCTAACGGCCGGGCGGTGTCACGGGGGCGCGGCCCCGGACGCAGATCAGCGTCTGCAGCCCGGTCGCGACATGGGTCCGCGCGGATCCGTCGACCGCATGGACGTCCAGCTGGCACACGGTCAGCGTCCGCCCCGCCTTGACGACCCGGCCGATGGCCTCCAGCCAGTCGCCCTGCGCGGGGTTCAGCAGGTTCAGCTTGAATTCTGTCGTCAGCACGTCGTCGCCCTGGGGGAACAGCGTCAGCGCGGCATAGCCCCCGGCGCTGTCGGCCAAGGCCGTGGTCGCGCCGGCATGAAAATATCCCATCTGCTGGGTCAGTTCCGGCCGGAAGGGCAGGCGCAGCGTGACCTCGGCGGGGCGAATGGCGGCGATTTCGGCGCCAAGATGGCGCATCAGGCCTTGGTCGCGAAAGCTGTCCTCGATGCGGGCGATGGTGTCGGGTGTCAGGGTGGTGGGGGTCAAGCGCTGCTCCTCCTGCTGGCTTGGGCGCAGTCTGGGCGCGGGCGGGGCAGGGGAAAAGCCCCGATGGCGGGGCGGACGCGGGGTCACCATGCGAAACGGGGCCCGCATGGGGCCCCGTCGCGGTCATTCGGCGGTCTGATTCAACCGCGGCGGGTGACCGCCTGCAGGGCCAGCGCGCCCAAGGCGATCTTGACCATGTCGCCCAGGATGAAGGGTGCGACGCCCACGGCCAGCAGCCGGTCGGCCGGCACGAAGGCCGACAGCCAGATCAGGCCGGGCACATAGATCGCCACGGTTCCGGCCAGCATCGCCACCGCCCGCATGCCCAGGCCGCGGCCCTGCGCCAGCGCGCCGGTCACGATCATGGACAGGGCCATGCCGATCAGAAAGCCGGTGGTAGGCCCCGCAAGATAGGCCAGGCCCAGCCCGCGTTCCGGCGAACCGGCAAAGACCGGCAGCCCCGCCAGTCCCGCCGCCATGTAGGCCCCCATCGCGGCCAGGCCGAGGCGCGGCCCCAGACCGGCGGCGATGACCAGCACAGCCAGCGTCTGCAGCGTCATCGGCACCGGCCAGAACGGCACCTGCACCTTGGCGCCAAGCGCGATCAGCGCGGCGGCGGCCAGGGTCAGTCCGATCTTGGCGCCAAGGCTTTGTTCGGCGATGCGGTCGCGTGCGAGCAGCATGAGATGTCCCTTTCATCGAGATGTCGCGAATCGAGGGCAGCCTGCTGCGCCCCGGTTGCCGCACATCAGACCCCAAACGGGGGGGCGCGCACAAGCCTTCAGATGACAGGCGCCGGACATGCGGCCACAAGGCCCTGTCGGCGCGGCATTTTCGATGCTCGAAGCGCTGCGCCAAAATGTCGCAATCCGGCGACAGCAGGGGTCACCGGACGGATGCGGCCGGAAACCCGATACCTATTTACAGGGCGCGCGCGCACGTAAGGGCGGCCACCGTGCCCCGATGCGCAATTTTCGGTCGTCAGCGCCGATTTAGCCGCCCCAAGCGACTGTTTTCCGCCGACCAAGGGTGCTAAGCCATCCGCCAATTGCATGCCGCGACAAGGGTTCGAGACATGGCTGACGACTATCCATCGGTGGACCGCGTCATGGGAGGGCCTGCGGGCTGGATCTCGATCGCGTTCCCGACGATCCTGTTCCTGTACTTCCTGGGACTGCTGCCGGAAATCGCGCAAGGCCCGCAGGTCTATGGCTTTGACTGGGTGCCCTCGCTGGGGGTGCAGCTGTCGGTCCTTCTGGACGGGCTGTCGATGACATTCGCCCTGCTGATCACCGGGATCGGCGCGGCGGTCACGCTGTATTCGGCGCGCTATCTGGGCGATCACCCGGATTATCCGCGTTTCGTCAGCTATCTGCTGATGTTCATGGTCGGCATGCTGGGCCTGGTCCTGGCCGACAACCTGATCATGCTGTTCGTGTTCTGGGAGATCACGACCATCGCGTCCTATCTGCTGATCGGCTTCAACGCCGACAGCGCGGCGTCGCGCCGGTCCGCGCTGCAGGCGCTGCTGGTGACGGGGACGGGGGGCCTGATCCTGCTGGCCGGCCTGATCGTGCTGGGCACGGTCGCGGGCACGTCGCAGCTGTCGCAGATCGTGACGATGGGCGACATGATCCGCGCGCATCCCTGGTACCTGGGCATCCTGCTGCTGTTCCTGGCGGGCGCGTTCACGAAATCGGCGCAGGTGCCGTTCCACTTCTGGCTGCCCAACGCGATGGCAGCCCCTACGCCCGTATCGGCCTATCTGCATTCGGCCACGATGGTGAAGGCGGGCGTGTTCCTGATGGCGCGCATGAACCCCGCGCTGGGCGGGACGGATGCGTGGTTCTGGATCCTGACGCTGTTCGGCGGGGTCACGGCGGTCTTCGCCTCGGTCATGGCGCTGCGCCAGACCGACATCAAGCAGGTGCTGGCCTATACCACGCTGATGGCGCTGGGCACGCTGACCATGTTCATCGGCGCGGGCACGCATTACGCCATCGTCGCGGCGATGCTGTTCCTGGTGGTACACTCGCTCTACAAGGCGGCGCTGTTCCTGATGATCGGCATCGTCGATCATGCCACCGGCACGCGCGATGCGGGCGTCCTGGGCGGCCTGTCCAAGGCGATGCCGCTGACCGGGCTTGCCGCCGCGCTGGCCGCGATCAGCATGGCGGGCATTCCGCCGATGATCGGCTTTATCGGCAAGGAATTCATGTACAAGGCCGGCCTGGGGCTGGACGGGTTCGGCGCGTTCTGGGTGACCGCGATGGCCTTCGCGGCATCGGTCCTGATGTTTGCCGTCGGCGGCATCGTCGCGCTCAAGCCGTTCCGCGGCGATCTGCGCCCGACCCCCACCACCCCACACGAGGGGCCGTGGGCGATGCTGGCGGGTCCGCTGGTCCTTGGTGCGCTGTCGTTGATCTTCGGCCTGCTGCCAGGCGTGCTGGGCCACTACCTGGTCGGCCCCGCCACCCATGCCGTCTTCGGAGAGGTCCGTGAGGTGCACCTGTACCTGTGGGGCGGCATCAACATGGCGCTGATCCTGTCGCTGCTGACCTTCCTGGCGGGCTGGCTGGTCTATCGCCGCCATCAGGCGATCCGCGACCGCCTTGCCGCGTTCGAGGCGCGCAGCCCGATCGACTTCGACGCGGGCTGGGACCGTCTGCTGGACGGGTTCAAGGCCTTCGCCGCCTGGCAGACCAACCTGATCCAGACCGGCAGCCTGCAGCGCTATATGGCCGTGATGTTCGCGACCTTCGTCGTGATGGTCGGCGGCTCGTATCTGATCAAGGGCGCGTTCCAGGGCGTGCCGGGCCTGTCGGCCGAGGGCGTGCACCCGATCCAATGGACGGTGCTGGGCCTGATCGTGGCGGGCGCGATCCTGACCGTCTGGACGCACAGCCGCATGACGGCCATCGCCGGGATGGGCGCGTCGGGCATCGGCGTGTCGCTGATCTTCATCATGTTCAGCGCCCCCGACGTGGCCATCACGCAGCTGCTGGTCGAGGTGCTGGTCGTCGTGCTGGTCAGCGTCGTCATGCTGCGCCTGCCCTATCTGCCGCGCCGGTCCAAGACCCGGTTCCGCACCGGGCACGCGGTCATCGCGGGGGGCGCGGGCCTTGTCACAACCTTCCTGCTGATGTCCGTGATGGCGACCGATTTCGACCGCCGCCTGACGTCCTTCTTCGAGGCCGCGTCCTATCCCGAGGCGCATGGCCGCAACATCGTCAACGTCATCCTGGTCGACTTCCGCGCCCTGGATACGTTCGGAGAGATCACCGTCGTGGCCATCGCCGCCATCGCCGCGTTCGCCCTGCTGCGCGGTGCCACCCGCCGCAAGCCCGAGGAGGAGAGCTGAGATGCAGTCGCTGATCCTGACCACCACCACGCGCCTGCTGGCGGCCCTGCTGCTGATGTTCTCGGTCTATGCGCTGCTGCGCGGGCACAACCTGCCCGGCGGCGGCTTCATCGGCGGGCTGATCGGGGCCACGGCGTTCATCCTCTATACCATCGCCACCTCGGTCGAGGAGGCGCAGGCCGCGCTGCGCATCGATCCGTCGAACCTGGCGATGGCGGGCCTGGGCGTCGCGGCCCTGGGGGGCATCGGCGCGGCCTTCGCGGGCCAGCCCTTCTTCACCGGACAGTGGCTGTTCCTGTTTCGCGACGGCGACAGCTATGTGCCGCTGTCCACCGTCCTTGTCTTCGACATCGGAGTCTACATGGCCGTCTTCGGCGGAATCCTGACCCTGGTCTTTGCCTTGGAACAGGAGATCTGATTTGGAAATGCTGCTTGCCCTGTCCGTCGGCGTCCTTGTCGCCGCGTCGGTCTATCTGATGCTGGACCGCAACATCCTGCGCTTCCTGTTCGGGCTGGCGCTGCTGTCGAACGCGGTCAACCTGCTGATCTTTGCCAGCGGCCGTCTGACCCCAGGCGCGCCCCCGCTGATCGATGCGGGCGAATATGCGCCCACCGGCGTGGTCGCGAACGCCCTGCCGCAGGCGCTTGTGCTGACCGCGATCGTGATCGGGTTCGGCCTGCTGGCCTTCACCCTGGCGCTGGTCTATCGCGCGTTCATGACCCTGGGCACCGTCAACAGCGACGAGATGCGCGTGGCCGAGCCCGTCGACGCGGGCAAGGAGGCCGGGAAATGAGCTGGCTTCTGGTCTATCCGATCCTGATCCCGCTGCTGACGGCGGTCCTGTCCTATCTGTTCCGCAAATCGCCCGCCGGGCGCTGGATCTCTGTCGCGGGGACGGTCGCGCTCTTGCTGGCCAGCGTCGTCCTGATGGCCGAGGTGCTGGAGGAGGGCGTCGTCGCCGCCCAGATGTCGAACTGGCAGGCGCCCTTCGGCATCACGCTTGTGGCCGACCTTCTGGGCGCGGTCATGGTCGTCATCACCGCCATCACCGGCCTCGCGACCGTAATCTATACCCTGTCCGAAATCCCCGAACGGCTGGAACGGCTGGGTTTTCACGCCCTGCTGCAGACGCTGCTGATGGGCGTCTGCGGGGCCTTCGTCACGGGCGACCTGTTCAACCTGTATGTCTGGTTCGAGGTCATGCTGATCTCCAGCTTCGGCCTGCTGGTGCTGGGGGCCAGCCGCGAACAGCTGGACGGCGGCATCAAGTACGTGCTGCTGAACCTGGTCTCGACGATCATGTTCCTGGCGGGAACCGGTCTGCTGTACGGCCTGACCGGCACGCTGAACATGGCCGACCTGCACCTGGCCGTCCGCGAGGTCGAGAATACCGGCCTGCTGACCACCGTCGCGGTGATGTTCATGGTGGCCTTCGGCGTCAAGGCCGCGCTGTTCCCGCTGTTCTTTTGGCTGCCCGCCTCCTATCACACGCCCCCGGTGGCGGTGTCGGCGATCTTCGCGGGCCTGTTGACCAAGGTTGGCGTCTATGCCCTGATCCGGATGTTCACGCTGGTCTTCGACCAGGATGTCGGCTTCACGCACACGATCCTGCTGTGGGCGTCGGTGGTGACGATGGTCACGGGCGTTCTGGGCGCGGCGGCGATGAACGACTTCCGTCGCATCCTGTCGTTCCACATCATCAGCCAGATCGGCTACATGGTCCTGGGACTGGCGCTTTATACGCCGCTTGGCCTGATGGGGGCGGTGTTCTACCTGGTCCACCATATCATCGTAAAGGCGAACCTGTTCTTCGTCGCGGGCGTGGCCAAGCGCATTGCCGGATCGACCGATCTGGCGCGCATCGGCGGCCTTTACGCCCATGCCCCGGTGCTGGCCTTCCTGTTCCTGATCCCGGCATTCTCGCTGGCGGGCTTTCCGCCGCTTTCGGGCTTCTGGGCGAAATACGTGGTCGTCAAGGCCGCGCTGGACCTGGAAATGTGGTTCGTGGCCGGGGTGTCGCTGGCGGTCGGTCTGCTGACCATCTTCTCGATGACCAAGATCTGGGGCTCGGCCTTCTGGCCCGCGCATCCCGACGGGGTCAAGCCGCGCCTGTCGGACCTGCCGATGGGCGACCGGATGGCGCTGATGCTGCCGATCGTCGCGCTGGCCGCGCTGACCTGCATCATCGGCCTGTTCCCGGAATCCTTCGTGCTGTTCGCCGAACGGGCGGCCACGCAGCTGCTGGATCCAACCGACTATGTCACGACCGTCTTGGGGGTGCAGCCATGAACCTGTTCGCCATCAACATGGTGCTGGCCTTTGCCTGGGTCGCGCTGACCGGCGGGCTGACCCTGGGCGGGCTGACGACCGGCTATCTGGTCGGCATGGCCGCGATGTGGCTGGTCCGTCCGCTGTTTCCCGATACCGGGGTCTATTTCCGGCGCCTCTACTACTGGACGCGGCTGATCGTGATGTTCGTCTATGAACTGGTGGTCAGCTCGATCCCGGTCGTGCGCGACGTGCTGACGCCAGGACAGTCGTCGCAGCCCGCGCTGATCGCGGTGCCCATCACGGTGACGACCGACCTGCAGATCACGCTGCTGGCCAACTTCATCTCGCTGACCCCAGGCACGCTCAGCCTCGACGTGTCCGAGGACCGCAGCACGCTGTATATCCACGCAATGTTCGGCGACGACCCGGACGCGATCCGCGCGCAGATCCGCGACCGGTTCGAGGTCTGGGTCCGCGAGGCGACGGAGTGAACGATATGACCCTGCTGGAATTTGTAATCCTGTTCGGCTTTGCCTTGGTGATCCTGGGCGTCGTGCTGGCCGCGATCCGGCTGGTGCGGGGGCCAAGCCTGGCTGACCGGATCGTGGCGCTTGACCTGATGACGGTGCAGCTGGTCTCGTTCGGCGGCCTGACGGCGCTGCTGTCGGGCAGCGCGGGCTTTCTGGACGTGGCCGTCGTGCTGGCACTGGTCGGCTTTCTGGCGACCGTGTGCCTGGCGCGCTATCTGGAGCGTCGCATCCTGCTCAAGGCGGAGGAACTGACATGATGCATGACATCATCGTGGCGATCTTGGTGCTGTCCGGCGGCATCTTCTGTTTCGCGGCGGGGATGGGGGTGCTGCGGCTGCCCGACCTGCTGACGCGGATGCATGCCTCGACCAAGGCGGGAACACTGGGTTCGGGCCTGATCCTGGTGGCCGTGGCCGTGCAGTTCGCCGAAGGAACGGTCATCGCGCGGGCGGTGGCGGCGATCCTGTTTTTGCTGATGACCGCGCCGGTCGCGGCCCATCTGATCGGCCGTGCGGCCTTTCGCACGGGCGTGCCGATGGTCGACCGGACCGTCTGCGAGGACGGCGTGGCCGACGCGCTGCGCGCCCGTCCGGGCGAGCAGGCGCCGGACTAGGACCTGTGCCCCGGCGGCGGGCGACGGGGCTTTTCAACGCGCTGCCGTGGGCGTAAAGCTGTCCAATTGGCGGACGAACCGCCCGATCTGAAAGAGCGCATGAGCCAGGACATCCCCACCATCACCCGCACCGAAGACCTCGCCCGTTTCTGCGAGGCCGCAAAGCTTGCCCCCTATGTGACCGTCGACACGGAGTTCCTGCGCGAGCGGACCTATTGGTCCAAGCTGTGCCTGATCCAGCTGGCGATCCCGCCGGCATCGACGGCCAAGACCGGCGGGGGCGACGCCGTCCTGGTCGATCCCCTGTCCGAGGAGCTGTCGCTGGAACCGCTTTATGACCTGTTCCGCCACGAGGCGACGGTCAAGGTGTTCCACGCCGCCCGCCAGGATCTGGAGATCTTCTATCACGACGCGCAACTGTTCCCTGTGCCGCTGTTCGACACCCAGGTCGCGGCCATGGTCTGCGGTTTTGGCGAACAGGTCGGCTACGAGACGCTGGTCCGCAAGATCGCCCGGGCCGACCTGGACAAGTCTTCGCGTTTTACCGACTGGTCGCGCCGTCCGCTGTCGGATGCGCAGGCCGCCTATGCGCTGGCCGACGTGACCCATCTGCGGGTGATCTATGAATACCTGTCGGCCGAGCTGAAGAAGACCGGCCGCGAGGCATGGCTGGCCGAGGAGATCGCGGTCCTGGAGGACCCCGAGACGTATATCACCCGCCCCGAAGAGGCCTGGCTCAAGGTGCGTACCCGCACCAACTCGCCCCGCTTCCTGGCGATCCTGCGCGAACTGGCGCGGTTCCGCGAAAGCTATGCCCAGGCGCGCGACATCCCCCGCAGCCGCGTCTACAAGGATGACGCGATGATCGAGCTGGCCTCGACCAAGCCGCTGACCGAGGCCGATTTGGGCAAGTCCCGCCTGCTGCTGCGCGAGGCGCGCAAGGGCGACATCGCCAACGGCATCCTGGCCGCGGTCAAGGCCGGGATCGAATCCAAGGACCTGCCGCAGCCCAAGGGCGAGGAGCCCGGCAAGCCCGGCAATGCCGCCCTGTCGGATCTGCTGCGCGTGCTGCTGAAGGCCAAGGCCGATGCGGCGGGCGTCGCGCCAAAGCTGATCGCGTCGTCGTCCGAACTGGACGCGCTGGCCACCGGCAGCCGCGACCTGCCGGCATTGCAGGGCTGGCGGGCCGAGGTCTTTGGCCGCGACGCTTTGCGTCTGGCCGCCGGGGAGATCGCGCTGTCGGCCAAGGGCGGCGCGGTCCGGGTCGTGCCGGTCGGATAGGCGATGCACCCGCCGGTCGCCCTGACGCGCCCCTGGCCCGAGGATGCCGACGACATTGCGGCAGCCCTGGCCGATTGGGACGTCGTGCGCTGGTTGACCACGCTGCCCTGGCCCTATGGCACGGCTGACGCGCGCGATTTCATCGCAGCCGCGGGGTTGGACGAACATGCGATCCGTCAGGACGGACGGCTGGTCGGCATGGTCCAGGCGGGCCGCGTCTTTGGCATCTGGATCGCACCGGACCGGCAGGGGCAGGGGATCGGCCGCCGCGCGGGCGTGCTGGCCCTTTCGCGCCTGTTCCTCTCCGGCGCGACCGAGGTGCATGCCCATTGCCTGATCGGCAACGACCGGTCAGCGCGCCTTCTGGCTTGGCTGGGGTTTCGGCCCTGTGGCCGGACAGTGCTTCGGTCGCGCCCGCTGCGGGCCGAGGTCCCGGCCGAGATGCTGCATCTGGACCGCGACACGTTCCAGCAGCGCCACGCGATTGCGTTGACGACGCCGCGCTTGCGCATCGATGCGGTGACCCCGGACGACCTGCCCGCGCTGCACCGCATCGTGACCAAGCCCGAGGTGGCACGGATGCTGCTGCGCTATGACCCCGCGATGACGCTGGACGATGTCCAGCCACTGCTGCTGCAGGGCGCGCTGCTTCCGCCGTTGCGGCTGGCGGTCCGATACAGGGGGCAGGTCGTCGGCATCGTGGGCCTGTCCGAAGGCCCACCGCCGCGCATGAACTATTTCCTGGACCCCGCCCATGCCGGACAGGGCCTGGGGCAGGAGATGGTCGCCGCGGTCTTTGCAGAACTGGTGGCGCGGTTCGACCCCCCCGAGGTTCTGGCAGCTGCCTTCGTCGACAATGATGCGTCACGCAAGATCCTGAAGAACCTTGGTTTCCGTCGGGGCGAGGACCTGGAGCTGCAGAGCCTGGGGCGTGCGTCGCCGGCGCCGGCCGCGCTGTATCGCTGGCGGCCGGCGCTGCTGGGCTAGGCGTCGGGCTGCCGGGGCTGGATGACCCGGAACAGGGCGCGCCGTTCCTCGGGGGTTTCGGCCTGGGGGAAACCGCGCAGGGGCTTTTCCGCTGCGGGTTTGTCCGGCACGGCCCCTCGCGGCTTGAAATCGGCGCGTCCTTCGGCAAAGCCGATGGCCGAGGGCGAGGGCTTGACCGTCGTGCCGCCTTCGATGATCGGCATGACCTCATCCGCCAGGATGTCGAAGCGGCGGGGCGCGATGCCGGTGTCGCCCTCCGCCACCAGGCAGCCCAGGGCGCGGGTGACGTCGCCCAGATCCGACCGAAGCGGCAGCAGCAGCATCTGGGCGTTCAGCTGCGGGCGGCCATAGTCGGGCTTGCCCTGCAGCGTCAGTCGCGCCATCTGGGGCGCCTTGAACACGCTTTCCAGCACGTCCGAGAACCGCCCCCGCGACGAGGTGTTCAGGAAGGCGCAGACGGGCATGCCGCGCACCTCCATGCCCATCAGGTCGATCAGGTGCCGTCCCGCCAGACGCAGGCGACCCGCGCCCGGCGCGATGCGTTCCAGGATGAACGCATAATCCAGCGTGCGCGCGATGCCCCGCGGATCGACATCCGACCGCGCCGGGATCGCCCGGCCCTTGCGGATGCCGTCCCAGTATTCGCGCATCTCGCGCAGAACGCGGTCCGGCGTGCAGGTCTCATAGTCCTGCAGGCGCACGATCCGTCCCATGGCGTCCTGGGGCGGCATTCCCGGCTTGGTGTCTGGTCCGTCTTCCCGGTCCGGCACGGTCAACCCTTTACTCTCTCCGGCCACGGCCGGTCACTGCTCACCCCTGACAATAGCGCGTTCCCCGCCCGCTCGCCGAGTCATTTAATGAACGAATGGTTAAGATGCCTTCCGGTTGCGGGTCTTGACCCCTGCGGCGCGACGGGGCATCCCCGGACGCATCGCGACCAACCGCCAGGGAACATGCCGCCATGATCGAACGCACCGGCCTGATGGTCATCCTGTCATCGCCCTCCGGGGCGGGGAAATCCACGCTGGCGCGGCGGTTGATGGACTGGGACGCGGGGCTGCGCTTCTCGGTCTCGGCCACCACGCGGGCGCCGCGGGCTGGAGAGATCGACGGAGAGCACTACCATTTCACCACCCGCGACGGCTTTCTGCGGATGGTCGCCGAGGGGCAGATGCTGGAACATGCCGAGGTCTTCGGAAACCTTTACGGCAGCCCGCGCGGGCCGGTCGAACAGGCGATGCTGGCCGGGCGCGACACGCTGTTCGACGTGGACTGGCAGGGCGGCCAGCAGATCCGGGCATCGGCCCTTGGGGCGCATGTCGTGTCGATCTTCGTGCTGCCGCCGTCGCTGCCCGAACTGGAACGCCGCCTGCGCGGCCGCGGCCAGGACAGCGACGCGGTCATTGCCGGGCGCATGCAGAAAAGCCGATCCGAGATCAGCCACTGGGCCGAATACGATTACGTCCTGGTCAACGACGACCTGGACCAGACCGAGGCGCGGATGCGTGCCATACTGACGGCGGAACGCCTGCGTCGCGACCGGCAGGCGGGGCTGGGGGCCTTTGTCCGCGACCTGATGTCCGAAGGTGTCGCATGATCTGGTCGCTGGACGGGATCACGCCGCAGATCGACCCGCAGGCTTGGGTCGCGCCGGACGCGCAGGTGATGGGGCGGATCGTGCTGGCGCCGGGGGCGTCGGTCTGGTTCGGGGCGGTGCTGCGCGGTGATACCGAGGTGATCGAGGTGGGGCAGGGCAGCAATGTCCAGGACCTGTGCGTGCTGCACACCGATCCGGGCCACCCGCTGGTGATCGGGGCCGATTGCACGATCGGGCACCGTGCGATCCTGCACGGGTGCCGGGTCGGCGACGGTGCACTGATCGGCATGGGGGCGACGGTGCTGAACGGCGCGATCATCGGCGCGGGTGCGCTGATCGGGGCAGGGGCGCTGATCCCCGAGGGCAAGGTGATCCCCGACGGCGCGCTGGTCATGGGCGCCCCGGGCCGCGTCGTTCGGATGCTGGACACCGATGCGCAGGCGGGGCTGCGGGCATCCGCGGCGCGGTACCGGGACAACGCGGCGCGGTTCCGGGCCGGGCTGTCGCCGGCGGGGGACTGACGCGATGGCGGCCGGGCCGCGCCGGGTCGAAGGGTTCCTGGACGGCATTCCGCTGCCCATGCTGGCCGTCGACCGCGAGGCGCGGGTGATCGCCGCCAATCCGCTGGCGCTGGCGCTGTTCGGTCCGGCCCTGGTCGGGCGACCGTTCGTGACCGTGCTGCGCCATCCTGCCATCGTGCAGGCCGTGGACTGGGTCCTGGACCCGGAGGGGGTGCCTGCGCCCACGCCCGATCAGACGCTGCCCACGGCACCGGACGGAGTCGCCACCCTGCGCGCGACCTGCGTCGCCGACGGCCGCGAGATCCTGGCCGAGGTGACGGTGGCGCCCCTGCCAAGCCCCCTGGGGCGTGGCGCGACGGTCGCCGTCCTGGACCGCAGCGTGGCCGAGGAGGCCGAGCAGATGCGCCGCGATTTCGTGGCCAATGTCAGCCACGAGCTGAAGACCCCGCTGACCGCCATGACCGGCTTCATCGAGACGCTGCGCGGTCCGGCGCGTGACGACGCCCGCGCCCGCGACCGGTTCCTGGACATCATGGAGCGTGAGGCCGCGCGCATGAACCGCCTGATCAGCGAGCTGCTGTCGCTGAGCCGGGTGCAGGCCGAGGAGCGGTCGCGCCCCTCGGGCCGGGTCGATCTGCCGGGGCTGCTGCGTGGAACGCTGGCCATGCTGGCGCCGCGCATCCAGACCGCCGGGGTAAGCGTCGCGACCGAGGGGCTGGACATCGACCTGCGCCTGCCCGGCGACGGCGACCAGCTGACCCAGGTGTTCCAGAACCTGATCGAGAACGCGGTGAAATACGGCGGATCGGGCGGCGTGCTGCGCGTCACGCTGTCGCGCATCGCGCACGAACCGCTGCTGCGCGGACCGGCCTGGGCCGTGGCCATCGAGGATCGCGGCGACGGCATCGAGGAGCAGCACCTGCCGCGCCTGACCGAGCGGTTCTATCGCGTGGACACCCACCGGTCGCGCGAACAGGGCGGTACCGGGCTGGGCCTGGCCATCGTCAAGCACATCGTGAACCGCCACCGTGGCCGGCTGCGGATCGAGAGCGTGGTGGGGCAGGGCAGCCGCTTTACCGTGATCCTGCCCGAAGGGCTGGCGCGCGGCTGACGGGTCGCAGCCTCTCGCCCTTGGCGGTGGCTTGGCCTATAAGCGGGCGAACGGATTTTTCAGGGGATGTCGTCATGTCGCAATCACCGCAGGTCGATCCCGCCAAGCTGGCCGCCGCCAAGGCGGCGGTCGCGCTGGTCGAGGACGGGATGAGGCTGGGCCTTGGTACCGGCTCGACCGCCAGCGTCATGGTGCGCGAACTGGCCGCCCGCGTGCAGGCGGAGGGTCTGTCCCTGCGCTGCGCCGCGACGTCGCGCGCCACGGCCGAGCTGGCCGAGAGCCTGGGCCTGCGCATCGAGAGCCTGGACGACATCGGCTGGCTGGACATGACCATCGACGGCGCGGATGAGGTCGATCCCGACCTGCACCTGATCAAGGGCGGCGGTGCGGCGCATCTGCGCGAGAAGATCGTGGCCGCCGCCAGCGACCGCATGGTGGTCATCGCCGATCCCGGCAAGGTGGTCGAGACGCTGGGCGCCTTTCCCCTGCCGGTCGAGGTGCTGGAATTCGGGTTCGAGACCACGCGCAAGCTGATCCGCCGCGCGCTGGAGGGGCTGGAGCTGGGCGATCACGACATCCTTCAACGCCTGAAGGGCAGCGACCCGGTCGTCACGGACGAGGGCAACCTGATCCTGGACCTGCACCTGGAGGTGATCCCCGATCCGTCCGCCCTGGCGCGGGCGCTGTCCTGCATTCCCGGCGTTGTCGAACACGGGCTGTTCCTGGGGATGTGCGATCTGGCCATCATCGGCCGCGAGGACGGCAGCGTGATCGAACTGGCGCGCAACGACATCGACGCCGACATGCTGGCGCAGGAAGGGGAATGACGTGACCTTCGACTATGACCTGTTTGTCATCGGCGGCGGCTCGGGCGGGGTGCGCGCGGCGCGGATCGCGGCGGGCGAGCACGGCGCCAAGGTCGGCCTGGCCGAGGAGAGCCGCATGGGCGGCACCTGCGTCATCCGCGGCTGCGTCCCGAAAAAGCTGATGATCTTTGCCTCTCAGGCCGGGCTGATGGCCGAGGAGATGCGCGGCTATGGCTGGTGCGACGCGCAGGCCGGGGCATTCGACTGGGAGGTGTTCCGCGAGAAGCTGGACGCCGAACTGTCGCGCCTGGAGGTGATCTATCGCGCCGGCCTGACCCGCGCGGGGGTCGAGATCCACGACCAACGTGCCACGCTGGACGGCCATCACCGGGTCCGGCTGGCCGACGGTACGACGAAGACGGCCCGCCACATCCTGATTGCGGCCGGCGGCCGTCCCGCGCCCATCGGCATTCCCGGAGAGGAGCTGGCGATGATCTCGGACGACCTGTTCCTGATGGACAGGCTGCCGGGGCGCATCCTGCTGGTCGGCGGCGGCTTCATCGCCTGCGAATTCGCGACGATCCTGGCGGGGCTGGGGGTGGACACGGTGCAGGCCTATCGCGGCGACGCGGTGCTGCGGGGTTTCGACCGCGAGGCGCGCGACCTGGCGACGCTGCAGCTGAGCGCGGTGGGCGTGGACCTGCGTCTGGGCCTGACGCCCGCGGCGCTGGAACGTGACGGCGACGGCATCCGTGTGCGGTTCGGCGACGGATCGGACGATCGTTTCGACGCGGTGCTGATGGCGACTGGGCGCGACCCCTATACCCGGGGCCTGGGCCTCGAGACGACCGAGGTCCGCACGAAACCCAACGGCGCGATCGAGGTCGACGAATGGTCGCAGACCTGCGTGCCGTCGATCTTTGCGGTGGGCGACGTGACCGACCGCGTCAACCTGACCCCGGTCGCGATCCGCGAGGGGCATGCGTTTGCCGACACGGTTTTCGGCGCACGGCCCCGGACGGTCGATCACGGGTTGGTCGCCAGCGCCGTCTATCTGCGCCCGCACGAGTTGGCCAGCATCGGCCTGACCGAGGAGGAGGCCAAGGCGCGCGGTCCGGTCGACGTCTTCGCGACGACCTTCCGGCCGATGCGGTCTATGTTCGCGGGCAGCGACGCCAAGGTGATGATGAAGCTGCTGGTCGATCCGGCGGACGACCGCGTGCTGGGCTGTCACATCTTCGGCCCCGAGGCCGGGGAGATGATCCAGCTTGCCGCCATCGCCATCACCATGGGCGCGACCAAGGCGCAGTTCGACGCGACCGTGGCCGTCCACCCGACCGCGGCCGAGGAGTTGGTGACGATGCGCCAGCCCACGCGCCGGCATCAGGGCGTGGCGGGCTGACAATCCCGTGGGCGCGGCCTTGGGTCGCGGCCATGGACGGGTGTCAGGGTTGACATTTCGGCCCCGCGCCCCAGTTTTCAACTAACGGAAATTTCTACGAAAGAAGGTCTATCGGATGGCAAATCAGGGCCCCTGGGGCGGAGGCGGCGGCGGCAACGGCGGCCGGGATGACGGGGATCGTGACAAGAAGCCTGCCGGCCGTCCCTGGGGTGAACAGCCGCCCCCCGGCGGGCCGCGCCGTCCGAACAACGACCCGCAGCGCCCCGAGATCGAGGACCTGATGAAGAAGGGCCAGGAACGCCTGCGCGTGCTGATGGGCGGTCGCGGCACCGGCGGCGGCACGGGCGGGGGTGGCGGCGGCGGTCGCAGCCCGATGGGTCCGGACTTTGGCCTGAACCGCTCGACCCTGGTCGTGGCGGGCCTGGCAGCGGTCGGCCTGTGGGCCTTTGCCAGCTTCTATCGTGTTCAGACCAACGAACAGTCGGTCGAGTTCCTCTTCGGCCGCGCCATCGCCGTGGGGACCGAGGGTCTGAACTTTGCCCCCTGGCCCGTCGTCACCGCCGAGGTCGTGCCCGTCACGAACGAACGCGTGACCGAGATCGGCACCGGCCAAGCCGGCCCGATGGACAGCGGCCTGATGCTGACCAGCGACCAGAACATCGTGAACATGGAATACCAGGTGGTCTGGAACATCCGCGATCCGCAGATGTACCTGTTCAACCTGGCCGACCCCGCAGACACGATCCGCGCCGTGTCCGAGGCCGCGATGCGCGACATCATCGCGCGCAGCGAACTGGCCCCGATCCTGAACCGCGATCGCGGCGTGATCGCCAGCGACCTGCGCGCCGCCGTGCAAAGCACGCTGGACAGCTATCAGTCGGGGATCAACGTGATCCGCGTCAACCTGGACCGGGCCGACCCGCCCGAGGAGGTCATCGACGCCTTCCGCGAGGTGCAGGCCGCCCAGCAGGAGCGTGACCGTCTGCAGAACGAGGCCGACGCCTATGCCAACCGCGAACTGGCCGCAGCCCGGGGTCAGGCGGCCCAGATCCTGGAACAGGCCGAAGCCTATCGCGCCGAGGCGGTCAACACCGCCGCGGGTGAGGCCGCGCGCTTCAACTCGATCTACGAGGAATACGTGAACGCGCCCGATGTGACCCGTCGCCGGATGTATCTGGAGACGATGGAGCAGGTTCTCGGCGGCGTGAACAAGATCATCATCGGCGAGGGCATCGGCGGTGGCGAGGGTGGCTCGGGCATCGTGCCCTATCTGCCGCTGGACCAGCTGCGCGGCACGGGGCAGGGCGGCGCCACGCCCCCGGCGCCGACCGCCGGCCAAGGCGCGGGCCAGACCACCGGCACGCAGGCGGGCACCCAGCCCGGCACCACAACGACCAGCGGAGGGACGAACTGATGGCTGCGCGCAAGAACCTGCTGACCGCCCTGGCCCTGCCGGCCGTGGTCGTCGTTGCCGTCCTGGCCGGATCGGCCCTGTTCATCGTGGACGAGCGGGAAAAGGCGCTGGTGCTGCGTCTTGGCCGGGTCGTCGACGTGCAGGAGACGCCGGGCCTGAACTTCAAGCTGCCCTTTATCGACAACGTGGTGAAGTACGACGGGCGCATCCTGGGTCTGCCGACCAGCCCGCTGGAGGTCACCCCGCTGGACGACCGCCGCCTGGTGGTCGACGCATTCGCCCGCTGGCGCATCACCGATCCAGTGCGGTTCCGCCAGGCGGTCGGCGTGCAGGGCATCCAGGCCGCCGAAATGCGCCTTGAGCCGATCGTGATCGACGCCATTCGCGGCGTTCTGGGTACGGTGCCCTCGACCTCGGTCCTGTCGGATGACCGGACCAGCCTGATGAACCAGATCCGCGACGAGGCGCGGTCGAATTCGGGCGGCCTGGGGATCGAGATCATCGACGTCCGCCTGACCCGCACCGACCTGCCCGAGCAGAACCTGAACGCGACCTATGCCCGGATGCGGGCCGAGCGTGCCCGCGAGGCCGCCGACGAGGTTGCACGCGGCAACGAGGCTGCGCAGCGCGTCCGCGCCGCCGCCGACCGGACCGTGGTCGAGCTGACCTCCGAGGCCGGCCGCCGCTCCGAGATCGTCCGAGGCGAGGCCGACGCGCAGCGCAACGCGATCTATGCGGACGCCTATGGCCGCGACCCCGAATTCTTTGCCTTCACGCGCTCGCTGACCTCGTATCAGCGCGCGCTTCAGGGCAGCAACAGCTCGCTGGTGATGCAGCCGGACAGCGAGTTCTTCAGCTATCTGTCCAGCGACGGGGCTGCGAACGCCAACCCCGCATCGACGCCGGTACCGCCGGGCAATTCGGCCGAGCGGCTGGGTCTGAACAGCCCTGCCGAAACGCCCGAAGGCGAGGAGCTGGTCGTTCCCGAGGTAGTCGACCGCGACGGCAACCGTCTGGGCGAATCTGCCGGGATCGAGCTGACCCCGGTGCCCGAGAATCTGGCCACGCCCCCGCAGGAGCCGTCCGAGATCCTGTCGCCGGACGCCCCGGTGGAGGGCGCTGCCCAGAGCGAGGATGCGCCAGCTGAGGAAGCCCCGGCCCCCGAGGCCCCGGCCGAGGATACGGCGGCGGAACCCGCGCCCGCCAACTGACGAACCCGAGGCGGGCGGAGGGAAACCTTCGCCCGTTTCTGCAACGAAAATCACGATCTGTTCACAAGTCGAGAGCGTGGTTTATTTGCCACGGCACCCTACATTGGCGTCATATCCAACAGGCAGTCCGGGCACCCGCCCCTGATCGCTGCCGTCGAGAGATGAGGACATCCCGCATGAAACCGCTTTTCCCTCGCCATATCCTGACCGCGTCGGCGCTGGCGCTGGCGGTGGGGCTTGGCCAAGCCGGCGCGCAGGCCGTCGACCCGGCCAATGACGACGTGCCCCCCGAGGTCAGCCAGCAGGCCCAGGAGGCCGCCGAGGCCAACCAGCCGCTGGGGGCGGATGCCGCGACCGCCGACACGTCCCAGGTCATGCCCGGCAGCTTTGCCGACCTGGCGCAGCAGGTCTCGCCCGCGGTGGTGAACATCACCACGACCTCGGTCGTGTCGCAGCCGACCGGCGGGCCGGCCTTCCCCGAAGGCAGCCCCTTTGCCGACCTGTTCCGCGAATTCGGCCTGCCCGGCGGCCCCGGTGCACCGGAAGGGATGCCGACGCCTCGCAGCCCGCAGCGGTCCAACGCGCTGGGGTCGGGCTTCGTCATCTCGGCCGACGGGTTCATCGTCACGAACAACCACGTCATCGAGGGCGCCGACCAGATCGAGATCGAGTTCTATTCCGGCGAGACGTTGCCCGCCGAGGTGGTGGGTACCGACCCGAACACGGACGTGGCCCTGCTGAAGGTCACCAGCGAGACGCCGATCCCCTTCGTCACTTTCGGCGACAGCGACAGCGCCCGCGTGGGCGACTGGGTCCTGGCGCTTGGCAACCCGCTGGGTCAGGGCTTTTCGGCCAGTTCGGGTATCGTGTCGGCCCGCAACCGCGAGCTGTCGGGGACCTATGACGACTATCTGCAGACCGACGCGGCGATCAACCGGGGCAACTCCGGCGGGCCGCTCTTCAACCTGAAGGGCGAAGTGATCGGCGTGAACACCGCGATCCTGTCGCCCAACGGCGGATCGATCGGCATCGGTTTCTCGATGGCGTCGAACGTCGTTTCGCAAGTCGTTGAACAGCTGAAGGAATTTGGCGAGACCCGTCGCGGCTGGCTGGGTGTCATGATCCAGGATGTGACCCCTGAAATGTCCGAGGCGATGGGTCTGAACGTGGCTGGCGGCGCGATGATCACCGACGTTCCCGAAGGCCCGGCGCGCGATGCAGGCCTACAGACGGGCGACGTCATCACCAGCTTTGCCGGCACCGAGGTCGAGGACACCCGCGGCCTGGTCCGCCGCGTGGCCGAGGCCCCGGCGGGAGAGACCGCGCAGGTCGTGGTGATGCGCGACGGCGACGAACTGACGCTGGACGTGACCCTGGGTCGCCGCGAGACGGCGCAGAACGGCGCGTCGGAATCGCCCGCGGCGGCAGAGCCGTCGGAGAGCGATGTCCTGGGCATGACCGTGACGGTGCTGACGCCCGAAATGGCGGCCGAGCTGGGTGCGCCGCGCGACGCGACCGGCCTGGCCATCACCGGCATCGACCCCGAGGGTGCGGCCGCAGAGAAGGGCCTGGCCCCCGGCGACATCATCACCGACGTCAACCAGCAGTCCGTCGCCAGCGTGGCCGACCTGAACGCCCGCATCGACGAGGCCCGCGAGGCCGGTCGCCGGTCGGTCCTGATGCTGATCCGCCGTGGCGGAGAGCCGCTGTTCGTGGCGCTGCCCCTGTCAGAGACCGCCCCTGCGGACGAGGACACGGCTCCGGTCGAATAAGCTGCGGCCCCTGGCAAAAGAGGGGCGGCCTTTCGGGGCTGCCCCTTTTCAATGGCCGTCCGATCCCGTAATTCCGGGTGACACAAGGGAACAAGCACTCATGGCGAAGATTACCTATATCGAACACAACGGCACCCGCCACCAGGTCGAGGTCCGCCCCGGCATGACCGTGATGGAGGGTGCGCGCGACAACGGCATTCCCGGCATCGACGCCGATTGCGGCGGCGCCTGCGCCTGTTCGACCTGCCATGTCTATGTGGCGCCGGAATGGACGGACAAGCTGCCGCCGGTGGACCCGATGGAGCAGGACATGCTGGACTTTGCCTACAAGCCCGACCCCGAGCGGTCGCGCCTGACCTGCCAGCTGAAGGTGACCGAGGCGCTGGACGGTCTTGTCGTGCAGATGCCCGAACGCCAGATCTGATCGTCCTTCACGGTGACGTGTCGATGGCCGCGCCCGCAAAGGCGCGGCCATCTGCGTATCAGGCCCTGGCGGCGGTTGTCCGGCACCGCGTTTCGTGGTGACCTGCCACGTCATGTCACGACCGTCACGGGGGAACGGATGCAGCATCGTCGCAGGATCGGGATCGCGGCCTTGGTCGCCGCAACCACGCTGGCCGCGCCCGCGATCGCGGGCACCATCCAGGTGACGGTGACCGGCATCCCCGATGACCGCGGCGTGCTGGCCTGCAGCCTGCATGCCGATCCCGCGGGGTTTCCCGACGGGGCGGGCGCGGTCCATGACGCGTCCCCGCCGCGCGGTGGCCAGGCTGTCTGCATGTTCGAGGGCGTGACGCCGGGGCGCTATGCGGTGGCGGTGCTGCATGATGCGAATGGCAACGGGCGGCTGGACACAAACGTGCTGGGAATGCCACAGGAACGCTGGGGCATTTCTGTCGGGCCTGCACCGCGCCTGCGCGCGCCGCGTTTTGACGAGGCCGCGTTCGACATGGGCACCGACCCGCTGCAATTGCGGATCGACCTGGATCCGTGAGTGCGACCCGTTGACCGACAAGGATTCTCACGCATGACATTCCGCTTTCTGCACGCATCGGACCTGCATTTGGGCAAGCCCTTCGGCGGCTATCCCGAGGGTATCCGCAACCGCCTGCGCGAGGCGCGTCATGCCGCCATCGGGCGCCTGGCCCAGGCTGCCCGGCAGGGCGGTGCACAGGTCGTGCTGCTGGCGGGCGACAGTTTCGACGCGGAAACCCCGGCCCCCGACACCCTGCGCCAGGCCCTTCGCGCGATGGCGGAGGAGGCAGACATCCGCTGGATCATGCTGCCCGGCAACCATGACAGCCTGGCGGCGACCGAGCTGTGGCGGCGCATCGCGACCGATGGCCCGGCGAACCTGAAACCCCTGCTGGATGACGGCCCGGTGACCTTGGCCGACGACGTCTGGCTGCTGCCCGCGCCTTGCACGCAGCGTCGCGCCGGGCGCGACCTGACGCAGGCGATGGACGCGGCCACGCCGCAAGGCGCGCGGCGGATCGGCCTGGGCCACGGCCCGGTGACGGATTTCGACGAGGGCGGCGGGCGAACGGGCATCATCCCGCCCGACCGTGCGGCGCGGTCGGGGTTGGATTATCTGGCACTTGGCGATTGGCACGGACAGCGCCAGATCGGCCCCGCAACCTGGTATTCGGGCGCGCCCGAGGCCGACAGCTTCAAGCATGACGGCCCGGCGGGTGCGCTGCTGGTCGGACTGGGCGCCCAAATGACGGTGCAGGCGGTGCCCGTGGGGCAGTTCCGCTGGACCCGCCCGCACCTGGACCTGCTGCCGGGCGCGGATGTGCGGGCGGCGCTGACGCGCGCCCTGCCGACGGAACGGGCACGCGATCATCTGGTCAGCGTGACGGCAGGCGGCAGGCTGGCCCTGTCGGACCGTGCGGCGCTGGACGCGGCCCTGCAGGCGGCTGCGCCCGATTACGGCTGGTTCGCCGTCGACTTGTCCGCCCTGCAGGTCGAGGCCCGGCCCGACGATCTGGACCTGATCGACCGCGCGGGCGCGCTGCGCCACGCCGCCGACGCCCTGCTGGCGGACACGACCGACCCGCAGCGGTCGCAGGCCGACCGCGACATCTCGGCCGCGGCGCTGTCGCGCCTGTACAGCTTTGCGCAGGAGGTGCAGGCATGAAGCTGCGCGCGATCGAGTTGACCAACCTTCGCCGCTTTGCCGGGCGCCGGGCGGTGCTGTCCGACCTGGGCGACGGCATCACGGTTCTGTCCGAACCGAACGAGTTCGGCAAATCCACCTTTTTCGATGCGCTGCACGCGCTGTTCTTTGAACGCCACCGCAGCAGCCGCGCGCCGGTCAAGGCGCTGCAGCCTCATGCCGGCGGCGCGCCGGAGGTGGCGGTCGAGATCGAATCGACCCAAGGGCGGTTCCGCATCCACAAGCGGTTCCTGTCGCGGGCGCAGGCGCGGATCACGGACGCGCAAGGCCGCCTGATCGCCCAGGAGGACGAGGCCGAGGCCTGGATCGACCGCCTGCTGGATGGGGGACTGGCCGGACCGTCGGGTCTGTTGTGGGTCCGCCAGGGCCTGCTGGGGCTGGAGCCGGAGGGCAACAGCGCCGCAGACCGGCAGGACCGCGATCGCAACCTTGGGACGCGGCGCGACCTGCTGTCTTCCGTTGCCGGAGAGATCGACATGATGACCGGGGGGCGGCGCATGGACGCGGTCCTGGACCGCGTCGGACAGGAGATGGCACGGCTGGCCACCGCCACCGGCCGCCCCAGGGCCGGGGGCGAATGGCAGCGCGCCATCGAGGAGGCCGAGCGACTGTCCCGTGCCGAAACCGAGGCCCGCGACAAGGCCGCGCGCCTGTCCGGCGACTTGGCACGCCGCTCCGAGGTGACGCGCATGCTGGCCCGCGTGACAGACCCGGAGGCCGCCCGCGCCCGCCAGGCTGCCCTGACGCAGGCCGAGGAGGCGCATCAGGCCGCCCGCAAGCATGCAGACCGGCTGGCGCAGGCGGAACGCGACCTGACGCTGGCCCGGATGGCCGAGACGACCGCGCGCCAGCAGATCGACCAGACCCGACAGCTGTCCGACCGCGTGACCCAGGCCCGCGAGACGCTGCGCCTGGCCGAAGCGCGCGCGGTGGCCGCCCGCGATCGCGCCGAGGCGCTGGCCCTGCGCGATGCGCAGGCGGCCGAGGCGCACCGCCAGGCTGGCGAGGTCGCGCGCGATCTGCGCGGACGCCTGTCGCGGGCACAGCAGGCGCGGCTGGCGCTTGCGGCACGGTCGCGGGTGGCCGATCTGACCCATCGGCTGGACCGGGCGCAGGCACTGCAGGCGCAGCTGCACGCTGATCGGGCACAGCGGGCGCGGCTGACCATCACGCCGAAGACGATGGCACGGCTGGATCAGGCACAGACGGTGCTGGACCGCCTGGACGCGCGGGCCGAGGCACAGACGGTGATCATCGAATTTCACGCGGACGGGCCTCTGGCGACGCTGGCGGACGGAACCTCTGTCGAGGGTGCATGGGCGGTGCCGGGGCGGACGCACGTCACGCTGCCGGGCTTCGGCGCGATCAGCGTCGATCCGGGATCGGGGCGGGGGGCGCAGCTGGCCGCCGATCTGGGGCAGGCGCAGCGGGACGTGGCAAGCGCGCTGCAGGATTGTGGGGCGGCCGATCTGGCTGATGCGCGTGACCGGCTGAACCGCGCGACGCGGCTGGACGATGCGCTGCGCCAGGGGGCGCAGGCGCTGGACGATCTGGCGCCGCAGGGCCTGGATGCCTTGCGCGAGGCCCTGGCCCTGGCCACGGCCGAGGCTGCCGATGCCCCTGCGGATGCAGAGGATGCCGCGGTGCTGGAACCCCTGCTGACCGCCGCCGATACCGCCGAGGCGCAGGCGCAGGCCCAGTCCCGCAGCGCCCGTGAGGCCGCGACCGCCGCCGGGGAAGCTCGCGCCGATGCCGAGGGAGAGCGCCGTTCCGCCGAACGCGCGCTGGCGGATGTCCTGGCCGAGGCTGGATCGCTGGACGATCTGGCGGCGCGTCTGGATGCGCTGGCCGCCACGCTGCCCGACCTGTCGGCCCGCAGCGCCGAGGCCGCCCGGCTGTGCGCCACCCTGTCGGATGCGGCCCCCGACCTGACCACCGCCCAGGCCGCGCTGTCGCGTGCCACCAGCGCCGCCGAACAGGCCCGGCGCGACGCGGAGACGATGGAGCGCGACCTTGCCGCGCTGAACACCCGCATCGCGCTGTTGGCCGAGGAGGGGATCGAGGAAACGCTGGACGAACTGTCCGGCCAGCGCGCCGAGGCCCAGGCCCGCGCCGACCGTTACGCCGCCGAGATGGCCGCCCTGACGCGCTTGCGCGACACGCTGGAGCAGGCGCGCACGCGCCAGCGCGATGCCTATTTCAAGCCGGTGGTGCGCGAGCTGCAGCCGCTGTTGTCGATCCTGCATCCCGGCGCGGCGCTGCAGATCGACGACCAGACCCTGCTGCCCCATGCGCTGACCCGTGACGGACAGGCCGAACCGCTGGACATCCTGTCGGGCGGCACGCGCGAACAGGTGGCGATCCTGACGCGGCTGGCCTTTGCGCGCCTGTTCGCGCAGGCCGGGCGGTCGGTCCCGGTGATCCTGGACGATGCGCTGGTCCACACCGATGACGACCGGATCGAGGCGATGTTCACCGCCCTGCACCGCGTCGCCACCGATCAGCAGGTGCTGGTCCTGACCTGCCGCCAGCGGGCGTTCCAGTCCCTGGGCGGCACCCGCGCACATGTCCGGATCGAGGACCTGTAACCTCAGCGGGCCAGCAGCCGGGCCATCGCGCGCGCGGCCTCGGGTACGGGCTGGATCAGCGGCACGGGGGACAGGGGCGCCAGCCGGACCGCCGCTTGCGCCAATGGGCCGCCACCGATGATCACCGCCTCGGCACCGGCTGCCGCGGCCCGCATCACCGCGTCCAGCAGGGCGTGATCCAGCGCGTCGGGAACGCGCATCACGTCGGGGCTGTCGGTCAGGTGACACCCCAGATAGCGGCCGGGCTGCCCCCGCATCAGCGCGTCGATCCGGTCCCGCAGGGCAGGGGTGGTGGTCGCGACCGCAAAGGCGCGCCCCCCTTGCGCCGCCGCCCGCGCGGCTGCGGCCCCGATGCCGATCACCGGCACCGCAAGGCGGGCTGCCAGCCGATCCGCGCCCGGATCGCCGAAGGCGGCGACGATCACGCCGCGACACGCCGCGGGCGGGTGCAGCGCCGCGATGCCGTCGGCCGCACGGTCCAGCTGGTCCGGGGTGACGATCACCTGCGGCCCTGTGGGCGCCGTCCACGCCTGAAGGCCCGCCAGCCACGGCGCCGCGATCGCGCACATCGCCGCGGTCGTGACTGGGTTCGCGTTGGGATTGGCCAGCAGGATCATCCCGCGCCTGTGGCCCGCTTATCGATGCGCTGTCCATCCCGAAAGACCGGCCGCGATGGCGAAAACATTGCGTGCAGGAATTGTCAGCAATCTGACCGCCCGGCGTGCATCGCGCAGGTTTTTTGCGAACCGACGCCCGCGTGATGGCCGCCCGCCGCTGCGCAGCCCTGCCGAGGCGGTCCAAGGTGATCCCAATTCGGGGCAGCAACGACCCCGGCCAACAGGGAGAACGACCGTGCTTGATCTGAGAAAAGGCATCGCCGCATTGGCGCTTTCGGTGGCGGTGCTGGCCGGACCTGCGGCCATGGCCCAAGGCACACTGCGCATCGGCATGACCGCCGCCGACATCCCGCTGACCACCGGCCAGCCCGATCAGGGCGGCGAGGGGCTGCGCTTCATCGGCTATACGGTCTATGATGCGCTGATCAACTGGGATCTGACGCAGGGCGACGGGCCGTCCGGCCTGGTGCCGGGCCTGGCCACCGCATGGGAGGCCGACGAGGCCGACCGCACCCGCTGGACCTTCACGCTGCGCGAGGGGGTGACCTTCCACGACGGCAGCCCGTTCAATGCCGAGAACGTGGTCTGGAACCTGGACAAGCTGCTGGACGAAAGCGCCGAACAGTATGATCCGCGCCAATCGGCGCAGGGCAAGTCGCGCATTCCCGCCATCGCCAGCTATCGCGCCGTAGACGATCTGACGGTCGAGATCATCACGCATGAGCCGGACGCGACGCTGCCCTATCAGCTGGCCTGGGTGATGATGTCGTCCAAGGCCAACTGGGAGGCGTTGGGCAAGGACTGGGAGCAGGTCGCTGCCAAGCCGTCAGGGACGGGGCCGTGGATGATGGAATCCTTCGTCCCGCGTGAACGGGCCGAGCTGGTGCCCTTTGCCGATTACTGGGACGAGACGCGCATCCCCAAGCTGGACCGGCTGGTGCTGATCCCGTTGCCGGAATCGAATGCACGTTCGGCCGCGCTGATGTCGGGGCAGGTCGACTGGATCGAGGCGCCGGCCCCCGATACCATTCCCGCGATGCAGGGCAACGGCTTTGCCATCACCCAGAACGCGCTGCCGCATAACTGGACCTGGCACCTGAGCCGGGTCGAGGGGTCGCCCTGGAACGACATCCGCGTGCGCAAGGCCGCGAACCTGGCCATCGACCGCGAGGCGATGGGCGCGCTGCTGGGCGGGCTGATGATCCCGGCCAAGGGGTTTGTGCCGCCGGGGTCGCAATGGTTCGGAGAGCCGGATTTCGACGTCACCTATGACCTGGAGGCCGCGCAGGCCCTGATGACCGAAGCCGGGTTCGGCCCCGACAACCGGCTGAAGGTCAAGGCGCTGATCTCTCCCTCCGGGTCGGGCCAGATGCTGCCGCTGCCGATGAACGAATACATCCAGCAGTCGCTGGCCCAAGCCTGGATCGACGTCGAGTTCATGGTCGTCGAGTGGAACCAGATGATCAACCTGTGGCGCGCGGGCGCCGCCGATCCCTCGGTCGAGGGATCGCAGTCGATCAACTTCACCTATTTCATCCAGGATCCGTTCACCGGCTTCATCCGGCACCTGGATTGCGACCTGGTGGCGCCCAACGGCACCAATTGGGGGCATTACTGCGACGAGGACATGCAGGGCCTGTTCGAGGAGATCAAGACCACCTTCGACCCCGCCGAACAGGACGCGGTCCTGCGTCGCACGCATGAAAAGTTCGTCGATGATGCGCTGTTCCTGATGGTCACGCATGACGTGGCGCCCCGCGCCATGTCGCCCAAGGTACAGGGCTTCGTGCAACCGCAGAACTGGTACCTGAACTTCTCGTCCATAACGATGGCCGACTGACCCGCAACCGGCCGCGCCCGTTGCGGGTGCGGCCCAGCCAGGGACGCATGACGTGCTCAGCTATTTCCTTCGACGCCTGATCCTGGTGTTGCCGGTGGCCTTCGGGGTGTCGGTCGTCTGTTTCGCTCTGGTGCAGATCGCGCCGGGCGATCCGCTGACGGCTATCATGCCGGTCGATGCCACCGCCGAACAGCAGGCCGCGATGCGCGCGGCATACGGTTTGGACAAGCCGGTGCCGGTGCAATACCTGATCTGGGTCGGCAACCTGCTGCAGGGAGAGATGGGCCGCTCGATCGCCTCGGGCCGCCCGGTGGCCGACGAGGTCTTCGGCGCGGTCGGCAATTCGCTGCTGCTGGCGGCGGCGGCGGCGGTGATCGCCTTTCCGATCGGCATCTTCCTGGGGTTCCTGGCAGGATATTTCCGCGACACGGCGCTGGACCGGGCGGTGACGGCGCTGTCGATCACGGGCGTGTCGGTGCCGAACTATTGGCTGGGCATCGTGCTGGTCATCATCTTTTCGGTCAATCTGGGCTGGCTGCCGTCGATGGGCGCGGGGCCGGGCGGGTCGCAGGACTGGCAATGGGACTGGGCGCATCTGCGCCACCTAGTCCTGCCTGCGGTGACGCTGGCCGTGGTGCCCATCGGCATCGTCGCGCGCACCGTCCGGGCGCTGGCGGGCGACATCCTGTCGATGGATTTCGTCACCGCGCTTTACGCCAAGGGCCTCAGCCGCGGCGACGTGCTGCGCCATGTGGCCCGCAACGCCGCCGCGACCGCCCTTTCGGTGATGGGGTTGCAGCTGGGATACCTGCTGGGCGGGTCGATCCTGATCGAGACGGTCTTCAACTGGCCCGGTTCCGGATTCCTTCTGTCCAACGCGATCTTTCAGCGCGACCTGCCGCTGTTGCAGGGGACGATCCTGGTGCTGGCCATGTTCTTCGTCGGCATGAACCTGATCGTCGATGTGGCCCAGGCCGCCATCGACCCCCGCGTGAAAAGGAACTGAGCGCATGGTTCAGGTGACCACAAATATCCCCGCCGTTCCGCCCGCGCAGCGCGGATACTGGTCGGGCGTGCTGTCGCGGCTGCGCCGCGATCCGGTGTCGATGATCTGCGCAGGCGTGCTGGCGCTGTTGATCCTTTCGGCGGTCTTCGCACCCTGGCTGGGCCTGGCCGACCCCTATCAGGGCAGCATGATCAAGCGCCTGGCCGCCCCCGGCACGCCCGGCCACCTACTGGGCACGGACGAACAGGGCCGCGACATGCTGTCCCGGCTGATTCATGGCGGTCGCCTGACGCTGTTCATCGGGCTGATGCCGGTGGTGTTGGCCTTCTTCATCGGCGGCACCCTGGGGATCATCGCGGGCTATGTCGGCGGCATCACCAACACGATCATCATGCGGGTCGTGGACGTGTTCTTTGCCTTTCCGTCGGTCCTGCTGGCCATCGCCATCTCGGGCGCCCTGGGCGCGGGGGTGCTGAACAGCCTGGTGTCGCTGACCATCGTCTTCGTGCCCCCCGTGACCCGCGTGGCCGAGGCGGTGACCTCGGGCGTGCGGTCCTTGGACTATATCGACGCGGCGCGGGCCTCGGGGGCGAATGCGCTGACGGTGATCCGGGTGCATGTGATCGGCAACGTGCTGTCGCCGATCTTCGTCTATGCGACCTCGCTGACATCGGTCTGCATGATCCTGGCGGCGGGGCTGTCCTTTCTGGGCATCGGCGTGCGCCCGCCCGAACCGGAATGGGGGCTGATGCTGAACACGCTGCGATCCGCCATCTATGTGAACCCGTGGCTGGCGGCGCTGCCGGGGGTGATGATCTTTGCCACCTCGCTGTGCCTGAACCTGCTCAGCGACGGTCTGAGGAGTGCGATGAATGTCCGCGACTGACAAAACCCTGCTGAGCGTGCGCGACCTGAAGAAGCATTTTCCCATCAATGGCGGCATCCTGGGCCGCACCCAGGCGATGGTCCAGGCCGTGGACGGCGTCAGCTTCGACGTCCGCGCGGGGGAGGCCCTGGGCATCGTCGGCGAATCCGGCTGCGGAAAGTCCACCACGGCGAAACTGCTGATCGGCCTGGTGGACCGCGACGAGGGCGACATCGACCTGGGCGGCAAGTCCCTTGGCCGCGACATCAGCCTGCGCGCGCTGCGCCGCGACATCCAGATGGTCTTCCAGGACAGCTATGCCTCGCTGAACCCGCGCATGACCATCCTGGACAGCATCGCGTTCGGCGCGCGCGTGCAGGGCCTGGACGATCCGGCGGGCCGGGCGCGCCGCCTGATGGCGCGGGTCGGTCTGGACCCCGACCGCTTTGCGGGCCGCTATCCGCACGAACTCTCGGGCGGGCAGCGCCAGCGCATCAACATCGCCCGCGCCCTGGTCATGTCGCCCAAGGTCGTGGTGCTGGACGAGGCCGTCAGAGCGCTGGACAAATCGGTCGAGGCGCAGGTCCTGAACCTGCTGTCGGACCTGCGCGCGGAGTTCGGGCTGACCTATATCTTCATCAGCCATGACCTGAACGTGGTGCGATACATCTCGGACCGCATCCTGGTCATGTATCTGGGCGAGGTCGTGGAACTGGCCCCGGTCGACATGATCTGGGCCGAACAGGCGCATCCCTATACCCGGTCGCTGTTTTCCGCGATGCCGTCGATGGACCCGGACAACCGCACGCAGAAGCCGCCGCTGACCGGCGATCCGCCGAACCCCATCGACCCGCCGCCGGGCTGCCGGTTCCACACCCGCTGCGCCTTTGCGGCCGACATCTGCAAGACCCGCCACCCCGCCCTGGGGCCGATGGTCGCCGGGTCGCCGCATTGGGTCGCCTGTCACCTCCACGACCCGGCATCCGGCCATCCGCGCGCCGGACAGGGGGTGCCCGCATGACGCCGCTGCTGCAGATCGACAATCTGGACGTCCGTTTCAAGGGCGGGCGCACGGTCCATGCCATCAACGACCTGTCCCTCACCCTGATGCCGGGCGAAACCCTGGCCCTGCTGGGCGAGAGCGGGTCGGGCAAGAGCGTCATGCTGAAGACCCTGCTGCGCCTGCTGCCCCAGAAACGCACCGACCTGTCGGGCGATATCCGCTTTGACGGGACCGACATCATGACCCTGTCGGGGCGGGCGTTGCGGTCCTATCGCGGGGGCGACGTGTCGATGGTCTTCCAGGACCCCGGCCTGGCGCTGGACCCGGTCTATACCGTGGGCCAGCAGATCGCCGAGACGGTGATGCGCCACAAGGGCCTGTCCCGGGAGAACGCGATGGACGTGGCGCTGGACATGCTGCACCGCGTGCGCATCCCATCGCCGAAACGGCGGCTGGCCAATTATCCGCACGAGCTGTCGGGCGGCATGCGGCAGCGGGTGATGATCGCGCTGGCGCTGGCTTGCCGTCCGCGCCTGCTGCTGGCGGACGAGCCGACGACCGCGCTGGACGCGACGGTGCAGATCCAGATCCTGCTGCTGCTGCGCGAATTGCAGCGCGAATTCGGCATGGGGGTGATCTTCGTCACCCACGACATCGGCGTGGCGGTCGAAATCTCGGAACGCATCGCTGTCATGTATGCCGGCCAGATCGTCGAGGAAGGCACTACGCGCGACGTCATTCGCAACCCGCGCCACCCCTATACCCAGGGGCTGCTGGCCGCGAACCTGCATGACGTGGCGCGCGGCGCGCGGCTCGACGCGATCCCCGGTGCCCCTCCGTCGCTGGAGGTGCGGCCGGACAGCTGTTCCTTTGCGCCCCGCTGTCCGATGGCGCTGCCGGCCTGCCGACAGGCGTTGCCGCCCGTCCTGACGCCCGGCCCCCGCCGCCGCGTGGCCTGCCTGCGCGCAGGCGAAACCCTTGCCGCAGAGTAGATCATGACCGACCCCTGGCACGCCTTTCTGCCCTATCCGCCCGTCCCGGTTCCCCATGCGGACCAGGGCCCGCTGTCGGGCCTGACCCTTGCGGTCAAGGACATCTATCACGTCGCCGGATACCGCACCGGGGCGGGGTGTCCGCTGTATCTGGCGGAAAGCCCGGTTCACGCGGACACCGCCCCCTGCGTCCAGCGCCTGCTGGATGCCGGCGCGCGCTTTGTGGGCAAGGTTCACACGGACGAACTGGCGTGGTCCATGTACGGCATGAATGCCCATTTCGGCACGCCCGTGAACCCGGCCGCCCCGGACCGCATTCCCGGCGGGTCGTCGTCGGGGTCGGCGGTTGCGGTGGCGGGCGGGCTGGCCGACATCGCCATCGGGTCGGATACCGGCGGCTCGGTCCGCGCACCGGCCAGCTTTTGCGCGACATGGGGGTGGCGGCCGACACACGGCCTGATCCCGATGGCGGGCGCGATGGCGCTGGCGCCCAGCTTCGACGCCTGCGGGCTGTTCGCGCGCAACGGGATGGTGCTGGCCCGTGCCGCCGCCGCGCTGGTCGCGGATGCAGCCCCCGTGACCGCGCCGGACCTGATGGTGCCTACCGACATGCTGGCCCTGCTGGGGCCTGAGGCGCGCGCGGTCTGGCAGGCCGGGTTCGGACATCTGCCTGCACGCGGGGTAAGTGTCTATCCCGACGGGGTGGATGCGGCCTATGCGACGTTCCTGACCGCGGTCACGGCGAATGCCAAGGAAACGATCCTGCCCTTCATCCGGGCCTCGCGCATGCCGCTGGTGCGCGGCATCGACGGGCGCGCCGACGCGGCCGACGCGCTGACCCCCGACCAGATCGCCCAGGGTCGCGGCGCGCGCGAGGCGTTCGCGCGGCACATGGACGCCCTGCTTGGCGCGAATGGCGTCCTGCTGGCCCCGGTCGTGCATGACGCGCCGTTCCGCCTGGACGCGCCCCAAGCGGTGTTCGACGGCTTTCGTCACGATGCGCAGCGGTTGCTGTGCGTGGCTGGCATGGCGCGGCTGCCGCAGGTCGTGTTTCCCGCCGGAACCGTCGACGGTGCGCCGTTCGGCCTGTCGCTGATAGGGCCGCGCGGGTCCGACCTGTCGCTGATCGCGCTGGCCTGCCAACTGTCCCGCCAACCGCAGGAGGCCGCATGACCTGTCCCATAGAGACGCGCCTGGCCGACCTGGGCCACGCGCTGCCGCCATCCGCCCCGTCGCGGGCGCTGTTTCTGCCCGGCAAGGTCAGCGGCAACCTGCTGTTCCTGTCGGGCCAGATCTGCGAATGGGAGGGGGTGCCGCAGTATTTCGGCCCCATCGGTCCCGGCTTTGATATGGCGGACGGGCAGGCGGCGGCGCGGATGTGCGCGCTGAACCTGCTGTTCTCGATCCGCGCGGTGGCTGGCTCGTTGTCACGGGTGTCGCAGGTGATCCGGCTGGGCGGGTTCGTCGCCGCGCCGCCGGGCTATGGCGATGGACCGGCGGTCGTGAACGGTGCGTCGCAGCTGTTCATCGACCTGTGGGGCGATGCGGGACGCCATGCCCGCACCGCGGTCAACGTGGCGTCCTTGCCCGCCAACGCGCTGGTCGAGATCGAGGCGATCGTCGAGCTTACCCCGCCGTGACCTGATCCGCGATCCAGGTGCGAAACCGGGCAAAGGCCGGGTCACCCTGACGGCGGTCGGGCCATGCCAGCCAATAGGCGCCCTCGCCGGGAACGCCTGCGCGCAGGATCGGCTCTAGGCGGCCCTCGTCGATCTCTGGCTGGGCGAGATAGCTGGGCAGCAGCGCCACGCCAAGCCCCGCGATCGCCGCCTGGATCATCATCGAGAACTGGTCCATCACCATGCCCGACACAGCCGGCGGCGTGCCGCCCTGGGCCGCGAACCACGCGGACCAGCCCGAAGGCCGCGTCTCCAGCTGCAGCAGGGGCAGGCCCGCCATGTCCGAGGGATGCGCCACCGGATGATGCGCCAGCATCTGCGGCGAGGCGCAGGCCGTCAGGCGTTCGTCGAACAGCCGCAGGTGATGCGCGTCGGGCCAGTCGGGCTGGCCGAAGAAGATCACCGCGTCAAAGGCTTCGCTGGCAAAGCTGAAACGCTGTATCTTGGTCGAAAGGTTGATCGAGATGCCGGGATTGTCCGACAGGAACTGTCCGATCCGCGGCGCCAGCCAGCGCGTGGCAAAGGTCGGCAGCACCGACAGCGACAGCACGCCCCCGCCCGGATTGGCGATCAGCCCCATGCTGGCCCGCTGGATCACGTCCAGCCCCTGGGTGACGGACGCGGCATAGGTCACGGCTTCGGGGGTGGGGGTCAGGCGCTTGCGGTCGCGGGTGAACAGGGGCTTGCCCAGCTGCCGTTCCAGTGACGCGACCAGCCGGCTGACGGTGCTTTGCGTCAGGTGCAGCTCGTCCGCGGCGGCGGTGACGGACCCGTGGCGCATCACCGCCTCGAAGGCGATAAGTTGGGACAGGCTGGGCAGGAACCGACGTTGGCGCATGAGATCATTCATAGAATGCATGAACGCATGAGGAAATAGCGTTTTTCATGCGACGCGTGCCGGGTTACCCTGTGTCCAACAGTCATCACATGCAGGACCCATCGCCATGCTGGACAAGACAACCGTCGATCACAAGGGTACGGCCTTTGCCTGGGAGGACCCCTTCCTGCTGGACGACCAGTTGGAGGAGGATGAGCGCATGATCCGCGATACCGCCGCCTCCTTTGCCGCCGACAAGCTGGCCCCGCGCGTCACCGACGCCTATCTGTCCGAGCAGACCGACCCCGAGATCTTTCGCGAGATGGGTGCCAGCGGCCTTCTGGGCGTGACCATCCCCGAGGAATATGGCGGGGTCGGCGCGGGCTATGTGGCCTACGGCCTGGTCGCGCGCGAGGTCGAGCGGATCGACAGCGGTTACCGGTCGATGATGTCGGTGCAGTCGAGCCTGGTGATGTTCCCGATCCATGCCTATGGGTCGGAGGAGCAGCGGATGAAGTACCTGCCGAAGCTAGCATCGGGCGAATGGATCGGCTGCTTTGGCCTAACCGAACCGGATGCAGGCTCCGACCCCGCCGGCATGAAGACCCGCGCGACCAAGACCGAGGGCGGCTATGTGCTGAACGGGGCCAAGATGTGGATCTCGAACAGCCCGATCGCGGATGTCTTCGTGGTCTGGGCCAAGTCCGAGGCGCATGGCGGCAAGATCCGCGGCTTTGTCCTGGAGAAGGGCATGAAGGGCCTCAGCGCGCCCAAGATCGGCGGCAAGCTGAGCTTGCGCGCCTCCATCACCGGCGAGATCGTCATGGAGAACGTGGAGGTGTCCGAGGACGCGCTGCTGCCCAATGTCAGCGGCATGTCCGGTCCCTTCGGGTGTCTGAACCGCGCGCGTTACGGCATCAGCTGGGGCGTGATGGGGGCGGCCGAGGATTGCTGGTTCCGCGCGCATCGCTATGGCATGGACCGCAAGCAGTTCAACCGGCCCCTGGCCGCGACGCAGCTGTTCCAGAAGAAGCTGGCCGACATGCAGACCGAGATCGCCCTGGGCCTGCAGGCGTCCTTGCGCGTCGGTCGCCTGATGGATCAGGGCCGCTTCGCGCCCGAGATGATCTCGATCATCAAGCGTAACAACTGTGGCAAGGCGCTGGATATCGCGCGGATGTCGCGGGACATGCATGGCGGCAACGGCATCCAGGCCGAATATCACGTCATGCGCCACGCGCAGAACCTGGAGACGGTGAACACCTATGAGGGCACGCATGACGTCCACGCCCTGATCCTGGGCCGCGCGCAGACGGGGCTGCAGGCCTTTGCCTGAAGGCCCGCTCTCCGGCCTGCGCGTCGTCGAACTGGCGCGCATCCTGGCCGGTCCCTGGATCGGCCAGACCTTGGCCGATCTGGGCGCCGAGGTCATCAAGGTCGAGGCCCCCGAAGGCGACGACACCCGCCGTTGGGGCCCGCCCTTCATCGACCGTCCCCGCGCCGACGGCACGGTGGAGACGGTCGCCGCCTATTTCCACGCCACGAACCGCGGCAAGACCAGCGTCACCTGCGACTTCAACGATGCGGGCGATGTGGAGCGTCTGCGTGCGCTGATCGACGGCGCCGATGTGGTGATCGAGAATTTCAAGGCGGGTGGCCTGGCGCGGTTCGGGCTGGATTACGCGACGCTTTCGGCGCGCAATCCGGGACTGGTCTATGCTTCGGTCACCGGCTTCGGGCAGACCGGGCCGCGCGCCAGCCAGCCGGGATATGACTTCATGATCCAGGGCATGGGCGGCATCATGGAGCTGACTGGCGATCCTGCAGGTGATCCGCAGAAGGTCGGCGTGGCCTGGATCGATATCTTCACCGGCCTCTATGGTGTCATCGGCATCCAGGCGGCGCTGGCGGAGCGGGCGCGGTCGGGGCGGGGGCAGCAGGTCGATCTGGCGCTGTTCGACTGCGCGGTGGGAGTGCTGGCCAATCAGGCGGCGAACCATCTGCTGGGCGGGGTCGAACCCGCGCGGTTGGGCAATGCCCATCCGAACATCGTGCCCTATCAGGTCTTTCCGGCGCGGGACGGCCATCTGATCGTCGCCTGCGGGAACGACCGTCAGTTCCGGTCGCTGTGCCTGGCGCTGGACCTGCCTGCGCTGGCGGATGATCCGACGCTGGCCACCAATGCGCAGCGGGTGGCGGGGCGCGAGGTGCTGTGCGCGACCCTGGCGCGGGCGATGACATCGCGCGACCGCGCCGACCTGATCGCGGCGCTGACCGCGGCCGGAGTGCCTGCAGGTCCGATCAACCGTGTGTCCGAGGCGCTGTCCGACCCGCAGGCGCAGGCGCGGGGCATGGTCGTGTCGCCCGAGGGCATCGCGGGGTTGCGCACGCCCATCACCCTGTCTCGCAGCCCGACGGTAGCAGAAGGTGCCGCCCCGGCCCTGGGCGAGGGTTCGTTTAGCTGGCGGCGGTGACCAGCGGCTGCGGCGCATGCAGCGGCAGGATCGCCCGCGCCGCCTGATCGCCAAAGGCGCAATCGAAGACGATGTCGCTGCCCATGCCGAAGACGCGCGTGTCCGGGCGAAGCGCATCTTTCAGCTTGTCCACCGGGGACAGGCTGGTCAGCCCCTGCGGCCCTGATCCGATGATCAGCGGTGCAATCGACACCTGCAGCCGGTCCAGCAGGCCAGCCTCCAGGAAACCGGTGATGGTGATGCCGCCACCCTCAATCAGCAGCGATCCAAGGCCCATGTTCCGCAAGCCTTCAAGCACCTGCGCCGGGTCCAGGCGTCCATCCGGGGCGGGCAGGCGCAAGACCTCGATCCCCGGGGCGCGGGGGCGGTTTACGCCGGTGACGATGATCCGCCGCGCACCATCCGCCATCAGCACCAGCGCATCGTCGGGCAGCCGCCCGCGCGGGTCGATGACGATGCGCGCAGGGTTGTGGCCGCTGCACAGGCGTACGGTCAGGCGCGGCTGATCGTGCAGCGCGGTCTTGACCCCGATCACCACCCCTTCGACCAGCGCGCGCAGGCGGTGCAGATGGGCTAGGCCTTCGGGGCCGGACACATCACGCGCATCGCCGGTGGCCGTCGCGACCCGCCCGTCCAGCGACTGTCCGATCTGCGCGATCGTGACCGGACCAAGATCGCGTCGCGCGACCGGCGCATAGAGGTCAAGCGCCGCGCGTTCGCCGGCGCTGAACCGACCGCAGCAGGCGCAGGCCTGGCCGGTGCGGACCGACAGAAGCCGGTCCCAGACCCGAGGGGTGACGTCGACGGCATGCATGGGCGGTCCTCCTCTGGGTGTCAGGCCGTGCCGGGGGGCAGGACCAGCATGTCATGATGCCCGATCAGGCAACGGCTGTCGCCTGCCATGGCGATCCGGCTGCGGCCCCAATCGGTGGCGACGGACAGGCCGGTCTCGGATGCGGCCTCGGCGATGCCCTGGACCAGGGCGCGGTGCAGCGGGGCCTGATCGGGGCCGATCCGCCACGGGCTTTGGCCGGTGTGGACGTCGAAGCCCGCGTCACGGAAGATCTGCGTGGCGGTCACGGCCGCATCGGGCCCAAGCGCGGGGCCAAGCCCCTTGTCGCCGCGCTGATGGTCGTTGAACGCCCGCGTGACGTCCGCATCGCGCGGCAGCGCCGGATCCCACGTCATGATGCCGTCATAGGACAGCGCCGCATAGAACGGCACGCCGGCATCGGCCAGTCGCGTGGCCAGCGCGGCGATCCAGTCAGCGGGCATCAGGTCCAGCAGAGCCGATGCCGTGACCAGCGTCACGCCATCCAGCGGCAGCCCCTTCAGGTCGCGCAGGTCCAGCTGGTGGACGGTGGCGCGGCCCGGCGCCTCGGTCGCCGCGCGCTCCAGCAGGGCTGAATCGTTGTCGACCAGGTGCCAGCGGGCATTGTCGGGCAGATGCGGGCCAAGCGTGCGCAGGGTCGATCCGGTACCGCAGCCCAGGTCCAGCACGACCGGGTCCGGCCCGGCCAGAACCGCCGCCTGCGCCATCAGGGTCGCGTCGCGGGCGGCCATGTCGGCGGGTTCGCGCAGGCCCAGCCATTCCGCCGAGAACCCCATGCTCAGATATCCCCTTCGTACCAGGCGCGGGCCATGTGGCTTTCGTGCAGCAGGACGCGCAGCTTCTTGACGCGGCCGCCATCCTTCAGCCCGCCGGCCCGCACGGTGCCGGCCATCTGATCGAAGATATGCTTGCACAGAAATTCGGTCGTAGTCATTTTCCCTTCGAATTCAGGAATGTCGTCCAGGTTCTTGTAGCGCAGCGGAGCCAGCGTCTCGGCCAGGGCTTCGGTTGCAAGGCCGATGTCGACGACCAGGCTTTCATCATCCATCTCGGCGGCGAAGAAGGCGCAGTCTACGGTGAATGTCGCGCCATGCACCCCTTGTGCCGGACCGAAGGTCGGCGAGGGGAAGGAATGGGCGATCATGATGTGGTCTCGGACTTCGACGGCGAACATGGTGTCTCCAAGGTCAGTAGATGATGCGGTGGCACAGCGTGGCGGGGTCCGCCAGAATGCCGGGATAGGCGTCGGGCAGGTCGGCAAACGCCGTCTGCCCCGAGATCAGGGCGTCCAGCCGCGCATCGCGAAGCAGGTCCAGCGCCTTGGTCAGGCGGCGGCGATAGGTCCAGCGCGGCGCACGGTCGGGCAGGATCCCGCCCACCTGCGTGCTGACGATGCGCAGGCGTCGGCTGTGGAACGCGCCGCCCAAGGGCAGGGCCACCTGTTCGGCGCCGTGCCAGCTGGCTTCGGCGATGGTGGCCTGCGGCCCGGCCAAGGACAGCGCCAGCACCAGCCCGGCTTGCGATGCGCTGGTATGGATCACCACGTCCTGATCACCGGGGGCATCATCGGGGGTTGTAAAGGCGCAGCGCAGGTCGCGCGCGATGGCGGCTCGATCGGGCAGGGGGTCGATCACCGTAACCTCGGCCCCCGGCAGTCGCGCGGCCAGAGAGGCCGTCAGCAATCCCACCAGCCCACCACCGACCACGGCGATGCGGTCACCCGCGCCCGCGCCGCTGTCCCACAGGATGTTTAGCGCGGTCTCCATGTTCGCGGCCATGATCGCGCGTTCAGGCGGCAGTGCGTCGGGCAGCGGGATCAGCGCATCCTCCGGCAGGCGAAATTCGGTCTGGTGGGGGAACAGCGAAAAGACCATGCGACCGGCAAGCGCCCCGTCGGTTGCCTGACCGACATTGGCATAGCCGTACTTGACCGGAAACGGAAAGTCGCCTTCCTGGAACGGCGCGCGCATGCGGTCATGTTCGCTGGACGGCACCTTTCCCGACAGGACCAACCGTTCCGTGCCCCGGCTGATGCCGGAAAACAGGCTGCGGACATGGATGCCGTCGCCGACCTGCGCGGGACGCAACTGCGCCTCGCCCGGTGCGGTGCACCAGAGTGCGCGGGCCGTCATGCCAGCAGATGTCCCGACTTGCGCGCCTTGGTGTCCAGATAGCGGGTGTTCTCGGGGCCGCGGCCAACCTTGAGCGCGACTCGATCTACGACCTCGATGCCCTCGCTGTCCAGGCGGGCGATCTTGGCGGGGTTGTTGGTCATCAGGCGCACGCGGCCGATCCCCATCTGGCGCAGCAACGCGGCGCCGGTGCGGAAATCGCGTTCGTCATCCTCGAACCCAAGGCGGTGATTGGCCTCGACCGTATCCAGTCCCTGATCCTGCAGGCTGTAGGCGCGCATCTTGTTGGCAAGGCCGATGCCACGGCCTTCCTGGTTCAGATATAGCAGGACGCCGGTCCCGTTCGCTTCCATAGCGCTCAGGGCGGCTTGCAGTTGCGGGCCGCAATCGCATTTCAGGCTGCCCAGCACGTCGCCGGTGAAGCAGGCGGAATGAAGGCGCACCAACACCGGCTGGCTGCGATCGGGTGTGCCGACCTCGACCGCGTAATGCTCGGGGCCGCCGTCGGGCGCGCGGAACACGTGCAGCCGTCCGTTTCGTGCCGCCAGCATGGGCACGCGGGCATCCGACACGGGGCGGGGATCGCGGGGCAGCAGGATCTGGTTCAGGACGTCATCGGCGGCCAGGATGCCCAGATCGTTGCGCAGGGCGGTCTCGACGACATCGGGGCCGGTCACGACCAGAACGGCGGGCAGCAGTTCGGCCGCCTTGACCAGACGGATGGCGGCGCGGTGCAGCGGGGCTGGGGCGTGCTGCGGTGCCTGGGGCACGGCGGCCGATGCGGGCATCTGGCGCGACGGATCGGCCAGCGCCTGGATCCAGTCCAGACGCGCGCCGGCGGGAACCGGGATCAGGGCGACCTCACCCTCGTGGGGACGATGGCGCAGGGCGTCCGCGCGACGGGCCGTCAGCACCAGTTCGCCCCCGGAACCAAGGGCCGCGAACCGTTCCGGCGACAGCGTCTCGACCGGCAGGATCAGTGCAGCGGCAGGCTCGCCCAGCAGCACGACGGGCAGGCCAAGCCTGAGGTCGGAGACCATGCGCGCAACCCGTTCGGCCGTGCGCAGCGCCAGCGGATCACCGGTCGCGGTGACCGAAAGCGCAGCGGGGGTGGTCGGGGGAAATACGTGCATTGGTCAACCTTCGTCCCTGCAAATTGAGGTGTCACGCAAGTCGCAACGTCTTGAAACACGTAGCAGTTCCGCAAAGGTTGCGGCGTTGTGGCAGAATGTCGCAAAGTTTCGCGCGGCATTTCGGCACGCCCCGGTTTTCTGGACGCGGGCCGCCGATGGCCCTAGGCTGCGACCGTTCAAACCTGAGGATACCCGATGCAACTGCGTGCCTATCTGGGGCTGATCCGGTCGCTTGCCATCTATTATAATCCGCTGCGGCGCAGGCAGCTGCGGGCGTTCTACGGCGGGCTGCTGCAACCGGGCGACCTGGCCTTCGACATCGGCGCGCATGTGGGCAGCCGGGCGCGCGCCATGCGGGCCGCCGGGGCGAGGGTCGTGGCCTGCGAACCGCAGGAGCCGTTCGCGGGCTTTCTGCGCCGCAGCCTGCCGCGCGACATCGTGCTGGTGCAGCAGGCCGTGGGCCCGACGGAGACGGTGGCCCGCATGGCGGTGTCGTCGCTGCATCCGACGGTGTCGTCGCTGAGCACCAGCTTTGCGGCCGAGGCGGCCGCTGCCCCCGGCTTCGAGCATGTCCGGTGGGACCGCAGCCAGGAGGTGCGGATGACCACCATGGACGCGCTGATCGCGGCGCATGGCCTGCCCGATTTCGTCAAGATCGACGTCGAGGGGTTCGAACTGGACGTGCTGTCCGGGCTGGGCCAGCCGCTGCCGATGCTGTCGGTCGAATACCTGCCGGCGTTCCGCGACCGGACGCTGGCGGTGATCGACCGGCTGCAGGATCTGGGCCCCTACCGCTTCAATCCGGTGACTGGCGAGGCGGGCGGGTTCCTGTGGGACGACTGGCGCGACGCGGATGCCGTGCGCGCTTGGCTGAAGGGCCTCGACCCGCAGGGCGGGTCGGGCGATCTTTACGCGCGGCTGGCCTAGCGGTCCGCACGCAGCGCCGCGGCCAGTCGGTCGAAGATCGGCACCGGGGCGGTGATGACGGTCCCCGTCTCCTCGGGGCGTTCGTTGGGGGTCCAGCCTTCGACCCGCATCCCGGCCTCGCGGACCAGGACCAGACCGGCACTGATGTCCCAGGGACGCAGGCGGCGTTCCCAGAACCCGTCCAGCCGCCCGGCAGCCACATAGGCCAGATCCAGCGCCGCGGCACCCATCCGGCGCACCCCCGCCGTGCCCGGCAGCACCCGCGCCAGGTCGGCCGCGTGATCGTCGATGTAAGGCATGTTGCCGAACGGCAGGCCCGTCCCGAACAGCGCCGCGTCAAAGCCCGGCGGCGCGGCAGGGTCCAGGCGGCGCCCGTTCAGCTGCAGCCCCGACCCTGTCATGGCGCTGAACGTTTCCGCCTTCAGCGGGTCGTGGACCACGCCCAGCACCAGCTGCCCGTCCTGTTCCAGCGCGATGGACACCGCCCAATGCGCGATCCCGCGCAGAAAGTTCGTCGTGCCGTCCAGGGGGTCCACGATCCAACGGCGCCGGCCGGGACGGGCGTCGGTCTCCTCGCCCAGCCAACCGTCGTCGGGGTTGGCGCCCAGCAGGCGGTCGCGCAGCAGCGCCTCGGACTGGTGGTCGGCCTGCGACACGAAGTCGCCCTGACGCTTGGCGTCGATGGTCAGCAGGTCGCGGTCGTTCCAGTGCGCCTGCAGCAGCGCTCCGGCTGCATGGGCGGCGTCGATCGCCAGGGTCAGGTCATCGGTGGTACCCATCGGAGATCCTTTCAGGGGGCGGGCCGCATGCCCCCTGCGGAGGCAACGGGGGCGTATCAGGCCCCCTACACGGGATTATCAGTTGCACGATGCGCACCAAGGGGCAATCTGCGCGCAGCACCGCCCGGCGACAAGGGCGGCAGGAGGCCGACCGACCCCAGGCCCGTCACGGGAGAATACAGACCATGCGCTTCGTCAAGGCAACCATCGGCGCCATCGTGATCATCGCCGCGGCCGCCGGGGGCATGACGCTGTCGGACCGTCTGGTGAGCGAACCCGAACAGGCCCGCCGCCCGTCCGACGGCGCCGGAGAGGCGGTGCCGGTCGAGACCGTGGCCGTCCAGACCGCGCGGTTCGTCGACAGCGTCCGCGCCGTCGGCACCGCACGTGCCCGCAGCGCGGTCGAGCTGATGCCCGAGGCGAGCGGCCGCATCACCCGCATCGCCTTTCGCCCCGGCGCACAGGTCGAACGCGGCGATGTCCTGCTGGAACTGGACGACCGCGCCGAACAGGCCGATCTGGCAGCCGCCGAGGCGACCCTGGCCGAGGCCGACGCCGCCTTTGCCCGCCAGGAACAGCTGAACGCAAGCGGATCGTCGTCGGACGCCGCCTTTCAGACCGCCCGCGCGGCCCAGCTGCGCGCCCAGGCCGAACGCGACCGCGCCCAGGTCCTGCTGGAGGATCGCCTGCTGCGCGCGCCGTTTTCCGGCGTCATCGGCCTGACCGACCTGGTCGAGGGGCAGATGCTGGACAGCGGCACCCCCATCGCCACGCTGGACGACCTGGAGGTGATCGAGGTGGATTTCGGCGTGCCCGAGACGCTGTTGCCGCGCCTGGCGGTCGGGCAGGGGGTCCAGCTGCGGTCCTCGGCCTGGCCCGACCGGGTCTTCGACGCGACGATCAGCCTGATCGACACGCGGGTCGATGCCGCCACGCGGTCGATCGCGCTGCGCGCGCAGATGCCGAACCCCGACCGCGCCCTGACCGGCGGGATGTTCCTGCAGGTCGAGCTGGTCCTGGATCAGCGCGAACGCCCCGCGGTCCCCGAATCCGCGCTGAGCGTCGAGGGCGATGTCCAGCGTGTCCTGATCGTGCAGGGGAACGAGGCGGCCTGGGCCGACATCCAGGTGGGCCAGCAATCCGACGGCCTGGTCGAGGTCCTGGCGGGCCTGGACCTGGGCACCCAGATCATCGTGTCGAACCTGCACCGCGTCGACGCCGGCACCGTCGTCACCGCCACGCCGCGCCCCGACCGGACCGCCGCCGCCGAACCCCTGGTCGGAGCCGACGGATGAGCGTCCCTGATTTCGCCCTGCGCCGCCCGGTCTTCGCAACCGTCATCAACCTGCTGATCGTGCTGATCGGGGCGGTGGCCATCACCCGCCTGCCGGTCCGCGAGCTGCCCTCGGTCGAGGCGGCCGAGGTCAGCGTCCGCGTGAACTATACCGGCGCCGCGCCCGATGTGGTCGACAACCAGCTGGCCACGGTGATCGAGGGCGCGCTGGCCGGGGTCAGCGGCGTGACCGCCATGCGCACCAGCTCTGACCGGGGACGGATGCGCAGCGTGCTGACATTCGATCCGGGACGCGACATCGACAGCGCCGCCAACGACGTGCGCGCCGCCGTCGAACGGGTGCTGAACGACCTGCCCGACGGGGCGGACACGCCCCGCGTGGAAAAGAACGACGACGAGGGCGACCCGGTGATCCGGCTGGCCCTGTCCAGCCCCTCGATGACGCCGCTGGAACTGTCCGATTACGCCAGCCGCTTCATCACCGATCGCCTGGCGCGCCTGCCCGGCGTGGCCAATGCGCAGATCTTTGGCGAGCGCGCGCCGTCGATGCGCATCTGGCTGGATCAGTCGCGCATGGCCGCCTATGGCATCACCACCAGCGACATCATCGGCGCGCTGCAGGCCAACAACGTCGAACTGCCCGCGGGCCAGATCGAGACGAACGCCCGACAGCTGCAGGTGCTGGCGCAGACGCGCTTTACCTCGGCCGACGTGTTCCGCCAAGTCGTGCTGCGCGACGAGGGCGGGCGCCCTTTGCGCCTTGGCGACGTCGCGCGGATCGAGGAGGGGGCCGAGGACACCACGACCATCTATCGCGCCAACGGCACCGTGGCCCTGGGCTTGGGCGTCCAGCCGCAGGCGCAGTCGAACACCGTCGCCATCTCGACCGCCGTCCGGGCGGAACTGGACCGCATCCGCGACACCCTGCCCGACGGCATGGCGCTGACCATCACCACGGACGAGGCGGTGTTCATCGAAAGCTCGATCGAACAGGTCCTCAAGGTGTTCCTGGAGGCGGTGGCCCTAGTCACGGCGGTGATCTTCCTGTTCCTGGGGTCGCTGCGGCTGTCGCTGGTGCCCATCGTGACCATCCCGGTATCGGCCTTGGGCGCCGCATTGGGGATGCTGGCCCTGGGGTTCACGATCAACATCCTGACGCTGTTTGCGTTGATCCTGGCGATCGGCCTGGTCGTCGACGACGCCATCGTCGTGCTTGAGAACATTCAGCGCCACCGCGCCATGGGCAAGTCGCGGGCCGAGGCCGCGCGGCAGGGCGCGGGGCAGGTCAGCTTTGCCGTCATCGCCACCACCGCCGTGCTGATTGCTGTCTTTGTCCCGGTCAGTTTCATGGACGGGGAACTGGGCCAGCTGTTCGCGGAATTCGGCATCGTGCTGGCCATTGCGGTCGCCGTGTCGGGCCTTGTCGCGCTGACCCTGTCACCGGTGCTGGCCGCGCGGGTGATGCCGCGCGAAGATCGTCCGAACCTGCTGACCCGCACAATGAACCGGGCCATCGTCTGGCTGGAACGCGGCTATGACCGCATCCTGCGGGTGCTGATCGCGCGGCCCGTGGTCATTCTGGCGGGCACGGCCTTCCTAGTCGCCGGGGCGGTGTCCGTCTATCAGGCGCTGCCGCGCCAGCTGACCCCGGACGAGGATCGCGGCAGCTTCCGCATCATTCTGAACGCGCCCCAGGGGTCGAACCTGGAATATACCGACGCGGCGACCCGGAAGGTCGAGGCGATGATCCAGCCGATGCGCGATCAGGGCATCGTGGAAAACGTCACCGCCATCGTCGGGCTTGGCGCGAATGCGCGCCGGGCGCTGCTGTTCGTTAACCTGTCGCCGTGGGACGGCCGCGATGTCAGCGTGGAGGAGGTCATGGCCGACCTGCGCCCGCAACTGTCCGCGATGACCGAGGTGTCGACCTCGATCCGCCCGTCTGGTGGCCTGGGCCTTGGCGGCGGCAGCGGAAGCATCAGCTGGTCCATCGGCGGGCCGGACCTGGACCGCGCCGCCGCGTGGGCCGAGGACGTGGCCGCCCGACTGGCCGATGCGCCGGGCCTGTCCGGGATCGAGGTCGATTACGCGGCCAACCAGCCGGGCGCGTCGCTGGACATCGACCGCACCCGCGCCCAGGACCTTGGCCTGGACAGCGAAACCGTGGCCCAGACCCTGCAGGTGCTGTTCGCGTCCCGCACCGTCGGTGAATACACCAGCGACGGCCGCCAGTACCCGGTCATCCTGCAGGCGGCCCCCGAAGACCGCGACAGCGTTCAGGACATGCTGTCCGTGCTGATCCGCAACACGCGCGGCGACCTGATCCCGCTGTCGGCCTTTGCCGACGTCACGACCGGGGCCACGGTCCCGTCGATCGCGCGGAACGACCGCCTGATCTCGGTCAACACCGAGGCCGATCTGGTCGAGGGGACCGACCTGGCCCGCGCCATCACCCTTGTCGAACAGGCCGCGGCCGAGCTGCCGGCGGGCGCTCTGCTGGTCTGGCGCGGTCAGGCGGCGGATTACCAGGAGAACCAGGGCGGCGTCGCGACGGTCTTCGGAATGGCGCTGCTGATCGTGTTCCTGGTGCTGGCGGCGCAGTTCGAGAGCTTTCGCACGCCGCTGACGATCATGCTGACGGTGCCCCTGGGCCTTGCGGGGGCGGTGGCGACGCTTCTGCTGACGGGGGCGTCGGTGAACATCTTTTCACAGGTGGGGATGATCCTGCTGATCGGGATCATGGCCAAGAACGGCATCCTGATCGTCGAGTTTGCCAACCAGCTGCGCGAGGAGGGCCGCGATTTGGTCACCGCCGCGCGCGAGGGGGCGGTGACGCGCCTGCGGCCCGTGCTGATGACGACCATCGCCACGATCCTGGGAGCCGTGCCCCTGGCGACCGCGACGGGGGCGGGGGCGGAAAGCCGCCGCGCCATCGGTGCGGTCATCGTGGGCGGGCTGTCGCTGGCCTTCGTGCTGACGCTGCTGCTGACGCCGGTGATCTATGTGCTGATCGAACGGATCGGGCGCCGGGACGTGCCCGCAACCGATCCTCAGCCCGCGGAATAGCGGTCAGTCCCGCCCCGCGATCATCTCCAGGATGACGCCAAGCGACGTGCCCATATGCGCCCGCATCAGGTCGGCCGCGCGATCCGCGTCGCGCGCCGTGATCGCCCTCAGGATCGCGCGATGTTCCGCCCGCGAGGTTTCGATGCGCGCCGCGCGGACCTGGAACTGCGCGTTGCGCCACGGCAGGCTGCGCCGGTTCAGGTCGGCCAGCAGGTCGGCCAGCACGGCGTTTCCCGCGCCTTGGCGCAAGGCCTCGTGAAAGCGCATGTTGGCCTGGGCGTAATCCGCGCCGGGCAGGTCGTCGCGGTCCAGGATGCCCGCCAGCAGCGCATGGTCGGTCGGGGTCATCCGCAGCGCGGACAGGCTGGCGCACAGCGCCTCCAGTTCCGCCAGGGCCTCGAACAGGTGGCGCAGGGCGTCGCTGCCCATGCGGCGCACCAGGAACGCCCGGCGGGGGCCGCGTTCCACCAGCCCTTCGGCGGCCAGCCGCTGCAACGCCTCGCGCACCGGGGTCCGGGACAGGCCGAACCGCGCGGCAAGGGTCGTCTCTCCCAACGGATCGCCGGGACGCAGCGTGCCCGCGATGATCTGCGCGGAAAGCGCACCGTGGATCTGATCGGCCGAACGGATGGGAGGCATCGGGAATTCCGTCAATTGTATTCCTGTGCCTGCAACATGTATACATACCGCAGCCGCTTGACCATGTGATTCCTCGCCGGAGAGCCTGTTCCATGACCGCATTCGATTTCCTGTCGGGCCGCAGGCCGTCCACCCTTGCCGGTCGTGCGATGGTCGCCACCTCGCACCCGCTGGCCAGCGCGGCGGGCCTGGCCATCCTGGCCGAGGGAGGGAACGCGGTCGACGCCGCCATCGCCGCCAGCGCGGTGCAGGCGGTAGTCGACCCGTTGATGACCGGGATCGGCGGCGACTGCTTTGCGCTTTATGCACCGGCAAACGGGCCGGTGCGCGCACTGAACGGGTCGGGCCGCGCCCCCGCCGCGGCGACGGTCGAGGCGCTGCAGGCCGCGGGTCTGACCGACACCATTCCCCAGACCAGCGCGCATGCGGTGACCGTGCCCGGCGCAATCTCCGCGTGGTGCCGCCTGCATGCCGATCTGGGCCGCCTGCCGCTGTCGCGCCTGTTCCGCGACGCGATCGGCTATGGCCGCGACGGGTTTCCCGTCACCCCCCGCGTCGCCCAGGACTGGGCCGAAGGGCAGGCCACCGTCGCAGGCGATCCGCATGCGGCGGCGCATTTCCTGCCTGTCCCGGATGCCGGCGCCCGCTTTGCCCAACCCCTGCTGGCCGACCGCTTGGAGGAGATCGCGGCCCATGGTCCGGCCGCCTTCTATCAGGGCGACACCGCGGCACGCATGGTCGCGCATCTGCGATCCTTGGGCGGGCTGCACACCCAGCAGGATTTCGCGGATGCCACCGACGGCGCCGAATGGGTCGACCCGATCAGCGCCCGCTATCGCGGGTTCGACGTCCATGAATGCCCGCCGAACGGGCAGGGGCTGGCCGCGCTGTTGATCCTGAAGATCATCGAGGGGTTCGACATGGCCGCGCTGTCCGTGGCCGACCGCATCCATGTCCAGGCCGAGGCGACGAAGCTTGCCTATCATCACCGCGACGAACTGCTGGGTGATCCCGATCATTGCGCTGGCCTGACCGAGGCGCTGATGTCGGAGGCCGCCATCACGGCCCTGCGCGCCCGCATCGACTTGGCCCGCGCCCAGGCCCCGGCCCTGTGGGACGAGCCCGAGCACAAGGACACCATCTATCTGTGCGTCGTGGACGCCGCGGGGAATGCGGTGTCCTTCATCAATTCGATCTTCCACGGCTTCGGGTCCGGGCGGCTGGACCCCGCGACCGGCGTGCTGTTCCAGAGCCGCGGTGCGTCGTTCCGTCTGATCCCCGGCCATCCGAACGCGATCGGCCCGCGCAAGCGCCCGATGCACACGATCATTCCCGGCGTGCTGACCCAAGGCGACCGCACGGTCATGCCCTTTGGCGTGATGGGCGGACAGTACCAGGCGGCGGGCCACGCGGCCTTCCTGTCGGCGGTGATCGACCGCGGCCTGTCGCTGCAGGCGGCCATGGACGAGCCGCGGACCTTTGCCACCGACGGCGTGCTGCAGGTGGAGCCGACCCTGCCGCAGGACATCTGCGACGACCTGGCCGCGCGCGGCCATGTCATCAAGCGCCTGACCGGCCCGATGGGCGGGGCGCAGGCGATCCGCATCGGCGACGGCCTGCTGGAAGGCGGGTCGGACAGCCGCAAGGACGGCATGGCCATCGGCCTGTAAGGAGACGGACATGGGCTTTCTGAAACGCATCGGAATCGACAGCTATATGCTGATGCTGCTGGGCACCGTCATGGTGGGCCTGGTGCTGCCGGCGCGGGGCGTGGCGGCCGACGCCCTGGGTCAGGTGACCTATTGGGCGGTGGCGCTGCTGTTCGTCCTCTACGGGGCCAAGCTGGACCCCGCTTCGGTCAAGGCGGGGATGCTGAACTGGCGCCTGCAGGGACTGACATTCGCCGCGACCTATCTGATGATCCCGGTGCTGGGCATGGCATTCGCGCTGATCTTCGGCGATCTGCTGGGACCGCAGGTCACGCTGGGGCTGGTGTTCCTGGCGGTGCTGCCCTCGACGATCCAAAGCTCGATCGCCTTCGTGTCGATGGCGGGGGGCAACGTCCCCGCGGCGATCTGCGCGGCGTCGCTGTCGAACCTGGTCGGCGTGGCGCTGACCCCGGCGCTGGTCGCGGCGCTGTTGAAGACCGGAGAGGGCGGCGTCAGCCTGGACGCCGTGCTGCGCATCGGCACGCAGATCCTGCTGCCCTTCGTCCTGGGCCAGGTCCTGCGCCCGTGGGTGGGGGCGTTCGTGCGCAACCGCAAGACGCTGACCCTGGTCGTGGACCGGGGCGCGATCCTGCTGATCGTCTATTCGGCCTTCAGTGCGGGCACGGTGTCGGGCCTGTGGGCGTCGATCCCGCCGACCGCCCTGATCGCGCTGATCGCGGTCATGCTGGTGCTGCTCGCCTGCGTCTTCGGAATGATGGCCGGGGCGGGCCGCGCATTCGGCCTGCCGCTGGAGGACAGGATCGTGCTGTTCTTCTGCGGGTCCACCAAGAGCCTTGCGACGGGCCTGCCCATCGCCACCGCGCTGTTCCCGGCCGAGACGGTCGGGGCCACCGTCCTGCCCGTCCTGGTCTATCACATGGCGCAGCTGCTGATCTGCGCGATGATCGCGCAGAACCGGGCGCGGCGGAACGCCACGGCCCTGGTGGCGTAAGGGCGAAAAGACATGGGAACCGGGTTGCCCGGCCCACGTTGCCTTGGACCCAGCACCGCGGTCCAAGGAGCCCCCAATGGCACAACGCCCCGCCGCCAGGTTGTCCGTCAACGGCCAATCCCATGAATATCACGGCGACCCCCGCCGCAGCCTGCTTGACGTCCTGCGTCTGGACCTTGGCCTGACCGGCACCAAGAAGGGCTGCGACCATGGTCAATGCGGCGCCTGCACCGTCATCGTCAACGGCCGCCGCATCAACTCCTGCCTGACGCTGGCCGTCATGCATGACGAAGATGAGATCACCACGATCGAAGGCATCGGCACGCCCGATGCGCTGTCGACCCTGCAGGCGGCCTTCGTGGCCCATGACGGGTTCCAGTGTGGTTATTGCACGCCGGGCCAGATCTGTTCGGCCACCGCGATGATCGAGGAGATCCGGCAAGGCTGGCCCAGTGCCGTCACTGCCGATCCGGCCGACAAGCCCGCCGTCGCCGATGCCGAGATCCGCGAACGGATGAGCGGCAACCTGTGCCGCTGCGGCGCCTATGACAACATCCTGGCCGCCATCCGCGACGCCATGGCCCAGACGGAGGCCGCGCAATGAAGGCATTCGAATACGAACGCGCGGGTGATCTGGCGCAAGCCGTCGGCAACCCCGCGATGCTGATCGCCGGCGGCACCAACCTGCTGGACCTGATGAAGCTGGAGGTCGCGACCCCGGATGCCCTGCTGGACATCACCCGCGTCGGCCTCAAGGAAATCACCTCCGAGGGTGCCGGTCTTCGCATCGGCGCGCTGGTCAGCAACTCGGACTGCGCGGCGCATCCGCGCCTCCGTGCCGACTGGCCGCTGCTGTCGCGCGCCATTCTGGCCGGTGCCAGCCCGCAGTTGCGCAACAAGGCGACGATGGGCGGCAACCTGTGCCAGCGCACGCGCTGCGGTTATTTCATGGACGGGCGGTCGCCTTGCAACAAGCGCGAACCGGGCACAGGCTGCGCGGCGCAGGGTGGCGTGAACCGCAACCATGCGATTCTGGGCGCGTCCGACGCCTGCATCGCGACCTATCCGGGCGACATGGCCGTGGCCCTGTCGGCCCTGCGCGCCACGGTCGAGACCGAAGGCCCTGACGGCACGCGTGAAATTCCGATGCGCGATTTCCACCGCCTGCCCGGAGACGATCCGTCGCGCGACAACGTGCTGAAGGCGGGTGAGGTCATCACCGCCATCCGCCTGCCGGCACCGTTCGGGGGGCGTCAGCTGTATCGCAAGGTGCGCGACCGGGCATCTTATGCCTTTGCGCTGGTGTCCGTGGCTGCGGCGGTCCGCATGGACAACGGCCGCATCGACGCCGCGCAACTGGCGTTCGGAAGCATTGCCCACAAGCCGTGGACCGACGACCGCGTCGAGACGCTGCTGGTCGGGGAACGCCCGACGCCCGCGCTGTTCGACAAGGCCGCGGATCTTCTGCTGGAGGATGCGCGCGGCCAGGGACACAACGATTTCAAGATCACGCTGGTCCGCCGCGCCCTTGCGGCCGTACTGGCGGAAGCCACGGGGGAATGACGATGAGCGATACCTATGACACCCCCGACACCCGCGACATGCTGGATCGCACCCGCCAGGGGGTGATCGGCAAGCCGCTGAACCGGCCGGAAGGCCCGCTGAAGGTGGCGGGCACCGCGACCTATGCCGCCGAATATGCACGCGAGAACTGCGTCGAGGGCGTGCTGGTCGGCGCGACGATCAGCACCGGTCGGGTCAGGAAGATCAACCGCGACGTCGTGATGGCGATGCCCGGCGTTCTGGCCGTCTATTCGTCGGAACGGATGCTGCGCCGTGCCGCGCAGGGTACCGCGGGCGAGGCCCCCGAGCAGGACGTCTCGAAGGTCGACTTTCCGATGCAGCCGGTGGCCCTGGTCGTCGCCGAGACGTTCGAGCAGGCGACCAATGCCGCAAAGGCGCTGGACATCGAATACGAGGACCAGTCCGGCGAGGCGCAGTTCCTGCCGGATGCCGCCGATGCGGAACCGGCCGCAGATCCGATCAAGGCGGGCAATCTGGACAAGGCCATGCGCGACGCCGCGCATTCCGTCGATCTGACCTTCACAACCCCCGGCCATGCCAGTGCCGCGATGGAACCGCATGCGGCGGTCGCGGAATGGGACGGCAAGGATCTGACCCTGTGGGGCAGCCTGCAGATGCTGAGCTACAACGTGGCGGAATTGGCTGACAGCCTGGGGATCGACCCCAAGCACGTGCATCTGCTGTCGCCCTATGTCGGCGGCGGGTTCGGGTCCAAGCTGGGCATCTCGCACGAGGCGGTCGCCGCGGCGATTGCCGCCAAGGAACTGGGACGCCCGGTCCGTGTGGTCATGAGCCGCCAGCAGGTGTTCCAATCGATCATGCGCCGGTCCGAAACCGAACAGCGCATCCGTCTGGGCTGCGGCCCCGACGGCCGCCTGATCGCCTTCGCCCATGAGGCGCTGGTGTCGAACCTGCCCGGGGAAAGCTTCTCCGAACCGGTGACGCAAGCCTCCGAGTTCCTCTACGCCGGCGAGAACCGCCTGCTGGCAGTGCGCAAGTCCGACATCACCCGTCTGACCGCCGGTTCTGTCCGGGCGCCGGGCGAGGCCGTCGGCATGCAGGCCCTTGAGGTCGCGATGGACGAACTGGCCGAAGCCACCGGCATCGACCCGGTCGAATTGCGCAAGCGCAACCTGCCCGACGAGGTGCCGGGCGAGGGTACGCCCTATTCCTCGCGCAGACTGGTCGAGGCTTTGGACGCCGGCGCTTCGGCCTTTGGCTGGGACAAGCGCAACGCCACACCCTGCGCGCGGCGCGAGGGTGAATGGTGGATCGGCATGGGCGTGGCATCCGCCGCCCGCGTGAACATCCTGGCCAAGGCCGAGGCCCGCGTGACCCTGACCGCCGATGGCCATGTGGTGGTCGAGACCGATCACACCGACATCGGCACCGGCAGCTATGCCATCCTGGGTCAGGTCGCAGCAGAAATGCTGGGCCAGCCGATCGAGCGCACCACCGTCCGTCTGGGTGACAGCCGCCTGCCGTCCGGCGCCGGTTCGGGGGGCAGCTGGGGTGCGTCGTCGACAGGTTCGGCGGTGTTCCTGGCCTGCGAGGCGATCCGCGCGACCCTGGCGCAGGCGCTTGGATGTGCATCCGACGACCTGCTGCTGCAGGACGGCAAGGCCTGGGCCGAGGGCGTCGAGCCGCGTCCCGTGACCGACCTTCTGTCCGAGGATCTGACGCGGACCGGCAAGATCGAACCGGGCAAGCTGATGGAGAAGGTCAACCAGTCGACCTATGGCGCCTTCTTCTGCGAGGTCGCGGTCAATGCCTTCACCGGAGAGACGCGTCTGCGCCGCATGACCGGGGCATTCGGCTTTGGCCGGGTGCTGAACGCCAAGACGGCGCGGTCGCAATGTCTGGGCGGCATGGTCTGGGGCATCGGCAGTGCATTGACCGAGGAGTTGTCCTTTGACAGCCGCGACGGTCATCTGGTGAACCACGACTTGGCCGAATACCATGTGCCGGTCCATGCGGACATTCCCGACATGGAGGTCATCCTGCTGGAGGAGCGTGATCCGCACGCATCGCCCATCCAGGCCAAGGGTGTCGGCGAACTGGGCATCTGCGGGGCGGCGGGGGCGGTGGCAAACGCCATCTACAATGCCTGCGGCGTGCGTCTGCACGAATTCCCGATGACGCCGGACAAGCTGCTGGCCCATCTGCCCGATCCCTTCGCCCCGGCGGCGTGATCGCATCCGGGGGCGGTGCGCCGCCCCCGAACCCCTGACAGGAGCCCGACATGTCCGACGACCAGCCCAAGACCGACGACCGCGTTTTCTCCTATGACGGCCCCGTCGGGGGGTGGGGATCGGCAAAGGGGATGGCCCAGGTGGCCCGTGCCGCAAAGCCGGGGCCGGGCGCGTTGGAAACCTTGCGGGGTCAGAACAAGGCGGGCGGCATGATGTGCGCGTCCTGCGCCTGGGGCAAGCCGCCCAACCCGCATGTCGTCGAATTCTGCGAGAACGGCGCCAAGGCGACGCTGTGGGACCTGACCTCGGAACGCTGCGGGCCCGACTTCTTTCTGGATCACACGGTGGCCGAACTGGCAACCTGGTCCGAATACGACTTGGAGATGGCGGGACGGCTGACCCACCCCCTGCGCTATGACGTGCCCAGCGACCGTTATCTGGAAACCACGTGGGATGAGGCCTTTGCCGAGATCGGCCAGGGCCTGCGTGCGCTGGACCCCAAGACCGTGACATTCTATGCCTCCGGCAAGGCGGGGCTGGAGGCGTCGTTCCTCTATGGGCTGTATGCGCGTGCTTATGGGCATGTGAACCTGCCCGACAGCTCCAACATGTGCCATGAGACGACATCCGTGGGGCTCAAGACCGTTGTCGGATCGCCGGTCGGCACCTGCGTGCTGGAGGATTTCGATCATTGCGACATGATCCTGCAGATCGGCCAGAATCCCGGCACGAACAGCCCCCGCATGCTGCACCCGTTGCAGCAGGCGGCCAAGCGCGGCTGCTGCATCGTCGCCATCAACCCGCTGCGCGAGAAGGGTCTGCTGGAATTCGCAAACCCGCAAAGCCCGTGGCAGATGACCGTGGGCGCACCCACCGAGATCGCCGACCGCTATCTGCAGGTGCGCGCGGGCGGCGACATCGCCGCATTGACCGGTATCGCCAAGCATGTGCTGGCGTTGGAACGCAGCCAGGGCGGCGTGCTGGATCATGACTTCCTGAACAGGCATGCACATGGGTTGCAGGATTGGATGGATTGGGTCGATGCGACCGACTGGACCGAACTGGAACAGGTTAGCGGCCTGACCCGCGCGGCGATGGAGGGGATCGGTGCGATCTATGCCCGGTCGCGCGCCGTGATCGGCGTCTATGGCATGGGCCTGACGCAACATGTCCATGGGTCGGCCGCCATCGGCGCGCTGGTCAACCTGCTGCTGTTGCGCGGAAATATCGGGCGCAAGGGTGCGGGCTGCAGCCCGGTCCGTGGCCATTCCAACGTGCAGGGGCAGCGCACCGTCGGCATCACCGAAAAGCCCGAACTGGTCCCGAACGACCACCTGCGCGCGCTGTTCGACATGCAGCCGCCGATGGAGGAGGGGTGGAACACCACCGCCTTTGTCGAGGCGCTGCTGGAAGGGCGGGCCACGGGGTTCGTGGGCTTGGGTGGCAACCTTGCGCGCGCGGTGCCCGACACCGATCGCGTGGCCGACGCCTGGCGGTCGATGCCGTTGACCGTCCACGTGGCGACGCGACTGAACCGCACCCACCTGATGCCGGGACAGGCGTCTTGGATCTTGCCCTGCCTAGTCCGGGCCGAACAGGACATGCAGGGTGGCGTCAACCAGCAGGTCTCGGTCGAGGACAGCTTCAGCCATATCCACGGATCGATCGGCAATCGCACGCCCGCCAGCCCGCACCTGCTGTCCGAGACCGAGATCGTCGCCCGGATGGCCGCCGCGACCCTGGACCCCAACCCCAAGATGCCGTGGAGGCATTGGGCAGGCGATCATGCCCGCATCCGCGCGTTAATCGAGGCGGTCTATCCCGATGATTTCCGCGATTTCGAGACCCGCATGAACCAGCCGGGCGGATTTTATCGCGACAACGCCGCCCGCAACCGCGTCTGGAAGACCGAGAGCGGCCGCGCGCAGTTCACGCGACCCGCCGATCTGGACGCGACCGGCCTTGGCGCGCAGGAAGGCGTGTACCGCCTGATGACGCTGCGGTCGAATGATCAGTTCAACACCACCGTCTATGGCATGTCCGACCGCCTGCGCGGGATCGAGGGCGACCGGATGCTGGTCATGATGTCGCCCGACGACATGGCGGCGGCGGGGCTGGCCGCGGAGCAGCGCATCACCCTCACCTCGGCCGCCGAGGACGGGATCGCGCGGCGGGTCAATGGGCTGCGCGTCATCCCCTATGACATCCCGCGCGGCTGTCTGGCCGGCTACTTCCCGGAGCTGAACCCGCTGTCGCCGCTGTCGCGTGGGGATCTGGCATCGGACACCCCGGCGTCCAAGGGCATCCCGGTCCGCCTGGCCTGATCGGGCATCACCTGGGATCTCACCAGCCGTGGTCCCGCGGCGATCTTTCGGCATAATGCCAGAAAGGTCGCCCGTTCCCCGGCATCCAGCACGCCGAACATTTCGTCCTGACGCAGCCTTGCGGTCTGGCGGATGGTGGCCAGCAGGTCGGACCCGTCCGGGGTCGGATAAAGCCGTTTGGCCCGCGCATCCTGAGGGCAGGGACGTTGTTCGATCAGGCCGCGCGCCTCCAGCAGGGCCAGGGCGCGGCTGACGGTGTTCTGCGGGCGCGGGAACAGATGCAGCAGATCGCGTGCCCGGAGTCCCGGAAAACTGACCGTCGCCAGCAGCGCGGACCAGCATTGCACGGGCATGTCGTGGAAACGCTCGATATGGCGGTTCGTCACCTGGTTGTTGGCCAGCACGACATAGCTGATCGACAGCAGCTCTGACAGGTCGCTGTCCAGCAGCTGCGCCAGCATCGCATCGAGGTCGTCGGTCTGCATCGGCTCCTCCTGCCATGGCCGTCGCGTGGACGCGACGATTGACCGTTGCACAATACATCCAGATGGATCAATTGTAACGCGCATCACGGCCGGCGCGCGGGTTTGTTGCGTCATGCGGCCCCTCTTTGACAGATCCTGATCCGAAAGGCTTGGACCCATGCCGCAATTGCTGGCCTTCTCCATCTTGGCGCTGATCCTGTGGATCGGCGATGTCGTCTCGACCCGGACGCGGTCCTGGCTGCCGTCGGTCTTCGTCTGCGCGATCCTGTTCCTGGTGGGCTACTGGACCTTCTTCCCCGAGGACATCGTCCAGGTCGCGGGGTTCCAGACGCCAATCGTCTTTCTGGCCATGTACCTGCTGATCACCAACATGGGGACGCTTCTGTCCTTCGCCGAACTGGCACGGCAGTGGCGCACCGTCGTCGTGGCGTTGGCCGGAATCGGCGGCATCGTGGCGCTGCTGTTCACACTGGGCGTGATGCTGCTGGACTGGCAGACGGTGGTCGTGGCGACGCCGCCGCTGGTCGGCGGGGTGGTGGCATCGCTGATCATGTCGCAGGCGGCAGCGGATGCGGGCCTGCAGGCGTTGTCGGTTCTGGCGATCCTGATCTACGTGATGCAGGGCTTTGCGGGCTATCCGCTGACCGCCATCATGCTGAAGCGCGAGGGGCGGCGCGTTCTGGACCTGCACCGTGCGGGCCGCTGGCACGGAACGGCACCGGTGGCCGACAGCGCCGATGCGCCGATGCCGCCGCGCCTGTTCGCGCGTCTGCCCGCTGCCTATGACACCGTCTACTTCAAGATGCTGCGGCTTGGAGTCGTGGCCTTTGCGGCCTGGGGCCTGTCCGAACTGGCCGCGCCGGTCGTCACCATCAGCCCCTTCGTGCTGTGCCTGGTCTTCGGCGTCATCGCGACGTCGGTCGGGTTCCTGGAGCGTGAGCCGCTGCGCAAGGCCAATGCCTTCGGCTTTACCGTACTGATCCTGATGGTCTTCATCTTCGACGGGCTGAAGCGCGCAACGCCCGAGATGCTGGGCCAGCTGGCAGTGCCGCTGGTCACCATCATCGCGATCGGGCTGGTGGGGATGTACATCGCGTCCTGGATCGTGGGGCGCCTGCTGGGCATCACGCCCGCGATGGCCTTTGCCTGCTCGCTGACCGCGCTGTACGGGTTTCCCGCCGATTACATCATCACCAAGGACGTCATCGACACGCTGACCGACGATGCCGCCGAACGCGAGGCATTGACCGCGCATCTGCTGCCGCCGATGCTGGTCGCGGGCTTTGTCACGGTTACGATGGTGTCGGTCGTGCTGGCAGGTTTGTTCGTGGGGCTGATCGGATGACAGGATTTGCGGATGCACGCCGGATCGAGGCGCTGATCGATGGCATCGACCGTTTCAACGCAACCCCCGGCAGGGGTACGACCCGGCTGACCTACAGCCCCGAATACCGCGCCGCGCGCGATTTCGTGGCGGGCCAGATGGTCGAGGCCGGGCTGGAGGTCCGAGAGGACGCCGTCGGCAACGTCTTTGGCCGGCTTGAGGGCAGGCGCCCGGATCTGGCGCCGATCCTGGTCGGATCACATCTGGATTCGGTGCCCAACGGCGGGCGGTTCGACGGCCCCGCGGGCGTCGTGGCGGGGATCGAGACCGCGTTCCTGTTCCGCGACCTCGGCCTGCAGCCGGATCGCCCCGTCGAGGTGGTGGCCCTGATCGAGGAGGAGGGCACCCGCTTCGGCGGCGGCCTGTTCGGATCGCGGCTGCTGACCGGGCAGGTGGACCCGGCCGGGCTGGACGACCTGCGCGACGATGCGGGCGTGTCGGCCGCGAAGGCGATGACCGATTATGGGCTGGACCCGGCACGGGCGGGGCAGGCGGCCCTGGCGCCCGGATCGGTGCATGCGTTTCTGGAACTGCATATCGAACAGGGCCCGGTGCTGGAAACCGAGGGTCAGGACATCGCCATCGTCGACCGCATCGTGGGGTTGGCGCAGCTGCGTGTGACCGTGCGCGGTCAGGCGGGCCATGCCGGCACCACGCCGATGGATCAACGCCGCGACGCGCTGACCGGTGCGGTCGGCATCCTGTCACTGCTGCCCGATCTGGCGCGGCAGGTGGGGCGGCAATCGGTGCTGACCGTGGGCAAGATGGAGGTGCTGCCCGGTGGTGCGAACGTGATTCCCGATCTGGTGACCTTCACCGTCGATCTGCGCGCCCCCGCCGAGGAGGACGTGCTGCGCCTGATCGAGATGGTGCAGGGCGCCGTGGCGCATGCGCAGGGCAACGGCCTGACCGCCCAAGTGGAACGACAGCTTTATGCCGCGCCCACGCCGCTGTCGGGTCAGATCCACGCGGCCCTGTCCGCGCAGGCCGAGGCGCTTGGCGTGTCGCATCGGGTCATGGTCAGCGGCGCGGGCCATGACGCGATGATCATGGCGGGTTTCGCGCCCACGGGGCTGATCTTCGTGCCAAGCCGGGGCGGCATATCGCATGCGCCCGAGGAATGGACCGACTATGCCCAACTGGCGCGCGGCATCGACGTGATCTTTGCAACCATCCGCCAGATGGCCGGTGCGATGCCGCGCTAGCGTTCCAGGATCAGCAGGTCGCCCTCGAAGCTGACACGGGCAAAGCGGCGCAGATAGGACATGCCCAGCAGGCTGTCCTGCAGTGCGCTGTCGATCACCACGGCGCGCACGTCGCGGTCCACCGCATCGCCGATGGCGAATTCCGCGATCGTCACGGGGGCCGTCGCCACGCGGCCGTTGGCCGTCACCGCCTGGCCGCCAAAGCGCAGCGTGTCGGGGTCCAGCCCGATCGCACGCGCATCGTCGCGGCTGAGTGCGACGCTGGTGGCGCCGGTGTCGACGATGAAGTCGATGGGCGTGCCGTTCAGCACGGCTTCCAGGTGGAAATGGCCGCCGGGGCCTGCGGGAACCTCGATCCGGGCGCCGTTCTCCAGCACCTGCTGGCGGGGGCCATAGGTCTGCTGCCACCAGTCGTATCCGGCGGCCAGCCCGGCGATGATCACCGCCCACATCAGCAGCGCGCGCAGGGCGCGGCCGCCCCGGCCCGCGAATTCGAACACCATCGCGCCGCCGATCACGACCAGCAGCATCGCATAGAAGGCCAGGCGGGCGATGTCGTCGCCGCTCACCCGAACAGGCCCGATCCGCGCAGCCCGTCGATCACGAACTGCACCGACAGCGCCGCCAGCAGCATGCCCAGCAGCCGGGTGACGACCATCACCCCCGTGCGCCCAAGCGCGCGCGCCAGGGGCGTCGCCAGCGCGAACAGGACCATGCAGATGCCCAGCACGATCAGCATCATCAGGTGGACCATGACGACATGACCCACGCCCTGGTTCTCTCCGACCAGCAGGATCATGGTGGCCAGCGCGCCGGGCCCCGCCAGCAGCGGCATGGCCAGCGGAAAGACCGAGGGGTCGTGGCTGGGCTGGTCCCCGTCGGCCTGGCCCTCGCGGCGTTCGGTGCGGCGTTCGAACAGCATGTCCAGTGCGGTCAGGAACAGCAGCAGCCCCCCCGCGATGCGGAAGGCCGAGATCGAGATGCCGATCGCCGACAGGATCGCATCGCCCGTCAGGCCGAACAGCGTCAGCAGGACGGCGGCGATGACCAGCGACCGCGCGCCGATGCGGCGACGTTCCGCCCCCGACTGGCCGGGGGTTAGCGCGATGAAGATCGGGGCCAGGCCGATCGGGTCGATGACCACGAACAGGGTGACGAAGGCGGTCAGGTACAGCTGCAGGTCCATGCGGCCCTTATCGCGTGCCGCGCCGCCCCTGCCAAGCCGGGACGCGCCGTCAAAATCGCGTCATCGCAGGCTGCGCCGGAGGGGGGCGGGGCTTTATCGCGCCGGGTGGGCTTTCAACGGCTGCGGACTGGGCCTATAGTTGGTTGCAGTCCTTGAAATCAGGTCAACGGCCTGACACCGGTACGGAGAACTGAAATGCACGCACCGTCCCCCATGGCCCTTCTGGTCATCGCCATCGTCGTCCTCGTCCTGTTCGGACGCGGCAAGGTTTCGTCCCTGATGGGCGAATTCGGCAAGGGAATCACCGCCTTCAAGAAGGGCCTGAACGATCCTTCCGCCGAACAGACCGCCGACAAGCCTGCGGCAAGCCTGGACACCCCGACCCAGCCCGTCGCACCGGTCCACACCGTCCCGGGCACCGATGCACGCGACGTGACGCCGCATACCGACACCCGCACCTGAACCGTGCGCCCCAAGGTCGAGTGCCCGAATGCTTGATATCGGCTGGAGCGAGTTGCTGCTGATCGGGGTGGTCGCGCTTGTCGTCATCGGCCCCGAGGATCTGCCCAAGCTGTTCCATACGCTTGGGCGGCTGACCTCGCGCGCCCGATCGATGGCCCGCGAGTTCACCAGCGCAATGGAGGATGCGGCCAAGGCCAGCGGCCTGGACGACGCGGCCAAGGGGATGAAGAACCTGTCCTCGATGACCTCGAAGAACAGCCGTGGCCTGGACGCGCTAGACCGCGCGGTCACCAAGTTCGAGAAGTGGGACCCCAAGACCAACATGGGCCAGCGCATCCAGCCAGACCCCGCGGCCCCGGTCGCGGACAAGGGGGCCGATGCGGCCATCCCCGCGGCGCCCGCCGCACCGACGGTCCAGCCTGCGAACACGGCCACCCAGCCTGCCGCCGACGTGGCGCCTAATCCCGATTCGCGCCGCCGCATCTCCGGCGTGCGGCGGACGGACACGAAGGACCTGTAAGTGTCAGCGCATACCCCGATCGACGACGATCTCGACGGCAGCTCGGCCCCCCTGATCGAACATCTCAAGGAACTGCGCACGCGGATCATCTGGTCCGTGCTGGCCTTGGTCGTGGCGATGATCCTGGCCTATCTGGTCTGGAACCCGATCTACAACTTCCTGACCCGGCCCATCTGCGCCGCGCTGGAGGAGCGGGGCCAGGAATGCGGCCTGATCCTGCTGAAGCTGCAGGAGGGCTTCTCGGTCGCGATCCGCATAGCCTTCTTCGGCGGGTTCATCCTGTCGTTCCCGGTGATCGGGTACCAGCTGTGGCGTTTTGTTGCGCCGGGCCTGTACAAAAGTGAACGCCGCGCCTTTCTGCCCTTCCTTCTGGCATCGCCCATCATGTTCGTGCTGGGCGCCGCCTTCGCCTATTACATCATCCTGCCGATGGTCTTCGCGTTCTTCCTGGGCTTTCAGCAGGGTCCGCTGGCCCTGCCGGACGATCCGGCGGCCGTGGCGGGCGAGGGAAGCCGACTGGCCGGCATCGTGTTCCAGGGTTCTGTCAGCGAGTATCTGACCCTGACCACGCGGTTCATCCTGGCCTTTGGCCTGTCGTTCCAGCTGCCGGTCGCGCTGGCGCTGCTGGGCCGGGCGGGGCTGGTGTCGTCGCAATCGCTGGCCAACACGCGCCGCTATGCCGTGGTGATCATCCTGACGCTGGCCGCCTGCCTGACGCCGCCCGATGTCGGCAGCCAGCTGGTGCTGTTCTCGGTCGTCTATGGCCTTTACGAGATCTCGATCCAGATCGTCCGCCGCATCGAGGTGGTGCGCGAGCGTGACCTGCGGGCCCAGGGCCTGTGGATCGAGGATGACGAATGACGGCTGCGCTGACGCGCATCGCCGATGCGCTTGAACGGCTGGCCCCGCCGGCCGTTCCGGTGCCCCGGTTCGACGAGGCCACGGCATTCGTGTGGCAGGCCGACCCCGACCGGCTGGTGCCCGTGGCGCATGTCGCCGGTGTGCCGCTGGACCAGCTGATCGGCATCGACCGGTCGCGGCGCACGCTTCTGGACAACACGCTGCAGTTCGCGCGCGGCCTTGGGGCGAACAACGCCCTGCTGTGGGGCGCGCGCGGCATGGGCAAGTCGTCGCTGGTCAAGGCGGTCCATGCCGAGGCCGTGGCCCAAGGCCTGCCGCTGGTCCTGGTCGAGATCGCCCGCGACGACCTGCATTCGGTCGGACGGCTGCTGGCGATCCTGGGCGCGGCACCCGAGCGGCGCTTCGTGCTGTTCGCGGACGATCTGTCCTTCAGCCACGACGACACCCAGTACAAGTCGCTGAAGGCGGTCCTGGATGGCGGGATCAGCGGGCGGCCCGCGAACGTGATCCTCTATGCGACCTCGAACCGCCGCCACCTGATGCCGCGCGAGATGATCGACAACGAACGCGCCAGCGCCATCCACCCCGGAGAGGCGGTCGAGGAGAAGGTGTCCCTGTCCGACCGCTTTGGCCTGTGGCTTGGCTTTCATCCCTGCGACCAGGACCAATTCCTGGCGATGATCGACGGCTATTGCGCGGCCTATGGGCTGTCGGTCGACCCCGATGAACTGCGCGCGCAGGCGATCGAATGGCAGGCCACGCGGGGTGCGCGATCGGGACGCGTGGCGTGGCAGTTCTTCACCGATCTTGCCGGGCGCCACGGTCTGGCGGTCTAGGCCGTGCCCGCGCGCGCAGCCACCGTCCTGACGGGGACGCGGATCCGGGAACGCCGCCTGGCGATGGCCCGGCGTCAGGCCGACATCGCGCGCGCCGTGGGCATCTCGCCCGCCTATCTGAACCTGATCGAACACAACCGCCGCCCCGTCGGCGCCGACCTGATCGCCCGCTTGGCCGAGGTTCTGGAGGTTCCCCCCGACGAACTGGCCGAAGGCCGCGAGGAGGTCCGCATCGCGGCCCTGCGCGAGGCTGCGGCCCATCCCGTCGCCGTCGGCACCGTGCCGGAACTGGACCAGATCACCGAATTCCTGGCCCGCTTTCCGGGCTGGTCGGGCCTTTTGATCGCCCATGCGCGGCGGGGCGCCGGATTGGAACGGCAACTGGTCGACCTGTCCGACCGCATGACCCGCGATCCATATCTGCTGACCACACTGCACGAGGTGCTGTCGGCCGTGACCTCGGTCCGCTCCACCGCGGCGATCCTGGTCGAGGAGGGCGAGATTTCCGCCGAATGGCGCCAGCGGTTCCATGCGAACCTGCACCAGGACAGCCAGCGCCTGTCGCTGACCGCACAGGCCCTGGTCGCCTATCTGGACAGCTTCGAGGCCGAAGGTCAGGCCACCACCCCCCAGGAGGAGGTCGAGGCCTGGCTGGCCGAACCCGGCGTTGCGGACCCCGATCCGGGCGATCTGACCTCGGATGCGGCGCGGGCGATGGCCGCGGATCTATTGGCCGGGATGCTGGACGACCGGGACGCGTTGTCGGACCGCGCGCTGACCGAGGCGATCCCCGCGGCGGGAACGCCGCCCGACCCGGTTCGGCTGGCCGCGCGGCTTGGCCAGCCCCTGGACCTGGTGATCCGGCGGCTGGCCGATCTGCGCCCCGAGGGGTTCCAGGGCGCGGGCCTGCTGGTCTGCGACGGATCGGGCGTCCTGACCCTGCGTCGCGCCGCGCAGGGTTTTGCGCTGCCACGGCCTGGGGACAGCTGTGCGCTGTGGCCGCTGTATCATGCCCTGGCGGTGCCGCAGTTGGCACTGGCACGGATCGTCGTCACCCCGGATGGGCGCGCGTTCCGCACCCTGTCCTTTGCGCAGCGCCGTCAGCCCCTGGGCCTGGACGGCCCGCTGCTGACCGAGGCGCTGATGCTGATCCTGCCGTTCGACGGACCACCCCCCGACGATGCACTGCCCATCGGGCCCGCCTGCCGGATCTGCCCGCGTGCCGACTGTCCGGCGCGCCGCGAACCCTCGATCCTGGTGCCGCAGGGCGGGCAGGCGCAAAGGTCCCTTTGACACGGGGCCGTGATCCGGCCCATGATCCGCCCCGGCCCGCCGGGCCGCACGCGGGGAGGGCGGATGCAGCCGGACATCCTGATGATCGAGGACGAGCCCAACATCGCCGAGGCGGTGCGCTTCATCCTGTCGCGCGAGGGGTGGTCGGTCGACCTGCATTCCGACGGCGCAGGCGGCATCGAGGCGATCCTGGCCGCGCGCCCGCGCCTGGTGATCCTGGACCTGATGCTGCCCAACCGGTCGGGGACCGAGATCCTGCAGGATCTGCGCGCCGCCAATGACGCCGATCTGGCCGCGACGCCGGTGCTGATGCTGACTGCGCGGGGGCAGACCGGCGATGACGGCGCGCGCGCGGATGCGGTGCTGGCGAAGCCCTTCGACAACCAGGAACTGCGTGCGACGGTGCGCCGGATGCTGGCCTGATGCCCGACCGGCCGCTGTTTCTGGAACGCGCCTCGTTCCATCGCCGCCGCCTTGGCGATGCGGCGCGGGTGCTGCCGGTGATGACGATGATGCTGCTGCTGGTGCCGGTCTGGTGGATGCCGGGCAGCCTGTCCTATGCCGGGGGCGCGGTCTGGCTGTTCGGCCTGTGGGCGGTGCTGATCGTGGTCATCCGCGCGCTGCACCGCGCCCTGCTGCGGGCAGAGGCCGCGACCATGCGCGCCGAGGCACCGACGGGGGGCCCCGATGCCCTTTGAGGCGCTGGTCGGCGCCTGCCTCGCCTATGTCGCGCTGATGTTCGGGGTCGCCTATGCCGCCGACCGGGCGGCGGCGCGCGGGCATGTGCGGTGGCTGGACCATCCGCTGGTCTATACGCTGTCGCTGTCGGTCTATTGTTCGGCATGGACGTTCTATGGCGCGGTGGGCTATGCGTCCCGGTCCGGGCTGGAGTTCGCGACGATCTATCTGGGGCCGACGCTGGTCTTCACCGGGGCGTGGTGGGGGCTGAGGCGGCTGGTTCGCGTTGCGCGGATGCATCACGTCACCTCGGTCGCGGACCTGATCTCGGCCCGGTTCGGAAAATCGAACCGGCTGGCGGCCATCGTGACGCTGATCGCGGTCATCGCGTCGACACCTTATATCGCGCTGCAGCTGCAATCGGTGCGGCTGTCCTTCGACATCTTCGCCACCGACGTCCCCAACGGCGCCGATGCGGGCGCGATGGGGGGAACGGCCCTGTGGGTCGCGGCGGGGCTTGCGCTGTTCACCATCCTGTTCGGCACCCGCAACCTGGCGGCGGATGAACGCCACCACGGCGTCGTCACCGCGATCGCGCTGGAGGCGGTCGTGAAGCTGGCGGCCTTCGTGGCGCTTGGCCTGTTCGTGGTCTGGGGGCTGGCCGACGGGCCTGCGGACATGCTGGCGCGCATCGCCCGTGCCGCGGCCGATCCCGACGTGGCGCAGGGCTGGCTGCTCAAGCCCGACCGCTGGACCGCGCTGATCCTGGTGTCCGCCGCCGCCATCCTGACCCTGCCGCGCATGTTCCAGGTCATGGTGGTCGAGGCCGCGGACGAGGAGCGTCTGCATGTCGCGGGCTGGGCCTTTCCCGCCTATCTGTTCGTGATGTCGCTGTTCGTGCTGCCCATTGCGGTGATGGGGCGTGAACTGCTGCCCGCGGGGTCGGACCCGGACCTCTACGTGCTGACCCTGCCCGCGGCGGCGGGCCAGGACATGCTGGCGCTGCTGGTGTTCCTGGGCGGGTTTTCTGCGGCGACGTCGATGGTCGTCATGTGTGCGATCGCGGTCGCCACGATGGTGTCGAACCACTGGCTGGTCCCCGCCTGGCTGGCGCTGCGCCGCATCCCCGCCCCGGACGAGACCGACGATCTGCGCGGCTTCGTGCTGAACGCGCGGCGGGTCGCGATCCTGGCGGTGGTCGCGGCGGGCTGGGTCTATCACCAGGCGTCGGGGGGCACGGCGGCACTGGCCGCGATGGGGCTTGTGGCCTTCACCGGCATGGCGCAGGTGCTGCCCGCGATGCTGGGTGGGCTGTTGTGGCGTGGCGCGAACCGCAAGGGCGCCTATGCCGGTATCGGCACAGGGTCGGTCCTGTGGATGGCGCTGATCTTCCTGCCGTCGGTGGGGGTGGGGGGCGATCTGCCGGTGCCGCCGGGGGTCGATCCCTGGACGGCCGCCGTGGCGCTGTCCCTGACGCTGAACACGCTGGCCTTCATCGGAGTGTCGATCTTCGGGTTCCCGGACCCGGTGGAACGCCTGCAGGGCCTGTCCTTCGTGTCCGCGGTCGAGCCGATCCGCCACAGCCGCATGCTGCGTGCCGACGACCGGGCCGAGCCGCTGTTGGCCATGGCGCGACGGGTCTGGGGACCGGACGCCGCGCTGCGCTATTTCCAGGCCGAGGCGCGGGCGCAGGGCAAGACCGGCTATCTGCCAGACCTGACGCCCCGGTTCCTGACCCGACTGGAGCGGCGGCTGGCGGGGTCGATCGGGTCGGCCACGGCGCATGCGATGATCGACCGCGTGGCGGGGGGCGTCGCGCTGACGGTGGCCGACCTTCTGCAGGTCGCGGACGAGGCGCAGCGTGCCAAGGAGGAGACGCAGCGCCTTGAGGCCGCGCAGGCCGAGCTGACCCGTACCGCCCGACAGCTGCGCGAGGCCAATGACAAGCTGACCGCCCTGTCGGTCCAGAAGGACGCCTTCCTGGGCCAGATCAGCCACGAGCTGCGCACGCCCATGACCTCGGTCCGGGCGTTCTCGGAGATCCTCAAGGAGCCCGACCTGACCGCAGAGGAGCGCGGCAAGTTCGCAGGCATCATCCATGACGAGGCCGGCCGCCTGACGCGGCTCTTGGACGACCTTCTGGATCTGTCCGTGCTGGAAAGCGGGCGGGCGCAGCTGACGATCTCGGTCGCGAACCTGCACGACCTGATCACGCGCGCGCTGGCCGCGGCGTCGGCCACGCGGCCCGAACGCGGCTTTCTGATCGACCGCGACCTGCCATCGGAACATCTGGGCCTGATCACCGATGCGGACAGGCTGCTGCAGGTGCTGATCAACGTCATCAGCAATGCGCGCAAGTATTGCGATGCGGCGCATCCGGTGCTGATCATCCGCGTCCGTCATCCGGAAGGCGGCGGCGCGGTCATCGACATCGTCGACAACGGCAGCGGCATCGACAGCGGCCGCCAGACGCTGATCTTCGAGAAATTCGCGCGTCTGAACGACCCCGCCCGCGCGGGTGGCGCAGGCCTGGGGTTGGCCATCTGCCGCGAGATCATGCTGACCCTGGGCGGCGACATCAGCTATTTGCCGGGGCAGGGGGGTGCGGCGTTCCGCATCCAGCTGCCGGCGCGGCCGCCGGTGCCTTCCGGTTAACCCTTTCTCAATCCTGACGGTCCATTTTGAACAGGCAGCGACAGCCTGATTCGGACGTGACATGACCCATGCAGACCCCGCCACCCAAGCCCCTGGCGTCTTGCGCCGCATGCTGCAGGCGCGTGCGCAGGTCAGGCTGGGCCAAGGCGGGGCCCCGCAGCTGCCCGCATCTCCCGCGCCGACCCCGGCCCGCGCCGCCGCCACTGCGATCGGACGCGCCGCCGACCGGCTGTACCAGCTGCCCGTACGGGCGCTGTCCGTCCAGCCCGGCGCGCTGACGCTGGCAGAGCTGCCGGAGCTGCTGCCGGAACTGCCGCTGGTCGTCGTGCTGCAGGGGCCGGGCGATCTGCTGGGGGCGATCGCGCTGTGCCCGCAGGCGGTGGCGGCGCTGGTCGAATGGCAGGCCCTTGGCCGCGTGACGTCGCGCGGGCTGGAGCGGCGCCGACCCACCCGCAGCGACGCGCTGCTGTGTTCCGACTTCATCAACGCCCTGCTGACAGAGCTGACTGCCGAGATGGAGGGAGTCGAGGGGTTCGAGGCCGTCGGCGGCTATCAGTTCCTGACCCATCTGGACGATCCCCGGCCCCTGTCCCTGATGCTGGAGGATCGGCCGCTGCGCAGCCTGTCGTTCCACCTTGCGATGGGGGCGCCCGACATGCGCGAGGGACGCGTGCTGCTGGCCTTGCCGCAGCCCGCGAACCAGGCGCGTCCGCGCCCCGATGCCGCCCCTGTCGCGGCCCCGGCGCCGCCGGTCGCCGCCCCCGTTCGGGTCAGCCTGGCCGCGGCGATGCAGGACGCCCCCGTCTCGGTGACCGGCGTGCTGTGCCGCAAGCGCGTGTCGCTGGCCGAGCTGCGGGGATTTCTGGACGGGCGGCTGCTGAGCCTGCCGCGCACCTGTCTGACACAGGCCACGCTGGAGACGCAGGACGGCCAGGTCCTGGCCACCGGAAAATTCGGCGAGGCCGAGGGATGCCACGCGATCCGTCTGCGCGACCCCGCGTCGGCGGCGACAGATGACGGCATGGTCCCGGTGATGGGCCAGGCAGCCGCGATGATGGCCGCGCATGCCCCGAGCGACCTGTCCCAGCCCGACCCGTTTCGCGCCCAGGGCCTGTCGATTGACGACCTGGGGCTTGCCACGGGCACCGACCTGACGGCGCTGCGCGGCTGACCGGGCGCTTTTTCCTTGAATTCCCCGCATTCTGGTCGCATGTAACGTCGGTCCCGAATCTGACGGGATGACAAGAACGGAGTGACCATGGCCAAGGAAGAAATGCTCGAATTCCCCGGCGTCGTGAAGGAACTCCTGCCCAATGCGACATTCCGGGTCGAGCTTGAAAACGGCCATGAGATTATCGCACATATGGCAGGCAAGATGCGCAAGAACCGCATCCGTGTTCTGGCCGGCGACAAGGTTCAGGTGGAAATGAACACCTATGACCTGACCAAGGGGCGGATCAATTACCGCTTCAAGTAAGCCGTCCCCCGGGACGGCCGACACCACCGGAGGCCGCATGATGGCCGATACGCCCCCCAGGCTGATCCTGGGATCAGCCAGCCCGCGGCGGTTGGAACTGCTGGCCCAGATCGGGATCGTTCCCGACGCGCTGCGCCCCGCCGATATCGACGAGACCTCCCGCAAGGCCGAACCACCCCGCGACTATGTCCGCCGCATGGCCGCCGAAAAGGCCGCCGCGCTGGATCTGGCCGAGGGCGAGGCGTTGCTGACCGCCGACACCACCGTGGCCGTGGGCCGCCGCATCCTGGGCAAGCCCGCCGATCGCGACGAGGCTGCTGCCTTCATGCGGCTGATGTCGGGGCGCCGCCACGTCGTGCTGACCGCCATCGCGCTGCGCCACGGATCCCGCACCGCCCTGCGCCTGGTCGAGACCAAGGTCCGCATGCGATCGATCGATCCGGCCGCGCTGGAGCGGTACCTGGATGCGGGCGACTGGCAGGGCAAGGCGGGCGGCTATGCCATCCAGGGGGCGGCGGCCGCCTTCATCCCGTGGCTGGAGGGGTCGTTCTCGGCCGTTGTCGGCCTGCCTCTGTCGGAAACCGCCGCCATGCTGGGCGCGATCGGCATCCATCCCAAGATCAAGGAAGACGCCCGATGAAGGGTCGCCAAGTCGTTCTGGGGCATCTGTTCGGCCTCGAAGCTGCAGCCCTGATGCAGGACGGTCACCTGATCGACCTGCTGGTCGCCAGCGATCCGCTGACCGCGCTGGCGCCCGGCGCGATCTGTCGTGCCGCGACCGACCGCTTCATGAAGGGGCAGGGCGGCGTTTTCCTGCGCCTGCCGGATGGCCAGACGGGCTATCTGCGCGATCGCAAGGGCGTGTCCGAGGGCAAGCCGCTGCTGGTACAGGTCGCGGGCGTGGCCGAGGACGGCAAGGCCGTGCCCTTGTCCACGCGCCTGCTGTTTCGCGGCCGTCACGCGCTGGTCACGCCGGGCGCGCCGGGGGTCAACGTGTCGCGCAGCATCCGCGATGAGGATCGCCGGGATGAGCTGGCGGCGATCGGCCGGGCGTCCTTGGGCGATCGCGATCATGGCCTGATCCTCCGCAGCGTCTGCCTGGACGCGGAGGACGACGACATCCGCGCCGAGTTGGACGACCTGATCGAACTGGCGGATCGCGTCTGCGCCGAAACCGTGGGCGCGCCGGAACTGCTGCTGGACGCGCCCACGCCGTGGGAGCAGGCATGGATGGACTGGGCCGAGCCCGCCCCCGACGCCGTCGAGGAAGGCGAAGACAGCTTTGATCGCTGCGGCGTGCTGGACGCCGTCGATGCGCTGCTGTCTTCCCGCGTGCCCCTGTCGGGCGGCAGCGATGCGCATGTCGAGGCGACCCGTGCGCTGGTCGCGGTCGACGTGAACACCGGCAACGACACCTCGCTGGCCGCGGGACTGAAGGCGAATATTGCACTGGCCCGCGAACTGCCCCGGCAGCTTGCGCTGCGCGGTCTGGGTGGACAGATCGTGGTCGATTTTGCGCCTATGCCAAAGCGAGACCGCGCGACGCTGGATCAGGTCCTGCAGGGGGCGTTTCGGGGGGCTGGGTCGGAAACGACCTTGGTCGGTTGGACCGCGATGGGTCTCTACGAATTGACGCGCAAGCGTGACCGCGTGCCGCTGGCACGACTGGCCTCCGCAAGCGGGGACGCGTGATGGCCTGCCCGATCTGCAAGAAGGACAGCCAGCCGCAGTATCGCCCGTTCTGTTCCAAGCGGTGTGCGGATGTCGACTTGGCCAAGTGGCTGCGGGGAGCCTATGTCATCCCCGGCCCGCCGCTGGAGGACCTGCCGCGCGATGATGCCGGTGACGACTAAGCAGCGCGCCGAAAAGCGCCGCAGGTCGTCGAAAAACCGCAGATTCGGTCTGGACAGTTCTGCCGTCGCTTCGTAAACACCGCCTACCCAAGACCCGCCAGGGTCCACCGGGGCCCGGATAGCTCAGTTGGTAGAGCAGCGGATTGAAAATCCGCGTGTCGGCGGTTCAAATCCGTCTCCGGGCACCAAAAAAGCTCATATTTTATTAATATCTTAGGTCATATTTGATATACGATTGATCTATGCTGTTTTGGTCGGTCTCCGGTCCGTGGCACATCAGTGGCACAAACGGTCTAGGTGCAGATACCCCTCAGAAAAAATGACGGATCGCTGTTATGTGATCGTCTGGAGGTATCTACGGACGTCTTCGGTTAAGAATCTGGTAAGTGACCCATGTGAGTCTGAAGCTTGAGCTTGTTTGGGAAGGTTGGGCGCTCACGCGTCCACCTGTCGATGGTAGTGCGGCTAACCCCGAAAAGACGCTGAAGGTCCTTATTGGTGCAGAGGTGCTTTCGCGAAAGCCAAATTGGCAAGATGTCAGTGTCACGATTCATGGGTTCTACCTTCCTGTGCTAATTGGTCTGAGATCGCCTGCATTCATGGATGCAAAGAGGGATCACTTTCCGCCCGATGTTCATGGTCAACGGGATCGAAGCACCTTCCAGCGTGTTGCCAGATTTGACTGCCGATCTGGACGATCATCAGCGACCCGAGTTCATCGGCAATGAAGCGAAGCCCCGTGACGGGTTCTCCGAAAGCATCAGCCTGATGATGCGCCGCGCGGATCATGTCGGCCCGGGTCAGTCGTCGGACGGCCCGGGCATCGGGTGCCCGAGGAGGTCGAGGACCTCGTTGGTCTGCGCCTCCAGCCGTCCAAGCCTCTCCAAGATGGCCTGATCCCAAGACGACCGGTCGAGCGCCTCCTGACGACGCAGTGCGGCGATCAGATGCTCGGTCGCGGCCGTGAAGCTGGCCTCGATCCTCTGCACCGCGATGAGGTGATCCCGGATCACGTCCGAAATTGCCGGCTGATCGCGGTCCCGGAGCAGTTCGGCCAAAATGTTGTTGAAGGTCCTCAACTGCGCGATGAGGTCGTGAACCTGCTCCACCGAGACGGTGGTGCCCGTATTGGGCGCGGTTGTATCGGTCATTGGTGTTCTCCAAGGTGGTGATCAGATTTGAAATTGTGGGCAGAGCAGCCGCAGCATGAACCTCAAGGTTCGCGGCAATCGCCACAACCATACGGTTCCTCCGGATGCGGGCCATAGTCCGCTCGAAGATAGGTTTCAGCTTTCTGACGAGGTGAATGAGCTGAGAATGTCCGAAGTGATCTGCAGGTCCCGGATCTTTCGGTTTCCCTCGGTGATTTGCTCCCGGAGATGTCGGTTTTCCTCGGTCAGGACTGTTAGCCTCTCTTCCAGACGGGTCAGCGCGACCCTCAACTGCTGAATGCCCTGCCAATGCAATTTCAGTGCCGAAGCCATCCGGTCCATCCGGTGCCGGAACGGGGAAAGCGCTGCCGTCGTGTAGGGGTATTCTTTCGTCATAAGAGTGTCCTGCATCGGGGTGGCACGCGGGCAAGATTACCCGCGGGATATCGGCCAGATCCGCGATCGGGTTAGGCCTAGGATGGTCCTCCCTCTGCGCGCGTTCGTTTGCATATCTGTTCCGGTATTCGATAAACCTCGTCTCAGCGGTCCGCAGCCGGATCCTTCGTTCGATTTTCATCGTGGCCTGCCCCTATCGGGTGGTCCGGTTTCAGTCTTAGTGCATTTCGGGTCTTGGCGCTACAGCTGGGGTGGCCGGCGAAGCGGCTCCGGATGGCGAAGCCGGCCACTGGATGGCCTGGGGAGTTGGCGGGCGATACCCCAGTGATGAGTGCGGGCGCTTGGTGTTGTAATGGCGGCGCCAACTCTCGATGATAATCTTCGCCTCAGCGAGGCTGTAGAAGATCTCCCCGTTCAGCAACTCGTCGCGGAGCTTGGAATTGAAGCTCTCACAGTAACCGTTCTCCCAGGGGGACCCCGGCTCGATGTAGGCGGTCTTCGCGCCGACGGCGACGATCCATTCCCGCACCGCCTTGGCGATGAACTCCGGGCCATTGTCGGACCGTATATGATCCGGCACACCGTGCAGGATGAAGAGATCGGACAAGACGTCGATGACGTCGGTCGATCGGAGCCTCCGGTCGACCCGGATTGCCAGACACTCCCGGCTGAACTCGTCGATGAGATTGAGCATGCGGAACTTCCTTCCATCGTGGGTCCGGGCTTCGACGAAGTCGTAGGACCAGACATGGTTCGAACGCTCTGGCCGCAGACGGATGCATGACCCGTCGTTCAGCCAGAGCCGACCCTTCTTTGGTTGCTTTTGTGGCACCTTCAGCCCCTCCCGCCGCCGTCGGACGCATGCGTCCGACCCCTCGACCCGTTTCACGTTCACCGCCCAACCGGCCTCGCGCAGAAGGGCGTCGCCGGTGGTCGCTCGGACCAGTGGCGCAACCACCGGCAACTCCGGCGGTATCCGTAGCGCCCATATTGCGAGGCGAGCGCGATGATGTCGGCCGTCAGGACGTTTTCATCGGCCCGTCCGCTCGGCACTTTCCGCCGTGTCGAGCGATGCTGCCCGAGCACGCGACAGGCGAGCCGTTCCGAGATCCGGAGCTTCTGCCTGACATGCTCGATGCAAGCACGGCGGCGGGCGGGGCTCAGAAGTTTCCCGATGCCGCTTCCCGAAGGATGAGCTTCTCGAGCGTCAGGTCAGAGACGGCCTTCCGGAGCCGCTCATTCTCCTTCTCCAGCTCCTTCAATCGCTTCACTTGGTCGGTTTTCAGCCCACCGAACTCCTTGCGCCACCGATAGTAGGTGAACTGCGTCACGCTGATCGACCGCACGGCTTCGGCCACCGACTGGCCTTGCGACACCAACACGTCGACCTGCCGGAGCTTGGCGACGATCTCCTCCGGCTTGTGCTTTTTCTGGGGCATTCCTGCATCCTCCAAATGGCTCAAAAGCCATACCTTAGGGAGGACCACTTTTCAGGGGGCAGACCAGTGCCAAACTACACGTCGACCCTTGAGTAGCTGGAGATGACTTGTCGAGCAAATGCTATGCCATTAGGCACAACGTAACCGTCGATGAAACAATCGCAAGACCGATGCTCAAGCCGATGCTGACCTTTGCAGCTAGTCCGCAGAAGTATCAGTCGATTGATCAGATTGTGGCTGACGGTATTGCAGCAGTGCGGTCACCGTCAGGGCTGCCTTTCCACGGGCCGCGCAGGCACGGCACCACGAGTTGAACTCGTCGTCCGACAGGCCATAGCGCCGCAATGCATCATCCCTGTCGATCAGTCCGTGCAGCACGGCGAGCACCACTGTCTGCTTGCGCGAGGCAACCCAACGCGTGTCGGCATCGGGCAGATCGGCGACGCTGAGGATGCTGCCGTCATCGATCGTGACGGTGCGGAGGCGGGATGACTTTCGAATGAACATGATGAACCTCTTACGCGACAATAGATGGACAGGCGTGCATTGGGCAGGAAGGGAAGTCGGCGGGCCCACGCATTGTCTGGATTGTGACAGGCTGCGATTGGATCACGAATATGACGGCACACGGAACTAGCATGCCGCGTGATGTGACTTATCGTCTATATTCTAAAGGCATGTCAGTTATGTCGATTGAGCCTACTGACTGGGCTCAGCCTGCGCGGAACACGCCCCAGGTGACGGCCTGGTGCTGCAGCCTGTCGCGAAGGTCGCGGAACTCTGCGTTGTGGGAATAGGCGCCGATGGCGGAAAGGATCATCGCCAGGTCTTTCGCCGAAACGACGGGACGCAGATCGGTCTGGTTCTGGTGCATGGGAAAAATCCAACTCAATAAACTATACAAATTTAACTAGCCGACACCCGCCGTCCTGAGAACCTGCCTTTTCGCACAGGTTGTGACACCTGCTCTGCGAAATTCCTACGATTGCATGGCGCAGGCGGCTTGGGATGCACGCAGCGGTGCCGTAATGTCATAGTCTGGTGGACCGGCTTGCTGGCCGTGTCCGTGAGACTGATGGCAAGGCAGGAGTGAGGAATGGTCGATCTGAGGGGCAAGGCGGTTCTGGTGACCGGGGCAAGCCGGGGCATCGGTGCGGCGACGGCGCGGGTGCTTGCCGAGGCCGGGGCGCTCGTCGGCCTCATGTCCCGTGATGCACGCGCGATCTCACCGCTGGCCGACGAAATTGGCGGCATGGTTTTGGAAGGCGATGTCGCACGTGCCGCCGACATGGAACGGGCGGTCGCGTCCTTCTGTGATCGCGCGGGCCGGTTGGACGTCCTGATCAACAATGCCGGTGTCATCGGACCGATCGCCGGCATGTCCGATGCCGATCCGGATGCCTGGGGACAGGCCATCGACATCAACCTGAAGGGCGTCTTTCACGGGATCCGTGCCGCACTGCCGGTCATGCGGTCAGCCGGCGGCGGGACCATCCTGACGGTGGGGTCGGGTGCCGCCCATGCTCCTCAGGAGGGGTGGAGCGCATATTGTGCCAGCAAGGCAGGCGCATTGATGCTGACGCGCGCGGTGGATCAGGAGGCGCGGGCGGACGGCGTTCGGGCGATCAGCCTGTCGCCGGGTACCGTGGCGACAGACATGCAGGCGGCAATCCGCGACAGCGGCGTCAATCCGATCAGCCAGCTGGATTGGACGGTGCATATCCCGCCGGAATGGCCCGCACGTGCACTGCTTTGGATGTGCGGGCCGGACGCGGATGCGTTTCTGGGTGCCGAGATCTCGCTGCGCGATGAGGCCATTCGGCGGCGTGTGGGCCTGATCTCCTGAGCGGCCGAGAAAGGGACCATGCACGCTTGTGAAAGAGATATTGGCCCCCTGCGGCAGCACCAACCGCGGTAATGAAACACACGTAGTGGCTTGGGCTACCGGCAATGAGTTTGTTGCATCAAGCCCGCATATTCAGTGCCTGCCGTGTTGCCCGTTAAGGTTTGATTTACCTTATTTGCGCAATGTGTCCCGCTGAGGGCCGGGAATGCGCAAGACGATTGCCCGGCATCGTATTTCGGTATGACGGGGGCGCATCATGATCTGGGGTCGAAGCGGCAAGGTGCAGGCGTCGGAAACGGAGGAGGTGCGGGATACGGTCGAGCTTCCGATTCGGTCGCCGGGCGGGTTCTCCGAAGAGGCGCTCAAAGGTCTGGCCGACCTCGAGGCTCGCATGCCGCCCCCCGAGGCGGTGACCGAGCCCGCGTTCACCAGGTCCTTCCGCATGACGGACCGGCTGAAGCCCGATGCCGCGGCGGGCGGCGGGCTGGTGACAGGGACGGACGGGACCGCCCGGCCGCATTACTGGGGTCATCGTGAACGGCTGCGGACCCGCTTTCTGGAGGGCGGTCATGCGCCGATGCCCGATTACGAGATGCTGGAGCTTTTGCTGTTCAATGCTGTGCCCAAGATCGACGTCAAGCCCTTAGCCAAGCGCCTGCTTGCCACATTCGGGGATCTGAACGGAGTCGTCGCCGCATCCGAACATCGCATCCGGCAGGTCGAGGGCGCGGACCGTTGGGTCTATCTGCAACTGCGGCTGGTGGACGCGTTCGCGCAACGGATGGCCCAGGCCAAGGTTCTGCAGCGCGAGGTGCTGTTGTCCTGGCAGGCGCTGATCTCCTATTGCCGCACCTGCATGGCCTATCGCGAGACCGAACAGTTTCGGGTGCTGTTCCTGGATCGCAAGAACACGATCATCGCCGATGAAGCCCTGGGCAGCGGTACCGTCGGGCACGTGCCGGTCTATCCCCGCGAGGTGGCCAAGCGGGCCTTGGAGCTGAATGCAAGCGCCGTGATCCTGGTCCACAACCATCCTTCCGGCGATCCGACCCCCAGTGATGAGGACATTACCATGACCGCCCGCGTCGCTGCGGCCTGTGAGGCGATCGATGTCTTGGTCCACGACCACGTCATCATCGGCAAGGATGCGGAGGCGTCATTCCGGGAGCAGGGGCTGTTGTAGTCCATTCGGGTGTCGGCTGCCGCCAAGACCGGTTGTACCGTGCCGTATCTAATCGATATGATGCCAACGGCGGAACCGAGCGATGGCATAATCGGATCGACTTGGTATTGGTCGAGTAACGGAAAGGACCCGTCCGAATCGGACGCGGTTCCTGTGATGGGGATCGGCTCTGGGCTGGTCGACGTGGCCACGGCGCGCCGGCTTGTTGGTAGACCATTATGTCAGGTATTGACTGGATCAGTCTCAGAACTGACGCTCGCTGCCATCATTTCGTCGCGCAGGATTTCATCGCGCAGGGAACAGGGCACGTTCGTAACATCACAGCCGGCCCTAATTACCTCGTTGCTCCGCGATAGAATGTACAGATACCAAGGAGGGACATGACTGTCTGTGCGTCTGTAGCATGGTACCTAGGCTCAATAGAACCTGCGACTCTGCCGCCAAGTTCGCGGACAGATCTCTCTATCCCGAAATAGGCATCTCGCAGAGCTGAAGTTTCAATGCATGCAGAACCTTGCGCGCTGCCCGTCCTTGACAGCGTAGGTTTTCTCGTGTCGCGGCGACATGTACGTCCGCAAATTTGGCGTTCCGATCAGGCGATAGCGCGCCGGATTTGCACGGTGGTGGTTCAGATGCGCTACGCGCTATCAGGAGCGTTTGCGGGGATTTCTCTACAGATGATCCCCGCGTCTGGGCTGGCCAAACTTGACAATCCGTCATGTGGCTTCATTATGAAACTACGGAGGATTTTAATTGTGTTCGTGTTTTCTCGTGTTCCGATAGCCGCTCTGGCAGCGGTCGGCTTTCTGGGGACGGCTCCCTTGGCATCGGCGCAGGCGGCGCCGGATGATCTGGCCGCGCAGGCGCAGGCCTTGCGTCAGATCATCGCGCAAATGGAGCTTGAGGCTGCCGAGCTGGAGCCCCAAGTCGAGGCAGCGCGCACGGAGCTGAGCGACCTGACGGCCAGGATCGAGGCGGCGACCAGCCAGCTTGCGCAGGAGCAGGAGAGCCTTACCGGCGCGCAAGAGAACCAGGGCACGGTTGAAAGCGGCACCGAGAGTGCAGAGGCGCAGGATGCTGATCTGAGAACCCGGATCGCGGCGGCTGAGGCGGAACTTGAGGACTTGAACACCACCCTCGAAGCGCGGCGCGCCGAGGCGGAGGAACTGGCTCAACGGACGGAAGATCTTCGCACGACCGAGCAGGAGCAGGCACAGAGACTTGCCGTGCTGGAGGAGGAGATAGCAGCCGCCACCGCCAGCCGTGTCGAGATGACCTCTGCGCGGCAGGAGATTGAACCGCAGCTTGACGCGATGCGTGCAGAGCTGGCTGATCTGACAAGGCGTCGCGATGCGATGCAGGCGGAATTGGAGCGGTCCGAAAGCCTTTCTGCACAGGTTGCGGACCAAGAGGAGCAGGCTTCTGCCGTTGAGGCACAGCTTGCCGCTGCGCAGGCTGAACTGGCTGAGCTGACCACACGCCGCGACGCGGTGCGGGCGGAACTGGAGCAGTCCGAAGGCCTCTCTGCACAGGTTGCAGAGCGGGAGAACCAGATGGCCGCCGCTCAGGCCCAGCTGAACGACGTTCAGACGGAACTCTCGGAGTTGACTGCCCGTCGCGATGCGATGCAGGCAGAGCTTGAGCAGGCGGAAGGCCTCTCCACGCAGGTTGCGGAGCGAGAGGAGCAGGCTGTCGCTGCGGAGGCGCAGCTGAATGCCATCCGGACGGAACTGGCAGAGCTGATCACGCGTCGCGATGCGATGCAGGCTGAGTTGGAGCAGTCCGAAAACCTCTCCGCGCAAATCGCGGAGCAGGAGGAACAGGCGGCCGCGGCCGTGGCCGAGTTGAATGCAGTGCAGTCGGAACTGGCGGAGCTGACCACGCGTCGTGACGCGATGCAGGCCGAGCTGGACCGGTCCGAGAGCCTTGCCGCACAGATCGCCGCGCAGGAGGAGCGTGCCGCAGCGCTGCAGACGCAGATCGAGACGCTGAGCAGCGACCTGGCCGCACAGCAGGCTGAGCCGGAGCAGGAAGCCGCCCCCGAGCCGCCGACGGATGCGCCCGCCGAACCGGCCCCCGTGGCAACGCAGGAACCTGCGGCAGACGCGCAACTGGCGGTCACCGGTGACGACGGCTTGGCTTTGCAAACGCGGGACGCGGATCAGGTCAGCGCCATCCTGGCCACCACGCCCGGTCTTCCGCAATCACAGGCGTCGCGCGACCGGCTGCGCGACCTGCTGGTCGAAGGCCAGTGCACCATCGACGCGCTGCGCGAGGTCCAGAACCCCATCAACCGCCAAGCGTTGCTTGTCCTTCTGGCCGGGCTGGACGGATGCTGACATTCCTCAAGCGGAAAGAGACGACGATGCCAATTTCCAAGCTTCTGCAACGCCTTGCCTTCGGGATCTGCGTGGCGTCCGGCATGTCCGTCGCAGGCCATGCCCAGAACGCCGACATGACGATCATGACCGGATCGCCGACCGGCACTTATATCCAGATCGGTCGCGACCTGAGCGGCCTGATGCAGCAATGCGGCCAGAACCTGGAGGTCGTCGAATCGGCCGGCTCGCTGGAGAATTTCCTGGCCGTGCGTCAGCGCCCCAACACCCAGTTCGGCATCGTCCAGAACGACGTGCTGGAGTACATGCAGACATTCGCAAGCGATGATCCTGCCGTGGCGCGGGCCATCGCCGGCGTTCGGATCGCCTTTCCCCTGTACGAGGAGGAAGTCCACATCCTGGCGCGCCGCGACATCGCCGACTTCGGCGGGCTGAACGGCAAGCGGGTCGCCATCGGGGTCGAGGACAGCGGCACCTATCTGACCGCGTCGCTGATGATCTCTCTGGCCGGCATCGAACCGGCCGAGGTGCTGCCCATCGCACCCGGCGATGCGCTGCCGCAGCTGGAAGCGGGCGACATCGATGCCTTCTTCTATGTCGCGGGGGCGCCGGCCGCACTGTATGCCGAAAACGAGATCGACGGAGAGCAGTTCCACCTGCTGCCGATCCAGGATGACACGCTGCAGGCGGTCTATACCCCGGCGACGCTGGCGGGCGGGACCTATGCCTTTCAGCCGGACCCGGTGGACCTGGTCGCCGTCAAGGCGGTGCTGATGACCTATGAATACGATCCGCGCGGCAACCGCTATCATCAGGCCAGCTGCCGCGGCGTGTCGGACCTTTCGTCGCTGATCCTGTCGAACATCGACACCCTGCGCTCCGACGGTCATGCAAAATGGCAGTCGGTCGACCTGACCGACATTCCGCCGGGCTGGGACATCTCGACCTGCGTGAACCGGGGGATCGACCCGGAATACGTGCCCAGTTGCACCCCCGTCGCGCCAGAGGCCGAGACGCCGACCGACAGCGAGGCCAACGCCGCCTATCGTCGCAACATCTGCGCCGTTCTGGGCTGCTGATCAGGGCGCCGTCGGCACCGCCCAGTCCGATGCCGGGCCGGGCGTACCGTCGGCGCGCAGGGCCGCGACCCGCCACCGTGCAACGGGCTGTTCGATCAGGGCTGCTGTCAGGTCGGTGTCGATCTGTTCGATCTGCTCCGACCCTTCGATGCTGAACTCCACGCGGTACTGCACCGGGTCCGGCCCCTCGGGTGCGGACCAGTACAGTTCGGACTGACCTGCCGTCAGGATGGTCTGGCGGTTCGGGGTGGGCATGCCGGGAACCTCGGCGGGGGACGCATCGGCGACATCAAGCTCGCGCAGCCGTGCAACGGCCCCCGAGATATCGGGCGCCTTGCGATACCATGCGCGGGCGCTGTTCGGATCGGCCTCGACCCCGATGCCGGTCTCGTACAGCTGACCCAGATAGTACGCCGCCCGTTCATTGCCCCATAGCGCAGCACGCTTGTACAGCGCCAGCGCCGCCGCCTGATCGACGATATCCGCCTCAAGCGCCTGCGTCAGGAGAATCTGCGCGTCCGGAGCGTTCTCCTCGACCTCCGTCACGATCGCGGCCTGCCGCGGGGTGGGCTCGGCCACGGGTTCCGGTGCGATGGGCGCGGGTGCAGGGGGCGCCGCTTCGGGTGCTTGGACAACCACCGCCGGAGTTTCCGCGGCCTGATCGACGGGCGCCCGGTCCGGGGTCAGCAGATAGCCGCCGACTGCGACAAGACCGATCACGGCCGCGCCGGCCAGGGCGGGCGTCTGCCACCGACGCGCGGGCGGCTCCTCCAGCAGCAAGGGCACATGCCCCGCGGGCGCCGTCCCGACATAGGGTTCCGGAAAAGACGGCGGTGCAGCGGGTTCTTCGATGGATGCCGCTTCATCGCGGTACCCGCCTGCAGGCAGGTCGGGCAACGGATGGGGCAGGGTCCCGGCCTGCGCCAAGTCGGACAGACATGCATGCACGAACACTTCTTCCATCCGGCCGCCTGGAGCCATGCGCTCCCGGGACAAGCAGTGCCGCACCAGGCGGTCGATCTGGCCGGGATTGCCGCCGGAGGCCTCATGGATCAGCCAAAGCCCGCCGGCATCGAACGGCTGGCGTCCCCCGTGACAGGGGCATTTCCGAATGCGGAAGCGATGAGTGATATAGGCGGCGGTCTCTGCCTGCGTCAGGGGCTGCATCCGCAGATGCCCCCCGATCCTGCGCCGCAACTCGTCATGAATTGGGGGGTCGAGCAGGGCGGCGGCCTCTCCACGTCCGACCAGCAGGACATACAGCGGCTGCGGCAAGCCCGAGGCGGCCGTGATCTCCTCCAGAAACTCCTTGGAGGGTTCGGACAACAGATGCGCATTGTCGACGATCAGGACACATTTCCGGTAGGTCGAGCGCCCTTTCTCCAGAAGCCGTGTCAGTTCCGTCAGCGGGTCAGGGGAACTGATGCCGAACGCTTTAGGCGCTTCCTGCGACAGATCCATGCCCGGACGATCCAGCGTGACCCGTCCGATCTTCATGTCACCGGAGGATTGCGCGATGAACTCCGACGTCAGGACCGTCTTCCCGATCCGGGCCGGCCCCGACAGGACCAGCAGCCCACGGTCGAACTTGGTCCAGGCCTTGATCATCGCCAGATGATCGCGATGCGCTTCGGTCAGATACAGTTGATGTCGGCCCGGTGCCGACGCGAAACTGGGGCAGGACAGTGTATCAAAGGCGTTGTCCACTGCTCTCTCCACCAAGGCACGAGGTCCAGGCATACCGCAACGAATGCCACACAATCGAAATGCTCTGTTAACCAAGGTAAACAAGAATGGCGCGAGGGTCCATCGGCCACCTGCTCAGGTCCCTTAAAAGTGCATGTCAATTGTTGGTATTGTCCGGCGGTATGACGGTGCCGTGATGAACGCCTCTGTTGAACCCTTTACAGACGCTCCGAGACAATATGTGGCATATATATTATTTAGGGGTCTTTAGTATGATCGCTTAAAATTCAGAATTTTCTAAATTACACCAGTATGGGCTTGTATTTATGGTATGACTGACAGATGCGTTAAGGATAGGGATAGAATATTCGTAAGGCAATTTTTGGAATTTTCATTATAAATCAACTTCATGTAATTTAATGGTCTTGGAGTTTTGAGAACGATATCCACTAAATAATGTACGTCTCCACGTTAATTCTTTTGGTATCTCAAAATGTCCTTCTAGGTGTAATTAGCGCAGACGGCGTTGCATCTGTTGATGCCGTGGCGCATAAGCATAATGGAAAGTCCTGCCCGGACTTTGAAGTATAGAACGGCATATTTGATTTCTTTTACCTCCATGGATGGTCAAGCCATATTCTCCAAAAGGTTGATCGAAAAATAATCTATCAACCATGTAGCGAATATTGGAGTAGAGCTTGTCGCTTTCGGCACCACTGGAGCGTTCAGGAAAACTGCAAGTATACTGAGCTTTTAAATGATCGGCAGGCCAGCGCAATCGAGACGCCCAGTACTAGGCGCTGGCGATTTCATGGCCTGTTTTATAGTGGAAAGGCCAGCCAACCCGGAAAGGCAAGTCACGATCGCCCTGGCTTTACGCCAAAGTATTCCGCTCTCCGGAGGCGCCAATACAGACGCCCCCAATCACGGCAGCCAGATTTCGATCGTGCCGTCCCGCGGGGTGGGGCGGAAGAAGGTGAAGTCTGCCACCGTCGCCCGGCCACCCCCGCCGATGAGGTCGGCGATGGTCCCGGAAACCTCGCGGTCGGCGTCCTGAAAATAGCGGATGCTCTGGCGGTCCACCGCGTAGCGGACGGGACGGGTCTCGACCTCGGCGGTGCCCAGGGCGCGCAGCAAGCGGCTGATTTCCTGCGAACGCTCGAACCCGCCACGTTCGGGATAGTGGATCACGACCCGCGCCTGCGCCAATGTCCGCGATCCGAAGGACGGTGTCGCAGCGGGGATGCCATTCCACGGCACGGGGGCTGTCGTGGCAGGGGGTTGCGTGAATACGGGTGCACCGGGAGGTGAGACGGGCACCGGCGATGGCGCAACGGGCACAGGCACAGGAACCGGCACGGGCGCCGGTGATGGCGCGACGGGCACGGGTACCGGCGCCGCGACAGGCGGGCTGGGTGGCGCGACGGCGACCGGCGTGCGGGGAGCGGGCTCCACCGGTGCCGCCCGCTCGGGTCGGGGCGCCGGGGGTGCTTCGGGCGCCGGCTGCGGTTCGGGCGCGGCAGCCTGGCCGGGCAGGGGCGGCAGGTGCCGCCAGATGTCCTGCGCAGTGGGAATGCCCCCCGTGTTGCCCTGCGCTCCCGCCTGCGCGGCGATCAGGCAGGCGGTCATGGTCAGTGCCCCAAGACGGGCTGTCAGCTGGCTGCGGCGTTGGATCATGTCACGGGCCTTTGCTGTGATGCGTGCATCCCGGCACCTTGATCAGCCACCAGGGCGTTGCACGCGTTGTGGGATGCATAACGGACCCCGCCCGCGTGTCACGTCAAGTTCCGGTTATCCCAGCTGAGCGGCAAAAAATCGCTTAATTTCAACGCTTAATTGCGGAAGGCGCCATACCTTTCCGTCTAGGTTGTTGGTCCGACCGCTGGTCCTACTGGAACAGGATGTGACGCCGTCCGTCGCGCGCGTGATGAAAATCGCATGTCACCCGGAACACGTCGGCCAACAGGTCCTGCGTCAGCACCTCGGCCGGGGGACCATCCGCCACGACGCGGCCCTGGTCAAGCACCAGCAGGCGGTCGCAGAACATGGCCGCGTGGTTCAGATCGTGCAGCGCCACGATGCTGGTCAGCCCCAGTCGGGAAACCAGCCGCAGCAGGTCCAGCTGATGCTGGATGTCCAGATGATTGGTCGGCTCGTCCAGGAACAGCTCTCGGGGCTGCTGGGCCAGGGCACGGGCGATCTGGACGCGCTGACGCTCGCCGCCCGACAGGCCCTGCCAGCTTTCATGGCGGAACGCGGTCATGTCGACCTGTTCCAGCGCCCGTTCGACCGCGATCATGTCGGCCGTCGAACATCCCGCCAGAGGCGCGCGGTGGGGTGTCCGTCCCAGCATCACGACCTCCTGGACGGTCACGTTCATTTCGGTCTGCGCGTGCTGCTGGACCAGAGCCACGCGCCGTGCCAGGTCGCGCCGGCGCATTCCGGCGATGTCCTGTCCATCCAGTGTGACCTGACCCCGATCCGGCCGCCGCAGCCCCGCCAACAGCCGCAGCAGAGAGGACTTGCCCGACCCGTTCGGCCCCAACAGCCCCAGGATCGTGCCCGGCTGAACGCGCAGCGACACGTCATGCAGGATCGCCTTGCGCCCGACGCCCCAGGACAGGTTGGTGGCTGCGATGCTCATGCCGTGGCCCTCGCGCGGTACAGGATCAATGAAAAGCATGGGACGCCCACCAGCGCGGTGACGATGCCGATGGGCAGGGTCTGCTGGGTCATCACGCTGCGCGAGACGATGTCGGCCATGACCATGAAGACCGCGCCGACCACCGCGCAGGCGGGCAGCAGACGCATGTGTCCCGGCCCGATCAGGAACCGCACCGCGTGGGGGACGACCAGCCCGACAAAGCCGATGGATCCGACCATGCTGACGATGGTCGCGGTGATCAACGCCGTCGTCGCGAACAGGACGATCCGCACCCGGCCCACCGCGATCCCCATGGACGCGGCCGCGTCGTCGCCGAAAGTGAAGGCATCCAGCGCGTGTGCATACCAGATGCAGACGACAAGCCCGATCAGCATCACCACGGCCAGCAGCTGGAACTCCGGCCAGCGCACGCCGCCAAAGCTGCCCAGCAGCCAGAACATCACGTCACGCGCCTGCTGCGCGTTGCCCGAGGTGGTGACGACATAGGCGGTCAGCGCGTTGAACAGCTGTGCGGCCGCGACCCCGGCCAGGATCGTGCGATCCGGTCCGCCGCGCCCGCCATCCGACAGCAGCGCCACAAAGGCAAAGGCCGCAAGCGCCCCGGCAAAGGCGCCGGCCGACAGCGACACGGTGCCCGCGCCGACGCCCAGGATGATCACCGCCACGGCCCCCGTCGACGCACCCGCGGACACGCCCAGCACATAGGGTTCGGCCAAGGTATTGCGCAGCAGCGATTGCAGGATCGCACCGCAGATCGCCAATCCCGCCCCGCACAGCGCCGCGACCAGCGCCCGGCTGAGACGCAGATCCCAGATCACGCTGTCCTGGATGCGGCTGATCTGCGCATCGGTCCAGCCCACGTGGTTGGTGGCCGACAGGCCGACGGTCGCCAGCGGGATCCGCATCTCTCCAATGCTGACGGCCAAGGCCACCGCGACCGTCAGGGCCGCGGTCGCGATCATCAGCAGGGCGGCGAAACCGCCCCTGCCGCGATGGGCCGAAACGCTCATTTCCCCTGCAGCGCGTCCAGCTGACGGGCCAGCTCCTCGGCGCCATAGATGGTGCGGATCGTCGGGTTCATCGCCGCGCCGTTCATGGTCAGGATGTGGCCCTGCTGCACCGCGGGCATCTGGCTGACCGAGGGGTCGCTTTCCAGGAACGCGATCTTGTTGTCGGCGCGGTCCAGGTCCCACCGGTCGCGGTCCAGCGATGCGGCGACGATATAGGTCGGATCGGCGGCGATGATGCCCTCCCATCCGACGGTCGGCCATTCCGCCTCGGTCGTGATCGCGTTGCGGCCGCCCAGCAGGTCGGCGATGAAGCCCGATGCACCGTTCTTGCCGCCCAGATAGGCGTCCTCTCCGGCAGAGGGGCTGGAGAACCAGAACAGGAAGGTCGTGTCGTCGTCGCGGTCGAACCGCGCCCGCAGGTCGGCCTCGCGCTTGCGGAAGTCGGCGATCAGCGCCTGCCCGCGATCGGCCACGTCAAAGATGCGCGACAGCTCGTCGATCTCCTGGTACAGAAGATCCATGTTCCACAGCTGATCACGGCTGCCATAAATGTCGCCGGCATCGTCGCGGGTGTTGCAGATGCCGGGCGACAGATAGCTTGGAATGCCCAGATCGGCAAAGTCCTGTCGCTTGGCGACCTTGCTGTCATCGCCCAGCAGCAGCGGCAGCTGTGCCGCCACGAAGTCTGGCTCCTTGGTCAGGATCCCTTCCAAGGTGGGCTGTTCGACAGTCAGGATCTCGACGGCGGCATTCGCCTCCTCCAGCTCGGGCAGCACCTTGGTGGGCCAGAAGGCAGACGCGGCCAACCTGTCCTGCAGCCCCAGCATCAGCAGGATCTCGGCGCTGTTCTGGCCCAAGGCCACGGCATTCTGGGGTGCCTGCTCGATGGTGATCTCAACGCCGCAGTTCTCCAGCGTCAGCGGATACTGCGTCGGTTCGGCCCACAGCGTCGTGGGCGCTGCAAGACAGGCCAAGGCCGCAAGGATGAATCGGGTGGGCTGGTGCATGGTCTGCTGCCTGATCGTGTATGACGTTGCGAGGCCGATAGCACCGCCGGATCGGGTCAGCAACGAAAATAGTCAACTTTAGCGCCCCTCAACGAGGGCGTCGCAGGATAGCGGTCTTGCGGCGACGGAAATATCAGCGTCGGCACAGGGGGTTGTGCCGACGCTGTCAACTTTAAGGCCTATCCTGCTTATGTCGCGCCGTCGCGAACGTCGACCTCGGGGCGGTCGTCGCCCGACACGTCCTCCTCGCGCCAGGTGCCCTTTTCGTCCTGATACTGGACGACTTCCGGCTCGCCGCTCAACTGCTGCCGCGCGGCGACGTCGTTGGCGGCGGCGGTCGCCTGTTCCTTCGTGGGATAGGTTTCCGAGAACACGTCGTCCAGCTTGTAGGCCCAGCCACCGTCATGCTCGACGATCTCGTACACGATCTTGGTCATTCGCTTTGTCCTTGCTTGGGCAGGCGCACGGTCACGGGTCGTCCGGTCCGCGCGATTGCCTGTTTTCGCAGCTTCTGCATCAACGGCCGGCCCGCTCGCTCCGTTCCGCGAAAACTTTCCTGGCCCTGCATGCCCGCTGGCAGGTGCGTCAGAACGCGTATTCCATCTCGATCCGGGCAGCCATGCCGCGGTCGGGGTCGGTCGCGTCGGACCCCCCGGCGAACCAGCCGATCGCCGCGTCGATTTCCAGTGCATCGGTCGGACGAAGGCCCAGGACCAGGTCCAGCGCGTCGCCCAGGTGGCTGTCCTGTCCCTGTGTTACCGATACGCGGCGATAGTGGTGATACAGCAGATCGACCGATACCGCGTCGTTTGCGGTCAGGCCGACGCCGGCGGTCGCGATGCGGATGTCGCTCAGATAGGGATCAAGCGCCTCTCCATAGTATTTCAGCTTGGCGAACCCGCCCAGACGCGCCTCGTTCGACTGCAGCCCGGTCTGGCGATAGGCACGGTCGGTGCCGTCGTCGGGGTCGCCGTCGCCGCTGCCTTGGGCAAAGGCCACCGTCACGCGCGGCTGCAGGTCGTGATCCTCCCACAGGCGGGTCGCGCCGATGTCGAACCCATATCCCTTCAGGCGGCGGTCGTCGTCCGATCCGCGCGACAGCCCCGCATCCGCCCAATAGGTCAGGCCGTCGCCCAACTCTCCCCAGGACCGCAGGCCCAGGGACAGCTGCTCTCCGGCGCCCCTCTCGCGGTCGTCTCCAAGGATGGCGAAGGCCTCGACAAAGCGGTCATCAACGGGTTCCATCTGCGCAAGCAGGCCGTAATAGGCGATGCGGTCGCCGCGCGACCCCGGCTCGAACAGGGTGCGGGGCAGCCAGCCCACGCGGCCTGCCAGCGCGTCGATGCGTACCGGGCCCGCGTCGAAGCGGGCCATGACACCGTCGATGTTCTCGTCGATCAGCCATTCGCGTTCGTCGCGGTACAGCCAGCGCCCGGCGCGAATGCGAAAGCCGTCGTCATACTGCAGATAGGCCTGATTGACGCGCGCGGTGTTGGTCGTGCTGCGCGGCTCTCCACGTTCCCAGACCCGTTCGGAGAAGACGTCGAATTCGAAGAAGCCGGACCAGGTTTCCTCTGACGCGACCTCGCCGATCAGGCGGAACAGCGGGCTGACGGCCCCCTCACGGTCCCGGTCGCCATCATCCGTCTGCCGTTCATAGGCCAGGTCCAGCTGCAGCGACCGACGGAACTCGATCGCGGGCGGGTCGGCCAGGGCCGGGACGGGAAGGGACAGGGTCGCGGCAATCAGCAGGGGGCCGATACGGTCCATGCGCAGGGTCTCTCTTGGAAATCAGGTTGGCTGGTGGCAGGTGGCGCAGGCTCTGAGGGACTGCTCGATCAGCGCGTCCGTGGTGTGCCTGCGATCATCGAAACGAAGGCTGATGCGGATGTGGCGGGCCAGCGACAGCGTGCGCATGGTTGCGATGCGCCGGGGGCAGGGCAGGGGTCGGATGCCGGCATAGCCGTCCAGGAAGGCCCGGGCCGATGCACTCAGCGCGCCGACGTCGCCCTTGCTCCGCAGGGTGTATTCGTCCAGATGCGCCAGGAAATTGCCCAGGTCCACCGCCGGGTCGCCCACCGCGTAGAGGTCCAGATCGACCAGCCAGACCTGCGCATCGGCGATCAGCACCTGGTCGAAATAGAAATCGCGGTGGATGCCGCAATGCTGGTCGTCGCGCAGCCGGCCCATCCGATCCCTGGCGGCGTGCAGGATGCGCCGCAGTTCCGCCTTTCGCGCGGGCAACAGCTCTGCCGCCTGGGTCAGGGCGCGATCCAGGACCGACAGCTCGTCCGCGTGGGTCCAGCGGCGGTCGGTGACAGGGGGAACCCCATGCAGGTGGGCCAGCGCCACGCCGGTCTGCGCCATCGCCGCGACATCCGTCGGGGTCAGGGGGCGGCCGGGCACCTCGTCCTGCAACCACATCCGCATCGTGTCGACGATGCCGCGGGCGCGCGGGACACCCGCCCCGTGCGGTGCCCGACCGTCCAGACCGGCACCGCGCAGGGCATCGTGGATGGCAGGCATGCGGCCGTCCGTTCCCTTGGCACGCAGCTTGCCCAGGATGGCCGTGGTCGCCTCGCCAGTCGGATAGCGGACCAGTGCCCTGCGGCCCGGCTTGTGGCGGAGGAGCTGGGGCCGGCTCGTGAGATCAAGCCCCGTCGCCGCCTGCAGCGCGGGCCGCGCTTGGTCTGGGTCCAGGGCGGCGTCCAGCTGCGGCATGGCGGGGTCCGCGGATGCGCCGCGCATGACCTGGGCCGCACGGTCCAAGAGGGTCCGCGCGCGCGCAGGCCAGTCGGGATGGCGGGCACGAAACCCCTCGGTCACCAGCAACATTAGGGCGCGGGCATGGTGGTGGGGCAGCGTGACGGGCCCGCCGCCATAGCCGCGCAGGACCGCGCCCGTTATGTCATCGGCCTCGACGCGCGACAGGATGCCGTCCACCACCTGCGCATCGATCCGGGCCAGGAAGCTGCCCAGATCGCGGGCCGGATCGCCGCAGCCGGCGTTGTCCCAGTCCAGGATGACGGGACCAGCGGCCCCCATCACCACCTGATCCGCGCTGAAATCGCCGTGCACCATCACCGGATCGAACGTGGCCTGGGCCAGCCGGTCGGCCAGATCGGTCGCGATGTCACGGGCTTGGACGCTCAGGTCGGCGTCCAGCGGCGCAAGATCGGCGGCGGCGGTCAGGACCGACCTTGCATCGGCCGGGGCGGTCCATGCGGCGGCGGGTCGGAACGGATCGGCATGCAGCGCGGCCAGGGCCGCGCCGATCCGCGTGCAGGTGTCCGCGTCTGGCGCGTGACCGGTCATCTGCGGGCAGACGGGGCGGCCCGGCACCCACGCGGTCATCATCGCGCGCAAGCCGCTGTCGGCCCCCAGCAGGGCGGCCTGCCCATGCGCCATGGCCGCAGTCGCGCCGACAAGCGCCTGGTCAAAGCCCGCCCCGGCCATGATCTTCAGAACTCCTCGCGGCTGACCGTCAAGGTCGAGGCGGGCCACCAGCCGTCGCCCCGGCTTGTAGCGCAGCAGGATCAGGTCGCCCGCGGCCAGATGCGGCTGCACACCGGTCACGCGCCGCAGGGCGTCCTGTCGCCGTGCAGGGTCCAGGAACCGCGCAAGGCTGCGCAGATGACGGTCCAGCCGCGCCGGGATGACGATCACGCCGCGGTCGGGCAGCATCACGACATCGGGGTTGTCGCGCCAACGGGACCGGCGGCTTTCCTCGGCATACCGGTCGGGGGCATAGGCATAGGCGGCCAGCGCCTCTCCGTCCGTGGACAGGAACGACGCGACGCAGCTGACCCCGGGTTTGTAGCGCAGATAGGCTGGCTGCAAGGCGTCACGGCCCGAGGCCGCCGCCATCGCCTGCGCGTCCAGCATCAGCGGCAGACCGACCAGCGCCGGATCTCGGTCGCAGATCGCGCGATCAGCCGGCGACAGCATGCAGCGCCCCCCCATCCTGACCACGACCCTGCAGCGCCCACAGACGGGCATAGCGTCCGCCGCGCGTCAGCAGGTCGGCATGGCTGCCCTGTTCGGCCACCCGGCCCGCCTCCAGGAACACGATGCGGTCCGCGCGGGCGGCCTGGGACAGGTCGTGGGTGATCAGCAGGCTGGTGCGGCCCTTGGCCAGGCGCCAGATCGCCTCGGACACGGTGGCCTCGTTGCTGCTGTCCAAGCCGGTCGTGGGCTCGTCCAGGACCAGCACCGGACAGCGGCGCAGGGCGGCCCGGGCGATGGCGATGCGCTGGCGCTGGCCCGCCGACAGGGTGGCGCCGCGTTCCGCGACCTGGGCGTCATAGCCGTCGGGCAGGGCCGCGATGAAGTCATGTGCGTTGGCCAGGCGGGCGGCTGCCTCGATCTCGTCCCGGGTGACGTCGCGGCCCGCGCCCAAGGCGATGTTGTCGGCCAACGTGCCGCTGAACAGGACCGTCTCCTGCGGGACAAAGCCGATCTGGCGGCGCAGGCTGGTCATCGTCACGTCGCGGATGTCCTGCCCGTCGATCAGGATGCGCCCGCCCGACGGATCGTAAAGGCGCAGAAGCAGTCCGGCCAACGTCGACTTGCCCGCCCCGGACGGCCCGGTCAGCGCCACATTCGTGCCCGCCGGAATGTCCAGCGTCAGCCCGTCCAGCGTGGGCCGACCCCCGCCATAGCCGAAGGTCAGGCCGTCGAAGGTGATCCGGCCGGCATAGGCGGGGGCGGCCACGGCATCGGTGCGGTCGCGGATTTCGGGCACCTCGTCCAGCAGCTGGACGACCCGCTCGCCCGCGGCGCTGGCCTTGGCCAGGCGGGACGCGTATTTGGCATAGCCCCGGATGGGCCGGAACGTCGCCTTGAGATAGGTGATGAAGACCAGCAGGTCGCCCGGCGTCAGCCGCCCGCGCAGCACCTGCAACGTGCCGAAATAAAGGACCAGCGCGATGGCGCAGGCGACCAGTAGGTCGACCAGCCGTTCCAGCCCCGCCGCGATGCGCTTGGCCCGCACGTCGCCCGCCATGCTGGTGCCGTTCGCGCCGGAGAAGGTGTCGGCCGCGCGATCCTCGATCGACAGGGCCTGAACCGTGCGCATGGAGGACATCGCCTCGGCCGCGGTGGCGGCCATCTGGCCCTCGACCTTGCGCTGCTTGCGGCTGGCGGCCTGGATCTTCTTTCCTGCGCGGATGGACGCGAACCACAGAACCGGCAGCGGAATCAGCGCGATCAACGCCAGCTGCCAGTCCAGCACCATCATCACGGCGACCATGCCCAGCAGGACCAACACGTTCGCGGCCAGCGGCAGGGCGGCGGTGACGGCAGTCTCCTTGAGCATGGCCACGTCGCCGATCAGGCGCATGGTCAAATCGCCCGCCTTGGACCGGGTGTGAAAGCCAAGCGACAGTCCCTGCAGGTGCCGGAACAGGTCGCCGCGGACCTGGGTCAGCACCCGGTTGCCGACGATCGCAAAGCCGATGGTCGCCAGGTACTGGAACAGCGCGCGCAGCCCGATGATGCCCACCAAGCCAACCGCGCACAGCGCCAGAAGCGTCATGGAGTCCAGCGTATCCACCGCCGCGACCCCCGATCCGCCTGTTCCCGCCGTGCCGGACGGCACCACGCGGTCGATGACGAATTTCAGCGGCCAGGGTTCCAGCAGTCGCATCAGCGTCGCGCTGACCAGCGCGGTGGTCGCCCCCGCCAGCACCGCCCGATGCGGGCGCAGATAGGGGGCAAACCGATGCAGCACGCGGCGCAGGCCCGGCAGCGATTCCGTCAGCGTCTCGGGACGCGATCGTGACATCACGCGGCCTCCTGTCCTGCGGCGCCGGCACGGGCGATGATGCGGGACACGATGCGGTCCCACCCGTGATGGGCCAGAACCTCGGCGCGGGCGCGTACGCCCATCGCGGTGGCCGCCGCGGGATCGCGGGCCAGACCCGCAAGGGCTGCGGCCAAGGCGTCCGGATCATCCGGTACCACGGTGGCGCCAAGCCGGCCCCGGTCCAGCACCTGGGCCAGATCGCCCACGTCGCTGGCCACCACGGGCAGCCCCGCAGCCATGTATTCGTAGAGCTTCAGCGGAGAGAAATAGAACGGCTGATCGCCCCGATAGGGGGCCGTGGCGACATGCATCCGTGCCAGCCAGCCGGGGATCTGGTCGGGCTGGACCGCCCCCGTCAGGTGAGCCGCATCCGACAGGGAAAGCTGGTCCAACCGGTCCAGGATCGCCGCCCGTTGCGGCCCGTCACCCACGATCAGCAGGCGCGCATCGGGAAGGGCGCCCCGTCGCAGCAGGGCAAAGGCCTCGACCAGGGTCGCGGTGTCGTGCCAAGGCTTCAGCGTGCCGACGAAGCCCACGGTGAACGGCCCATCCGGCGCAGGGCTGCCGTCGAAACGTGCCGCATCGACGCCGTTGGGGATGACCGCCACCCGGTCGGGCAGGGCACCCAGATCGCGGGCGTAATCCGCCGCCACCGCCGACACCGCCGCGACCAGACGGGCGGCCCCGAAAGCCCGGCGGGCGCTGGCTTGTGCGTCCGACTGGCGGACCATGTGGCGGTGACGGGTCTGCTCGGCGATCAGGGGGGCGTTCAGCTCCAGCGCCGACGGCACGCCGCCGCGACTGGCCCATTCCATCGCCCCATGCGCGAACAGCGCGTGGCGTTCATAGACCAGGTCGAACGGCCCCGCCTGCGTCAGCGCCGCGGCGACCGTCTCGTTCAGCGCCAACGCCCAAGCGGCACGCGCTTCCGCGTCGTCGCCACGCGGCGCGCCGGGCAGGGGGTGCAGCGCGACAGTCGCGAACTCCGCCGCGGGCGCCACCGCCAGGCACGGAGAGAACAGCGTCACCCGGTGGCCCATCGCCAGCAGCACCCGCAGCACGGATTGCACATGGATCGACGCACCCTTGGTGCCGAAGGGCGGAATGCCAGGATCGGTGGTGACATAGGCGACGTGCATCACGCGGACCTCTGCTGGGGAAGGTCGGTGCCCGCGATGGCGTCGTGCCAGATGGCGCGAAGCCGCGCGGCGTTGACGTGCTGGTCGAATTCCTGCGCGATCAACGCGCGTGCCGCGGTCGAGAACTGCTGCCGCAGGTCCGCATCGTCCAGCATCCGCGCAAGCGCCGTGGCCAGCGCCTGGGGGTCGCCTTCCGGGACGCAGAACCCGGTCTGCCCGTCGCGGACCAGTTCCGGGATGCCGGTGACGGCAGTCGAGACGCAGGGCGTTCCCAGGGCCATCGCCTCCAGCAGGACGGTGGGCAGGCCGTCGCGGTTGCCGTCGTGGCCCACCACGCAGGGGCAGGCGAAGACGGCAGCCTGGCGCATCATCGAGATCACCTCGGATTGCGGACGCGGGCCCGCCAGGGTGACCGCATCGCCCAGGTCGGCGGCGGCGATCTGGGCCACCAGATAGGACGCCTCGTCCCCGCCGCCCACGATGGTGCAGCGCACGCTGCGCCCCTGGTCGCGCAGCAGGCGCACGGCCTCGATCAGGATGTGGAACCCCTTCTTCTCGACCAGGCGTCCGACCGCCAGGATGTCGGTCGCATCGGGTGCGGGGTTCTGATGGGCGAAACGGTCCAGGTCCAGGCCGTTGTAGATGCGGCTGACATTGGTCGCGTCCTGGCCGAAGCGCTGTTCCAGATAGCCGACATTGTAATCCGACACGGTGACGACATGGGCCGCGTCGCGCAGCTTCTCGTCCAGGCGGATGTTCTCCTCGTAGTCGAAATAGATGTCCTTGGCATGCGCCGTGAAGGTATAGCCGATCCCCGCCAGCTGTGCCGCCAGCCGCGCCACCGTCGTGGACACGGTGCCGAAATGCGCGTGCAGATGCGCCACCCCGCGTTCGCGGCAGGCCAGCGCCAGCTCCAGCGCCTGCGCGACATCCTGGCCGCTGCTGTTCTTCATCTGGCCCAGCAGGGTCCATGACGCCGCGGGCAGCCCGGCCCGGGCGCGCATCATCAGCCGCCAGAACGCGTCCGGGTTCTTCAGCCGTTCGGTCAGTCGGGTGACGGGCGCGCGGACCTTGCCCAGGTTGTCCTGAAAGTGCGTCTCCTCGACCGGGCGCAGCGAGAAGATCTCGATCGGCTGGCCCGCGGCCTCGTGCGCCAGGATCTCGTTGACGATGAACGTCTCGGAATAGCGGGGATAGCGCTTCAGGACATAGCCGATCTTGGGTGCGGACATGGGAGGACGGTTCCTTGTGTCGGGTCTTCAGGCCAGGCGGCGCAGGGATTTGCGGGGGGCCAGCATCCGCGTGGCCATCGCGGTGACGCGCGACAGCCCGTCCAGGTCCACGCCGCGGGGTCCGGCCTGCCGGGTCACCGCGCGGCCCAGCCAGTCGCCGATGGCGGCGGGCGACAGCGCATCGGGATGAATCATGTCGGCGATGCCGCGATCCTGCATGCGCTGCGCGCGGATCAGTTGTTCGGTGCGCGGCCGGACCCGCGGGACCATCAGCGACGGCAGGCCGAACGACATCATCTCGCAGGCGGTATTGTAGCCGCACATCGCCACGAGCGCCGCCGCGCGCGCGGCCAGCCCCACCGGTTCGGCCACGAAATCGACCACGGTCAGGTCGGTCCGGCCCTGCGCCAGCGCCGCCACGCGGGCCCGTGCCTCGGGCGGCATCTGCGTGCCAGTGATCAGGATGCCCTGATGGCCCGCGGGCATGGGCGCCGCGGCGAAGGCCGTGCACAGGGCCACCCCGTCGCGCCCGCCGCCCACCTGGCACAAAACGAACGGGCGTGCATCGCCTCCCGTCACCTGCAGCGGGTCGGCCCCCTGCGCATCGGGCGACAGGCGCGCCCGCTGGTCCAGATAGCCGGTATAGGTCACGCGGGCGGACAGTTCGGGGCCCAGCCCGTATTCGTCGGCCGTGGGAAAGAACGCCGGGTCGCCATAGACCCAGATGTCGTCGTAATGATCTTGCAGCGCCTCGAAGTTGCGCTGGCGCAGCCATTGCTGTCGCATGACGGACGGCCGGTCGATGATGTCGCGCAGCCCCAGCACGATCCGCGTGCGGCCCGACCGCTTCAGTGCGCGCAGGGTCGGGCCCAGCTCGTACTGGGCACCGCGGGGCACGTTGTCGACGATCATCAGGTCGGGCTGAAAGTTCTTGACGGCGGCCCGGATCGTCGCCGCGCGGATGTCGCACAGCGCGTCGACCCCGATGCCCAGGTCGCGGGCATGATAGGTGCCGTCGGAGGCCTTGGCATAGGCCGGCAGCGTCAGGCAGTCGACGCCCGCGGGCAGGGCGAATGCCCCGGCCTCGCGCATGCCGGCCACCAGCAGCACCTCGGGGTCGTGACCGCAGTCGCGGATCGCCTGCGCCAGCAGCATGTTGCGCCGCAGATGACCAAAGCCCAGAGTGTCGTGCGAATACAGGACCACCCGCGGCGCGCGGGTCCGCTGACGGCGCAGCGCGGCGGCGTATTGCAGCGGATCGGCGGGGTTCATCTTGGTCATCGGGCCCTCGGGATCTGGGTGTGCGAAGGTGATTGGACGGCAGCGTCTTCGTGCTTCCAAAATATTGGCGTGCGATCCAAAGCTGCAAATTAGAAGATCATTAGAGCCGCGCATCGGCGTTTTTACGGCTGCGAAGTTGCGCTAGTCTGCCGTCTCAGGCGGCACCGTGCCGCCACCGGCCGGGAACGCAAAGCCATGAGAATCCGCACGAAAATCATGCTCAGTCATTTGGCCGGCCTAGTCACGGTCACGCTTGTGTGTCTGGCGATCATCATCGGGCTGGGCCTGACGCGCGAGGACCGGCGGCAGCTTCAGACATCCTATGCGCAGCTGCGCAACATCAACCTGGTGGCGGTCGACGCAAACAAGCTGTCCGCTCAGATCGCAGAACTGTTCGTCGCCGGGGACCAGGACGCCGAGATCCGCGAGGCGCGCGATTCGCTGCTGTCCGGGCTGCAGCGCCAGCGCGACCTGATCCGCGAGGAGCATGCGCTGGCCGGAGAGCCCGATGCGACCTGGGGCGGACTGGACCGCGTCGCCCAGATGGAGATCAAGGTGCAGGAGATCGACCAGTCGCGCCTGCTGATCCAGGATCACCTGCAGGCGGGTCGGCGCGCAGAGGCGCTGCAGGTGTTCAACACGCGCATCTATCACCAGCTGGGGCAGGTGCTGCTGGAGCTGGTCGAGGAGGCGACGGTGCGCGAACGTGCCGAGGTTGCCGAGGCGCTGGCCAGTTCGTCCCGCCTGTCGGAGCGCGCCGTCGATCTGGCCATCGGGCTGATCGTGGTCGTGGCGGTCTTGGGCGTCGCGAACATCGTGATGATGAACCGCGCGATCCTGCGCCCCGTCTCGGCGCTCTACGCGGGGGCCGAGGCAGTCGGGCGGGGCGATCTGACGCATGTGATCGACAATCCGTCGCCCGACGAGCTGGGCAACCTGTCGCGCCGCTTCAACCAGATGACCGGACAGATCCGCGACCAGCGCGACAGCCTGCTGCAGGCGCAGTCCACGCTGTCCCAGCAGGTCGAGGAGCGCACCCGCGAACTGCGCGAACGGTCGGAGGCGCTGGTGGCCAGCAACGATCGGCTGCGGTCGGTCGATGCCAGCCGCGCGAACTTCTTCGCCGATATCAGCCACGAGCTGCGCACGCCGCTGACGATCCTGCGCGGCCAAGCCGAGATGGCGATCCGCACCCCCGACGCCGATGCCGCCACCCTGCAGCAGGTGCTGTCCGAGATCGTGCGCAAGACCGACCAGATCGGGCGGCTAATCGATGACCTCTTGTTCCTGGCGCGGTCGGAATCGGGCTCGATCATGGTCAACCGCACGCGTGTCGTGCTGCAGGACATCGTGGGCGACGTGCTGCTGGACGGCCAGAACATGGCGATGCGCCCCGGCGTGCGCATCCGTCCCAGCCAGCCCAGCGAACCGGTCGAGGTGCGCGGTGACCCCGACCGCCTGCGTCAGGCCGTGCTGATCGCGCTGGATAACGCGATCCGCCTGGCGCCCGCCGACACCACCGTCAGCCTGGAGCTGGCGCAGTCACAGGATCACGCCCATATCCGCGTGCGCGACCAGGGACCGGGCTTTACGGGCGATGAACTGGGCAGCGCCTTCACCCGCTTTTACAGCGCGCGCCCGTCGCGGCCGCGGTCGGGTCGCGGGTTGGGCCTTGGGCTGTCCATCGCGAAATGGATCGTCGACCAGCATGACGGCGCCATCCGCATCGACAGCGCGCCCGGCCGCGGCGCCGTGGTCGAGATTACCATGCCGTTGGCACGCAGGGCCGTCGCATGAGCCCCGATCGCGTCCTGGTGGTCGAGGACGACACCGAGATCGCCGCCCTGCTGGCCGGTGGCCTGACGGCCGAGGGCTATCACGTCGATCTGGCCGACTGCGCGGCTGGGCTGGACCAGCGGTTGCGTGACGGGGGCTATGACCTGGTGGTGCTGGACCGGATGCTGCCCGACGGCGACGGCGCCGACCTGTGCCAGGAGATCCGCGCGGCCGGCCATGACGTGATGATCCTGATGCTGACCGCCAAGGACGCGCTGGCCGAGAAACTGGAGGGGCTGGGCGCAGGGGCCGACGACTACATGACCAAGCCCTTCGCCTTCGAGGAACTGCTGGCCCGCATCGCGGTCCTGCTGCGCCGTGCGCCTGCGCGCGAGGACCGCCCGTCCCGCATCGTCATCGGCGATCTGTGCCTGGACCTGGACACCAAGACCGCGACGCGACGCGACCGCGACCTGGACCTGACGGCGACCGAGTTCTCGCTGCTGCGGTTTTTGGCAGAGCGTCCCGACAAGGTTCAGTCGCGCGTGGACATCCTGAAGGGTGTCTGGGGATACAATTTCGACCCGCAGACCAACATCGTCGAGGTCTATATCGCCTATCTGCGCAAGAAGCTGGATCAGGACGGTGATGAGCGGATGATCCACAACCAGCGCGGCTTCGGGTATCTGCTGTCGGCCCGGTGACGCGGTCCTGTCATGAAAGCTTCACTGGCGCCGGGGTCATTATTCTATTATTCGGGAATCATGGAACATGACCGCGCCGCCAATGCCTTCGCTACCCTTGGCCATCCCGGGCGCCTTGCCGTCGCCCGGCTTCTGATGCGTTTTGCCCCCCGCGCCGTCCGCCCGACCGAGATCGCGCAGGCGCTGGGGCTGAAGCCGAACACCCTGTCGCACTACCTGTCCGACCTGACGGGATGCGGCCTTGTCGCCGTGCGGCGACAGGGGCGGTCGCTGCTCTATTCGATCGATGTCGATGCGACGGGCCGCCTGCTGGGCTATCTGGCAATGGACCTTGGCCGCGCGCGCCCGGACGTTCTGACCAGCATCCCACAATCCAAGGAGCCGACCGTGACGCATACCGGTTTCCATGTCCTGTTCATCTGTTCAGGCAATTCCGCCCGATCGCTCTATGCCGAGGCGCTGCTGCGCGATCTGGGCGGCGATCGGTTCATCGCCCATTCGGCAGGCACCCGGGCGGGGACGCATCCGAACCCCCTTGCGCTGCAGGTGCTGGACCGCAACGGCCACGACACGACCACCCTGCGGTCCAAGCATCTGTCCGAGTTCCAGTCACCCGACGCCCCCAGGATGGATTTCGTCTTCACCGTCTGCGACACCTCCGCGGCCGAGGAATGCCCCCCCTGGCCCGGCCAGCCGATCACCGGGCATTGGGGACTGTCCGACCCGGTCAAGGCGCAGGGGACGGACGCCGAACGGGCGCTGGTCTTTGCCCGGACCTATGCCGCCCTGCGCCGCCGGATCGAAGCCTTTGCCGCCCTGCCGGTGGCCAGCCTGGACCGAATCTCGCTTCAGAACCGGGTTGATCAGATTGATGCCCGCGAACTTGCCAAGGACTGATCCCATGACCCGAATCGCACTGAATGGCCTGGGCCGCATCGGAAAGCTGGCCCTGCGCCGGATGTTCGACCTGGGCCTGGGGGACCGGATCGTCCTGCTGAACGACGCGGCGGGCGATGCCGATCAGCACGCCCTGCTGATGGAATTCGACAGCGTTCACGGCCGCTGGCCCAAGCCCGTCGCGGCAGACGGCGCAGCGTTGGTCCTGGATGGCAACCGCATCCCGCTGACGCATCACCGGACCATCGACGCCCTGCCGCTGCGTGACCTGGAGGTCGACCTGGTGATCGACGCGACGGGCGTGTTCAAGACCGCGGACCGGATCGCGCCCTATTTCGATGCGGGCGTGGCGCGTGTCGTGGTCAGCGCACCGGTCAAGGATGGCGGGGCGTTGAACCTGGTCTATGGCGTGAACCATCACCTCTATGACGGCAGCCAGCGGATCGTGACGGCGGCCAGCTGCACGACGAACTGCCTGGCCCCGGTGGTCAAGGTCGTCCACGAGGCCCTGGGCATCCGCCACGGGTCAATCACCACGATCCATGACGTCACCAACACACAGACCATCGTCGACCGACCGGCCAAGGATATGCGCCGCGCGCGCTCGGCGCTGATGAACCTCATTCCCACGACGACCGGCAGCGCCACGGCGATCACGCTGATCTATCCCGAACTGAAGGGTCGGCTGAACGGCCACGCGGTCCGGGTGCCGCTGCTGAACGCCTCGTTGACCGACTGCGTGTTCGAGGTCGAGCGCCCGACAAGCGTGGAGGAGGTCAACGCCCTGTTCGCCGCCGCCGCGGCGGGACCGCTGGACGGCATCCTGGGCTATGAGACGCGGCCGCTGGTGTCGACCGACTATGTCAACGATCCGCGCAGCGCGATCATCGACGCGGGATCGACGATGGTCGTGAACGGGACGCAGGTCAAAATCTATGCCTGGTACGACAACGAATGGGCCTATGCCTGCCGGCTGGTCGATGTCGCGCGCATGGTCGCGGGACGGATGGCATGAACCCGGTCCGCGCCTATGCCGCGGTGACGGCGGCCTATTGGGCGTTCATGCTGTCGGACGGCGCGTTGCGCATGCTGGTGCTGCTGCACTTCAACGGACTGGGCTTTTCCCCGGTCCAGCTGGCGTGGCTGTTCCTGCTGTACGAGGCTGCGGGGATCGTCACGAACCTGGCCGCGGGCTGGCTGGCGGCCCGGTTCGGGCTGGCGGCGACCCTGTACGCGGGCCTGGGCATCCAGATCGCGGCTTTGGCGACGCTGGCGCAGCTGGACCCGGCATGGAGCGTCACGGCATCGGTGATGTTTGTGATGGCGGTGCAGGGCGCGTCGGGTGTCGCCAAGGATCTGTCCAAGATGTCGTCGAAATCCGCGGTCAAGGTCCTTGCCCCCGCCGCTGATGGCGGGCTGTTCCGATGGGTGGCTGCGCTGACCGGGTCCAAAAACGCCGTCAAGGGCCTGGGCTTTTTCCTGGGCGCCGCACTGCTGGCCCTTGCGGGGTTCCAGGCAGCGATCTGGGGCATGGCCGCGGTGCTGGCCGCAATCCTGGTGGCGGTGGTCCTGTTCCTGCCCGCGGGCCTGCCCGGTCGGGTGAAGGCGGCCGAAGGATGGTCAGGCTGGCGGTCGCGGGACAGCCGCGTGAACCGGCTGTCCCTGGCGCGCATGTTCCTGTTCGGTGCGCGCGACGTGTGGTTCGTGGTGGGCATCCCGATCTACTTTCAGGCCGTCCTGTCCGATGGCACCGCCGAAGGGCGGCGCGAGGCCTTCTTTCTGGTCGGCGGTTTCATGGCGCTGTGGATCATCCTTTATGGCGCGGTTCAGGCCGCCGCCCCGCGCATCCTGGGCGGCGCCGGCCGACCCGAGGCGCAGATCACCCGGGACGCGGTCCGGTGGGCAGGTCGGCTGGTGCCCATCCCCTTCGTGATGGCGGCGGCGGTCGTGATCGCGGGCGATCCTGCGCCGTGGCTGACGATGCTGCTGGTTCTGGGGCTGCTGGTCTTCGGCTTCGTCTTTGCGGTCAATTCGTCCGTTCATTCATACCTGATCCTGGCCTTTGGTCAGGCACAGCGGATCACGCGGGATGTCGGGTTCTATTACATGGCGAACGCGGCGGGCCGCCTGATCGGGACGCTGCTGTCGGGCCTGTCCTATCAGGTCGGTGGGCTGCCGCTGTGCCTGGCCACCGCCGGCGCGATGGCGGCGGCCAGCTGGTGGGCGGCACGCCGCCTGCTGATCGACAACCCGGAAAGCGTGGGGCCGGCCCGCTGAAGGCCGTCCCGCATCCTTTACGGTTGCAGCAGAAAACCCCGCGTGCGCGGCACGGACGCGCAGCGGCGCAGGAACCGCCGCGCCTGCCACCCTGACCGGATATGCGCAAGCGCCAGGCGGGGTCCTGCGGCAGCGATGACCTCGGACGCGCGGTCGCGATGAAACTGCCGCGAGGTGCGGGCATAGGCGATGGCATCCAGCGTGTGCCAGCCGAACGTCTCGCGGCACCCCTCTCCCATGCCCGGCCGCGTGCGGTTGTGATAACGCAGCGACCGCCATGCGACGCGGGCGACCTGCACCGGCCTGGATGGATCGACCCAGATCAGAAGATGGGCGCGGGCGGCGCGTTCATGCATCGTCTCGTAATGACCGCCCTCGATGATCCAGTGCTCCTGCGCATGGATCTCGCGGGTCAGGGCATCAAGCTCGCCGGTGCTGCGATGGACAAAGCCCGGCATCCAGCTCAGCTGGTCCATGTGGTACGCGGGCAGGCCGGCCAATGCGGCCAGCCGCATCGCCAGCCAGGACTTTCCCGTCCCTGACCCGCCCAGAACCATCACCCGTGTCACCAAACTCATCCATCCCCCAACCGCTCACGAACGCGCGATCAACACGATCTACGCGGATTGGTTCGGATTTGGCAGGATAATTTCAGCTTGGGACGATTCACGCCGATCCTTGCGAGACGCTGGTTCCGCAACCTCGCGGCGCGGAGGACGTCCATGCGTGGGATCGGTCGGCGGTGTGGGGATGGTAGGCCCGGCAGGACTTGAACCCGCAACCAAGGCGTTATGAGCGCCCTGCTCTAACCAATTGAGCTACAGGCCCCCGCAGCACGCATTGCCTAGTGCCGCATGGCGGTCAGGTCAAGCTTGGGCGTTGCCCAATGGGTGCGGTTCCGCTATCGGGGGGCCGACATCAGCCGGGGGCCGACATGACACAGAACGGGATCAGCTATCGCGACGCAGGCGTCGACATCGACGCGGGGAACGCGCTGGTCGAACGGATTAAGCCCGCCGCCGCCGCCACGCAGCGGCCGGGCGTCATGGATGCGCTTGGCGGGTTCGGCGCGCTGTTCGACCTCAAGGCTGCGGGCTATGACGACCCGATCCTGGTCGCCGCCACCGATGGCGTGGGCACCAAGCTGCGCATCGGTATCGACACCGGGCATCTGGACGGTCTGGGCCAGGACCTGGTCGCGATGTGCGTGAACGACCTTGTCTGCCAGGGCGCCGAGCCGCTGTTCTTCCTGGACTATTTCGCCACCGGCAAGCTGTCCGTAGACGAGGGTGCCCGCGTGGTCGAGGGGATCGCCCGCGGCTGCAAGGCCGCCGGCTGTGCCCTGATCGGCGGAGAGACCGCCGAGATGCCCGGCATGTATCACGACGGCGATTTCGACCTTGCGGGCTTTGCGGTGGGCGCGATGAACCGCGACGCGGCGCTTCCCGCGGGCGTGGGGCAGGGGGACGTGCTGCTGGGCCTGGCCTCGGACGGCGTGCATTCCAACGGCTATTCGCTGGTCCGCAAGGTCGCGGAACGCGCCGGTCTGGCGTGGTCCGACGCCGCGCCCTTCGCCGACACCACCCTGGGAGAGGCGCTGCTGACGCCCACGCGGCTCTACGTCAAGCCCGCCCTGGCCGCGATCCGCGCTGGCGGCGTGCATGCGCTGGCCCATATCACCGGCGGCGGCCTGACCGAGAACCTGCCCCGCGTCCTGCCCAAGGACTTGGGCGCGGACATCGACCTGGGCAGCTGGCCGCTGCCCCCCGTCTTCGCCTGGCTGGCCCAGGCCGGAGGGATTGAGACGTCCGAGATGCTCAAGACCTTCAACAGCGGCATCGGCATGATCCTGGTCGTGGCCGCCGACCGCGCCGATGCGCTGACCGACCTGCTGTCCCAGCAGGGAGAGACGGTGCATCGCCTTGGCACCGTCACGGCGGGCGCGGGCGTACGCTATTCCGGCACGCTTGCGTGAAACGGGTCGCGATCCTGATCTCGGGGGGCGGGTCGAACATGATCCGCCTGCTGCAGGACATGACCGGCGATCACCCGGCGCGCCCCGTACTGGTCGCGTCGAACGATCCGCAGGCGGGCGGACTGGCCCGTGCCGCCGAACTGGGCGTGCCGACCGCGTCCGTCGATCACCGCGACTTTCCGCGCGACCGGGCGGGGTTCGAACAGGCGCTGCTTCAGCCGCTGCTGGCGGCCCGGCCCGACATCATCTGCCTGGCTGGCTTCATGCGCATCCTGACGCCCGAATTCGTGCAGCGGTTTCAGGGGCGGATGCTGAACATCCATCCTTCTCTTTTGCCCAAGTACCCCGGTCTCGACACCCATGCCCGCGCCATCGCCGCCGGTGACGCCGAGGCCGGCTGCACCGTGCACCTGGTCACGCCGGAACTGGACGCAGGGCCGGCCCTGGGGCAGGCGCGCGTGCCGATCCTGCCCGGCGATGACGCCGCGACCCTGGCCGCGCGTGTGCTGGTGCAGGAACACCGCCTGTACCCGGCGGTGCTGCGGCGGTTCGCGTCAGGCCACCGGACGCCCCTGGTCCTTTAGCCCCAAAGCAGGGCCAGTGTCGCGGCCGGGTCTTCCTGGGTCCAGATCTCGGGGCCCAGGGCGATGAAGTCGGTGATCGGCGTCAGCTGGGTGATCAGCTCTCGCGTGATGGCGCCTTCGGCCACGACCGGCACCTCGATCATCTCGGACCACCACTGGAACAGCTCCAGCTCGACCGGATCGCCACGATAGAGCGCACTGTCGCTGACCGGACCAAAGGCGACGTAATCCGCACCCGCCTCGGCCGCGTTCATGCCCTCGTGGCGCGACGTGCCGCAGAACGCGCCGACGATCGCGTCGTCGCCCAGCTCCTTTCGGGCATAGCGCACGGCCTTGGCCCCGTCGTTCAGGTGCACCCCGTCCAGCCCGTGGCGCAGCGCCAGCTTGACGTGATCGTCGATCACCACGGCCACGTCGCGGGCATGGGCGATCTCGCGTGCCATGTCGGCCAGGCGGCCCAGCTCGTCCTCCTCGGCGCCGCCGCGGATGCGCAGGCAGGCGGGGGCCACGCGGTCCATCACCTCGGCCAGCATCGGTGCCAGGCTGGATGCCTGGGCGCCGGCAGGGGTCATCAGGTACAGTTGAGGGGCGTCGGTCATGGCGATCTCCTTTGTGTCGCAGATAGCGCAGCTTGCCCGCCGCCGCCAGACGGACTATCTGCCGGACCATGCAGATCGAACGCCAACCCGTCATCATCCTCGTGCGCCCGCAGATGGGCGAGAACATCGGCGCGGCCGCCCGCGCCATGCTGAATTTCGGCCTGACCGACATGCGCATCGTCGATCCGCGCGACGGCTGGCCCAACCCCAAGGCCGTCGCCATGGCCTCGGGGGCGGCGGGCCGCGTGCTGGACACGGCCCGCGTCTATCCAACGCTGGCCCTGGCGATGGAGGGCATCGACTATGCCTATGCCACCACGGCGCGCGGGCGCGAACTGACCAAGCCCGTCTTCACGCCCGCCACCGCGATGGCCCAGGCCCGCGCCCATGATGGCCGCTCCGCGATCATCTTCGGCCCCGAACGCACGGGGCTGGAGAATGACGACATCGCGCGGGCCAACGCCATCGTGACGGTGCCGGTGAACCCCGATTTCCCGTCGCTGAACCTGGCCCAGGCCGTCCTGCTGATGGGATACGAATTCGGCCGCGACATCCTGCCGCCCGAACCCGCGCCCCATCTGCGCCGGTCGGAGGCCGAAGCCCCCGCCGACCGCATCGAGATCGAGCGGTTGGGCGACCATTACGACGACCAGCTGACCCAGGCCGGGTTCTTCTTCCCGGAAACCAAGGCCGCGTCGATGCGTCTGAACATGCGCAACATGTGGTCGCGCCTGACCCTGACCAAGGGCGACGTGCGGATCCTGCACGGCGTCCTGCGTCAGTTGACCCGGCGCTGACCCGCCCCTAACCTCCGCCCGAAAGGAGCCTTGCGATGGCCAAGCGACCTGTCTTCCAGGAAGTCTCGGACCCGACCGCAGCCCGACCCGTCCAGACCACCGGCATGATCGATGCCCGCCCCCGCGGCGCGCGGCGCGCGATCCGCGCCTGGCTTGCCGTGCTGTTCGTGCTGGTCCTGGCGATGATCGTCGTGGGCGGCGCCACGCGCCTGACCGGGTCGGGCCTGTCGATCACCGAATGGAAACCCGTGACCGGGGCCATCCCGCCCATGAACGCCGCCGACTGGCAGAGCGAATTCGACCTCTACCGCCAGATCCCGCAGTACCAGGAGCTGAACCGCGGCATGTCGCTGTCGGAATTCCAGTACATCTACTGGTGGGAATGGGGGCACCGCCTGCTGGGCCGCGTGGTCGGTCTGGTCTGGGCACTTGGCTTCGTCTTCTTCTGGGCCACGTCGCGCATTCCCACAGGCTGGACGCCCCGCCTGCTGTCCCTGGGGGCGCTTGGCGGCCTGCAGGGCGCGATCGGCTGGTGGATGGTCAGCTCGGGCCTGAACGAGGGGATGCTGCGTGTCGCGTCCTATCGCCTGGCCACGCATCTGGGCATCGCCTTCCTGATCCTGGGCCTGATCACCTGGTACGTCCTGCAATTGTCGCGGTCCGAGGCCGAGCTGATGCGCGCGCGCCGCGCCGGAGAGGCCAAGCTGTTCCGCATGTCCACGGGGCTGATGCACCTGACCTTCGTGCAGATCCTGCTGGGCGCGCTGGTCGCGGGCATCGACGCGGGCCGCACCTATACCGGCTGGCCCACCATGGGCGGCGAATGGATCCCGGCGGCGATCTGGGACGGCACCCTGGGCTGGCGGAACTTCTTCGAGAACCCGGCCCTGGTCCAGTTCATCCACCGCATGACCGGCTATCTGCTGGCGATCTTCGCCGTCGTCGTGTGGCTGCGGGCACGCCGGTCGCCCCATCCGGTGACGCGCGGCGCCTTCAGCGTCATGATCGTGGCGATGGCCGCACAGATCGGGCTTGGCATCCTGAACGTGATCCACGCATCGCCCCTGCACCTGGCCCTGACGCACCAGTTCGGCGCCGTCGTGCTGTTCGCGATGATCCTGCGGGCGCGCCACCATGCGCGCTATCCCTTTGAAACCTCGATCCGGGGGGCGATCCGATGACCGCGCTGACCGACCTGCTGGCCTTCCAGCGCCAGACCGAAGCCCTGTCCTCCGTCGCCGAACGGTTGGGTTGGGACCAGGAGACCGTGATGCCCCGCGGTGCCGCCGAACAGCGTGCCGAGGAGATGGGCGCGATGGAGGAGGTGCTGCACGACCGCCGCACCGATCCGCGCATCGGCGAATGGCTGGACGCGGCCGATCCGCAAAGCCCCGCCGACCGCCGCGCCGTAGCCCTGATCGCGCGCGATTTCGCCCGCAGCAGCCGCATTCCCGCGCGGCTGGCCTCCGAACTGGCGCGGCTGACCTCGCTGGCCCAGGGCATCTGGGCCGAGGCCCGCGCCAAGGACGCGCCCGCGGATTTCCTGCCGACCCTGGATCAGGTCCTGATGCTGAAGCGCGAGGAGGCCGCGTGCCTGGCCGATGGCGGCGATCTTTATGACGCGCTGCTGGAGGATTACGAACCCGGCATGACCGGGGCGCGTCTGGCGACGCTGTTCGACGCGATGCGCCCGCGCCTGGTCGCGCTGCGCGACGACGTCCTGGGTGCCGATCAGCCGCAGGCGCTGAAGGGCCATTTCCCGCAGGAGACCCAGCTGCGTCTGGCCCGCGCCTGCGCCACGGCCTTCGGTTATGACTGGACGCGGGGGCGGATGGATCTGGCCGTGCATCCCTTCAGCTCGGGGCGCTGGCAGGACAGCCGCATCACCACGCGGGTGGTCGAGACGGATCCGTTCAACTGTCTCTACTCCACCATCCACGAGGTCGGCCATTCCAGCTATGAGCTGGGCATAGACCCCGATTACGCCTTCACCCCCCTGGGGCGCGGCGTGTCCATGGGCGTCCACGAAAGCCAGAGCCGCATCTACGAGAACCAGCTGGGCCGCGGCCGCGCCTTCACAGGCTGGCTGTTCGAACGCATGTCCGAGGCCTTCGACGGGCTGAACATCACCGATCCCGACGCCTTCTATGCGACGGTCAACCGCGTCACGCCGGGCTATATCCGCACCGAATCGGACGAGGTGCAGTACAACCTGCACGTCATGCTGCGCTTTGATCTTGAACGAGACCTGATCTCGGGGCGGCTGGATACGCAGGACCTGGAGGCGGCGTGGAACGCGCGCTTCCTCAAGGATTTCGGCGTCGCGGTCGATCGTCCCGCGAACGGCGTGCTGCAGGATGTCCATTGGTCGGTGGGCCTTTTCGGCTATTTCCCGACCTATGCCCTGGGCAATGTCTATGCAGGCTGCCTGAACCAGGCCTTGCGCGGCGCGGTGCCTGATCTGGACGCGTCCCTGGCCCAGGGCGACGCGACCCCCGCCACCGAATGGCTGCGCGAGAACGTTCAGCGCCACGGCGGCCTGATGACCCCGACCGAGGTGATCGAGACCGCCGCGGGCCGGCCCATCGGCCCCGACCCGCTTCTGGACTATCTGGAACAGAAGTTCGGCCGCATCTACGGTCTGTGATCGTCCCGCATGACAAAGCCCCGCGGCCGGCGCCGCGGGGCTTTTTCGTTCACCAAATACCCTGCGGATGGCCCGGGGGCGCAAGGCTTCCCAGCCGCATCGGATCACTCGGCAGCGCGGGCCATCGGGTTGTTCGGATGGCTGGTCCAGTTCGCGTATTCGCCGCGAGGAATGCCGGTGCGCTTGTCGATCTCGCCGATCTCCAGCTCACGCATGGTGATGCAGTCCTCGACCGGGCAGACATCGACACACAGATTGCAGGCGACGCATTCCTCCTCGATCACCTCGAAGACGCGGCCCGGCTTCATGGCGATGGCCTGGTGGCTGGTATCTTCGCACGCGGCATAGCAGCGGCCGCAGCTGATGCAGGCATCCTGGTCGATCACCGCCTTGGTGACATAGTTCAGGTTCAGCTGCTGCCAGTCGCGCACGTTGGGCACCGCGCGGCCGATCAGGTCGGACAGGCCCATCTCATGGCTGTCCAGATAATCGTGCAGGCCGGTGATCATCTCCTGGACCACCTTGAAGCCATAGGTCATCGCCGCCGTGCAGACCTGCACATTGCCCGCGCCAAGCGCCATGAACTCGGCTGCGTCGCGCCATGTGGTGACGCCGCCGATGCCGCTGATGGGCAGGCCTGCGGTTGCCGGGTTGCGCGCGATCTCGGCCACCATGTTCAGCGCGATGGGCTTGACCGCCGGGCCGCAATAGCCGCCATGGCTGCCTTTGCCGTCAATGGTGGGCTGGGGCGCGAACAGGTCCAGATCGACCGAGGTGATCGAGTTGATCGTGTTGATCAGACTGACCGCATCGGCGCCGCCCCGCCTGGCGGCCTCGGCCGGCTTGGTGACATCGGTGATGTTGGGCGTCAGCTTCACGATGCAGGGCATGCGGGAATACTGCTTGACCCACCGGGTCACCATCTCGATGTATTCCGGCACCTGGCCCACGGCCGATCCCATGCCGCGCTCGGCCATGCCGTGCGGGCAGCCGAAGTTCAGCTCGACCCCGTCGGCGCCGGTATCCTCGATCTTGGCCAGGATGTCGCGCCAGCTGTCCTCGTCGCAGGGCACCATCAGGCTGATGATCAGCGCCCGGTCGGGATAGTCGCGCTTGACCGACTTGATCTCGCGCAGGTTCACCTCAAGGGGTCGGTCGGTGATCAGCTCGATGTTGTTGATGCCCAGGACGCGGCGGTCGGCACCGTGGATCACGCCGTATCGCGGGCCGTTCACGTTGACGACGGGCGGGCCTTCGGACCCGAGCGTCTTCCACACCACGCCGCCCCAACCGGCCTGGAAGGCGCGGCGGACGTTGTATTCCTTGTCGGTCGGCGGGGCCGAGGCCAGCCAGAAGGGGTTCGGGGACTTGATCCCGATGAAATTGCTGCGCAGGTCTGCCATGGGTTCGTCCTCAGCCGGGGATTTCGACGGGACGTCCGGTCAGCCGGGCGTCGATGTCTTCTGCCGCGTCGCGGCCTTCGGCCACCGCGGTCACGGTCAGGTCGTCGCCGCCGGATGCGCAATCGCCCCCGGCCCAGACCCCGTCCAGCGTCGTGCGGCCCGGCCCGGTCACCAGGATCTTGCCCCCGGCCAGCTCCAGCCCCTCGGGCGGGCCGTCCAGGCGCTGGCCGATGGCGCGGAACACCTGGTCGGCCCGCAGGCGGAACCGGTCCTCGGTCACGTGCAGCCCGTCGGGGCCGTCCTGGGTATAGGCGAACTCGACCTCGGTCACCGCGCCGTTGCCATGGACCGCCAGGGGCGCCGCATTGCAGATGATCCGCACGCCGCTGGCGGTCGCGTGGTCCTGTTCATGGCGGCTGGCGCCCATGCGGTCCTGACCGCGGCGATAGACGATGCTGACGTTCTCGGCGCCCAGCAGGCGGACCTGTACGGCGGCATCCACGGCGGTCATGCCGCCGCCGATCACCACCACGTCGCGGCCGACGGGCAGGGTGCCCAGATCGCTGGCCTGGCGCAGGTCGCGGATGAAGCTGACGGCGTCCAGCACATGCGTGCGGTCCTCGCCGTCGGCGCGCAGCGCGTTCACGCCGCCCAGGCCCGTGCCCAGGAACACCGCATCGTATTCGGACTGCAGCGAGGCCATGGTGATGTCGCGGCCGATCGCCTGGTCGTGGCGCAGCTCGATCCCGCCGATGCCCATCAGCCAATCGACCTCGGCCTGCGCAAACCCGTCCACGGCCTTGTAGCTGGCGATGCCGTATTCGTTCAGGCCCCCCGGCTTGGGCCGCGCCTCGAAGATCACTATGTCATGGCCCTTGGCGGCCAGGCGGTGCGCGCAGGCCAGACCCGCGGGGCCCGCGCCGACCACGGCCACGCGCTTGCCCGTGGGGGCGGCGCGCTTGAAGGGGTGCGACCCTTGCGCCATCAGCCCATCTGTCGCGTAACGCTGCAGCGCCCCGATCTCGACCGGCTTGCCCTCGGCCTCCATGCGCACACACGCACCCTCGCACAGCTGTTCCGTGGGACAGACACGGGCGCACATGCCGCCAAGGATGTTGGCGTGAAAGATCGTCATCGCCGCCGCGTCCGGCGTGTCGGTCGCGATCTGGCGGATGAACAGCGGGATATCGATGCTGGTCGGACAGGCCGTGATGCAGGGCGCGTCATGGCAGAAATAGCACCGGTCAGCGGCCACATGCGCCTCGTGGCGGTCCAGCGGCGGGGCGACATCGACGAAGTTCGCCGCCAGCTGGTCGGGGGTCAGTCGTCCCGGCACCACGCCGGGGCTTAATCTCGCTTGGGACATTTTCGTCTCCTGGCTCACCTGTTGGTGAAATCAGGCTGACACAGGTCCATTTTTTTATCAAATGGTAAAATATGGGCCGCAAAGCTTTGCGGAAATTTCAGGCAGGCAGGTCCAGGACGGCGGCCAGACCGCCCAGATCGGAACGTTCCAGCCGCAATTCGCCGCCATGCAGCGCCGCCAGATCGGCCACGATGGCCAGGCCCAGCCCCGCGCCGGGGGCGCCCAGTTCGTCCAGCCGCGCGCCGCGCATCAGGGCAAGGGGCGCCTGGTCGGGCGGCAGGCCGGGACCGTCATCCTCGATCCGCAGGATCAGGCGGTCCGGCGGGGTGCGCACGGTGATGCGCAGGCGCGTGCGCCCCCATTTGGCGGCATTCTCGGACAGGTTGCCGATCATCTCCTCCAGGTCCTGGCGTTCGCCGGGAAAGGCCGCGTCCGGGGGGCAATCGACATCGGCGGTCATGCCGCGGTCGGCCAGGGGCCAGCGGAGCACCAACAGAATGTCGTCGACGACCGGCGCGACCGGGGTCCGCTGCCCCAGCAGGCGCGGCCCGGCCTGACGCGCGCGACGCAGGTGCCAGCCGATCAGGCGATCCATCCGCGTGATCAGGGCCTGGCCCTGATGATCGGGCGGCAGCTCGTTTGACAGAGCCGCCAGCGGCGTCTTCAGCGAATGGGCTAGGTTCCCCAGATGCTGGCGCGACCGGGTCAGAAGGGCCGCGTTCTGATCCAGCGCGGCGTTGATCTCTGACGCCAGGGGGCGCAGTTCGGACACGTCGGGGCGGGCCAGCCGGTCGCTGTCGCCCGCGCGCACGCGGGCCAGGTCGGCCCGCAGGCGGTCCAGGCTGCGCAGGCCAAGCGTCACCTGGATCACGCTGGCGGCGGCCAGGCCCAGCCCCAGCACCACCAGCGCGACCGCCAGCGGGCGCACGATCTGCGCCAGGCTGCCCTCGATCTCGGCCAGGGGGGCGGTCACGGTGACCGCGATCAGGGCGTCGCTGTCGGGAATGGTCAGCTCTCGGCGCAGGACGCGCAGGCCCGCCGCATCGGCGTCGCGGCCCGTCGCGCCGGTCAGATCGCCCGCGGGCCCGGTCAGCTGCCCGTCCAGCAGCGACGGAGATCGCGCCACCGTCGCATCCCCCGCCATGACCTGCCAGTACCAACCCGACAGCGGCAGGGTGAAGCGCACGTCCAGCGGCGTGTCGTCCAGTTCGACCCGGTCGTCGTCGACCTCCAGCTGGCCGATCAGGCTGTCGGCGATGGCCAGCGTCTCGGCGTCGAACCGGTCGGTGACGAAATCCTCCAGCAGCTGCGCGATCAGCAGGAACGCCCCCAGCAGCGCCGCCGTCAGCCAGACCGCCGCCAGCAGCAGCAGCCGGCCGCGGATCGACCGCGTCACGCCGACCTCAGGACATAGCCCTCGCCGCGGCGGGTCTCGATGATCCCGTCGCCGACCTTCTTGCGCAGGCGGCCGATGACGACCTCGATCGACTTGAAGTCGCGGTCCGTCTCGGCTTCGTAGAGGTGTTCGGACAGTTCGGTCCGGCTGATGACGCGGTCCTGATGGGTGATCAGATAGGTCATGATGCGTTGTTCAAACGCCGTCAGCCGCAGCGCCATCCCGTCCAGGGTGATGACGCCCAGCTGACCGTCCAGCTGCAGCCGCCCGGCCGCGATCTGCGGGCGCGCATGGCCCGCGGCACGGCGGATCAGGGTCTGGGCGCGCAGCACGACCTCCTCCAGGCGGAAGGGCTTGACGGCGTAATCGTCGGCGCCCGCGCGAAAGCCCGCCACCTTGTCGGTCCAGTCGCCGCGCGCGGTCAGGATCAGGACCGGCATGGCGATGCCCTGGTCGCGCCAGCGGGTCAGGACCTCGATGCCGGGCAGGCCGGGCAGGCCCAGGTCCAGCACAGCCACGTCATAGCTTTCGGTGGCGCCCAGGAACTCTCCCTGGGTGCCGTCGGGGGCGATGTCGGTCACGAAGCCGGCCTGGATCATGGCCTGCGACAGCTGGTCGGCCAGCAGGGGGTCGTCCTCGACGATCAGGGCGCGCATGTCAGGTCCTTCAGTCTTGGGTGCGGGGCGCGCGGCGCGCCTCCAGCTGGCCGCGTCCGGCCACTTCCAGGAAACGCCCGGTGCGGGCATCCACGCGGATATTGAGGATGTTGCGCTGCGTGGTCAGCAGGCGGAACTCATAGACCAGCTCGACCCCCGCGGCGCGTTCGGCGGGGCGGGGCGGGCGCGTCTCGGCCGCGACCAGGCGGCCGTCATAGCGCGCGGTGACCGCCTCGGCCATGCGGTGGAACGGTTGCGGCTGAAAGCTGGTGGCCCAGGGGTCCGGCGGGGGGGCGGCCGGGGGCGCGGGCTGGGGCAAAGCCGCCAGCGGTGCCATCAGGGCCAGGACCAGGATCAGAGGATTCGGGGCACGTGTCATGGGGCCACTATGCCCTGTCCGGGGGAAATGGAAACCAAACGGCGCATTGGCGATCCGTTCGGGTGCATTGGGCTAGAAACGATTCGCAGAGGGCCGGAACCGCCGGCCGACATCGACCCAAAGGAGTGTCACATGACCCGCAAGCATCTTGCATCCACCGCCGCCCTGATCGCCGTCATGGCCGGGACCGTTCCCGCCATCGCCCAGACACCCGGCGTCGAGCTGCCCTCCATGCTGCAAGGGCTGGACCTGGACCGCATCAGCTTCGAGACCAAGCGCGACGGCCAGCGCGAATATGAGGGCTATCTGCCGGACGGCACCCAGATCGAGGCCGAGTTCGACATGGCCGGCAACCTGATCAAGATCGAGGCCGACGACGGCAGCCTGCCCGCGCCGCTGATCGATGCCGCATTGCCCGGTGCCGTGCGCGGCACGCCCGCGATGGCGCTGTTCGCCCGCTTCGAGGAGATCAAGCAGACCCCGCGCCACCTGGAGGTCAAGGGCTGGCAGGAGAACGGCGCCGAGGTCGAGGTCAAGTTCGCCCCCGACAACAGCCTGATCGAGATCGAGACCGACGACACCGCCCTGCCGCAGCCGATCATCGACGCAATCCTGCCGCAGGCCGTGCGCGGCAACGAGGTCATGGCCCAGTTCGGCATGATCGAGGAGATCAAGGCCGAATACGGCCGCTTCGAGGTCAAGGGCGAGGATACCGGCGGCCAGGACATGCGCGCGGCCTTTGACGAGGCGGGGGCCGTCCTGCGGTTCGGCCGCGACGACGACCGCCGCGGCGGGCGTGACCACGATCGCGGCCCGCGCGGACACGGCCCGCGGGGTGACGGCCCCCACGGCGATGGTCCCCGCGGCGACGGTCCGCGCGCCGAAGGCCCCCGGGGTGATGGCCCGCGTGCCGAAGGCCCCCGGGGTGATGGCCCGCGTGCCGAAGGCTCCCGGGATGACGGTCCGCGCGGCGACATGCCCCCCGCGCCGCAATTCGACACCGTCGCGGCGAACCAGCGCCTGACGCAGGCGGGCTACAGCGCGTTCGGCCTGATGCGCCAGGAGGGACCGCGGGTCCTGCTGGACGCGACCAATCCCGACGGGGAGACCGTCACCCTGGAACTGGACCCGCAGGGCCAGCTGGTGCGCGAAACCGCCCGCTGATCGCGGCGCCGGCTGCGCCGCAAGGGCCGTCCCGTCCGGGGCGGCCCTTTTTCCATGCCGCGACGGGCTGGCCAAGAAGACACTTTGCCTTGGCGCGGCCCCGGTCTAGGCTGCGGGCCAAGCCAAAGCCCTTGGCGTCGTGTCATTTTATCGACACGCATGCCCGATAACGGGAAACGGCTGAGTGACAACGACATGGAGGATCTTTCTATGACACGGATCGACCGACGCGGCCTTCTGCGCGGGGCTGCGGCCACGGCTGGCGTGGCGCTGGCCTCTCCCTATCTGGCGCGCGGCGCCATGGCGCAGGGTGCGGGGCAGGTGAACATCTTTGCCTGGGCCGGCTATCTGAACGACGAGATCCTGGGCGCCTTTCAGGAGGCCACGGGCATCACCCCGAATTTCACCCCCTATGGCACCAACGACGAGCTGCTGAACCAGCTGCGTGCCAACAACGGCGCCGGGTTCGACCTGATCTGGCCGACCGTCGACCGCGTCCCGAACTATGTCGAGTTCGGCCTGATCCAGCCGCTGGACGAATCGCGCATCGAGGTCGCCAAGGTCCTGCCCAGTGCCTGGGAGAACTCGGTCAACCTGGGCGCGGTCGTGGACGGCAAGCGGTACCAGGTGCCGACCGACTGGGGCACCGAGGCGATCGCCTTCGATACCGAACAGAACCCGCTGGAATACGGCACCGCGTCCTATGGCGATCTGTGGAAGGACGGCGCGCAGGCGACCGTGCGCGGGCATTCCTCGCTGATCGGCCTGGGCCTGTGGCTGGAGGCCGAGGGCAAGCTGCCGCGGCCGCTGCTGGATGCGTTCACCGATCCCGATGCGCAGATCGAGATCTTCGACGTGATCCTGGCCGAGGCCATCGCGCGCAAGGGCAACATCATCCAGTTCTGGACGAACGAGAACGAGGCCCAGGGCGCGTTCCGCGTCAACGGCGCCACCGTGGGCCAGACCTGGGATTCGACCGCGGCCGCCCTGGCGTCCGAAGGTCTGCCCGTGGGCTTCATCGCGCCCAAGGAAGGCGCGCTGGCCTGGATGGAGGGTCTGTCGATCCCGACGGGGGCCGCGAACCTGGACGGTGCCTATGCCTTCATCAACTGGTTCCTGACGCCCGAGGCCGGCGCGATGTACACCAACGCGACCAAGATCAACTCGACCGCGGTGGGCTCCGATCAGCTGACCTCGGACGAGGCCAAGGCCTTCTTCGCCGCCGCCTATCCGGGCGACGCGCTGGAGAAGCTGTGGTGGTGGCCGATCCAGGAAAGCTGGTACATCACCAAGCGCAACGAGTATCAGGACCGCTTCCTGTCGGCCTGAACCCAACCGGGGGCGGTTTGCGCCGCCCCTCAATTCCTGCAGGAGACACAATGTCCCATTCGGTCGAACTTGCCGGCATCGGCATGACTTTTGGCACCACCCGCGCCGTCAGCGATGTCAGCTTCAAGGTCGAGGCCGGAGAGTTCTTCTCCATCCTGGGGCCGTCGGGCTGCGGCAAGACCACGATCCTGCGCATGATCGCGGGCTTCATAGAGCCGACCGAGGGGCGCGTGCTGATCGGCGACCGGGACATGAAGGGGCTAGGCCCCAACCAGCGCCCGACCGCGATGATCTTTCAGTCGCTGGCCCTGTTCCCGCTGATGTCGGTGCGCGACAACATTGCCTTCGGCCTGGAGGCCCGCGGGGTCGGCCGCGCCGAACGCCGGGCCAAGGCCGACGACCTGCTGCGCCTGATCGCGCTGGAGGGATACGGCGACCGCATGCCGGGCGAACTGTCCGGCGGCCAGCGTCAGCGCGTGGCCATCGCCCGCGCCCTGGCCGTGGAACCGGGCGTCCTGCTGCTGGACGAACCGCTCTCTGCTCTGGACCTGAAGCTGCGCCAGCACATGCGCGCCGAACTGCGCGCCCTGCAGAAGCGCACGGGCGTCACCTTCATCTATATCACCCACGACCAGTCCGAGGCGTTGGCCATGTCCGACCGCGTCGCCGTGATGTCGGCGGGGCTCTTGCAACAGGTCGCCACGCCGCGAGAGTTGTACGACAACCCCGCCACGCCCTTCGTGGCCCGCTTCGTGGGCGAGACGAACGCCATTCCCGGCCGTATCACCGACGTGCAGGCCGGCACCGCCCGGATCGAGACCGACTTGGGCCCGCTGACCGGTCGCGCGGGACAGGGTGCCGCGCCGGGTGTGCAGGGCACGATCTATGTCCGCCCCGAGGCGCTGGTGCCCGGTATCGGCCAAAACCCCCTGCAGGCGCAGATCGAGCGCGTCGATTTCGAAGGCTCCTTTGCGCTGGTCCACGGCCGGTTCGACGGCGGGACGGCGCTGACGGCATCGGTGCCCTCGACGCGGCTGGCCGATGCGCCGGTTCCGGGCAGCCGGGCAGGGTTCGGGTTCGACGCGGGACATGCGGTGGTGCTGGGCGATGGGTGATCTGAAAAACCGTTTCGGACCGGGGCTTTCGACGATATTCCTAATCCTGGTCCTGTTCTGGCTGGCCGTGATGGTCCTGGCCCCGAACCTGATGATGATCGACTATGCCCTGCGACCGAACCTGCCGCCCGCGGCGCTGGGGGGGCCGGACGACACCTATACGCTGTCGAACATCCTGTATCTTGCCGGAGAGCCCACGCACCGCGCGATCTTCCTCAAGACGATCTGGGCCAGCGGCCTGGTGGCGGCGGTGACCTTTGCCGTCTGCTATCCCATCGCCTTCTGGATGGCGCAGCGGGCCACGACGGGGCAGTTGGCCATCGCGATGATGCTGATCATCATCCCCTTCTTCATCAACGAGGTGCTGCGGACGCTGGCTTGGTTCATCATCCTGGCCTATCGCGGGCCGCTGAACGCGGTGCTGACGAATATCGGCCTGATCGACGCACCGATCCGCTGGCAGGGCGACGGAGGCGTGCTGGCGGCGATGGTCTATGCCTATATCCTGTTCATGCTGCTGCCGATCTACAACGCCATCGAATCGCTGGACAAAGCCCAGGTCGAGGCCGCCCGCGACCTGGGCGCGTCGCCCTGGCGCATCCATACCCGCGTGGTGATCCCCCATGCCAAGGCCGGGATCGCGACGGGTTTCGTGTTCACCTTCATGCTGGCCGCCGGCAGCTATGTCGCGCCCGCGCTGCTGGGATCGCCCGGCAGCCGATGGTTCACCGAGATCATCTACAACTGGTTCTTCGAGGGCGGCGACTGGAACCGCGGCGCGGCCTATGCGCTGGTGCTGCTGGTGCTGTGCCTGGCGGTCGTCCTGATCACCTTGCGGCTGTTCCGCGTCAACCTGACGGATGTCGCGAAATGAGGGCGGAACGCATCTTCGGCGCCATGTTCCGGCTGTATCTGATGGTCTTCGCGGCCTATCTGTTCGCACCGCTGATCATCATGGGCGCGGCCAGCTTCAATGAAAGCCGCTTTCCCACGGTGATCCCGTGGCAGGGGACCACGACGGAATGGTTCGCCGCCATGTGGGCGGACGCCGCCATGTGGCAGTCGCTGTGGACATCCGTGCTGGTCGCGGTCTGCGTGGTGGTGATTGTGGTGCCGGTGGGCACGGCGGCGGCGCTGGTCCTGACATCGCTGCATGCGCGGGCGCGCAGCTTTGCCTATGCGGTGATGGTGTCGCCCCTGCTGACGCCGGGGGTGGTGATCGGGATCTCGACCCTGATCCTGTGGCGGCAGATGGGCGTGGGCGGCGGGGTGTTCCTGATCGTGCTGGCGCAGTCGACCTTCATCATCTGCTATGTCATGCTGATGGTCATGGCCCGCCTGCAGCGGTTCGACCGCACGCAGGAGGAGGCGGCCCTGGGTCTCGGCGCCAGCCGCGTGATGGTGTTCCGCCGCGTGACGCTGCCGTTCCTGCGGCCCGCGCTGATCGCATCGGCCGGCCTCGCGGTGCTGCAATCGATCGAGAACTACAACACCACGCTGTTCGTGCGCGGGTTCGAGACGCCCCTGACCGTCTTCATCGCGACCAAGGTCCGCACCGGCCTGACGCCCGCGGTGAACGCGTTGGCGCTGGTCATCATCGTGGCCACGGTCATCGGGGCCATCGCCTATGAGGTCGCGCGGCGCCGGCGCGCGGCCTAGCCGTTCGGCAGGATCAGGTCGGGTGCACGGCTGGCGGTCAGCACCAGTTCCATGTTGGGCAGGTCGTTGGCCTCCAGCTTGGCGCTGGCCTGATCGGCGGGCAGGTCGCGCCAGCGGGCCGTCAGGCGGGCCCGCAGCACAGCTTGCGGCACGTCCAGCATCACGGTCAGCGCGAAATGATGCCCCAGGTCGCGCCAGCCGGGCCGGTCCAGCAGCAGATAGTTCCCCTCGACCAGGATCAGCCGGGCGCTGGCGGGGATCTCACGCGCGGCGGCGCGGCTGATCTCCAGGTCGCGGTCGAATACGGGGACCAGCACGTCGCGGCCGTCATCGGCGGCCAGCCGCTCCAGCATGACCGCAAAGCCGTTCAGGTCGAACGTCCAGGGCGCCCCCTTGCGCGGCAGATCGCCGCGTGCCGACAGCAGCCGGTCGTCCAGGTGATACCCGTCCATCGGCAGCAGCGCCGCCCCCGGCAGATCGGCCAGAAGCGCGTCGGTGACATGGCTCTTGCCCGCGCCCGGAGGGCCCGCCAGGGCGACCATGGTCCGGCCGGGGCCGCGGGCCATTGTCCGCAGGCGCTCTCTCAGGTCGGGAAGATCTGTCGTCGTGGTCATCATGTCACCTTTGAGGGCCTGTCACCGCGATCCTTTTCCGATATTCCGGAACCATTCAAGGCGGCAGTGCCTTGAAGCAGACGACAGGGTCTGGGGCAGGCTTACAAGGGACGCGACGTGGACGAACGGGACGACTGGCACCTGACCGAGGCGCTGCATCATGAACACGGACGCGGCGATCCCTTCGCGGCCGCGGTGCGGGCAACGCGCATGCCGATGATCATCACCAACCCCAGCCTGCCCGACAATCCCATCGTCTTTGCCAATGACGCGTTCCAGCGCCTGACCGGGTACGACCGCGACGAACTGATGGGCCGCAACTGCCGGTTCCTGCAGGGGTCGCAGACAGACCAGGACACGATCCGCCGCCTGCGCGAGGCGGTCGAGAACGGGACCGACATCTCGGTCGATATCCTGAACTATCGCAAGGACGGGACGTCGTTCTGGAATGCGCTGTATCTCAGCCCGGTGCGTGACGATGCGGGCCGCATCCGGTTCTTCTTTGCATCGCAGCTGGACGTCACCGACCGGATCGACGTGCAGTCCCGCATGGCGCGCGAGAAATCGCGGGTCGAGGCCGAGGTGACCCGCCGCGTCGCCGAACTGCGCGATTCGCTGGATGCACAGCGTCTGCTGCTGCACGAGGTCGATCACCGCGTGAAGAACAACATGACCATGATCGGGTCGATCCTGCGCCTGCAGCTGCGCGAGGCGGCGGACAGCGACACGGCCGACATGCTGCGCGCGATGATGACCCGGATCGACGCCTTGGCCACGGTGCATCGCCACCTGTACCAGTCCGACGACGTGACGCGGTTCGACATCGGATCCTACGCCGTCAACCTTGCCTCCGACCTGACGCAAAGCCGGGCCGATTGCGACATCCGCATCCGCGCCGATCTGGGCCGGGCCGAGGTGCCTGCGGGGCAGGCGGCGGCGATCGGGCTGATCGTGAACGAGATCCTGGCGCACATGATCCGCCCCGAGAACGTCGCGAAGGGCCAGGTCTTCGACATCTCGTCGCGGACGACGCCCGCGCGGGTCGAGCTGTCCATCGGCTTCGGACCTCCGGGCCAGGGGGACGCCGAGGCCGATCCGGTCTATTCGCCGTCCGGGGTGAACGAACAGATCATCTCTCGGCTTGCCGCACAGACACGAACGCGCGTGGCCTGGTCCAGGACCGATCAGGGGTCGATTCAGGTCAGCGTCGTCATCGACAAGGAAATTCCATGAACCGCCCCAAGGCGCCGCTGTCGATCCTCGTGGTCGAGGATGAGTTCATCATCGCGATGGACATCGAGATGATGATCGAGGATGCCGGCCATCAGGTGCTGGCCGTGGCATCGTCGCTGCAGGACGTGATGGCCCTGCCCACGGACAAGGCCCCGGACGTCGCGCTGGTGGACATGCAGTTGGCACGCGGCAGCACCGGCCTGCAGGTCAACAGCGCCATCCAGAAGCAGTGGCCCGACACCATCGTGGTCTTTGTCACGGCCAATCCCAAGAAGATCCCCGACGATTTCGACGGCGCGCATGGCGTCATCGCCAAGCCGTTCTCATCGGCGGGGTTCGTCGCCGCGCTGAAATACCTGGAGGAGGGCGTGTGCGATCCGCCCCCCGTGTCGCCCGAACCCGGCAGCTTCGTGGCCTCGCCCGCCTTCGCCGCGCAATGGGGCGTCAGTCCAGGGGAGCGGTGATCACCACCCGCAGACCGGGCGCATTCGTGTCCGACTGCAGCTTGCCGCCCAGCTGCTCGACCAGCGACGCCACCATCCGCATGCCAAAGCCGGTGCCCTTGATGGACCCGTCCGACCCCACGCCGTTGTCGGTCACGGACAACAGCATCCCGTTGCGCGTCTGCGACAGCACGACCGACACCGGGCCGGGCTGGCCGTCATAGGCGTACTTGATGGCATTCGCGACGATCTCGTTGGTCAGCAGGCCGATGCTGACCGCACGGTCCGCCGATACCAGAATTGGCGCGAATTCGGTCTGGATAGCGTCGGCCCATGCCGGGTCCAGCGACGATTTCATGTCACGCAGCAGATCGTCCAGATAGATCGCCAGATCCACGATCTGGGCGCTGTCGTCCTGATAAAGGCGGCGATGGACCAGGCTGACGGCCGACAGTCGGCTTTGCGCCTCGTCCAGCTGGGTGCGGACCAGGGGATCGGCGCCGCGGCCCTGCATGCGCAGGAAGGATGCCACCAGGGCCAGGCTGTTCTGGACGCGGTGGTTGACCTCGCGCAGTAGGAATTCCTTTTGCTGGATCAGGCTCTCGTTCTCGCGCAGCGTGATGGACAGTTCGGCGTTCAGCCGGCGGATGCGTCGCGAGCTGCGGGCTTCCAGCATCAGGCGAACCAGGCGGCTGGCGGCCTCGACCTCGGCGGCGGTCCAGGGGCGCGACTTGCCCCGTACCTCGTCGGACCAGGCCGCAAAGGATGCGCGCGGCTCCAGCGTGGCGCCGGGGACCGTGGGGACGTCCTTGTGCGGGTTGCCGGCCCAGGTCACGACCTGCAGCTTTTCGGCGCGGAACCACATCAGGATCGTCGGCACCTCGGTCGACATGGTGACCGACAGCATGCCGCTGGCAACGTCGCGATAGGCCGCCGCCGCAGGGATCACGCGTTCCAGGTTGGAACTGACAAAGGGGGTGATCGCCGCCGACTGGCGCACATGGTCGGCCAGATGGCGCAGCGCCGCCGGATCGGGGCAGCTGCCCGACGAGAACAGCTCGCTGCCCTGAACGGCGGCAAAGCCGTCGGCGCCCACCAGCTCGGCCAGCGGTCCCGCGGATTGCGCGAAGAACTGGTCCAGCTGGTCGTCAGGACCAAGACGGGCCAGCACGGTATCCTCGTGCGCGCGCAGCCGGATGCGTTCACGGTACAGCACCGTCTCCTCGCGTAGGCGGATCTGGCGGGCTAGGCTGTCGGCCAGGGACTGGCAGGCCAGGCGCGTGGCCAGCGACAGGTCGCGCGGTTCGGGATGGTGGCAGGCGACAAGACCCCATAGCGCCCCGTCCTTGATGATCGACATCGACGCCGATGCACCCACCCCCATGTTGCGCAGATAATGCAGGTGCACCGGAGAGACGCTGCGCAGCATCGAATCGCTGAGGTCGATGGCCTCGATCCCGGGAACGCTGCCGGTGATCGGCTGGACCGGGGCATGCACGTCGGCGATGACCCGCACGCGGTTGCGCACGTAGAGGGCGCGCGCCTGGCGGGGAATGTCGGATGCCGGGAAATGGTGGTTCATGAACGTGCCCATGCCCTCGGCACGGCTTTCGCCCACCACGGCCCCGGCCTCGTCGTCGATGAAGCGATAGATCATCACCCGCGCGTGGCCGGTCAGCTGGCGGAACACGCCCGCCGCGTTCCGCATCAGGTCGGGCAGGGACGACGCCCGCTCTAGCACCGCGTCCAGCGCCTGCATCCGGCCCAGGAAACGTGCATCCAGCGGCGGCTGATCCAGCGCGGGCAGCATCTCGATCACGACATGCGCGCCGCTGCGATAGGCCAGCAGGTCCCAGGATGCCCCGTCGATCATCACGGGTGCCAGGGGAACGGGACCAATATCGGGCAGATCGTCGATTGCATTGCGCAGCACGCCGCCAAGCGCCTGCGACAGGGTCTGGCCGATCATGTCGCGCGTCAGGCCGTCGGCGCGTCCCGCGGCGCCGACGATCCGGCCGTCGCCCGGGTCGACGATCAGAAGGTGGCCATGCGCCTGGATCGATCCGGGAACATGGATCGGTTCGCGGTCGCAGGCAGTCAGATCACGGGCATCGGCAGGGTTGGGCAGGGCTGTGGACATTACGGATTTCTAAGGCGGCCCAGGTCAGCCGTCCAATTGCTTTTCGTTTACCGTTGCGTAAATGCGGTCATGGCGGTCTGGAACACCGCCCGCGCGGCCTTGACCGCCCGCGCGGGGTCCGGGTCCGCGGCATGAAGCCAGTCCAGGAACCGCCGCCACCGGCGCGGATCGCCCGTCTGCAGCGCCAGGTGGGACGCGCCGTGGCCCGTGGTGTACCCCAGGGCCGCCGCCCTGCGCGCGATCAGCGTCGCACCGATGGACGATCCTTCGACCACATACAGCGCACCCGCGACGGCCGCGGCGTCGGGCAGGGCAGGCGAGGCCACCGGGGTCGGGCGCCCTGCGCCAAGGTCCGCCAGATCGCGCGCCGTCGCATCCGACAGCATCACCGGCCGCCAGCCGATCCGGGCGGACCCGGCCTCCAGCAGCGGATCGATGGCGCTGCGAAACGCGTGGCTGCCGCGCAGATAGGCCAGATAGGCCGCCGGGCTGTCCAGCGCGCCCACCTGCGCATCCAGCGTGGCGTGCAGATCGCCGGTGCCGTCGCGAAGGACGCTGCGCAGAACATGCTGGGTCACCGGGGCCTCGGGCGGGTTGGGGCGGCGCGGGGCCGCAATCCGGGGCGCCCTAGCAGATCGGCGGGGCAGGGGCCAGCGGCGGCGGTGCTGGCAAACCGCGGCACCATCCCTATGATGGCGCCACAGGCGCGCCCCCGGGCGACGCGATCACCGATGGAGGCGGAATGAACCAGGACCAGGCACAGGCGCTGTTGCGCGACATGTTCGATGCGGCGGTGGGCGCCGCCGATCCCGCGCAGGTGCTTGCCGATCACCTGCCGCCCAAGCCGCAGGGCCGCTGCATCGTGGTGGGCGCGGGCAAGTCCGCCGCCGCCATGGCCGCCGCGCTGGAGGCCGCCTGGCCCGATGTCGACCTGTCCGGCATCGTGGTCACGCGGCATGGGCACCAGGTTCCGACGCGGCGCATCACCGTGTGCCAGGCGTCCCACCCTGTGCCTGACGCGGCGTCGCAGGATGCCGCCGAACGGATTCTGGCTGCGGCCAAGGCGGCGGGACCGGACGACCTGCTGCTGGCGCTGATCTCGGGCGGGGGGTCGGCGCTGATGGCGGCGCCCGGCGCGCCGCTGACGCTGGAGGACAAGATCGTGGTCAACCGCCTGCTGCTGCGGTCGGGGCTGACGATCGAGGACATGAACCGCGTCCGCCGGCGCCTGTCGGCGATCAAGGGCGGGCGGCTGGCGCAGGCGGCCGCGCCCGCACGGCTGGTGACGCTGGCGATCTCCGATGTGCCGGGCGACGATCCGGCGGCCATCGCGTCCGGTCCGACGGTGCCGGACCCCACCGCCGGACAGGACCTGTCCTGGCTGGTCGACCGGCTTGGCCCGGCCCTGCCGCAGGCGGCGCGTGATCTGCTGATGGCGCCGCCGCAGCCCGCTGCGGCCTTCGACGCCGATTACCGCCTGATCGCCACGCCGCAGATGTCGTTGCTGGCGGCCGCCCGCGTGGCGGAGCGGGCCGGGGTGACACCGGTCCTCTTGGGCGACGCGCTGGAGGGAGAGGCCGCGCAACTGGGCATCGCCATGGCCGGCATCGCCCGCGCGACCGCCGCCCATGGCACCCCCGCCCCGGCCCCCGCGGTCCTGCTGTCGGGCGGAGAGACGACCGTGACCATCGGCCAGGGCGATCCCGGCCGCGGCGGGCGCAACACCGAGTTTCTTCTGTCCCTGGCCGTGGCGTTGCGCGGGCAGCCGGGCATCCACGCGCTTGCCGCGGACACCGACGGCATCGACGGGACCGAGGATGCGGCGGGCGCCATCATCGGCCCCGATCTGCCGCAGCGGGTCGCGGAGTTGGGCCTGGACATGCGTGCGGCCTTGGCGGGGCATGACAGCTACAGCCTGTTCGACGCGACGGACAGCCTGATCCGCACCGGGCCGACGCTGACCAATGTCAACGATTTCCGGGCGGTGCTGGTGGTCCCGGCCGGCTAGGCCAGGATGCCCGGCTGGTCGATGCGCAGCCGTTCCAGGATGTGTTCGATATGGCTTAGATGGTCGCGCAGGGCGCCTGCGGCGGCCTCGGGGTCGCGGGCACGCAGGGCGGCCAGGATTTCCCGATGCTCGATGAACGCGGTCGAGGCGCCGTAGGACAGCGACAGAAAGCGCGCGCGGTCCATGTGGCCCTTGTTGTCGCGCACCAGGTTCCAGACGAATTCCTTGCCCGCCGCCGCGCAGATGTCGCGGTGGAACTGGTCGTCCAGGGCATGGAAATCGCTGCGCCGGTCCTCCCGGCTGGCGGCTTCCTGCAGGTCGATCAGGCGTTCCAGGCCATCCCAGTCCGACGGCTGCAACGTCAGCGCCGCGACCCGCATGGTCGCCTGTTCCAGCGCGCTGCGGATGAAATAGGCCTGCATCACCGCCTCGGTCGAGATCGGGGTGACGGTGGTCGCGCGCTGCGGGCGGATCTGGATGAAGCCCAGCTGCGACAGCCGATAGAAGGCGTCGCGCACCGGTTGGCGCGACACGCCCATCCGGGCCGCGACCTCGGCCTCGGACAGCTTTGCGCCGGGGGGCAGGTCCAGCCCGACGACCCGTGCATAGAGATGCTCGAAGATCTGGTCGGTGACGGTGCGGGGGCGCAGATCCTGCAGCGGTGGCAAGCTGTCCAGTTCCTGAACCGACATGATCATCCCCGCGTTGACCGAACCTGTAAACTAGCATATTAGACGACTAGCGGAATGGCAAGTGAGTCGGAGGGGATCACATGACACTGCTGGACGACGACCGCCTGTTCCCGACCCAGGGCCGCGCCCGCGATCTGGCCCGCGCGCTGTACGAACAGGTGCGCGACCTGTCGATCATCAGCCCACACGGCCATACCGATCCGCGTTGGTTTGCGGAGAACGAGGCGTTTCCCGACCCCGCGCAGCTGTTCGTGACGCCCGACCATTACGTGTTCCGCATGCTGTGTTCGCAGGGGGTGGCGCTGACCGACCTGGGGGTGCCCCGCGCCGATGGCGGGCCGACCGAAACGGATGGGCGGACCATCTGGCGGCTGTTCGCGCGGCATTATCCGCTGTTTCGCGGCACGCCGTCGCGCCTGTGGCTGGACCACAGCTTCCAGCACGTCTTCGGCATTGACCGCCGCCTGTCCGAAGACACGGCCGACTGGTATTACGATCACATCGCCGAGTGCCTGGCCCGACCCGAATTCCGGCCCCGCGCGCTGTTCGACCGTTTCAACATCGAGGCGATCGCCACGACCGAGGCCGCGACCGACGATCTGCGCTGGCACCGGATGATCCGCGACAGCGACTGGGGGGGAAGGGTCATCACCGCCTATCGTGCGGACGGCGTGATCGACCCCGAGATGGCCGGGTTCGTCGACAATGTCGCGCTGATGGGCCAGCAGACCGGGTTCGACACCGCGACCTGGGACGGATACCTGGACGCGCATCGGGCGCGTCGGGCGTTCTTCATCGACCATGGCGCGACGTCCAGCGACCATGGCCACGCCTCGGCCCGGACGGAGGATCTGCCCCGCGACCAGGCCGCTGCGCTGTTCGCCAAGGCCCTGCGCGGCACCTGCACCGCAGAGGAGGCAGACGCGTTCCGCGGCCACATGCTGACCGAGATGGCGCGCATGAGCCTTGACGACGGGCTGGTCCTGCAGATCCACCCCGGGTCGCGCCGCAACCATTCCGACGACGTGCTGGCGATGTTCGGCCGCGACAAGGGCTTCGACATCCCTGGCCGCACGGATTACGTGACCGCGCTGCGGCCGCTGCTGAATGCGGTGGGCATGGACCCGCGCCTGACGGTGATCCTGTTCACGCTGGACGAGACCGCCTATGCCCGCGAACTGGCACCGATGGCCGGGGTCTGGCCCTGCCTGCGGCTGGGTCCGGCCTGGTGGTTCCATGACAGCCCCGAAGGGATGCGCCGCTTTCGCGAGATGACCACGGAAACGGCGGGGTTCTACAACACCGTGGGGTTCAACGACGACACACGCGCCTTCTGTTCGATCCCGGCCCGTCACGACGTGGCGCGCAGGGTCGATTGCGCCTGGCTGGCCGACTTGGTCGCATCGGGACGTCTGGAGGAGGACGAGGCCCCCGAGGTGGCGCGCGACCTGACCTATGGCCTGGCCAAGCGGGCCTACAAGCTTTGAGCATCTGTATCTGGGAGGATAACATGAAACTGCTGATGACAACTTTGGCCGGCCTGCTGGCCTCGGCCAGCTTCGCCACCGCCTGCGAGATCACGCTGCGGTCGTCCGACACCCATCCCGACGGCTATCCGACGGTCGAGGGCGTCAAGGCCATGGCCGAGGAGGTCCGCGAGAAGACCGACGGCCGCATCTGCATTGAGGTGTTCCCGTCGTCCCAGTTGGGCGAGGAGAAGGACACGATCGAGCAGACCCAGTTCGGCGTCATCGACATGGTCCGCGCCAGCTTCGGGTCGTTCAACGACATCGTGCCGGTCACCCAGATCATGTCGCTGCCCTATCTGTTCACGTCCGTCGAGCACAGCCACGCGGTCCTGGACGGTCCCATCGGCGAGGAGATCGCCGCCGCGTTCGAGGAGCGCGATCTGGTGGCACTGGCCTGGTATGATGGCGGGGCGCGCAGCTTCTACAACTCGCAGCGGCCGATCCAGTCGATCGCCGACCTCGAGGGGATGAAGTTCCGCGTCATGCAGAACGACGTGTTCGTCGACATGATGGATGCGCTTGGCGCCAACGCCACGCCGATGCCCTATGGAGAGGTCTATTCCAGCATCCAGACCGGCGTGATCGACGGGGCCGAGAACAACTTTCCCAGCTATGACAGCTCGGGCCACGCCGAGGTCGCCAAGTATTTCACCCTGGACGAGCACCTGATCGTTCCCGAACTGGTCGCGATGTCCAAGACCAGCTGGGACAAGCTGACCCCCGAGGATCAGGCGATCCTGCGCGAGGCGGCGCAGAATTCCTCGACCCTGCAGCGCGAGCTGTGGGCGGCGCAGGAACAGGAATCGCTGGACAAGGTGACCGCCGCCGGTGCCGAGGTCATCACCGAGATCGACAAGACCCCGTTCATCGAGGCGATGGTGCCCGTCTACGACAAGTACGTGACCACCCCCGAGAACAAGGACCTGGTCGAACGCATCCGCGCGACCCAGTGACATCACGCCGCCCGCGGACCTCGCGGGCGGCCTTTTCTTTTCCGGGGGATGCGCGATGCGCGAGGGGATGATCAGATTTGCCACGCTGACCGGCGCGGTCGCGCAGGCGGCCTTGTGGCTGGCGGGAATCGGGCTGGTCCTGATGACCGCCTTTGTCTTTGCGCAGGTGTTCTTCCGTTACGTGATGGGGTCCAGCCTGTTCTGGGCCGAACCGGCCGCCGTCATGCTGATGGGCTGGTTCATCTTCCTGGGCGCCGCCGTGGGGGTCAAGGAAGGCTATCACCTGTCGTTCGATGTGGGCCTGATGGTCGTGCCGGAAAGCTGGCGGCCGTGGTTCCACAGCCTGTCCGACGTGGTCGTGACGGCCTTCGGCTTCGGCATGGCGTGGTTCGGCTGGCAACTGGCGGCGCGCGCGGCCAGCGGCGTGGTGCCGGGCATCGGCATTTCGCGCCTGTGGGATTTCGCGCCGCTGATCGGGGGCGGCATCCTGCTGATGCTGTTTTCGGTCGAACGCATCCTGCGCCGCGCGGCGGGGCTGAAGACGATGCGCTTTGGTGACATGGACGATGCCGCGGACGGCGTCGTCGACGGCGCGCCGGGTGCGGTGCGCGCCGATGACCTTCTGGACGGCAAGGCTGCGCGCCCCCGCGAAAGGACCTGAGATCATGGAATTGTGGATCCTGTTCGGCAGCTTCGTCACGCTGCTGATGATCGGCACGCCGGTGGCCTTCTGCCTGGGCGTGGCCAGTTTTCTGACCGTCCTCTATATGGGGCTGCCGCCGGTGGTGGTGTTCCAGCGCCTGAACAGCGGCATCTCGGTCTTTGCGCTGATCGCCATCCCGTTCTTCATCTTCGCGGGCGACCTGATGGTGCGGGGCGACATCGCCCGGCGCCTGGTGGCGCTGGCCGGTGCGATGGTCGGGCACATGCGCGGCGGGCTGGGCCAGGTCAACATCATGGCCTCGCTGATGTTCGGCGGCGTGTCCGGGTCGGCCGCGGCCGACGCCAGCGCGGTGGGCGGCCTGATGGTCCCCCAGATGAAGGCGCGCGGTTACGACGTCGATTACGCCGTGAACATCACGGTCGTCAGTTCGATCATCGCGCTGATGATACCGCCCAGCCACAACATGATCATCTACTCCATCGCCGCCGGGGGCCGTCTGTCCATCGCAGACCTCTTCACCGCCGGCATCATTCCAGGTCTGCTGCTGGCGGTATCGCTGATGGTCACCGCCTGGTGGGTCGCGCGCCGGAAGGGCTATCCGACCGAGCCGTTCCCGGGCCTGCGGATGCTGGGCGCGCTGTTCGTGTCCGCCATGCCCGGCCTGATCCTGATCGCGATCATCTTCGGGGGCGTGCGGTCGGGCTGGTTCACGGCGTCCGAATCCTCGAACGTGGCGGTGGTCTATGCGCTGCTGGTGACGGCCCTGGTCTATCGCAGCCTGCCTTGGTCCGAATTTGTCGAGGCGACCAAGGGTGCTGTGCGCACCACCGCCATGGTGCTGCTGGTGATCGGTTGCGCGGCCTGTTTCGGCTGGCTTCTGGCCTATCTGCGCGTGCCGACACAGCTGGTCGAGATCCTGCAAAGCGTGTCCAGCAACCCCATCGTGATCCTGTTGATGATCAACATCGTCCTTCTGATCCTGGGGACGTTCATGGACATGTCGCCGCTGATCGTCATCACCACGCCGATCTTTCTGCCGGTCGCCACCGCCTTCGGCGTCGATCCGGTGCATTTCGGGGTCATCATGATCCTGAACCTGGGGATCGGCCTGTGCACGCCGCCCGTCGGCGCGGTGCTGTTCGTGGGCTGCGCGGTGGGCCGCATCAGCATCTGGCAGGCGATGCGCACGATCTGGCCGTTCTACGGCGCGGCCTTCGCCACGCTGATGCTGGTCACCTATGTCCCGGCGCTGTCGCTGTGGCTGCCCTCCGTGTTCCGCTGGTGAAGGTGTCGCAATGACCGATCCCGTCCGCACCGTCCTGGCCCATGCGCCGGACCTGATGGTCGTCCGCTTCGCCTTTGCGGCGGGCGACCGGGGCGCGCTGCACAGCCATCCGCATGTGCAGTCGACCTATGTCCAGTCGGGCCGCTACCGCTTCACCGTCGACGGCCAGCCGTCCGAGGTCGGGCCCGGCGACGCCTTCATCATTCCCTCGGGCGCCGAACACGGCTGCCTGTGCCTGGAGGAGGGTGTGCTGATCGACAGCTTCACCCCCCGCCGCGACGATTTTCTGTGAAAGGACCCCTATGACGCATGTCGAAACCCGCCACGCGATCCACCCGGACCACGCCCGCGGCATGGACACCGCCCAACTGCGGCAGCATTTCCTGGTCGAGGGTCTGTTCGCCGCCGGTCAGATCCGCCTGACCTATACGCATTACGACCGCTTCGTGGTTGGCGGCGCGGTGCCGGACGGGGCGCCCCTGACCCTGGACGCCATCGACGAGACCCGCACGCCCAGTTTTCTTGACCGCCGCGAGATGGGCATCGTCAATATCGGCGGGCCGGGCCGGGTGGAGGCCGCGGGGCAGGGTTGGGACATGGCCAATGGCGACGTGCTGTATCTGGGCATGGGTGCGGGGGCGGTGACGTTTTCGGGCGGGGGGCGGTTCTACATCACCTCGGCGCCCGCGCATCGTGCGCTGCCGCACCGGCTGATCACCGTCGATCAGGCCAAGAAGGTCGAGATGGGTGCGACCGCGACCTCGAACAAGCGCGTCATCAAGCAGTTCATCCACCCGCTGGTCATGGAAAGCTGCCAACTGGTGCTGGGCTATACCTCGTTGCAGGAAGGGTCGGTCTGGAACACCATTCCCGCCCACGTCCATGACCGCCGGATGGAGGCATACCTCTATCACGGCATGGCGCCGGAATCGCGGGTCCTGCACCTGATGGGCGAACCGCAAGAGACGCGCCACCTGTTCGTGGCCAACGAACAGGCGGTGCTGTCGCCGACCTGGTCGATCCATTCCGGCGCGGGCATTGGCGAATACACCTTCATCTGGGCGATGGCGGGGGACAATGTCGATTACACCGACATGGACTTCATCCAGCCGGAGGACCTGCGGTGACCCCCTTTTCCCTTGAGGGACGCACAGCCCTGGTCACCGGCGCGAATACCGGCATCGGCCAGGCCATCGCCGTGGCCTTGGCGCAGGCCGGGGCGGACGTGATCGCCAGCGGCCGGCGCGACTGCGCCGAGACGGTGGCGATGATGGGCCAGGTGTCTGACAAGGCGGGGCGGTCGCTGACCTTGGATTTCGCCGATCCGATGGTGGCGCGTGACGTGTTCGCGGACCAGCCGATCGACATCCTGGTGAACAATGCGGGCATCATCCGCCGCGACGATGCGGTCGATTTCACCGAGGCCGATTGGGACGCGGTGATGGACGTGAATGCCAAGGCGCTGTTCTTCACCTGCCAGGCCTTCGCGCGCGCCGCCCTGCCACGGGGAAGGGGCAAGATCATCAACATCGCGTCGCTGCTGTCCTTTCAGGGCGGCATCCGGGTGCCGTCCTATACCGCGTCGAAACATGGCGTGGCGGGGCTGACCAAGCTGATGGCCAACGAATGGGCCGGGCGCGGCCTGAACGTCAACGCCATCGCCCCGGGCTATATCGAGACGAACAACACGCAGGCACTGCTCGCCGATCCCGACCGCAGCCGCGCCATCCTGGAGCGCATCCCCGCCGGCCGGTGGGGTCGCCCCGAGGATATCGCCCAGACCGCCGTGTTCCTGGCCGCGCCCGCGTCCGATTACGTCAACGGCGCGATCCTCAACGTCGATGGAGGCTGGCTTGCCCGCTAGGTTGCACCATACCCCGTCCGCCGGACCCGCGGGCATCGTTCATCTGGGCCTGGGCGCGTTCTTTCGCGCGCATGGCGCCATCTATGTCGAACAGGCCATGGCGGCTTTTGGCGGTGACTGGGGGATCATCGGCGTGTCGTTGCAATCGCCCGGCACGCGCGACCGGCTGGCCCCGCAGGGCTGGGCCTATACCGCGCTGCAGCTGGGACCGGAGGGAGAGACCGCGCAGGTCGTCACCGTGCTGCGCGACGTTCTGCTCGCGCCCGAAAACCCCCAGGCCGTGCTGGACGCGATGACCGCACCCGCGGTACGGATCGTCAGCCTGACGGTCACCGAAAAGGGCTATTGCCATGAGCCTTCCACGGGGCGGCTGAACGCCGATCACCCCGACATCCGCCATGATCTGGACAATCCGCTGCCCAGATCGGCGCCGGGTTTTCTTGTCCGGGCCCTGCAGGCGCGTCGCGCGGCGGGCATCCCGCCCTTCACCGTGCTGTGCTGCGACAACCTGCCGGAAAACGGCCATGTCGTGCGTGGCGTCGTGCTGGACCTGGCGCGGCTGATCGACCCCGATCTGGCCGTCTGGATCGAGGCGCAAGGGGCCTTCCCCTCGACCATGGTGGACCGCATCGTTCCGGCGACCACGCCCACTGATCTGGACCGGGTCGAGACCCTGACGGGCCGGCGCGACGAAGCCCCGGTGATGCACGAACCCTTCCGCCAATGGGTGGTCGAGGATCGGTTCTGCAACGGCCGCCCGGATCTGGGCGCGGTCGGTGTGCAGCTGGTCGACGACGTGACGCCGTTCGAGCACATGAAGCTGCGGATGCTGAACGGCACCCATTCCAGCCTAGCTTATCTGGGCTATCTGGCCGGGCACCAGACCATCGCCGACACGATGGCCGACCCGGTGATGGCGCAATTCGTCGACCGTCTGTGGCGGTCCGAGATCATCCCGGCGCTGACGCCGCCGCCGGGCACCGATCTTGCGGCCTATGCCGACGCGCTGGCGGCGCGCTATGCCAATCCGGCGATCCGTCACCGAACCTGGCAGATCGCCATGGACGGCAGCCAGAAGCTGCCGCAGCGCATCCTTGGCACCATCGCCGAAGGCCGCGCCGCCGGGCGGCCCGTACCGGGGCTGACCTTGGCCGTGGCGGCCTGGATGCGCTATGCCTCGGGTCGCGACGAGACGTGCGGGGCGATCGAGGTCAAGGACCCGCTGGCCCTGCAGATGGCCGCGCTGTGGCGCGACGATCCGGCGGCGACGGTCGACGGGTTCCTGGCCCTGTCGCAGGTCTTTCCCGCCGTACTGCGCGACGATGCGGGGTTCCGCGCGGACCTGACCGATGCGCTGACCCGGCTGGTGCGTGATGGCGCGCGGGTCGCCGCAAGTGGCTGAACCGCTGGTCCTGAATCCGTCGGACACCGTCGCCATCCTGACCGCGCGCGGCTTGGCGCCTGCCGGACACAAGATCGCCCGCACGGACATCGCGCGGGGGGCGGCGGTGGTGAAGTACGGGCAGGTCATCGGCTATGCCACCTGCGACATCGCGTCGGGCGATCACGTTCACAGCCACAACCTGGCCTTTGGCGATCACGACCGCGACCAGACCCCCGGCGCCGGGCTTGCGGCCGCGCGGGCGGCTCTTGACCGGCATCGCGGGCGGGAATTGCAGTTTCAGGGCTATCACCGCGACGGCGGACAGGTCGGCACGCGCAACTTCGTGGCGCTGGTGGCGACGGTCAACTGTTCGGCGACGGTCATCCGCCGCGCCGCCGACGAATTGCAGGCCGAGGGCGCGCTGGCCGATTATCCGAACGTGGACGGGGTGGTGGCCTTTGCCCATGGATCGGGCTGCGGGATGGCCGACAGCGGACCGGGCTGGATCGCGCTGCAGCGGGTGCTGACCGGGCATGCCGGGCACCCGAACGTCGGGGCCGCACTGTTCGTGGGTCTGGGCTGCGAGGTGATGCAGATCGCCCGCATGAAGCAGGAGCTGGGACAGGCCGCGCGCTTTCATGGGCTGACGATCCAGGACAACGGCGGCACCCGCGCGACCATCGACGCCATCAAGGCCCGTGTCCGCCAGATGCTGCCGCAGGTCAATGCGGTGACGCGCGCACCCGCCCCGGCATCGGCCCTGCGGATCGGGCTGCAATGCGGCGGGTCGGACGGATTTTCGGGCATCACGGCAAACCCGGCACTTGGGGTGGCCTGCGATATCATGGCCGCGCAGGGCGCATCGGTCGTGCTCTCCGAGACGCCCGAGATCCACGGCGCGGAACGCCTGCTGCTGGACCGCGCCGCCGACCCCGCATTGGCCGACCGGCTGCTGGCCCGCCTGCGCTGGTGGGAGGGGTATGCCGCGATGAACGGTGCCTCGCTGGACAACAATCCCAGCCCCGGCAACAAGGCGGGCGGGCTGACGACGATCCTTGAGAAATCCCTGGGCGCGGTGGCCAAGGCGGGCGCCACGCCGCTGAACGCCGTGCTGGATTATGCCGAACCCATCACCGCGCCGGGCCTGAACTTCATGGACACGCCGGGTTACGACCCGGTCTCGGCCACGGGTCAGATCGCCGGGGGTGCGCAGCTGATCGTGTTCACCACCGGGCGCGGATCAGCCTTCGGGTCGAAACCCGCGCCCACCCTCAAGCTGGCGACGAACGATGCCCTGTTCGCCGCAATGCGCGACGACATGGACCTGAACTGCGGCGACGTGCTGTCCGGTGTCAGCCTTGACGACAAGGGCCGCCAGATCGTCGATCTGATCCTGCGCACCGCCTCGGGCCAGGTCACCCGAAGCGAGGCCCTGGGCCTGGGCGATCACGAGTTTCTGCCCTGGCAGATCGGCGCGGTGCTGTAGTCAGCGCCGCGCGTCCTCGACCGCCTGCCGGATCAACGCGCCCGGATGGCGGATCACCTGTCGCCCAAGCGCGTGCCCGGCCCGGATGGCACCGGCGCAATCGGCCCCCGTCAGCCGTGCCGCCAGATAGCCCGCATTGAAGCTGTCGCCCGCGGCGGTGCTGTCGACCGGGCTCTCGACGCTGAGATCGTCGATGTGGCCCGCACCATCGCGCCCACCGAACCGGATCGGCCCACCGCCATTCTTGACCACCACCTGGCCCGCGCCCAGGGCCAGATAGCGGTCCAGCGTCGCCTGCGGATCGGCATCGCCGAACAGCGCGGCCTCGTCGTCGAAGCTGGGCAGGACCAGATCCGCGCGGCCGGCGGCGTCCTGCGTGACCGCACGCATGGTGTCCGCGTCGGCCCAAAGGCGCGGCCGCAGGTTGGTGTCGAAGACGACCGTGGTGCCGGCCTGCCGCGCCCGGTCCAGCGCCTGCATCAGGCCGATGCGTCCCTGCGGGGGCAGGATCGCCAGCGTGATCCCCGACAGATAGGCCATTGCGCAGCCCTGAAGGGCGGCGTGCAGCAGGGTCGGGTCGTCGGCCAGCCGCCGCGCCGCGGACGTGTCGCGCCAGTAGGAGAAGCTGCGTTCCCCGTTCGTCAGGCTGATCGCATAGAGGCCGATCTCGGCATCGGGCTGACGGCTGACATGGGCGGTGCCCAGCCCTTCGGCCCGCAGGAACTCGACCATCCGGGTCGAAAAGTCGCCCGTGCCGACCCGCGTCAGATAGTCGACCTGCCAGGCGTCGTCCAACAGGCGGCGCAGATACCAGGCCGTGTTCAGCGTGTCGCCGGCAAAGCCCATCCGCCACAGGTCCGGATCGGGGGCGCGTGACATCTCGACCATGGCCTCGCCGATGGACAGGATGCGGATAGGGTCGGCTTGCGGCATGCTTCGGGACCTTTCAGTCGGTGAAATAGTCGGGATGCGCCGCGGCCATCTGCGGCAGTTCGGTCAGCATCTGGCGCAGATGCGTGCGGATGGCATCTTCGGCGCCATCGGCGTCGCCGGCCTGCAGCGCGGTCAGGACGGCACGGTGCTGGGCGATGGTCTGGCTGCGGTCGAAGACGCGCATCGACAGGTGCCGCAGGCGGTTCATCTGGGCCTTGAGCCGTTCCAGATCCTGCCAGACGGCGCCCTGATCCGCCGCCAGGGCCATGGCCCGGTGGAACCGGTCGTCCGATTCGATGAACCCCGGCACGTCGCCTTCGACATCGCACCTTTCCTGCACGGTCAGTTCGGCGGCCATCGCGGTCAGGTCGGGGCGGGTGGCGGCCACATGGCGGGCCAGGTCGCTTTCCACCGCCTCGCGGATGAAGCGCGCCGACAGCACCGCCCGCATCGAGATGCGCCCGATATAGGTGCCCCGTTGGGGCAGCACTTCGGCCAACCCATCGGCGGCAAGCCGGATGAAGGCCTCGCGCACGGGTTGGCGCGACAGGTTGACCTGGGCCGCGATCTCGGTCTCCGACAGGCGCGTGCCCGGCAGCAGGTCGCCGCGCAGGACGCAGCGGTACAACCAGTCATGGACCTGCTGGGCGGTCGTGGCAGCGCGGATCGGAATCATGTCAGGCCCTTTTCGGCAAATTTATACCATACTTCCATACCAGTAAAGAGCATCGGTCGGTCGATAGCATTTTAGAAAGGATTCGCTGCCAGAATGGCGCAGCGGACGTCAAGATGACGCGACACCGCAACCCCGACCAACCCTGTCGACGGCAGTTTCATGAAGATCGCAGCCCTTTCCCTTTTGCTTGCGCTGGCGGGTCCGGCGCTGGCCGACGATCCGTTGCTGACCGTCGTCGGTCTGGACGGCACGCAGACCTATGATCAGGCGGCGCTTCAGGCGTTTGGGCCGGTTAGCTTTGCCACCTCGACCATCTGGACGGAGGGGCAGCCGACCTTCACCGGGGTCCCGCTGCAGACGATCCTGACCGATGCAGGCATCGATCAGGGCACGGTCTCGGCCGTGGCGATCAACGATTACGCGGTACAGATTCCCGTGGACGAGGTGACGGCGGATTATCCCATCGTCGCGTTCCAGCAGGACGGGCAGGCGATGTCCGTGCGCGACAAGGGGCCGCTCTGGGTCATCTATCCCTATGACTCCGATCCTGCGCTGCAGTCCGAAGTGACCTATGCCCGCAGCATCTGGCAGCTGGTCCGGATCGAGGCCGTGAGGTGATCAACGCGGTGGGCACCGACCTGCATCCCCCGCGCATCGCGCGGGCGGTCAGGATGATGCCCGCCTTCTTCGGTTGCGTGATCCTGGCCCTGGGGCTGGTCGTCTGGCTGCTGCAGGTCGATGCGCGCCGTCAGATCGACGAGATGGGGACCGCCGCCACGGACAACACCCAATGGTTCCTGGCCCAGTCCGAGGTCGAGGTTCTGGCCCTGCAGCGTGCCGCGCTGCTGCTGGCCGCGCCCGGTGCCGGCGCGGATCAGGCGCAAGATCTGCGGCAGCGGTTCGACATCTTCTATTCGCGCATCCAGACGCTGCAGCAGGGGCGGACCTATGACCACCTGCGCGCGGAACCCGGCATCTCGACCGCGCTGATGGCGATCCAGTCCGGGCTGGACGCCGCCGTGCCGGTGATCGACGGCGATGACGCGGGACTGATCGCGGGTCTGCCCCGGATCATGCCCATCGTCGACGCGGCCGTGCCCTTGGTCAGGCAGGTGTCGCTGGAGGGGGTGCGGCTGTTCGCCGAGAAATCCGCGCTGCGCCGCGAAGGCGTGGCCCGCGCATTGACGACCCTGTCGCTGCTGGTCGTTCCGTTGTTCATGGTGCTGGCGGGCAGCGTCGTGGTCCTGGCCGCGATGGTGCGCAGCGCGGGCGAACGAAACCGCCGCATCGCCGCGGTCAGCAATCGCCTGAATTCGCTGTTCGAGGCGTCGATCGACGCAATCCTGGTGGCGCGCCCCGATGGGCGGATCCTGGGTTTCAACGCCGCAGCACAGCGCATCTACGGATATGACCGGGCCGAGGCCGTGGGCGCGGACGTCGTCGACCTGCTGACCCCGCACGACCGGCGTGCCAAGGTGCGCGAGGTTCTGGCCCGGGTCCGTGACGGCACCACCCGCCCGCGCGCCGGCGGGCCCGATATCATGCAGACCGCCGCCCGGCACAAGTCGGGCCGGATCATCCCCGTCGAACTGTCCATGTCGGTCGCCCGAGGAGAGGACGGACCGCTGGTGGTCGCCTTCGTGCGCGACGTGTCCCGACGCGCGGCCGAGGAGGCCGAACTGATCGAGGCCCGTGACCGCGCCGTCGCGGGCGAACAGGCCAAGACGCGCATGATCGCCGTGATGAGCCATGAGATGCGGACCCCCCTGAACGGCATTCTGGGCTTGCTGGACCTGCTGAGCCTGACCGAACTGGACGACCGCCAGCGCCAGTACGTCGCCGCGATGGAGCATTCCGGCCGCATGCTGCTGGGCCATGTCAACGATGTGCTGGACACCTCGCGAGCGCGCAGCGGTCAGTTGGTTCTGGCCCGGAACCCGGTCGACCTGCGCAGCTTGGTCGATTCGGCGATCCTGGGTCTGCAGACGCAGGCACAGGCGGCGGGCAACCAATTGATGGCGGTATATTCCGGCGACGATATGGCGCCGGTCCTGGGCGATGCGGCGCGGCTGGAACAGATCGTCGTGAACCTGGTCGGCAACGCCATCAAGTTCACCGAGAACGGACATATCACCGTGCTGGTCGATACGTCGGGGCCACCGGGACACGTCACGTTGCGCGTGACCGATACGGGTATTGGCATCCCCGCAGGCGATCTGGACAGGATCTTCGATGCGTTCGTCACGTTGGGTTCGACCTTCGACCGCAAGGTAGAGGGGACGGGACTTGGTCTCAGCATCGTCAAGGGCCTGGTCGATGCCATGGGCGGAAAGATCACGGTCTCAAGCCAGCCGGGCAGGGGGACCGCGTTCCGGATCATGCTGCCTCTGGAGCCTGCGCCCGTTGCGCCCGACACGGTGCCCCAGCAGGCGGTGGCCAGTCCGGACTGTCCCGGCCTCAGCATTCTGATGGTCGAGGACAATGCCATCAACCGTCTGGTCGCCCGCGAGATGCTGCGCCGCCAAGGATGCGAGGTGACCGAGGCCGAGGATGGCCTTGCCGGCGTCGCCGCCGCCCAACAGCGCCGGTTCGACCTGATCCTGATGGATATCAGCATGCCCCGCATGAACGGCATCGACGCGGCCCGGCGCATTCGCGCGGGTGACGGCCCCAACCGCGACTGCCCCATCGTGGCCCTGACGGCCCATGCCATGCCAGCGGATCTGGCAAGCTTTCGTCAGGCCGGGATGGACCGGTCGCTGGTCAAGCCGCTCAGCCGGGCGGCGCTCAATGCGCTGTTGCAGGCGGTGCGTCCCGCGGGTCCGTTGCCGCAGGCGTGATCGGCCGCGTGCCCCTGCATCTGTTGCAGAATCTCCGGGGTGGGCCGTCAACCTTGCGGCGGGGGCTTGGGGGAAGGCACGCGCGGGGCTATTGTCGCTGAAAAGGCCAATACAAGCACGAGGCAGCAGCATGTCCACGAATCGTCCCTTCGGCGACCGAAGAACCTTCCTTCAGGGTCTTGCGGCGACGGGCGTCCTGATCCCCGCCATGGCCTATGGCCAGGAAAACCCGGGACCGCAGCGCAACCAGTCGTCGTTCCGCGCGCGGCATTGGCAGGATTTCTATCCGTCCTTGGGCAAGGGGGTTCTGCTGGCCGACGTGACCTCGCGCGCGGTGCATTTCTGGTCGGGTGACGAAAGCGTGCATTTCGTCTTTCCCTGCGCGATCCCGATGACAGACGAACTGACCCGCCGCGGCCAGACCGAGATCGTGCGCAAGGTCGCCAACCCGCCCTGGACGCCCACGCCCAGCATGCGCGTCAAGGATCCGACCCTGCCGCAGCGGGTCGAGGGGGGCGCGCCCGAAAACCCGTTGGGCAAGTTCGGCCTGTACCTGGGCTGGCCGGCCTATCTGGTCCACGGCACCCATGACACGCGCAAGATCGGGCGGCGGTCGTCGTCGGGCTGCTATGGCCTGTATAACGAGCATGTCGAAAAGCTGTATGCGGTCGCAGAGATCGGCACACAGGTGACGGTGTTCTGATCGCCAGGGCGGGGCGCATGGCGCCCTGCCTTTCAACCGTGGTGGATCGCGATGGTCTTGGTGCGGGTGAAGCCGTACAGCGCCTCGAACCCCTTTTCGCGACCATGCCCCGACTTGCCGATGCCGCCGAAGGGCAGCTCGACCCCGCCCCCCGCGCCATAGTTGTTGATGAAGACCTGGCCGCAGTTCAGCCGGCCCGCCAGGCGCAGCTGTCGCGCCCCGTCGCGGGTCCAGATGCCGGCGACCAGTCCGTAATCGGTGCCATTGGCAATGCGAAGGGCCTCCGCCTCGTCGGCAAAGGGCATCATGACCTGCACCGGACCAAAGATCTCCTGCTGCGCTAAGGTGTGATCGGGGGGTACGTCCGCAAACAGCGTGGGTCGCACGAAATGGCCGCCGGCCGCCGCGTCAGGATGCAGGCGCCCCTGAGCCGCCAAGGTCAGTTCGCGGGTGCCAAGATCGATGAAATCCTGCACCAGTCGCCTCTGGCGCGCCGACACCAGCGGACCCAGGTCGTGGCTGTCGGGCGCCGGTCCGGCCACAAGCCCGTTGAAGATGTCGGACATGCGGCGACGCACCTCGTCGTAGACACCGGCCTGCACCAGGACGCGCGACGCGGCCGAACAGGTCTGCCCGGCATTCTGCATGCAGGCCCCGACCAGAACCGGGATCGCCCGGTCCAGGTCAGCATCGTCAAAGACGATCTGGGGCGACTTGCCCCCCAGTTCCAGCGTTACGGGCACGGCGTTGGCCGCCGCCGCGCGCTGAATGCCGGCTCCGGTCCCGACCGAGCCGGTGAAGGACAGATGATGCACGCCCGGATGTGCGGACAGTGCCGCGCCCACCTCGGCCCCCAGGCCGGTCACGACGTTCAACGCGCCGGGAGGCAGGCCCGCCTGATGGGCGATCTGCGCAAAGACCAGGGCCGAGAGCGACGCATCCTCGGCCGGCTTCAGCACCACGGCATTGCCCGCGGCAAGCGCCGCCGCGACGGCCCGGCCCAGGATCTGCATGGGATAGTTCCATGGGATGATGATCCCGCAGACGCCATGCGGCTCGCGCAGGGTATAGGCGGTATAGCCCTGCTGATAGGGAATCGTGCTGCCCATCAGCTTGTCCGCCGCACCGCCGTAGAACTCCAGATAGCGGGCCAGGGCCACCGAATCGCGGCGCGACTGGTCCAGCGGCTTGCCCACGTCCAGCGTCTCGATCATCGCAAGATCCTCGGCCCGGTCCAGGACCAGGGCGGACATCCGCGTCAGGATGCGCCCGCGGTCGGTGGCGGTCAGCGCCCCCCAGGGGCCGTCCAAGGCGGCGCGGGCGGCGGCGACGGCGGCGTCGACATCGGCCGGGGTGCCGCGACCGATCACCCCGATGGCATCGCCGGTCGACGGATCCTCGACCGGCAGGGCGCCGCCTTGGGGGCGGGTCCAGTGGCCATCCACGAAGATCAGGCTGGTGTCGATGCGGGTCAGATCGTCGATGATCATGCTGCAGTCCTGTGGTCGGTGGAAAAATTGCGTCCGGTCACCTTGTGGCCCGGACGGCCAGCGCCCAAGCTGGCCCCCCGGCAGGACAGGAGGAGACGATGGACAAGATGACGGTCGGCATGGTGGGCGTGGGTCTGATGGGCCACGGCATCGCGCGAAACATTGCGGCCAAGGGGTGGCCGCTGCTGTTTCTGGATCATCCCGGCAACCAGCCGGTCGGTGACCTGACGGCGCTTGGTGCGCGCCGCGTCGACAGGCTGGAGGCCTTGGCGGAATGCCGCGCGGTCATCCTGTGCCTGTCCGGCACCCCCCAGGTCGAGGATGTGCTGCTGGGCGCGGGCGGTCTGCTGGCCGCGATCCGTCCGGGCACCGTGATCGTCGACTGTTCGACCGCGATCCCGGCATCGACCCTGCGCCTGGCGGGGCTGACGCGCGAGGCGGGCGGGGAATTCATGGACGCGGCCATGACCCGCACCCCGAAGGAGGCTGAGGAAGGCCGCCTGAACCTGCTGGTGGGCGCGGACGGTGATCTGTTCAACCGCATGCGCCCCCTGCTGGGCACGTTCGCCGAGAACATCTTTCACGCGGGCGACGTCGGCGCGGGCCATACGCTGAAGCTGCTGCACAACTTCGTCTCGATCGGCTGTGCGACCCTGATCAGCGAGGCCGCGGCCTGTGCGCGGCAGGCGGGCATCCGTGACGCGACCTTTGTCGACGTGCTGTCCAAGGGCGGCGGGCACGGTGCCGCGCTGGACCGGATCGCGCCCTTCCTGCTGTCGGGGGACACGTCGGGAATGCGCTTTTCGGTCGGGAATGCGGCCAAGGACCTGTCCTATTACCGGCAGCTGTCGCGGGACGTGGGCGCCGCGCATGACGCGGCAGATGGCGTCGGAGCAGCCCTGGACGGGCTGGCCCAAGGCGGTTTCGCCGACAGCTATCTGTCGGAAGCCGCGGCCCTGTTTTCCCCGCAGGACAAGCCCTCGCACGACTAGCCCGTGACCACGGGCCAGGGGCGTGCGGGCGGGGCGATCCGTTCCCACGCCCGCGCGGCGCGCAGTACGCCCAGGTCGTCGAACCGGTGGCCCGCGATCTGCAACCCGATGGGCACGCCGTTCCGGTCATGGCCGCAGGGCACGCTGATCGCCGGTTGTTCGCCGATGTTGAAGGGGGCGGTAAAGCCGATATGCTGCATCGCGCGGGTCACGTCGTTGTCGGCGGGATAGGCCCAATCCGCCGGAAAGCTGACATTCGGAGAGATGGGCGACAGGATCAGGTCCAGATCAGCCATGGCCTGCGTGGTGCGACGACGGATCTCGACCGTGGCGCCATAGCTGCGCCAGACGTCCTCTCCGGACCGGCCCAGACCCGATTCTGCCCATTCCCGCACCAGCGGCAGGATCCGGGCCCGCTGTTCGGGCGATAGCGCCAGCACGTCCAGCCCGGCCCGCGTGCGCCAAAAATCATCCAGGCCCTGCAGCAGGTCGGGAGTCATCCACGGATCGATGGGCCGGATGATGGCACCAGCCTGTTCGAACAGGGCCGTCGCGGCGGTCACGGCGTCGCTGACCTGCGGGTCGACCGCCATGCCGCAGCCAGCGTCCATCAGCAGGCCGACGCGCAGCCCTTTCAGGTCGCGGTCCAGGTCCATCCAGTCGATCGTGGCGGGTGGCAGGGACATGTGGTCGCGCCCGTCGGGCTGGGACAGCACCGCCATGGCCATCGCGGCATCGGTGACGGTCCGCGTCATCGGTCCCGCCGCGCGCCCCATGAAGGGCGGGTCGATCGGCACGCGCCCCAAGCTGGGCTTCAGCCCCACCAGCCCGCACCATGCGGCGGGCAGCCGAATCGATCCGCCGATATCGGTCCCCAAGTGGATCGGCCCATAGCCCGCAGCCCCTGCCGCTCCCGCACCCGCGCTGGAACCGCCGGGGTTCATGGCGGTGTTCCACGGGTTGCGCGCCAGCCGGTGAAAGCTGGACAGGCCCGAGGACAGCATCCCGAAATCGGGCATGGTCGTGCGGCCCAGAAAGACTGCCCCCGCCTCGCGCATGCGGGCGGCGGGGGGAGCGTCCTCGGCGCGCGGCGTCATGTCGCTGACCGCGGTGCCCAGGGGCATGGGCACGCCGCGGGTGGCGATATTCTCCTTGATGGTGATGGGCACGCCGTCCAGCGACACGCCGTTTACCGTCAGCGGATCGCCCCGCCGCCAGCGGTCCTCGGACGCGCGGGCGGCCTCCAGCGCCTGGTCGTGATCGACGGTCCACATCGCGTTCAGCACCGGCTCGCTGGCGTCGATGCGCTCCAGGACGGCGCGGGTCACCTCCACCGGGGACAGGCTGCGGTCGGCAAAGCCCGCGGTCATCGCGGCGGCGGTCAGGTCGGCAAATGCGGTCATGGGGTCCTCAGATGATCCGGGTCAGCAGGCCCGCGGCCAGGCGCGCACGCTCGGGCAGGCTGTCGATCTCGATATGTTCGTCCAGCGTATGCAGGCCGCGGCCGCGCACGCCGATGCTGTCCAGCGTCGGCACGCCCATCGCGCCGGTGAAGTTGCCGTCCGACCCGCCGCCCGACCGGTCCGAGGACAGCTCGAACCCGATCTGCGCCGACAGGTCGCGCGCGAGGTCATACAGCGCCATTGTGCCCGGCTGCGGCTCCCAGACCGGGCGGGTGACGCCGCGGGTGACGGTGAATTCCACCCCGTCCCGTTCGCCCTGCAGCGCCAGCATGGCCGCAACGCCGCGGTCCAGGTCGGCTTGCGTCTTGGCCATGGACAGGACCTCGGCCCGGCATTCCGAGGCCACGCAGTTCACCCATTGCCCGGCATGGATCACGCCCACGGAAAAGGTGCAGTCCTCGGTGGTCATCGCCTCGATCTCCAGGATGCGGCGAGCCATGGCGGTGATAGCCGACCGCCCGTCCTTCAGCGCCCAGCCCGCATGGCTGGGCCGGCCATGGGTCAGCAGGTCGAACCGCGCGATGGCGTATCGCCCGATCACCGCGCCCCCGTCGGGCAGCGCGGGTTCGGGCAGCAGCACGGCGCGCTGGCCGCGGGCGGCATCCTCGATCAGGCCGCGGGTGGCGGGGGTGCCGACCTCCTCGTCGGGGGTGAACAGGAACGTGACCGGCAAGGGCGTGCTCAGCCCGGCCCGCGCGATCTGGCGCATTGCCTCCAGAAAGACGTAATTGCCGCCCTTCATGTCCATGATGCCTGGCCCCCAGGCCTTGCCGTCCTGGACGCGGAAGGGCAGCTTCTCGAGCGTTCCCAGGGGATGGACCGTGTCCATGTGCCCCGACACCAGGATGCCCGGCTTGCCCTGATCGGCATGCGGAAAGGTCGCGCGGATCGAGGTGCCGAAGCCCTTGGTGCCCGGCACCGTCTCGACCGTGGCGCCGATCGCGGACAAATCGCGCGCGGCCAGGTCCATCATCCGGCTAACGGCGGCCGCGTCCCAGGTCGGGCTTTCGCATTCGATCCAGGGGCGCAGGCCCGTCAGCATCTCCTCCGCGTCGAAGGGCAGATCCAACGCGCTCATGCCGCCACCGGCAGGCGGCGTTCGATCAGCCGCGCATAGATCGACGCGCCGACGGGCAGGATGCTTTCATCCAGCACGAAGCCCGGATTGTGCAGCGGTACAGTGCCCGCATGGCCCACGTTGCCATAGGCGCCGGGGACCTGCTGCAGCATGTCGGCGAAATCCTCAGACCCGGTGAAGGGCTGGGAATCGTCGCGCACATTGTCTGCGCCCAGCACGTCGGCGGCGGCTTGGGTCCAGGCGTCCGACAGGTCGGCATCGTTCACCAGCACGTCGAAGATCTCGCGGAACTCGCAGGTGATCCGCAGATCGAAGGCCTGTGCGGCACCCTCGCAGATGGCGCGCATCCGCGCCTGCATCAGGTCGCGGACCTCGGGGCGGAAAAAGCGGATCGTGCCGGCCAGGGTCGCGGTTTCGGGCACCACGTTGTAGGCGCTGCCCGCATGGATCTGGGTGACCGACAGAACCGCCTGATCCAGCGGCGCGACGTTGCGGCCCAGGATCGTCTGGAACTGCCCGACCAGCCCAGATGCCGCGACCAGCGCGTCGCGCGACTGCTGCGGCATGGCGGCATGGCTGCCCTTGCCCGTTACGGTGATGTCGAAGAAGGACGCCCCCGCCATGGCCGGCCCCTTGCACAGCGTCGCGCGGCCCGGCTGGCCGGTCGGCTGGTTGTGCATGCCATAGACCTCGTCGACCGGGAACCGCTGGAACAGCCCGTCCGCGATCATGGCGCGGGCGCCGCCCAGACCCTCCTCGGCGGGCTGGAAGATCAGGACCGCGGTGCCGTCGAAATTGCGCGTCCGCGCCAGATACTGCGCGGCCCCCAACAGCATCGTCGTGTGCCCGTCATGGCCGCAGGCATGCATCTTGCCGGCCTGGGTCGAGGCATGGGGCAGCCCCGTCGCCTCGTGGATCGGCAGAGCGTCCATGTCGGCGCGCAGGCCGATGCGGCGGTTGCCCTGACCCCGACCATGCAGGATGCCCACGACGCCGGTCCTGCCCACGCCCTCGTGGACCTCGTCCACGCCCCATTCGCGCAGCTTGGCCGCGACGACCGCGCTGGTGCGGACCTCCTCCATGCCGATCTCCGGGTGCGCGTGCAGGTCGCGGAAGATCTCGGTCAGTTCCGGGACGGCGGCGTCGATCTCAGGCAGGTTCGGCATGTCTCACCTCTGGCATGGCACGGAAGTTCTGGAAGTCCCATGACCGGCCGGGGGCGGCCTCGATCAGGGCGCGTGTATAGGGATGGGCGGGCGCGGCCAGCACCTCGCCCGCGGGGCCGTGTTCCACGACGGCGCCGCGCTGCATGACGATCACCTCGTCGCAGATCTGGGCGGCGACGCGCAGATCGTGGGTGATGAAGACGATGGCGATGCCCAGGTCGCGCTGCAGCTGGTCCAGAAGGTCCAGCACCTGCGCCTGCACCGACACGTCCAGCGCCGACACGGCCTCGTCCGCGACCAGCACGTCAGGGCGCATCATCACCGCGCGGGCGATCGCGATTCGCTGCCGCTGCCCGCCCGAGAACTGGTGCGGATAGCGGGCCAGCGCGTCGGCGGGCAGGCCCACGACGCCCATCAGGCGCGCGGCCTCGGCCATCGCGTCCGTACGGCTGGTGCCATAGTTCAATGGCCCCTCGATCAGGCTCTCGCCGATGGTCCAGCGGGGGTTCAGCGACCGCATCGGGTCCTGGAACACCACCTGCAGCTTCTGGCGGTGCGGGCGCAACGCGCCGCGCGAAAGGTTCGCGATGTCGGCATCGTCCAGCAGGATGCGCCCCGAACTGGGGTCGATCAGCCGCATGATGCAGCGCGCGACGGTGGACTTGCCGGACCCGCTCTCGCCGACGATCCCCAGGGTGCGACCGCGCGACAGGGCGAAGGTCACGTCCTTGGCGGCATGCGCTTGCGGAAGCTTCCGCAGGATGCCGCCGCCGCCATAGATCTTGTTCAGCCGCTCGACCCGCAGGACGGCATCCGCCGCCTGGGGCCGGGCCTCGCGGGGCGACAGGCTGGGCACGGCCTTCAGCAGCTTGCGGGTATAGTCCGCCTGCGGGCTGCGCAGCAGCGTCTCGACCGCGCCATGTTCGACGATCTCTCCCTGCTTCATAACATAGACGGTGTCGGCAATTTCCGCGACGACGCCCATGTCATGGGTGATGAACAGCACCGCCGTGCCATGGTCGCGCTGCAATTCGTCGATAAGCGCCAGGATCTGCTTTTGCGTGGTCACGTCCAGCGCGGTCGTGGGTTCGTCCGCGATCAGCAGGACGGGTTCCAGCACCAGGGCCATCGCGATCATGATCCGCTGGCGCTGGCCGCCCGACAGCTGATGCGGATAGCTGCGGAAGATGCGCTCGACATCGGGCAGATGGACCTGCTCCATGATTGCCACGGCGCGACGGCGGCGTTCCGCGGCGGGCAGGTCGGTGTGCAGCTCCATGACCTCCATGATCTGGTCGCCCACGCGCAGGACCGGGTTCAGTGCGGTCATGGGCTCCTGGAAGATCATCGCGACGCGGGCCGCGCGCAGGTCGCGCATCTGCGCCTGTGTCAGGGGCAACAGGTCGCGCCCCTGCAACTGGATCGTGCCCCCCGCGACGCGCAGCGCGTCGGGCAGCAGCCCCATGATCGCCAGCGAGGTGACGGATTTCCCCGACCCGGATTCGCCCACCAGGCAGACGGTCTCGCCCGCGCGGATGGTCACGTCGATGCCCTTCAGGACCGCGGGGTTTCCCGGCGTCTCGGGCAGGGTCACGGTCAGCTCGCGGGCCTCAAGCACCACGTCGGCCGCGTCGAAGTTGCGTGTCTTGAACTGCATCAGCCTGCCCTTTTCTTCAGCCGCGGGTCCAGCATGTCGCGTGCCGCGTCGCCCAGAAGGTTGATCGACAGGATGCACAGCGACAGCGCGATGCCGGGATAGAGGATCAGTTCCGGCTTGATGCGGAAGAACAGCCGACCCTCGGCCATGATGTTGCCCCAGGTAGGGGTCTCGGTGCTGACGCCTGCGCCCAGGAAGGACAGGATCGCCTCGGTCAGGATGGCGCTGGCCAGGATGTAGGTGCCCTGCACGATCAGGGGCGCGGTGGTGTTCGGCACCAGGTGGCGTACCAGGATCTTGCGCATCGGTGTGCCAAGCGCGATCGCGGCCTCGACATAGGGCTCCTCGCGCGCGGAGAGGACCACGGCGCGGACCAGGCGCACGACGCGGGGGATCTCTGGGATGGTGATCGCGGCGATGACCGATCCGACCGACGGCCCGTTCAGCGCCACCAGCGCGATGGCCAGCAGGATCGAGGGGATCGCCATCAGCGCATCCATCGCCCGCATGATGATAGCGTCCGCCGTGCGGAAGAACCCTGCGATCATGCCGATGATCAGGCCCAGCAGGACCGACACCACCGCCGTGGCGATGCCGATGATCAGCGACAGCTGTCCCCCGATCAGCACGCGGCTGAAGATGTCGCGGCCGAAATTGTCGGTGCCAAGGGGGTGGCCCTCGATCGGGCCCTGCAGGCGGGCCATGGGGTTCATCGCCAGCGGGTCATGCGGCGCGATCCAGCCCGCCAGCAGCGTCAGGACGACGATGACGGCCAGCACCAGCGCCGCGATCTTGCTGCCTGCGCCCAGATGCGGCAGGCGCAGCGCGCGCAGGACCGGCTGCATCGCCGAGGTCGGTTGCGGTACCTGTGCCATCAGTAACGGATCCTTGGGTCAAAGAGGCTGTAGCTGAGGTCGATCAGCAGGTTCACCAGCACATAGAGGAAGCTGGTCAGCAGGATCATCGCCTGGATGACCGGATAGTCGCGCGCCAGGATCGCATCGACCGTCAGGCGGCCGACGCCGGGGATGTTGAAGACGGTCTCGGTCACCACCACCCCGCCGATCAGCAGGGCAAAGCCGGTGCCGATCACGGTCAGGATCGGCACGGCCGCGTTCTTCAGCGCGTGGCGGAACAGGACGGTGCGTTCCGGGGCCCCCTTGGCGCGGGCGGTGCGGATATAGTCCTCGCCCAGCACCTCCAGCATGTTGGCCCGCGTCATGCGCGCGATCAGCGCGACATAGATGGTCGACAGCGTCAGCGCGGGCAGGAAGGCATTCGACAGAAACCCGCCCAGGCCCGACGACAGGGGCGTGTATCCCTGCACCGGGAACCAGCCCAGCTGCAGCGAGAAGACCAGGATGAACAGGTATCCGATCACGAATACCGGTACCGAAAACCCCAGGACCGAGAAGGTCATCACCGCGTAATCGACCATGCTGCGATGCTTCCACGCGGCCAGCACGCCCATCGGCACGGCGATCGCGACCGACATCACGATGGTCAGCACCGCGATGGACAGGGTCGGCGCGATGCGGTCGGCGACCATCGTGGCCACCGGCGTGTTCGAGATCAGCGACACGCCAAGATCGCCCCGCAGCAGCTGTCCGACCCAGGTCACGAACTGGATGTGCAGCGGGTCGTTCAGGCCCATCGCCTCGCGGATGCGCTCCAGCTGGGCGGGGGTCGCCATGTCGCCCGCGATGATCGCGGCCGGGTCGCCCGGCGTCAGGCGCAGCAGCAGGAAGACGAAGACGGCGACCAGCAGCATCACCGGAATGACGGCCAGAATGCGCCGCAGGATGTACCCCAGCATCAGGTTTCTCCGATCAGGTGGGTGGGGGGCGGCGGAACCGCCCCCTGCTTTCGATCACTCGGACTTCTGCAGGCCCCAGAAGACCGGCACGGGCGAGTTGATCATCTCGGTGATCGTGGTGCGGCGGGCCTGCGGCAGGGTGTACTGACCGAGGGGGATCAGCAGGCCGTTCTCCAGGGCATGGGCCTGGATCTTCTCGGCGACCGCGGCCTGGGCTGCGGCGTCGGGGGCGTCGATGAACTCCTCCTTGAGACCCTCGATGGTCTCGTCGGTGGGCCAGCCGAACCAGGCATCGTCGCCGCGTCCGTTCAGCATCGGGTTCGAGATCGGGTTCGAGATCTCCGGCACCATCCAGTTGGTAATGAACACGTTCCAGCCCCCCTCGGCCGGGGCCGCCTGGCTGGCGCGGCGGGTGACCAGCGTCTGCCAGTCCATCGGCTGCAGCTCGACCTGGAACCCGGCCTCGCGCAGCATCTGCGATACGACGACGGGCTGAGTGGCCAGCGCCACCATGTCGGTGGGCGCCATCAATACGACCGGCGTGCCGTCATAGCCCGCCTGTTCCAGCAGCGCCCGCGCCTCCTCGGCGCCGCCGCCCTGGGTCAGGGTTTCGGTGCCGGTCGCGTTCTCCAGTGGCGTGCCGCAGCCCAGGATGGCGCCGCAGACCGAATAATATTCGGGGTTGCCGACCATCGCGGCCAGGACCGGTTCCTGGGTGATCGCCTTGATGGCCGCCTGGCGGACTTGGACGTTGTCGAAGGGCGGGTGCAGGAAGTTCATCCGCGTCATCGTCTGCATGCCGGTCGGCTCGCGCGTTTCGACGACGATGTTCGGATCACCCTCCAGCAGCGGGATCAGGTCGACCTGCATCGCCTCGATATAGTCGATCTCTCCGCCCGACAGCGCGTTCACGGCGGTCTGGACGTCGGGCATGTTGACCCATTCGACGCGGTCGACATTGACGACCTTGCCGCCGGCCATCCAGTCGGCGGGTTCGTCGCGCGGCACGTATTCGTCGAACTTCTCGTAGACGACCATCAGCCCCGGCTGGAACTCCGCCTCGACAAAGCGGAACGGCCCCGAGCCTACGTATTCAGTGATCGCCTCGTCGGCCGAGGTCTCGGCCACGCGGGCGGGCATGATGAAGGGGGGCAGGGCCGACTGCTTGGACAGCACGTCCAGCATCGGCACGAAGGGTTCGGTCAGCGTCCAGGTGATCGTCTTGTCGTCGGTCGCCTCAAGGCTGGCGGTGCGGTCCATGATGACCTGTCCGCCCGCGTCCTTCTGCCCCCACCGCTGCAGCGAGGCCACGGCATCGGCCGCCGTCACCGGCGCGCCGTCATGGAAGGTCAGCCCGTCGCGCAGCGTGAAGGTATAGGTCAACTGATCGTCCGAGATGGTCCAGTCGGCCATCTGCGGCTGCGGCTGGAATTCGGAATCCTGCGCGATCAGCACGTCGTAGATCATGTAGGCGTGGTTGCGCGTAATGTGGGCGGTGGTGATCACGGGGTCCAGCACGCGCAGGCCGGAATGCATCACGGCCTTGACGGTGGTCTCGGCCCAGGCCGCGCCTGTCAGCATGGTCGAGGCCAGAAGCGTGGCAGTCAATTTCTTGAGCATGGTGTCCTCTCTGTTGAACGGGTCCGCGGGGTGATCTTGGCGTCAGCCTTGCGCGGGGGGTGTGAAGGGTGCGCCGCCCGGCTCCAGCCGGATGCCGGGGGCAAGGTTGCGAAAGGGCAGGCTGGCCGGGCTGACGGGCATGGGCCCGGGCGCGGCGCAGGTCAGGATCGCCGCCGCGATGGGGGCGAAATCGGCACGGAAATGGTTCGAGCTTTTCACGACCAGGACGGCCTGCTCCTCGGGGACGATCCCCAGGAAGCGGAACATCTGCCGATCGGCCATCTGCGCCTTTTCCGACGCGACGGCGACCCGCACGCCCCCGATGCTGAGGCAGGCGGACGGCCCAAGCGCCAGATGCGCGCCGCCATAGAACGGGCCCGTGGCATGGCAGGCCCCGTCGGACAGCGCGTCCACGGTGAATTGGCCCTGAAATGGCGCATCGCCCGGAATGCCGGACCGACCGCCTAGGGCCAGATCGATGGTCGCGCCCACCCCCGCGGCATGGGCCGCCGCCGCCGCCTCCGGATCGATGATCAGGCCGATGGCCGCGTCCCGGGCATCGGCCTCGACCAGGGCGCGCAGCATGCCGGTCGTGTCGGAATTGCCGCCTGCGCCGGGATTGTCCTGCGTGTCGACCAGGATCACCGGCCGATCGTTGACGCGGCGCATCGCCTCTGCCACCCCGCCCGCGGGGCTAAGGCATTCGCCGCGGAACGCGGGTTCGGCCTCGCGCAGGGCCTGTGCCAGGCCGTCGGCCATCGCATCGGCATGTGCCTGCGTCTGGGCATAGGCGATGACCGAGGGGCGGCAGTCGGCGAAATCGGCCGCGGGAAACCCCATGAACAGCGACGCACAGCCCTGACCGTCGCAGGCGGCAACCCGGTCATAAAGCCCGGCTGCGGGCTGCGCATCGGTCGCCTGCCACGCGATCGGGATCAGAAAATCCAGTTGCCGGAACGCCTTGGCGTTGGGCGCGCCGCCCATCAGGCGGTCCAGTTGCTGCGCCGCACGATGCCCGGTCAGGGCCATGTCGACATGCGGATAGGTGCGAAACCCCACCATCAGGTCGGCATTGTCCACCATCCGCGCCGTGATGTTGCCGTGCAGGTCCAGCGCCGCGACGACAGGCGTGTCCGGCCCGACTGCCTGGCGGACCCGCTCCAACAGCAGGCCTTCGCCGTCCGGCGCCCCATCGGCCACCATCGCGCCATGCAGGTCCAGAAAGACCCCGTCCAGCGGCCCCGCATCGCGCAGGCCCTGGACGATCTCCTCGGTCAGGGCGGCGTAGCAATCGGCGGTCACCGGGGCCGATGGCACCGCGCCGGCCCAGACGACAGGCACCATCTGCCAGCCCTGCTTTTCGCCATGCGCGATGACGCCGGCGATCGGCAGGTTCACGTCCCGCGCCCGATCGATGATCTGCGCCCCGCGGCACAGAGGCAGATAGCCGCCGCCCTGTTCAAAGGCCGCCATGTCGGCGGGGCTTGGGGCAAAGGAATTGCTCTCATGAACGAAGCCCGCAAGGGCGATCCGCAAAGGACGGGCAGGAATCGTTTGGGTCAGCAATGTATTGCCATCCGATACAGTTGCATTGTATCACGAGTGTATTAACCCAAAATTGATCATGTCAACGTCGGAGATTGCATGCAGCGCAAGAATCACGATCCGGACGGTCCGCAGGCAGAGAATGCCTTGTTCGTCCAATCCCTTGCCCGCGGAATGAGCGTTCTGGAAGCGTTTCGCGATGCCGACGGGGCACTGTCGCTTGGCCAGATCGCCACGCGGACCGGGCTGACGCGCAGCGCGGCGCAGCGTCTGGTGCACACCTTTCGCAAGCTGGGCTATCTGACGTTGGCCGAGGATGGTCGCGGCTTTCGTCTGGACCTGCCGATCCTGGACCTGACGCACGACTATCTGCGCCTGAACCCGCTGGTGCGTCGCGCCAGTCCGATCCTGCTGGACCTGCGTCGCAACGTCCGCGAACGGGTCGACCTGTCACTGTTCGATGGTCAGCGCATGGTCTATGCCGCCCGGATGCAAAGCAAGCGCGAGACGTTCTTTGCGACCTTGGTGGGCAACAGCGTGCCCACGACCTGCACGTCGGGTGGTTGGGCCGTCATGGCGATGCTGCCCCCGACCGAGGTCGACCAGATCCTGGACCAGGCCAGTCTTCGGCCGCTGACGCCGCGGACCCTGACCGATCCCCAGGCGATCCGCGACCAAGTCGCGCTGGCACGAGAGGCCGGCCACGCGCTGGCGCTGGAGCAGATCCTGATGGGAGAGGTGGCCCTTGGCGTGGCGATCCCGGACGCATCGGGCCGCCCGATCGCCGCGATCCACATCGCCGGATCGCTGTCGGAGTGGGATCCGGAGGAGTTCCGCCGCCGCAACGCACCCTTGGCCGCAGAGGCCGTGCGCAGCATCGTGTCGGCGTAGGCGACATCATGTATGGCAGCCAAGTACGGCTGATTATTCGACTTTCTGGATATTGGCTGGGGCGGTAGGATTCGAACTGACTTTCGAGGTCAACTGAAATCTCACGCGCTTTTCCAAACACCGTGCAAGATTCCGCGCTTTGGGTGACAATATCTATACCCTACTGTGGTGTCTGACGATCGCCAACACAAGGGCGTAAATCTTGCGCTGTGTAAGAAGCCTTTCGGCTACTGCGATATTTCACGACAGCTCCATCGGCCATAACCATGGATGCCTCGATGCTTGATGTTCCGCGATGGTTCACCGGCGCAATGATAGATCGTCGTCCGCCCGATGTTCATGGTCAACGGGATCGAAGCACCTTCCAGCGTGTTGCCAGATTTGACTGCCGATCTGGACGATCATCAGCGACCCGAGTTCATCGGCAATGAAGCGAAGCCCCGTGACGGGTTCTCCGAAAGCATCAGCCTGATGATGCGCCGCGCGGATCATGTCGGCCCGGGTCAGTCGTCGGACGGCCCGGGCATCGGGTGCCCGAGGAGGTCGAGGACCTCGTTGGTCTGCGCCTCCAGCCGTCCAAGCCTCTCCAAGATGGCCTGATCCCAAGACGACCGGTCGAGCGCCTCCTGACGACGCAGTGCGGCGATCAGATGCTCGGTCGCGGCCGTGAAGCTGGCCTCGATCCTCTGCACCGCGATGAGGTGATCCCGGATCACGTCCGAAATTGCCGGCTGATCGCGGTCCCGGAGCAGTTCGGCCAAAATGTTGTTGAAGGTCCTCAACTGCGCGATGAGGTCGTGAACCTGCTCCACCGAGACGGTGGTGCCCGTATTGGGCGCGGTTGTATCGGTCATTGGTGTTCTCCAAGGTGGTGATCAGATTTGAAATTGTGGGCAGAGCAGCCGCAGCATGAACCTCAAGGTTCGCGGCAATCGCCACAACCATACGGTTCCTCCGGATGCGGGCCATAGTCCGCTCGAAGATAGGTTTCAGCTTTCTGACGAGGTGAATGAGCTGAGAATGTCCGAAGTGATCTGCAGGTCCCGGATCTTTCGGTTTCCCTCGGTGATTTGCTCCCGGAGATGTCGGTTTTCCTCGGTCAGGACTGTTAGCCTCTCTTCCAGACGGGTCAGCGCGACCCTCAACTGCTGAATGCCCTGCCAATGCAATTTCAGTGCCGAAGCCATCCGGTCCATCCGGTGCCGGAACGGGGAAAGCGCTGCCGTCGTGTAGGGGTATTCTTTCGTCATAAGAGTGTCCTGCATCGGGGTGGCACGCGGGCAAGATTACCCGCGGGATATCGGCCAGATCCGCGATCGGGTTAGGCCTAGGATGGTCCTCCCTCTGCGCGCGTTCGTTTGCATATCTGTTCCGGTATTCGATAAACCTCGTCTCAGCGGTCCGCAGCCGGATCCTTCGTTCGATCCTCATCGGACCATTTCGATCACGGAGGTCTCTGATGTCCTGTGCGGACCGAAACGCGTCGGTGCAGCAGAATCCTCTCAGCCGTAAGGATTTATCTCCGGCGATCTGATTGATCGTTACGGTGGTTGGTGTCAGGTGATCGACCTCGAAGCCTTCTACAGCCAGATCAGGGACGAGCCGTTCGATGAGGTCGTTGCGATTATGCACCAAGCCATGTTTGGCGGCCGTGACCCCCTGCTCGATCAGGTGGAAGAGGGCATGTCCTGTTGATTTCCACCCAGAACTGAGCCGGGTTTTCCATCGAGAAGTGAGCCACCTCTGATTATGGATATAGGGTCATAGAGGGGTCAAGGTATGGTTTGTCTCCTTCTTTTTCGTGGCCGCTGCGGCTGAGCTTGCCTTGAACCTGAAGCTGTCGTTTCCGGTCTCCAGGATGTGGCAACGGTGGGTCAGGCGATCGAGCAGTGCGGTGGTCATCTTGGCGTCGCCGAAGACCGTGGCCCATTCGCTGAAGCTGAGATTCGTGGTGATGACCACGCTAGTGCGCTCATAGAGTTTGCTCAGCAGATGGAAGAGCAAAGCGCCGCCTGATGCACTAAAGGGCAGATAGCCCAGCTCGTCCAGGATCACGAGATCGAGGCGGCTGAGACTTTCGGCAATCTGTCCGGCCTTCCCCCTTGTCTTCTCCTGCTCGAGGGCATTGACCAGTTCGATAGTCGAGAAGAAGCGGACCCGCCGGCGGTGCTGTTCGATGGACTGAATGCCCAATGCCGTCGCCACATGGGTCTTTCCGGTCCCTGGGCCACCGATCAGCACAACATTCTGCGCACCCTCCATGAACTCGCCGCAGTGCAGCTGACGCACAGTCGCTTCATTGATCTCGCTGGCGGCGAAGTCGAACCCCGAGAGGTCCTTGTAGGCGGGGAAGCGCGCCGCCTTCATGTGATAGGCAATGGAACGGACCTCGCGCTCGGCCAGCTCCGCTTTCAGCAACTGAGCCAGGATCGGCACAGCAGCGTCAAAAGCAGGCGCCCCCTGTTCGATGAGGTCAGTGACCGACTGCGCCATCCCATGCATCTTCAGACTGCGGAGCATGATGACGATGGCACCGCTGGCGGGATCATGACGCATGACGGCCACCTTCGGTCTGGCTGCGCAGACTGTCGTAGCGCTCGACATTGGCCGATGGCTCGCGCCGCAGGGCCAGCGCCTGCGGGGTATCCAGGGGCGGCCCGCCAACCACCTTCCCATCGATCAAGCGGTGCAGGAGATTCAGTACATGGGTCTTGGTCGCCACGCCCTCGGCCAGGGCCAGCTCCACCGCCGTCAGCACGGCCTGCTCGTCATGCTGCAGAACCAGGGCGAGGATATCGACCATCTCACGATCGCCGCCCGGCTTGCGTATCATTTGGCCCTGTAGTTGCCTGAAGGCAGGCGGCAATTCCAGGAAAGGTGCGCCATTCCGAAGCGCTCCGGGCTTGCGCTGAAGGACAGCCAGGTAGTGCCGCCAATCGTAGATCGTCCGCGGCGGCAGCTGGTGGCTGCGTTGAATCACGCGAGGATGCTCGCACAGGATGTTACCCTCGGCCGCCACGACAAGTCGGTCCGGATAGATCCGCAAGCTGATGGGACGGTTGGCGAATGACGCGGGAACGCTATAGCGATTGCGCTCGAAACTGATCAGGCAGGTGGGCGAGACGCGCTTGCTCAGCTCGATGAAGCCGTCAAAGGCCACCGGCAACGGCATCAAGGCAGCCCGTTCTTCGGCCCAGATATCAGCGATCGTGCCAGGCCGCGTCCCATGCGCCGTGCTTTTCCACAGCTCCAGACAATGCTGTTCCAGCCAGACATTCAACGCGGCGAGGTCTGCGAAGTCAGGCATTCCATGAAGCAACTGGTGACGGGAGTCCCGCACGTTCTTCTCGACCTGCCCTTTCTCCCAACCCGCTGCCGGATTGTAGAACTCGGGCTCGAAGACGTAGTGGTTCGTCATGGCGAGGAAGCGCATGTTGACCTCTCGTTCCTTGCCGCGGCCGACACGATCCACTGCCGTCTTCATGTTGTCGTAGATGCCCCGGGCAGGCACGCCACCAAAAACCCGGAACCCGTGCCAGTGGGCGTCAAACAGCATCTCGTGGGTCTGCAGCAGATAGGCGCGCAGCAAAAAGGCCCGGCTGTGCGACAGCTTGATGTGGGCCATCTGAAGCATGGGTCACGCTCTCCACCCAAAATGGCGAAGTCGTCGCTCCAGTCGAACTGGAAGGCCTCGCCCGGACTGAAGGACAAGGGGACAAAGGTCCCCCGTCCTGCCGTCTGCTGCTCACGCTGACGGTCCGCGCGCCAGTCCCGCGAAAAGGCGGCCACGCGGTTGTAGGATCCGGTGAAGCCGAGCTTGACCAGATCGGCGTGCATCTGCTTCAGCGTTCGTCGCTGCTTGCGCGGCTTGCCGATCTCCGTCTTCAGCCAGCCGGCCAGCTTCTCCGAGAAGGGGTCAAGCTTGCTTGGACGTTCCGGCGCCGCAAACTTTGGCTCGATCGTGTTCGCCGCCAGATGCTTTGACACGGTATTGCGCGAAAGACCCGTGCGCCGAGCGATCTCGCGGATCGACAGCTTCTCGCGCAAGTGCATGCGTCGGATGATGTTCAAAAGCCCCATGTGGATCACTCCGTTACCCCCGCCGCTGACCGCTATGGGGGAAGGTTCACATGGCTCACTTCTCAGTGGAAATTATGCGCTTACCCGGCTCAGTTCTGGGTGGAAATCAACAGTCAGGATGCCCGCGAGGCGCCGTGCGGTTGCCGGACAGGCCGTTCCCAGACCGACCTGAAGGTGGAGGCTTTCGCAACCGATACGTGTGGGAATGCGACGGCGCCATGTGTAGATAGCGGCCCGGCGAAAGACAAAGTGTGCGATGCCCATTCGTGGCCCTCGAAGCTGGGGCGCGGTAGGTCTGGAGGACAGGCATGGAGGACATCGGTCCGATAGCGTGCCTGGCGGCTGCTACCTGCTTATCTTCCAATATTTTAGACGATGTTGGCTGGGGCGGTAGGATTCGAACCTACGGTACACGGTACCAAAAACCGATGCCTTACCACTTGGCCACGCCCCAACTGTGGAGGGTGATTACCCAAGCCCGCAGATGGGTGCAAGACGAAAAATGCAGAAATCTTGCCCCCGTCCCAAAGCCCCGGTATCGACGCGCCATGGAACACGCCGATATCGTCATTCTGGGGGCCGGGGCGGCCGGATTGTTCTGCGCAGGCTCTGCCGTCGCGCAGGGCAGGCGGGTCGTGGTGCTGGATCATGCGCCGACGCCCGCCGAAAAGATCCGCATTTCCGGCGGCGGGCGGTGCAATTTCACCAACCTCGCGACCGGGCCGGACCGTTTCCTGTCGGACAACCCGCGCTTCGCAGCCAGCGCCCTGGCGCGGTATCGTCCGCAGGCCTTCGTCGATCTGGTCGACCGGGCGGGAATCGCTTGGCACGAAAAGACCCAGGGCCAGCTGTTCTGTGACGGCAAGGCCACGCAGATCACCGACATGCTGCTGGACCGCATGGCCGGGGCGGACCTGCGCCTTGGCACGCGCATCGACGGCGTCAGCAAGGATGGTGATCGGTTCGTGGTCGCGACCTCCGGCGGGTCGATCAGCACGGGTCGGGTCGTCGTCGCGACGGGCGGAAAGTCGATTCCCAAGATCGGGGCGACGGGGCTGGGCTATGATCTGGCGCGCCAGTTCGGGTTGCGGCTTGTCGAAACGCGGCCCGCGCTGGTGCCGCTGACCTTTGCGGAACAGGATCTGGCGCTGTGCCGTCCGCTGGCCGGGCTGTCGGTCGAGGCGCGGATCACGCATGGCAGGGGCAGCTTTCGCGACGCGCTGCTGTTCACGCATCGCGGGCTGAGCGGCCCGGTGATCCTGCAGATCTCAAGCTTCTGGCAGGCGGGCGAGGTGCTGACCATCGATCTTGCGCCCGACCGCGACATCGCCGCCGACCTGAAGGCCGCACGCGGCGGCAAGGCGCAGGTGGCGACCGTCCTGGCCCAGATGCTGCCGGAACGCCTTGCGCAATCCGTGGCGGCGGACGCGGGCTTGGCACAGGCGCGGCTGGCCGATCAGCCGAACGCCCGGCTGGACGCGCTGGGCGCGCGCGTGAACCGGTGGCAGGTCCGACCCGTGGGGACCGAAGGCTATCGCACCGCCGAAGTCACCTTGGGCGGCGTGGATACCCGCGATCTGGACGCGCGGACCATGCAGGCGCGCCAAGTGCCCGGTCTGGCGTTCATCGGCGAATGCGTCGACGTGACGGGGTGGCTGGGCGGCTATAATTTTCAGTGGGCCTGGGCGTCAGCGGATGCCGCCGGGCGCGCCGCCTAGGTCCGTGGCGTCGGGCTGAGCAGGTCGCGCCCGTCATCGATGCGACCCCGTTCGACCATCTCCTCGAACGCGGCGTCGGGGTTCAGGTCGGACAGGCGCGCATCGGCGGGGCGTGAGGGGCGGGCAGGGCTTGGACGCGCCTCCGCCTCGGGCTGTTCCAGGCGGATGCGGTGGACGGGTTCCGGCACCAGATAGCCCTTGCTGTCCAGCGCATGGCGCAGCAGGCGAAACGCCTCTCCGCGCGCCAGGTCGAAATCGGTGCCGTCCTGCGAGACCCACCCCCCGGCGCGGATGACCACGTGATCCGGCCCCTGGGCATCCAGCCAGGCAACGGGTTCGGGACGCTTCAGCACGAAATCCATCCCCGCCAGCGCCCTGAGCACCAGATCGCGCGCGCGGCCCAGATCGGCGCCGGGGTCGATGGTCAGGTCGACCATGAACCGGCGTTCGGGGTTGCGCGTGTAATTGGTCAGGACGGCCTTGTAGATGATCTGGTTCGGGATGCGGATGTGATTGCCGTCCAGCGTCAGCAGGGTGGTGCCGCGGCTGGTCAGGCGGATCACCCGACCGCGCAGGCCGTTCACTTCGATCAGGTCGTTCGGGTTGAAGGGTTGGCGCAGCGACAGCAGCATCGTGGCCACGAATCCTTCGATCGTATCGCGGGCGGCAAAGGACAGCGACAGGCCGAAGATACCCGCCGCACCCAGCAATGTCCCCAACAGAGCCCGCGCGCCCATCAGGTCCAGCGCCACGACAAGCGCCACGATCCATGCGGTCAGCCGGATCGTCTGCGCCAGAAATCCGGCGATGAAGGGGTTCGGTGCGATCCCCGACAGGGTTCGTTCTCGCCGCGACAACCAGCCGCCGGCCAGCACGATTATCGCCCCCACGGCCAGGCCCAGTGCCATGAAGGGCAGGCCCGCGATGACCGCGGTCAGGCGTGACTGAAACCTGTCGCGGACCGAGACCAGCCGCGTGCCCAGGTCTGTAGACAGGGTAACCTGATCCTCGATCGCGACGACCCCCTCGACGCGCGCCAGCAGCGATTCAAGGCGCGAGATGGTCTGCTGTTCGGTCACCTCGCCGACCAGCGTCACGATCCCCGCATCGACGCTGGCACGGACGCCATCGAATTCAGGGACTTGCGCGAGGATGCTGGAAATCCTCGACAGGATTGCCAGGTCCGTCGCCCGATTGTCATGTGTCGAGATTGCGCCGCTTGGCGTCGACGGTGCTGACGGATCGGCGACTTGGGCGGCCACGGGGGCCGCCAGTGCCAACAGGATCAGCAGAACGCGGATCATGCCGGGAGCGGGTCGGCCTTTGCCAGCCGGTCGAAGGCCATCAGCGATGCGATCAGCGCGGGCATACGGTCCAGCGGGATCATGTTCGGCCCGTCGGACGGCGCGATGTCGGGGGCTTCGTGCGTTTCGATGAAGACGCCGGCCACGCCCAAAGCCACCGCGGCCCGTGCCATGACCGGGGCGAATTCACGTTGTCCGCCAGAACTGCCGCCCTGACCGCCCGGCTGCTGGACCGAATGGGTCGCGTCCATGATCACCGGATAGCCGGTCCGCGCCATGATCGGCAGCGACCGCATGTCGGCCACCAAGGTGTTATAGCCGAAGCTGGCCCCGCGTTCGGTCAGCAGGATGTTTTCGTTCCCGGTCGAGGCGACCTTGTCCGCGACGTTGGGCATGTCCCAAGGGGCCAGGAACTGACCCTTCTTGATGTTGACCACCGCGCCGGTGCGGCCCGCGGTCAGCAGCAGATCGGTCTGGCGGCACAGAAAGGCGGGGATCTGGATCACGTCGACGACCTGCGCGGCGCGCACCGCCTGGTCCGCGTCATGGATGTCGGTCAGCACGGGGCAGCCGAACCGATCGCGGACCGCGGCCAGGATCTCCAGCCCCTCCTCGATGCCTAAGCCGCGGCGACCCGACAAAGAGGTGCGGTTCGCCTTGTCATAGCTGGCCTTGAAGACGAAGGACGCCCCGGCATCGGCACAGGCCTTGGCCATCACTTCGGCGATCATCAGCGCGTGGTCCAGGCTTTCCAGCTGGCAGGGTCCGGCGATCACCGTCAGCGGCAGGTCGTTGCCGCAAGTGATCGAACCGATGGGGATATGCTTGGCAGTCGTCATGTCGATACCTGTTCGCGTAGGATGGAGGCCGTCAGCGACAGCATCAGATAGATACCCGAAAACACCAGGAATGCCACCAGGGTGTTCTGGAACGCGCGGGGATAGGTGGCCTCATCCGGCGGGATGGGCGCGATGGACAGCGACAGATAGCGGACCTGCTTATTCGCCTCGATGCGCGCGGTTTCCATCTGGGCGGCGGCGGCGGCCAGCATTTCCTGGCGCGTCAGCATCTCGGCCTCGGCAACGCGCAGCTCTCCGCCGATGGCGGCCAGAGAGTTGCGGGTGTCGTTGCCCTGCGTCAGCTGCTGGCGGGTCTGCGTGATCAGGTCGCGCAGGCGGGCGATGTCGCCCTCCACCGCATCGACGCGGCTTTGCAGGGGGCGGGCATTCGACTGCAACTGGCCCAGTTCCAGCTGCTTTTCGGCCAGTTGGCCCTCCAGCATGCTGACCTGCGCCATGACCACGCCGCTTTCCGCGACGGGGTCCAGGACGCCCAGCCTCTCCTGCAACTCCTGGACGCGAAGCTGGGCGGCCAGCATCTTCTCCTCGGCGTCCTGATAGGTCTCGCGCGCGCCGTCCATCTGGTCGGAGCGCATGCGTGAGGTCAGGGCGTCAACAAGCTGTTCCGCATAGGAAATCAGCGCGCGCGAGAACTGTTCGCTTAGCTGCGGGTCGGGCGCGATGACCTCCATGTTCAGCACGCCTTCGGTCGGGTCATAGCCGATCTTGACGGAATCCTTGTACAGGCTGAACGTGGCCTCGTTCGTGGCATCCGCGGGCAGGCGCTTGATCGCATCGACCGACGGGTCCTGGAAGGCGCGCCGGAAGCCCAGATCCTCGTCCAGCCGCAGCATCGCGTCGCGCGATGTCAGATAGCTTTGCACCGCGACCGCGTCCTGGTTCGTGCCCAGGCCCGACCCGCCCAGCATCCCGCTGAGCCCGCTGGCGCCGGATCCGCTTTCGGCCGACTGGATCTGGAACTGCGATACCGTCGCGTAAAGCGGAGAGGCATAGCGGCCGTAATAGATGCCGACCAGTGCGGTCGGCAGGAACACGAACAGCGCCAGCCGCATCGCCAGCATTGCCATGCGGCGGCGGCGGCGGCGGGCCAGGTCGCGCTGGATGCGATAGATTTCGGCGGCGCGCTTTTCTTCGGTCAGTTCCTCGCGGGACGGCAGGGCGGGGCGGCCGGGGGGCGCCGGGCTGCGGTCGGGTAGGATCGACGGCACGGGGGCCTGCCGCACGGCGGGCGCGTTGGGTGAGGGGGCGGCCTGCGCGCGCGTGCCCTCCGACGACAGGATGCTGCCGACGGCGGTGCGATGGGACGGATCGATCCCCCGCTCGCGCAGACGAAGCACGGCCTCCTCGGCCGAGGAAACCTCGATCTGGTGCAGGGCGGCGATGCGCTTGGCGATGCGCAGCTGGCGTTCGGTCAGCTTCTCCGCGCGGATGGCGGCCAGTCGCGCCTCCATGTCGCCAGAATCCGCAGGGGGGGCGGCCGGCATGTCCTTTTCGGGGGACGGCGCTGCGGGCTTGGTCAGGCGAAAATCACCCAGGCCGTCGTCGATCGGTTCGGTGGCCAGGAACCGTTCCAGCCGCGCCTGGCGTTCGGACGCGTCAGAGGCGGGGGCATCGCTGCGGCGCGCGACCTCCAACCGAGGCGGCGCGGGGCTGTCCGATGCGATCGGTTCCGCCGGCGGGGGCGTCTGGGGCGTGATCGAGGCCATCGCCTGCGTGTTGTACCGGCGCGCTTTAGGAGGTGTAGTCATAATATTGCTTGGCCTCGTCGAGGGTCTCGAACAGATACAGCCTGCCATCACGCAGGATCGCGGCGCGGTTGCAGAACTTCTCGATCGTGCTGGGCTGGTGGGACACGATCACCGTGGTCGCGGTCTGAAGCCGCTCGAACAGGACGCGACCGGCCTTCCGATTGAATTCCACATCCGTGGTCTGGGGCATGCCCTCGTCGATCAGGTAGATGTCGAAATCCAGCGCCAGCAGCAGCGAGAAGTTGAACCGTTGCCGCATGCCCGTGGAATAGGTGCCGACCGGCATGTCGAAATATTCGTGGATGTCGCACAGCCACCGCGTGAAGGCCGCGACGTAATCAGGGTCCAGCCCATAGATGCGCGCGATGTAACGCGCGTTCTCGTTGCCGGTGTGGCGCGTGACCAGGCCGCCCATGAACCCCAGGGGAAACGAGATGCGGCATTCGCGGCGGATCTTGCCTTCGTCGGGCTTTTCCAGCCCGCACATCATGTTCACCAGGGTGGTCTTGCCGGTGCCGTTGGGGGCCAGGATGCCAAGCGATTGCCCCAGCTCAACCCTGAACGAGGCCTGCTCGAGGATGATCTTGTGCTGCTTGCCGGTCCAGAAGGATTTGGACACATTGTCGAATTCAAGCATGGCCTTGTTATACCAACGCGTTTTGGCACGAGGCGTGCCATGCCGGGTGCCTCGACTGCCAAGGCGACATTAGGGTGGGGCGGACGGGGTGTCCAGTCTTGCCATCGGGCCCGATAATTTGTGATCTGACCAGCCTTATATCGCCGCAATTTCGCCATAAATGCGACGCATGTATGATCACGACGCCCCGCTGGCCGACCGTATCCGTGCCTGCAGGCTGTGCGCGGACCGCTTTGCCGTGACCGCCACGCGCCATGCGCCCCGACCGGTGGTCTGGTTCCGGCCGGGAACGCGGATCCTGATCGTGGGGCAGGCGCCGGGGGCGCGGGTCCATGACAGCGGGCGGCCCTTCACCGACCGTTCCGGCGACAGGCTGCGCGACTGGATGGGGGTGGAGCCGGACACCTTCTATGACCGCGACCGGATCTCGATCGTGCCGATGGCCTTCTGCTTTCCGGGTTACGACGCCAAGGGGTCGGACCTGCCGCCCCCGCCCATCTGCGCGGCGACGTGGCGGCGGCAGGTGATGGACCAGCTGAACCCGCAGCTGACCCTGCTGGTCGGCGGGCACGCGATGCGGTGGCATCTGGGCGCGCGCAACGTGACGCAGACCGTCCGGGACTGGCGCACCCATGCGCCGGCGGTGTTTCCGCTGCCCCATCCCAGCTGGCGCAACACCGGATGGCTGCGCGCCAATCCGTGGTTCGCGACCGACCTGCTGCCCGTGCTGCGGGACCGCGTGGCGACCCTGCTGGGCTGATCAAGGCCAGGTCCACGCCCAGGACGCTTTGTGGCCGTGCGGGCTTGTGTTTCGCACACGCATCCGTGACGATAAGACCATCCAGCGGGAACGCGCCTGTCATGCCTTCCCGCCAATCATCGTTAGGGAGACGCCGACATGGGTAAATTGAAACCGATCCTGCTGAGCACCGCCATGGCACTGGGTGCCACGCCGCTGATGGCGCAGGAAGAACAGTTCATCACCATCGGCACTGGCGGCCAGACGGGCGTCTATTACGTCGTGGGTCAGTCGATCTGCCGCTTGGTGAACCGCGACACGGCGACCACCGGCCTGCGCTGCACCGCGCCCGAGACCGGTGGATCCATCGACAACATCAACCAGATCCGGTCCGGCGGCATGACGATGGGCGTGGCCCAGTCCGACTGGCAGTTCCACGCCTATAACGGCAGCTCGGACTATGAGGGCGATGCCTTCACCGACCTGCGCGCCGTGTTCGCCGTCCACCCCGAGCCCTTCACCGTCGTTGCCCGCGCCGACAGCGGCGTCGAGACCTTTACCGACCTGGCAGGCAAGCGCGTCAACGTGGGCAACCCCGGTTCCGGATCGCGCGGCACGTTCGAGGTCGTCCTGGAGGCCATGGGCATGAGCATGGACGACTTTGCGCTGTCGTCGGAACTGCGCCCCGCCGAACAGTCGGCTGCCCTGGGCGACAACCAGGTCGATGCCATCAGCTATACCGTGGGCCATCCCAACGGTTCGATCCAGGAGGCAACCTCGACCGTGGACGCGACCCTGGTCGACGTGTCCGGCGAGGCGATCGACAAGCTGATCGCGGACAATCCGTTCTACTCCAAGGTCGTGATCCCTGGCGGTATGTATGCCGGCAACGACGACGACACCGAGACCTTCGGCGTCAAGGCGACCTTCGTGACCTCGGCCGCGATCCCGGACGAGACGGTGTACCAGGTCGTCAAGGCGGTCTTCGACAACTTCGATCGCTTCAAGGGTCTGCACCCGGCCTTCGCCTCGCTGACCCCCGAAGAAATGATCGCCGACGGCAACAGCGCGCCCCTGCACCCCGGTGCCGAGCGCTACTATCGCGAACAGGGCTGGATCCAGTAATCCAGGCCTGGCCGGGGCGGCCCCATCGGGCCGCCCTTCATCATGACCAACGAATAACAAGATGCATCGCAGGGGGTGCCGTGATGAGCGACGACGACAAGACCAGGGAACGCCAGCAGCAGGCCAGCGCGGTCGAGATGCAGGCGTCGGGCCACGGCGCCCTGACCCAGGAGGAACTGGACGAACTGGTCGCCTCGTCGGACACGGGCGCGCGCACTCCGCCGGGTTTCGTGGGCAAGCTGATCCTGGGGGTGGCCCTGTGCTGGTCGCTGTTCCAGCTGTGGATCGCCTCGCCGCTGCCCTTCATGCTGAACTTTGCCATCATCAGCGCCACGGATGCCCGCGCGGTCCATCTGGCCTTCGCGCTGTTTCTGGCTTTCATGGCCTATCCCGCTGAGAAGTCGCCTTTCCAGCTGGCCCTTGGTGTGTCGGTTCCGGTGATCCTGTCCGGGCTGTTCATTTATGGCGCGCCCGCCGCGATGCCGCTGTGGTGGCTGGCACTGGCCGGGGCGGGCGTCGTCGCGGCCGTGCTGCTGGGCAGCCCCAAGACCCGCGTTCCGCCATGGGAATGGTTGCTGGCGCTGGCCGGCGTGGTCGTCACCATGTACGTCTTTATCAACAGCGACGCGCTTGGCCGCCGGGTCGGCGCGCCGATCACCACGGACCTGATCGTGGCGGTCGTGGGCATCCTGCTGCTGCTGGAGGCCACGCGCCGCAGCCTTGGACCGGCCCTGATGATCGTGGCTACGGTGTTCCTGGCCTATACCTTCCTGGGCCCCTACATGCCGTCGATCATCGCGCATCGCGGCAATTCGCTGGCCGAGGTCGCCAACCACCAGTGGGTCACGACCGAAGGCGTGTTCGGCATCGCCCTTGGCGTGTCGACCAGCTTCGTGTTCCTGTTCGTGCTGTTCGGCGCGCTGTTGGACAAGGCGGGCGCGGGCAACTATTTCATCCAGGTCGCCTTTTCGCTGATGGGCCACCTGCGCGGCGGGCCTGCCAAGGCCGCCGTCGTCAGCAGCGCCATGACCGGCCTGATCTCGGGCTCGTCCATCGCCAACGTGGTCACCACGGGCACCTTCACCATTCCGCTGATGAAGAAGGTGGGCTTTTCCAGCGAAAAGGCCGGGGCGGTCGAGACCGCGTCGTCGGTCAACGGCCAGATCATGCCGCCCGTCATGGGCGCCGCGGCCTTCCTGATGGTCGAATATGTGGGCATTCCCTATTTCGACGTGGTCAAGCACGCCTTCCTGCCCGCCACGATCAGCTATATCGCACTGGTCTACATCGTGCATCTCGAGGCCATGAAGGCCGGGATGCAGGGCCTGCCACGTGCCTATACGCCGCCGCCGCTGCTGCGCCGGCTGATGTTCGCGGCCTTCCTGATCGCGGGCATCTGCGCGCTGTCGCTGGCGGTCTATTACCTGATGGGCTGGATCCGGCCCGCATTCGGTGCGGCCGCCCCCTACGTGGTGTTTGCCGTCCTGACGGCGGCCTATGTCGGCCTGCTGTGGGTCGCGTCGCGCGAGGAGCCGCTGCAGATCGACGATCCCAACGCGCCGGTGACGGAACTGCCGCTGCCGGGGCCGACGGTCCGGTCGGGTCTGCACTTCATCCTGCCGGTGGTCGTGCTGGTCTGGGCGCTGATGGTCGACCGCCTGTCGCCGGGCCTGTCGGCCTTCTGGGCCACCGCCTACATGATCTTCATCCTGCTGACGCAGCGACCGCTGATGGTGCTGCTGCGCGGGTCCGACCGCACCGGAAACGCCCGCACCGGGCGCGCATTGCGGGCCGGGTTCGACGATCTGGTGGACGGGCTTATCTCTGGCGCACGCAACATGATCGGCATCGGCATCGCCACGGCGACCGCGGGCATCATCGTGGGCGCGGTCAGTCAGACCGGCGTCGGATCGGCCCTGGCCGAAGTGGTCGAGGTCCTGTCGGGCGGCCATCTGCTGGCCATCCTTGGCCTGACCGCGGTCCTGTCGCTGATCCTGGGGATGGGTCTGCCCACGACGGCGAACTATATCGTCGTCTCGGCGCTGCTGGCGCCGGTCATCGTGACGCTTGGTCAGCAGAACGGGCTGATCGTGCCGCTGATCGCGGTGCACCTGTTCGTGTTCTATTTCGGCATCATGGCCGACGTGACCCCGCCCGTGGGCCTTGCATCCTTTGCCGCGGCCGCCGTGTCGGGAGGCGATCCGATCAAGACCGGGGTCGTCGCCTTCGGCTACAGCATGCGCACGGCGGTCCTGCCGTTCCTGTTCATCTTCAACACCGATCTGCTGCTGATCGACGTGGGCTGGGGGCAGGGGATCTTCGTCTTCATCACGGCGACCATCGCGATGCTGCTGTTCGCGGCCGCGACCCAGGGCTGGTTCCTGGTCCGCAGCAAGCTGTGGGAGACGGTCTTGCTGCTGGTGATCGCCTTTACCATCTTCCGACCCGGCTTCTTCTGGGGCTACGTCTTCCCGCCGTTCGAGGAGCGTTCGGGCGCGGAACTGGTCCAGGCGCTGGAGGACAGCGAGGTCGGCGACGGCCTGCGCCTGCGCATCGCCGGGCTGAACGACATCGGCAACCCTGTCGAGTTCACGGCCCTGCTGCCCGTCCCCGAAGGCGCCACCGGAGAGGAACGGCTGGAGGCCGCGGGCATCACCCTGATCCAGGACGGTGATCGCACGCTGATCGATAACGTGGCGTTCGACAGCCCGGCGCAGGCGGCGGGGCTGGACTGGGATCAAACCGTGCTTGCCGTGAACGCCCCGGCGGCGGCGCCGTCGCGGTACTGGATCTATATCCCGGCCTTCCTGCTGATGGGGCTGGTGATCTGGTCGCAGCGTCGGCGCGAGACGCGCCCCCAACCCGTGAAAGGACCGCGCCATGCATGACGTCGTGCTGCTGCCGATCGACCTTCAGCATCCCGAAAGCTGGGAAAAGGCCCTGCCGGCCGCGATGCGGCTGGCGGGGGACCAGGGCGTGATCCACCTGCTGGGGATCGTGCATGATTTCGGCAGCTCGATGGTGGCGACCTTCCTGCCCAAGGGGTACGAACAGAAGGCCCTGCAGAAGATGAAGGGCGCGCTGGACGATTTCGCCAGCCAGCATTTCCCCGACCAGTCGCGCGTGCAGGTGCATGTCGGCCACGGGCATGTGGCCGAGACGATCCTCAAGGCCGCGGCCCGGCACAAGGCGGACCTGATCGTGATGGCCAGCGACAAGCCGGACGAGCTGCGCAGCATCCTGGTCAGCCGCGATGCCAACGCCGTCGTGCGCCATTCGCCGGTCTCGGTCATGGTGGTGCGCTAGGACATGAAGACCGACCTTCAGATCGCGCGCGCCGCGACCAAGCGGCCGATCAACGACATCGCCGCCCGTCTTGGTCTGACCCCCGACCAGATTTTGCCCTATGGCCATGACAAGGCCAAGATCACCCATGACGCGCTGGCCGGTCTAAGCGGGCCCGAAGGACGCCTGATCCTGGTCACCGCCATCAACCCGACCCCTGCGGGAGAGGGCAAGACCACCACGACCGTGGGTCTGGGCGATGCGCTGAACCGGATCGGCCACCGTGCCACCATCTGCATCCGCGAGGCCAGCCTGGGCCCGAACTTCGGCATGAAGGGCGGGGCGGCCGGGGGCGGGCGCGCGCAGATCGTGCCGATGGAGGAGATGAACCTTCACTTCACCGGCGATTTCCATGCCATCACCTCGGCCCACAATCTGCTGGCCGCGATGATCGACAACCACATCCACTGGGGCAATGCGCTTGACCTGGACACGCGCCGCATCACCTGGCGGCGGGTCATGGACATGAACGACCGCGCGCTGCGTGATGTGGTCGTGGGGCTGGGCGGTCCGGCGAACGGGTTTTCGCGCCAGACCGGTTTCGACATCACCGTCGCGTCCGAGGTGATGGCGATCCTGTGCCTGTCCCGCGATCTGCCCGATCTGCAGGATCGGCTTGGCCGGATCGTCGTGGGCTATACCCGCGACCGCCAACCCGTCACCGCCCGCGATCTGCAGGCGGACGGCGCGATGACCGTCCTTCTGAAGGACGCGTTGCAGCCGAACCTGGTCCAGACGCTGGAGAACAACCCGGCGCTGGTTCATGGCGGCCCCTTCGCCAATATCGCCCATGGCTGCAACAGCGTCATTGCGACCCGCGCCGCCCTGCGCCTGTCCGATTACGTGGTGACCGAAGCGGGCTTCGGCGCCGATCTGGGGGCCGAGAAGTTCCTGAACATCAAGTGCCGCCTTGCGGGGCTTGCGCCGGCGGCCGTCGTGCTGGTGGCCACGGTGCGGGCGCTGAAGATGAACGGCGGCGTGGCCAAGGCCGATCTGGCGGCGGAAGACGTCGCGGCGGTCACCGCGGGCTGCGCCAATCTGGGCCGGCACATCGAGAACATCCGCAGCTTTGGCCTGCCGGTCGTCGTGGCGTTGAACCATTTCGATGGCGACACCCCGGCCGAGATCGCGGCCCTGCAGGACTACTGCGCCGAACAGGGGGTGCAGGCCATCCTGGCGCGGCACTGGGCCATGGGTGGCGCCGGTGCCGAGGATCTGGCCCGCGCGGTCGTCGCCCTGGCGGAACAGCCTGCGGCATTCGCGCCGCTTTACCCCGACGCGATGCCGCTGTGGGACAAGATCCAGACGGTCTGCACCCATATCCACCGCGCCGCGCAGGTCGAACCCGGTCCCGGCGTCCTGGATCAACTGGCCGCCTGGCAGGCGGCGGGCCATGGGCATATGCCGGTCTGCATCGCCAAGACGCAGTACAGCTTTTCGACCGATCCGGACCTGCGCGGCGCGCCCACCGGGCATGTCATCCCGGTGCGAGAGGTGCGGCTTAACGCGGGCGCGGGCTTTGTCGTGGCGATCTGCGGGCAGATCATGACCATGCCGGGCCTGCCGCGCCATCCTGCAGCCGAGGTCATCCGGCTGGACGATCTGGGACAGGTCGAGGGGTTGTTCTGACCCGATCAGGCGGCGGCCACTTCCTTGGCTTCCGGTTCGAACAGGCGGGACAGCAGGGTCAGGCGATCCAGGCTGTCCAGCATCCGGGGCAGGGGCGCATCCTGCGTCAGCGCCTCTACGCACAGGCGGCGGGTCATGGCGCGGACCGCGGGGCTGGCCGGGCCGTCTGCGTGATGCTGCGCGATGCGGGCGCAGTCGGTGAAGGCCGCGACGTCACCGGCCAGCGCGGCGCGGTCCCACAGCCGCATCACGGCATCCGGCAGGGGGGTCGCGATGGCCACGATGCGCCCGGTCAGCCATGCGGCCTCGGGTCCGTCCAGGCCGGATGGGCGGTCACCGTGACGCGTCAGGCCAAGCCATGCGCGCAGATGCCGGGCCGCGACCGCGTCGCGAAAGCAGATGCGCCCCAATCGGGTCAGGTCATCGGGCATCGCCTGGCGCGAGGGGGACAGGCGGGCGAACCAGTTCTCTCCGGTCGCGCGGGTCAGGCTGGTTGCCGCGTGCAGGGCCTGCGCCTTGGGGATGTCCATCGCGGCGATCCGGTCGGCCAGCTGGCGGGCGGTGGTCTGGACGGGATGGGGCTGCAGCCAGACGGGCGCGGGACCGCGCCAGCGTTTCCACGCCGCCATGTGCAGCGCCATCGCCACATGGACCGTCGGCTGGACCGCATCCGCGAATGTCTGGTCCGCGGTGGCAAAACCCAGCCTGACGGGAAATGATCCGTCGGGCCGCTGGACTTGGATCAGGTCGGAAAGCATGTCCGCCACCGGGTGGTCGTCGTCCAGCAGCCGCAGGCAGAACGCGATCCGGGCAACCGACCCCGTGCATCCCGCGCCCTGTGCCCAGGTTGCCAGCATTCTCAGGTGGTCGAAGATCAGCGTATAGGCGCGCGGGTGGGACAGGCGGGGACGCCGCGCGCCATGATGATAAAGCTGCATCAGCAGCTGCGCCACCTGTGCCACGTGATCGGGGGTGATCGAGGTCGGGGGCGTGGTCAGCACGGCCTCGGCCTCTGCCAGCAGGACGGGCTCGTCGGACAGCGCCAACCTGTGCGGCAGGGGCAGGGCGGGGTCGTCGGCCAGCGCCTCGCAGGCCAGCTGCCACAGGGGGTCCATCTGGGCGACCAGACCGCCCGCCAGCGTCAGGCGGACCAGCGCATCGTCCCGCGCGCCGTCAAGAACGCGCAAGGCGCCCTGGCGAACCAGATCGGGCGTCAGGCGACGCAGCACGATCACCTCGATCGGCGAGATGCGCCCGCGCAGGCCCGACAGCACCGGCGCGACCTGTCCCACCAGCGCCAGCGCGCCGATGTCGGGATGATCCAGCGGGCAGGGATCGGGCAGGGCCATGATGCGCTGGCGCAGCCATTCAAGGCCGCGGTTGGACAGCAGCCGCATCAATTGGTCCCATGATCCGTCCATCTGCGCCCTCGTCCGTTTCGCGGTTGATCATGCGACAAGGACGCGCGGGTTCAAGAACCGGATGCAGACAATTCGTGCCATTGGCGGCATGATGCCGGGAATTGCGTCGGACGCGCGCGCAGGATAAAGCGGCGGCATGACAAACCGCCCCCAGCTTCCACCCGAAATCGCCCGCCGCCGGACCTTTGCGATCATCTCGCATCCCGATGCCGGCAAGACAACGCTGACAGAGAAGTTCCTGCTGTACGGTGGCGCCATCCAGATGGCCGGGCAGGTGCGCGCAAAGGGCGAGGCGCGGCGCACGCGGTCGGATTTCATGAAGATGGAGCAGGATCGCGGCATCTCGGTGTCCGCGTCGGCGATGTCGTTCGATTTTGACGGACATCGCTTCAACCTGGTGGATACGCCGGGCCACAGCGACTTTTCCGAGGATACCTATCGCACGCTGACCGCGGTGGATGCGGCGATCATGGTCATCGACGGGGCCAAGGGCGTCGAATCGCAGACCCGCAAGCTGTTCGAGGTCTGCCGCCTGCGCGATCTGCCGATCCTGACCTTCTGCAACAAGATGGACCGCGAATCCCGCGACACGTTCGAGATCATCGACGAGATCCAGGAAAACCTGGCCATCGACGTGGCGCCGGCATCCTGGCCGATCGGCGTGGGGCGAGAGTTCATCGGCTGCTATGACATGCTGGGCGACCGGCTGGAGCTGATGGACCGGGCCGACCGCAACAAGGTGGCGCAGTCGATCTCGATGAGGGGGCTGGACGACCCGCGGCTGGCCGATCACGTTCCCGCCGATCTGCTGGCCAAGCTGCGCGAGGAGGTCGAGATGGCCCGCGAGTTGCTGCCGACCTTCGACCAGCGGTCGTTCCTGGAGGGGCATATGACGCCCATTTGGTTCGGCAGCGCGATCAACAGCTTTGGCGTGCAGGAGTTGATGCAGGGCATCAGCACCTATGGCCCGCCGCCGCAGCCCCAGAACAGCGCCGAGCGCGAGATTTCCCCGGACGAGAACACCGTGACGGGCTTCGTGTTCAAGGTTCAGGCCAACATGGATCCCAAGCACCGCGACCGCGTGGCTTTCGTTCGGCTGGCATCGGGACATTTCGAACGTGGCATGAAGATGGTCCACGTCCGCACGAAGAAACCGATGGCGGTGTCGAACCCGGTGCTGTTCTTGGCCGCCGACCGCGAACTGGCCGAGGAGGCCTGGGCCGGCGACATCATCGGCATTCCGAACCATGGCCAGCTGCGCATCGGCGACGCCCTGACCGAGGGAGAGACGTTGCGTTTCACGGGCATTCCGTCATTCGCGCCCGAGCTGCTGCAGACGGTGCGCGCGACGGACCCGATGAAGGCCAAGCATCTGGAAAAGGCGCTGATGCAGTTCGCCGAGGAGGGGGCCGCCAAGGTCTTCAAGCCCGCGATCGGATCGGGCTTCATTGTGGGCGTCGTGGGCGCGCTGCAATTCGAGGTGCTGGCCAGCCGGATCGAGCTGGAATACGGCATCCCGGTGCGGTTCGAGGGTAGCCAGTTCACCAGCGCCCGTTGGGTCAGTGGCGCCAAATCAGTGGTCGATGCCTTCTCCGAAACGAACAAGGCGCATCTGGCCCATGACCATGACGGCGATCTGGTCTATCTGACCCGCCTGCAATGGGACATCGACCGGATCGGTCGCGATCACCCGGACCTGAGGCTGACCGCGACCAAGGAGATGATGGTCTAGCGCCGCGTCTCCTGACCGAAGGCCATGCCGTCCAACTCCTGCCCGGTCTCGTCGACCGGGTGGCACCAGACGGTGAAGTCCAACAACTGATGCGCGCCAAAGCTGGCCAGCATCGCCACATCGGCCGCATCGCGACCCCGTGCGACGGCGACGCGGCCAAGGCGGCGTCCGTTGTTGCGCGGGTCGAACGTCCACCAGCGGCCAGATAGGTAGACCTCGATCCAGGCGGCGAAATCCATCGGCGCGTCGACCTTGGGCACGCCGATATCGCCGACATAGCCGTTCACATAGCGGGCCGGGATGTTCAGCGCCCGCAGATAGGCCAGCGCCAAGTGCGCGAAATCGCGGCAGACGGCCATGCCGCCCTTGCTGGCATCATGCGCGGTCCGAAACACCGACGCCGTGCCGTAATCGAATGTCAGCACCTTGTGACCGTGGTCCAGCACTGCTTGGACACGGCCCCAGCCCGGCTGCAGATGACCGAACAGGTCCCAAGCCTGTTGGGACAGGACGTCGCTTTCGACATAGCGGGACGCCATCAGGTAGATCAGCGCATCATCGGGCAGATCCTCGACCCGCGTCTCTTGGGCCGCGAAATCGACATCGTCCCACATTTCGTCGTCATTCAGGGTCACATCGCCACGAAGGACAAATTCGCCCACAGGGGCGACCATGCGGCGGCAGATGTTTCCGAACAGGTCGCGGTACTCATGCACGTCGACATGAGGAACGGTCGTGACCTGTTCGGGGGCTGTGAAATCGTCGTGCCGTGCCGCCTCGGGGGCGACAAGGCAGATGAGGGGGGTCGGCTGCTCGACCTTGATACGGAACTCGTGACCGACCCGGACGCGCATCAGGAAACCGATGCGTCCATCGTGATTTCGGCATTCAGCAGCTTGCTGATCGGGCAGCCTTCCTTGGCCTTTTCGGCGACTTCGAGGATCTTCGCCTGATCCGCATCAGCGGTGATGGTCGTGGTCAGGTGGGCCTTCTTGACGGCGAAACCGTCGCCTTCCTTGTCCATTGAGATGTCGGACTTGGTCTTGATCGACACGCCCGAGATGCCTTCCTGCTCCAGCATCATCGCCAGCGCCATCGAGAAGCACGATGCATGCGCGGCGCCAATCAGTTCCTCGGGGTTGGTGCCGGGCTTGTCCTCGAAGCGGGTGTTGAAGCCGTAGGGCTGCGCCGACAGCGCGCCCGACTTGGTCGAGACCTGGCCCTTGCCCTCTTTCAGGCCGCCAGTCCATTCAGCCGATCCGGTGCGGGTAATCATGTGATCCATCCTTTTCTTGGTCAGTGTTGCCCGCCCAACGCGGCAACACCATCCAAGGTTCAGGACTGTGGCTGAATCAGGCGTTGATGTTCCGCAATCGCATAGCGGTCGGTCATCCCTGCGACGTAATCCAGCACAAGACGCGCGCGTTCGGTCGGATCGTTCAGACGCATGGCCGCGTCGCGCCACTGGTCGGGCAGGCGGTCGGGATGATCTAGGTACAGCGGAAACAGGTCGTTCAGCATCTGCGTGACACGGGTGCGTTCGACGACGACCGAGGGCGCGCGATACATGCGCTGGAACAGGAAGGACTTGATCGCCTTGATGTTCTGGTACAGCGGCTTGGAAAAGCGGATGATCGCCCCGTCCATCGCGCGGATGTCGTCCGCCGATCGCGGCTGCAGCCCGGCAAGCCGGTTCTGGGCAACGGCGATCACATCCTCGACCATGACGCCGAAGACGCGGCGCAGCGCCTCGTAGCGGCGCCGCGTGGGGTCCAGGCCGGGATACAGACGGTCGACCTCGGCAAAGGCCGGGCCGATCACGGGCAGTTCCGCCAGATCGTCCTCGGTGAACAGGCCCGCGCGCAGCCCGTCATGCAGGTCGTGGTGATTGTAGGCCACGTCGTCGGCCACCGCCGCCACCTGCGCCTCGGCGCTGGCATTGGTGTGCAGTTCCAGATCCCACAGCGCGTTCACCTCGGCTAGGGCATAGGGCAGGGGCCCGGTCACCGGGCCGTTGTGCTTTGCGATGCCTTCCAGGCTCTCCCAGGTCAGGTTCAGCCCGTCGAAATCGGCATAGTGGCGTTCCAGCTTGGTGACGATGCGCAGCGCCTGCGCGTTGTGGTCGAAGCCGCCATAGGGCGCCATCAGCGCGGACAGCGCGTCCTCTCCGGTATGACCGAAGGGCGGGTGGCCCAGGTCATGGGCCAGGGCCACGGTCTCGGCCAGGTCGGTGTTCAGGTGCAGCGCCCCGGCGATGGTGCGCGCGACCTGCGCGACCTCGATCGTGTGGGTCAGGCGGGTGCGGAAATAATCGCCGCGATAGCCTTCGCCATCATGTTCGACAAAGACCTGGGTCTTGTGTTTCAGCCGGCGGAAGGCGCTGGAATGGATGATGCGATCGCGGTCGCGTTGCCAGGGTGACCGGAAGGTGGACAGACTTTCGTCCTGCAATCGCCCGCGGCTGTCTTGCGGATGGCAGGCATAGGGCGCGAGTGCGGTCACGGGGTCAGCCTTCCTTGCGGGTTCACCCGGCGGACCCTATATTTGATGCGACCAGACGAAAACGGGAACGCCCCATGAACCTGCCGCCCAAAGTGACCGACCGCGCCTTTGACCGCCTGTCCCAGATCAATGCGGGCAAGGACCCGGTACCGCTGCGCATCGCGGTGCTGGGCGGGGGATGTTCCGGGTTCCAGTACGACATCCGCCTGGACGCGCCCGAGACCGACGATCTGATCCTGGAGAAATCGGGACAGAAGGTCGTCGTCGATCCGGTGTCACTGCCCTATCTGGCGGGGGCGGTCATCGATTTCACCGACGAGCTGATCGGTGCGCGCTTCGTGATCGAAAACCCGAACGCCACGGCAAGCTGCGGCTGCGGGACCAGCTTCTCGATCTAGTCGCAGGGGATGCTGCGCGGGTCCAGCCGCTGTTCGACATAACGGAACTGCGTCCCCGAGGGCAGCGTCTTGACGATGCGCGTGCTGTCCCATCCGGCGTTCTGACAAATGACACGGTTCTGCCGGTCGGTGATCCGCAGGCCGTCACCGTCTTTCGACAGCATGATGGATTGCCCCTCGCGCCGCGTGCCATCGATGAAAAAGGGCAAGGGCTGCGGCAACGCGATGGCAGGCACGCCGAACATGTCGGGCAGACCCTGCCAGTCCTGCGCGGGCCCGCTGGCCACCGTCAGGCGGTGATCTCCCGGCGGCACCAGCAGCCGCAGGACCGCGCCGCCGCGCAGATAGCCGCTGATGACGGGCGTGCCTTGGTCATCCGTCAGAATGATCGCGTGATCCATGTCGGCCGGGGCGCGGACCTGCAGGGGGATCGTCGCGGGCAGGGGGCTGGCCTTTTCCAACAGCCCGGTGACCGGGCGCGCGGCGGCCGCCACGGGCAGGACCATCAGCAGGATCAGCAGTCGGATCATCGCGGCCCCTTTCCGGTTCGTGTTGCCAAACGCGCAGGCGGCGCTAAAGATGCCGCCCATGAAAATCGCAAGCTTCAACATCAATGGCGTCAAGGCCCGCGTGCAGGCCCTGACCGACTGGCTGGCCTCGACCGATGCCGATCTGGTCGTGCTGCAGGAAATCAAGTCCGTGGACGAGGGGTTCCCGCGCGAGCATTTCCAGGACCTGGGATGGCAGGTGGAAACCCACGGCCAGAAGGGCTTCAACGGCGTGGCGATCCTGTCGCGGCTGCCGCTGGAGGACGTGACCCGCGGCCTGCCCGGCGACGATGCCGATGAGCAGGCCCGCTATATCGAGGCGACCGTGGTCGGCACCCATGCGGTACGCATCGCCGGGCTGTACCTACCCAACGGCAACCCCGCACCGGGGCCGAAATACGACTACAAGCTGGCATGGATGGAACGCCTGCGCCTGCGCGCGGCGGAATTGCTGGCGTCGGAGTTGCCGGTGGTGATGCTGGGCGACTACAACATCATTCCCGAGCCGCGCGACGCCGCCCATCCCGACCGCTGGACCGAGGATGCGCTGTTCCTGCCGCAAAGCCGGGCGGCGTTCCGTGCCATCGTGAACCAGGGCTGGACCGATGCGGTGCGCATCCGCGACCCCTGGGCCACGCGCGGGCCGTTCACCTTCTGGGACTATCAGGGCAGCGCGTGGGAGCGTGACAACGGCATCCGCATCGACCATCTGCTGCTGTCGCCCCAGGCGGCCGACCTGATGATCGAAACGGGCGTCGACCGCGATGCGCGGGCCGGTGAAAAGCCAAGCGACCACGTCCCGGTCTGGGTGCGCCTGGCCGCCTGACGGCAGGCGGCGCCCGGCGGCGGGTCAGATCACCAGAACGCCGGAATGCTTGGCCTTGTGTTCCGGTTCGACATGGATGGTGATCTGGGCGTCGGGCAGCTTGGCCTTCAGGCTGGCCTCGACCCGGTCGCAGATGTCATGGGCGTCGGACACGGTGGTCTGGCCGTCCACGACCAGGTGAAAGTCGATGAAGGTGACGGCGCCCGCATGACGCGTGCGCAGGTCATGCGCCTCCAGCGCGCCGCTGGCCTTGTCCGAGATGATGTCGCGGATGGTCACCAGCGTCTTTTCGGGCACGGCCTCGTCCAGCAGGCCGGAGACGGACGACGCCATGACCTTCCATCCCGACCACAGGATGTTCACCCCCACCAGCATCGCCAGCGCCGGGTCCAGGATTGACCAGCCGGTCGCCACCGCCAGCCCCACGCCCAGCAGGACGCCCCCCGACGACACCACGTCCGTCAGCAGGTGCTTGCCGTCCGCGACCAGCGCCGGAGAGCGCAGCCGCCGCCCCTGACGGATCAGGATGCTGCACCAGATCGCGTTCAGCACGCCCGCGCTGGCGTTGATGGCCATGCCCATGCCGACGGCTTGGATTTCGCGCGGGTTCTGGAAGGCGTGCCACGCCTCGCGCAGGATCAGCAGGGCTGCCACGATGATCAGCACCCCTTCCAGCACGGCGCTGAGGAATTCGGCCTTGTGATGGCCATAGGGATGCGACTGATCCGCCGGTCGTTGCGCCACCGAGATCGCGACCAGCGCCGCGACCGCGGTCGCCACGTTCACAATGCTTTCCAGCGCGTCCGACAGCAGCGCCACTGACCCGGTCAGGTACCAGGCCAGGGTCTTCAGCCCAAGCACGATCAAGCCGACAAAGATGCTGCCGACGGCGATTTTCAGGCTGCTGGACATCAGATCGTCCCCTTGGCCATGGACGGGATGGGTATGAGGCGCAGCATGTCGCAGATGCTTTGTGAAATCTCAAGCCACGGTTGCAGCCATTTGCGCACAATAGGCGTTCGGGTGCCGGATAGACACGCATTGCATTTGTTGATTGACCCGTCACTCAATATAAAGCATCCTTAGAGTATCAAAGAAACATGCGGCCGCTTGGCTGCGATCATACGCACGCAGCGGGCCACATGCCCGGCTGCACTGTGTCTCTGATCGTTCATCTGTCTAAGGAGGATTGCGCCCATGACGCCAATCATCACCGTCGCCTATCTCAGCGTGTTGGCCTGCGCGCTGTTCGTCCTGATCCGCTGGCCCCGCCTGCGGCTGCAGGGCGAAGAGCCCGTCGGCCTGTTCACCCTGATCGCCCTGCTGTTCACCGCCGGACTGGACATGGGCCTGGTCATGCTGCCCCTTGCGGAGTTCCCGATCTATGAGGAGGACCCCGCCTTCGGGTTCACCAACGCGCTGGCCGTGGAATTCGGCATGTGGGGGCCGCTGGTCTGGCTGATGTATTTCGTGGCCACCTTCTATTTCATCGCGCTGGAGCCGAGCCTGCAGCTGTTCCAGATCCCGGCGGTCAAGTGGGTCTACAACCTGACGGTCATCGCGACCTGCTCGTTCACCTGCTATCTGTTCATGTCAAACCTGCCGACCTATGCCCCGGACCTGCCGCAGGGCGCGGTCTGGGCGCTGGTCGTGGTGGTGATCGCCACCGCCGTCCTGTCCAGCGGCAACATGGCGGTGATGAAGTGGCTGGCCATCATCTCCAGCTATGGGTTTGGCATGCTGGCCTTCACCGCACTGGCGATGATCGCCTTTGTCTACAGCCGCGTGGGTCTGGGCGATTTCTTCGACAGCGTCGGCCTGCTGGGCGGGTACTTCGCGCATCTGCCGCGCTTTGCCACGCCCATTTCGGATTACCATGAATTCTATCTGTTCTGGTGGTTCGCGTGGTCGATCATGATCGGCCAGTTCGTCGCGCGCTTCGTCGGTGGGCTGAGGGTCTGGCAGCTGGCATTGGCGATGGTGGCCCTGCCGGCGATCCCCCTGGGGCTGTGGTTCAGCGTGCTGTTCGTCTATCACCAGGGCGGGATCGTGATCCCCGGCTGGCTGAACTGGTTCATGATCGCTGTCGGTGTGGTCTTCGTCGTGAACTCTCTGGACAGCCTGATCCGGCTGTATTCGACGAACCTGAACTGGTCGCGTGAGACGTTGGGGGACCGGCGCTATTATCCGCTGCATTTCCTGCTGCAGCTGGGTCTGGTCGGCGCCTATGTCTTCACCCCATTCGAGATCCAGTGGGTCGGCCTGATCGTCGCGGCGCTGTATGGGGTGATCTATGTGCTGCTGGCGCGGCACATGGGCAAGCTGGGCGGCATCGGCCGCCCCGCCGCGGGATAGGGGGCGGACGTCCTCTCAGTCGTCCTTGTCGCTGTCATCGTCGCCAAAGCGCGAATCGTCCGAGAACTCGTCCTCGCCCTCGTTGACGAACTTGGACGACAGCGCGATCGAGTGGTTGTCATGGACGGGGTCCATCACGACGTCCGACGGGATCTCTCCGACCAGCCATTCGCGCAGCTCCTCGCGGATCTCGGCGGGCTCCTGGCCGGTCACCTCGACCAGATAGGCGATGAAGGCGCGCTGGTCGCCGTCGATCTCGTCCAACTCGGTGTCCTCGGCCTCGGGCCACTTGTCGATGATCGCCTCATAGAAGGCCGCCCAGTTTTCCTGAACATGGTGCCACTTCATCAATAACCTCCTGTCGGAAGGCTGCCCTGGAACCAGCGCGCCGTCCCTGTAATGTCCTCGCCGACACCGGCGACGGTGTTGCAACCGGCCAGCATCGTGCAAGCCGCTACAGTAACCCAAAACATTCGCATCAGTTCGTCTCCTGCCACCAGACTTCGGGCAAAAAGCCCGGCCAGTCCCCGTACATGGGTATTTCCTCTGGGTATTTCAGATCCGCGGCATGGGCCAGCCGCGAGATCGGCGAAAAGCTGACCGGGATCACATAGCGCCCCGCCGTCAGCACGCGGTCCAGCGCCCGGACCGCGGCGGTGAAATCCTCGGCCGTGTCGGCGGCCGTCATGGCGTCGATCATCGCCTCGGCCGCGGGGCTGTCGATGCCCATCCAGTTGCGGCTGCCGGGCGTGGATACGCCGTCGCGGCCCCAGTACAGGCGCTGTTCGCTGCCCGGCGACAGCGACAGGCCGCGTTCGTACCATGTCATGTCGAACTGATAGTTGTTCGTGCGTTCGATGTACTGCGCGGAATCCAGCAGGGTGATGCGCGGGGTGATCCCCAGGGGACGCAGCGCCTCGACATAGATGTTCACGATCTGCTGAACCTCGGACCCGCTGCGCATCGCGGTGCCGTTCTGGTTCAGCAGGATCTCGAAGGCGAAGGGCTGGCCCTGCGCGTTCTTCAGCTGTCCGTCCTGAACCGTCCAGCCGGCCTCGGCCATCAGCGCCATCGCGCGGCGGACACCGGCGCGGTCCATCGCGCGGTCCGATCCTTCGGGCAGGGTATAGCCGTCCAGCGTGCCGGGCGGCAGGTCGGCCGCGAAGGGCGCCAGCAGTTCCGCCACGCGCCCCGTCGCGGGCCCGTCCTGCATCGCCAGGACCGAGTTCGAGAAATAGGACGTGATCCGGGGATCGGCACCGCCGTTCAGGGTCTGGTTGATGAAGCGGAAGTTGAACATCTCGATCAGCGCCTGCCGCACGCGCCAATCGGCGAAGGCCGGGTTGCGCGTGTTCATGACCAGGCCGACGATGCCCGACGGGCGTTCGTTCGGGATCTCTGCCTGGACCGCGCGTCCGTCCGTCATCAGCGGAAAGCCGTATTCGCTGGCCCATTTCTGCGCCGACAGTTCGCGCCAGACGGTGACGGCACCGGCCTTGAACGCCTCGAACATCGCGTTGGCATCGGCGAAATAGTCATAGCGGATGACGTCGAAATTGTTCACCCCCGCCATCAGGGGCAGATCGCGGCCCCAATAGTCGGGATTGCGGCGAAAGCTGATCGACCGCCCCGGCTCGACCTGATCGACGACATAGGCGCCGCTGCCGATCGGCGCCTCGAGCGAGGAGGCGGCGAAATCCTGCCCCTCCCACTGGGCCTTCTTCAGGATCGGACGCAACCCCATCAGCAGGGGCAGTTCTCGGTCGGGTTCGGTGAAGGTCAGGCGCACGCTGCGGGGGCCCGTGGCCTCGATCCTGTCGACGCGCGACCAGGCCGCCAGATAGCGGGGATGGCCCTGCGTCCCAAGCGTCTCATAGGACCAGATCACGTCGTCGACGGTGACCGGGCTGCCGTCGGAAAACCGCGCCTCCTCGCGCAGGGTGAACTCGACCCAGTGCCGATCGGGCGCGACCTCGATCGTCTCTGCCAGCAGGCCGTAAAGGGTGAACGGTTCGTCGATCGACCGCATCATCAGGGACTCCGTCACGTGGACGCCCACGCCCCATGCGGCATTGCCCTTCAGCACCCAAGGTTTCAGACTGTCGAACCCGCCCGGCTCCGCCAGCCGAATCGTACCGCCCTTGGGCGCCTCCGGGTTGGCATAGGGCAAATGTGCAAAGCCCTGTTGCAGGGCAGGTTCTCCATAGATTGCAATGCCATGGACAGGTTCGGCAAGGGTTGCCAGCGGCATAGATGCAACACCGCCCGTCAGGGTCAGCAGACCCAGGGCAGCTCCCCTGATCGCGGATTTATTAAGGTTTTCGAAGATTCGCATTGCCTGCCGCCCGGTCGTTTCTTGTTTGGCCGCATTATCAACAGGCTTGACCGGGGGGCGTCAACCAAGGTGGCAAGATCGCTGTTGGACTCGCGCGGTTCCTCGCGTATAAATAGGGCACTGCTCGATAGGTTTCTTGCCTGTATGAAACCTGCCTCATAACTTGCGCCCGCCTTGTGCGGGCGTTTTTTTTTGCCCATGCTGCGCCTGCAAACCGCCTTTCGGGGCCGTCAAGGAGCAGCCGATGTTCGAGAAATTCCTCAAGGGCAAGACCGCCGTCGTCACCGGATCCAACTCTGGCATCGGGCTGGGCGTGGCCCACAGGCTGGCGCGCGCCGGCGCGGACGTGGTCCTGAACAGCTTCAGCGACACGGACGAGGATCACGCGCTGGCCGAAGGCATGTCCGGCGAACACGGGGTCAAGGTCCGTTATATCCGGGCCGACATGTCCAAGGGCGACGACTGCCGTGCGCTGATCGAAAAGGCCGGCGCCTGCGATATCCTGGTCAACAATGCCGGCATCCAGCATGTCGCGGCGATCCCCGATTTCCCGGCCGCGAAATGGGACGCGATCATCGCGATCAACCTGTCGTCCGCCTTCCACACCACCGCGGCGGCCCTGCCGCTGATGCGTGCGGCGGGATGGGGCAGGGTGATCAACATCGCCTCGGCCCACGGACTGACGGCCAGTCCCTACAAGTCGGCCTATGTCGCAGCCAAGCACGGCATCGTCGGGCTGACCAAAGTGACGGGCCTGGAGACCGCGCGCGAGGCGATCACCGCCAACGCCATCTGTCCGGGCTATGTGCTGACGCCGCTGGTGGAAAGCCAGATCCCGGACACGATGGAGAAATACGGCATGGGCCGGGACGAGGTGATTAAAAAGGTCCTGTTGGAACGCCAGCCGTCCAAGGAATTCGCGACGACCGACCAGCTGGGCGACACGGCGGTCTTCCTGTGCAGCGACGCCGCGGCCCAGATCACCGGGACCACGATCAGCGTTGACGGGGGCTGGACCGCCCTGTGACGGGAACCGCTCTGCGTCCTTTGCCGTTCCATATCAACACAATGTGAGGAGATGGTGATGAAGGGTCTTGTGGCGTGGTTTCTGGGGGTTCCGGTCGTTGTGATCGTGATCTTGTACGTTCTGGGCATCTTTTGATGCGTAAGGGCGCCCCGTGATGCGGGACGCCCTTTGTCTGTCCGGGGTCTTCAGGACAGGCTGCTCTGGATGGTCTGGATGTCGGAATTCGTCAGCGTCTTGGCGACTTCCTTGCGCAGGCGAAGCTGCAGTTCCTTGTGATAGTGCTTGCGCATGACGCCCAAGGTCGAAGGGTCTGCGATGATCGCGATATCCTCGAACTTGTTTTTCAGCACCATTGCGTTCAGGTGACGCGACAGCTGGGCCGCAAAGGTCGCCTCCTCGTCATCCCGGGGCGACCCTTCGTCGATCTGCGCTCCGTCGCCCGACAGGCTCTCCTGCGTCACCTTGGTCGTTTCCGACAGCTCCAGCCCGGATTTGGCCGTGTTGCGGAACAGGGTGGCAGAGTGGCCGTCGGCAACGACGACCAAGGCATTGTGGGGCAGCATGGTCAGCTCCTTCTTGCGTTCGCTTTCACGGGTTCAACGCAAGCCGGGACCGGTCAGTTGCAGCCTTCGCAAAAGCGGCGGATGCGTGCCATCGCGTCCTGAAGCACGGCGTCGCTGGTGGCGTAGGAAATGCGGAAATGCGGCGACAGGCCGAATGCCGCACCGAAGACGACCGCGACCCCGGTTTCGTCCAGAAGCGCGTTCGCAAAGGCTTCGTCGCTGTCGATCGGGGTGCCGCCGGCGCTGGTCAGGCCGATCAGCCCGGCGATCGACGGATAGACGTAGAACGCCCCCTGCGGCACCGGGCAGTCCAGCCCCGGACAGGCGTTCAGCCCGGCCACGACCAGGTCGCGCCGCCGCTGGAACACCGCGCGGCTGTCGGTGATGTAATCCTGCGGCCCGGTCAGCGCGGCCTCTGCGGCGTACTGGCTGATCGAGCAGGGGTTCGACGTCGATTGCGACTGCAGCTTGGCCATCGCCTTGATCAGCGCCTCGGGGCCCGCCCCATAGCCGATCCGCCAGCCGGTCATGGCATAGGACTTGCTGACCCCGTTCATGGTCAGGACGCGGTCCTTCAGCCGGGGTTCGACCTGTGCGGGGGTGCAGAACTCGAAGCCGTCGAAGACCAGGTGCTCATAGATGTCGTCGGCCAGCACCCAGACCTGCGGGTGACGCAGCAGCACATCGCACAGCGCCGCCATCTGCGCCCGGTCATAGCCCGCGCCCGACGGGTTCGAGGGCGAGTTGAGGATCAGCCACTTGGCCCGCGGGGTGATCGCGGCCTCCAGCGCGTCGGGGGTCAGGCGGAACCCGGATGCCTGGTCGCATTCCACGACGACCGGCGTGCCGCCCGCCAGCAGAACCATGTCGGGATAGCTGACCCAATAGGGTGCCGGCACGATCACCTCGTCGCCGTCGTCCAGCGTGGCCATCAGCGCATTGTAGAGGATCTGCTTGCCGCCGGTGCCGACAGTGATCTGGGCAGGCGCATAGTCCAGCCCGTTCTCACGCGCGAACTTGTCGGCGATGGCGCGTTTCAGGGACGGCGTGCCGTCCACGGCGGTATAGCGGGTGTGGCCTGCGTCGATCGCGGCCTTTGCCGCGTCTCGGACGTTTTCCGGGGTGTCGAAATCGGGCTCTCCGGCGGACAGGCTGATGATGTCGCGTCCCTGTGTGCGCAGGTCCGCCGCGCGGGTGGTCATCGCGATGGTGGGCGAGGGTTTGATGCGGGCCAGCCGGTCCGAGATGAACGCCATGAGACACCTTGCTGCTGTCGGTTTGAACTGTCGGCCCGCATGGCATACGCTGCGCCGCACGCCCTCACAAGGACGAGAGACATGATCGACAGCTATGCCGAACCGGTGGCGACCCTTGGCGACCGCCTGACTGCCGCGCGCGAAGGCGCGGGCCTGGACATTGCCGCCATGGCCGATGCGCTTGGCCTGCGCCCCGAGACGCTGGAGGGGTGGGAGGTCGATCAGGCCGAACCGACGGCCAGCCTGATGGGACGGATCGCCACGGTCACCGGCGTCTCGCCGGTTTGGCTGTTGACGGGGCAGGGCGCGGGACCGCAAGACGCAAGCGCGGGGGCGGCTCTGCGTGCCGAGCTGGCCGATCTGCGCCGCCTGCTGGCCGAGGCCGCCGCCCGCGTGGACCGTCTGGAGGAAGCACTGTCGCATGGCTGATACGCTGGAAACCCCCGAGAACCGCCTGAAACGTCTGCACATGCGCAGCTGGCGGCGCGGCATGAAGGAGATGGACCTGATTCTGGGCCGCTTCGCCGATGATTGCCTGTCCGGGCTGTCCGGCCCCGATCTGGACCTGTACGAACGCATGCTGGCCGAGAACGATCAGGATCTGTACCTGTGGGTCACCGCGCGGATCGGCGACGGTCCCACCCGCGAGGCACCGCAGATGCTGACCCCGATGCTGGATCGGATCGCGCGACATGCCGCGACCCGCATTGCGGCCGATCGCTAAAAATTTCGGCATTCCTGGCGCAGGAAGAGGCGGCAATTAACCGAAGATTGTCTTTTCTCTGTCATTGAGAGGTCATGACGAACAGGACAGGACATCCCGAAGCCATGCTTGCACCTGCACCCCGCGAACAGCATCCGACAGTCGATCCCACGGCCCTGGACGTGCCCCTGTCGGACATGACCGACGCCTATCTGGAATCCCTGCAGCTGCTGGAGCGGATGCACCGGCTGATGCTGGATCTGGTCAAGGACGAATTCGAACGCCTGCACCGGGGTGACCTGACCCCGGTCCAGGCCATGATCCTGTACAATCTGGGCGAGGCCGAGGTCTCTGCCGGAGAGCTGCGGTCGCGCGGCATGTATCAGGGATCGAACGTCAGCTACAACCTGAAGAAGCTGGTCGCGATGGGTTATGTCCATCACGAACGCTGCGACATGGACAGACGCTCGGTCCGGGTGCGCCTGACGGCCGAAGGCCAGGCGGTGCGCGACCTGGTGCAGCGCCTGTTCATCCGCCACGCCGAAGGGCTGGCCATGTCGGGCGTGCTGGAGGATCCGCCGCTGGATCAGGTGAACCTGCAATGCCGCCGCATCGAGCGGTTCTGGACCGAGCAGATCCGCTATATCTATTGAATTGAACCCGGCCCTTCGGGGCCGGGTGTGCCTTTTCCTGGCGCCTTACCAGGTGCCGGTGTTCTCCATGCTGGACCACGGCTCCTGCGGGGGCAGGTGATCGCCTTCTTGCAGCAGTTCGATCGACACGTTGTCCGGGCTGCGCACGAAGGCCATGTGGCCGTCGCGCGGGGGGCGGTTGATCGTGACGCCGGCATCCTGCAGCTTCTGGCACATCTCGTAGATGTTGCCGACGCGGTAGGCCAGATGGCCGAAATGGCGGCTGTCCGAGGGCAGGCCGTCATCGCCGTCCCAGTTGTAGGTCAGTTCCACCGGGCATTCCGGCTGGCTCGGAGGCGCCATGAACACCAGGCTGAAGCGGCCCTTGTCGTTGTCGATGCGGCGCGTTTCCTCCAGGCCCAAAAGGCGGAAGAAATCCATCGTGTTGTCCAGGTCCTTTACGCGGACCATCGTGTGCAGATAGCGGATGTTCATAGAGTATCCTTTGACGTTTGGGTTGAAGGAGACATGGTCTTGGCGCCGGCGCAACGCAACCCCCGCGTGGGCGGTTGCCGCAGTCGCGTTCTTGACTTAGGACGAGGGTCACCGCACCGCCTGAAAGGACCGCCGCAATGCCCCTCACGCCCGAACAGCAGGCCGAGATCGACAGCCAGCGCGCCACGCCTCGCCAGACGCTGCGCGCCGTGTCCGAGGGGATGGAGAACCACCTGTACGTGGCGCATCAGGTTCTGGATCACGGGCTGGTGCGGGTCATCGACTACATGGGCGACGACGCGGCGATCTGTCAGGCGGCGCGCGTCAGCTATGGCAAGGGGACCAAGTCGGTGCAGAACGACGAGGGGCTGATCCGCTATCTGATGCGGCACTGGCATTCGACGCCCTTCGAGATGTGCGAGGTCAAGTTCCACGTCAAGCTGCCGGTCTTCGTGGCTCGTCAATGGATCCGTCACCGCACCGCCAACGTGAACGAGTATTCCGGCCGCTATTCGATTCTGGACCGGGAGTTCTACATCCCCGCGCCCGAGCATCTGGCCGCGCAGTCGTCGCAGAACCACCAGGGCCGGGGCGAGGTGCTGCAGGGCGCCGAGGCGCAGCGCGTGCTGGACCTGCTGCGCGAGGACGCGATGCGCAGCTATGACAGCTATGAGGCGATGCTGAGCCAGGAGGGGCAGCAGGGTCTGGCGCGGGAACTGGCGCGCATGAACCTGCCCGCCAACATCTATACCCAGTGGTACTGGAAGGTGGACCTGCACAACCTGCTGCATTTCCTGCGCCTGCGCGCCGACAGCCATGCCCAGTACGAGATCCGGGCCTATGCCGACATCATGTGCGACATCACCCGCGACTGGGTGCCCGCCGCCTTTGGTGCATTCCAGGATTACCGGATGAATGCCGTGAACCTGTCCGCGCAAGCCGCCGATGCGCTGCGGCGGCGCCTGGCCGGAGAGGTCGTCACGCAGGAAAATGCCGGCATGGGCGCGCGTGAATGGCGCGAGTTCCAAGCCGTCTGGGGCTGAGCGGGGGCGCACCACGCGCCCCGTCCGGATCAGAACGTGAAGTCGTTCAGGTCCAGGTTCACGCGGTTGAAATCCTCCAGCACGATCACGGTAGACGCGTTTACCGTCAGGATCGTGTCGCCGCCCTGCTGCACGGCGCCATTGATGGCGCGCTGGACCTGGCCGCGGCCCAGGTCGTCGATCTCGATCCGGTCCAGGCCGTTCTGGAAGTCGACGATACGGTCGCGTCCGTCGCCCAGGTCGAATTCGAACCGGTCGGCGCCGATCCCCCCGGCCAGGATGTCGTTGCCCCGACCGCCGTCCAGCGTGTCGTTGCCCTGGTTTCCGTGCAGGATGTCGGCGCCGTCATCGCCCTCGATCTCGTCATTGCCCTCGTTGCCGAACAGCCGGTCATTGCCGCCGTCGCCTTCCAGGTCATCCCGGCCCTGACCGCCATAGAGCAGGTCGTTGCCCTGATTGCCCTCCAACTCGTCGTCGCCCCGGCCGCCGAACAGGGTGTCGAAGCCGAAGCCACCCCACAGATCGTCGTTTCCGTCATCGCCGCGCAGCAGGTCGTTGCCCGCACCGCCTGCCAGGCTGTCATTGCCCGCGCCGCCGTTCAGCACGTCGTTGCCGTTCTCGCCCCAGATGCGGTCGAAGCCGCGGTTGCCATTCAGCACGTCGTTGCCGTCGCGCCCATAGATCAGGTCGGCCAACGCGCTGCCGTTGATCCGGTCCGCACCCGAAGTTCCGTTATAGCGTGCCATTCAAGCGATCCTTTCATGTTGTCGGCCACCCATGCGGCGGCCCTGTGCGAATCGCGATATCACGGGCCCGCTGACAGCCGGCTGACGGGGGCTGTCAGCGGGCTGTCAGCTTGGCCGTGCTAGGACGCGGGAATGAAACGATCCCTGTCCAGCCTGATGCTGATCCTGCTGCCGCTGACCCTTGCGGCGCAGCCGATCGCCCCCGATTACGAGACCGCCCGCCAGGCAGTGGACCGCGGCGACATGCTGCCGCTGGAACAGATCCTGGCGCGGATCGAGGCGCTCCATCCCGGCCGCATCGTCGAGGTCGAGCTGGAAGACGAGGACGGCCTGTGGCTCTATGAGATCGAGGTGCTGACCCCCGAGGGCCGCCTGATCGAGATAGAGCTGGACGCCCGCACGGGGGCGATTCTGGTATACGAGGAAGACGACGACTGATGCGCGCCCTTGTGGTCGAGGATGACAGCCGGATCGCCGCCGATCTGGGCCGGGCGCTGACTGCGGCCGGGTTCCGCGTGGACGGCACCGCATCGGGCCAGGACGCCTGGTTCCGGGGCGGGACCGAGGGGTACGACCTGATCGTGCTAGACCTGGGGCTGCCCGACCTGGACGGTCTGACCGTGCTGAAGCGCTGGCGGGCCGAGGGGTGCGATTCGCCCGTGCTGATCCTGACCGCACGGGGCGCCTGGACCGAGCGGGTCGAGGGGATCGAGGCCGGTGCCGACGATTATCTGCCCAAGCCGTTCCGCATGGAGGAGCTGGTGGCGCGGGCCCGCGCCCTGGTGCGCCGGGCAGGCGGCCGGGCCGAACCGCGGATCGAGGCAGGCCGCCTGACCGTCGATCTGAACCGCATGACGGCGCTGGTCGATGGCGTGCCGGTCCCGCTGACCCCGCTGGAGTTCCGCGTGATCGCGCATCTGGCCGTTCACCGCGACCGGGTCGTGTCGCCCACGGAACTGCTGGAGCACCTTTACGGCGACGATGACGCGCGCGAGGCCAACGCGCTGGAGGCGGTGGTGACCCGCATGCGCCGCAAGCTGGGTCCGGGCATCGTCGCGACGCGGCGCGGCTTCGGCTATCTGCTGGAAGGCGGTGCATGAGGCCTTTGTCGCTGCGCCTGCGGCTGATGCTGCTGGGCGGGGCGACCATCCTGCTGGTCATGGCGCTGTCGGTGACGATGCTGGCGGTGTTGTTCGACCGCCATGTCCAGCGCGTCGCCGTGTCGGACCTTCGCGATCGGGCGCTTGTTCTGCTGTCGGTGATCGAACCCGGCACGCCGCCGCAGATGCGCGACCAGCCGCGCAACCCGTCGTGGCAGCTGCCATTCTCGGGGCATTACTGGCAGGTGTGGCTGGGGGACCAGCCCCTGCGGTCGCGGTCGCTGTGGGACGTGACGCTGCCCGTGCCCACGGACGCGCCGCCGCCGGGCGAGGGGCGGGTGCTGCAGCTGGACGGGCCGGGCGACCAGCGCCTGCTGGCGCTGGATCAGCAGGTGCTGATCGGGCAGGGTGCGACCGCGTCCCCCATCCGCCTGATCGTGGCCGAGGACATGGAGGATTCCGCGCAGGCCCGCGCGGCCTTTCTGCGCGACCTTGTCCCCTGGCTGGCGGGATTGGCGGCCCTGCTGCTGGCGGCGTCCTTCGTCCAGGTCACGCTTGGCCTGCGCCCGCTGGCCCAGGTCGGCGCGCATCTGCGCGGGCTGGCGCAGGGGCGCAGGCGGCGCCTGGGCGACGATCTGCCCTCCGAGGTCGCGCCCCTGGCCCGCCAGCTGGACCATCTGCTGGACGACCGCGACCGAGAGCTGGATCGTGCGCGCCACCGCGCCGGCGATCTGGCGCACGGGTTCAAGACGCCGCTGCAGGCGCTGCTGGGCGATGCCGAGGCGTTGCGCGATCAGGGACGGACCGAACAGGCCGACAGCATCGAACATGTCGTCACCGTGATGCGCCGCCATGTCGACCGGGAACTGGCGCGCGCCCGCATCCGCACCGACGCTGCACAGGCCCGCGCGCATCCCGCCCCGATCGTTGCCCGGCTGGTGCAGGTGCTGCGGCGCACGCCCGCGGGTGCCGGGCTGGACTGGCAGGTCGACCTGCCGCAGGCGGTGGCGCTGCGCATCGACCCTGACGACCTGACCGAGGCCCTGGGTGCGCTGCTGGAAAACGCGGCCCGCCATGCGCGGTCGCGGGTGTGGGTCGGGATGCGTGCGGATGACGATCGGACGGCCGTCATCATCCGCGACGACGGGCCGGGCGTGCCGGACGCCGAGCTGGCGCGGTTGGCGCAGCGCGGCGTGCGGCTGGACCAGGGCGGGGACGGTCAGGGGATCGGCCTGGCCATCGTCACCGACATCGCCGAGGCCGCGGGCGGTCGCCTGGAGCTGATCAACATGCTGCCGGGCCTTGCGGCGGAACTGCACCTGCCGCGCCACCCGGACTGATTGTCAGGACGCGAACAGACCGTCGAAATCGGCAAAGCCCTTGACCTCTATCGGGTTGCCCGAGGGATCGAAGAAGAACATCGTCCGCTGCTCCCCGGGCTGGCCCTCGAAGCGGATCTGGGGCGGGATGTCGAAGGACACGCCCGCCGTGGCCAGGCGGTCGGACAAGGCCAGCCAATCCGCCAGCGGCAGCACGACCCCCAGATGCGGCATCATCACCATGTGATCGCCCACCTGACCGGTGCGGGTGGTGGGAAAGGGCGTGCCCAGATGCAGCGAAAGCTGATGGCCGAAAAAGTCGAAATCGACCCAAGTGTCGGTGGACCGACCCTCGGCACAGCCCAGGATGTCGCCATAGAAGCAACGAGCCGCGTCCAGGTCGGTGACATGGATGGCAAGGTGGAACAGGGATCTCATCGCGGCCTCCGTGGTTGCGGGGCAGTGATGCACGCGCGGGCCGCGCCCCGCAAGTCAGTCCAGAGCGTCCAGAACCCCGCCCGCCACGCGCGCGGTGTCCGACCAGCCCGGCAGCGCCGCCCCCGCCCGTGCGGCGGCGGCCGCCCGTGCGGCACGCTCGGCCGGGTCGGTCAGCATGCGGCGCAGCGCCTGCGCCAGCGCGGGCGCATCGTCGGGTGCGACCAGCAGGCCCGCATCGGCCGGAACCGTTCCCGGCACCGCGCCCGCACGCGTGCTGACGATGGGCAGGCCATGGGACAGCGCCTCGTCGAAGACGATGCCGTAACCCTCGTACCGGGTCGCCAGCGCAAAGATCGAGGCTGTTCGGTACAGGTCCGCCAGGCGATCCGCCTCGACCCGCCCGGCCAGTTCCAGCCGTCCATCCAGTCCGCTGGCGGCGATCTGCACCTGCAGGTCGACCACATGGGCCGCGTCCCAGGGGTTGCCCACGATCACCGCCTGCCAGTCCAGATCGGCCAACGCCGCCAGCGCGGCGATCAGGACATCATGACCCTTGCGAGGGTGCAGGATGCCCACCGACAGGATCAGCGGCGGGTCCTGCGTCGTGGGGGGCTGTTCCGGGCGGTCGGTGCCGGGGCGGGCGACGGTGATCCGGTCGGCGGGCACATCATAGCGGTCGACCAGCATGTCGCGCGTATGCGGGCTGGGCACCATCACATGGCGCGCATGGGCCAGGTTCGCGCGCTCGGTCTGCCACAGATGGTCGGCCAGATCGGCGGGCAGGGCGCTTTCCTGGGCCAGGGGATGATGGATCATCGCCACGATGGGCGCGCGGATCGCGGCCACCCCCTGCGGGTCCAGCGCGCCAAAGGCCAGCCCGTCGATGATCACCGGCCGATCCGCGGGCAGCGCCTGCAGCGCGTCCAGCGCCTGGCGCATGTCGCTGTCGGACGGGGTGGGAAAGCTGTCGGGCAGGGCCAGGACATCGACATGCCGGCCCTGGTCGCGCAGCCCCTGCACCATCCGGCGGTCGTAGATATAGCCGCCGGTCAGGGTGGTGATGTCGCCCGGCAGGGCAAAGGTCAGGGTCTTTGGGTCGATCACGGGTCTGCCTGTATGGCTGCGGGGGCGGGACGGTTGACGCGGCGCCGCGCCAACAGGACCAGCAGCCCCGGCAGGGTGCTGGCCAGAAACATCAGGCCGAAGGCCAGGCTGGCGGCAAGCCCCGCCTGCGCGCTGGCGCCGATCAGGGGGAACAGCCCGGCGGCCGCACCCTCGCGCAGACCCCACCCGCTGACGGTCAGCGGCAGGATCATGGTCAGCAGGATCAGCGGCACCAGAACGGCGGTCTCGACCGGGGACATCATGGTGCCGGTGGCCGCGGCGCAGAAGGCAAAGGCCGCAAGGTTGGCCCCGGTGATCGCCAGGTTCAGCGCCACCTGACGCGGCAGGGCGCCCGGCGCCAGCAGCGTGACGCGCAACGCGCCCCGCAGATCGCGTGCGGCGGTGCCCGCGCGCCCAGGCAGCTGTCCCGCACCGCCGATGGCCAGCATCGCGATCAGCGCGCCGCTCAGCAATGCGCCGATCAGGCCCATGACCCAAGACGGCAACGTCAGCCCGCCCGGCATCAGCGTCACGGTCAGCGCGCCCGCCGCCAGCACCAGGAACAGCGCGACCTGGCCCGCCAGGCGCTCGATCGCGACGGCGGCACCGGCGCGGCGCAGGCCCGCCTGATGACGCGCGCGGACCGCGCGGCCGGCATCGCCCACGACACCGCCGGGCAGCGACTGGTTGACGACCTGCGCAAGGTAGTATTCGCCGATGGCCCGGGTGAGGGGGATGGTCTGGCCAAGCTGCCGCGCCGTCAGCCGCCAGCGCATTGCCGACAGCACCGTCTGCGCCGTCAGGGCCAGCGCGGCGGCCGCCAGCCACAGCGGATCGGCACGCACCAGCAGGTGCAGCGCCTGTTGGCCGTCAAGGCCGAACCACAGAAGCGCCATCACTGCCAGGGCGATCAGGATTTGAAGACTGCGTGTCACGTTCATGCAGGAGGCACGTCCAGGGACCCGGAAAAGTTGCGCATGAAACGGTCGCGAAGTGCTTCCATCGGCATCGCCGGGCTGCCCGGTTCCGGGACCAGCCCCCGCGTCAGGCCCCAACCGTCGGTCCGCGCGACCAGATCGGGCGGGCCGATGACGTGGATCGGAACTTCTCGGCGGTCGTCCAGGCCGATGGTGGTAGCGGCCTGGTGATCGCCGACCAGGATCATCAGGGGCGCGTCCGTTCCTTGCCGCGCGGCATAGTCCAGCACCGCCTGCAGCGTATAGTCGATCGTGTCACGATACTGGGCCCGCACCCGGTCGCGGTCGCGCCAGACGACGTTCGGCGGATCGCCCGCTTGCGCCATCGCGTCGAATTCGGTGCCGTCGCCCAGATCCTCCCAGGGCAGCATTTCGGGGACCGGGGTCCAAGGCGCGTGGGACGAGATCAGGGCGATCTGCGCGAACAGGCGGCGGGGGTCGCTGCCGTCGCGCAACAGGCGGTCGGTGGCGGCCAGCGTGAACTGATCAGGCATGGTGACCCAGTTGAACGGCTGCCCGCGATAGCCCAGGTCGGGCGCGGCCAGGATTCGCTGAAACCCCATCGTCGACGCCTCGGGCCAGGGACGAACGATGGCGGGCATCACGGCCGCAGTGCGGAACCCGGCATCGGCGGCGTGGTGGAACAGCGTTCGGCGCCCGCTGGCGATGGCCGCCTGATAGCGCGTCTGGTCATTGACCCACAGCCCGTTGGCCAGCGTCGCATGCGCCAGCCAGCTTTGTCCGCCATGCGTCGGCGACGTCAGGAACCCCGATGCCATGGCCAATCCGCGATCCTGCAGCACCTGCTGTCCCTGGCGCAGCCGGGGAAGGTGAGTGTTGGCAAAGAAGGGCGTGTCAAAGCTGGTGCGGCCATAGCTTTCCAGAAAGATCACCAGAACGTCGCGGTCGATCAGCGCAAGCGGATCCTGCAGCCCGGCCAGCGTATCCTGGCGCGCCTGTTCGTTGAACTGGCGCAATTCTGTCACGGTGCGTGCCGACAGCTGCGCGCGGTCGATGGCATAGGCGGCCGTCGGGGGCGGCATTACCGCCAGCAGTGCGATCCCCGCGACAGAGGCTGCCAGACCGGCGATCCGCAACCAGGCGGCACGCGGGGCCCGGCGCATCAGCACGCCCATCGCCCACCATGTGCCTGCAACGATAAGCAACGTGGCCAGAAGCGCGGCCAGAACTGCACCCGCCGCCTGCCAGGGGCCCAAGCTGCCGGCGATCAGCCGGACGGATGCATCGATCAGAGGCAGGTCCGCGACCGGATTGAACCTGCGGCCCAGGCTTTCCAGCATCGCCAAGTCCGCGACCTTCAGCACGGTGACCAGCGTCAGCGCCAGGGTCGCCGCCACGCGCAGCAGCCGCCCCGCGACCGTCCGGCCCGCGGCCAGCGCCAGCAGGATCACCACTGCCAGCTCCGGCGCCGGGCGTGCCAGCGCGGCCCAGGCCAGCTGCTCGGGATGCGCGGGCAGCGCCAGCAGGACGTGCAGCAGCAGGATGGCGGCAAGGACCGACAAGGGCCGGGGGGTCACCGATGGCCCCGCAACCACAGCACGTCGCGGCCAAAGGACCAGATCAGCGCCGCTGCCGCGATCCGCGCCAGGGTGATTGCCAAATCGTCCGACAGGACCGGCACCTGAAGCGCGATCAGCGTCGCAAGCTGCAGCACGCAGACGGCCTTGCGGGCATAGCTGACCGGCAGCGGCGCCATGATCCACGGCCAGACCAGCCCCGCCCCGATGAACAGATAGCGCATGACGCCAAGGGCCAGGATCTCTGGTCCGACGGGGCTGCCGGCCAGGGCGTGCAGCGCAAGGATCAGGGCCAGCGCGGCGTCGACCTCCATGTCAAAACGGGCGCCGAAATCGGAACATAGGCCGCTGCGCCGCGCCAGCCAGCCATCCACCCCGTCCAACGTCAGTGATATGGTTGCGATCGCCGCCACTGCCCAGCCCGCCGCGACCCCGCCGACCAGGGGCGCGATCAACGCCGTCGTCAGCGCCATGCGCATCAGCGTCACCGCGTTGCACGACCCCAGCCTGGCATGCGGATAATGCCTGCGCATCGCAACGCAGACCAGCGCGGCCCCCGCCAGATAGACGACGCCCGCGACCAGGGCACCCGTGCCCTGGCCCAGGACTATCACGCCGATGCCCAGGTTCAGGGCCAGCCCCGCGGGAATGGCCAGGATCAACCCCTCGGGCAGGCGGCGGCCTGCGGCGGGGGCCGGTCTGACGGTGGGATCGGCAAGGTCGGGGCGGGAAATCTGCATCGGGTGAACATATGACAGGGGCATGACGCGTCAAGCTGACTTCTGAACAGGCTTGCCTCAGCACGATCCCGGGCTATCCTGTCGCGACAGGAGGGCTGCGTCATGGATCATCGACCCGCAGGCTATGGCACCACGGCGCGGATGCTGCACTGGCTGGTCGCGGCGCTGATCCTGGCGATGATCCCGGTGGGTCTGCTGATGGTGCAGGACGGGCTGGACCGCGGCCTGGGCGACGCGCTGTACCTGTTTCACAAGAACGTGGGCAGCCTGCTGATCGTCATCATCGCGCTGCGGCTGGTCTGGCGGCTGACGCATCCGCCCGCGCCGCTGCCCGCGACCATGCCAGACTGGCAGCAGCGGGTGGCGGGGTTGTCTCATCTGGCGCTGTACGGGCTGATGATCGTGATGCCGCTGTCGGGTTACGTCCGCGTGCGCGCGGGCGGCTTTCCGATCGAGGGGCTGGATGCGCTTGGCCTGCCGACGCTGGTCCCCCGGTCAAAGCCCCTGGCCGACGCCGCCAGCAGCCTGCACGAACTGGCGGCGTGGGCGCTGATGGCGGTGTTGGCCCTGCATGTCGGCGCGGCGCTGCACCATGCGCTGATCCGGCGCGACGGGGTCTGGGCGCGGATGTGGCCGCCGCGGGCGCGCTGAGCCCTCGACAGGACCGTCCGGTTTGGATATGGCCATGCGGCGCGAATGACGGGGACCGTCGGGTCGCACCGGATTATCAAATATTGATCACAGGCGGTTGAACGAAAGGTCCTGTCGCGGCGTTCGACGGTGACGTCGAAAATGCCGCCGACCAGGAGAGATCGTGACCAAGACCCAAGACCTGACGATTCTGGTCGTCATCGCAGCGGCACTTGCCGGCGTGTTCACCCTTGATCTGATGGTGCCGTTGGGGACGGCGGTCTGGCTAATCTATATCCTGCCGTTGAGCCTTGCGGTCTTCGCGCGCTGGCCCGCGTTGCCAGTGGCCACGGCTGTGCTGGTCTGCGTGGCGATGGCGCTGGCGTTCCAGAAGGACAACACCGGCATCGATCCGACCGTGGCGGCCGTGAACCGCGGCTTGGCCGGGATCGTGTATCTGTGCCTGGGATTTCTGGGGCGAAGGCTGATCGTCACCCGCGGCAAGCTGCTGGACACCGACTGGATCACCGGCACCCAGGTCGCGGTGTCCCGTGCCGTCCAAGGCGACCTGACCGCAGAAAAGCTGGCCCGCCAGGTCCTGCAGGTGCTGGCCGACCGGATCGGCGCGCGGGCCGCCGTCGCCTATGCCCGCAATGGACATGGCCACCTGCGGCTGGCGCAATGGGGCACCGACGGCGACGCCCTGGCGGAACGTGTGGCGGATGACGAAGGCCATCTGGGCCGCGCCGTCACCGAAGGTCGCATCCTGCAGATGTCCCTGGCGCCGGACCAGGCGCTGGGCTGGGCGACGGGACTGGCGCGGGGGCGCACGGCGCATGCGCTGATCGTGCCGATGCGGGACGGGCAGCTGATCAACGGCGTGCTGGAGTTCGGGCTGGATGCCGCCCCGCCGCCTCGCGTGATCGACCTGTTCGAGCGTATCGGAGACAAGCTGGGCATCGCGCTGCGATCCGCCCAGTATCGCCAACAGCTGCAGGAGTTGCTGGAGGAGACCCGCCGTCAGGCCGAGGAGTTGCGCGCCCATACCGAGGAGCTTGCGGCGTCCAACGAGGAGCTGGAGGAGCAGACCCGCGCCCTGCAGGACAGCCAGCGCCGGTTGGAGGCACAGCAATCAGAGCTGGAAGAACAGAACGCCCAGCTTGAAAGCCAGACCCAGGAGCTGGAGGAGCAGCGCGATGCTCTGGCCCGGTCGCGCCGGATGCTGGAGGATCAGGCGCAGGAGCTGGCACAGGAGAGCCGCTACAAGTCCGAATTCGTCGCCAACATGTCGCACGAGCTGCGCACGCCGCTGAACGCGCTGCTGATCATGTCGCGGCTGCTGTCAGACAACCGCGGCCGCAACCTGTCCGAGGAGCAGGTCCGTTGGGCCGAGACGATCGAGGCATCGGGCAAGGATCTACTGGCGCTGATTAACGACATCCTGGACCTGTCCAAGATCGAATCCGGCAAGATGGACGTGTCGCGCGACACGGTCGAGCCGCAGGTGCTGGCCGACAAGCTGGTGCGCGCCTTCGAGGCGCAGGCCCGCGACAAGGGGCTGACCCTGTCGGCGCAGGTCGATCCCAAGGTCGCGGCGTTCTCCTCCGACCGGCAGCGTCTGGAACAGGTGCTGCGGAACTTCATCTCGAACGCGCTGAAATTCACCGAACGGGGGCAGGTGGTGCTGCATATTTCCCCGGCGGCGCAGGGGATCGCGCTGTCGGTGCAGGACAGCGGCATCGGCATCGACGCCAGCCAGCAGGAGACCGTGTTCGAGGCGTTCCGGCAGGCGGACGGCACCATCTCCCGCCGCTTCGGCGGAACGGGGCTGGGCCTGTCGATCTGCCGTGAACTGGCCGATCTGCTGGGCGGGCGCATCACGCTGACCAGCGCGCCCGGCAAGGGCAGCACCTTCACGCTGATCCTGCCCGCCGCCCCGGCGCTGCAATCGCCGGCACCTGCGCGGCGGTCCTTGCCCGCGCCCACGATGCCCGAACCCGCGCCGATGATGCTGGACGCCCTGCCGGGGGTCGAGGACGATCGCGCGGAGATCGGCGCCGGCGACCGGGTGATGCTGGTGGTTGAGGACGATCCGGCATTCGCCCGCATCCTCTACAGTCTGGCGCAGGAGCTGGGCTTCCGCTGCGTCTGCGTGGGCCGAGCGGATGACGCGGTGCGTGCGGCGCGCCATTTCCTGCCGCAGGCGATCGTGATGGATGTGGGCCTGCCCGACCATTCGGGCCTGTCCGCGCTGGACCGGCTGAAGCGCGACACGACCACGCGCCATATCCCGGTGCACATGGTCTCGGCCGACGATTACACCAAGGAGGCGCTGGCACAGGGCGCCATCAGCTATATGATGAAGCCGGTGCGGCGCGACGACTTGGCCACGGCGATCCGCAATCTGGAGACCCGCCTGGAACAGTGCCTGCGCCGCGTGCTGATCGTCGAGGATGATCCCGCGCAGATGCTGGGGCTCAAGGCGCTGCTGACCAGCGACGGGGTCGAGACGGTCGGCGCCGGTACCGCCGCCGAGGCACTGCAGATCTGCCGCAGCCAGACGGTCGACTGCATCGTGCTGGACATGACGCTGCCGGATGCATCGGGGTTCGAGGTGCTGGAGCAGCTGGACGGGGACGGCACGGCGTCCTTCCCGCCGGTCATCGTCTATACTGCGCGCGCCTTGTCCGAGGCCGAGGAGCAGCGCCTGCGCCGCTATTCGAAATCGATCATCATCAAGGGTGCAAAATCGCCTGAACGCCTGATCAACGAGGTCACGCTGTTCCTGCATCAGGTCGTGTCCGATTTGCCGCAGAAACAGCGCGACATGCTGGCCGCGTCGCTGAACCGCGATGCGCAGCTGGAGGGGCGCCGCATCCTGGTGGTCGAGGACGACATCCGCAACGTCTATGCCCTGACCGGCGTGTTCGAGCCGCATGGCGCGACCGTGCAGATCGCCCGGAACGGCCGCGAGGCGCTGGAGGCCCTGGGCCGCATCAACGACGGTGCCGCGCCCAAGATCGACCTGGTGCTGATGGACGTGATGATGCCCGAGATGGACGGCCTGACCGCCACGCGCGAGATTCGCAAGATCGACCGCTGGAAGGGCCTGCCCATCATCATGCTGACCGCCAAGGCGATGGCCGAGGATCAGAACCAGTGCCTGGCGGCGGGGGCGAACGATTATCTGCCCAAGCCCCTGGATGTCGACAAGCTACTGTCGCTGACCCGGGTCTGGATGCCGCGATGAGCGTCGATCCCGTCCCCCTGCGCGCGGCCGACGCGATCGAGCTGGACCTGTTCCTGGAGGCGCTGAACCGGCGCCACCATTACGACTTCAGGTCCTATTCGCGCGCATCGCTGGCCCGTCGCGCCGAACTGGCGCGCGAAAGGCTTGGATGCGCGACCCTGTCCGAGGTGCAGGGCCGCCTGCTGCACGATCCCGCGGTTCTGCCCGACATCATCGACGCGATGACCGTGCAGGTCAGCGAGCTGTTTCGCGATCCGGCCTATTACCTTGCACTGCGCCGCGAGGTGATCCCGCATCTGCGGACCTTCCCCTCGCTCAAGGTCTGGGTGGCGGGCTGTGCCGATGGCGAGGAGCTGTATTCGCTGGCCATCCTGTTCCGCGAGGAGGGGCTGTTCGACCGCACGATGTTCTATGCGACCGAGATCAACCGCCGCGCCCTGGCCCGGGCCGAGGCCGGCATCTATGACATCGATCGCCTGCCGGTCTTCTCGCAGAACTATCAGCGGGCGGGGGGGCTGGGGTCGCTGTCGGATTACTATACCGCCGCCTATGGGCGCGCGGCCTTTGACCGGGACCTGCGATCGCGTACGGTGTTCACCGAGCACAACCTGGCCACCGACCAGGTCTTTTCCGAGGTCCAGCTGGTGTCGTGCCGGAACGTGCTGATCTATTTCGACGGGACGCTGCAGGACCGCGCCGTGGGCCTGTTCGCCGAGGCGCTGGCGCGGGGCGGCTTTCTTGGCCTCGGCTCTCACGAGACGTTGCGCTTTTCCACCCATGCCGCGTCCTTCGCGGCCTTTGCCGAACCGGACCGGATCTGGCGCCGGAATGCCGACCAGGAGACTATTCATGCCCGATAGACCCATCCGTTTCCTGATCGTCGACGACATCGCGGAAAACATCATGGCGCTGGAGGCGCTGCTGCGGCGCGACGGGCTGGTTGTCGACACCGCGCGGTCCGCGACCGAAGCGCTGGAACTGATGCTGCAGCATGATTACGCGCTGGCCTTCCTTGACGTGCAGATGCCCGGCACCGACGGCTATGAGCTGGCGGAACTGATGCGGTCCACCGAACGCACCCGCGGCGTGCCCATCATCTTCGTCACCGCCGCCGAGATGGACGAGGCCCGCCGGTTCCGCGGGTACGAGGCGGGGGCGGTCGACTATATCTTCAAGCCCATCGATCCGGTGGTGCTGAAATCCAAGGCCGAGGTGTTCTTCCGCATCGGCCGCCAGGCCAAGGACCTGCAGCGCCAGCGCGACGAGATGCAGGACATCGCGCTGCACCGCGACCGCGCGATGGCGCAGCTGAAGGCCCATGCCGACAATTCGCCGCTGGCCTTCGTCACGCTGGACCGGAACCTGTGCGTGCGCAGCTGGTCCAAGGGGGCCGAACGCATGTTCGGGCGGCCCGCGGGCGACATGCTGGGCATGACCGCCACCGCGGCGGGCTGGCTGGACGAACAGGGGGCCGCGCTGCTGACCGGCTGGCTGGACAGCCAGCAGGATGGCGTGCCGCGCTTCTCGGCCGAGATCAGCCTGGATCACGCCGATATCGGCCCGATCTGCTGCGAGGTCTATGGATCGGTCCTGTCCGAGGGCCTGAACCGCCAGTCGCTGTCGCTGCAGGTCCAAGACATCACCGAACGAAAGCAGTCCGAGGAGGTCCGCGCCCTGCTGATCGGAGAGCTGAACCACCGCATCAAGAACACCCTGGCCAACGTCCAGGCCATCGCCCGCCAAAGCCTGCGTCAATCCGGCAGCCTGCCCGAGTTCGAGACCAGCTTTGGCGGACGCCTGCAGGCGCTGGCCCGCGCCCATTCGATCCTGTCGGATGCGACTTGGGCCAGCGCGCCGCTGGATCAGCTGATCGACGACCAGATCAGTTCGGGTACGCTGGACGGCGACCGGCTGCGCCGCGACGGCCCACCGGTGGAACTGGCCCCCGACACCATGCTGCGCCTTGCGCTGACGCTGCACGAACTGGGCACGAATGCGGCGAAATACGGTGCGTTGTCGGTTCCGGGCGGGATCGTGCACATCGCCTGGCGCCTTGAGGGGCAGCGCCTGGTCCTGACCTGGCGCGAGACGGGCGGCCCGGCCGTCACCGCGCCGTCGCGCATGGGCTTCGGTATGACGCTGATCGGGGCGGCCGGCGGCGGCGATGCGGCCGCGGTCAGCGCCGACTGGAACCCCGACGGGGTCGTCTGGACCATCCGCCTGACAGACGGCGTGACCCGGCTGGCAGGCCAGGCAGCCACCGCCGAGGCGCTGGTCGGCCAACCCGTCATCCGCGCATCGACGCTGGAGGGCGCGCGCGTCCTGCTGGTCGAGGACGAGCCGCTGGTCGCGCTGGACCTGCGCTATGAGCTGGAGGATGCCGGAGCCACCGTCACCGGCGTCGCCCGCAGCGTCCCCGAGGCGATGGCCGCTGCCCGAAACGGGCCCATCGACCTGGCCCTGCTGGACGGCAACCTGAAGGGAGAGCCGGTGGACGAGGTCGCGGCCCTTTTCGACAGCCTGTCGGTGCCGTTCTGCTTCGTGTCGGGCTATGGCCGCGAGAACCTGCCGCAGGGGTTCGACCATGCGCCGCTGATCGAAAAGCCGTTCCGCCCCGACACTCTGCGCACGATCCTGACCGCGCTTCTGGCGCGCGGGGTGCCAGACGCCGCTGAATAAGGACGCCGTCCTGCCCGATGCGCGTCCCGACCGCTGCGGTCCGTGCGCATCGGCTGGGGCAGGGCCTGCGTTCCGGCAGGCTGTGCGGCGCGCGAACGACCGTTCCGTGCATGATCACGGTGCGGCTGCGGCACGGCTTGCGCCCGGCGGCCGTTTCGGGCAGGACCGCGCCCTGACTTTTGGCAAGCATGCAGGATGCGGATGACCGGCGCGGCGATAACCTTCGAAGGGCTGGGCAAGTCCTTTCCCAAGGCGGGCGGCCAGGTGACGGCGCTGGCCGACATCACCCTATCGGTCCCTGAGGGCGGCATCACCGGCATCATCGGCCGTTCCGGCGCGGGCAAATCCACGTTGCTGCGCATGGTGAACGGGCTGGAGCGGCCGACAACGGGCCGCGTCACCGTCTCTGGTCGCGACGTGGGCACCGCCACCGGGTCAGCGCTGCGCGCAATCCGGCGCGATGTCGGCATGATCTTCCAGCACTTCAACCTGCTGGCCTCGCGCACGGTGCGGGGCAACATTGCCTTGCCGCTGGAGGTCGCGGGCACGCCGCGCGGCCAGATCCGCGCCCGCGTCGACCAGCTGATCGAGCAGGTGGGCCTTGGCGCGCTGGCCGACCGCTATCCGGCGGAACTGTCGGGCGGGCAGAAGCAGCGCGTGGGCATCGCGCGCGCCCTGGCCACCGGCCCCAAGGTCCTCCTGTCGGACGAGGCGACCAGTGCGCTGGACCCCGAGACCACGCAGACCGTCCTGGACCTGCTGGCGCAGATCAACCGCGACCTGGGCGTCAGCGTCCTGCTGATCACGCATGAGATGGCCGTGCTGCGCGACATCGCCAGCCACATGGCGGTGATCGAGGCGGGCCGCATCGTCGAGGCCGGTCCGACCTACGACATCTTCGCGCGCCCCCAGCACCCGACGACCCGGCGCTTCCTGTCCGGTGTCACGGGCGCCACGCTGCCGGCCTTCGTCGCGGCGCGGCTGCAGACCGATCCGCCGGGCGATCAGGTGATCCGCGTGACCTTTGCGGGTTTGCATGCGACCGACCCGATGCTGGCGCGTCTGGCGACCGATCTGGGCATCAGCGCCAACATCCTGGGCGGCACCATCGAGGAGATCGGCACGCGCCCCTTCGGCAACCTGCTGATCTCGGTCCCCCAGGACCGCGGCGATCAGGCCCGCGCCTTCCTTGAGCAACACGGTCTGACCACGGAGGTGCTGGGCCATGTCCGCTAACCTGATCCCGATCCTCTGGGACGCGACGCTGCAGACGCTCTACATGGTCGCCATCTCGGCGATCCTGGGTACGTTGGGCGGGCTGCCTCTGGGCGTGTTCCTGGCCTGCTCTCAGCGGGGCGAACTGCTGAGCGCGCCGTGGATCAACAAGGTGCTGGGGCTGGTGGTGAACGCAACGCGTTCGGTCCCGTTCATCATCCTGGTCGTGGCGATCATCCCCTTCACCCGCGCCGTGGTCGGCACGTCGATCGGCACGGACGCGGCCATCGTGCCGCTGACGCTGGCCGCAATCCCCTTCATCGCGCGGCTGGTCGAGAACGCCATCCGCGAGGTCGATGCCGGCCTGATCGAGGCCGCGCGCGCCATGGGTGCGACGCCGTTCCAGATCATCCGCAAGGTGCTGATCCCTGAGGCGCTGCCCGGCATCACCCTGGGCCTGACCCTGGCCGTGGTCAGCCTGATCGGCTATTCCGCGATGGTCGGCGCGGTCGGCGGGCAGGGCCTGGGCGATCTGGGCATCCGCTATGGATACCAGCGCTTCATGCCCGAGGTCATGGCCGCCGTCGTCGTCATCCTGATCGTGCTGGTGCAGCTGGTCCAGTCGCTTGGCGAATGGATCGCGGCCCGCGTCGACCGCCGCGCGCCCCGCAACCGCGGCGCCTGAATTTCCCGCAGACAAGAAAGGACGAATCCCATGCTGCGTCTGACAACCTTCGTATCCGCCATCGCCCTCTCCACCGCCGCCATGGCCGAAGACATCAAGGTCGGCGTGTCCCCCGGCGAACATGGCGAGATCATGGAGAAGGTGGCCGAGGTCGCCGAACCCCTGGGCCTGACCATCGAGGTCGTCGAGTTCTCCGACTACGTCGTGCCGAACCAGGCGCTGGCGGATGGCGATCTGGACGCCAACAGCTTCCAGCACCGCCCCTATCTGGAGAACCAGATGAAGGACCGCGGCTTCGAGCTGGTCGAGGTCGGCACCACCATCACCACGCCGATGGGGATCTATTCCGACAAGGTCGAGGACATCGCCGACCTGCCCGAGGGCGCGCAGGTCGCGACCCCGAACGATCCGACCAATGGCGGCCGCGCGCTGCTGATCCTGCAGGATCTGGGCCTGATCACCCTGGCCGAGGGCACGGGCCTGGTCCCCAGCCCGCTGGATGTCAGCGACAACCCCAAGGGTCTGCAGTTCCTGGAGCTGGACGCGGCGCAGCTGCCCCGCGCGCTGGCCGATGCCGACATCGCGGTGATCAACACCAACTATGCGCTGGCCTCGGGCCTGTCCCCGCGCGAGGATGCCATCGCCATGGAAAAGGCCGACAGCCCCTATGTGAACATCCTGGTCGTCCAGCAGGGCCGCGAGGCAGAGCCTTGGGTCAAAACCATGGTCGAGGCCTATCAGTCGCCCGAGGTCAAGGCCTTCATCGACGAGAAATACGACGGGGCCGTCATCACCTCGTGGTGATCGCCGTAGTGATTGCTTGGGGCCGTCCTTCGGGGCGGCCCCTTTCCGTCAGACGCTGGACCGCGCCCGCCGCGGCGAACAGCGCCAGCCCCATCGCCGTCAGCACGGCCAGGGCCGCAAACATCAGGTCGGTCTGACCCCGCCCGTTCGCCATCAGCATCACATGGCCCAGGCCCCGGCTGGAGCCGACCCATTCGCCCACGATCACCGCCAGCGGCGCCTGCACCGCCGCCAGCCGCAGCCCCGACCCAAGCGCGGGCAGGGCGGCGGGCAGCTGGATCAGCGTCAAGCGCCGCAAAGGCCGGGCGCCCATCGACCGCGCCAGATCGTCCAGCGCGGCGGGCGGGCGCATCAGCGCGTCGAACAGCACCGATGCCACCGGGAAATAGACCACCAGCGCCACCATCACGACCTTGCTGGGCGCGCCGTAGCCCAGCCACAGCGTCAGGATCGGGGCCAGCGCAAAGACCGGCACCGCCTGCGCCGCGATCAGCATCGGTCGCAGCAGCCACCGCGCCGCGGGCGACAGCGCCAGATTGACCGCCGTCCCGACCCCAAGCGCCACCCCCAGGGCCAGCCCCGCCGTCAGATTGGCCAGCGTAAAACGCGCATTCACCGCCAGCATCGCGGCGTGATCCATCAATGCCTGCGCCACCCGCGCCGGTCCGGGCAGGATGAAGGGCGGCACGTTGCTGGCCCAGACCACGCCCTGCCAGACCGACAGCGCGACCAGGACGGCGATCAGGCCGCGCATGGCATCAGGCTGCGAAACAGCGCGGCTTGGGCCGCCAGAACCTGCGGGTCGTCCAGCGCGCGCGGCGTGGGCGTCGCGGGCAGGGCCAGCGGGCGGGTTCCCCGGGCATCCAGCAGGAAGGCCGCGTGGCAGAGGCGCGCGGCCTCCAGCGGGTCGTGGGTGATCAGGATGACGGTTAGCCCGGCCAGGTGCCGCGCCGCCAGATCCTGCATCTGCGCCCGCGTGGCGGCGTCCAGCGCCGAAAAGGGCTCGTCCAGAACGACGACCGGGCGATCCTCGATCAGGGTGCGGGCCAGGGCCACGCGCTGACGCTGGCCGCCCGACAGCTGGGCGGGGCGGCGCGCCTCCAGCCCTGCCAGACCCAGATCGGCCAGCAGGGCGCGGGCGCGGGCGCGGTCGGGCGCCTTCCCGCGTAGCCGCGCGCCGATGGTGGCATTGGCCAGCGCATCGGCCCAGGGCAGCAGCTGATCCTGCTGCCCCATCAGCGTGACCGGGCCCGCGACATCCGCCGCCCCGGCCAGACGCGCGGCCACGGGCAGGCCCGCCACGATCCGACCCAAGGTCGACTTGCCCACTCCCGACGGCCCCATCAGCGCCGTCCAGCGCCCCGGAGGACAGTCCAGCGCCAGATCCGGCAGCAGCACCCGCCCGTCCAGGATCAGATCGCCCGTGATGCGGATCATGTCCGGTCCAGCCCCATCTGCCAGAACCCGACCTCCAGCTGGGTGGCCTGGGTGAAATGGCGCGCCAGCGTCTGCGCGCGGGGCAGGGCGGGCCAGTCTGGGCCCAACCGCGCCTCCAGCGCCGCGTCGATCAGCGCGCCGACATCATGGCAGACGCGCTGATAATCGGCGCCGCCATAGGTCGCGGTCCATTCGCCATAGGGGCCGCCGCTGTCCGCATGCGCCAGCCCGATCTGGCCATAGCCGAAGACGCAAGGCGCCAGCGCCGCCAGCAGGTCCAGCATGTCGCCCGCATAGCCGGTGGCCTGCACAAAGCGCGTATAGGCCATGTTCGCGGGCGATTCCGGGGTGTCCTGCAGCATCGCCTCGGTGATGCCCTCGCGGCCGCAGATCGCGACATGCAGCGGCATCTCTCCGTTCAGCAGGCCGTGGGCGATGGAGGAGGCCAGCGCCATCTCCGACATCCGGTCCGACTTGGCAAAGACCAGCGCCCAGGACCGCGCGAAATGCAGCAGGAACACGTAATCCTGCCGCAGATAGTGCAGGAAGCTGTCGCGGGGCAGGCTGCCCGCCGCCAGCTGCCGGACGAAGGCATGGTGCACATAGGCGTCCCAGTGATGCCCCGCCGCGTCCCGCCACAGCGCGAAGGCGCGGCCATAGTCGGGCGCACTCATGGTGCGGTCACGTCGATGGCCAGATCGGACAGCGACTGCCCGCCCGGCGTGGCGCCCTGGTCGGCCAGGAACGCCTCGAAGCGCAGATAGCGGCCCGCGTCCAGTGCCGCGGGGCGCCCGGCAAAGCGGGGCCAGGTGTCGGCCCATGCGGCCTCGTTCAGGGGGGTGCGCAGTTCGGCCGCGGTCTCCGCGAAGATCCGCCATGCCGCGTCGGGGTCGTTCTTGATGAAGGCCGTCGCACGTTCCGTGGCCTCCAGGAAGGCCGCGACGGCGGCGCGGTCCATGCGGGCGGGATCGGCCAGATAGATCAGCTCGTCATAGGCGGGGATGCCGTGATCCTCGGGGTTCAGGCAGCGGCCCTCGAACCCCTCCAGCCGCAGCTGGTTCAGCTCGAAGTTGCGAAAGGCGCCGATGACGCCGTCCACCTGTCCCGACATCAGCGCAGGCGCGATGGACCAGCCGATGTTGATCTGTTCGACATCATCGGGGGCCAGCCCGCCATCGGTCAGCATGGCGTCCAGCATCACCTCCTGCACGCCCGCCACGGCAAAGCCCACCTTTCGGCCGGACAGGTCGGCGGGGGTCGCGATGCCGCTGTCGGCCAGCACAACCAGGCAGGTCAGCGGCGTCTCGACCAGCGTGCCAACGCGGGTCACCGGCAGGCCCTGATGGCGCGACAGATGCAGCTGCGGCTGATAGCTGACGGCCAGATCGACGCGCCCGGCGGCGACCATGCGCGGCGGATCGTTCGGGTCGGACGGGGCCACGGTCTGAACCGCCAGCCCGGCATCCGCGAAATAGCCCAGTTCCTGAGCCAGCACGATGGGGGCGTGGTCGGGGTTCACGAACCAGTCCAGCATCACCGTCAGGCGGGTTTCGGCATGGGCGGGCAGGGCCAGCACGGCCAGCGCCAGGGTCAGCGTCTTCATGGGCGTCCTTTCAGGTCGTCATCGGTCAGGGCCAGCAGGGCGATGGGCCCCGGCCAGCGTGATTGCAGCACCCGCCCGGCATTGTGCGCGCGCAGGCCGGTGCGACAGGCCAGCACCACCCGCGGGGCGGGGCCGGGGTCCAGATGCGCAATGCGGTCTGGGGGCAGGTGGCGGGCGCCGGCGATGGGCGCGGCCTCGGTCCGCAGGTCGATCAGCAGGTCGCCGGGGGCGATCTGGGCGTGGGCGATGAAGGGCAGGGGATCGGCGGGTTCGGGCGCGGTGTCGAAGCGGAACCCGCCCATCCGCCAGCCGCCTGCGTCCCAGCTGATCAGCCGCCCCAAGGGCCGAGGGTCCAGGCCCAGCAGCACGGCCAGCGCCATCTGCGCCTGCAGCGCTCCGATCATGCCGACGACGGGGCCCAGCACGCCCGCACTGGCACAGTTGGCGGCCTGCGCCGGCAGATCGGGAAAGATCGCGCGCAGGCTGGGCGCCCCGCCGCAGCAGCCCGCGGCATAGCCCGACAGGCCAAGCGCAGAGGCGGTAATTATCGGCCTGCCCGCCGCCATGCAGGCATCCGACAGCGTCAGGCTGACCGCAAAGCTGTCGGCGCAATCCAGCGTCACGTCGGCTGCCTGCACCAGATCGCCCGCGTTGGCCGGGGTCAGCCATTCCACACGCGGCACCACCTGACAGTCGGGGTTAAGCACCGCCAATGCGGCCGCCGCGGCCTGGGCCTTGGGTCGGCCCACCTGGTCCATGCGGTACAGGGGCTGGCGGTGCAGGTTCGTCTCCTCCACGAGGTCGGGATCGACCAGCGTGATCCGACCCACTCCCGCGGCGGCCAGGTATTGCAGCGCGGGGCAGCCGAGCCCGCCTGCGCCCACGACCAGCACGTGGGCCTGCGCCAGCCGATCCTGGCCCGCGGCGCCGATGCCCGGAAGCACCATCTGGCGGGCATAGCGGTTCATGCCGTCACCGCCAGCCAGTCGCCGATCCGCGCCTCGGGGTCGGGGTTCAGCGTGATGTCGGTCACGGCCGATACGATGTCCGCCCCCGCCGCCAGCGCCTGCGCACCGCGATCGGGGGTCAGCCCGCCGATCGCGACCAACGGAATGTCGCCCACCAGCGCCTTCCATTCGGTGACCCGGTTCAGGCCCTGTTCATGCCAGCGCATCTGTTTCAGGATCGTGGGCCAGACGGGCCCAAGGGCCACATAATCGGGGGCCAGCGCCAGCGCACGGTCCAGTTCCGCCCGGTCATGGGTCGAGACGCCAAGCCGCAGCCCGGCGCGGCGGATGGCGGGCAGGTCGGCGTCGTCCAGATCCTCCTGCCCCAGGTGCAGCCAGTCGGCGCCCAGATCGATCGCCGCCTGCCAGTGGTCGTTGACGACCAGCGTCGCGCCATGTGCGCGCGTCAGGCGCAGCCCGCGGTCAATCTGGTCGAGGACGTCGGCGGGGTCGCGGTCCTTCAGCCGCAACTGGACCAGCCGGACGCCCAGGGGCAGAACGCGGTCCAGCCACGCGGCATCATCGAAGATCGGATAGAAGCGCGGCTGCGTCACAGCCAGGCCCTCCCGATCAGGGGGGTGGAGGGCGCACCCATGTCGCGCACCCCCATGGGATCGGCGTCGCGCGCCAAGGCGCCCGCTTGCACCGCCAGCGCAAAGGCGCGGGCCATCGCGACCGGGTCGCCCGCCTGCGCCACCGCGCTGTTCAGAAGGACCGCGTCGAACCCCATCTCCATCGCCTCCGCCGCATGGCTGGGCAGGCCAAGGCCCGCGTCGATCACCATCGGCACGTCGGGAAAGGCCGCGCGCAGCATGCGCAGCCCGTGGCGGTTGTTCAGCCCAAGGCCAGACCCGATGGGCGCGCCCCAGGGCATCAGCACCCGGCACCCCGCATCCAGCAGGCGGGCGGCCAGAACCTGATCCTCGGTCGTATAGGGAAACACCTCGAAGCCCTCGGCGCAGAGCGTCGTCGCGGCCTCCAGCAGGCCAAAGGGGTCGGGCTGCAGCGTGTCGGCATGGCCGATCACCTCCAGCTTGATCCAGTCGGTCTCAAAGACTTCGCGCGCCATGCGGGCCGTGGTCACGGCCTCTCGCGCGCTGTGACAGCCGGCGGTGTTGGGCAGCACGCGCACGCCCATGTCTCGGATCAGCGACCAGAAGGCCTGGCCCTGGCCGGCCTCGCGGCGCAGCGACACGGTCGCCACGCCCGCACCGCTGGCGCGGAACGCCTCCTGCAGGACCGACGGGGACGGGTATTGGGCGGTGCCCAGCATCAGCGCGTTGGGCAGGGTGACGCCATAGAAATCACGCATCGCCTATCCTCCCTGCATGGGTGCCAGGACCTCCAGCCGGTCACCGTCGCGCAGCGCCTGCGTCGGGCGGGACGCAGCGGGCAGGAAATCACCGTTCAGCGCCGTGGCCACGCGGGCCTCGCCCCAGCCCAGTTCGGACAGCGCGTCGGCCACGGTGGTGGCGGCGATGTCGCGGGGGGTTCCGTTGACCTCAATCCTCATGGACCAGTTCTCCCTTGGTTTCGGTGATCATGTAATCGGCCGCCTGGCGCGCCAGCGCGGGGGCCATCAGGTATCCGTGACGGAACAGCCCGTTCAGGTGCAGCACCCGCCCTCGGACGGTCACGCGCGGGATGTTGTCCGGAAATGCCGGGCGCAGATCGGCGCCCATCTCGACGATGGCGCTCTCTGCAAAGCGGGGGTCCAGCGCATAGGCCGCCGACAGCAGTTCCAGCACCGACCGGGCGGTAGGGCGCGCACGGGATGCGCTTTCGATCTGGGTCGCGCCCAGCATGAACAGGCCGCCCGCGCGCGGCACGATGTACAGCGGATGACGCGGATGCAGCAGGCGGACCGGCCGCGTCAGGGCGATGTCGGGCGCGTGCAGAACGACCATCTCGCCGCGCACGCCGCGGAGGTCGGGCAGGGCGGCCGACAGTCCGCGGGCATCGATCACCGGGCCTGCGACGTCGCCGGGCTCGGCGGTCGCGCATTCGATGCCGATGCCGCGCGCGGCCAGCCACGCGACCAGGTCGGCCAAGGCACGTCGGGGGTCCAGATGCGCCTCGGTTGGAAAGATCAGGCCGGGCCGGGGCTGCAGGTCTGGTTCCAGATCGGCGCTGTCGCAGGGGTGATGCGCCGTGGCACGGCGCGCAAAGCGGGCCAGTTCCGCCCGGTCGCGGTCCAGCGCCAGGACCAGCGTGCCGCGCCGCGTGACGGGCGTGATGGCGGACCAGGCATCGGCGGCCTCTGCGCCAAGGCGGGTGATCACGGGGTCGGCGGTCACGCCCTCGCACTGCGGGGCCAGCATGCCGCCGGCCCACCATGAGCAGCCGTGTGGGCCAGGCGCGCCGTTGCGGTCCAGGATGCGCGGGATCAGGCCGCGCCGCACCAGCACATGGGCCGCGAACAGCCCGGCCACGCCCGCGCCGATGATGGTGACATCAGCCATGCGACCAGACCGCATGGAAATGATGCACCGGCCCGTGCCCCGACCCCACGCACAGATCGTCCGCCGCCGCGATCGCGCGTTGCAGATAGCGGTGTGCGACCCCCACCGCCTGCTCCAGCGGCAGGCCGTGTGCCAGGCCTGCGGCGATGGCCGCCGACAGCGTGCAGCCGGTGCCATGCGTGTTGCGGGTGGACAGGCGTCGGGCGCTGAAGGGCGTCGCCCCCTGCGCGGTCACCAGAAGGTCGGTGCAGATCGCGCCGTCGCCATGCCCACCCTTCATCAGCACGGCCCCCGCGCCCATGGCGCGCAGCGCAGCACCCTGTTCGGCCATCTGGGCCGGGGTGGTGGCCGGGGCACAACCCAACAGGCAGGCGGCCTCGGGCAGGTTCGGGGTCAGCAGCGTCGCGCATGCCAGCAGGGCACGCAGCGCGTCGGTGGCATCGGGCGGCAGCAAGCGGTCGCCCGATTTCGCCACCATCACCGGGTCCAGCACGATGGGCAGGCCGCAGCCGTCCAGACCCCCAGCCACCGTGGCGATGGCCTGAGCCCCGCCCAGCATGCCCAGCTTGACCGCCCGGACGTCCAGATCGTCCAGAACGGCACGCATCTGCCCTGCGATCATCGCGTGGCTAGCGGGTTCGACCAAAGCCACGGTGCGGGTGTTCTGCGCCGTCAGCGCGGTCACCACGCTGGCGCCATAGCAGCCAAGGGCCGAAAAGGTCTTCAGATCCGCCTGAATGCCGGCGCCGCCGCCCGAATCGGACCCGGCGATGGTCAGGGCAATGGGTGCTGTCACGTCGTCCCCCATATTGTGGCGGGTCGTGACCGGGCAAAGGGGTGGGGACACAGAGCGGGCCGATGGCCGCGCGGATATCTACACCGTTCCCTCCGCCGGTATGACCCGGATCAGGTTCGATGGGTTGGCTGTCGCCTCTCAGCCCCTGACGGGACACCCCAACGGTTTGCCCCCCAAGGCTAGGCGCGGCGGGCGCGGGGCGCAAGGGGGGCTTTTCGCGCCCGCGCGATTGTCGCAGGATGGCGGGGCAGCGGATGGGGGACAGATGGACAGGCGCGGGCTGGAGATGACGGTGCTGATGTCGCCGGACATGGCGAATTTCAGCGGCAAGGTTCATGGCGGCGCGCTTTTGGCCTGCCTAGATCGGGTAGCCTATGCCTGCGCGTCGCGCTGGTCTGGAGAATATGCGGTGACCCTGTCCGTCGACCAGGTGACCTTCAAGGAGGCCATCCACGTGGGAGAGCTGGTGACCTTTCGCGCGCGGGTGAACCATACCGGCCGCACATCGATGGAGGTCGGCATCCGGGTCGAGGCCGAGAACATCCGCCGTGGCACCCGCAGGCATACCAATTCCTGCTATTTCACCATGGTCGCGGTCGACGAACGCGGCCATCCTGTGCCGGTCCCCAAGCCCGAGCTTGAGGACGACATCGACCGCCAGCGCTGGCGGTCGGCCGAGGTCAGGCGGGCCATGCGGCGAGAGATCGCGGCCCGCCAGGAGGCCGCGTCGAACACCCCCTGATTGGGCGTGGACTTTGCGATCCAAACCGCGTAGGGAACCGCCTTTGGCCCTGCTAGTCCGGGGCGGCGGGTGCAGGGTGGGCCGGTCGCAGCGACGATAGGTGCCGCTCATCGGGTCGCTCACGGCCCCCGCATTTTGGCGAATCACATGACTGAACTGAATTTCCCCGCGCCGCTTCAGGCGGCGTTGGCCGACAAGGGCTATGAGACGTTGACTGCCGTGCAGTCGGCGGTGCTGGCGCCCGAGGCCGCGGGCCGCGACGTGCTGGTCTCGGCCCAGACCGGGTCGGGCAAGACCGTGGCCTTTGGCCTGGCGATGGGCGCGGACCTTCTGGACGGCGACCGCATCATCGCGGGCGAGCTGCCGCTGGCCCTGGCCATCGCGCCCACGCGCGAACTGGCGCTGCAGGTCGCACGCGAGCTGGAATGGCTTTATGCCGGGACCGGCGCGCAGATCGCGACCTGCGTCGGCGGTATGGACTATCGCAACGAAAAACGCGCCCTGCAGCGCGGCGCGCAGATCGTGGTCGGCACGCCCGGCCGCCTGCGCGACCATATCGACCGCGGCAGCCTGGACCTGTCGGACCTGCGCGCGGCCGTGCTGGACGAGGCCGACGAGATGCTGGACCTGGGCTTCCGCGAGGACCTGGAGTTCATCCTGGGCGCCGCCCCGGTCGAGCGCCGCACGCTGATGTTCTCGGCCACGGTGCCGTCGGCGATCGAGAAGCTGGCCCGTGATTTCCAGCGCGACGCCCTGCGCATCGCCGCCATGGGCGAGGCGCGCCAGCATGGCGACATCGCCTATCGCGCCTATACCGTGACCGCGCGCGACCGCGAGCCCGCGATCTTCAACCTGCTGCGCATCCACGAGGCGCAGACCGCCATCGTCTTCTGCAAGACGCGGGCCAACGTGAACCACCTGCTGGCGCGCATGTCGAACCGGGGCTTCAAATGCGTGGCCCTGTCGGGCGAGCTGTCCCAGCAGGAGCGGACCCACGCCCTGCAGGCGCTGCGTGACGGGCGCGCCCGCGTCTGCATCGCCACCGACGTGGCCGCGCGTGGCATCGACCTGCCGGGGCTGGAGCTGGTGATCCACGCGGACCTGCCGACCAACCCCGACACGATGCTGCACCGGTCGGGCCGCACCGGGCGCGCGGGCTCCAAGGGCGTGTCCGCGCTGATCGTGCCGTCGGCCGATTATCGTCGGGCACAGCGTCTGCTGCAGAACGCCAAGGTCTCGGCCGAATGGCTTGACGCGCCGACCGCGGACGAGGTGCGGGCGCGCGATGATCAGCGCATGCTGGACCATCCCGGCCTGCATGAACCCGTGGGCGACGACGCCGCCCTGGCCGCGCAGCTGCTGGAGCAGTTCAGCGCCGAACAGGTCGCCGCCGCCTTCCTGCGCCTGTGGCGCGAAGGCCGCCCCGCCGCCGAGGAACTGTCCGAGGCGCATGCGCCCCCCGCACCGATGGCCCCCCGTGCGCAGCGCGAATTTGGCCCCTCGGTCTGGTTCACGCTGTCGGTCGGTCATTCCGGTCGGGCCGAGGCGCGCTGGCTGCTGCCCAAGGTCTGCGATGCGGGCGGGATCACCCGCGACAGCATCGGTGCGATCCGCGTCAAGCAGGACCTGTCCTATATCCAGATCGCGTCGGAAGTCGCCGCCAAGTTCGGCGATTTCATCGAGATCACCCCGGAGGTCACCATGCGCCGCATGGACGGCGCCCCCGACCTGGACGCGCCGATCGAGCGGGCGCCCCGCGCCCCGCGCACCGACAACCGTTCCGAGGGTCGCAAGCCCGCGCCGCGTGCCAAGCACACCGCGTCGGACGAGGGTCACCACGCCCGCGTCAAGTCCGCCCGCGGCGGCTGGCTGCCCGATGATGCCCCCGCCGAACCGCGCGAGACCGGACCGCATGCGGCCGTGAAGTCGTGGAAGAAGAAGTCGTCGGCCGACGCTGGCAAGGGCCCCAAGCCGGCCTGGGCCAAGTCCAGGCCCGCCGGCGACAAGGCGGGCGCCCCCAAGGCGCATCGCAAGGGACCCAAGCGGCCCGCCTGACCGACAACTGCCCGCGGGGCCCAGCAACTGCCTGACAAACAGGCAGTGGGCCCTGCACGCTCTGCACTCCACATGGCCCTCGCGCCCGAAGCTCCCTTGCGGGGTTTCGGGCGCGACGCGTTCGGGGCATGGAATGTCGCAATTGATATTGCCAGTCGGGCAGGGCGACGCTTAACCTGATCCTTGCGCTGAATAACCAACGACATAACAGGGAGAGCGCTTTTGCTGGACGACCGCCACGGCGACGCATTCGTCGCCTTCGAGCATGTGCAAAAAAGCTATGATGGACAGACACTTGTCGTCAAAGACTTGAATCTGTCGATCGGACGGGGTGAATTTCTAACGATGCTGGGGCCGTCCGGTTCCGGCAAGACGACCTGCCTGATGATGCTGGCGGGCTTCGAGACCGCGACGAACGGAGAGATCCGTCTTGGCGGGCGTCCGATCAACCAGGTGCCGCCGCACAAGCGCGGGATCGGCATGGTGTTCCAGAACTATGCCTTGTTCCCGCACATGACCGTCGGAGAGAACCTGTCCTTTCCGCTGGAGGTCCGCGGGATGGGCAAGGACGAACGCCAGACACGCATCGCCCGCGCGCTGGACATGGTGCAGATGGGCAAGTTCGCGAACCGGCGTCCGGCGCAGCTGTCCGGCGGACAGCAACAGCGGATCGCCCTGGCCCGCGCCCTGGTGTTCGACCCCGAACTGGTGCTGATGGACGAGCCGCTTGGCGCCTTGGACAAGCAGCTTCGCGAGCATATGCAGTTCGAGATCAAGCACCTGCACGAGAAACTTGGAATCACCGTCGTCTATGTGACCCATGACCAGGGCGAGGCCCTGACCATGTCGGACCGCATCGCGGTCTTCAACGACGGGCGCATCCAGCAGCTGGCCCCGCCGTCCGACCTTTACGAGCGCCCCGAGAACAGCTTCGTCGCAAGCTTCATCGGAGAGAACAACGCCCTGGCCGGCACGATCGAGCAGCTGGACGGAGACAAGGCGCTGGTGCGGCTGGACGGGGGCGGGGTGATCGACGCCACCGCCGTGAACATCCGCGAGAGGGGTCAGCGCACGACCGTGTCGATCCGCCCCGAACGGGTCGAGTTCAAGCCCGAGATGATGTCCCAGGGCGCCCACACGATCGAGGCGCAGGTGATGGAGGTCATCTATATGGGCGACATCCTGCGCGCCCGGCTGAAGGTCGCCGGCAGCGACAATTTCGTCATGAAGATGCGCAACACGATCGGCCAGACCCGTCTGGACCCCGGCCAGGTCATCCGCATCGGCTGGCATCCCCAGGATGCCCGCGCGCTGGACCCGATCTGATCCCTTTTCCCAACCGGAGACTTCGATGAAGCGTTTTCTTGCACTCAGCACCGCGATGGGCCTGGTCGCCGGGCCGGCCCTGGCCGATGTGAACCTGCTGTCCTGGGGCGGCGCCTATGGCAACAGCCACCTTGAGGCATATGCCAAGCCGTTCACGGCGGAAACGGGCATCAATGTCGTCATGTCGGACGCCGACAACCCCGCGACCCCGATCAAGGCGCAGGTCGAGGCAGGCAATGTCAGCGTCGATGTCGCATCGGTCGAATATGCCGATGCGGTGCGCCTGTGCGACGAGGGCGCGCTGGAGATGATCGACCCCGCCATCCTGCTGCCGGCCGAGGACGGGACGGCCGCGGCCGACGATTTCATCGACGGCGCGGTGACCGAATGCTTCGTGGCGACCGACGTCTATTCGATGGTCCTGGCGTTCAACGAGACCGCGTTCCCGGAGGCCAAGCCCGCGACCCCCGCCGATTTCTTCGATCTGGAAGCGTTTCCGGGCAAGCGGACCATGCGCAAGGGCGCCAAGTTCAACCTTGAGCTGGCGCTGATGGCCGATGGCGTGCCCGCCGCCGAGGTCTATGACGTGCTGTCCACCCCGGAGGGCGTGGACCGCGCTTTTGCCAAGCTGGACACGATCAAGTCCGAGGTGATCTGGTGGGAGGCAGGCGCCCAGCCCCCGCAGCTGCTTGCCGATGGCGAGGTCAGCATGGCCTATGCCTTCAACGGCCGCATCTTCAACGCGGCGCAGGCCGACGGCCAGCCCTTCGAGATCATCTGGGACGCCCAGATCTATGAGATGGAGGGCTGGGTCGTGCCGAAGGGCGCGCCGAACCTGGAGCAGGCGATGGAATTCGTGGCCTGGACCACCGCGCCCGCGCCCCAGGCCCGCGCCGCCGAATTCATCAGCTATGGTCCGCCGCGCCGGTCCGCCGCCGCGATGGTCGGCAACATCGAGGGCACCGAGGAGCCGATGGGTCCGAACCTGCCCACCTTCGATGCGAACATGGCCGGGGCGCTGGCATCGGACCTGGATTTCTGGGTCGACCGCGACGCCGAGCTGATCGAGCGTTTCAACAGCTGGCTGGCCAGCTGATCCAGTTCGGACCGGGAGGGTTCGTCCCGCCCGGTCTGCGCCCCGCCAACGGGGCCAATGACAACGGGCAAAAATGCCCGAGACCAACCAACCGGGAGAACCAACGTGAAATCCACCCTGATCCTTTCGACCGCCCTGTGCGGCGTGGCCTTCGGCGCGATGGCGCAAGAGGTCAACGTCGTGTCCTGGGGCGGCGCCTACGAGGTCAGCCAGGTCGAGGCCTATAACAAGCCCTTCACCGCTGAGACCGGCATCACCGTCAACATGATCGCCGCCGACAACCCCGCGACGCCGCTGCGCGCGCAGGTCGAGGCCGGCAACGTCACGGGCGACGTCTTCGACGTCGAGGTCAGCGACGCGATCCGCCTGTGCGACGAGGGTGCGCTGGTCGAGATCGACCCCGCCGACCTGCCCAGTGCGCCCAACGGCACCGCTGCGGCAGATGATTTCGTGCCCGGCGCGCTGCAGGATTGCGCGGTCGCCAACATCGTCTGGGGCACGGTCATTTCGTTCAACACGACCAAGTTCGAGGGAGAGACCCCCAGCACGGCGGCCGATTTCTTCGACACCGAGACCTTCCCGGGCAAGCGCGGCCTGCCCAAGAACCCCAAGCGCACCCTGTATCTGGCACTGATCGCCGACGGCGTGCCCGCGGCCGAGGTCTATGACGTGCTGTCCACCCCCGAGGGCGTGGACCGCGCCTTTGCTAAGCTGGACACGATCAAGGCCGACACCGTCTGGTGGGAGGCCGGCGCCCAGCCCGTGCAGTTGCTGGCTGACGGAGAGGTCAGCATGACCACCGTCTATAACGGTCGCGCCTTTGACGCGATGGTGGCCGAAAAGCAGCCCTTCGAGATCATCTGGGACGGCCAGTACCTGGACATGGACATGTTCGTGATCCCGGTCGATGCGCCCAACCCGGACGCGGCGATGGAATACCTGAAATTCGCGACCGACACGCAGCGTCTGGCCGATCAGGCGAAATACATCGCCTATGGCCCGGCGCGGAAATCGTCGAACGAACTGGTCGGGCTGTACCAGGACGGCGTGACCGAGATGGCGCCGCACATGCCGACCAGTCCCGAGGCGCTGGCCAATGCGGTGACGGACGATCCGGAATTCTGGGCCGACCATTCCGCGGAACTGACCGAACGCTTCAACAGCTGGCTGGCCGCGTCCTGAACTGACACCCTGCCGCCCCCGCATCCGGGGGCGGCGGACCTGACTGCCCGGGGGACGACATGGCCGACGCCGCACTTGATCCACATGCCGCCATCGCCACCACCGCATCCGGTGTGGGGTCTGGCACGCTGACGACCGCCGACGGAATGCCGCTGGCCCGCGCCCTGGCGCACAGCCAGCGCCGGGCGCGACGGCGGGCCTTTCTGCTGGTTCTGCCGCTGTTGGCCTTCATCCTGATTACCTTTGTGGTGCCGATCGGGCAGATGCTGGCGCGGTCGTTCCACAATGACGGCTTTTCCGCGAACATGCCGCAGGTCTCGGCCTGGTTCGCATCGATGGAGCCCGGCACCGCGCCCGACGACGCGGCCTGGACCGCATTGGCCCAGGACCTGATCGCCAGCGCCGATGCGCGCAGCATCGGGGTGGTGGGCACGCGGATCAATTATGACATGCCGGGGACGCGGTCGCTGTTCACCGCGACCGGGCGCCAGGTCCGTCGCGGGCTGGAGCCGCCCTATCAACAGGCCCTGCTGGAGATCAACGAGGACTGGGGCGACCCGCGCCTGTGGTCCGTCATGCGATCGGCATCGACGCCGGTCACGGCGAACTTCTATCTGGCAGCGGTCGACCGCACCCGGGACGAGGCCGGCAACATCCAGCAGGTCGCGGAACAGCAGCGGATCTATCTGACCCTGTTCTGGCGCACCTTCTGGCTGTCGGCGGTGATCACCGGCCTGACCTTCATCCTGGGCTTTCCCATCGCGCATCTGCTGGCAACGCTGCCCATGCGCAAGTCGAACCTGCTGATGATCCTGGTGCTGCTGCCGTTCTGGACGTCGCTTCTGGTGCGCACGACATCCTGGATGGTGCTGCTGCAGCAGCAGGGCGTGGTGAACGACATCCTGGTCTGGCTGGGCGTGATCGGCGGCGGGCAGCGGTTGCAGATGATCTATAACCAGACCGGAACGATTATCGCGATGACGCATATCCTGCTGCCCTTCATGATCCTGCCGCTGTATTCGGTGATGCGGACCATCAACCCCGCCTATGTCCGTGCGGCGCGCAGCCTGGGCGCGACAAGCTGGACCGCGTTCCGCCGGGTCTATTTCCCGCAGACCCTGCCGGGCCTGGGGGCGGGGGCGATGCTGGTCTTCATCCTGGCGGTCGGATACTACATCACGCCCGCGCTGGTCGGCGGATCGTCGGGGCAGCTGATCTCGAACATGATCGCACAGCACATGACCGGCACGCTGAACTGGTCGATGGCGGCGGCGCTGGCGGCCCTGCTGCTGGGGTCGGTGCTGATCCTCTATTGGCTCTACGACCGCCTTGTCGGCGTCGACAACCTGAAACTGGGGTAAGCGAATGGCTGTTCCGACCTATGCAAGCCCGCTGGAGCGTGTCTGGCACTATACCTACCTGACGGTCTGCGCGCTGATCTTCGTGTTCCTGATCGCGCCGATCATCGTGATCATCCCGCTGTCGTTCAACGCCGAGCCCTATTTCACTTTCACCGACCGGATGCTGTCGCTCGACCCCGACGGCTACAGCATGCGGTGGTATTCCAGCCTGCTGACCTTCGGGATGCAGAACCCGGATTCGACGGGCTGGGCCTTCTGGTCGGATGCCTGGGCGAATGCGAAATGGGTGCAGGCGGCCAAGAACTCGATCATCATCGGCGTGTGTTCGACCATCGTGGCGACGGTTCTGGGGACGCTGGCGGCCCTGGGCCTGTCACGGCCCGAGATGCCGTTCCGCCGGGCGATCATGGCGATCCTGATCTCTCCGATGATCGTGCCGCTGATCATCACGGCGACGGGGATGTTCTTCTTCTACTCGAACCCCTGCGAACTGCTGGCGCTGGTCGGGCTGTCGCCGGAATGCGGGCGGCTGGCGGGAACCTATCTGGGGGTGATCCTGGCCCATGCGACCCTGGGTATTCCCTTCGTGATCATCACCGTCACCGCGACACTGGTGGGGTTCGATCAGTCGCTGAACCGCGCGGCGGCCAGCCTGGGGGCCAATCCGCGCACGACCTTCTTCAAGGTGACGATGCCGCTGATCCTGCCAGGCGTGGTGTCGGGTGCGTTGTTCGCCTTCGTCACGTCGTTCGACGAGGTCGTCGCGGTGCTGTTCATTGCCGGTCCCGATCAGCAGACCATTCCGCGCCAGATGTGGAACGGCATTCGCGAACAGATCAGCCCGGCCATCCTGGCGGTGGCGACGCTGCTGGTGATCTTCTCGATCGCGCTGCTGACCACGGTGGAACTGCTGCGCCGGCGGTCCGAGCGTATCCGGGGCGTCACGCCCCGATGACGCCCGAAGAGCTGGAGGACGAGGGCGCGCGTCCTGCGCCCCCGTCCTATCCCGCCATCACGCGGGCCGAGCGCGCACATGGCCGGCGCCTGGCCGCCATCCACGACATGTACCGGGCCGAACTGGACGGCGTGCAGCGGCTGCTGGTTCAGGTCCGGGCCGCGCAGGCCGATCCGGCCCTGGTCGCACCGGCGGTGGCCGGGACGGCGTTGGCGCGCAACATGGCGCAGTTCGGCACTGCCTGCGGCCGCGACTGCGCGCTTTTGCAGAACCACCACGACATCGAGGAGCAGTGGATGTTTCCGGTCCTTGCGGAGCGCGGCGGGTCGGCACTGGCGCCGGTGATCCGGCGGCTGAAGGCCGAGCATGAGGTGATCCACAGGCTGATCGGCGCGTTGCACGAGGCGGCACAGGCACTTGTCGCGGATCGGGGGGCAGCGGCGCTCGATCTGTGTGCGGAGCGGTTCGCGGCGCTGGACCGGGCGATCCGGTCGCATTTTGGGTACGAGGAGCGGGCGCTGGAGGAGCCTTTGGGGGCGCTTCGCGTACCGATCTGAGGCAGGTTGCGTCCCGCGACGGCGGGGGGCCGGCCCCCCGCACCCCCCGCCGGAGGGCCTGCGGCCCCCCGGACCCCCGCGACACCTCAGGGCAGCAACGCCAGCCACATCCAGATCGTCAGCGTGGACAGCGCCGTGGCGATCAGCACGCTGGAGGCTGCGACACGCTTGGCCACGCCGTAGACATTGGCGAACAGATAGGCGTTCACGCCCGGGGCCATCGACGCCGTCAGCACGGCCGAGCGCATGCCGTCTCGGTCGAGATCCAGCGCCCAGGCCGTGCCGAAGGTGATCGCCGGATGCAGGATCAGCGATGCGGCGCAGCACAAGGCGATGGTCGCCATGTCGCCTTCGGGGCGATAGCGATAGAGGACGCCACCCAGGCCGAACAGCGCAGCGGGCAAGGCGGCGCGCGCGATCATGTCGGCGGCGTCCCAGAACCCCTGCGGCAGGGCCAGCCCCGCCTGCGACAGCAGGTTCACCGAAAGGCCCGCGATGATGCCTATGACCAGCGAGGTGCGCAGCACCCCCGTCAGCGCACGCAGGGCCACGCGCCCGACCGACAGGCCGCTGCCGCGGGCGCGGGTGAACTCCATCACCGTGATCCCGAAGGTGTAGAGCATCGGCGAATGGATCGCGATGATCGCCCAGTTCCCGGCCAGCGCATCCGGGCCGTAGGCGCGTTCCGTGATCGGTACGCCCAAGAGCAGCGTGTTCGAGAAAAGGCACACGAACCCGATCGCCACGCAGTCCGCGGGCGGCCTGCCGAACAGGAACCGGGCGCCCCCCCAACCCGCCGCAAAGGCCGCGAAGGCGCCGGCATAGAAGGGGATCAGCAGCTGGGCGCGAAACTCGGTGCCCAGGTCCAGGCGCGCCATCGACACGAAGAGCAGCGTGGGCACGGCGAAGTTCTGCGCGAAATTCATCAGCCCGTCGACACCGCTGGCCGAAAACCAGCCCCGCCACGCCACCAGATAGCCAAAGCCCACGATCAGGAAGACGGGCAGGATGATCGTGAACAGCGCCGTCATGTCGCGGCGGGCACGGTGATCTGCATGCCGTCGAAGGCGGGCTCGACATGGTCCGGGGTCTGGGCTGCGACCGCGGCATAGTCCATGTCGATATGCATGTTCGTCAGCACTGCGCGGGGGCTGCGCGCGCGGGCGATCCAGTCCAGCGACAGGGCCAGGTGGGCATGGCTGGGATGGGGTTCATGGCGCAGGGCGTCGATGACGAAGACTGGCGCGTCCGTAATTAGCGGCCAGACGGCGTCGGGAATGTCCGAGACGTCGGGCAGATAGACCAGACCGCCGATGCGGAAGCCCAGGGCGGTGATCTCTCCGTGCTGGACGCGGAACGGGGTCAGCGTCACTGGGCCGCCGGGGCCGTCGATGGTGATCGGGCCGTCGATCGCATGCAGCGCGCAGATCGGCGGATAGAGGCTGCCCTCGGGCGTCTCGAATACATAGCCGAAGCGGGTCGTCAGCGCTTCGGCCGTGGGCTGATCGGCCCAGACCGGCAGGATGCGGCGCGCGTTGAAGACCAGTTGGCGCAGGTCGTCGATGCCGTGGACATGATCGGCATGGGCATGGGTATAGACCACGGCGTCCAGCCTCGCCACGCCCGCGTCCAGCATCTGCGGGACCAGGTCGGGGCCGGTGTCGATCAGCACCTGGGTGGTGCCGTCCGGCCCGTCGCGTTCGACCAGCAGCGAACAGCGGCGGCGGCGGTTTCGCGGGTTTTCCGGGTCGCAGGCGCCCCATCGGTTGCCAAGGCGCGGCACCCCGCCGGACGATCCGCAGCCCAGGATCGTGGCGCGGATCGTGTCGCTCATCGGGCGGCCTTCCAGAACAGGCGTTCGAAATTGGCCTCGGTCCGCGCGGCGAAATCGGGCAGGGACAGGCCGAACAGGTCTGCACCCACCGCGGCGGTATGGGCGACATAGGCGGGTTCGTTCCGGCGCCCGCGGTGCGGGGGCGGGGCCAGATAGGGGCTGTCGGTCTCGACCAGGATGCGGTCCAGCGGCGCGGCCTTGAAGATGTCGCGCAGATCGGACGACCGCGGAAAGGCCGCGATGCCCGACATCGACAGATAGAACCCCAGGTCCAGCGCCGCCTGCGCCAGCGCGGGGGTCGAGCTGAAGCAGTGCATGACGCAGGCATATTCGCCGGCGCGGTGTTCCTCCGCCAGGATGCGAGCCATGTCGTCATCGGCGTCGCGGGCGTGAATGATCAAGGGCAGGCGCGTCCGCCGCGCGGCTTCGATATGAATACGCAGGCTGTCCTGTTGCGCCTGCGCGCTTTCGGCGGTGTAGTGGTAATCCAGCCCGGTCTCGCCGATGGCCACGAATTTCGGGTGATCGGCCAAGGCTACCAGTTGATCGACGGTGGCCATCGGTTCGTCCGCGACGCTCATCGGGTGGGTGCCGGCGGCGTAGAAGACGCCGTCATGGGCCTCGGTCAGGGCGCGCACGGCGGGTTCCTGGCGCAGGCGGGTGCAGATGGTGACCATCCGCCCGACGCCCGCGGCACGGGCACGATCGATCAGGGCTGCGTGTTCGCCGTCGAAATCGGGAAAATCCAGGTGGCAATGGCTGTCGGTCAGCCGGAGGGCCGCATCGGTCATCGGTCAGGCCTTGGTCAGGGACGCTTGCGCGGGCGGCAGCTGCGCCAGTTCCAGCACCATATCCATGACCAGCGCGGCAGGGTCAAGGTTGACCGCCCGTCCCGTGCGGGCACGCGCCGACAGGCGGGCCTGCGCCTCGGCCCAGATGCGGGCGGCGTGGTCGTCGGGTGACAGCCGCGCCATCAAAGCCCCTTCGCCGCGCGCGGCCTGGGGCAGCGGCGCGCCCACCAGCCCCGCCCGCGCCAGCCGGGTAACGAAGCGGTCCAGCACGGTGATGGTCAGATCGAACGGGTCGCCATCGGCGCCCGCGCGCCCCGCCGCGCCATCAGCGAATTTGGATGCCGCCAGCCGGTCCAGCCGGGGCAGGGTGGCGAACAGGTCGACCAGGTCCTGATAGCGGTCAAGACCCCCCTGGCCGGCCAGCCGCAGCGCCTCTCCGACCGATCCGTCGGACAGGGCCGACAGCGCCTCGGCATCCTCGTTCAGGCCCATGTCGGACAGGATCGCCGACATCTGTCGCGGTGGCAGCGGCGACAGGCGCAGCGTGCGGCAGCGTGACCGGATCGTGGGCAGCAGGCGTGCGGGCTGATGCGCAATCAGCAGGATCAGCGCATCCGACGGCGGCTCCTCCAGCACCTTCAGAAGGGCGTTGGCGGCGGGGATGTTCATCTCGTCGGCGGCATCGATGATCGCCACGCGGCGACCGCCTTCGGCAGCCGAGAGGTGGAAGAAGGACAGCAGCTTGCGGATCTCGTCCACGGTGATCTCGGCGCGCAGGCGGCTGGTCTTGTCGTCCCAGGGGCGGCGGATCAGGGCCAGGCGGGGCTCGGACAGGGCGGCGATGCGGCGGGCCTCGGGCGTGTCGGGGTCGACGGCCAGATCGGCCCGCCCGGTCTCGGCCAGCAGCCAGCGCGCGATGGCCCAGGCCAGCGTCGCCTTTCCGACCCCGCGCGGCCCGGTCAGCAGCCAGGCGTGATGCAGCCGGTCGCCCTGCGCGGCCTGCAGGAACGCCGCCGCAGCCGCGTCCTGGCCGATCACGCGCGTCGCGTGACGCGGATGGGGTGCGCCCGGAACCCGGTCGGGTTCGGGGATGTCGGCTGCCTCGGTCTTCACAACGCGGCCATGATGCGGGCGGACACGTCCGCGGCGCTGCCTCTGCCGTCGATCAGCCGGACGCGGTCGGGATATTCGGCGGCCAGCGCGCGAAAGCCCGTGGCCAGCCGCTGCTGGAAGGCCAGCCCCAGGCTTTCAAAGCGGTCCTCGGCCCCGCCGCGCGCAGTGCCGCGGGCAAGCCCCGTTTCTGGGTCGATGTCGATGACGAATGTCCGGTCCGGCTCGACCCCGATCATCAGCGCGTGCAGCCGGTCCACCATGTCCCGCAGGTCGCCCCGCGCCGCACCCTGATAGACGCGGGTGCTGTCGGCGAACCGGTCGGTCACGACGACCTGCCCGGCCTGCAGCGCGGGTCGGATCGTGCGTTCCAGATGATCGCGCCGGGCGGCGGTGAACAGCAGGCATTCCGTCTCGGGCGACCAGCGTTCGCCCGACCCCTCGACCAGCAGGCGGCGGATCTCCTCGGCGCCGGGGCTGCCGCCGGGCTCTCGGGTCAGCACGACCTCGCGGCCCTGCGCCCGCAGCGCGTCGGCCAGCAGGCGGGACTGGGTGGACTTGCCGCAGCCGTCGATTCCTTCCAGGCTGATCAGCATCAGCCGGTGACGGCGGTGATGGCACGCTGGCCAAGCTGCATCACGGCCCCCTTCATGCGGCCCACCAGCCCGGCTTCGGGGACGTCCTGCGTGGCGATCAGGGGCGTGACGGTGTCGCGCGTGCCGGGGATGGTCACCACCAACTGGCCAAGGCGGTCCCCTCGCGCGATGGGCGCGGGGACGGGGGAATCGTAGACCACCTCGACCTTGACCTGGTCCTGGACGCCGGCGGGAACCAGGACGTTGACGCCGTTCTGGGTGGTCAGGCCGACCCTCGACACGGTGCCCAGCCAGACGGGGGCCTGCGCCACGTCCTCTCCGGCGGGGACCAGGGTGCGCATGCTGAATTCGCGGAATGCCCAGTTGACCAGGCGTTCGGATTCCTCGGCCCGGGCACGGTCGCTTGTCAGGCCGGTGATGACGAAGATGATGCGACGCCCGTCCTGGATGGCCGACCCGACCAGGCCGTATCCGGCCTCCTGGGTGTGGCCTGTCTTCAGCCCGTCGGCGGTCCATTCGCCCGTGCCGATGGACAGCAGCGGGTTGCGGTTGCCTGCATTCGACGGCACGCGGCCCTTGTAGTTGAACGAGGTCATGGCGAAGTTCGGATAGAGATCCGGGAATTCCGTGATGATGTAGGTGGCCAGCAGACCCAGATCCTCCATCGACATGCGATGTCCCGGGTCGGGCCAGCCGGAGGCATTCGTCAGCGTCGTGTGTGTCAGTCCCAGCTGCGCCGCGCGTTCGTTCATCTGGCGGGCAAAGGCCTCTTCGGTCCCGGCCAGGCCCTCGGCCACGACGACGCAGGCGTCGTTGCCGGAATTGATGATGATGCCGTGGATCAGATCCTCGACCGAGGGGCGGTCGGCTGGTTCCACGAACATCTTGGACCCGCCCATGCGCCAGGCCTTCTCGGACACCGGAAAGGTCGTGTCCATGCTCACGCGCCCATCGCGCAGCGCCTCGAACAGCATGGTTAGGGTCATCAGCTTGGACATCGAGGCCGGGGGAAGCGGCGTCTCGGCGTTCTTCTCCATCAGCACGGTGCCGGTCTGGACGTCATAGACCCACGCGGCCGATGCTGTCGTGTCAAAGGCCCTGGCGGGGGCCGTCATGGCCAGCACGGCCGCCACCCAGATCAGGAATCCGCGCATGATAAGTCCCCCTAGGTTGTTTTCCATGATGGTTACATCAACCCAATCCGCCCCGCAACGCGCCATGGCCGGGGCGGGGCAATCGTGATCAGTTTCCCGTGGCCTCGCGCCAGTGCCTGCGGCAGAGCGAGACATAGGTCTCGTTCCCGCCAACCTGCACCTGCGCGCCCTCGGTGATCGCCTGTCCCGCCTCGTTGCGGCGGATGACCATGGTGGCCTTCTTGCCGCAGTGACAGATGGTGCGCACCTCGCGCATGTCGTCGGCCAGCGCCAGCAGGGCAGCGGATCCCGGAAACAGCATGCCCCGGAAATCGACTCGCAGCCCATAGCACATGACCGGAATGCCCAGGTCGTCGGCCACGCGGGCCAGCTGCCAGACCTGGTCCGCGGTCAGGAACTGCGCCTCGTCGACGAACACGCAGGCGGGGCGTGGCGCAGTCTGCGCCACCAGCGTCAGCAGGTCGGACGCGCTGTCAAAGGACAGCGCCTCGTCGGCGATGCCGATCCGGCTGGCGATGCGCCCCTTGCCGGCGCGGTCGTCCAGCGCCGCGGTCAGCAGCAGCGTCTCCATCCCGCGTTCGCGATAGTTGTAGGACGCCTGAAGCAGCAGCGTGCTCTTGCCCGCGTTCATCGTCGAATAGTTGAAATACAGCTTTGCCATGGTGCCCGGCCCATACCCGCGCGCATCACGCGCGACAAGCGAAAGCCGCCGGAGATTGCGCCCCGGCGGCCTGTTCGTTGTCCAGATACAGATTCCGCCTTGCGGCAGGGATCAGGCGGTGCGGCTCTTGGGCGCGCGCGACGGGCGGCGTGCCGGACGCTTGTGGGCGCCCCCGTCCATCGGCTTGCCACGTCCGCGCTGTGCGCCGCCGGCAGGACCCGCCGCTGCGGCCGCGGCAGCCGAGGGCACGTCGCCGCCGATCACCGGAATGGCGTTCTTCATCGCCTTCTCGATGGCGCGCAGCTCTCCCAATTCGGCAGGCGAGCAGAAGGCCACGGCGCGACCGTCACGGCCCGCACGCGCCGTCCGGCCGATGCGGTGGACATAGTTCTCGGGGACGTTCGGCAGGTCGTAGTTGTAGACATGCGCGACCTCGGGGATGTCCAGGCCGCGGGCGGCCACGTCGGTGGCGACCAGCACCTTGGTCTCTCCCTTGCGGAAGGCCTCCAGCGCACGCTCGCGCTGGCCCTGGCTCTTGTTGCCGTGGATCGCGGCGACCGCGAAGCCCCACTTTTCCAGCAGCTTGGCCAGCTTTTCGCAGCCGTGCTTGGTGCGGCCGAAGACCATCGCCAGCTCGTTGGTGTGCTTGGACATGTATTCGGCCAGCAGCGTGGCCTTGTCGCCCTGGCTGACGAAGTGGACACCCTGCTCGATCTTCTTGGCGGCCTGGCCCGGCGGGTTGACGGCGACCTTGACCGGGTTGGTCAGGTAGGTATCCGACAGTTCCGACATCAGCTTGGGCATGGTGGCCGAGAACATCAGCGTCTGGCGTTCACGTGGCAGCATCCGCGCGATCTTGCGCAGCGTGTGGATGAAGCCGATGTCCAGCATCTGGTCAGCCTCGTCCAGCACCAGATAGGTGGTGGCCTCCAGGCTGATCGCGCGACGCTCGATCAGGTCCATCAGGCGGCCAGGCGTCGCGATCAGAACGTCCACGCCGCGCGACAGCCGCTCGGTCTGGGTGTTGATCGAGGCGCCGCCCACGACGCGGAACGACCGGATCGGCGTCCCCTCGGCATAGGCGTCGATGTTCGTCGCGATCTGGGTGGCCAGTTCGCGGGTCGGTGCCAAAATCAGCGCGCGGCAGGTCTTGGGGTCGGGCTTCTTCCCATAGTTGATCAGGCGGGTCAGCATCGGCAGGCCGAAGGCCGCCGTCTTGCCGGTGCCGGTCTGGGCCAGGCCCAGCACGTCGCGGCCCTGCACGATGGCAGGGATGCCCTGTTCCTGGATCGGGGTGGGCGTGGTCAGGCCCATCGCGATGATGTTGGCGTTGATGCGATGGTCGATCCCCATATCCGCAAAGGGACCGGTGATGACGGGTTCGCGGGCGGGGGCGCGGCGGCCTTCGTTGGCCTGGATCGGCGGGCGGGCGGGGGTGGACTTGCCGCCACGGTTGGGGCGGCGGCGGGTGTTGTTCTGTTCCATCAGGATCTTTCGTCCCTTCCGTCCCCCGTATCGGACGCAAAGGCAGGGGCCCCGCGCAGGGCGCGGCCAGTGGCAGGGGTGCAGGCGCGATACGAGGATGCCTGCTGCCTCCCCGCGTGAATGGGAAACTGGATTGGGTGTCGGCGTCATCGGGCAGGGGCCCAAGGCTGCTCACGCGGCAGCGGACGGCGATGGGGGTCAGATGGGCGGAAATGACGTGAAAGTCAAGCCCCGTCAGGCACGGCCCTGGATGGTCAGGCGCGGTCGGCGCTGTCCATCCAGATCGTCACCGGCCCGTCATTGACCAAAGCCACCTGCATGTCCGCGCCAAAGCGCCCGGTTTCGGTGGCGACCCCCAGGTCGCGCAGCGCCTGAGCGAAGCGTTCGTACAGGCGCCGGCCATCGTCGGGCGCGGCGGCCGAGGAGAAGCCGGGGCGGTTGCCGCTGCGGGTGTCGGCGGCCAAGGTGAACTGGCTGACGACCAGCGCCGTGCCGCCCGTGTCCAGCACCGACCGGTTCATCCGCCCCTGATCGTCGCGGAAGATGCGCAACCGCGCTACCCGCCCGGCCAGCGCCGCGGCGGTCGCGTCGTCGTCGCCCTGCATGGCGCAGGCCAGGATCAGCAGGCCCGGCCCCGTCTGCCCCACGATCTGGGCGTCGACGGTGACGCGGGCTTCGGTGACGCGCTGGATCAGGACCCTCATCGTCGGGTCACCGGGCCAGCACGATGCCGATCACGACCATCATCAGGCCGATGACCGATGCCGCCAGCGCACCCATGTTCACGGCCAGCACGCCGCGCATCTTCTCGCGCAGCGCCGCGTCGTCCAAGCCCCGCGCGCGGGCGCGGCTGACGGTCCAGATGCACCAGACAAGGGCGCCCAGCCCGATCAGGGTCAGGGCCGCGCCGCTCCAGATGATCCAGTCGAACAGGGTCATGGTCGTCTCCTTGCGCAAAGCGGGGTTTCGCGACCGTCCCCTAGCGGCGATTGCACCCCGCAACAAGACCGCCTAACACCCGGTGCAAACGCGCAAGAAGGGACGAATCCGATGCAGGACGATCAAGCCTATGGGGTGGCCGCGGACGAGCTGCGCCAGTTCATCGAACAGTTCGAGCAGCTTGAGGCCGAAAAGAAGGACATCGCCGAACGCCAGAAAGAGGTGATGGCCGAGGCCAAGGCCCGCGGATACGACACCAAGGTGATGAAGCAGATCATCGCCCTGCGCCGCCGCGACAAGGACGACATCGCCGAGGAAGAGGCGATCCTGGATATGTACAAGGCTGCCCTGGGCATGGTCTGACGCACCCGTCCCGGGGCCGCCCGCGCGGCCCTAGGGCAGGATGAACTCGACGCCCGGCAGGACCGCAATCTCGGCCACGTCGGCGCGATAGTTTTCGGTCACCTGATCGACCAGCTCCTGCGTCCAGCCCGGCAGGTCGACGGTCTGCTCCAGCACCTCGGGCAGGGCATGGGCGGCCAGGACGTCGGAATAGATCTGGCGGCGCTGCGCGACATTGGTCTGGTCGCGGCCCGCCATTGCGGCGCGCAGTTTCTCCATCCCGGATGGGCCCAGCAGGTCGAACATGTAGGGCATGTTTCCCGCCAGCGGCACGCCGTCGGGCAATGCGCCGATCAGCCGCACCACCTCGGGCCAGATCAGCGGCACATCCTCGTGGCACCACAGGACCAGGCGGCGGCCCTGAACCGATCGGACCAGCTTCTGGATGGCCAGCCGCCAGCGCAGCTGCAGCGGGTGGTTGCCCTGCATCAGGTCGTCATAGCCGCCGCCGCTGAACTGGGGCAGGACCTCGGCCAGCAGGGTGGCTGGATTGCGCATCGCCAAAAAGAACTCGGTCCGCGCCGACGGGAACAGCCGCGACAGCGCGGCCGCGCGCATGCCGATCTGCGGATAGAGCCCGTCGCGCCCCACGGCCCGGCCCGGCGCACCCATGAAGGTCGAGGTGGACATCACGATCCGCTTTGGATCGTCGCTTTCCAGCATCGCGTCCATCATGATCTGTTCCATCTCGGGCGTGGCCGTGCCGCCGTTCAGCGATGCCAGCGCCTCGTCGAACAGCCCACGGTGGCGGTTCGGGGTGACCACCTCGGTGCCGATGCCCTGCAGGGCGGCGCGGTTGTTCAGCAGCGTCTTGAGCAGGCGGTCGCGGTCGGTGCCGTGCACCCCCAGGTGGAAAACCATCTGCATCTGAACTGTCCCGTCTTTTCTTGGCCTTGCGGCGGGCAAGCCCACCCTGGTTGTGGCGCGCAGATTAACCGTCCGGCGTGGACAGTCAAACCGCTTTGGCATATCGCCCTTGGGCATGACCCGGACAGCCCCAGAACCGACCCGCAGCCGCCGTCACGATCATGCCCTGCGCCAGGGGGGCGGACGCGGATGGTCGGTCGCCGCGGTCCTGGTCGCGGGGCTGGTGCTGATGCCGGTCCTTTCGGTCGTCTGGCTGGCGCTGAACCCCACCGACAACATCTGGCCGCATCTGCTGTCCAGCGTCATGCCCCGCTATTTCGGCAATACGGTCGCGCTTGCAATGGGGACGGGACTGCTTGCCGCGGCGATGGGCACCGGGGCGGCCTGGCTGGTCAGCATGTACGACTTTCCGGGCCGTGGCGTGCTGCAGTGGCTGCTGCTGCTGCCGCTGGCGGTGCCCGCCTATATCGGCGCCTATGCGCTGGCCGATTTCCTGGATTATTCCGGCCCGGTCCAGATCGCCCTGCGCGGCTGGTTCGGGTGGGAGACGGCCCGCGACTACTGGTTCCCCCGCATCCGCTCGCTGGAGGCGGCGATCGTGGTGCTGGCCTCCGCCCTCTATCCCTATGTCTATCTGTTGACGCGCGCCGCGCTGCACGAACAGTCGGGCAGCGCATACGAGGTCGCGCGCGCCCTGGGCACCGGCCCCTGGGGCCTGTTCGCCCGCGTTGGCCTGCCGCTGGCGCGCCCGGCCATCGTAGCGGGATCGGCCATCGCGATGATGGAGGCGGTCGCCGATTACGGCGTCGTCAGCTATTTCGGGGTCCAGACCCTGAACACCGGCATCTTCACCACCTGGCTGGAGCGTCGGAACGCCGGCGGTGCCGCCCAGATCGCCTGCGCGATGCTGGCCATCATCGTGCTTCTGTCGCTGTGGGAACGCTTTGCCCGCCGCAACGCGCGCTATCACCAAAGCGCCCGGCAGCCGCGTCCGATCCAGCGTCAGCGCCTGCGTGCCCTGCCGGGGGTCCTGGCGACGATGGCCTGCACGCTGCCTTTCGCGATGGGGTTCGTCCTGCCGGTGGGGGTGATCGCGACCTATGCGCTGGCCTATCCGCAGGGTTGGGTGTCGCCGGGGCTGGTGCGGGCCGCGTGGCACACGGTGTCATTAGGCGGGATCGCCGCGGTGCTGACGGTGCTGATGGCGCTGATCATGGTCTATGGGACGCGCCTGTCGGGGCGGGCGCTGCCGCGCCTGCTGATGCCGGTCACCACCATCGGCTATGCCGCGCCGGGGGCGGTGCTGGCGGTGGGCCTGCTGATCCCGCTGGCCGCGCTGGACCACTGGGTCGCGGATGGCTGGCTGGCGGTGACGGGCACCGATCCGGGGCTGATCCTGACGGGCACGGGCACGGCCATCGTGCTGGCCTATCTGGTCCGTTTCTTCGCGATCGGGCAGGGGGCGATCGATGCGGCCTTCACGCGGGTGCCGCCCTCGCTGCCGATGGCGGCGCGGTCGCTGGGGCGCGACAATGCCGGGGTCCTGCGCGCGGTCTATCTGCCGATGATGCGCGGGTCGGTGGGGGCGGCGCTGCTGCTGGTCTTCGTCGATTGCGTCAAGGAACTGCCCGCAACGCTGCTGCTGCGCCCGTTCAACTTCGAGACGCTGGCCACCCGCACCCACGAACGCGCCAGCCTGGAGGATCTGGGCAACGCCGCGCCCGCGGCACTGCTGGTGATGGCCGTAGGGCTGGCCGCGGTCGCGCTTCTGGCGCGCACCAACCTGGGCGGTGCCAGACGCACGAAGCCGCCGCTTGCGTAACATCGGGCGGCTTGGTAATCGGACGACGATGCCGGCTTAGCTCAGTGGTAGAGCGTCTGATTTGTAATCAGGGGGTCGGGGGTTCAAATCCCTCAGCCGGCACCAAGTTTCCCTTGCATTAAGGCCCTGTCCGCCCTATCTAGACATGGCTACGTTAAATTCTCTGCATCCTGTCTGCTTCTGCCTTCAGTCTGCTTTGTTAATCTGACGGCCAAGCCACCGCATACTGCGGGTGGAACACTAAGACAGGAGATCTCACGATGGCCAACGGCACCGTGAAGTGGTTCAACAGCACCAAAGGGTTCGGCTTCATTCAACCGGAAGGCGGCCGCCAGGACGTTTTCCTGCACATCTCGGCTCTCGAGCGCGCGGGCCTGTCGGCTCCGGCCGACGGCCAGAAGGTGACGTTCGAGCTGGAGCGTGGCCGTGACGGTCGCGAATCGGCAACGAACGTTCAGTTCGTCTGATCCGACGCCTTACGGCGACGATATGAAAGGGCTGCCGCAAGGCAGCCCTTTTTGCATGTGCGCGCTTGAGGCCGCACGCAGATTGGCATAGCAGACCCCCATGAAAATTCTGTTTCTTGGCGATGTGATGGGCCGTTCGGGCCGTCGGGCGATCACCGAACGGCTGGCGGGGCTGCGCGCCCGGCTGAAGGCCGATCTTGTCGTGGTCAATTCGGAGAACGCAAGCGGCGGGCGGGGCCTGACCGCGGGTCACGCGCAGCTGCTGCTGGAGGCGGGGGCCGATTGCCTGACGCTTGGCGACCATGCCTTTGATCAAAAGGACATGCTGGCCTTCATCGACCGCGAACCGCGGATCGTGCGCCCTCTGAACTTCGCGCGCGAGGCGCCGGGCCGCGGTCACACGATCATCAGCGACCAGCGCGGGCGCAAGGCGCTGATCGTGCAGGCCTTGGGCCAAGTGTTCATGTCGCGTCCCTATGACGATCCGTTCTCGGCACTGGACGGCGTGCTGCGCGCCCATCCGCCGGGCGGCATGGTGCAGGGCGCCCTGGTCGACATCCACGCCGAGGCGACCAGCGAGAAGATGGCCGTGGGTCATTTCTGCGACGGGCGCGCCAGCCTGGTGGTGGGCACCCACACCCACGTCCCCACGGCCGATGCACAGGTGCTGCCGCGCGGAACGGCCTATCTGACCGATGCGGGGATGTGCGGCGACTATGACAGCGTGATCGGCATGGACAAGGCGGAGCCGCTGCGCCGCTTCATCACCGGCATGGTCCGCGACCGCTTCGTGCCCGCCGAAGGCGAGGCGACGCTGTCCGGCGTGCTGGTCGAGACGGACGACCGCACGGGGCAGGCGCGCAGCGTCCAGCCGGTGCGCGACGGCGGTCGGCTGGCGGCCACGCATCCGGCCTGACCCACCGGCACCGTTTCAACTTTCGCTTGCGGCAGCGCAGAAAACTGCTCTACACCCCGATGTCGGGGCCGCATCCGGGCCGTGTGACGAGACAGGATCTTCATGCTTGGCTTTGAACTGACCGGCACGACCGCTTCCGTTGCCATGCTGATCATCGTCAGCATCACCTTTGTCCTCTTCATCCGCGAAAAGCACCCGCCCGAGGTCATCGCCATCGCCTCGGCGGCGACGATGATGGTGCTGGGGCTGCTGCCGGTCGAGGATGCGGCGGGGGTGCTGTCAAATGCCGCGCCCTGGACGATCGCCTTCATGTACCTGCTGATGGGCGGCCTGATGCGGACGGGGGCGCTGGACCTGATGTCCAGCATCGTGTCGGCCCGCGCTGACACCAATCCGATGCTGGCGGTGGCCAGCCTGTTCGGCTTCGTGATCGTTGCATCGGCGGTAATGAACAACACGCCGGTCGTCGCGGTGATGATCCCGATCTGCATCCAGCTGGCGCTGCGGCTTGGAACAACGCCGTCCAAATTGTTGATGCCACTTAGCTATTTCACGTTGATGGGGGGCATGATCTCGTTGATCGGCACCTCGACCAACCTGCTGGTCGACGGGGTGGCGCGCGAACGCGGGATGGAGCCCTTCACGATCTTCGAGATCGCCCCGGTGGGCATCGCCATCACCCTTGCCGGGATCGCCTATTTCCTGCTGATCGGGCGCAAGCTTCTGCCCGAACGCACCTCGCTGGCCGGCTTCCTGGGGTCGCGCCGCGAGATGAAGTACTTCACCGAGGTCGCGATCCCCGAGGATTCGTCCCTGGTCGGCCAGACCGTGACCGAGGTGGCGCTGTTCAAGCGCGACGCGGTGCGCCTGATCGACGTGCTGCGGGGCGACGCGTCGCTGCGCCGCAACCTGCCCGAGGTCGTGCTGGCCCCCGGCGACCGCGTCGTCCTGCGGTCGGAGATGTCCGACCTGCTGGAGATGCTGGACAACAAGAACCTGCAGATGCTGGACAAACTGGGCTCGGTCGCGACCGAGACGGTCGAGGTTCTGATCTCGCCGGGCTGCCATCTGATCGGTCGCCGCCTTGGCGACCTGCGCCTGCGCCGCCGCTATGGCATCTATGTCCTGGCGGCGCACCGGCGGAACCAGAACATCGGTCGCCAGCTGGACGACCTGGTGGTGCGCGTGGGCGACACCCTGCTGCTGGAGGGCGCGCCCGAGGATATCGGCCGCCTGGCCACCGACATGGAGATGGTCGACGTCTCGCGCCCCTCGGCGCGGGCCTATCGGCGCAATCGCGCCCCCATCGCGATCATCTGCCTGCTGGCCGTGGTGACGCTGGCGGCCCTGAACGTCGCCCCGATCCTGGCGCTGTCCTTCCTGGCGGCGGCGGTGATCCTCATCACCCGCTGCGTCGACGCCGAAGAGGCGTTCTCTTTCGTGGACGGCCGCCTGATGGCGATGATCTTCGCCATGCTGGCCGTGGGCGAGGCGCTGGAACATACGGGGACGGTAAACCTGATCGTCGACTTCCTGGCGCCGCACCTGATGGACCTGCCGCCGTTCCTGACCCTGATCGCGGTCTATTTCCTAGGCCTGATCCTGACCGAGGTCCTGTCGAACAACGCGGTCGCCGTCCTGCTGACGCCCATTGCCATCGCGCTGGCCACGACCCTTGGCCACGACCCACGACCCTATGTCGTGGCCGTCATGTTCGCGGCAACCGTCGCCTTTGCGACGCCCATCGGCTATCAGACACATATGATGGTTTATGGACCGGGGGGGTATCGGTTCTCTGACTTCGTCAAGGTGGGCGTGCCGCTGGACATCATCTGCGGCATCGTGGCGTGCCTGATCATCCCCATCCTGTGGCCGCTGGTTCCTTGACGCCTTGCGTTTGCCGCGACTGCAATGCTGCCATGCAGCATCGGCGGTTGCGATCGGGGGGCAAAACCCCGATCTAGGGCGCAGGGGAGGAAACGACTTTGTCCTATGCAAGGAGTTTCCACATGGCGACCATCGCTTCTGTCGATCACAAATCCACCGGTTTCTCGGCCGGCTCGCTGTTGGCGCCGTTCCGTGCCGTGGGCCGCTTCATGATCGCTTTGGCCGAGGCAAGCCCGCAGATGCGCGCGCTGAACCGCCTGAGCCAGATGTCGGATGCCGAACTGTCCGCCAAGGGCCTGACCCGCGACGGCGAAGTCCGCCGCATCCTGGGCGGTTCCGCCGCGCTGTAAGGCGCGCCCGATCACCGGACGACCACCGCGCGGCCCCCTGGGGCCGCGTTTCGCATTGCGATGGGGGTGCCCGCTGGACTAGAAGCGGGCCATATTCCAGTTTCCGCACGAAGGACGACCCGACATGGCAGGGCATTCCAAATGGGCCAACATCCAGCACCGCAAGGGCCGGCAGGACAAGCTGCGGTCCAAGCTGTTCTCCAAGCTGGCGAAAGAGATCACCGTGGCCGCCAAGATGGGCGACCCCGATCCTGAAAAGAACCCGCGCCTGCGCCTGGCCGTCAAGGAGGCCAAGTCGAAATCCGTCCCCAAGGACGTGATCGACCGCGCCATCAAGAAATCGCAGGGCGGCGACGCCGAGACCTATGACGAGATCCGCTATGAGGGTTACGGCCCGAACGGGATCGCGCTGGTGGTCGAGGCGATGACGGACAACCGCAACCGCACCGCGTCGAACGTGCGCAGCTATTTCACCAAGTCGGGCGGCGACATGGGCCAGACCGGTTCGGTCAGCTTCATGTTCGACCGGGTCGGAGAGATCGTCTATCCCGCATCCGCTGGCGATGCCGATACGGTCATGCTGGCCGCGCTGGAGGCCGGGGCCGACGACGTCGAATCCGACGAGGAGGGCCACTGGATCTATTGCGCCGACACCGCGCTGAACGAGGTGTCCAGCGCATTGGAGGCGTCCTTGGGCGAATCCGACACCGCCAAGCTGATCTGGAAGCCGCAGGCGCCCACCGAGGTCACCGACCTTGAGACCGCGCAAAAGCTGATGCGCCTGATCGACACGCTGGAGGATGACGACGACGTCCAGACCGTCACCGGCAATTTCGACATCTCGGAAGAGATCGCGGCGCAACTGTAATCGCCGTCGATCGCGCGGGCGGGCCGTTCCCATCGGGGGCGGCCCGTCTTGCGTTTTGCGCCTTGCGCGCCGCCGGGAAAGGCGGCAATTGCAGATCATGCAGATGCAAAGCGAGACACGCCGCGACCTGATCGGCATCGGATGGATGCTGGCGACAGGGCTGTGCTTTGTCGCGGTCAACACCATCGTGCGCGGGCTGGACGGCGCGCTGCCCGCGGCACAGGCGGCGTTCATCCGCTTTCTGTTCGGATTGGTGTTTCTGGCCCCGGTCATCACCAGCGCCTTGCGGGGCGGGTTTTCGCGGGGGATCTGGGGGCTGTTCGCGCTGCGTGGGGCGCTGCACGTGGTGGCGGTGGTCGCTTGGTTCTATGCGATGTCGCGCATCACCGTGGCCGAGGTGACGGCCATCGGCTTTCTGAACCCCATCATCGTGACGATCTGCGCCGCGCTGTTTTTGGGTGAAAAGCTGGCCTCGCGGCGGATCGCGGCGGTGGCGGTGGCGCTTATGGGCGCGCTGGTCGTACTGCGGCCGGGGTTGCGGGAGCTGGACCCCGGGCATCTGAGCCAGGTTCTGGCCGCTGTCGCCTTCGGTCTGTCCTATCTGATCGCGAAGCAGCTGTCGGATCGCGTGCCCGCGGCGGTGGTCGTGGCGATGATGTCGCTGACGGTATCGGTCGGTCTGGCACCGCTGGCCATCGCGCAGTGGGTGCCGCCGACGATGGGCCAGCTGGGCTGGCTGGCGCTGGTCGCGGTCTTTGCGACGCTTGGCCATTACACGATGACGCGGGCCTTTGCGGCGGCGCCGCTGACGGTCACGCAGCCGGTGACGTTCCTGCAGCTGATCTGGGCCAGCCTGGTCGGCGTGCTGGTCTTTCATGAGCCGCTGGACCCGTGGGTGATCCTGGGCGGCGGTCTGATGATCGGGGCGATCAGCTATATCACCTGGCGCGAGGCGCGCATCCGCGCCCGCACCGTCACGCCACCGGTCAGCGCCACCAAGGTTTGAGCTAGGCCGCGCGCAGTCGGCCCATCCCCCATAGCAGCCGTTCGGCCAGCCAGTCGGCGGGCCATCTGAGCCGCGTCAGCGTGGTCGCCACCGTCGTCGAGCGGCGCGCGGCGCGGTCGAAACCAAGGCTCATCACGCATAGCGCGGCCAGCAGGGCGGCGGTCCATCCCACTGCCCCGGTCACGTCGGTGGGCTGGGGGGCGACCAGATACAGCAGGACATTGCCCCAGGCGAAGGTGAACATGCTGGTGCGGCCAAAGAAGGTGGCTTGGGACCATGCCCCGATGCTTCCGACTTTTCGGATGTCGATCATCCAGACGAAGAACAGCGTCATCAGCGTGGCCGACAGGATGCCAGTTGCGAAATAGAGCGGATTGCTGTCCCGGCGCAGGCTGCCATCCGCCAAGCCGTCGATCACGTCGACGCTGACGAACAGCCCGCCGATCAGCGCGACCCCCGCGCCCCCGACCAGCAGCGCACGCACCCGGCGGCCAAAGCCCGGATCGGCCAAGGGGTCTGTCGATCCCGCCGGCGACCGGCCGGTCAGATAGCGGCCCAGGCATTGTCCGGCGATGACCAGCGTCAGTCCGTGCAGCACGGACGGACCTGCAAGCGGCAGGTCGCCGAAACCGGTCAGAAACTGCACGAGGCTGGCCACGGGGGTGGGCGCGCCCAGATCGTTCTGGACGTCCGGAAGGCCGCTGAGCAGGGGCCACGCCGCGTGACAAGCCAGCGCGGCGACCGCCAGCGGCAGCAGCCCGGTCCGCGCCCGGATCCACAACAGGATCGGCGCAATGGCGAGGACGATGGCATAGAACTTCAGAATTTCCGTATAGGGTGAATTTCCCATGAACAGGATCGTCGCGGTGCTGTAGGGCACCGAGTAGCCGTCATCGGTCAAGGTCAATGTCAGGATCGTCAGCGCATAGAGAACCCAGCACTGGAACGCCCGCGACAGAAGCCGCATGGCAACCCCATGGCGCGCCTGACGCGTGGTCCAGCGTGGGCGATAGACCACCTCCAGCATCGTGCCGAACAGCAGGATGAAGGTCGGTGTGGCGATCTGGAAGGCAAATCCCGCAACGCGGGTCAGCGGTTCGGACATGTGGGCGTAAAGGCCCACATCCGCAAAGACATGCGACGACATCGCCAGCACGATCGCCAGGCTTCGCGCCGCATCAAGGCCAATGATCCGCATCTGTTTACCACGTTAATAATTTGCATTCTGTGCAACGCGGGGTCATAGCAGAATGCCGCCCGATTGGAACCGCGCATTGGCGCCAAGAGTTTTTCCGCCGATCGCAGGAGGATTCAATGGCATCGCATGAACAGGTTTGGGACGACTGGCAGAAGCTGGTGAACATGACGCCGTCCCAGCTGAAGGATTGGCTGGACACTGACGACAGCAAGTCGGTGGGCGACACCGGCGGGCAGGGCGAAAGCACCGGCCACAAGTCAGGCCGCCACATCCTGCGCATCAAGGACAAGAAGAAGGCCGACCTGACCGACGACGACTGGTCGCACATGGCCAAGGTCGCGGGCTACATCAAGCGCCACTTGGCACAGGGTGGCCCCGAAAAGGACAAGGAACACAGCGACTGGCGCTATTCCCTGATGAACTGGGGCCACGATCCGCTGAAGTGATCGCGGCCCCGGCGAATTAGCGGTTCGGCCACAGCGTCGCGTGTCGGTTCACGTCCTTGTACAGCAGATAGCGGAACGGCCCCGGACCGCCGGCGTAGCAGGCTTGCGGGCAGAAGGCGCGCAGCCACATGTAATCGCCCGGACCTACCTCGACCCAGTCCCGGTTCAGGCGATAGACGGCCTTTCCTTCCAGCACGAACAGGCCGTGTTCCATCACGTGCGTTTCCGCGAAGGGGATCGAGCCGCCGGGTTTGAACGTCACGACAGTGATGTGCATGTCATGGCGCAGATCGGCCGGGTCCATGAAGCGCGTGGTGCCCCATGCCCCGTCCGTGTCGGGCATCATGGACGGGGCGATGTCTTGTTCCTGCACCACGATAGGGTCGGGCTTGTCCGTGCCGGCAAAGGGCTGCCAGCGCTTGCGCCACCAGTGAAAGCCCGCGGGGCCTGCGGTGCGGTTCCGGACCCGCCACGGCGTGCCAGCCGGGATATAGGCAAAGCCGCCCGGCGACAGCAAATGCTCGGTCCCGTCGATCACGACCTGCATGTCGCCGCCGGTGACGAAGATCGCGTGCTGGACCTCGGGGTCGTCGTCAGGCGTGTCGCTGCCGCCGCCTTCGGCCAGTTCGACGATGTACTGGCTGAAGGTTTCCGCAAATCCGGTCAGCGGGCGGGCCAACATCCAGAACCGCATCCCCTGCCAGCCGGGCAGATAGCTGGTGACGATGTCGCGCATCACGGTGCGGGGGATAACGGCATAGGCCTCGGTGAAGATGGCGGTGTCGGTGGTCATCCCCGTCTGGGGCGGCAGGCCCGCCACGGGGCCGGCATAGCGGATGCGCGGCGCGGTGGCATCATCGGTGGGAAGCTGGGCGATGTCGCCGGTGGGGGCGCCCGCGGGGCCGGTCTGGGTCATTTCAGGATCTCTTTCAGGCGAAGGGTGGCGATGCGGGTGACCTGCGCCTCGGCTGTGGCGCGTTCGGTGGCGGTGTCGTTGTCGACGCGGGCCTGCATGGCGGACAGGATGCCCGCCTTGTCGTGGTCACGAACCGCGATGATGAACGGAAAGCCGTGCTTGGCGACATAGGCGTCGTTCAGGCGTGTGAATTCGGCCCGTTCCGCATCGGTCAGCGCGTCCAGACCGGCGCTGGCCTGTTCGGCGGTGCTGTCGGCGGTCAGACGCTTGGCCTGCGCCAGCTTGCCCGCCAGATCGGGGTGGGCCCGCAGCACGCCCAGTCGTTCGTCGTCGCCTGACGCGCGGAACATCTGTGCCATGCGTCCGGCAAGGCCGCCGGGCGTGTCGTGGACGGCACCCATCTCGGCATCCCAGACGCGTTCGGCGATGAAGGGCGAATGTTCATAGACGCCGCCGAACCGTGCGACAAAGGCGGCGCGGTCCATCTGCGACGGGCGCGTGCGGCGCTGGAACGGATGTTCGGCCGTCCAATGGCGGGCGATGTCCAGGCGGCTGGCGAACCAGACGCCCTCATGGCTGCGGGCGTGCTCCAGGAACCGCTGGATCGCCATCGCCCGACCGGGGCGCCCAGCCAGGCGGCAGTGCAGGCCGATGGACATCATCTTGGGCGCGCCGGCGGCCCCTTCGGCATAGAGGATGTCGAAGCTGTCGCGCAGATAGTCGAAGAAATCAGTTCCCGTGCCGAACCCCTGACCGCTGGAAAAGCGCATGTCATTGGCGTCCATCGTATAGGGCACCATCAGCTGCGGCCGGTCGTTGTGGACGTGCCAATAGGGCAGTTCGTCCGCGATGGTGTCGGCCAGATAGGCGAACCCGCCTTCCTCGCAGCCCAAGGCCACCGTGTTCATCGACGTGCGCCCCTGATAGAAACCGTGCGGGCGTTCGCCGGTGATGGCGGTGTGCAGGGCCACGGCCTGGGCGATGTGGTCGGCCTCGACCTCGCGCGGGACGTTGCGATAGTCGATCCATTTCAGGCCATGGGTCGCGATCTCCCACCCGGCCTCCTGCATGGCGGCAACCTGTTCGGGGCTGCGCTCCAGCGCGGTGGCGACGCCATAGACGGTGATCGGCAGGTCGCAAAGCATGCGGTGCATCCGCCAGAAGCCCGACCGCGCGCCATAGTCATAGATCGATTCCATGTTCCAGTGCCGCTGGCCGGGCCAGGGCTGGGCGCCGATGATCTCGGACAGGAACGCCTCCGAGGCGGGATCGCCATGCTCGATGCTGTTCTCTCCGCCTTCCTCATAGTTGAGGACGATCTGGACCGCGATGCGGGCACCGCCCGGCCAGCGGGGATTGGGGGTGGTCCGGCCATATCCGGTCAGGTCTCGGCTGTAGCGCATCTCTCTCCCCTTGTGCCTGTCGTTGCGTCAGCAAAGCGCGGCGGCCGCGTAAGGACAAGCGGTCAGGGGCGGAATTCTGTATCAAGGAATGCGCGACAATGGTCGGGTCTTTCAAAATCGCGTTGAAAGACTTACGCGCCGGGGACAATTGCGGCATGAGGCCGCGCCGCCCACTGTCCGGCCCAACGGCGGACGGGGGGTCCGCCAAGGGGGGACGCATGGAACGCTATTTTGGACTTGCCGAAAAAGGCAGCAGCGTCAGGACGGAGGTGATCGCCGGGATCACCACCTTCCTGACGATGGCATATATCATCTTCGTCAATCCGGACATCCTGTCCACAACCGGCATGGACCGCGACGCGGTCTTCGTCGCGACCTGCCTTGCCGCGGCGCTGGGCTCGCTGATCATGGGGATGTGGGCCAACTGGCCTATCGGCATGGCGCCGGGCATGGGGCTGAACGCCTTCTTCGCCTTCACCGTCGTGGGCGTCATGGGCTTTACCTGGCAGCAGGCGCTGGGCGCGGTGTTCATCAGCGGGATGATCTTCCTGTTCCTGTCGCTGACGGGCATCCGGCGCTGGCTGATCGCGGGCATCCCCGCGTCGATGCGCAGCGCCATCGCGGCGGGCATCGGGCTGTTCCTGGCGATCATTGCGCTGCAGTCGTCGGGCATCGTGGTGGGCAACCCCGCGACGCTGGTCGCGCTGGGCGATCTGACCGCCACGGGCACGCTGCTGACGATCTGCGGGTTCTTCCTGATCGTGACGCTGGATGCGCTGCGCGTCACGGGGGCGATCCTGATCGGCATCCTGGTGGTGACAGTCGCGGCGATCGTTCTTGGCGTAAGCCAGTTTTCGGGCGTCATGTCCATGCCGCCGTCGATCGCGCCGACCTTCCTGCAGATGGACCTGATGGGCGCGCTGACCTTCGGCATCTTCCAGGTCGTTCTGGTCATGGTCCTGGTCGAGGTCTTCGACGCCACCGGCACGCTGATCGGCGTGGCCAAGCGCGCAGGCCTGCTGACCGAGGGGCCGACCCACAAGAACAAGAACCTGGGCCGTGCGCTGATGGCGGATTCGACCGCGATCACGGCCGGTGCGCTGCTGGGCACGTCCTCGACGACCGCCTATGTGGAGAGCGCGTCAGGCGTGCAGGCGGGGGGCCGGACCGGCCTGACCACGGTGGTCGTGGGCCTGCTGTTCCTGGCCGCGATGTTCTTTGCGCCGCTGGCCGGGTCGGTGCCCGCCTATGCGACCGCGCCGGCGCTTCTGTATGTCGCGACGCTGATGGTGCGCGAGCTGGCCGAGGTCAGCTGGGACGACGTGACCGAGGCCGCGCCTTCGGTGCTGACCGCCATCGCCATGCCGCTGACCTATTCCATCGCCAACGGCCTGGCCTTCGGCTTCATCAGCTATGCCGTGATCAAGCTGCTGACCGGCCGCGCGCGCGAGGTGCATGCCGCAACCTGGATCATCGCGGCCCTGTTCGTGGCAAAGTTCGCGCTGTTCGGCGCGCACTGACCCCCGGTCAGCGGGTCGGGCCGCCCAGGGCATCGGACAGGTTGGCCGCCGCGGCGGCCACCACCGCGCCCAGGGTCTTGACGTATTCGGCCCCGATGCGGTGCGTGGGGCCGCTGACGCTGATCCCGGCGATCGCCTCTCCGGACAGATCGAAGACGGGGGCCGCGATGCAGCGCATGCCCCGGCTGCGTTCCTCGTCGTCGAAGGAAAAGCCGCGGTGCCGGATGCGGGCCAGGTCCGCCTCCAGCGCCGCGGGGTCGGTCAGCGTTGTGTCGGTGAACCGCGCCAGGGGACCCAGTGCCGCGACGCTGTCGGGCCGGAACGCCAGCAGCGCCTTGCCGATCCCCGATGCATGCAGGGGCGACCGGGTGCCGGGGGGGAAGAACGCGCGGATCGTCTCGGAGGTCTCGACCTGGGACAGGAACAGCACGCTGTCGCCCTGCAAGATGCCCAGGTTCGCGGTCTCGCCGGTATGTTCCATCAGCGCGCGCATGATCGGGCGGGCGCGTTCCACAAGGCCCGACCGGCGCATGAAGGCCGACCCCAGGCGGAACGCCTGCGGCCCGATGTTCCAGGCCTGCGTCGCGGGGTCGCTTTCGGCCATGCCGCGCGCGGCCAGCGTGTGCAGCACCCGGTGCACGGTCGAGGGCGGCTGCGCCGATCGGTCCGCCACCTCGGACAAGGTCAGGCCGGGATGGGCCGCCAGCAGGTCCAGAAGGTCCAGCGCCCGGTCCAGCGACTGCACGGTGCCCGGCGCGTCGGGCAGGGTCTTGCGGGGGCGCCCCCGCTTACGGGTCGGGTCGGCCATTATGCGTCCCTTGTTAATGCTGCCTTTAGATGCGGGCGAAAATGACGCCTCGCAAGCCAAAAAGCCAACGCTTAGAAAACATTTCCATTTTCGGTCGCCGCGGGTTCCCGGCACGGGCTGGGCAGGGGCGGATTCGGTGCCGGGATTTCGGGCAGCCGGGGGTAGGGTGCCGACGTCGCCCTGAAAATCCGTTTCGGGAAAATGACGGGCCAAGCTAGGTCTGGGTCAGTCGCGCAACCACGACGCGACATCAGAAGGGGAGCCCGCCATGACAGACAGCCTTTCCCGGACCCAGGTCCATCCCGTCGACCAGATGCTGCCCACGGGGCGATTGATCACGCTGGGGTTCCAGCACGTGCTGGTCATGTATGCGGGCGCCATCGCGGTGCCGCTGATCGTGGGCCGCGCCCTGCAGCTGCCGCCCGAGGAGGTGGCCTTCCTGATCTCGGCCGACCTGTTCGTCTGCGGACTGGCGACCCTGATCCAAAGCCTGGGCATGACCCAGTATTTCGGCATCCGCCTGCCGGTGATGATGGGCGTGACCTTTGCGGCCGTTGGGCCGATGGTCGCCATCGCGGGCCAGACGCCGGGCACCGACGGGGCGCGCGCGCTGTTCGGGGCGATCATCGCGGCGGGCCTCATCGCCATCCTGCTGGCGCCGTTGATCGGGCGGGTCCTGCGGTTCTTTCCGCCCGTCGTCACCGGCACGGTCATCCTGGCCATCGGCATCAGCCTGATGCCCATCGGGATCAACTGGATCTTCGGCCTGCCGGTCGGTCCGACCGCGCCGATGCTTGTCGATCCCGCGCAGCAGGCCTGGCTGGACGGCGCCATCGCCGCGGGCGGCGTGCCCGAGGGGCTGCGCCTGGCGCCCGCCATGCCGAACCCCGCCTATGCTTCGGGGACGAACATCCTGATCGCGGTGCTGGTGCTGGGCACGATCCTGCTGGTGTCGCGGTTCGCCCGCGGCTTCATGGCCAACATCGCCGTGCTGCTGGGCATCGCCGTGGGCGGCGTCGCTGCGGCGGCGATGGGGCTGATGCAGTTCGACAAGGTCGGAGAGGCCGCCTGGTTCGCCGTCATCAAGCCTTTCCATTTCGGCCTGCCGACCTTTGACCCGGTGATGATCGTCACGATGGTCCTGGTGATGATCGTGGTGATGATCGAATCGACGGGCATGTTCCTGGCGCTGTCGGATATGTGCCGCCGTCCGATCAATTCGCGCGGCCTGGCCGCGGGCCTGCGTGCCGACGGTCTGGGCACGATGCTGGGCGGCATCTTCAACACCTTCCCCTATACCTCGTTCTCGCAGAACGTCGGGCTGGTGGGGGTCACGGGCATCCGGTCGCGGTTCGTCTGCGTGGCGGGCGGCATCATCATGATCGTGCTGGGCCTGATCCCCAAGATGGGCGCCCTGGTCGAAAGCCTGCCGACCACCGTCCTGGGCGGGGCCGGGCTGGTGATGTTCGGGATGGTCGCCGCCACCGGCATCCGCATCCTGAGCCGTGTCGATTTCACCGCCAACCGCCACAATCTGTTCGTCGTGGCCATCAGCATCGGCATGGCGATGATCCCGCTGGTCGCCCCGAACTTCAAGCAGTGGCTGCCCCATGCGATCCATCCGCTGATCCATTCGGGCATCCTGCTGGCCGCGGTCAGCGCGGTGGCGCTGAACTGGTTCTACAACGGTGCAGCCCCCGCGGACGAGGCTGAACTGGCCGAGGCCGGTCGGCTGGCCGATCACTGAGGGTCGATTATGCACGGTTTCTTAAGACTGCCTTGTCCATCAAGCCCCTGCCGCCCTTGGGCAAATCGGGTATCACGGCGCAGGAACCATCAAGACGGGGGGATTTCATGTCGGGTTTTCTGACAACGCATGTTCTGGACACGGCGCGCGGGCTGCCCGCGCGCGGGATGCAGGTGGTGCTGTTCCGGCTGTCGCCCGCGCGCGAGGAGATCGCGCGCATGGTGACCAATGACGACGGGCGCACCGATGCGCATATCCTGCCGGCGGGCGATTTCGCCACCGGCACCTACGAGCTGGAATTCCACGCCGGCGCCTGGATGGACGCGTCGGGCGTGGCGCCCGAAAGCCCCCGCTTTCTGGACGTGATCCCGATCCGCTTCGGCATGTCGCAGAACGACCATTACCACGTGCCGCTGCTGGTCTCTCCGTTCGGCTATTCCACCTATCGGGGCAGCTGAGATGATCCCGGAAATCGCCATCCTGTGGGAGTTCCTCTCCTTTGCCGTCCGCTGGCTGCACGTGATCACCGCCATCGCGTGGATCGGGTCGTCGTTCTACTTCATCGCGCTGGACCTGGGCCTGCAGAAGGCACCCGACCTTCCCAAGGGCGCGCATGGCGAGGAATGGCAGGTCCACGGCGGGGGGTTCTATCACATCCGCAAGTACCTGGTCGCGCCCGAGCGCATGCCCGAGCATCTGACCTGGTTCAAATGGGAAAGCTATGCGACCTGGCTGTCTGGGGCCGCGCTGCTGATGGTCACCTATTGGGCCGGCGCCAACCTGTACCTGATCGAGCCGGCCAAGGCCGACCTGGCGATCTGGCAGGCGATCCTGATTTCGGGCGGGTCGCTGGCGGTGGGCTGGCTGATCTATGACGGGCTGTGCAAGTCGCCCCTGGGCAACCGTCCCACGGTACTGATGCTGCTGCTGTTCGCGGCGCTGGTGGCGATGGGCTGGGCCTATGACCAGATCTTCACGGGCCGCGCGGCGCTGCTGCATCTGGGCGCCTTCACCGCGACGATCATGACCGCGAACGTGTTCCTGATCATCATGCCGAACCAGCGCATCGTGGTCGCCGACCTGAAGGCCGGGCGCCCCGCCGACCCGAAATACGGCAAGATCGCCAAGCTGCGGTCGACGCACAACAACTACCTGACGCTGCCGGTCATCTTCCTGATGCTGTCGAACCACTACCCGCTGGCCTTCGCCAGCCAGTACAACTGGTTGATCGCGGCGCTGATCTTCCTGATGGGTGTGACCATCCGGCACTTCTTCAACACCATGCACGCCCGCAAGGGATACCAGTGGTGGACCTGGGCGGTCACGACGATGCTGTTCATCGGGGTGATGTGGCTGGCGTCGATCGGCGTGAACCAGGACAGCTATGACGAGGCGATGGCTCGGCCCCTGACCCCGGTCGAGACGCGCTTCGCCGAGGCCGATGGGTTCGAGGATGCCAGCCAGGCCGTCATCGGCCGCTGTTCGATGTGCCATGCGCGCGAACCGGTCTGGGACGGCATCCGCACCGCGCCCAAGGGCGTCCTGCTGGAGACGCCCGCCGACATCGCCCGCGCCGCGCATCAGGTCTATGTCCAGGCGGGACTGACCGACGCGATGCCCCCTGCGAACATCACCGGGATGGAGGACGCCGAACGCGACGCGATCCTGCGCTGGTTCCGCGAGGTCGGACCCCTGGGGGTCGCGGGCCTGTAGGACCGTCCCTCGCTGAACGACAACGGCCCGCGCAACGGCGGGACACGGGGGCGCAGTCCCCCGGGCGCGGCGGTCCCCCTCGATGGGGGGCCGCCGCGCCTTTCTGCGCCCCCGGCGAGGTCCGGCCACCGCTGGAAATGGCTGCCGAAGATTGTCGCAGATGGCGCGGCTTTCGCGCCTGACGCCATGTGACGGTGGCCCGCTTTCAACGGAACGTGTAAAGTCTTCTAGATCACAGCCGATTTCGAAACGCACCGCCAGGCCGTAGACTTGGACCAAGGCAAGGAAAGGCTATCATGACCCAGCTGCGGTTTCTTCTGAACGACACCGAGATCGCCCTGACAGAGGTCGGCGCTTCGGACACGCTGCTGGATCATCTGCGCCTTGCGCGCCGGATGACCGGCACCAAGGAGGGCTGCGCCGAGGGCGATTGCGGCGCCTGCACGGTGCTTGCGGGACGCCTGACCGCCGCAGGGCTGGTCTATGAGCCGGTGAACGCCTGCATCCGGCTGCTGGCCTCGTGCCATGCCACCCATATCGTTACGATCGAGCATCTGCGCGGCCCCGATGGCGGTCTGCACCCGGTCCAGGCCGCGATGGTCGACCATCACGGCAGCCAGTGCGGCTTCTGCACGCCGGGCATCGTGATGGCGCTCTACGGGCTATGGATGACCAATCCCGATGCCGATGCCGCCGAGATCGAGACCGCGCTGCAGGGCAACATCTGCCGCTGCACGGGCTATGCGCCGATCATCCGCGCGGCCTTGGCCGCGGGCGCGGCCGGAGGGCAGGCCCAGGACGCGCTGTCCCGCGAACGCGACGCGGTGGCCGCGCGCCTGGCCGGGATGCGTGGCGCACGGGTTTCACTTGCGCGCGGAGCGGACCGGGCACTGGTCCCCGCCGATACCGACGATCTGGCCCAGCTGTTGCTGGACGAACCCAAGGCGACGCTGGTCGCGGGCGCCACCGATGTCGGGTTGTGGGTCACGAAGTTCATGCGCGACATCAGCCCGGCCATCTTCATCGGTCACCTGATGAAGGACATCACGGTCGAGGACGGCATGATCCGCCTGGGTGCCGGCGTGACCTACAGCGAGGCCGCGCCCCTGATCGCCCGCCATGTTCCGCAGGCCGCCGAGTACTGGTCGCGCATCGGCGGCTGGCAGGTGCGCAATGCCGGCACCATCGGGGCGAACATCGCCAACGGCTCTCCGATCGGGGATACGCCGCCCTTGCTGATCGCGCTGGACGCGCGGATCGTCCTGCGTCGGGGCGACACGCGCCGCGAACTGCCGCTGGAGGATTTCTTCATCGACTACGGCAAGCAGGACCGCCAGCAAGGCGAGTTCGTCGAGGAGGTCCTGATCCCCATGCAGCCCCAAGCGCGCATCGCGGCCTACAAGGTCAGCAAGCGGCGCGACAGCGATATCACCTCTGTCGCGGCGGGGTTCTGCATCGACGTTGCGGACGGCATGATCACCCGTGCGCGGCTGGCCTTCGGCGGCATGGCCGGAACGCCCAAGCGCGCCCGCCGTGCCGAGGCCGCGCTGCAGGGGCAGCCCTTCGCGGCGGCAAGCTTCGATGCCGCCGCCCGCGCGATCGCGGAGGATTTCCAGCCGCTGTCCGACATGCGCGCCAGCGCGGAATACCGCGCGACCGTCGCACGCAACCTGATCCGGCGGTTCTGGCTGGAGCAATCCGAACCCGGCCTGCCCGTGCGGCTGCGCCAGAGCGAAGGAGTCTAGGCCATGAAGGACGACACCGCGACCATCACGGGCCAGGCCCATCAGGACACCGCCCATGACAGCGCCGCCAAGCATGTCACCGGCCGTGCCGAATACACCGACGATCTGGTCGAGCCCACCGGCACGATCCACGCCTATCTGGGCCTGTCGTCCTGCGCCCATGGCCGCATCACGGGCATGGATTTCACCGACACGCTGGCGCAGCCGGGCGTGCTGGGCATCCTGACGGCGGCCGACCTGCCGGGCGTCAACGACGTGTCGCCCAACGGCAAGAACGACGACCCGATCTTTGCCGAAGGCGTGGTGCAGTTCTGGGGCCAGCCGGTCTTTGCGGTCATCGCCGAAACGCGCGACCAGGCGCGCCGCGCGGCGCACAAGGCGCGGATCGACTATGACGTGCTGCCCCACGCGCTGGACCCGATCGCGGCGCGCGACGCGGGCATGGGCTATGTGACCGACCCCCTGACCCTCAAGCGCGGCGATGCGCCTGCGGCGATGGCCGCCGCGCCGCGCCGGATCGAGGGTCGCTTTGCCATCGGCGGGCAGGACCATTTCTATCTGGAGGGCCAGATCGCGATGGCCGTGCCGGGCGAGGATGACGAGGTCGTTCTGCACGTCTCGACCCAGCACCCGTCCGAGGTGCAGCACATGGTGGCCCACGTCCTGGGGGTGCCCAGCAACGCGGTTGTGGTGAACGTGCGGCGCATGGGCGGCGGTTTCGGCGGCAAGGAAACGCAGATGAACCTGTTCGCCTGCGTCGCGGCCGTCGCGGCCAAGCGCTGGAACCGGACGGTCAAGATCCGCCCCGACCGGGACGACGACATGATCGCCACGGGCAAGCGGCACGATTTCGTGGTGGATTACGCCGTGGGCTTTGACGATGACGGCCGCATCCGGTCGGTGGAGGGCGATTTCTATGCCCGCTGCGGATTTTCGGCGGACCTGTCGGGGCCGGTGACGGACCGGGCGCTGTTTCACGCCGACAACGCCTATTTCTATCCGGACGTCCGCATCAGCAGCCACCCGATGAAGACGAACACCGTCAGCAACACCGCCTTTCGCGGCTTCGGCGGCCCCCAGGGCGCCATCGTGGCCGAACGCATGGTCGAGGAGATCGCCTATGCCTTGGGCATGGACCCGCTGGAGGTACGCAAGCGCAACCTGTACCAGAACGGCCAGCTGACGCCCTATCACCAGACGGTGCAGGACCAGATCCTGCCGCGCATCTTCGATGAGCTGGAGGCCAGCAGCGATTATCACGCCCGCAGGCAGGCAGTGCTGGACTGGAACGCCAAGGGTGGGGTGATCCGCAAGGGCATCGCGCTGACCCCGGTCAAGTTCGGCATCAGCTTCACCGCGACCTGGTTCAACCAGGCAGGGGCGCTGATCCATGTCTATTCCGACGGCTCGATCCACCTGAATCACGGCGGGACCGAGATGGGGCAGGGTCTGAACACCAAGGTGGCCCAGGTGGTCGCCGAGGCGTTCCAGTGTGACCTGAGCCGCATCAAGATCACCAAGACCACCACGGAAAAGGTGCCGAACACCTCGGCCACGGCGGCGTCCTCGGGGACCGACCTGAACGGCATGGCGGCGCTGGATGCGGCGGAACAGATCAAGGCGCGCCTAGTGACCTTCGTGGCCGAAAAATGGCAGGTCGCCCCCGACCAAGTGGCCTTCGTGCCGGGTCACGTACGGGCTGGCGATCAGATGATCCCCTTTGCCCAGGTGATCCGCGCGGCCTACATGGCGCGCATCCAGCTGTCTGCGGCAGGCTTCTACAAGACGCCCAAGATCCACTGGGACCGGACGACGGGGCAGGGGCGGCCGTTCTACTATTTCGCCTATGGCGCCGCGGTGGCCGAGGTGTCGGTGGACACGCTGACCGGCGAATACGTCATCGACCGCGCCGACGTCCTGCACGACGTGGGCCGCAGCCTGAACCCGGTGCTGGATCGCGGTCAGGTCGAGGGCGCGTTCGTCCAGGGTGCCGGCTGGCTGACGACCGAGGAATTGTGGTGGGATGCCAAGGGCCGCCTGCGCACCCATGCGCCGTCGACCTACAAAGTGCCCCTTGCCAGCGACAGCCCGCGCATCTTCAACGTCGCGCTGGCCGACTGGTCCGAGGCCAGCGAGCGGACCATCAAGCGGTCCAAGGCCGTCGGAGAACCGCCCTTCGTCCTGGGCATCAGCGTGTTCGAGGCGATCAACATGGCCGTGGCCTCGGTCGCCGACTATCGCACGCCCGCGCGTCTGGATGCGCCCGCCACGCCCGAACGCGTGCTGATGGCGGTCGAGCGGCTGCGCGGATGATCCGCGTCCGCGTCACCCGGGCCCTGGGCTCGACCCCGCGAGAGGCGGGGGCCGAGATGTTCGTGACCCCCGACCGGGTCACCGGCACCATCGGCGGTGGACAGCTGGAATACATGGCGATCGACCGCGCGCGGCAGATGCTGGCGCGGGACGAGGCCGATGCCATCATGGACGTGCCGTTGGGCCCCCAGATTGGCCAGTGCTGCGGCGGGCGGGTGGTGCTGACGCTGGACCGCCACGGCCCCGCGCCGCAGGATCACGCCGACGCGCTGATCTTTGGCGCGGGCCATGTCGGGCGCGCCCTGGCCCGGGCGCTGGAACCGCTGCCTGTCAACGCCCTGCTGATCGACAGCCGGCCGGAGGAGCTGGCGCAGGCCAGCGGCCCGACCCTGCTGACCCCCTTGCCGGAGGCGCAGATCCGCGCAGCCCGGCCCGGCACGTCCGTGGTGATCGTGACCCACGATCACGCACTGGATTTCCTGCTGGCGGCCGAGGCGCTTGCCCGCACCGACCTGGCCTATGTCGGGATGATCGGCAGCGCCACCAAGCGGGCCCAGTTCGAACGCTTCGCCGCCTCGCGCGGGATCGACGCCGCAGGCCTGACCTGTCCCATCGGGGCGGGCTTCTCGCGCGACAAGCGCCCCGAAATCATCGCCGCCTTCACCGCCGCCGAACTGATGGCGCGCCTCACCTCTTCTTCTTTGAAAAAATACCCATGCAACAGCTGATCCGGGGCCGCGTCCTCGACTTTCATGCCGATCCCCAGGACACGGCCGACAATCATCGCTTCTGGGAAGACGGGGCCATCCTGGTCGATGACGGGCGCATCGTCGCCGTCGGCGATCATGCCGAACTGACCCGCGACGGGTTGGAGGAGATCGACCACCGCCCGCATCTGATCCTGGCGGGATTCATCGACCCGCATATCCATTTTCCCCAGTTGCAGGTCATTGCCAGCTGGGGTGCGCAGCTGCTGGACTGGCTGAACACCTATACCTTCCCGGCCGAGGCGGAATTCGCCGACCCCGCGCATGCCACCCGCATGGCGGGGCTGTTTCTGGACCAGCTGACCGCGCATGGCACGACGACCGCCGTTGCCTTCTGCTCCAGCCACAAGGCCAGCGCCGAGGCGCTGTTCTCTGCCGCCCATGATCGCGACATGGCCATGATCGCGGGCAAGGTGATGATGGACCGCAATGCGCCGGCCGCCGTGCTGGACACGCCGCAGCAGGGCCATGACGACAGCGCCGCGCTGATCCAGGAGTGGCACGGCAAGGGCCGGCAGCGCTATGCGATCACGCCGCGCTTTGCGATCACGTCCTCCCCCGAACAGATGGAAGCGGCCGGCGCGCTGGCCCGCGCCCATCCCGACTGCCACGTGCAGACGCATCTGTCGGAAAACGTCGACGAAATCGAATACACCCTGTCGCTCTATCCCAAGGCGCGCGACTATCTGGACATCTACGAGGGCTACGGCCTGCTGTCCGACAAGCTGCTGCTGGGCCATTCTATCCATCTGGAACCCCGCGAAATCGCCCGGATGGCAGAAAGCGGCAGCCATGCGGTGTTCTGCCCGACCTCGAACCTGTTCCTGGGGTCGGGGCTGTTCGACGCCGACGGGCTGCGCGCCGCGGGCATCGTCAGCGGCATCGCGACGGATGTGGGCGGCGGCACAAGCTGGTCGATGCTGCAGACCCTGGCTGAGGGCTACAAGATCCTGCAGATGCGCGGGCAGAAGCTGCATCCGCTGGCGGCGTTCCACTGGGCCACGCGCGGCAACGCGCTGACCCTGGGCATGGAGGCCGAGATCGGCACCCTGGCCCCCGGCAGCGCCGCCGACCTGGTGGTCCTCGACGCCCGTGCCACCCCCGCCATGGCGTTGCGGATGGAAAAGGCTGAGACCCTCGCCCAGGAGCTGTTTGTCCTGCAGATCATGGGCGACGACCGCGCGGTGGCCCAGACCTATGTCGCCGGTCGCCCGCAGAAGGCGGATTGATGCACCTCTGGCAGCCGGGCGACGTCCGGCTCCACCTGCACGCGTCGCGCCGGGACAGGCGTGATTCGGCCCCGTAACGATGTGACCCAACGACAGATCGAACCTGCCACCCGATCCGGCTTGGCAGAATCGTGCCGTTCTGATTGAACGATGGGCAGGCGGCACGCATGGTGCCGGTCTTGCCGGGCTAGGGTTTGACGTGATCGCCTTCGTGGATGTCAGATGAACGCGGGCCGTTCTTCTCAATGCGACGCGTGCCTGCTAGAGGCGGCAGCGCCTGCAGGCCACGGCGCTGCCAAGAGAGTTGTCGACACATGAGCGATCACGTCACCCCCGACGGTCCGGCGCAACCTGCCGCCGCATCGGCGCACCTGTCCGATCTTCCCACCGCGGGGCAGCATGGTTCCAGCAACCTGGGCGGGCTGGTCCTGGGGCGATCGGGGTCGTCTATGGCGACATCGGAACCTCTCCGATCTATGCGATGCGCGAATCGCTGCATGCCGCGTCGCGCGACGGGCTGTCGCCGGATGATGTGGTGGGGGTGATCTCGCTGCTGATCTGGACGCTGATCTCGATCGTCAGCTTCAAGTACGTCGCCCTGATCATGCGCGCCGACAACCGGGGCGAGGGCGGCACGCTGAGCCTGGTGACCCTGATCCAGCAGGCACTGGGCAAGCGGCCCGTCTGGCTGATGGTGCTGGGAATGATCGGCATATCGCTGTTCTTCGGGGACGCGATCATCACACCCGCCATGTCGGTCCTGTCCGCGGTCGAGGGGCTGACCATCGTGGCCCCCGCCTTCGGCCCCTACGTGGTGCCCGTCACGCTGGCCATCATCACCGGGCTGTTCATCGTCCAGCGGTGGGGCACGGGGGCGGTGTCGATCCTGTTCGGGCCGATCATGGTCACCTGGTTCGTCGTCATGGCGGTGATGGGGCTGTCCCATATCGGCGACGACTGGTCGATCCTGCGCGCGCTCAGCCCCGTGCATGCCGGGGCGTTCCTGGTCACGAACAAGCTGGCCTCGTTGATCGTCTTGGGATCGGTCTTCCTGGCCGTCACCGGAGGAGAGGCGCTTTATGCCGACATGGGCCATTTCGGGCGTCGCCCGATCCGCATGGCCTGGGTGCTGCTGGTCTGGCCCGCCCTGACCCTCAGCTATCTGGGGCAGGGGGCAATGATCCTGGCCCATCCCGACCGGGTGACGAACCCGTTCTTCCTGATGGCGCCGCCCTGGGCGCTGCTGCCCCTGGTGATCCTGGCGACGATGGCCACGGTCATCGCCAGCCAGGCGGTCATCTCGGGCGCGTTTTCGATGATCAAGCAGGCGGTGCGCATGAACCTGCTGCCCCGGCTGGAGATCCTGCACACCTCCGAGACCCAGGAGGGGCAGATCTACCTGCCCAAGATCAACGCGATTCTGGCCATCGGCGTGGTCGTGCTGGTGGTGGTGTTCGGGTCGTCCTCGGACTTGGCCGCGGCGTACGGCATCGCGGTGACGGGGGACATGGTCATCACCACCATCCTCGCCTCGGTCGTGTTCCTGCGGGTCTGGCGCTGGCCCCTGATGCTGGTCGCCGTGGTGGTCACGCCGCTGCTGGCGCTCGAACTGCTGTTCCTGGGATCGAACGCGATCAAGATCCCGAACGGGGGCTGGGTGCCGATCATGATGGCCGCCGTGATGATCGTGCTGATGTGGACCTGGATCCGCGGCACCCGTCACGTCCAGGCCCAGGCCCGGCGCAGCGCCACCCCCACGGCCGCGCTGATCGAGATGCTGGCCCGCTCTGACCGGCTGGTCGAGGTGCCCGGCACCGCCGTCTTCCTGACCGCGGAACCCGACATCGCGCCGGCCGCGCTGTTGCACAACCTCAAGCACAACTATGTCCTGCACGAGACGAACATCATCGTCTGCGTGACCGTGGCGACGCGCCCCTATGTCGCCGACAACGACCGCCTGACGGTGACGCGCCTGTCCGACCGCTTCATCCGCATCGACATGTGTTTCGGCTACATGGAGGAGACGAACCTGCCCAAGGCGCTGACCCTGGCCCGCAAGGAAGGCGTGCGCTTCGACATCATGTCGACGTCCTTCTTCCTCAGCCGCCGCACGTTCCGCCCCGGCAAGACGCGCGAACTGCCCGCCTGGCAGGAGACGCTGTTCGTGTCCCTGTCCAAATCCGCTGCGAACGCCACCGACTTCTATCGTCTACCCAGCAGCCGCGTGATCGTCCTGGGTCAGCAACTGCTGATCTGACGCGGCGCCGGGTCTGGATCGCCCGTCATCGACATCGCGCGGAGGCTGGTGGATGGTGGGCCCCGGCAGGACGCGGATGGCGCGAGGAGAGGACTGACATGATCGATTTCACCTTGGACCCCCGGTTGGAGGACATCCGCCGCCGTACCCGTGATTTCGTCGACACCCATATCCTGCCGGTCGAGGCCGACCGCGCCAACTGGGACGATCATGACAACATCGCCGACGCGCCCCTGCAGGCGCTGCGCGCGCTTGCGCGCGCGGCGGGGCTGTGGTGCCCGCAGGTGCCGCAGGCCCTGGGGGGCATGGGCCTGCCCGTCACCGGCCGCGCGGTGATGTACGAGGAGGCGAACCGCTCGATCTTCGGGCCCGCGGTCTTCAACTGCGCGGCCCCCGATGACGGGAACATGGACATCCTGGCCCGCGTGGGCACCCCCGATCAGCAGGCGCGCTGGCTGGCGCCGCTGGTCGCGGGTGAGGTGCGGTCCAGCTTCGTGATGACCGAACCCGCGCCGGGTGGCGGGTCCGACCCCGGCATGATCGGCACGACCGCCGTGCGCGACGGCGATGTCTGGCGCGTCACCGGCCGCAAGTGGTTCATCACCGGGGCCGAGGGGGCGGCGCATTTCATCCTGATCGCGCGCACCGACCCGAATCCCGACGAACGCCGCCGCCATCTGACCGCCTTCCTGTTCCACCGCGACCAGCCCGGCTGGAAGATCCTGCGCCGCATCGCCATCATGGGCCCCGAGGAGCATGGCGGCCATTGCGAACTGGAGTTCGACGGGCTGGAGATCCCCGACGAGAACCGCCTGATGGGCGTGGGCGACGGGCTGAAGGTCACGCAGATCCGGCTTGGCACCGCGCGGCTGACCCATTGCATGCGCTGGCTGGGTCTGGCCAAGCGCGCAATGGCCGAGGCGCAGGCCTATGTCGACGCGCGCGAGGGCTTCGGCATCCGGCTGGCCGACCGGGAATCGGTGCGGCTGATGCTGGGCGGCGTGACGCTGAACATTCAGATCGGGCGGCTGCTGACGATGAATGCGGCTTGGGCGCTGGACCACGGCAGCCATGCCCGCAAGGAGGTTTCGATGGCAAAGCTGCATGTCGCCGACACGCTGCATCAGGCCGCCGACGTGGCGATCCAGCTGAACGGCGCGCGGGGATACAGCCGCGACACGGTGCTGGAATGGATCTATCGCTATGCCCGGCAGGCGCGGCTGGTCGATGGCGCCTCCGAGGTGCACCGGATGGTGCTGGCCGATGCCTATGCACGGGAAGGGGACGACTTCTGGGGCTGGGGCGCATGAGCCTGACGGATAACGCCGCGCTTGACGCCTGGCTGGCGATGACGCTGGACCTGCCCGGCGCGCGGGTCACCGCCGCGGACAAGCTGTCTGGCGGCGCGATCCAGGAGAACTGGGCGGTGACGGTCACGGCGGACGGGATGTTGCGCCGCCTGGTGATCCGGCGCGACGCCCCCGCGACCATCGCCGCCAGCCGGTCTCGGGCAGAGGAATATGCGATCATCGCCGCGGCCCACCGCACGGGTGTGCGCGTGCCCGAACCCCTAGGCTTCTGCGATGACCCAACGGTCATCGGCGCGCCCTTCGCGGCGATGGCCTGGGTGGGCGGCACCGGCTATGGCCCCAAGGTCGTGCGCGACACGACGCTTGGCGGCGACCGCGAGGCCTTGGGCCGCGACCTGGGCCGCCAGCTGGCGCTGATCCACAGGATCGATCCCGACCCGGCGCTGGCAAGGGTCCTGGGGCCGCGCCCCGCCGATCCGGCCCTGCAGGCGGTGGCGGGGCTGCGCGGCTGGCTGGATGCGCGGCCCGCGCCGCGACCGGGCCTGGAATGGGCGCTGCGTTGGGCCGAACGCCACGCGCCGGCGCCCGACAGGGTGACCCTGACACATCAGGATTTCCGCACCGGCAATTTCCTGGTCGATGCCGATGGGCTGACGGCCGTTCTGGACTGGGAATTCGCCGCCTGGTCGGACCCGGCCTGCGATCTGGGGTGGTTCTGCGCGGAATGCTGGCGGTTTTCGCGCCCCGATCTGGAGGGTGGCGGCATCGCCAGCCGTGCGGCCGTCCTGTCGGGCTATGCCGCCGCCAGGGACACGGTCCCCGACCCCGACCGTGTGCGGTGGTGGGAGGTCATGGCCCATATCCGATGGGCCGTGATCGCCCTGCAGCAGGGCGACCGCCACGACAGCGGGGCCGAACGTTCGCTGCACCTGGCGCTGACCGGGCGCATCGCCGACACGCTGGAATACCGCCTGTTGCAGATGACCGCGCCGGAGGCCGCATGAGCGACGCACTGGACCTGATCGCGGAGGCCGAGGCGACCCTGCGCCGGGACATCGCCCCTGGCGGGCCGGATGCCCGATACCACGCGCTGCTGGCGGCCAATGCGCTGGCCATGGCGCAGCGAGAGCTGGCCCGCCCGTCGCAGGACGTGACCGCCGATGTGGCCGCGATCCGGGCGGGGGCGCATGACCATGACGCCGACCTGCATGCCCGCCTGCTGGCGGCCGCCCGGCTGCGCGCCTGGATCGCCGACCCCACCACCGCCGAGGAGCCCGCATGAGCATGGATCGTTTCCGCCTGGACGGGCGCGTGGCGCTGGTGACCGGGGCATCGGGCGCGCTTGGCGCGGAATTCGCGCGAACGCTGGCCGGTGCGGGGGCGCGCGTCGTGCTGGCCGCGCGGCGCGTCGATGCGATGCGGGCCCTGGCCGACAGCCTGTCTGACGCCCATTCCATCGCGCTGGACGTAACCGACCCGGGCAGCGTCGCCCGCGCCGTGGCCGATGCCGAGGCCTGGGCCGGCGCTCCGGTAGACCTGCTGGTCAACAACAGCGGCATCGCCATTCCCGGTGCGTCGCTGGAACAGTCCGACCAGGACTGGGCGCGGGTGATGGGCGTCAACCTGGACGGGGCACGGCGGATGTCGGTGGCGGTGGCCGCAAGGCTGGTCGAGGCGGGGCGGCCCGGCGCTATCGTCAATGTCGCCTCGATCCTGGGGCTGCGGCAGGGCGCGGGGGTCTCCGCCTATGCCACGTCCAAGGCCGCACTGATCCAGCTGACCAAACAGCACGCCCTGGAATGGGCGCGCCACGGCATCCGCGTGAACGCATTGGCCCCCGGCTATGTCGAGACCGACATCAACCGCGATTTCTTTGCCACCGACCATGGCCAGGCCCAGATCCGCCGCATTCCACAGCGGCGGTTGGGGCAGGCCGGCGATCTGGCCGGGCCGCTGCTGCTGCTGGCCTCGGACGCGGGGGCGTTCATGACCGGATCGGTCCTAGTGGCCGATGGCGGCCACCTGCTGTCGCCGCTGTAGACGCGATCCCCACGCCCACCGGTGCAAGGGGCGCGGAATGGGCTAGCGGCCAGTCGGGGGCACAAAGCCCGCCTCGGCCTCGATCCGTTCGGCGACCAGGTGCTGCAGCGTCCAGATGTAATCGTCCTCGATGCCCCATTCGGCCAGTCCGCGCGCGGTGCGCAGCAGATATTCGGCGCCCGAGCCCGCAGCGCCAGCAGCCGTCGCCAACAGCCGCGCCTGCTCCTCGACCGGAAGGCGCGCCACGGGGGCGTCGACCGGATCGGCATAGAAGGTCAGCGCGGATTCGACCCCGCGATCGGTGCGCACCTGGATCCAGCAGGCATTCGCGGCCAGCTCGTGCGCGACCAGTTCGCGGCGCAGGATGGCGCGCATGGATTCGACCTCGGTCCCTTCGGCGATGTCCAGCACCAGCCCCTCGCAGGTTCCGCCCGATGCCAGCGCGAGCATCAGGCCAGGCCGTTCGGGCGTTCCGCGGAAATGGTCCAGCGTCAGCGAAAAATCGCGGTGCCAGCCGATCGCCGTGGCGCGGCGGCGATCCTGCACCGCAAAGCCCGGGTTCCAGATCAACGACCCATAGGCGAAGATCGGTATCGGGCCCGTCCGCCCCTGCGTCAGCCGCAGGGCCAGCGCGTCCAGGTCGCCATCCTCCAGCATCCGCCAGGCGGGGTTGTAAAGCAGCCCCTCGGCGGGGGCGACGCTGGCGACGTGGTGATCGCTCAGCGACAGGGTGCGGGCCTTGGGCATCATCCCTCCGATGTGGCGTGTCGGGCGCAGGTTTTGACCGTCATCCGCCGGGCGTCAACCGCCAAACCTGTCCGCGTCACGACGTCGCGCGCAAATCGGGCGGTTTCGCGGGCCGCCTGCCTGCACGGGCTTCACCCTGCGCGCGATGGCGGCTAGAACGGGGGCAAGGGGCATTCCGGTTGCCCAGACACGCAAATAACCCAAAGGCGCATCCCATGGCCGACGATCTGCTGAACAGCTTTACCTCCGGCCCCGACGAACAAGGGCGCTTTGGCATCTATGGCGGCCGCTTCGTGTCCGAGACGCTGATGCCGCTGATCCTGGATCTGGAGGCGGAATACGAACGCGCCAAGACCGACCCGTCCTTCTGGGCGCAGATGGACGACCTGTGGACGCATTACGTCGGCCGGCCCAGCCCGCTCTATTTCGCGGAACGCATGACCCAGCACCTGGGCGGCGCCAAGATCTACATGAAGCGCGACGAGCTGAACCACACCGGCGCGCACAAGATCAACAATGTGCTGGGCCAGATCCTGCTGGCGATCCGCATGGGCAAGACGCGCATCATCGCGGAAACCGGCGCGGGCCAGCACGGGGTCGCGACGGCCACCGTCTGCGCGCGGTTCGGCTTGAAATGCGTGGTCTACATGGGCGCGCATGACGTCGAACGCCAGTCGCCCAACGTCTTCCGCATGCGCCTGCTGGGGGCCGAGGTGATCCCGGTCACGTCGGGGCGCGGCACGCTGAAGGACGCGATGAACGACGCGCTGCGCGATTGGGTAACCAACGTGCGGGACACGTTCTATTGCATCGGCACGGTCGCAGGGCCACACCCCTATCCGGCGATGGTGCGCGATTTCCAGTCGATCATCGGCAAGGAGGTCCGCGAGCAGATCATGCCGCGCGAGGGGCGCTTCCCCGACACGATCATCGCGGCCATCGGCGGCGGGTCGAACGCGATGGGCCTGTTCTATCCGTTCCTGAACGACAAGGACGTCCGCATCATCGGCGTCGAGGCCGGGGGCAAGGGCGTCGATGACCGGATGGAGCATTGCGCCAGCCTGTCGGGCGGCCGCGCCGGCGTCCTGCACGGGAACCGCACCTATCTGCTGCAGGACGATGACGGCCAGATCCTGGAGGGTCATTCGATCAGCGCGGGCTTGGACTATCCGGGCATCGGGCCGGAACACGCTTGGCTGAAGGATATCGGCCGCGCCGAATATGTCAGCATCACGGACGACGAGGCGCTTGGCGCGTTCCAGCTGTGCTGCGCGCTGGAAGGCATCATTCCCGCGCTGGAGCCCAGCCATGCGCTGGCGCATGTCATCAAGATCGCGCCGGACCTGCCCGCCGACCACATCATCGTGATGAACATGTGCGGTCGTGGCGACAAGGACATCTTCACCGTCGCCAAGCACCTGGGCCAGGACCTGAAGACCTGATCAGCGCGTCAGCAGCAGGATGTTCAGGTCCGCTTCCAGCATCGGCAGGGGCATCAGGATGCGCGCCTGCGTCGGGCTGACGACCTCGACCATGCCGACCTCGGGGACGCGCTGCGGCGTGGCCGCGGGGTCGATGCTGTCGGGCAGGTCGGCATAGGGCAGGGCGGTATCGCCGGCGATGTAGCCTGTGCCCAGATAGACCTGTGCCCCGTCCAGATCGCCGATCATGCCCTGCATCCGCTGTGAGCCGCTCAGTTTCACGAACCCGCCGTCGGTGTCGATGCGACAGCGGAACGGCTGATAGACGACCAGAGGCAACCCGCCACCCAGCTTCAGCATCCGGCACGACCAGTCGCCTTGCAGCAGGGTCGCGGCCTGATCGGCGGGCAGGGGGCGGCCTGCCAGGCCTTGCACCATAACGGCCAGATCGTCCGAGGTTCCCTGCGCAAGTGCGCCCCTCAGCGTGCGTCCGGCCACCGCATCGACCTGCTCCAGCCGGATGCGGTCGTCGGCGCGGATGATGGGTGCCAGGTCGGGGCCGAAGGCCGCGGCGGGTGTCGCGGCCAGTGCCGCGATCAGGATCGCCGTCCTAGTCCGCATCGGTCCCGGCATGGCGCTTCAACAGCTCCAGCGGCACGATCTCCAACGCGCGTTTGTGCGTGGATTCCAGCACCACGGTCGGCGCGGCGAATTCCTGCGCCGCCTGCAGAAAGCGGCTGGCGCACAGGCACCAGCGCTGGCCGGCCTTCAGCCCCGCAAAGCCGTATTCCGGCCGCGGGGTCGTCAGGTCATTGCCCAGATAGCGGGACATCGCCAGGAATTCGTCGGTCAGGATCACGCAGACCGTGTGGCTGCCCCGGTCCTCGGGCCCGGTGTCGCAGCAGCCGTTGCGAAAGAATCCGGTCATCGGCTTGGTCGAACAGGGCTGCAAGACGCCGCCCAGCACATTGATCGAAGCGTCCATGGGGTCTCCTTTGCGCCCAGCCTAGGCGCAGCCGGGCGCCGGGGAAAGTCACAACTGCTTCGGCTGCCAGTCGATCCAGCGCCCATGAAAATCCGTGCGGCCAAGCGACCAGTCGTGCCGGGTGCCGTCCCACAACGTCAGGTCCAGCGCCGCGCCCTCGCCGCCATCGGCCTCCATCCGCAGATGGGCCACGGGGGCCGACGAGGTCGCGGTCCGGCCTGCGTGGGACAGTGCGTCGGAGCAGGCCTGCGCCGTCGTGGGCGGAAAATACTGGGCCGCGACGGTGTGATAGACCAGCGTCAGCCGGTCCGGGACCGGCTTGGCCAAGCGGTCGGCCAGCCAGGCGCCCGCATCGCCACGGTCGACCTGCGGCGGGTCGCGCCGGGCCAGGTCCAGCGCCGCCCGCAGGCGCGCCATGCGGTCATGCTGATCGGCCCAGCAATAGGCCATCAGCCGCAGCCCGTCACGATCCGGGTCCAGCGGGTTCAGGTCGACCCCGCGACGGCTGGCAACCGTCACCGACCCCTGCGGCATCGCGCCCCGCCATTCGGGTGTCAGCACCACGCCGGTTTCCCCCGCACCCAGGTGATAGCGGTCGAAATTCAGGTTCAATCCGGCCGACGCCCCCAGATCCAGCAGCCGCAGCGGCAGGGGTGACAGCGCGCTGAGGAACCGTGCCGCGCCGATCAGGGCCGCGGACCGGGCGACCTCGTTCGTCTGCGGGGGGCTGTCCAGCCATGACAGAATGGTTTCCGCATGATCGTCCAGCACGCGGCGCAGCAGGGTTGGGTCCACAACGCCGCCGTCATAAGCGCGTGCAAGGTCAGGGGCCTGCCCGGTCAACACCAGCGCATGCAGCGCCCCGCACAGGCGCAGGGGCAGCGAATCCGCCGCAGTGGACGGATCGCCCGTCCAGCCCAGCACGCGGTCCGCGACCGGTCCGTCGGCCAGAACCCGGGGCAGGGTCCGACACAGTTGTGCCGTCAGCGGTGAGCCAAGCGCGGCACAGGCGCGGGCCTGATGGGCAAAGGCCGCGGCGACCGTCACTTGAACCGGTCGCTCAGCGCGCGCAGGCGGTCGGTCAGGGTGACGGGCTGGGGCGCGGGGTCCGGTTTCGGTGCCGGTGGAGGTGCGGGTTTCGGGGCCGGGGCCTCGGTCCCGCTGTTGCGTGCCGGTGCGGTGCGGTTCGCCACCGCGTTCTGGAACCGGCCGCCATCGCCGGCCGCCAGCGCCGGGGCGCCGTCCGAGATGCCGCGCAACAGGTCGTCCAGCCAGTCCTGCTCTGCCTTGGCAAAGTCAGACAGAACATAGGACGCGACCTTGTCCTTGTGCCCCGGATGCCCGATGCCAAGCCGCACCCGTCCGTATTCCGCGCCGATATGCTGGTGGATCGAGCGCAGCCCGTTGTGGCCTGCATGCCCGCCGCCCTGCTTGACGCGGCACTTGCCGGGCGCCAGGTCCAGTTCGTCATGCAGCACGATGACGTCGGCGGGCGTCAGCTTCAAATAGCGCGCGGCCTCTCCGACGGACTGGCCGGACAGGTTCATGAAGGTCTGCGGTTTCAGCAGCGTGACGCGCATGTCGCCAAGGCGGCCATCGGCGGCCATGCCCTGAAACCGGGCGCGCCACGGCGTAAAATCGTGGTCCGCGGCGATCCGGTCCAAGGCCAGGAACCCGATGTTGTGACGATTGGCCGCATATTTCGCGCCGGGATTGCCCAGCCCCACGATCAGCTTCACGGCTGCCTCCTGTCCGCCCGCCGGGGGCGATTTGCGTTCCATCCCTTGCGGCTGTCCTTGCCCGTTACTAAGACTCTGTCAACACTTCGCGGGTAAGACAGGGACAAGTGCCCGGTCGAATCGCGGGGACAGGGGCGAACAGGCAAGGACAGAAGATGAGCGATCCGGCAGAATTCTACATGAACACCCTGGTGCCGATGGTGGTCGAACAGACCTCGCGCGGGGAACGGGCCTATGACATCTTCTCGCGTCTGCTGAAGGAGCGCATCATCTTCGTGTCGGGTCCCGTCCATGACGGGATGTCGACGCTGATCTGCGCGCAGTTGCTGTTCCTCGAGGCGGAGAACCCGTCCAAGGATATCAGCATGTATATCAACAGCCCCGGCGGTGTCGTGACCTCGGGACTGTCGATCTATGACACCATGCAGTACATCAAGCCGCGCGTTTCGACGCTGGTGGTGGGGCAGGCGGCCAGCATGGGTTCGCTGCTTCTGGCGGCCGGAGAGCCGGGTCTGCGCTATTCGCTGCCGAACAGCCGGGTGATGGTCCACCAGCCATCGGGCGGATACCAGGGCCAGGCCACCGACATCCTGATCCACGCGCGCGAAACCGAAAAGCTGAAGCGTCGCCTGAACGAGATCTATGTCCATCACACCGGCAAATCCCTGACCGAGGTCGAGGAGGCGCTGGAGCGCGATCGTTTCATGACCGCGGACGAGGCAAAGGACTGGGGCCTGATCGACGAGGTCGTGGCCCCGCGCGGCAAGGCCGTCCCGGAGAAGAAATAGCTTTGATGGGGATTGTGACGGGCCGGACTGGCCCGTAACATGGCGTGAATGACCCGCGGCGGCCGATCAGCCGCGGAAACCCGAAGATGCGGCGCGCGGAAACCCGATCCCGCCGTCGCCCGCCCCGCGTCCTTGCGGGACGGCAGTCAAGGAAATGGACGATGGCGAACCAGTCCGGCAGCGACAGCAAGAACACGCTCTATTGCAGCTTCTGCGGCAAGAGCCAGCACGAGGTCCGCAAGCTGATTGCGGGACCGACCGTGTTCATCTGCGACGAATGCGTCGAACTGTGCATGGACATCATCCGCGAAGAGACCAAGACCAGCGGTCTGAAGTCCGGCGACGGCGTGCCCACCCCGCGGGAAATCTGCGGTGTGCTGGATGATTACGTCATCGGGCAGGAGCATGCCAAGCGCGTGCTGTCCGTGGCCGTGCACAACCATTATAAGCGTCTGAACCACGGCTCCAAGACCGACATCGAGCTGGCCAAGTCGAACATCCTGCTGATCGGGCCGACCGGCTGCGGCAAGACGCTGCTGGCGCAGACCTTGGCGCGCATTCTGGACGTGCCCTTCACGATGGCGGACGCGACCACGCTGACCGAGGCGGGATATGTCGGTGAGGATGTCGAGAACATCATCCTGAAGCTGCTGCAGTCGTCCGAATACAACGTCGAACGGGCACAGCGCGGCATCGTCTATATCGACGAGGTCGACAAGATCACCCGCAAGTCGGACAACCCGTCCATCACCCGTGACGTGTCCGGCGAGGGCGTGCAGCAGGCCTTGCTGAAGATCATGGAGGGTACGGTCGCCTCGGTTCCCCCGCAGGGCGGGCGCAAGCATCCCCAGCAGGAGTTCCTGCAGGTCGACACGACCAACATCCTGTTCATCTGCGGCGGCGCCTTTGCCGGTCTGGACCGCATCATCGCGCAGCGCAACAAGGGCACGGCGATGGGCTTTGGCGCTTCGGTCAAGGAGACGGGCGATCAGGGCGTCGGCGAGCTGTTCAAGGAACTGGAGCCCGAGGATCTGCTGAAGTTCGGCCTGATCCCGGAATTCGTCGGCCGTCTGCCGGTCATCGCGACCCTGACCGACCTGGACGAAGAGGCGCTGATCATCATCCTGACCAAGCCGAAGAACGCCTTGGTCAAGCAGTACCAGCGCTTGTTCGACCTGGAGGGCGTTCAGCTGACCTTCACCGACGACGCGTTGACCGCCATCGCCAAGCGCGCGATCAAGCGCAAGACCGGTGCCCGCGGCCTGCGGTCGATCATGGAGGAGATCCTGCTGGACACCATGTTCGAACTGCCCGGACTGGACAGCGTTCAGGAGGTCGTGGTCAACGACGAGGCCGTGGACAACCCCACCGCCAAGCCCCTGCTGATCCATGTCGATCCCAAGAAGGAAACCGCCTCGGCCGGGTAATCGGGGCATCCGCGCAAGGCTGGACCTTGCGCGGAAACTGGGGCATATCCCAAGGGCAAAACTGATCGTTGAGGGTCCTGCCGATGTCGTTCCTGCTGCGCTTTCTGACCTGGTGGAACAGCCAGACGCTGAACACTCAGTTCTGGACCTGGCGCAACGGCGTGAAGGTCGGCGAGGACGCGGCCGGAAACATCTTCTACAAGACCAAGGACGGCAAGCGCCGTTGGGTCATCTATAAATCCGAATCCGAGGCCAGTCAGATTTCGCCCGAATGGCACGGCTGGCTGCACCACACCTGGAACGAGGCGCCGACCGAACTGGCCGTCCCGCGCAAGGCGTGGGAACAGCCGCACCAGGCCAACCTGACCGGCACGCCGGGCGCCTATGTGCCGGCCGGGTCGCTGTATCGCGCGGCACCTGCGGTGCGCAGTGATTATGACGCGTGGCGCCCGGAATAGCATGTCCGCCGACATCGCCCATGGGACCGAGGCGCGTGCCGAACTGATCGCGGGTGGCGTCGTCCTTGCGGTCGCCGCGGGTTTTCTTGCTTGGGCGGCGCAGGGGCAGTGGGGCGGCGGATCGGGTTATCCGCTGATCGCATCTTTTCCGGATGTCGACGGGGTCGCGGTCGGGACAGAGGTCCGTTTGGCCGGTGTTCGTATCGGCCGCGTCAGTGAGGTTCGGTTGAACCCGCAGACCTATCTGGCCGATGCGGTCATGACGATCCCAGCCGACATTGTGCTGCCTACGGACAGCGCCGCGCTCATTCAGTCCGACGGCCTTCTGGGCGGCGCGTACATTCAGCTGCAGCCCGGCGGCGCGATGGACAATCTTGCCCCCGGGGACGAGATCGAGGATGTGCAGGGTGCGGTCAGTTTGCTGCAGCTGATGCTGAAATTCGTCGACAGCCAATCGGCCGATGAGTCCGTGCCATGATTCGCGCCGCGCTTTGCCTGATGCTGATGGCAACACCCTTGGCCGCGCAGGACACCGTGCGCGCACAGGGCGCGATGCTGCGGGGTCTGGACAAGGTGTCGGGGCGGACGACGGACCTGCCGCTTCAGATCGGTCAGGCCGTCCGTTACGGGCGGTTGGAGATTAGGCTGGGCGAATGCCGCTATCCTGCAGGCGATCCCAGCTCTGACGCCTTCGCGCAGCTGACCATCACCGACCTGCGGCAGAACGCGACGGTCTTTAGCGGCTGGATGATCGCCAGCTCGCCCGCGCTGTCGGCGCTGGATGACGCGCGCTACGATGTCTGGGTCATGTCCTGTCAGGGCTGAGCGGCCAGCATCTCTGCTGAGAGCAGTGGCGCCGCACGGATGTCGGCCTTGCGGCGGAGAGCCGCGGTCAGCCGCGTGTGATAGGTCTTGCGCGGAATTTCGATCCCACCCATCCGGGCCAGATGCGGCGTCAGGAACTGCGTGTCGAACAAGGTGAAGCCGCATCGCTTCAGGTGCGTCGACAGCCACCACAGCGCCATCCGCGATCCGTTCTCGCGGGCCGAAACCATGGATTCGCCGAAGAACGCCCCCCCAAGGGTCACGCCGAACAGACCGCCCGCGAAGGCCCCGTCATGGCGGATCTCGATGGCGTGCGCATGGCCCGCGCCGTGCAGCGCCTGGTACAGGTCCGCCAGCGGAGCGTTGATCCACGTCGTTTCGCGGTCGGCACAGGCGGCGACCACGGTTGCGAAATCGCCGTCCAGATGCGCGGACCATCCACCACGCCGCAGGTCTCGCCGCAGAGAGCGCGCGACATGGACGCCCCCCACCGGCAGGACCCCCCGCATCGGGGGGTCGAACCAGTACAGGCGGTCGTCATCCGCGCTTTCGGCCATCGGAAAGACGCCGCGCGCATAACCGGTCAGCAACTGCGCAGGCGTCAGCATCGGGCCCTTACGCGTAGTGCCGGGCCAGCCAGCGTTCCAGCCAGTGGATCGAGTAGTTCCCCGACTGGATGTCCGGTTCCGCCAGCAGATCGCGGAACAGCGGCACGGTCGTGTCGACCCCGTCCACGATCAGTTCGCCCAAGGCGCGCGACAGACGGGCCAGCGCCTCGTCCCGGTCCCGACCGTGAACGATCAGCTTGCCGATCAGGCTGTCGTAATAGGGCGGGATCGAATAGCCCTGATACAGCGCCGAATCCATCCGCACGCCCAGACCGCCAGGGGCGTGATACTGGGTGATCTTGCCGGGGCAGGGAGAGAAGCTGGGCACCTTCTCGGCGTTGATCCGCACCTCGATCGAATGGCCGTTGATCACAAGGTCCTCCTGGTGGAACTCCATCGGCAGGCCGGCGGCGACGCGGATCTGCTGGCGCACCAGGTCGACCCCGAAGATCGCCTCGGTCACCGGATGTTCCACCTGCAGGCGGGTGTTCATCTCGATGAAGTAGAACTCTCCGTCCTCGAACAGGAATTCGATCGTGCCGGCGCCGGAATAGCCGATCTTGGCGACGGCATCGGCGCAGACCTTTCCGATCCGGGCGCGCTGTTCGGCGGTGATGGCGGGGCCGGGGGCCTCCTCCAGCACCTTCTGGTGGCGGCGCTGCAGCGAGCAGTCGCGTTCGCCCAGATGCACGGCGCGGCCCTTGCCGTCACCGAAGACCTGGATCTCGATGTGGCGTGGACGCTGGAGGTATTTCTCCAGATAGACGTCGGGGTTGCCGAAGGCTGCCTTGGCCTCGGACCGCGCGGTGCGGAAGGCGACCTCAAGGCCCGCCTCGTTCTCGGCGACCTTCATGCCGCGACCGCCGCCGCCCGCCGTGGCCTTGATGATGACCGGATAGCCGATCTGGGCAGCGACCGCCTTGGCCTGTTCCACGTCGTTCACGCCACCGTCGCTGCCGGGCACGCAGGGGACGCCAAGCGCCTTCATCGTGTCCTTGGCGGTGATCTTGTCGCCCATGATGCGGATGTGTTCGGCACGCGGACCGATGAAGGTGATGCCGTGATCTTCCAGCATCTGCACGAAACCCGCATTCTCGGACAGGAAGCCGTAGCCCGGGTGGATCGCCTGCGCACCCGTGATCTCGCAAGCCGAAATCAGGGCTGGCATCGACAGATAGGACTGCGCCGAGGACGGCGGACCGATGCAGACCGATTCGTCTGCCATGCGGACATGCATCGCATCGGCGTCGGCGGTCGAATGGACCGCGACCGATGCGATGCCCATCTCGCGGCAGGCGCGGATCACGCGCAGCGCGATCTCGCCCCGGTTGGCGATGAGGATCTTGTCGAACATGGGCTTACTCGACGATCATCAGGGGGGTGCCGAATTCGACCGGATTGCCGTCATCGACCAGGATGCGACGCACCGTGCCCGCGCGGGGCGCGGGGATGTGGTTCATCGTCTTCATGGCCTCGACGATCATCAGCGTGTCGCCCTCGGCCACGGTCTGACCGACGGTGACGAAGGCCGCGGCGCCGGGTTCAGCCGACAGATAGGCGGTGCCCACCATGGGCGATGTCACGGCGCCGGGCAGGCTGGCCGGATCGGCGCTGGCCGCGGCCGAGGCGGGCGCAGTGGCCGCGGCGGGCGCCGGGGCGGATGCCTGCGGTGCCGGGGCGGAGGGCGCCGCGGGGCTCTGGGCATAGACGACCTGCTTGCCCTGCTTGGTCAGGCTGACCGTCAGGCGGTCATGCTCGCCGTATTCGCGCTTGACCTGGATCTCGTTCAGCTCGCTGGAGTTCAGCAGCTCGGCCAGCGAGCGGATGAAGGCCACGTCGCCCTCGTGATGCTTGTCGTGGTGGGAATCGTTGCTCATGCCATCCTCTGACGTGTTCTGGTCGGGCCGCGTCCACGCGCGGCGATTGCAGGGCTTATAGCCCCTGTGCCTGCCCAAGGGGAAGGGTCCCGTCGCGCTTTGCGCGCTCAGGCGCCGGGGCGCGCGGCCTTTTCTGCCAGGCCAGAGGTGCCTTCGCGCCGCGTCAGCTCCGCCTCGACGTCCTCCAGCGTGATGTCGCGCGCGGCCAGCATGACCAGCAGGTGGAACATCACGTCTGCAGCCTCGGCGGTCAGGCGGGCGCGGTCGCCCTTGACCGCCTCGATGATCGCCTCGACGGCCTCCTCGCCGAACTTCTCCGCACATTTCTCGGGGCCCTTGGCCAGCAGTCTGGCGGTCCAGCTGCTGTCGGGGTCGGCGGTCTTGCGGTCCTGGACGGTCGCAGCCAGGCGGTGCAGGGCGGTCATGTCAGCCTCATGGGAATGCCGGCGGCGGCCATGTGGGCCTTGGCCTCGGCGATGGTATGCGTGCCGAAATGGAAGATGCTGGCGGCCAGAACGGCGCTGGCATGACCTTCGGTCACGCCCTCGACCAGATGGTCCAGCGTGCCGACGCCGCCGGATGCGATGACCGGAACGTTCACCGCATCGGCGATGGCCCGCGTCAGCGGCAGGTTGAACCCCGACCGCGTCCCGTCCCGGTCCATCGAGGTCAGCAGGATCTCTCCCGCGCCCTTGGCTTCGACCAGTCGCGCGAACTCCACCGCGTCGATACCGGTGGGCTTGCGGCCGCCATGGGTGAAGATCTCCCACCGGCCGTCTTCCACGGTCTTTGCGTCGATCGCCACGACGATGCACTGGCTGCCGAACCGGTCGGCGGCAGCGGCCACCACATCCGGGTCGGCCACGGCCGCGGAGTTGAAGCTGACCTTGTCGGCCCCAGCCAGCAGCAGCGCCCGTACGTCGTTGTGCGTGCGCACGCCACCGCCCACGGTCAGCGGGACAAAGCATTGTTCCGCCGTCCGGGTCACCAGATCGAACATGGTGCCGCGATTTTCATGGGTGGCATGAATGTCCAGAAAACAGATCTCGTCCGCGCCGGCGGCATCATAGGCACGTGCGGCTTCGACCGGGTCGCCGGCATCGACCAGGTCGACGAAGTTCACGCCCTTGACCACGCGCCCGTCGGCGACGTCCAGGCAGGGAATGATCCGGGTCTTGAGCATCGTCGGGGCCTTTGGCTGGGGCTGGTAAGCCCTGGGTTCTAGCGCAGCGGCGGGGGCGGGACCAGTGGTCCGCGCCCGCCCGTGTCAGGCCAGCGCGGCCAGCGCCTGGCGCAGGTCCAGCGCACCGTCGTAAAGCGCGCGCCCCGAGATCGCGCCCGCGATCACCTTGGTGTCGTGAAGCGCCTTCAGGTCGGCCAGCGACGAGACTCCACCGGATGCGATCACGGGAATCGTGACGGCGCGGGCCAGCGCCTCGGTCGCGTGGATGTTGGGGCCGCCCATCGCACCGTCACGGTCGATGTCCGTATAGATGATTGCGGCGACGCCCACGTCCTGGAACCGGCGGGCCAGGTCGGTGGCGTTCACGTCGGTTTCCGTGGCCCAGCCCCGCGTCGCGACCTTGCCTGCGCGGGCGTCGATACCGACCGCGATGCGGCCGGGAAAGGCGTCGGCGGCCTCGCGTACCAGGTCGGGATTCTCGACCGCGACGGTGCCCAGGATCACCCGGGTCAGGCCGCGGTCCAGCCAGGATTCGATCGTCGCCATGTCACGGATGCCGCCGCCCAGCTGGGTGGGGATGTCGGTGGCCGCAAGGATCGCCTCGACCGCCGCGGCATTCACGGGCTTGCCCTCGAAGGCGCCGTTCAGGTCGACCAGGTGCAGCCATTCGGCACCCGCATCCTGGAACGCACGGGCCTGAGCCGCGGGATCGGTGCCGAAGACGGTCGCGGCCTCCATGTCGCCGCGCAGCAGGCGCACGCAGTTGCCGTCCTTCAGGTCGATGGCGGGATAGAGGATCATGGCGGCACGCTCCGGTCTCAAGGGTTGCGCCCCCTTTGCCACGGGGCGGGCGGGAACGGCAAGGGACCTGACGTCATGCTTGCTCGGACGGGGGCAGCCCGCGCAATCTGGTCGCACCCTGAGGAGGAGGGACCCATGCGTCACATCATTCTGGCTGCCACGTTCGCGCTGGCTGCAGGGGCGGCCAGCGCTGACCCGATCGAAGGGGTCTGGCAGACCCAGCCCGACGAGGGTGCGTTCGCCCATGTCACCGTCTCGCCCTGCGGCGGCGCATTCTGCGGCACGATCACCCGGACCTATCGCGACACGGCCGAATACCAGTCGCCCAACCTGGGCCGCCAGATCGTCATCGACATGGCACCCCAGGGCGGTGGCAACTATGCGGGTCGCGTCTGGCGGCCGTCCAACGACAAGATCTATGCCGGCAAGGCCTCGGTCGCGGGCGACCGGATGAGCCTGTCGGGCTGCATCGCCGGTGGCCTGCTGTGCAGCAGCCAGACCTGGGTGCGGGTGAAGTAGCACCGACAGAACAGTGATCGGGGCCGGGCGAACCTGCCGCGGCCCCGACGCGTTCCCTGGGCGAAACAGCAACCAAGGAACGCACCATGCCGATGATTTCCGCGAATGATGGCACGCAGCTTTACGTCAAGGACTGGGGGCAGGGCCGCCCGGTCGTCCTGATCCATGGCTGGCCGCTGACCGCAGACAGCTGGGAGACGCAGGCCCTGGGCCTGGCCGAGGCGGGCTATCGCGTCGTCAGCTATGACCGCCGCGGATTCGGCCGGTCCGAACAGCCTTGGAACGGCTATGATTACGACACGCTGTCGGACGATCTGGCCGCGGTGATCGACGAGCTGGAACTGACCGACGCGGCGATCATCGGATTTTCCATGGGCGGCGGAGAGGTCGCCCGCTATGTCTCGCGCCACGGCGCAAAGGGGGCCAGCCGGTTGGGGTTCATCTCGTCTGTCGCGCCGGGGCTGCTGAAATCCGACGCCAATCCCGACGGTGCCCCGGCCGACCTGTTCGAGGGGATGCGCGACGGGCTGCGCAAGGACCGTCCGGCCTTCCTGCAGGATTTCGCCAAGCAGTTCTATGGCCAAGGCCTTCTGGGCGGCGTCAGTCAGGCCGTTCTGGACTGGACGCAGGGCATGGCGATGATGGCCAGCCCGCGCGCCACGATCGAATGCGTGACAGCGTTCGGGCTGACCGATTTCACCGCGGACGTGGCGCAGATCAACCTGCCCACGCTGATCGTGCATGGCACGGCAGACAAGATCGTGCCCATCGCCGCCACCGCGCATCGGATGGCCAAGATGGTCCCGAGCGCAAAACTGATCGAATACGACAACGCCCCGCACGGGCTGGCCGCCACGCATGGCGAGCGGCTGCTGGACGACCTCAAGGCGTTTCTGGCCTGATCGGGGGCAGGGGGCGGACCGTCCGCCCCCTGTCGCCTATTCTGCCGCCTGCGCCGCGCGCCACTCAGACACGCAGGGGATCTTGTCGCGGTCGCAGCGGTCGGAGTATTTGCGGGCGATGTCACGGACCTCTGACAGCAGACCCTCGGCCAGGGTAATCGGCTGCAGGCCCAACCCCAGAAAGCTGTCGTTGACGACATGCAGGTCGTTCTCGTCAGCCTCGTTGCGAGGGTTCTTCTGGAACGCGACCTCGGTCCCCGTGCGGTCCGAGATCATCTGCGCCAGGTCGCGGACGCGGTGCGTCTCGGTCATCTGGTTCAGGATCTGCACCCGGTCGCCGCGTTTGGGCGGGTTTGCAATGGCCAGTTCGATGCAGCGGCAGGTGTCCTGAATGTGGATGAAGGCGCGCGTCTGGCCGCCCGTTCCGTGCACGGTCATCGGATAGCCGATGGCCGCCTGCATCAGGAACCGGTTCAGCACCGTCCCATAGTCGCCATCATAATCGAAGCGGTTGATCAACCGTTCGTCCATCTGCGTTTCGGCCGTCTGCGTGCCCCAGACGATGCCCTGATGCAGGTCGGTGATCCTCAGGCCGTCGTTCTTGTTGTAGTAGAAGAAGAACAGCGCATCCTGGGTCTTGGTCATGTGATAGATGCTGCCCGGATTGGCCGGGTACAGAATCTGCTGGTCATGGGGTCCCTGCGCGGTCTGCACGGTCACGTCCAGATAACCTTCGGGGATCTTCATGCCGGCGGTGCCGTAGCCATAGACGCCCATCGTGCCAAGGTGCACCAGATGGATGTCCTGACCTGATTCGACGATCGCGGCCAGTACGTCATGCGTCGCGTTCAGGTTGTTGTTGACGGTGTACCGCTTGTGTCGGGCCGATTTCATGGAATAGGGCGCCGCGCGCTGTTCGGCGAAATGCACGATCGCATCGGGCCGTTCACGCTCCAACAGCGCCAGCAGCCGGTCGTAATCCTGACCGACGGTCAGATCCTCTGTCCGGATGTGGTTGCCGGTCACCTCGGCCCAGGCACGGACGCGCTCGCCCAAGGGGCGGATCGGCGTCAGGGAGGCGACCTCAAGCTCCACATCGATCTTGCGGCGCGAGAGGTTGTCGACGATCACGACGTCGTGACCGCGGGCGGACAGGTGCAGGGCCGTGGGCCAGCCGCAGAAACCGTCTCCGCCCAGAACGATGATCTTCATGATATGCCTTGCCGAATGATGCGCTGAATTCATTCAAATCAATATCCATGCGCGCATGCAAGCGCCACCCCCGCAGGGGTTGCGTCATCCGGATGTCATGAAACCGGCGGCAATCAGCCTGTCTGGGCCTGCTGCATGTTGACCATATGCGCCGCGATGGCGTCTTCCAGGTCGGGATAGAAGGTCAGCTTGCCCTGTTCCAGAACCGCCCCTGCGTGACAGGTCTCGCGCAGCATTCCCATCGAATGCGCGACCACGATGGCCCCGGCATTCGACATGCGTTCGTTGAAGACGCGGTTGGACTTGGTGCGGAAGGCCGCGTCTCCCACGGCCGAGACCTCGTCGACCAAGTAGGTGTCGAAGGGCACCGCCATCGACAGGCCAAAGGCCAGGCGGGACCGCATCCCCGAGGAATAGGTGCGGATCGGCAGCTTGAAGTGATCACCCAGTTCGGCGAAATCCTGGACAAAGTACAGCAGCTCCTCGGTGTCCACGCCATAGATGCGCGCGACAAAGCGGCAGTTCTGCTCTCCCGTCAGCTCTCCGCTGAACGAACCGGCAAAGCCCACCGGCCAGCTGATCGTCCCCGTGGACAGCACCTTGCCCGACGACGGCAGCATGGCCCCCGAGATCATCCGCAGCAGCGACGACTTGCCCGCGCCGTTGCGTCCCAGCAGCGCGACCGACACGCCGGACGGAAAGATCGCGGTGATGTCGTCGGCCACCACCTTGTGCTTGCCGTTCAGCGTGTAGGTCTTGCAGAGGTTCTGCAGATAGATCATCGCCGGTCGCGCAGGCTGTAGAAGATCAGGCTGCCGATCACCCACAGCACCGTCAGGAACCCTGCGATCATCAGCAGCAGCTTGGCGCGTTCGGGGAACTCGGCCTCCTGTGCAAGCGTCGGGCGGATGTACGGCGCCAGGTAACGCGACTGGCGCACGGCCTCGGCCCGCGCGGTCTCGAAGCCGGCAAGGGCCGCGGTATAGGTGGCCTCGGCGAACTGCCGGTCGACGGTCAGGATCTCGAACTGGCCCACGACATCGGACAGGGCCTCCTCGCCGCCGGTCGACCCGAACTTTTGCCGCTCGGCCTCGATCTGGTCGCGGATGACTTGGATGCGCAGTTCGGCCTGGCCGATCCGCGGGTCCTCGGGCTGCGCGTTCGCCTGCAGCAGGCCCAGGCCGACCAGCTGTTCGGCCAGTTGCTGCTGCAGCGATGTGACGACGCCGATCTGACCCTGCACGTCGGCCACCGGGTCCACCAGCTGATAGCGGTTGCGGAACTCGGTCACCTTCTGGCGGGCCTCGCGCAGGCGATCCTGCGCCCGATCCAGCTCGTCGCGGGCATAGCGCAGGGCATCCTCGCGGGCGATGTCGTTCAGGCGGTTGATCAGGATGCCGCCCTCTTCCAGGATCGCGTTGGCGATGGTCTGGGCGTCCACAGGGTCGAAGGCCAGGATGCGCAGGTCGATCATCCCGGAATCGTAATGGATGCGGACCTTCCGCTCCCATTCCTCGACCAGGTCCTCCAGCGACGGCCCGCCGTTGAAGCCGAAGATCGGATCGCCCGGCGCCTTGGACCAGACCTCGCGCAGGTCGATACGGGCATTGACCCGTTCGACCAGGTCACGGCTCTGGATGAACTTGTAGAGGATGTCGGTGTCGCTGGTCGAACTGGACGTGACCCCCACCAGAGACCCCAGCCCACCCAGAACGTCCGCCGGGCTGGGCGCGGATTCGCTGCGGACCGAGAAGCCGACATAGGACGCGTACTGGTCCGATGCGCGCGTATAGATGTACACGGCGCTGAGGAGGACAGGAATGATCACCATCAGGACAAAGCTGATGGCCATGCCGTAATGGCGCCGATGCAGGCGCGCCGGACCGGCCGGGGGCAGAACGGGCTGCTGCATCGCGGCCTGGATGCGGGCCTGCATCTGCGGATTGTGCTGGCCGGGGCGGATCACCTGCTGGCCTGCGCCCTGACCGGGGCGATGGACCATCTGGCCACCCTGCTGGCCCTGCGGGCGGGGCTGACCTGCGCCCGGTCCCTGGGGCCGCAGCGGTTGACCCTGTCCTGCCTGACCCTGGGTTGCCCCCTGACCCTGTGCGGGGCCCTGGGGGCCTTCCTGCGGTGCGGTGGCACCGGGGGGCGTGTTCCTGTGGGGACCGGAGTTGGAATCCTGGGCGGACATGCGCTTACCCCGCCTGCCTTGTTGATCTTGCTGGCGCCGTCATACATAAGCGCGCAGAACAGTTCCAGCACCGATCCGTTGCCAGGATCGTGAGCAGCGCAAACGCGCCCCCGGCGCCATCCGTGATCCGCATGTCCCAGTCCACCACGCCCCGACACGGCCCGCCCGCCGCCCCCCTGCCGCAGCGCAAGACCGCGGCGCAGGGCCCGCGCGTCCTCAAGGAGGTGCGAAAGCACCGCAGCTTCGCCAGCCTGCGCGCCATCACGGCGCTGATCCTGCGCGAGGTCCAGACCAGCAACGGTCGCGCCTCGGGGGGTATTTCTGGGCGGTCGCGGAACCTGCGGGCGGGATCATGCTGCTGACGCTGATCTTCTCGGTCACCTTCGCGCTGCCGCCGATCGGGACAAGCTTTGCGATGTTCTATGCCACCGGGATGGTGCCGTTCCTGGGATACATGGACATCTCGAACAAGGTCGCGTCCTCTGTGCGCTATTCGATGGCGCTTCTCAGCTATCCGGCGGTAACCTTCATGGACGCGCTGCTGGCACGGATCGCCTTCAACGCGATCACCCAGGTTATGGTGGCCACAGTGATCTTCACGGCGATCATGATGACGTCGGAGACCCGGACCGACCCGCAGATGGACCTGATCGCGATCGGCCTGGCGATGATGATCCTGACGGGTGCCGCCATCGGCGTCATGAACTGCTTCCTGTTCGAGGCGGTCAGTTGGTGGCAGCCCCTGTGGGCAATCTTCATGAAGCCGTTCTTCCTGCTCTCGTGCATCTTCTTCATGTTCGACGATGTGCCCCAGCCCTATCAGGACTGGCTGTGGTGGAACCCGCTGATCCATGTCATCGGACAGATGCGGCGGTCGTTCTATCCGCAATATGCCGGCGAATACGTCAGCTATACCTATGTCTTCGGGCTTGGCCTGGGGCTGTTCGCCTTGGGGTTAGCGCTGCTGGTCCGGTACCACCGCGACCTGCAGAACAGCTAGCCCCGCGGGTCGATCAGGCGCGCCAGGACCGCGGCCTGCGTGATGCGCCCGCCGCCCTGAACGGACAGGGCCGTGCGATCCGCCAAGAGGCCCATGACCGCGCGCACCGGCATGTCGCGGGGCACGGGCTCTCCCTCGGCGGTGCCGGGTTCGGCAACGTCTTCGGCTGTCAGCACGCCAAGCGGGTTCATGTGCGCCACGAAATCGGCGACATAATCGTTGATCGGATTGGCGATGATCTCTCTGGCCGTTCCGATCTGCACGATGCGTCCGCCCTCCATCAACGCGATGCGGTTGCCCAGCTTGAAGGCCTCGTCCAGGTCATGGCTGACGAAGATGATGGTCCGCCCGGTCTTGGCTTGCAGCTCCAGCAGTTCGTCCTGCAGCCGGGCGCGGATCAGCGGGTCCAGCGCACTGAACGGTTCGTCCATCAGCAGGATCGGCGCCTCGGTCGCAAAGGCGCGGGCCAGGCCGACGCGCTGCTGCATGCCGCCGGACAGCTCTCCGACCTTGCGGTCGGCCCATTCCGACAAGCCCACGGTCGCCAGATGGCCTTCGATCTTGCTGCGCCGTTCGGCCTGCGACATGCCCGCCAGTTCCAGCCCAAGGCCGACATTGTCGCGCACCGTGCGCCATGGCAGCAGGCCGAAGGCCTGGAACACCATCGCTACGTCGCGCAGGCGGATGTCGCGCAGCGCCCGGCTGCCGGCTGCGGTCACGCTGACCATCTGACCGCCGCGCTTGATGCGGACCTCGCCACGGCAGACGGGGTTCAACGCGTTCACCGCCCGCAGCAGCGTGGACTTGCCCGACCCCGACAGGCCCATCAGGACCAGGATCTCTCCATCGGCCACCGACAGGCTGCAATCGTGGACGCCCAGCACCTGCCCGGTTTCGGTCTTGATGGGGCCGCGGTCCAGACCCTCGTCCATCAGGGGCAGGGCGCGGTCGGGGTGGTCGCCGAAGACGATGCAGACCCGGTCGAATTCGACGGCGTTCATTTGCGGCCCTCCATGCGCAGCATCCGGTCCAGCAGGATGGCGACGACGACGATCACCATGCCCGATTCGAAGCCCAGTGCGGTGTTGACACTGTTCAGTGCCCGCACGACCGGCACCCCCAGGCCCGATGCACCGACCAGCGCGGCGATGACGACCATCGACAGCGACAGCATGATGGTCTGGTTCAGCCCGGCCATGATCTGGGGCAGGGCGCTTGGCAGTTCCACCTTCCACAGCAGCTGGCGGGGGGTGGCGCCGAACGCGGTCGCGGCCTCGACCAGTGCAGGCGGGGTCGTGGCGATGCCCAGTTGCGTCAGCCTGATCGGCGCGGGCAGCACGAAGATCACGGTGGCCAGCAGGCCCGGCACCATGCCGATGCCAAAGAACACGATGGCCGGGATCAGATAGACGAATGTCGGCAGCGTCTGCATCAAGTCCAGAACCGGGCGCATCCAGGCGTACAGCCGGGGCCGGTGCGCGCAGGCGATGCCGATGGGCACGCCCACCGCCATGCAGACGATGCAGGCCGACAGCACCAGCGTCAGCGACTGCAGCATTTCGGACCAGTAGCCCTGGTTCAGCACGAACAGCAGCCCGAACATCACCAGCAGGCAGGTGCCCAACCGCCGCTGCAGCGCCCAGGTCAGCGCCACGGCCAGCGCGATGAACAGGAACGGGTTCGGCGCCTCCAGCCCCGTCAGGATGGCGTCGATCAGCGCCTCCATCCCGGTCGAGATCGCATCAAACAGCCCGGCCGCATTGGCGTTCAGCCAGTCAAAGACCGTCTTTGCGGTCCGTCCCACGGGGATCTTGGTGTCGGTGACCCAATCGGTCAGCTGTTCCATGCCTGCACCCTCTATGACGTTGGGGGCCCCGGCGGCACAGCGCCGGGGCGGGGGGTCATTGCGCCAGCGCCTCGGTCAGCGCGGTCTGGGGGTCGTTGCCGTCGGCGGTGGTCACGTCGACCAGCCAGGGGGTGGCCGCGTCCGGGTTGGCCGCCAGCCAGTCGCGGGCGGCGTCCATCGGATCCTGACCGTCGTTCAGGATCGCGCCCATGACCTCGTTCTCCATGGTCAGGGTGAACTCAAGGTTGGTCAGGAACTTGCCCACGTTCGGACATTCCGCGACATAGCCCGCGCGGGTGTTGGTGCGAACCTCGGCGCCGCCAAGATCGGGGCCGAAGATCTCATCCCCACCGGTCAGATAGGTCATCTCGAACTGGGCGTTCATGGGGTGGGGCTCCCATCCCAGGAAGATCACCGGCTGATCGCTGTTGGTCGCGCGCTGGACCTGGGCCAGCATGCCCTGTTCGCTGGATTCGACGACCTCGAAGGTGCCCAGGTCGAACTTGTCCATCGCCACCATCTCAAGCAGCAGGCGGTTGCCGTCGTTGCCCGGCTCGATGCCATAGATCTTGCCGTCCAGCGCCTCGCTCTGCGCGGCGATGTCTGCGAAATCGGCGATCCCCAGGTCGGCACCGGCCTTGTTTGTGGCCAGCGTGTACTTCGCGCCGGTCAGGTTGGTGCGCACCGTGTCGACCATGCCCGCGTCGCGATAGGGGGCGATGTCGGCCTCCATCGTGGGCATCCAGTTGCCCAGGAACACGTCCACGTCGTCCGTGGACAGCGCCGTATAGGTCACCGGGACCGAGAGGATGCGTGTCTCGGTCTCGTATCCCAGGGCCTGCAGGACCGTCGACGCAATGGCCGTGGTCGCGGTGATGTCGGACCAGCCCACGTCGGAAAACACCACCTCTCGGCAGCTGTCGGGCTCCTGCGCGGCGGCGGGCAGCGCCAGCGCGGGCGTCATCGCAAGGACCGCGAGGATGCGGGAAAGGGTCATGATGGGCTCCCTGTTCTTGATTGTTCAGTCAATTAACGTTACATGGAAACGGCAACGCAACAGAAATCTTCCGCCGCAGGTGCAATCATGCCTAAACTCGGGGCCGAGCCTATCCGAAAAGCAGCGCTGATCAATGCCGCGATCTTCGAGGTGGGGCGCGCGGGGTCGCTGGACGTCACCGTCGCACAGATCGCCAAGCGTGCCGGCATGTCGCCGGCGTTGGCCCACCATTACTTTGGATCCAAGGACCAGATCTTCCTGGCGGCGATGCGGTATATCCTGCGCAGCTATGGGCAATCGGTCCATGACCGCCTGCCGGGGCGGGGTGCACGGGGGCGGTTGGATGCGATCATCCACGCCAGCTTTGCGCCCCAGAACTTTCAGCGGGAGACGGTCAGTGCGTGGCTCAATTTTTACGCACTTGCGCTGAACTCTCCCGAGGCCGCGCGCCTGTTGCGGGTCTATCACCGCCGGCTGCATTCGAACCTGATCGTGGCGCTGCGCGGCCTGACCGACCACCCCGAGCGCACCGCCGAGACATTGGGTGCGCTGATCGACGGCGTCTATCTGCGCGCGGTCCTGACCCCCGGTCCGACCGATGCCGACGTGGCGCTGAACACCATCATGACCTATCTGAAGGAGGCCCTTGCATGAGCCTTTCCGCACAACCCACCGCATCCCTGTTCATCGGCGGCAAGTCGGTCGAAGGGCAGGGTGCCGACCTGCCCGTCCGCTATGCGTTGACCGGCGAGACCATCGCGACGCTGAAGGAGGCATCGACCGACCAGGTGGCCCAGGCCTGCGCCGCCGCCAAGGCCGCCCAGCCCGCATGGGCCGCGATGGCGCCCGTCGAGCGGGGCCGCATTCTCGGCCGCGCGGCCGCGATCATCCTTGAGCGCAACGACGAACTGGCGCGCCTTGAGACCCTGGACACCGGCAAGCCGATCCAGGAGACGTTGGTGGCGGACTGGCCGTCGGGTGCCGCGGCACTGGAATATTTCGCGGGTCTGGCGGCGACGCTGACGGGCCAGATGATCCCCCTAGGGGCGGACTGGGCCTATACCCGCCGCGAGGCCCTGGGTGTCTGTGCAGGCATCGGGGCCTGGAACTATCCCAGCCAGATCGCCTGCTGGAAAGCCGCGCCGGCCTTGGTCATGGGCAACACCATGGTCTTCAAACCCTCCGAGGAAACGCCGCTAGGGGCCCTGAAACTGGCGGAAATCTTCATCGAGGCAGGGATGCCTCCGGGCGTGTTCAACGTGGTGCAGGGCCGGGGCGATGTCGGTGCCGCGCTGGTCACCGACCCCAACGTGGCCAAGGTGTCCCTGACCGGTTCGGTGCCCACCGGCCGCCGCGTCTATGCGGCCGCCGCGGAAGGAATGCGGCATGTCACGATGGAGCTGGGCGGCAAGTCGCCCCTGATCGTCTTCGATGACGCGAACCTTGAGGACGCGGTCAGCGCCGCGATCCTGGCGAACTTCTACAGCTCGGGGCAGATCTGCTCCAACGGAACGCGCGTCTTCCTGCAGGAGGGTATCAAGGAGGACTTCCTGGCCCGCCTGGCGGAGCGTGTGAAGGCCGTCCGCATGGGCGATCCGCTGGACCCGGACACCAATCACGGCCCGATCATCAATGCGGCCCAGGCCGACAAGATCCGCGCCGCCATCCGCGCCGGGCGTGACGCCGGGGCCCGGCTGGTCTGTGGCGGAGAGGGCGAGGGGCCGTTCATCCCGCCCACGGTCTTTGCCGATGCCACCGACGACATGACCATCGCGACGGACGAGATCTTCGGGCCCGTCCTGACTGCTCTCAGCTTTGCCGACGAGGACGAGGTGATCGCCCGTGCCAACGGCACCGGCTTTGGCCTGGCCGCGGGGGTCTTTACCCAGGACCTGTCCCGCGCCCATCGCGTGGTCGCTGCGCTGGAGGCCGGCACCTGCTGGATCAACACCTACAACCTGACGCCGGTCGAGATGCCCTTTGGCGGCGTCAAGCTGTCCGGTCTGGGCCGCGAGAACTCCGCCGCCGCGATCGAGCATTATAGCCAGCTGAAATCCGTCTATGTGGGCATGGGAGGCGTCGATGCACCCTACTGATCTTCCGAAAGCCGCCAAGGACGCGGATTATGTCATCATCGGCGCGGGCAGCGCCGGCTGTGCCCTGGCCTATCGCCTGACCGAGGCGGGACGCACCGTCACGCTGATCGAGTTCGGCGGCAGCGATGTCGGCCCCTTCATCCAGATGCCGGGCGCGCTGTCCTATCCGATGAACATGAGCCGTTATGACTGGGGCTTTGCCAGCCAACCGGAACCGCATCTGGGCGGGCGCAAGCTGGCGACGCCGCGCGGCAAGGTCATCGGCGGATCGTCGTCGATCAACGGCATGGTCTTCGTGCGCGGCAACCCCAAGGATTTCCAGCATTGGGCCGACAGCGGCGCCGCGGGCTGGGACTATGCGGGCGTCCTGCCGTATTTCAAGCGGATGGAGACCTGGCACGGCGGCATGTCGCCGGTGCGCGGCACCAGCGGGCCACTGCACATCACCCGCGGCAAGCGCAAGAACCCGTTGTTCAACACCTTCATCGAGGCGGGTCACCAGGCAGGATGGCCACGCACGGACGATTACAACGGCACCCAGCAGGAGGGTTTCGGCCCGATGGAGGCCACCATCTGGAAGGGCCGCCGCTGGTCCGCCGCCAATGCCTATCTGCGTCCCGCGAAAAAGACCGGCCTGCTGACCGTCGTGCGCGGTCTGGCGAACCGCATCCTGTTTCAAGGTAAGCGCGCCTATGGCGTTGAAATCGAACGCAACGGCAAGGTCGAGGCCGTTCTGGCGAACCGCGAGGTCATCATCTCGGCCAGCACCATCAACACGCCCAAGCTGCTGATGCTGTCGGGCATCGGGCCTGCGGATCACCTGCGCCAGCATGGCATCACGCCACTTGCGGATCGTCCCGGCGTCGGGGGCAACCTACAGGACCATCTTGAGATCTACATGCAGTACAAGTCGCTGAAGCCGGTGACGCTGTATACCTATTACAACCTGCTGGGCAAAGGCCGCGTGGGTGTCGAATGGCTGCTGCAGAAGACCGGCCTTGGCGCATCGAACCAGTTTGAGAGCTGCGGTTTCATCCGATCGTCGGATGCCAAGGACTATCCCGACATCCAGTATCACTTCCTGCCGTTGGCGGTCCGTTATGACGGGAAATCGGCGGCCAAGGGTCACGGGTTCCAGGCCCATGTGGGGCCGATGCGGTCGAAATCGCGCGGCACCATCCGGCTGGCATCGGGCGATCCGTCCGTGGCGCCCGAGATCCGCTTCAACTACATGTCCCAACCCGAGGATTGGGAGGAGTTTCGGGCATGCGTCCGCCATACGCGCCGCATCTTTGACGCCCCCGCGTTCAAGGAATACCGCGGCGACGAGATCCAGCCCGGCGATTCCGTGCAGACCGATGAACAGATCGACGCGTTCATCCGCGAACATGCGGAATCGGCCTATCATCCCTGCGGCACCGCCCGCATGGGTGCCGCCAGCGATCCCGACGCGGTCGTGGACCCCGAACTGCGCGTGATCGGGGTCGAGGGCTTGCGCGTCGCGGACAGCTCGATCTTTCCACGCATCACCAACGGCAACCTGAACGGCCCGTCGATCATGACGGGCGAAAAGGCCGCCGATCACATCCTGGGCCGCCAGATGCTGCGCGCCTGACAAAGAAAGGCCCGCAGCGATGCGGGCCGTTCCCTATGCCGCGTCGGCCTCTGCCTGACGCTTGGTGTAGTTGAGGACCGGGGCCAGCCAACGTTCGGCCTCGTCCAGGGTCCAGCCCTTGCGCGCAGCGTAATCGCGGGCCTGATCCTCCTCGATCTTGGCGACGCCGAAGTAATAGCTGTCGGGATGGCTGATATAGAGGCCCGAAACCGACGATCCCGGCCACATCGCCATGCTTTCCGTCAGTGTCACGCCGGTCGCAGCTTCCGCGTCCAGCAATTTGAAAAGCGTCAGCTTTTCGGTGTGGTCGGGTTGGGCCGGATAGCCCGGCGCGGGACGGATGCCGGTATAGGGTTCGGCCGCAAGTTCCTCGGGTGCAAAGCCCTCGTCCTTGGCATAGCCCCAATAGTCGCGCCGCACGCGTTCGTGCAGCAACTCGGCCATCGCCTCGGCGATGCGGTCGGCCAGCGCCTTGACCATGATCGCGCCGTAGTCGTCGTTGGCGCGTTCATAGCGTGCGGCGATCTCTGCCTCTTCGGGGCCTGCCGTGACGACGAAACCACCGACATGGTCGGGGATGCCTTCGGGTGCCACGAAGTCGGACAGGGCCACGTTGGGCCGGTCGCCACGCTTGGTGACCTGCTGGCGCAGCGTGTGAAGCATGGCCTGCGTCTCCGACCGATCGTCGCCGGTGAACAGGCGGATGTCGTCGCCGACCGCGTTCGCGGGCCAGAAACCGACCACGGCGCGCGGCTTGAACCATTGGCCGTCGATGATCCGGGCCAGCATCTCCTGCGCCTCGGCGAACAGCTGGCGGGCGGCCTCGCCCTGCTTTTCGTCGTCAAGGATGCGCGGATAGACGCCCTTCAGCTCCCAGGTCTGGAAGAACGGCGTCCAGTCGATATAGCGTGCGATCTGGGCCAGGTCCCAATCCTCGATCACCCGCGCGCCGGTGAAGGTCGGTGCGGTGGGCACATAGCCGCTCCAGTCGATCTTCAGCGCATTGTCGCGCGCCTTGGCCAGCGGCAGGCGCGATTTCGATGCCTCGGACCGCTCGTGCCGGTCGGCGACGGCGGCATAGTCGGCCCGGATCTCGTCGACATAGGCGGCCTTGCGGTCGGTCGACAGCAGGTTGGAGGCGACGCCCACGGCCCGGCTGGCGTCGGTCACATAGACCGCCTGGCCGCGCGTGTAGCGGGGCGAGATCTTGACCGCCGTGTGGATCTTGGATGTCGTGGCGCCACCGATCAGCAGGGGAATGTCCATCCCCTCGCGCTCCATCTCGGAGGCCAGGTGCACCATCTCGTCCAGGGACGGGGTGATCAGGCCGGACAGGCCGATGATGTCCACGTTCTCGTCGCGGGCGACCTGCAGGATCTTCTGCGCCGGGACCATCACGCCCAGGTCGATGACCTCGAAGTTGTTGCAAGCCAGCACGACGCCGACGATGTTCTTGCCGATGTCATGGACGTCGCCCTTGACGGTCGCCATCAGGATCTTGCCCGCGGTCTCGCGTTCTGTCCCGCCGGACAGGCGCTTTTCCTCCTCCATGTAGGGCAGAAGGACGGCCACGGCCTGCTTCATCACGCGGGCGGATTTCACCACCTGCGGCAGAAACATCTTGCCCGCGCCGAACAGGTCGCCCACCACGTTCATCCCCGCCATCAGCGGGCCTTCAATCACGTGCAGCGGACGTTCGGCGGCCTGCCGGGCTTCCTCGGTGTCGGCTTCGATATATTCGGTGATGCCGTTGACCAGCGCATGTTCCAGCCGCTTGTCCAGCGGCCATTCGCGCCAGGACAGATCCTTTTCGCGCTTGGCCCCCTGACCGTCGCCGCGGAACCGCTCGGCGATCTCCAGCAGGCGTTCGGTGCCGTCGGGGCGGCGGTTCAGGACGACATCCTCGCAGGCCTCGCGCAGATCGGGGTCGATCTGGTCATAGACGGCCAGCTGGCCCGCATTGACGATGCCCATGTCCATCCCCGCCTTGATGGCATGGTACAGGAACACGGCATGCATCGCCTCGCGCACCGGTTCGTTGCCGCGGAAGCTGAAGGACAGGTTCGACACGCCGCCCGACACATGCGCATGTGGCAGGTTCTGGCGGATCCATCGCGTCGCCTCGATGAAGTCGACGCCGTAGTTGTTGTGCTCCTCGATGCCCGTCGCCACGGCGAAGATGTTCGGGTCGAAGATGATGTCCTCGGGCGGAAAGCCGACCTCGTTCACCAGGATGTCGTAGGCGCGCTGGCAGATCTCAATCTTGCGGGCGGCGGTGTCGGCCTGGCCCTGCTCGTCGAAGGCCATGACCACGACCGCCGCGCCATAGGCCAGGCACAGTCGCGCCTGATGGCGGAACTGCTCCTCGCCCTCCTTCATGCTGATCGAGTTGACGACCGGCTTGCCCTGCACGCATTGCAGGCCCGCCTCGATCACCTCCCATTTGGAACTGTCGATCATGATCGGCACGCGGGCGATGTCGGGTTCGGCCGCCAGCAGGTTCAGGTATTCGACCATCGCGGCCTTTGAATCGATCAGGCCCTCGTCCATGTTGATGTCGATGATCTGGGCGCCGTTCTCGACCTGATCGCGGGCGACCTCCAGTGCGGTGGCATAGTCGCGCTCCTTGATCAGCTTTCGGAAACGCGCGGAGCCGGTGACGTTGGTGCGTTCGCCAACGTTCACGAAGGGGATGTCGGGCGTCAGGACAAAGGGCTCCAGCCCCGACAGGCGCAGGTAACGATCAGGCATAGGCGGGCATCTTTCTGGGGGCGAAGGGGGCCACGGCATCGGCGATGGCGCGGATATGATCGGGCGTGGTGCCGCAGCAGCCGCCAACCACGTTGACCAGCCCCGCGCGCGCGAATTCGGCGACCTGCGGGGCGGTGTCATGGGGGCCTTCGTCATACTGGCCGAAGGCGTTGGGCAGGCCGGCATTGGGATAGGCACAGATCAGCGTGTCGGCCACGCCCGACAGCTCAACCAGATGCGGCCGCATGGCCGAGGCGCCAAGCGCGCAGTTCAGGCCGATGGTCCAGGGGTTCGCATGGCGGACCGAATGCCAGAACGCAGTCGGCGTCTGGCCCGACAGGGTGCGCCCCGACGCGTCGGTGATCGTGCCCGAGATCATCATGGGAAGACGCTGGCCGTGTTCCTCCATCGCCTGGATGCAGGCAAAGATCGCGGCCTTGGCGTTCAGCGTGTCGAAGATCGTCTCGATCAGCAGGATGTCGGCACCGCCGGCGATCAGACCCTTGGCCTGCTGCAGATAGGCGGCGCGCAGGTCCTCGAACGTCACGGCGCGGTATCCGGGGTCGTTGACGTCCGGGCTCATCGAGGCTGTGCGGTTTGTCGGCCCGATGGCGCCTGCGACGAAACGGGCCCGCCCGTCTTGGGCCGTCGCGCGGTCCAGGGCACGGCGGACGACGCAGGCGCCCTCGACGTTCAAGTCGTGGACGGCCTCGCCCAGACCATAATCGGCCTGCGCAATGGTGGTCGCGGAAAATGTATTCGTCTCGACGATATCGGCGCCGGCCATCGCATAGCGGTAATGGATCTCCTCGACCGCCTCGGGCTGGGTCAGGATCAGCAGGTCGTTGTTGCCCTGCTGGGGGTGATCGGTGTGATGGCGGCAGACATGACCGGACCCGTGGCCCGTATAGTCGTCCTCTCCTAGGCCAAGGGCCTGGATCTGCGTGCCCATCGCGCCGTCCAGGATCAGGATGCGTTCGGATGCGGCCTTGTTCAGGGCCGCAAAGGCGGGGGATGGGGGCAGGGACATGGGATCAGGCCTTTCGGTTTCAGCCCGTGATATAGGCGTTCCGCGTCCCATCGGCAAATTCATAGTATTCGACAAGATCATGAGCGCGGCGCATGGTCAGACCGGAACGCCGCCTTCGTCCTTGAGCGTCTTCAGAACGATTTCGGAGCGGACCTGCGCCACCTGCGGGTGTGGCAGCAGGTGGCGATGGACGAAGTCGGCAAAGGCTTCCAAGTCGCGGGCGCGCACGTCCAGAACGTAATCGGCATCGCCGGACACCGAGAAAGCCTGCCGGATCATCGGCTGTGCCGCCACGAAGCGGGCGAATTCGTCCTCGCGCCCTTGGCCATGGCCGCGCAGGTTGACGCGGATCACCGCCCGGAACCCGTGCCCCAGTTTAGCGGCCGACAGCCGCGCGGCATAGCCCTCGATCACGCCGGCCTCCTCCAGGGCCGCGCGCCTGCGCGAGATCTGGCTGGCGGACAGCCCCACGACCTGTGCCAAAGCGGCGTTGCTGAGGGCCCCGTCGCGCTGCAGGGCAGCCAGGATTGCACTTTCAAACCGGTCCATGCATCACCCGTGCGTCATTCGCGCCATCGATGCGCGTTTCGTGCAATTTTGACCGCTTGGCGATCCTCTTTGCAAGCACATTGCAGCGGCCCGCGCGCATCATGGTGGCAACATGCAGGAGGAATGCCATGGGACCCTTTCCCCACGATGCCCCCAAGGCCAAGATCAGTGCCGCCAACCCCGCGGGAACGGACGGGTTCGAGTTTGTCGAATACGCCCATCCGGACCCGGCCGTGCTGGACCGCATCTTCCGGCAGATGGGGTTCGCCCCCGTGGCGACCCACAAGACCAAGGCGATCACGCTCTATCGCCAGGGCGACATCAACTATCTGCTGAATGCCGAGGCGGACAGCCATGCAGCCGGCTTTGTCGCGGAACACGGCCCCTGCGCGCCGGCCATGGCGTGGCGGGTGGTGGACGCGCAGGTCGCCCTGAAGCGCGCGCTGGAGCTTGGCGCCACCGAATATACCGGCCCTGGCAAGTCGATCGAGGCACCGGCTGTCCTGGGGATCGGCGGGTCGCTTTTGTATTTCATCGACCGCTATGGGGACGCGGGCAGTGCCTATGACGCGGATTACGATTGGATCGGCGAGACAGACCCGCGCCCCGAAGGGTTCGGCTTCTTCTATCTGGATCACCTGACCCACAACGTGATCCGCGGCAACATGGACACGTGGTACAAGTTCTATCACGACACGTTCAACTTCCGCGAGATCCGCTTCTTCGACATCAAGGGCAAGCAGACCGGTCTGGTCAGCCGCGCCCTGACATCGCCCTGCGGCAAGATCCGCATCCCGATCAACGAGAGCACCGACGATCACAGCCAGATCGAGGAATATCTGCGCGAGTACAAGGGCGAGGGCATCCAGCACATCGCCATCGCCTCGAACGACATCTATGCCGGAACCGACCGCATTGCCGAGGCCGGGATGGAGTTCATGCCGGGCCCCCCCGACACCTATTACGAGATGTCGCACCGCCGCGTGAAGGACCATGACGAACCGCTGGACCGCATGAAGGCGCGCGGCATCCTGATCGACGGCGAAGGCGTCGTGGGTGGCGGAGAGACACGCATCCTGCTGCAGATCTTCTCGAAGACGGTGATCGGGCCGATCTTCTTCGAGTTCATCCAGCGCAAGGGCGACGACGGGTTCGGAGAGGGCAATTTCCGCGCCCTGTTCGAGTCCATCGAGGAAGACCAGATCCGGCGCGGCGTTCTCGACGCCACCCCGGCCGAGTAGGGAGGAGCGGCGCGGCGGCGGGGAGGCCGCCGCGCCGATGATCATGGCCTGGACCGATTACAGCAGCGCCCCGGCGCCCGGAACGCGCGTCTGCGCGGCGACCCGGATCACCGGCGTCCATCCGCTGACCGTCACGACCGACCGAGGGTCGTTCCCGATGATCGTGCTGCGCGACGGCGACGTGCTGCGTGCCTATGTGAACGCCTGTCCGCATCATTACCTGCCGCTGGATTACCGCGGCGATACGCTGCTTTCGGCGGATGGGTTGCGGCTGCTGTGCACCGCACATGGCGCAAGCTTCGACAAGTCGACCGGCAGCGTCGTGGCCGGTGCGGAATGCGGGCTGGATGCGGTCCCGATCATGCAGCAGGGCGACCACATCGTGATCGCCCCCTGACAGGTTTCATGCGCGGTCCCTGACCGGAATCAGAAGCCGGCCTTGATCTTCTCGAACTCGGCCAACTGGCGCTGACGCAGTTCGGGGTCATTCGGGGTCTGGGCCAGGACGGGTGCGTCGATCTCGGCCAGACCTTCGGCGACGGCGGGTTCGTCGGCGATGGTCGCCATGGCCGCGGCCGAGGTATGGCCATAACCGATCGTGTCCAGCAGCGCCTTGGCGGCCGACGGTTCCAGCCAGGCGTTGATGAAGTCATAGGCCTTGTCTTCGCTGCCCGGACCGTCCTTGACGTTCACGTAGCCGCAGAAGAAGGTCGACGACCCTTCGGCCGGCTCACGCTGAAAGCCCACCGGATAGTTGTCGGCCTGCAGATAGACGACACCGTCGTTCCACGACCAGGCCACGTCAACAGCACCCGACGCCATCAGCTGTGCCTGCTCGGACGGGTCGGCCCAGTAGGCCGCGACATTGACATGCGCCTCGCGCAGCCAGGCGGCGGCGGCCTGGAACTGTTCGTCGGTCACCTCGGACCAGTCGGTCACGCCGGTCGCCAGATAGGCCAGCGCCCAGACATCATCCGAACTGTCGGGCAGCGAGGTGCGGCCCTGATATTTTGGGTTGGTGAAGACGCCAAGGCTGGCCACGTCCTCGGCAGGCACGGTTTCGGTGTTATAGGCGATGGCGGTGGCGCCCCAGTCGGTGGGGATGAACCACACGCCCTGATCGTCGCGGAACACCTCGCTGTCCAGGAACCGCTCCTCGATCTGCTCGAAGTTCGGGATGCGCGACGTGTCCCAGGGCTCGATCAGGCCGGCATCGCGGTACTTGCCGACCATCTGGCTGCAGGGATGGATCACGTCCGCCTTGAAACCCGACGCGACCTTCTGGAACGCTTCGTCGTCATCGCCGTAGAAGGCATAGGTCGGGCTGTCGCCATGCTTGTCCACATAGGCCTGAAAGATCGAAGGCTCCTCGAACCCGGCCCAATCGAAAACCGTCAGTTCGCGGTCGGCGGCATAGGCGGGCAGGGCCGCCGCGGCCAGGATGGTGGTGGTCAGCAAGCGCATGAAAACTGGCCTCTCTGTTGTCGGATTTGCGACAACGCTAAGGCGGGCTGCGGGCGCACGCAAGGGTTTCGCGCGCCCGTGATGGGCCTGTGTGCCTAGCGCATCCGCAACGCGCCGTCGACGCGGATCGTCTCTCCGTTCAGATAGTCGTTCTGGACGATGAAGGCGCAGGTCCGCGCGAATTCGGTCGGATCGCCAAGCCGCTTGGGATAGGTCACCTCGGCCGCCAGGCTGTCCTGCACGTCCGCGGGCAGGCCCTTGAGCATGGGCGTGCCAAAGATGCCGGGTGCGATGGCGCAGACCCGGATGCCTTGTCCCGCCAGATCGCGCGCCAGCGGCAGCGTCATGCCCGCGATGCCGGCCTTGGAGGCGGCATAGGCGGCCTGGCCCTTCTGCCCGTCAAAGGCGGCGATGGACGCGGTGTTCACGATCACGCCGTTCTGGGCACGCCCGTTCGCGGCCATGCGTTCGGCGGCCAGGCGCAGCACGTTGAAGCTGCCGATCAGGTTGACCTCGATCGTGCGGCGAAAGCTGTCCAGCCGGTGCGGACCGTCGCGGCCCAGGGTCTTTTCGCCCACCACCACGCCCGCGCAGTTCACGCAGACATCGATGCCCCCCATCCGCGCCACGGCGTGATCCAGCGCCGCCGTCACGCTGGCCTCGTCGGTGACGTCGGTCACGGCATAATGCGCGCCGATGGCGGATGCGGCTTCGGCCCCCGCCGGGTCGCGGTCCAGCACGGTGACCTGCGCCCCCATGTCGCGGAAATGCGCCGCGGTGGCGGCGCCCAGGCCCGATGCGCCCCCGGTCACGACGGCGCGGCAGTTTGACAGATCCATGATCCCCTCCCAGGATGTTCCGGTCGGGTTCTGGCACGTGGGCGCGCGCGCGCCAAGATCAGTCGCGCAGCAGTTCCGGCCCGCCGGCGATCAGGGGGTCGCGCGTTCCGATGGCCGCCGGATCCTTGCCCGCGTAATCGACCGCGCCCAGAATGGTTTGGATCGCGGCGATCCGGGCGCGGCGCTTGTCGTCCGACCGGATCACGGTCCAGGGCGCGATCGGCGAATGGGACGCCGCCAGCGTGTCGCGGATCGCCACGGTATAGTCGTCCCACCGGGCCAGCCCGTCCACGTCGATGCCGCTCAGCTTCCACTGCTTCAACGGGTCCCTTTCGCGGTCCAAGAAACGCCGCAGCTGTTCGGCGCGGCCCACGTTGAGCCACAGCTTGACCAGGATGATCCCGTCGTCGACCAGCATCTGTTCGAACCCCGGCAGCTGGCGAAAGAACGCCGCGCGCTGCGTGTCGGTCGAAAAGCCGAAGACCCGTTCGACCACGCCGCGGTTGTACCAGCTGCGGTCGAACAGGGCGATCTCTCCGGCGCCGGGCAGCCAGTCGACATAGCGCTGGAAATACCACTGGCCCGCCTCGCGCTCGTTCGGCTTGGGCAGGGCCACGATGCTGGCCGACCGGGGGTTCAGGTTTTCGCGCACGCGCTCGATCGTGCCGCCCTTGCCGGCGGCGTCGCGCCCCTCGAACAGGACCACCAGCCGCTTTCCGCTGTCGATCACGTCATGCATCATGCGAACCAGCTGCATCTGCAATGCAGCCATCTGCGGTTCGTATTCGGCCTTGGGCATCTCTGCGCTGTAGGGGAAGTCCGGGTCCAGGATGTCCTTGGACGACGCCTTCTGAACCGCCTTGCGGATCGGCGCGGGGGCCTCGTCCTGCAGATAGGCGGTGATCTTGCCCACCAGGGGCAGGTCCGGCAGTTCGGCGCCCATGTGCTCAGCCCTCTCCGATGCGCGACATGTCGTACCATGTCGTCTGATAGATCTCGTTGATCCAGTTACCGTAGAGCAGGTGCGCATGGCTGCGCCAGCGGTTCGCGGGCGCCCGCGTCGGGTCGTCGCCGGGATAATAGTTGGCGGGCACGTTCACCGGTTTCCCCGCCGCGACGTCCCGGTCGTATTCCTCCTTGAGGGTGGTGCTGTCATATTCGAAATGGTTGAAGACATAGAGGGCGCGGTGCCCCGGATCGGCCAGCAGGCAGGGCCCGACATCGGCGCTGGCCAGCAGGGTGGTCAGCGCCGGGCGGGCGTCCACGTCGTCCTGACGCACCTCGGTCCAGCGGCTGACCGGGACCAGCACCTCGTCCGAGAACCCGCGCAGATAGGGCGAGGCCGGCGCCAGATTGGTGTGCCGGAAACAGCCGAACGCCTTGGCCGGCAGGGGATGCTTGGGCAGGCCATGGAAATGCGCCGCCATCGCCATGCCGCCCCAGCAGACCCCGAAGGTCGAATGCACATGGGTCTGCGTCCAGGCAAAGACGCGGGTCAGTTCGTCCCAATAGGTCACGTCCTCGAACGGCAGATGCTCGATCGGAGCGCCGGTGATGACCAGGCCGTCGAACTTCTCTCCGCTGGCCTCGACGTCGCGGAACGGTCGATAGAAGCTTTCCATGTGGTCGGCGGCGGTGTTCCGGCTCTCATGGTCCGACATGCGGATCAGCTGAAAGTCGATCTGCAGCGGCGTGGCGCCGATCAGCCGGGCGAACTGGTTCTCGGTCTGGATCTTCTTGGGCATCAGGTTCAGCAGCGCGATGCGCAGGGGACGGATGTCCTGGGTCGCGGCGCGGCCCGGCGACATGACCATCACCCCTTCTTGGGACAGGATGCGATAGGCGGGCAGGCTTTCGTTCAACGTGATGGGCATGTCAGCTATCCTTGCGCGCGATGGCGGTCGCGATCAGGTCGGTGAAATCGTCAGGGGTGCGGATCTGCGCCACCTCCTCGGCCAGGATGGTGACGCCGCGCCGGGCCATCGCCTCATAGCGCGGCTGGCGATGGGCCAGCGCCCGGGCATAGGTCCAGCGGATGAAGTCATCGGGATTCACCTGGTCCGCCTCCAGGCCCTTTTCCACGCGATAGGCGATCCAGGCGCGTTCCAGGAACTGCGGCTGGTAATACATCGGCTTCGGCGCGCGGTCGAAGCGGCGGACCAGTTCGGCGGTATGCGCGTCGCTGCCCTTGATCCAGACCAGCAGCAGGTCGCGCGACAGAGCGGTCAGGACCCGGTCGTCGGGATTGTCCGGATCCACGACCTCGCAGATCGAGCCGCCGCTGTCGCAGACGAAATGCGGCGTGCCATAGATGTCGCCGGCGCGGTCCATGAAATGGCGGGTGTCCAGAAGCGAGGCGATCTCGGCCCTGCGATGCTGGTCCTGGCGCTGGCAATAGGCGTCGAAGGGCAGCCCCCCGCGCGACGGGCTGCCGGGCTTGCCCAGATAGGTGGACAGCGGTGCCAGGTTGTCGAAGGTGATGTTGCTGGCGATATGTACGCTGTCAGACATCAGCAGTTCGCGCAGAAACGGCACCTTCATCGCCTCGCGCTTGAAGTTGTCGGCGATGTATTCACCCATGTAGCGCGTGCCGATCCGGTAATCGACGCTGTAGTGGAACCAGTCGCCCGTGTCCCGCAGCATCGAGGCCAGATAGGTCTTGCCCAGGCCGGACATGCCGAACAGCACGACCCGCTTGCCCGCGGCGGCCCGCCATTCATCCGCGCTGCCATAGATCATCCAATGCCCTTTCCCTGCTCGGCCCCTAGGTAATCGCATGCATGCGGCATGGAAAGAGGCCGACCGCACGGGCGTACCACGCCGCGTCGCGCAGGACCCTCTGCGTCCCGCGCAGGCCGGGGGGCCAGCCCCCCGGACCCCCCGCCGTCGCGGCATTCCGCCAGTTCGTTGCGCATCGTCGGCCTGGCCCCCGCGCAGGGGCGTTTGGACGATGTCGCCGCCCACCACTACAGGGCTGACGTCCAACGAAAAACGGCCCTGTCGCGGAGACAGGGCCGATCGGTGATGAAGAACGGTCAGGCGGCGATCAGAAGCTGTAGCCGATGCGGATGCCGATCCCCAGCAGATCGCTGTCTTCCATCTGTGCACGGGGTTCGCCGCCGGTCTGGGGACGCGCGTCGCCCAGCTTGGAGTAGTTGATCCCCGTGGTGATCTTCATGTTGTCCATGGTGTAGACGGCGGCCAATGTCAGCCCGAGGCGCCCGTTGGTCGGCGCCAGAGGCGAGACCAGATCGTCGTTCTCGGGCTCGTAGACCAGCGCTGCGGAGCCGGACCATGTCTCGTTGAACTTGCGGCCGACGCCGAGCGTATAGGTCGTCGTGTCCTCCAGCGACACGAGGCCGTCCGTGACGTTGAAGCCCAGCGGATCCGTCGCGGTGGGTGCGCGGGAGAAGATGCGCGGGTTCACGGTGAACTCCGACCAGTTGACCCAGCGGATGCTGCCGAAGACCAGCGTGTCCGCAGCGACGCCGGTCTGCGCTTCGAGGGTCAGCGATTCCGGGGTGTCGACGGTCGTGGTGGAACGTCCCAGGATGGTGCCGTTCACGCTCTCGACCGTGTCGAACTGATGTTCGACCTTGGAGTTGTAGGTCAGCGAGACACGACCCGCGATGTCCGGAATCTCATAGGCTGCACCGACCACGAAGCCGACGCCCCAGTCCTGGTCCAGCTGCACGTTGTAGCCGCTGATCGGACCATAGGCCGCGCCGCTCAGCGTCACTTCGGCATCGGCGCGCGAGCCGCGCAGGCCGCCATGGAAGGACAGGTTATTGGGCAGCTTGTAGCGCATCAGGGCGGTGACGGTCGTCGAATCGACGCGCGCGCGGGTGCCGCCCAGCAGGAACGATCCCCCGTCGGCGGCAGGGGTGTAGGTCACGTCCGCGCCGAAGGGCTGTTCGATGATCAATGCGGCCGACAGCGCGTCGTTGAACTGGTGCTTGTAGCCCAGGCCAACGAACCCATAGCCGTTTGCCACGTCACCCGTATCACGCTGCGGGATCGGTGCGCCCACGGGGGGGCTGTCCGGGCCTTCGACGGTCGGGTCGGCGCCGCCGAAGCTGAGTTCCGCGTAATTGCCCTGTTCGAACAGGATGTTCAGTGACTGGGGCGCGCGTTCGATCCCCCCGGCCAGCAATGGCGCGGTTCCCGCCAGCAGCGCGGCCATGCTCGTGATTGCGAATTTCATGTCATCCTCCCTCGGTCGGGCGAACCGCCCCCGGAACCCACCGTAGCGCACGAACGTTATCGATCAATTACCCAAACACGCTGACGTGACGTCCGCGTCATGTCTGCCCGTATGCCGTGTCGTCCGTGCAACGCCTGCGTGCGGGCTGGACAAAGCGGACAGGGCGTGAAAGGGGAAACTGCCAAACGAGATTGCCGCAAGGACACCCCCCATGCAGATTCGTGAGGCCCTCACATTCGACGACGTTCTTCTGGTTCCGGCAGCATCGACGGTGCTTCCCTCGACCGCTGACGTGACAACCCATGTCACCCGGTCGATCCGGATGAACATTCCGCTGCTGTCATCCGCCATGGACACGGTCACCGAAAGCCGCATGGCCATCGCGATGGCGCAGGCCGGCGGCATGGGCGTGATCCACCGCAACCTTACGACCGAGCAGCAGGCCGACGAGGTCCGCCGCGTCAAGCGGTTCGAGAGCGGCATCGTCTACAACCCGATCACCCTGACGCCGGACCAGACCCTGGCCGATGCCAAGGCGCTGCAGGACCGATACAACGTCACCGGTTTTCCGGTCGTCGATGCGGACGGGCGCGTGCTGGGGATCGTGACCAACCGCGACATGCGGTTCGCCAGCGACATGCGCACCCCGGTGCGAGCCATGATGTCGTCGGACAACCTGGCCATCCTGCGCGAACCGGCCGACCGGGCCGAGGCGATCAGCCTGATGAAGGCGCGCCGGATCGAAAAGCTGCTGGTCACCGACGGGTCGGGCAAGCTGACCGGCCTTCTGACGCTGAAGGATACCGAAAAGGCCGTGCTGAACCCGCAGGCCTGCAAGGACGACCTGGGTCGCCTGCGCGTGGCCGCAGCCTCCACCGTGGGCGACGAGGGCTTCGAGCGCAGCTGCGCGTTGATCGAGGCCGGCGTGGACATGGTCGTGATCGACACGGCCCACGGCCATTCCGCAGGCGTCGCGCGCGCGGTCGAACGGGTCAAGGCGTTCCGCGAGGGCGTGCAGGTGGTTGCCGGCAACGTCGCCACGACCGAGGCCACGCGCGCGCTGATCGGCGCGGGCGCGGACGCGGTCAAGGTCGGCATCGGGCCGGGCTCGATCTGCACCACGCGGATCGTGGCGGGCGTGGGCGTGCCGCAACTGACCGCGATCATGGATGCCGTGGCCGGTGCGGGCGACATCCCGATCATCGCTGACGGCGGGATCAAGTTCAGCGGCGATTTCGCCAAGGCCATCGCCGCGGGCGCCAGCTGCGCCATGGTCGGCAGCGCGATCGCCGGCACCGACGAAAGCCCCGGAGAGGTGATCCTGTACCAGGGCCGCAGCTTCAAGTCCTATCGCGGAATGGGCTCGCTGGGCGCGATGGCGCGCGGATCGGCCGACCGCTATTTCCAGAAGGACGCGGCCAGCGACAAGCTGGTCCCCGAGGGGATCGAGGGGCAGGTGCCCTACAAGGGGACGGCCAACGCCGTGGTGCACCAGCTGGTCGGCGGCCTGCGCGCCGCGATGGGCTATACCGGCTGCGCCACCGTCGCCGAGATGCGCACCAACTGCCAGTTCGTCCGCATCACCGGGGCAGGGCTGAAGGAAAGCCACGTCCACGACGTGCAGATCACGCGCGAAAGCCCGAACTACCGTCTGGGCTGAACATCGGCATCACAGCGAAAAGGCGGCCCCCGCAAGGGGGCCGCCTTTGTCATGGTCGGTCGGGGCGCACGGATGCGCCCCTGCCGGATCAGGCCGCGATGTCGAAGCGGTCGGCGTTCATCACCTTGACCCAGGCGGCGACGAAATCACGGACGAACTTCTCGGCGTTGTCGTCCTGAGCATAGACCTCGGCATAGCTGCGCAGGATCGAGTTCGAGCCCACGGTCACGTCCACGCGCGACGCCTGCCAGCGGACGGCGTCAGTCTTGCGGTCGCGGATCTCATAGACCTCGGCGTCGCCTTGGGCCTTGGTCCAGCGGTTGGCCATGTCCGTCAGGTTGACGAAGAAGTCCTGCGTCAGCGCGCCTTCACGGTCGGTCAGCACACCCAGCTTGGACCCGCCATGGTTGGCACCGATCACCCGCAGCCCGCCCAGAAGGACGGTCATCTCGGCCGCGGTCAGGCCCAGCAGCTGCGCACGATCCAGCAGCAGCTCCTCGGCGTTGACGGCGAAATCGGCCTTCAGCCAGTTGCGGAACCCGTCATGCACCGGCTCCAGCGCGTCGAAGGATGCCGCGTCGGTCTGCTCATCGGTCGCGTCGCCGCGGCCGGGGGCAAAGGGCACGGTAATCGCGTGGCCCGCCGCCTGCGCGGCCTTCTCGATGCCGACATTTCCGGCCAGCACGATGACATCGGCCAAGGGTACGCCGGCCTCATCGGCGATGGGCTGCAGGACGGACAGGACGCGGGCCAGGCGCGCGGGTTCGTTGCCGGCCCAGTCCTTCTGCGGGGCCAGACGGATGCGGGCGCCGTTGGCACCGCCGCGCAGGTCGGACCCGCGGAAGGTCCGCGCGCTGTCCCAGGCCGTCGCCACCATCTCGGCCACGGTCAGTTCGGTCGCCGCGATCCGCGCCTTGAGGCCCTCGACGTCGTAATCGGTCCGGCCGGCGGGAACCGGGTCCTGCCAGATCAGGTCCTCGGACGGCACGTCGGGGCCGACATAGCGTGCCTTGGGACCCATGTCGCGGTGGGTCAGCTTGAACCAGGCGCGGGCGAAGGCGTCGTCGAAGCTGGCCGGATCGGCGATGAACTTCTCGCAGATGGCGCGATAGACGGGGTCCACCTTCATCGCCATGTCCGCGTCGGTCATGATCGGCATGGTCCGGATCGACGGATCCTCGACATCGGCGGGCATGTCCTCGGGCTTGATGTCCACGGGCTCCCACTGCCAGGCGCCTGCGGGCGACTTGCGCAGCTCCCACTCATGGCCGAACAGCATGTCGAAATAGCCCATGTCCCACTTGGTGGGGTTGCTGGTCCAGGCGCCCTCGATGCCGCTGACCATCTGGTCGCGGCCGATGCCGCGGCGGCCTTCCTGCGCGTTCCAGCCCAGGCCCTGCTCGTGCAGCGCCGCGCCTTCGGGCTCGGCCCCCATGTTCTCGGCCCGGCCGTTGCCGTGGCTCTTGCCGATGGTGTGGCCGCCAGCGGTCAGGGCGACGGTCTCCTCGTCGTTCATGGCCATCCGGGCAAAGGTCTCGCGGATGTGCTGGGCGGTGGCTGCCGGGTCGGGTTGACCGTTCACGCCCTCGGGGTTCACGTAGATCAGGCCCATCTGCACGGCGGCCAGCGGGTTCTCCATCGTGTCGGGCTTGGTCACGTCCGCATAGCGGCTTTCAGACCCCTCCAGGAACTCCTTTTCGGCGCCCCAGTAGATGTCCTTCTCGGGATGCCAGATGTCCTCGCGGCCAAAGGCGAAGCCGAAGGTCTTCAGACCCGCCTGCTCATAGGCGATGGTCCCGGCCAGCACGATCAGGTCGGCCCAGCTGATCTTGTTGCCGTACTTCTTTTTGATCGGCCACAGCAGGCGGCGACCCTTGTCGGTGTTGTTGTTGTCGGGCCAGCTGTTCAGCGGCGCGAAACGCTGGTTGCCGGTGCCCGCACCGCCCCGACCGTCGCCAAGGCGATAGGACCCCGCCGCGTGCCAGGTGACGCGCGCGAACATGCCGACATAGCTGCCCCAGTCGGCGGGCCACCACTCCTGGCTGTCGGTCATCAGGGCGCGGATGTCGTTCTTCAGCGCCTCGACGTCCAGCGACTTCAGCTGTTCGCGATAGTTGAAATCGGGGCCAAGCGGATTCGTCTTGCGGTCATGCTGGTGCAGGATGTCGAAGTTCAGCGCACTGGGCCACCAGTCGGTGTTCGACGCTGCGGTCGAGGTATGGCTGCCATGCATCATCGGGCATTTGCCGGCGCTGTTCATCGGGTTGCCGTCCATCATCATCTCCATCTTGCGGGCCATGCGGGCGATCCGGCGGCATGCCGCGGACCGGTCGCATCGCGGGCGATTCGTCATGGCCGGACAGTAGCTTGGTCAACGCATCAGGTAAATTTCGATTATCTGATCGACACCGTCAGGAATGCTGATGGGGCTGGCCCGGTCCCGTGTCATCATGATAGGCAAATGACCTGACAGATCAGCCAAGGGCACCCATGACCCATCACACCCTTTTCGGACGGGCGACATCGTGACGCCCGCCGCCCGCATCAGCGCCGCCATCACCGTTCTGGACCAGATCCTTGCCGGCAGCCCCGCGGAACAGGTGCTGTTGCGCTGGTCGCGTGCCAGCCGCTTTGCGGGGTCGGGCGACAGGGCCGCTCTGCGCGATCTGGTCTTCGGTGCCCTGCGGCAGCGCGACAGTCTTGCCGCCTTGGGCGGTGGTCTGACGGGGCGGGGCCTGATGATCGGCCATGTCCGCCAATCCGGTCCGTCGCTGGACGCGATCTTCACCGGAGAAGGCCACGCACCGGCCCCCCTGACGGGGGCCGAGGCCGCCGTGGTTCCCCCCGACCCGCTGCCCGACGACCTGCCCGACTGGTTGCGCCCGGCCTGGCGGCAGGCCCTGGGCGATCAGGCCGATGCCGTGGCGCTGGCCATGACGCAGCGTGCGCCGGTCTGGCTGCGCGTGAACGGGTCGCGCGCGACGCCCGAGCAGGCGGCGGCGGTGCTGGCCGCCGACGGGATCACGGTCGAGGCCGCGCCCCAGCTTGCATCGGCCCTGCGGGTCGTGACGGGCGACCGCCTGGTCGCGCGGTCCAGCGCCTATCTGGACGGCCTGGTCGAGCTGCAGGACCTGTCGCCGCAGATGGCCTGCGCGCGGCTGCCATTGGCGCCCGGCCTGCGGGTCCTGGACTATTGCGCGGGGGGCGGCGGCAAGGCGCTGGCCCTGGCCGCGCGGCAGCCGGGCATTCAGGTGTCCGCCCATGACGTGGCCCCGGCCCGCATGGCCGATCTGCCCGCCCGTGCCGCCCGCGCGGGGGCCAAGGTCCAGATCCAGACGCAGCCGCGCGGAACGTTCGACCTGGTGGTCGCCGACGTTCCCTGTTCAGGATCAGGGACATGGCGGCGGACGCCCGACGCGAAATGGCGTCTAACCGCGGCGCAGTTGAGGGACCTCGTAGCGCTGCAGGCCCGCATCCTGGATCAGGTGGCGGCACTGGTCGCGCCCGGCGGTCTGCTGGCCTACATGACCTGTTCCGTTCTTGAGGCCGAGAACGGCGATCAGGTGGACGCGTTCCTGTCGCGCCATCCCGGTTTCCAGCGCGTCGACCAGCACGCATGGACACCCCTGACCGGGGGCGACGGGTTCTTTCTGGCCCAGCTGCGACAGGGTTAACGCAAATTTAAACAAAGCCACGCTACCCTGGGCAGGATCGGACGGAACAAGGGACGATTCGCGATGGCGCATCTTGACGAACAGGCGGGCCTGCCGCGCGGGGCGCTGGCGGCGCTGCCGCTGCTGCTGGCGCCGATGGTGCTGGGGGCGGCCGTGCTGATGGCGCGACCGGGCGCCGCGACCGGGACGGCGGCCGTGCTTGCCTCGACGGTCGCGGTGGCGTGGTACCTGCTGGGGGGCGCGGTCGCCGTGGGCCATCTGGCGCGCGGACTATCGGCCCGCAAGGCCCTGCGCGCCATCAGGGGAGAGGTGGCGACCGCCGCCGACCCGATCTGGATGTGCGATGCCCGCGGCCAGGTGCTGTTCCAGAACGAGGCCGCCCGGACCGAGTTCGAGGACCTGACCGGTCGCCCTGTCCTGTCGCTGATCGCGCGCCTGCGGGCCGATGCCGAAGGGCAGCTGGCCGACCTGACCGCCCGTGCGCTGCGGGTGGGCAATGCCGATCTGGAACTGGCCGAGGGAGAGATCCTGTCGCTGTCCTGCCTGCCCGACGCGCCGCTGCAGATCTGGTCGCTGCACCGCGCCGGGGTCCAGCCTGACGGGTTCGAGCTGGCCCTGGCGATGGAGGAGGACCAGCCCCCCGCCGATGATTTCGACGCCATTCCCGTCGCGCTGCTGCGTCTGGCGACTGATGGCCGCATCTGCCGCGCCAATGCCGCCGCGCGTCACCTGCTGGACGGCATGCTGGCGGACGAGGGCCAGAACCTGGCCGAACTGCTGGAAGGGCCGGGGCGCCCGTTGGCAGACTGGCTTTCCGACATGTGCGCCGGGCGCGCCACCAACGGAACGGAAATGCTGCGCCTGCGCCACCCCGACAGCCGCCAAGGAGAGATGCGCGACCGCTATTTCCAGCTGTCGCTGGCGCGCGACCCGGCCGAGGCTGGCCGCATGATCGCCGTGCTGACCGATGCCAGCGCCCTCAAGACGCTGGAGGCGCAGTTCGTGCAAAGCCAGAAGATGCAGGCCATCGGCCAACTGGCAGGCGGCGTCGCGCATGATTTCAACAACCTGCTGACCGCGATCAGCGGACATTGCGACCTGCTGATGCTCAAGCGCGACAAGGGCGATCCGGATTATGCCGACCTGGACCAGATCAGCCAGAACGCCAACCGCGCGGCGGCGCTGGTCGGACAGCTGCTGGCGTTCTCGCGCAAGCAGACGCTGCGGCTGGAGACGCTGGACCTGCGAGACACGCTGGCCGACCTGACCCACCTGCTGAACCGGCTGGTGGGGGAACGGGTGGGCCTGACCATCACCTACGATCCGGCGCTGCGCGCCATCCGCGCCGACAAGCGGCAACTGGAGCAGGTCATCATGAACCTTGTCGTCAACGCCCGCGATGCCATGCCGCAAGGAGGCGACATCACCGTGCGCACCGAAAACCTTCACCTGTCCGAGGCGATGACCCGCGACCAGGTCACGCTGTCCAAGGGCGACTATGTCCGCATCATCGTGCGCGACCACGGCTGCGGCATCGCGCCGGATAATCTTGGCAAGATCTTCGAGCCGTTCTTCACCACCAAGCGCACGGGCGAGGGGACGGGGCTGGGCCTGTCGACGGCCTATGGCATCGTCAAGCAGACCGGCGGTTTCATCTTCTGTGACAGCGTGCTGAGCGAAGGGACGACCTTCTCGCTCTATTTCCCGGCCCATGCCCGCGCCCAGATCGCGGCGGTTCCAGCCGCGCGTCCCGCACCCCGGCCCACCCCGCAGCTGCAGACCGGCCCCAAGGCGACCGTGCTGCTGGTCGAGGACGAGGCGCCGGTCCGCGCGTTTGCCGCGCGTGCCCTGAAGCTGAAGGGGTATGACGTCCTCGAGGCCGGATCGGGAGAGGCCGCGCTGAGCCTTCTGGAAGGGCGCGACGGTCCGGTCGACATTTTCGTCACCGATGTCGTGATGCCCGGCATGGACGGCCCCACCTGGGTCCGCGAGGGGCGGCGGATCCTGCCTTCCGCCAAGGTCATCTTCATGTCCGGATATACCGAGGACATTTTTGTGGACGGACAGGTGCCCATTGCAGACGCATCGTTCTTGGCCAAGCCGTTCACGCTGACCGAGCTGACGCAGATGGTCGAGATGCAGCTGACGCGCCCCTCGGGCAGCGACCGGCTGCATTGACGCGCAGATCAGCCGCGGCTGTGCAAGGACGCGTAGACGTCCAGTTCGCGGGCCATGGCGTGGCGCAGCTGCGCCTCGGCCGGTTCGGGCAGATGGACGTCGACACTGGGCGGCACGTTGATGCGCGGCAGCTCGATCGCGCAATCAAGACGCGTCTCCAGGAAATCCACGAAGCTGGCGATGTCCTCGTAGCGGAAGATGCAGTCGACGCGATGATCGCCGTCCGTCAGAAACGCGCTCTGGCTGCCGATTTCGCGGTGCTGGCCTGCGGCATAACGCGCCGCGAAATCGGAAAAGCTGATGCCGTCCATGGCATGGCGCGGATCGTCGTGATCGTCGCGCAGCTTGAAGCGGTACCAGCTGCGCAGCCAGTCCACCGGCTCTCGCATCAGGGCGACCGTGGTGAAATCCGCACCGGTCTGCGCGGAAAGCCAGGGGCCGACGAAACGGCGATAGGTGGCGATATCGGTATGCTTGAGCGCGTCCGGTCGCAGCAGCGACGCCGAGGCCAGCGACTCGAGCGCAACCTCGATCGCCGTCGAGCCGGCCTTGGGCGTGGCGAGAAACACCAGCCTCTGGTCCCAGAATATCAGCATGCCTGTCGTCCGATCATGGTGTTGCAGATGCACGGAGGGGTTGGATAGCGGGCCCGCCAAAGGCTGTAAACGCTTTGTTAACCCTGTCCGCGCGATGCTGGCGCAGACGAATCGACAATCGTCCACAACATCCTTGAAAACCGGTTAAGGATGGCGCATCTAATGGTGAACAAGGCAAGAACATCCGGTCGGTCGAATTGATTGCCCCGCCCGGAGGGCTGTGAAATAACGTAGGGATCACATGGCACAGGCGAGCATCTTCGACATGACGGACAAACGCGCGGCGGACAAGCAGAAGGCGCTGGACAGCGCCCTGGCCCAGATCGAACGGCAGTTCGGCAAGGGCTCGATCATGAAGCTGGGCAAGGACAGTCCGGTGGCCGAGATCGAGGCGACCTCGACGGGGTCGCTGGGTCTGGACATCGCGCTTGGCATCGGCGGCCTGCCCAAGGGCCGGATCATCGAGATCTTCGGGCCGGAAAGCTCGGGCAAGACGACGCTGACGCTGCATGTCGTGGCCGAGGAGCAGAAGAAGGGCGGCGTCTGCGCCTTCGTCGACGCGGAACACGCGCTGGACCCGCAATACGCCAAGAAGCTGGGCGTGAACCTGGACGAACTGCTGATCAGCCAGCCCGACACGGGCGAGCAGGCGCTTGAGATCGTGGACACGCTGGTGCGGTCGGGCGCGGTCAGCCTGGTTGTGGTCGACTCTGTCGCGGCGCTGACGCCCAAGTCCGAGATCGAGGGCGACATGGGCGACATGCAGATGGGCAGCCAGGCCCGCCTGATGAGCCAGGCCATGCGCAAGCTGACCGCCAGCATCGGGCGTTCGAACTGCATGGTGATCTTCATCAACCAGATCCGCATGAAGATCGGCGTCATGTTCGGCAACCCCGAGACCACAACCGGCGGCAACGCGCTGAAGTTCTATGCCTCGGTTCGCTTGGACATCCGTCGCACTGGCGCGGTCAAGGACCGCGACGAGGTCGTGGGCAACGCCACCCGCGTCAAGGTGGTCAAGAACAAGGTCGCGCCCCCCTTCCGGCAGGTCGAGTTCGACATCATGTACGGAGAGGGCATCAGCAAGGTCGGCGAACTGATCGACCTTGGCGTCAAGGCCGGCGTGGTCGAGAAGTCGGGCGCGTGGTATTCCTATGGTGACGAGCGCATCGGCCAAGGCCGCGAGAACGCCAAGCAGTTCCTGCGCGACCGCCCCGAGGTGGCCTTTGCCATCGAGGACAAGATCCGCGCCAGCCATGGCCTGGAATTTGGCGTCGGCGAAGGGTCGGACAGCGGCGACGACGACTCGCTGACAGAATAAGGTCGCTGCCATCACAACGGACGGGCGCGGGGGAGACCCTGCGCCTTTTCGCATGCCGGTTGCTGGACAGGGCAGCGGCCGGGCGATAGACCATCGGCAGCCCGGCTTGGCCGGAGACACTTTTGCGATGAAGGCCCGCCATGCCCAGTCTGAATGACATCCGCTCGACTTTCCTTGGCTATTTCGAAAGGAACGGCCACCGGGTCGTGGACAGCAGCCCGCTGGTCCCGCGCAACGACCCCACGCTGATGTTCGCCAATTCCGGCATGGTGCAGTTCAAGAACCTGTTCACCGGGGTAGAGACGCGCGACTACAACCGCGCGACCACCGCGCAGAAATGCGTTCGTGCCGGTGGCAAGCACAACGACCTGGACAATGTTGGCTATACGGCGCGGCACCACACGTTCTTCGAGATGCTGGGCAATTTCAGCTTTGGCGACTATTTCAAGGACCAGGCGATCGCGCATGCCTGGGAGTTGCTGACCCGCGATTTCGCGATCCCCAAGGATCGCCTGCTGGTCACGGTCTATCACACCGACGATGAGGCCGTGCAGATATGGAAGAAGGTCGCGGGCCTGTCCGACGACCGCATCATCCGTATCCCGACATCGGACAATTTCTGGCAGATGGGCCCGACCGGTCCCTGCGGCCCCTGCACCGAGATCTTCTTCGATCATGGCGACAAGATCCCCGGCGGCCCTCCGGGCAGCCCGGACGAGGATGGCGACCGCTTCATCGAGATCTGGAACCTGGTCTTCATGCAGAACGAGCAGTTCGAGGACGGCTCCATGCGGGCGTTGGACATGCAGTCCATCGACACCGGCATGGGGCTGGAGCGGATCGGCGCGCTGCTGCAGGGAAAGCACGACAACTATGACACCGACCTGATGCGCTCGCTGATCGAGGCCTCGGCCCATGCGACCAGCGCGGATCCCGACGGGCCGGGCAAGGTGCATCACCGGGTGATCGCGGATCACCTGCGGTCGACCAGCTTCCTGATCGCGGACGGGGTGATGCCCTCGAACGAGGGCCGTGGTTACGTGCTGCGCCGGATCATGCGCCGCGCGATGCGCCATGCGCATATGCTGGGCGCGCAGGACCCGGTCATGCACAAGCTGGTGCCCGCATTGGTGCGCCAGATGGGCGCGGCCTATCCGGAGCTGACACGCGCGCAGGCGATGATCGAGGAGACCCTGCGGTCCGAGGAAACGCGGTTCCGCCAGACACTGGACCGGGGTCTGCGCCTGCTGGACGACGAACTGGCGCGCCTGCCCGAAGGGGCCGACCTGCCGGGCGAGGCCGCGTTCAAGCTGTACGACACGTTCGGATTTCCGTTGGACCTGACACAGGACGCGCTGCGCGAAAAGGGCTGCGCGGTGCAGACCGAGGGGTTCGACGCGGCGATGGCCAAGCAGAAGCGCATGGCCCGTGCCGCATGGTCGGGTTCCGGAGAGGCCGCGGATGCGACCATCTGGTTCGAGCTGGCCGAAAAGCACGGCGTCACCGAGTTCCTGGGCTATGACACCGAGGAGGCCGAGGGCCAGATCACCGCGCTGGTGATCGACGGCGCCGACGCGGCCGAGGCGGGCGAGGGGGCCAAGGTCGCCATCGTGGTGAACCAGTCGCCCTTCTATGCCGAAAGCGGCGGGCAGGTCGGCGATCATGGCCTGATCCGCACCGAAACGGGCGCGGCGCGCGTCACCGACACCAAGAAGGTTGCCGGCGTCTTTATCCATCAGGCCGAGGTCACGATGGGCACCATCAGTCGTGGCCAGGGGGCGCAGCTGTCGGTCGATCACGACCGCCGGTCGGCGATCCGCGCGAACCACTCGGCGACGCACCTGCTGCACGAGGCGCTGCGCGGGGCCCTTGGCGATCACGTCGCGCAGCGGGGCAGCCTGAACGCGCCGGACCGGCTGCGGTTCGACTTCAGCCACAACCATGCGGTCACCGCCGAGCAGCTTGCGGCGATCGAGGCCGAGGTGAACGGCTATGTGCGCCAGAACAGCCCGGTCGAAACCCGGATCATGACGCCTGACGATGCACGCGCCTTGGGGGCGCAGGCCCTGTTCGGCGAGAAATACGGCGACGAGGTTCGCGTCGTGTCGATGGGCGCGCAGCCCGGCAGCGGCAAGGGCGCCGATGGGGCGACCTATTCGCTGGAGCTGTGCGGCGGCACGCATGTCGCGCGGACCGGCGATATCGGGGCGTTCGTGCTGTTGGGCGACGCAGCCTCCAGCGCGGGTGTCCGGCGGATCGAGGCGCTGACCGGACAGGCGGCGCTGGCGCATCTGCGCGATGCGGACAGCCGCCTGGCCGAGATCGCGGGCATCCTCAAGGCGCAGTCCGCCGAGGTTGTGACCCGTGTCCGCGCGCTGGCCGACGAACGCAAGGCGCTGGCCAACGAGGTCGCGCAGCTGAAGCGGCAGCTGGCGATGGGCGGCGGTGACGAGGCCGAGGAGATCGCGGGCGTCAAGTTCATCGCCCGCAAGGTCGAGGGCGTGGGCGGCAAGGAACTGGGTGCGCTGGTCGACGAGATGAAGGCATCCCTGGGCAGCGGCGCCGTTCTGGTGCTGGCCGAGGATGGCGGCAAGGCCACCGTGGCCGCGGGCGTCACGCCCGATCTGACCGGTCGCATCAGTGCCGTGGCGCTGGTGCAGGCTGCGACGGCTGCACTGGGCGGCAAGGGCGGTGGCGGCCGCCCCGACCGGGCACAGGGTGGCGCGCCCTCTCTGGCGGCCGCGGAAACGGCGTTCCAGGACGCCCGCAAGATCATCGAGGACAGCAAATGACAGCGCTTTGGATTGCCCATGTGACCGTGACGGACCCGGACGCCTATGGCCTTTATGCCAAGGCGGCGGGCCCTGCGATCGCCGCCCATGGCGGTGTGTTCCTGGCCCGCGCCGGCCGCTATCACGTGCTGGAGGGGGCGGACCGCGCCCGCCACGTGGTCGCGCGGTTCCCGTCACTTGATGCGGCCGTTGCCTGTTATCACAGCAACGAGTACCAGGCGGCGCTTGCGCATGCCAAAGGGGCCAGCGAACGCGATCTTGTCATCGTGGAAGAGGCCGCACCCCCTACGGAATAGGTGAAACCTTCAGACTTTCGTGCTAGTCCTGTCACAAAAGAGACGTGAAGGGGCAGGGCATGTGTCGTTGGGCCGCCTATCTGGGCGCACCGATCTTTCTGGAGGATATCGTCAGCCGGCCGGCGCATTCGCTGATCCGGCAGAGCCAGGGCGCGATGCGATGTCATACGCCGGTGAATGCCGACGGCTTCGGCATCGCGTGGTACGGCGAACGTCCCGAACCGGGGCTGTACCGCGATGTCATGCCGGCCTGGTCCGACCCGAACCTGCGCAGCCTTGTGGCGCAGGTGCGGTCCGGCCTGTTCATGGCGCATGTGCGGGCGTCGACGGGGACGGCGACCAGCCGCAACAACTGCCATCCCTTTGCCGTCGGTCGATGGAGCTTCATGCATAATGGCCAGTTCGGCGGCTATGACGCCTTCCGACGTCATGCCGACGTGCTGATCCCGGACGAATACTATCCCCACCGCAAGGGCGCGACCGACAGCGAGGCGCTGTTCCTAGTCGCCCTGGGATGCGGGCTGGACCAGAACCCCAAGGTTGCGATGGAACGGGCGCTTGGGCTGTTGGGCACATTGGCGCGTCAGCGCGGATGCGCACCGCATGTCCGCGCCGCCTGCGCCCTGTCGGACGGAGAGCGGCTGTACGCTTTGCGCTACAGCAGCGACGATCAGGCGCCGTCGCTGTATCATCGATGGTCGGAAAGCCGTCAGGGCTGGGCTGTCGTGTCCGAACCGCTGGAAAGCGACGAGGCGGACTGGACCGAGGTTCCCCCCGGCAGCTTCTGCACGTTCGAGCGCGACCGGGTCGAGGTCGTGCCGTTCTGCCCCGAACCGCTCAGCGCGGCCGCCTGACCCTTACGGGCGGTCGGTCATCGCATCGGGGGCCGGGGGCCGGGGGCGCGGCCTCGGGTGCCTCGGGCTGGGGCAGGCGGCGCAGTTCAGGATCGACGCTGTGCGGGCGGCGGAACACCAGCACGTTATGATAGACCGTGGTGCGCCCGGTCAGGCCGCTGCGCTCCTCGCTTGGCAGGACATCGGCGCGCACGTATTCCCAGCCCTCGGCCGACATGCGGTTCAACTCTGCCGTCAGCGACAGGGCATACCGATCAGTCGGCGTCTTTGCCTCGCGGGCCTTCTCCGTCTTGGTCGGCGCGGGGATGACGGAATATTCAAAGCGCATGTCGGCGTCCTGTCGCGAGGGGGTAAGGGTCACAGAGCCAGTTTCCGGGCGACCATGTCGTTGACGGCGGCGGGGTTCGCCTTGCCGCCGGTGGCCTTCAGCACCTGGCCCACGAACCAGCCCGCCAGCTTGGGGTTGGCGCGTGCCTTTTCGACCTGGGCGGGGTTGTCGGCGATGATCTGGTCCACAGCGGCCTCAATCGCGCCAAGGTCGGTGACCTGCTTCATGCCGCGTTCCTCGACGATCCGGGCGGGGTCGCCGCCTTCGGTCCACAGGATCTCGAACAGGTCCTTGGCGATCTTTCCGGAAATCGCGTCCGATGCGATCAGGTCGATCACGCCGCCCAACTGCGCGGCGGACACCGGAGAGGTCGCGATGGTCAGACCTTCCTTGTTCAAGCGGCCGAACAGTTCGTTGATGACCCAGTTCGCGGCCATCTTCCCGTCGCGGCCCGATGCCACGGCCTCGAAGTAATCGGCGTTCTCGACTTCTGCGGTCAGCACGCCCGCATCGTATTCCGACAGGCCCATGCCCTGCACGAAGCGGGCCTTCTTCTCATCGGGCAGTTCGGGCATGGATGCCGCGATGTCGTCCACCCAGGCCTGCTCGATCTCCAGCGGCAGCAGGTCGGGGTCGGGGAAGTAGCGGTAATCATGCGCCTCCTCCTTCGACCGCATCGACCGCGTCTCTCCCTTGTCGGGATCATAAAGGCGCGTCTCTTGGACGATCTTTCCGCCATCCTCCAGGATCGCGATCTGGCGCCGGGCCTCATAGTCGATGGCCGCCTGGATGAAGCGCATCGAGTTCATGTTCTTGATCTCGCAGCGCGTGCCCAGATGGCCGAAATCGCCGGTCTCCTGGAACCGTTCGTAATCGCCGGGCTTGCAGACGCTGACGTTGACGTCGGCGCGCAGGTTGCCGTTCTGCATGTTGCCGTCGCAGGTGCCCAGATAGCGCAGGATCTGGCGCAGCTTGACGACATAGGCGGCGGCCTCCTCGGGGCCGCGGATGTCGGGGCGGCTGACGATCTCCATCAGGGCGACGCCGGTGCGGTTCAAATCAACAAAGGACATGGTCGGGTCCATGTCGTGGATCGACTTGCCCGCGTCCTGTTCCAGGTGGATGCGCTCGACGCGGACGCGGCGGGCGACGCCGGGGGCCATGTCGACGATGATCTCTCCCTCGCCCACGATGGGGTGGTACAGCTGACTGATCTGATAGCCCTGCGGCAGGTCGGGATAGAAATAATTCTTGCGGTCGAACGCGCTGCGCAGGTTGATCTGGGCCTTCAGGCCCAGGCCGGTGCGGACCGCCTGCGCCACGCAGAATTCGTTGATGACCGGCAGCATGCCCGGCATGGCCGCATCGACGAAGGCCACGTTGCTGTTGGGCTCGGACCCGAAACGGGTCGACGCGCCGGAAAACAGCTTGGCGTTCGATGCGACCTGGGCGTGAACCTCCAGCCCGATCACCAGCTCCCAATCGCCTTGCGCGCCTTGGATCACTTTCGGCTGCGGGGCGGTGAAGGTCAGGTCAAGCATGGCGGGCCTCTTTGGCGGCAAACGGTCTGGCGGCGGTTTTAGGGCAAGGCCGTCGCATTGTCACGGCCCCGCCCGCCACTGCCGCGCGAATCATCACGGGGGCCGTGCAATGCGTAAAATTCGAATGAACGGTGGCGTTCGGCCATGGCCGTCGGCGGATTTCCGACCATGTGCCTTTCGTGTCGCGGCAGGTTCCCGCCGAGGCAAATCCTTCTTCTTGCAGGATATTCGACACACGCTATGGCAGAGGACGACGAAACCACCCTTAGAGGTAACCATGCGCGCCGCGCTTTCCCTTGCCGCCCTAGCCCTGGTGGCCGCCTGTTCCACGACCCCGTCGGGTCCGACCGACGCCCAGGTCGAGGCGCAGGAGATGGCCCTGGCCCAGGTGCCCCCGATGCGGTGGGGAGAGCGCAACGGCTCTGACGAATGGACCCGCGCCACGATGGAGGCGCTTGACCGTGAAGGCGTGACGATGCTGTCCAGCGTCCCTCATGACATCGCGGAGTTCTGCCCCAACTATCGCCAGCTTGCTCCCACCGGCCGCAAGGCGTTCTGGGCGGGGCTGCTGTCGGCCGTCGCGCGGCATGAAAGCACCTTCAATCCGCAGGCCGCCGGCGGCGGTGGCAAATGGATCGGCCTGATGCAGATCGCGCCGGCGACATGGCGCAACTATGACTGCACCGGCAACATCCGCAACGGCGCCGACAACATGGCCTGCGCGGTCAAGATCGCTGCGCAGCAGGTGGGACGCGACAACGCCGTCGCCCGTGACGACAACGGCTGGCGCGGCGTCGCGCGGGACTGGGCGCCGATGCGCAGCAGCAAGAAGCGCGCGGACATCGCCGCCTGGACCTCCAGCCAAAGCTATTGCAGCGCGCAGGGCTGAGACCGGATCAAGTTGGGGAAAGGGGGCCGGATCGGGCCCCCTTTTTCATGTCAGCGCAGGGCCGACAGGATGCGCGCCCAGGACCGCGCGCCCTTGGCAAAGCTTTCCACGTCGTACTTTTCGTTCGGTGAATGGATGCGGTCGTCGTCGCGGGCAAATCCCACCAGCATCGAATCCATGCCCAGCAGCTCCTTGAAATCGCCCGCGATGGGGATCGACCCGCCGCCGCCGATATAGGCGGCCTCCTGGCCCCATTCCTGCGTCAGCGCATCCTTGGCCTGGCCGAACGCCGGATCGCTGATGTCCATGACGCTGGCGGGCCCGGCGCCGTGGTCGTGGAATTCCACCCGGCAATCGGCGGGAACGAAGCGGCGGACATGATCCTGGAACGCCTGGCGCACCGCCTGCGGGTCCTGGGTGCCCGTCAGGCGGAAGCTGACCTTGGCCCGCGCCGTCGCCGGCAGAACGGTCTTGAACCCCGCGCCGGCATAGCCGCCGGCGATGCCGTTGATCTCGGCCGTGGGCTGGTTCCAGACCATCTCCAACGCGGTGCGGCCCCGTTCGCCGATGGGCTGGGACAGTCCCACGCGCGACAGATAGTCGGCGGCGTCGAAATTCAGCGCCTGCCAGTCGCGCGCCAGCTCCGGCGACAGATCCGCCACGCCGTCATAGAAGCCGGGCAGGGTGACGCGACCCGTGTCGTCCTTCAACGCCGCCAGCGCCTGCGCCAGGATCATGATCGGGTTCGCCGCCAGCCCACCGAAGCTGCCTGAATGCAGGTCGCGATCGGCGGCATGGATCACGACCTCCTGTCCCACCAGCCCGCGCAGTTGCGTGGTGATGGCGGGCCGCCCGTCGGCATAGCGCGCCGTGTCGCAGATCATCGCCAGATCGGCGCGCAGGCTGTCGGCATGTTCGATCAGGAACGGCCGTAGCGACGGAGAGCCGGACTCCTCCTCGCCCTCGAACAGCAGGATCAGGTCGGTGGGCAGGGCGCCATGCACGGCCTTCCAGGCCCGGAACGCCTCGACGAAGGTCATCAGCTGGCCCTTGTCGTCGGACGCGCCGCGGGCGCGGATCACGCGCCCCTGGGGCGTATCCTCGATCGCCGGTTCGAATGGCGGGCGGTCCCACAGGGACAGCGGATCCACCGGCTGCACGTCGTAATGGCCATAGAACAGCAGCGGGCGCGCATCGCCACGGGGGCTGCGGGCGGTGATCATCGGATGGCCGGGCGTGTCGTGGACCTGGGTGTCGAAGCCCAAGTCGCGCAGTTCCTGTGCCAGCCATTCGGCGGCGGTCCGCACATCGCCCGCATGCGCCGGATCGGTCGAGATGGACGGGATCTCCAGAAAGCGCATCAGCCGTGCCAGCGCATCCTCCAACCCCTGGTCCAGATGCGTCAGGATGTCCTGCAGCCTTGCGTGTTCGCCCATGATTCCTACCTCTTGCGGTGTCGATTTCAGGTTTCTGCCTGCGCCTTTCGTCGAATTGCGACGTTTTCGGCCTGTTTTTTTCGCGCCTTGACCTCTATCAAGGCAGAAAGCGCGCGGTCGGAGAATGATCGCACCCAGCCAGCTATGCAAGGGATCGCCCGCCATGAAATATGATGTCGCCTTGGACAAGGCCCTTGCACGTCTGCACGAGGAAGGGCGCTATCGCACCTTCATCGACATCGAACGTGCGCAGGGCCGGTTCCCGCAGGCGGTCTGGAATCGCCCCGACGGCGAACGCCAGGAAATCACCGTGTGGTGCGGAAACGACTATCTGGGCATGGGTCAGCACCCGACCGTCCTGGCCGCGATGCACGAGGCGCTGGACGCCACCGGTGCGGGGTCCGGCGGCACGCGCAATATCAGCGGTACCACGGTCTATCACAAGCGCCTGGAATCCGAACTGGCGGACCTGCACGACAAGCAGGCGGCGCTGGTCTTCTCCAGCGCCTACATCGCGAATGACGCGACGCTGTCGACGCTGCCCAAGCTGTTTCCCGGCCTGATCATCTATTCGGACGAGCTGAACCACGCGTCCATGATCGAGGGGATCAAGCGCAATGGCGGCGCCAAGCGCATCTTCCGGCACAACGATCTGGCGCATCTGCGCGAGCTTCTGGCCGCGGACGACCCGGACGCGCCCAAGCTGATCGCCTTCGAATCCATCTATTCGATGGACGGCGATTTCGGCCCGATCGAGGGGTTCTGCGATCTGGCCGACGAATTCGGCGCGCTGACCTATCTGGACGAAGTCCATGCCGTCGGCATGTACGGCAAACGGGGCGGCGGCGTCGCGGAACGCGACGGGCTGTCGGATCGCATCGACATCATCAACGGCACCCTGGGCAAGGCGTTCGGCGTGTTCGGCGGCTATATCGCGGCCAGCGACAAGATGTGCGACGCGATCCGGTCCTATGCGCCGGGGTTCATCTTCACCACGTCTTTGCCACCGGCGGTTGCAGCGGGGGCCGCGGCGTCCATCGCGCTGCTGAAGACGGCCGAGGGGCAGAAGCTGCGCGATGCGCAGCAGCTGCATGCCCGCATCCTGAAGATGCGCCTGAAATCGCTCGGTATGCCGATCATCGACCACGGCAGCCATATCGTGCCCGTCCATGTCGGTCATCCCGTGCATTGCAAGGCGCTGTCCGACATGCTGCTGCGCGATTACGGCATCTACGTGCAGCCGATCAACTTCCCCACGGTCCCGCGCGGGACCGAGCGGCTGCGTTTTACCCCGTCGCCGGTGCACGATCCGAAGCAGATCGATCACCTGGTCCGGGCGATGGATGCACTGTGGTCGCACTGTGCCCTGAATCGCGCGGAATTGAGCGCGTAATGCAATCCACGGGTGAACTGCTCTCGCCTGCGTGATAACCTTTGGCTAAAGAAGCTTTGGTAGCCTTCGATTCGGAGGCAGCCTATAACAAGCGGATGAGGCATAGGCGATGAGCAGGCTGCGGGCACCTGACCCGGCAGAAGATTTCGTGCAAGTCGGGGATACGGCAGTGTTCCTGGACGATGACACGCGGTTGGGCGATCTGATGCGCGGAGAGCGGGCGACGTTGGGCAAGTCCCTTCTGGACGTCCAGCGCGAATTGCGCATCCGTGCGTCCTATGTCGCCGCGATCGAGAACTGCGACGTCTCAGCCTTTGACGCGCCCAGCTTCATCTCGGGCTATGTGCGCTCCTATGCGCGTTATCTGGGCATGGACCCCGACTGGGTCTTCCGGCGGTTCTGTCAGGAATCTGGCTTTCAGCCGACGCACGGCATGGCTCCTGCCGCTGCCGGGCCCAAGCCGGGCCGCCGTCCGTCCGACCCTGCCGAAGCGCTGGCCAATCCCCGCGCCTTGTTCATCCCTCAGGAACGCGGATTCCTGTCCGAGGTCGAGCCGCGCGCCATCGGCGCGATCTTCGTGCTGATGGCACTGATCGGTGGGCTGGGCTATGGCGGATGGGCCGTCCTGCAGGAGGTCCAGCGCGTCACGCTGACCCCGGGTGACGATCTGCCCACGGTGGTCGCCGAACTGGACCCGACACAGGGCGCGGGGCTGTCGGACCCTGCCATCGACGGCGGACAGGGCAGCGACATCGCGCTGAGCCTGCCCCAGCCCGAGGCGCTGGATCGCCTTTACCGTCCGCAGATCCTCGAGGCACCGGTCCTGACCGCGCGCGACGGGCCGATCGCGGCGATCGATCCCGGTCTGCTGGACAGTTCCGCCACGGTCGAGGATGTGATCGCCTCGGCGGGACAGGTCGCGCAGGTGCCGCTTCCCCAGAACGCACTTGCCCAGCAGGCCGGCGTGGCGCAGGTGCCGACCGGAACGCCCGGCGCCATCGGCGCCTTGCAGACCGCCCAGCCCGCCGCCGTGGAAAGCGTCGTGCGCACGCTGGCCCCGGATGCGCCCCCGTTGGAACTGATGGCGGCGCGTCCGGCTTGGGTGCGCGTGACATCGGCGGACGGCACGGTGCTGCTGGAAAAGATCATGGATGCGGGCGAACGCTTTGCGCTGCCGCCGCTGGAACAGCCGCCCGTTCTGCGGACCGGAAATTCGGGCGCGGTCTATTTCGCGGTCAGCGGCCAGACCTATGGCCCGGCGGCGCCCGGCGCGCAGGTCATCAGCGGGGTGGAACTGTCCCCCGCCAGCCTGACCGAGCGTTACGCACTGGCCGATCCTGCGGCCGACCCCGAACTGGCGCAGATGATCGCGGTGGCGCAGGTCGCGACGCCCGGCCAGACCGAAACCGAGTGAGACACGCAGGGCCGGAACCCTGGCCCGCCTAGCGCCAGGTGCGTTCCAACAGGCCGATCCAGTTGTCGCAGGCGATCTTGCGGATCAGGGCGGGGCCGTAACCGGCATCGTCCATCGCCTTCATCAGCACGGGCAGCGCCGATGCGTCGGGCAGATCCCGCGGCATCAGCGCGCCGTCGAAATCGGACCCCAAGGCCACGCCATCCTCTCCCAGGATATCCAGCAGGTGATCCAGATGCCGGATCATCATGCCTAGATCCTCCAACGGCTGGCGCCGCCCGTCAGGCCGCAGGAAGCTGGAGGCGAAGTTCAGTCCGACCAAGCCCTTGCTGTCCGCGATCTGGCGCAGCTGCCGGTCGGTCAGGTTGCGGCTGCTTTCGCTGAAGGCATGCACGGCGCTGTGGCTGGCGACGAGGGGCGCCTCCGACAGCCGTGCGACATCGTCGAAACCGGCCTGGTTCAGGTGCGACAGGTCCAGCATGATGCCAAGCGCGTTGCAATCCGCGACCAGTGCATGACCTTCTGGAGTCAGCGGGCCGCCCATGTCGGGGCTGGCGGGAAAGGCAAAGGGCACGCCCTCGCCGAACTGGGTGGGTCGCGACCAGACCGGCCCAAGCGAGCGCAGCCCCGCCGCGTGCCACAAATGCAACGCGTCGCGGTCGCGGATCGCCTCGGCTCCCTCCATGTGCATGATCGCGGCGATCCTCCCGGCCGCAATGGTCGCGCGCAACCCTGCGGCGTCGCGCACGATATCCAGGGTGCCGGTCCGCTCCAGCGCCAGCAACGCCGCCGCCTGTGCGAAAGCCTGGGGCAGGGCCACGTCGGACGCGATCTGGGCGGGCAGGGGCAGCTCGAAGGGCGGGTTCTCCATCGCGTCCATCGCATGGTCGTCGCCCAGCCCTGCCGGTGTCGGTATCCAGATCGCGAAGAAACCGCCGACCATGCCGCCGGCCTGCATCCGGGGCAGGTCCAGATGGCCGGTGCCGTCGCCATGCAGCCAAAGCTGGTCGGCATCCGCACCCGCCGCCACGACGCGCTGCAGGAAATCGTTGTGGCCGTCGAATACCGGGGTCATGGCTGGTCCTTGCTGTTTCGTCCCGGCAGGATGCACATCGTGCAGCGCCCTGCAATGGCACTTTGCGCCAAGGGGCTTGGGGGTTACGCTGGTGGCAGGACCATGCCCATGAAAGGCCAGCCCATGCCCCGCATCACGCCCGATTTCGACGGCCAGACCGTCATCACCACCTTCGAGGTGACCCCTGGTACCGCGCATGACGTGTTGGACCTGCTGACCGAGGCTTGGGCGCAGGTCATCAGCAGACAGCCCGGCTGCCTGGGCGGGGCGATCCATCTGAACGACGCGCAGACCCGCATCGCCACCTATTCGCAGTGGCGCGACCGCCGCGATTACCAAGCGATGCTGCGCGACCCCGAGATGCGTCGCCGGAACCGCGAGATCCACGGAATGTGCAAGTCGTTCGAGCCCGTGATGTACGAGGTTCAGTCCGTGCATCCCTGATGCTGCACATGCAGAAACTTGGTGCAATCGGCCGCGTTGGACCCTAGGCTGGGCCAAACGCGGGGGATTGTCGCAATGTCAGGTCGGATCATCACGGTGGCTCAGCAAAAGGGCGGATCGGGCAAGACGACGCTGGCCGTCAATCTGGCGGTCAGCCTGCATGCGCGGGGTCATTCCGTCGCCCTGATCGACACCGATCCGCAGGGCAGCCTGGGCCGCTGGTTCATGGAACGCATGTCCGCCGTGGGAGAGGACGAGGCAATGGATTTCTCGACCTCGTCGGCCTGGGGGGCCAGCTACGAATCGGAGAAGCTGAAGCGTCGGTTCGATTACGTCATCATCGACACGCCGCCCAAGATCGACAGCGACCTGCGCCCGGCGCTGCGTGTGGCGGATCTGGTGGTGGTGCCGGTGGCCACCAGCCATGTCGACCTGTGGGCGACCGAAGGGGTCCTGGACTTGGCGCGGCGCGACAAGGCGGATGTGCTGGTGGTCCTGAACCGCACACGCCCCAACACGCGCCTGTCGGTCGAGGTGGCGCAGAAGGCGGCCGAGCTGGGCGCGCAGGTGGCCGACACGCAGGTCGCGAACCGCGTCGTCTATGCCGAGACCCTGGGACTGGGTTTGGGGGCGATCGAACGCCCCAAAGGTCCCGCAATGGCCGAGATGGCCGCGCTGACGGATGAGATCCTGGCCCGCATCGGCTGACCCAAGCGGGCCAGCCTGTTAGTTCAGATCAGCGGCACAGCCGTTCGGATTGCGCCGCGAAATTGCGGTAGCGGGCCCAGAAGGCGTTGTCCGCGTCACGCTTTGACGTACGGACCTCTTGGGCGCGATGCGGCTCGCGGAAGAACTGCGCCGCTTGGCGCTGGTCCGACCGGGACAGGGTCTGGTTCGCGACCTGCTGGATGCAGCCGCACAGCGGTGCGTTGCCGCGCGCGCGGTCCGACCGCACGCAGGCACTGTCGATGGGTCCGGCCATGGCCAGGGGGGTCGTCATGACGATCGCGGCGGCCGCGATCACGAAACGGTTCAGCATTGGACTGTCTCCTCGAAATGCCTCGGACGGCCGCGCGCCGGTTGGTCCGGTTCTTGCCCGCATAGGCCGATCGGGCGATCCTAGCATCAAGCGGCCCGCCGCTCAATCGCGGCGAACCCGGTGATCGGGGTCATGTGGCAGGCAGCGGGCGGGGGGTGAAGCCCGCGGCGGTCAGGGCGGATTGCGCGGTGGCGGGATCCAGCCCCTCGACGGTGACGCGCTTTTCGGGCAGATCGACGGTTGCGCGGCCGCCAGCCCCGGCGACGGCGGCCTCGATCGCGGCCTTGCAGTGGTCGCAGCTCATGTCGGGGACGGAATAGATCATCGGGCGCTCCTGTGCTGGGTCGTTCGATCCTGAAACAGCGCGGCGCCGCCCGCAAGAGGACGACATGACCCTGTTTGACGCCATCGGGCTGGATGCTGACGACACGCTGTGGGAGAACGAGACGTTCTTTCGCGTCACCGAGGCTGAGTTCTGCGCGCTGCTGTCGGACCACGGCGACGCCGAGACCATCGCGGCGCGGCTGTACGACACGGAAAGCGCGAACCTTGCGCGCTACGGTTACGGCATCAAGGGCTTCATGCTGTCGATGGTCCAGACCGCGATCGAGCTGACCGACGGACGCATCGAGGGCCGCCAGATCGCCCGTATCCTGGACCTGGGCGCCGAGATGCTGGCCCATCCCGTGACCCTGCTGCCGGGGGTGGAACAAGCCCTGGACGCGCTGGAGGGGCGGCGGCTGATCCTGATCACCAAGGGCGACCTGATGGATCAGGAGCGCAAGATCGCAGCCTCTGGACTGGCCGAGCGATTCGCGGCGGTGCAGATCCTGGCCGACAAGACGCCCGAGGCCTATGCCCGTGTCCTGATGGGGCAGGGGGTGGAGCCGTCGCGGTTCCTGATGGCGGGCAATTCGATGCGCAGCGACGTGATCCCGGTGCTGGATCTGGGCGGGACGGGGGTCTTCATCCCGCATGACCTGACCTGGAGCCATGAACATGCCGAGGCGCCCGATCATCCGCGCCTGCATCAGCTGTCCGACATGGGCGGACTGCCCGCGCTGATCGCCAACCTGGAAGGTGCGGCGTGACCGACAACGGGCGTGCCGCGCTGTTTATGTCGGCATCGATGGCGATGTTCGCGGTCGAGGATGCGTTTCTCAAGGTACTGACCCGGTCGATGCCGGTGTGGCAGCTGCTGGCGATGGTGGGCGTGGTCGCGGGTGCGATATTCTGGACGCGTCTGGCGCGGCGGGGCGGGCGTCTTTGGACAGGTGACCTGATCCATCCCATGGCGCTGTTGCGCAATGCCGGAGAGATCGTGGGGGCCGTCTGCCTGGTGACGGCGCTGGCGGTGGGTGATCTGGCGGTGACCTCTGCGATCCTGCAGGTGCTGCCGCTGACGCTGGTGCTGGGCGCTGCGCTGTTTCTGGGTGAAAAGGTCGGGTGGCGCCGCTGGCTGTCGGTGGCGGTCGGATTCGCGGGGGTGCTGCTGATCCTGCGGCCCGGGACGGCGGCGTTCCATCCCGCAATGCTGTGGGCGGTGGCGGGCGTCGCGGGGCTGACGCTGCGCGATCTGGCTACGCGGCGCATTCCGCCGGGGGTGGCGTCGGATCAACTGTCGGCCTCGGCCTATGGCGCGATGATTCCGGCGGGGGTGGTGCTGGGCTTGCTGGCCGGGCCCGCGCCGGTGATGCCTGGCCCGATCGAGGTCGTCTTGCTGGCGGGGACGGTGGTGTTCGGCGTCGTGGGCTATGCGACGCTGGTGGCGGCCTCGCGTCTGGGCGAGGCGTCGGTCGTCGCGCCGTTCCGATACACGCGGCTGGCCTTTGCGCTGGTCGTGGCGGCGGTGATCTTTGGCGAGCGGCCCGATGCGGCCACCTTGGCAGGGGCGGCGTTGATCGCGCTGGCGGGGGGCTATGCGATGTGGCGCGAGGCGGGGCTGCGGCGCAGGCGCCCCGTCGACAGCCTGGTGCGACCCGGTCCCGTTTGAGGTAGTGCCCGCGCGTGAATTGGGCGCACGAGGCCGCCTGCGGGCCCATCGAGGGGCCTTGGCGGCCGCGCGACCCAGATGGTCGCACCGGTGCGACATCGCGATCGGGAACTCGGACGCGTCGGGGAACATTGACATGCCGAACGCCATGGCGCCATCCCGGCATCGTGGCGATTTTTCCATCCCTCAAGGAGGTTTACCATGCCCAAGGCCCTGTTCATCCTGACCTCGCACGACACGCTTGGCGACACCGGCAAACCGACGGGTTTCTATTGGGAGGAGCTGGCCGCCCCCTATTGGATCTTATCGGACGCGGGCTGGCAGATCGAGCTGGCCAGCATCAAGGGCGGCAAGCCCCCGGCGGACCCTTCCTCGGCCGAGGGCGACGCGATGACCGACGAGGCCCGCCGCCTGCTGGCCGACGAGGCGGTCATGAACAAGCTGGAAAACACCACCAAGGTCGAGGACGTCGAGGTGTCCGGTTGCGACATCGTGTTCCTGCCGGGCGGTCACGGCACGATGTGGGACCTGCCCAATTCGAAGGCCTTGGGCGATCTGCTGGGCCGGGCGTTCGACAAGGGTGCGGTCGTCGGCGCGGTCTGCCACGGGCCGGCCGGCCTGCTGTCGGCGCGTCTCGCCTCGGGTGATCCGCTGGTCCACGGCCGTCGCGTGGCGGGGTTCACCAACAGCGAGGAGGACGCGGTCGGCCTGTCCGATATTGTCCCGTTCATGCTGGAGGACCAGCTGAAGGCCCAGGGCGGCCATCATCAGAAGGGCCCGGACTGGCAGCCCTTTGCCGTCGCCGATGGTAACTTGGTCACCGGCCAGAACCCTGCCTCGTCGGCCGAGGTCGCGCGCCTGATGCTGAAGGCCGCGGACCTTCCGACCGCGCCCTGACACCAAATAACGCAGGGCCGCGAAACCCTCTTTTCGCGGCCTTTGCGGGGCTGTATAGCCCGCCCATGACCGACCTTGACCTCATCCGCAATTTTTCGATCGTGGCGCATATCGACCACGGGAAATCCACCTTGGCCGACCGGCTGATCCAGTCCACGGGCACTGTCGCGGATCGCGACATGAAGGCCCAGATGCTGGACAGCATGGATATCGAGCGCGAGCGCGGGATCACCATCAAGGCCAACACGGTGCGGATCAGCTATCCGGCCAAGGACGGCCGGACCTATGTCCTGAACCTGATCGACACGCCGGGCCACGTGGACTTTGCCTATGAGGTCAGCCGGTCGATGCGCGCGGTCGAGGGGTCGCTGCTGGTCGTCGACGCCAGCCAGGGCGTCGAGGCGCAGACGCTGGCCAACGTCTATCAGGCGATCGACGCAGGCCACGAGATCGTGCCGGTCCTGAACAAGATCGACCTGCCCGCGGCCGAGCCCGACCGCGTCAAGGAGAACATCGAGGAAGTCATCGGCATCGACGCGCAGGACGCGATCCCGATCAGCGCCAAGACCGGTCTGGGCATCCCGGACGTCCTGGAGGCCATCGTCACGCGCCTGCCCGCGCCCAAGGGCGACCGCGACGCGCCGCTGAAGGCGATGCTGGTGGACAGCTGGTACGACGCCTATCTGGGCGTTGTCGTGATGATCCGCGTCATGGATGGGGTGATCCGCAAGGGCGACCAGATCAAGATGATGCAGACCGGCGCCAGCCACCGCATCGACAAGCTGGCCGTCCTGACGCCGCAGATGGTCGACATCGCCGAACTGGGCCCGGGAGAGATCGGTGTCTTCACCGGCTCGATCAAGCAGGTGCGCGATACGCGCGTGGGCGACACGATCACCCAGGAACGCAAGCCCTGTGCCACGGCGCTGCCGGGCTTCAAGCCGGCGCAGCCGGTGGTGTTCTGCGGGTTGTTCCCGGTGGACGCCAACGATTTCGAACCCCTGCGCGACGCCATCGAAAAGCTGGCCCTGAACGACGCCAGCTTCAGCTATGAGATGGAGACGTCGGCGGCCCTGGGGTTCGGCTTCCGCTGCGGGTTCCTGGGGCTTCTGCACCTTGAGGTCATCCGTGACCGGCTTGAGCGCGAATACGACCTGGACCTGATCACCACGGCGCCGTCGGTGGTCTTCAAGCTGCACATGCGCGACGGCGAGGTGCGCGACCTGCACAACCCCGCCGACATGCCGGACCTGACCCATGTCGACCATATCGAGGAGCCGCGCATCAAGGCCACGATCATGGTGCCGGACGAGTATCTGGGCGACGTGCTGAAACTGTGCCAGGACCGTCGCGGCATCCAGCTGGACCTGACCTATGCCGGCGCGCGGGCGATGGTGGTCTATGACCTGCCGTTGGCCGAGGTCGTGTTCGACTTCTACGACCGGCTGAAGTCGGTGACCAAGGGCTATGCCAGCTTCGACTATCAGATCAGTGAGTACCGCGAGGATTTCCTGGTCAAGATGTCGATCTTGGTGAATGACGAACCGGTGGACGCGCTGTCGATCATGGTTCATCGCGACCGTGCCGAAAGCCGTGGCCGCGCAATGGTCGAAAAGCTCAAGGACCTGATCCCGCGGCACATGTTCAAGATCCCGATCCAGGCCGCGATCGGTGCCCGCGTGATCGCGCGCGAGACGCTGTCGGCCATGCGCAAGGACGTGACCGCCAAGTGCTATGGCGGCGACGCCACGCGGAAAAAGAAGCTGCTAGAAAAGCAGAAGGCCGGCAAGAAGAAGATGCGTCAGTTCGGCAAGGTCGAGATTCCGCAGACCGCCTTCATCCAGGCGCTGAAGATGGACAACTGATCATCATTCCCGAATGAAGGGAATGATGATGCGGCAATGGCTGGCCACGGCCTGACCGATCGACAGTGCGCCATCGCGCGGCCCTGATCCGAACTGGGACAGGCCTGCGCCCTGCGCCTGGCGTGCCGGGTCCAGCGTGAACAGGATGCCCTGACCTGCCTCGCGCGGCTTGGGACTGGCGCGCCAGATGCGCGTCGCGACCGGCTGGTTCATCACCTGCTGCGCAAGATCACCGGCGGCGCACCAGTAATCCGTGTCGGTCCGGCCCGCCTCGAACGGGACCGCGATATCGGTCGCGTCGACCTGACGGGCCTCCATGCCATTGCGGGCGGTGAAGGCATGGGCGGGCAAAGGCAGCGCGAGCAGCGCCATCAGGATGATCCGCATGATGGCCTCATCGTTTCTTTGAGGGATACGTTCAAACGGACCAGACCGGCATCGGGTTCCTTATCCAATGCCCCATGCGCATGAGAAAGCCCCCCGGCAGCACGCTGCGGGGGGCCGTCATGTCTTGCCGATCGATCAGGATCACATCCCGGCTTGAGCCTCGGCGCTTTCCTGCTGGACGACCGCGCCGGCGGTCGAGATGTCGCGGCCCGCACCTTGCACGGTTTCGCAGGCGGCCAGCGTCATCATGGCCAGAACGGCGGTCAGGCCCAGGATCTTCTTCTGCATCGCTCAGTCTCCTTGTGGATAAGCATCTGGGCTTGCAACGCAATATCGGCGCATCGGTTCCGTCTAAAACGGCACGCCAGCGTAAAGGGCCACATTGGCATAGGGGGTGCATTCCCCGGTCCGCACGATCGCGCGGGCGTGTCGCGACGCCGCCTTGAAGTCGTCATGCGACAGCATGGTGACCGGTCCGATGTCGCGTCGCGCGAATTCGGCCTGCAGGTCGGGGGCGGCTTCGGTCGCCATCGCCGAACGTTCGACGACCAGTTCGGCCAGCACCACGTCCAGCACATCGAAGACGCCCGGAATGCCGCGGGTCAGGGCCAGGTCGATGACCCGGACGCCGGCGGGCACGGGCAGCCCGGCATCGCCGATCACCAGCATGTCGCCATGGCCGAAGGCGGCGATCAGCCCGGACAGTTCGGCATGCAGCAAGGTCGTGCGTTTCATCGGTTCCTCTCAGTTCTCGGGCAGGGTTTCGGCCAGATAGGCCATCATGTTGCCCCCCATGACCTTGGCGATCTGCACCTCTGACAGGCCTTGGTCAAGCAGGGCCTGGGTCAGTGCAGAAAGATGGGCGGCGTCGAACGGCGTGTCGACCGACCCGTCCCAGTCCGAGCCGAGCGAGACGTGGTCGTCTCCGGCGACCTCGATCGCGGCTGCGATGGCCTGGGCCACGTCGGTGGGCGTCGATCCGCAGACCACGTCCGACCAGAACCCGACGCCGATGATCCCGCCCGCCTGCGCGATGTCCGCGACCAGATCGTCGGGCAGGTTGCGGGGGCTGGGGCAATGGCGGGTGATGCCGGTATGGGACAGGACCGGCCGCGCGCCCGGAATGGCCAGCACGTCGCGCACCATCTGCGGGCTGGCATGGGTCACGTCGATGATCATGCCGCGCGCGAGCATCGCGTCCGCCACCTGACGCCCGAAATCGGACAGGCCCGCGCCGGTGCCGCCCTCTCCGTGCAGACTGCCGCCCAGCTCGTTGTCGAAGAAATGCGTCAGCCCCATCAACCGAAAGCCCGCGTCATAGAGCACGTTCAGATTGGCCGGATCGCCCTCCAGAGGGTGACCGCCTTCCGATCCCAGCACCGCGCCCAGCACCTGCGCGCCTGCCTGCCGCCGCGCCAGATGGTCGGCCAGATCGGCGCGGCTGCGGATCACCCGCAGCCGGTCAGGTGCGCGATCCGCGGCGTCCTGCAACGCCTGCGCCTGCACCAGCGCCCGTTCGCGCAACGAGAACCAGCTGCGCGGCGGGCGCAGCTGTCCGATGAACAGGGGCGTGATGTTGTCGCCGGTATCGGTGGCGTTGTAATCATAGTTCTGGCCGCGGGGGCTTTTCGTAACGGTGGTGAAGACCTGCACCGCCATGTTCCCGTCCAGCAGGCGCGGAACGTCGGTATGACCCCGCTCCGCGCGGTCCAGCAGGTCGCGGTCCCACAACAACGCATCGGAATGCCAGTCGCCGATCACCAGCCGGTCATGCAGGGCCTGCGCCTCTGCCGTGACCGGCCAGCCTTCTGCCGGCATGGTGACGGGGTTCATCCCGCGTTCGACATAGGCCGGGGCGAAGGTTAGAAACCCCGCCACGCCCATTGCCAGGACCGCACCCGTCCCCAGCAGCACCCGTTTCCACATGGCTCCTCCGATCCGTCGCGCACAGTCTAGCGCGACGGACCGGGGACGCCAGACGGGATCACGCCTCCAGCGCCTCCAGCTGGTCGATCAGGCTCTCGATCATGGACAGGCCCTTGTCCCAGAAGGCCGGGTCGGACGCATCCAGGCCGAACGGTGCCAGCAATTCGCGGTGATGCTTGGAGCCGCCGGCCTTCAGCAGGTCGAAATACTTGTCCTGAAAGTCCGGCAGGCCGTCCTCGTAGGCGGCATAGAGCGCGTTCACCAGCCCGTCGCCGAAGGCATAGGCATAGACATAGAAGGGCGAATGCACGAAATGCGGGACATAGGTCCAGAACGTCTCGTATCCCGGCATGTATTCGAAGACCGGGCCCAGGCTTTCATGCTGGACGGCCATCCACAGCGCGTTGATGTCGTCGGGGGTCAGCTCTCCCTCGGCGCGGGCGGCGTGCAGGCGGCATTCGAAATCATAGAACGCGATCTGACGGACGACCGTGTTGATCATGTCCTCGACCTTGCCCGCCAGCAGGGCCTTCTTCTGCGCGGGGTCGATGGTCTTGGCCAGCAGCGCGCGGAAGGTAAGCATCTCTCCGAAGACGGACGCGGTTTCCGCCAGGGTCAGCGGCGTCGAGGACAGCAGCTCCCCCTGACGGGCGGCCAGACGTTGGTGGACGCCGTGGCCCAGTTCGTGCGCCAAGGTCATCACGTCGCGCGGTTTGCCCAGATAGTTCAGCAGGATATAGGGATGCGCGGTCGAGACGGTCGGGTGCGCGAACGCGCCCGGCGCCTTGCCCGGCTTGACGCCCGCGTCGATCCAGCCCCTGTCGAAGAACGGCTCGGCCAGTTCGGCCAGTTCCGGCGAAAAGCCGGCATAGGCGTCCAGGACCGTCGACCGCGCCTCGGGCCAGTCGATCACGCGGGGCGCGTCGGTCGGCAGCGGCGCGTTCCGGTCCCAGACCTGCAGCTTGTCCAGCCCCAGCCATTTCGCCTTCAGCGCGTAATAGCGGTGCGACAGGCGGGGATAGGCGGCGGTGACGGCATTGCGCAGCGCCTCGACCACCTCGGGTTCGACATGGTTCGACAGGTGACGGCCGTATTGCGGCGTGGGCATCTTGCGCCACTTGTCCTCGATCGCCATTTCCTTGGCCAGCGTGTTGTGGATGCGCGTGAACAGCCCGACATTCGCGGTGAAGACCTTGGCCAGCGCATGGGCGGCGGCCTCGCGGCGTGCCCGGTCGTGGTCGGTCAGCAGGTTCAGCGTGGCCTCCAGGCCCAGGGTCTCTCCGTCTACGTCGAAGGTCAGGGCGGCGGTCGTCTCGTCGAACAGGCGGTTCCATGCGGCGGCGCCGACGACCGAAGTGTCGTGCAGGAACTGCTCCAGCTCGTCCGACAGTTGGTGGGGCCGCATCGCGCGCATCCGGTCGAAGACCGGCTTGTAGCGGGCAGGGCCGTCGGCGGCGGTGAACATGGATTCGTAGGTCGCATCGGGGATGCGGTTGAACTCCAGCGAGAAGAAGATGATCGGCGTCGTCAGATCGGTGATGCGCGCCTGCAGGTCGCCCATCTGCTTGGCACGGACCGGGTCGGTGGTGTTCTGGTAATAGCGCAGCCCGATATAGGACATGACGCGCCCGGCCAGGATATTGATTTGCTCGAACGCCTCGACCGCCTGCAGCATCTGCGCGGGCGCCAGGTCGGCCAGCTTGCCCTGGTATTCGGCGGCAAAGGCCTGCGCGTGCGTCTCGATGCGCGCGATGTCCGCGGTCAGTTCGGGGCTGTCGGGGGCGGTATAGAGGTCGCTGAGATCCCATTCGGGCAGGGTGCCGAAATCGCCCTTGGCGCGCGCCGGATCGGTTGCATCGAAGACGGTGTTGCCTGCCATGGTGGGTCCTTTCAAAATGCTTCGGCGTCAGATGTGGACCCTGCCGGGCAGCGCCGCAAGGGGCGCGCCGTCACAGGGCCGTAAAGGCCCCGGCATGGACGACGGCGCTGCCCCGGGGCAGACTGCCGTGGATCTGCAGGCCAGGCCCCGCATAGGGGGATGCCAGATCCGCGGGGACGAAACCCGATCCGGCATAGATGACGGGATCGCCCAGGACAACGACCGGCCCCGTCGCGGCGCGCAGTGCGGCATCGATCAGCGCCCGACCGATGCCGCGCCGCTGCATGGCCGGATGGACGGCCAGCGGTGCCAAGGCGAATGCCGGTTCCGCCGCCTGCAGGGATGACAGGGCGACAAGGCCGACCGGCACGCCTTCGACATGGGCCACCAGCGCGTGGGACAGATCGCCATCGGCCCGCAGCGCGCGCAGCAGGCGGGCCTCGGCCGGGCCATCGAATGCGCGTACCAGCAGGGTGTCCAGGGCTGCGTGATCCGACGGGACCTCGGGCCGGATCATGACCTGCGCGGCGTGGCGATGGAAATCGCGGCCCATGTCGCGGCTGCGCAGGCCCCAGGGGCTGGATGCCGTGCGGGCCTGATGCGCCGCGAACGCGTCCTCATCAGCAAAGACCTCTGACAGAGTCCAGACCATCGGGTCGTCGGATTGCGCGATGTCAAAGCGCAGGCATCCCGGCTCGGCGCGGCTGGCATCGGCATGATCCTGCAGCAGGTCCAGCGCGGTCAGCATTTGTGCCGTGTCGTGACAGATCAGGCGTCCGTGCAGGGCGACGGGGGCAGGCGACAGGGGCACCGGCGTGCCCGAAGGGTCCAGGGCGGGGGTATGGGCATGGCCGCAGGCGCAATCCATCGGCAGGTCCTTTCGCTGATCGGCGGGCAGCGTGGCGGCACGGCAGCTCCGCGTCAAGCGGCTCAGACCGGATCGCCCGCATCCAGGCGGTCCAGGAAGGCGGCCGCGTCGCTGCGGATCTGGCGGCGCTTGTCGGCGTCCATCCGGTCCCAGGTCGCATAAGCGCGCCCGATGCGGGGGTTCGACTGGAACCGGTCGCGATGACGCACCATGAAATCCCAATAGAGCACGTTGAACGGGCATGCGCCGTGCCCGGTCTTCTGCGTCACCTTGTAGGCGCATCCGCCGCAATAATCCGACATTTTGGCGATGTAGTTGCCAGAACTGACATAGGGCTTCGACCCGACCACGCCGCCATCCGCGAACTGGCTCATCCCGATAACGTTGGGTGCCTCGACCCATTCATAGGCATCGACATAGACGGCCAGATACCATTCATGGACCTGCGCCGGATCGATCCCCGCCAGCAGGGCGAAGTTGCCCGTCACCATCAGCCGCTGGATATGATGCGCATAGGCGTGATCGCGCGTCTGTCCCACCGCCTGCGCCATGCAGTTCATCCGCGTGGGCGCACCCCAATAGACCGGTGGCAGGTCGCGGTCATGCCCCAGCACGTTGCGCGCGGTATAGTCCGGCCCTTCCAGAAAATAGATGCCGCGCATGTATTCGCGCCAGCCGATGATCTGGCGGATGAAGCCTTCGGCCGAATTCAGGCGGACCTTGCCCGCGGCATGGGCGTCGGCGGCGGCCCGGCTTACCTCCATCGGGGACAGTAGGCCCGCGTTGATATAGGGCGACAGGATCGAATGATGCAGGAACGGATCGTCCTGCAACATCGCGTCCTGATAGGGGCCGAACTCGTCCAGCGAATGCTCGATGAAATGCGCCAGTACCTGCAGCGCGCCGGCCCGGTCGGTGGCATAGCCAAAGGGCCGCAGACGGCCGAAATTGTCGGGAAACCGCGCCTCGACCAGATCTAGAACCTGGACGGTCACCGTGTCCGGTGCGAACCGGGGCGGGAGGATGCGCAGCAGGTCGGCCTGGGCGGGCTTGCGGTTGTCGTGGTCGAAGTTCCACTTGCCGCCCATCGGCTGGTCACCCTCCATCAGCAACCCGGTCTTGCGACGCATCTCGCGATAGAACCACTCCATCCGCAATTCCTTGCGGCCGTCGGCCCAGGCTTCGAATTCGGGCTGGCTGCAGATGAAGCGGTCGTCGGGCAGTTGCGTGACGGGCACGGGCAGGTCGTCCAGCGCGGCGATCAGGCGCCATTCCCCGGACCGCGTGGCGATCACGCGCTCGGCGCCATGTGCCGCGGCATGGCGCAGCAGCTCTCCGGGAATGGACTGGGTGTTGTGGGGATCGTCCAGCGTCGCGTAGGCGACACGGTGGCCTGCCTCGCGCAGACGGTCCGCGAACTTGCGCATCGCGGCGAACAGGAAGGCGATCTTCTGCGGGTGGTGGGGGACATAGCTGGCCTCGGACATCACCTCGGCCATGACGATCAGATCGTCGGGGCGTGCCTCGCGCAGCGCTGACAGGTCAGGCGACAGCTGGTCGCCCAGCACCAGGATCAGACGCATTCCACACCCCCAGAATGACAAGGACGCGCAGGTTGCCCTGCGCGTTCCCGACATGTCATGCGACGCGGTGCCGCGTCATTCCCACTCGATCGTGCCCGGCGGCTTGGACGTGATGTCATAGGTGCAACGGTTGATGCCCTTGACCTCGTTGATGATCCGCGTCGCGGTCTCGCCCAGGAAATCGTGGGTGAAGGGATAATAGTCCGCCGTCATCCCGTCGACCGACGTCACGGCCCGCAGCGCGCAGGCGAAATCATAGGTCCGCCCGTCGCCCATGACGCCCACCGTGCGCACGGGCAGGATCGCCACGAAGGCCTGCCAGATCTCGTCGTACAGACCGTGCTTGCGGATCTGGTCGATGAAGACCGCGTCGGCCTTGCGCAGGATCTCCAGCTTTTCGCGGGTGATCTCTCCGGGGCACCGAATTGCAAGGCCAGGGCCGGGGAAGGGGTGGCGGCCGATGAAGCTCTCGGGCAGGCCCAGTTCGCGGCCCAGCTCGCGGACTTCGTCCTTGAACAGTTCGCGCAGGGGTTCCACCAGCTTCAGGCCCATCTTCTCGGGCAGGCCGCCGACGTTGTGGTGCGACTTGATCGTGACCGACGGGCCGCCGCTGAAGCTGACGCTCTCGATCACGTCCGGGTACAGCGTCCCCTGCGCCAGGAAATCGGCGCCCTCGATCTGGCTGGCGTATTTCTGGAACACGTTGATGAACAGCCGACCGATGGTCTTGCGCTTGACCTCTGGGTCGCTGACGCCTTCCAGCGATCCCAGGAACAGGTCGGCCTCGTTCGCATGGATCAGCGGGATGTTGTAGTTGTCGCGGAACATCTTGACGACGTCCTCGCCCTCGTTCAGCCGCAGCAACCCGTGATCGACGAAGACGCAGGTCAGCTGGTCGCCGATCGCCTCGTGGATCAGGACCGCCGCCACCGACGAATCCACGCCGCCCGACAGGCCGCAGATGACCTTGCGGTCGCCCACGGTCTCGCGGATCTTGCGGATCGCCTCGTCCTTGTAGCTGGCCATGGTCCAGTCGCCGGTAAAGCCCGCCAGCCGGACGAAGTTCTCCAGCATGGTGCGGCCGTTCGGCGTGTGATGCACCTCGGGGTGGAACTGGACGGCATAGAAATGGCGCCCCTCGTCCGCGATCATCGCCATGGGCGCGTTGGGCGAGGTGCCGATGACCTCGAAGCCCGGCGCAAGGCTGGTGACGCGGTCGCCATGGCTCATCCAGACCTCTTCGCGGCCCGTGTCGAACAGGCCGGCAAAGATGCCGTCGGACTTGTGGCCCGGCGCGGGCGCGATGAAGGCGCGGCCGTATTCGGCGTGGTGCCCGGCCTCGACCCGGCCGCCCAGCTGCTCCATCATGACCTGCTGGCCATAGCAGATGCCAAAGACGGGCACGCCCATGTCGAACACGGCCTGGGGCGCGCGCGGGCTGCCGTCGGTCGTGACGCTGGCGGGGCCGCCCGACAGGATGATCGCCTGCGGCGCCATCTGGCGCAGCGTGTCGTCGGTCACCGTGTTGAACGGGTGGATTTCGCAATAGACGTTCAGTTCACGCAGGCGACGCGCGATCAGCTGCGTCACCTGGCTGCCGAAGTCGATGATCAGAAGGCGCTGGTGCTGGGTCATGGGTGCGCTTTAAGCGCGGTTTCAGCACCTTGCAAGCATTTCGGCGCCGCGGCGGGCGGGAACCGACGAAACCCGCGCGCGTTCGGGGTCAATCACCCCGATCCGTGCAAAAGGTATGTCCCGATGAAGCGTTTGTCCCTTGCCGCCACCTGCGTTCTGGCCCTGTCTGCCTGCCAGATGCCGATTCCCGGCCTGACGGCCCCGCATGCCCCCGCCGATCAGGCGCTGGCCACAGAATGCCGCGGAGAGGTCGACGCGGGGCTGCGCCTGTCCGCCGCCGTCAACGCCGCCCGTGCGGCCGAGGGCAAGAACGCGCTGGCCAGCAGTGCGGAACTGGACCGCATCGCACTGGCCCATGCCTGCGACATGGCACGGATGGGCCGCGCGGACGTGGCCGGGTCGAACGGGTCGAACGTCGTCGACCGCGCGCGGTCCGTGGGCTATCCGACCTGCGGCGTGGTCCAGCTGGTCGGCGCCGGCGGCACGCCCGAAGGAACGGTCAACGCGTGGCTTGTCCCCGGCCCGCAGCGGGAACAGGTCCTGGGACAGCTCAGCTATCAAATCGGCAGCGGAGTCGTGCGCGGCGCGGACGGGCGGCTGTGGCACAGCACGGTCCTGGGCAACAACTGCCGCTGAACGGACAAGGGGCGCGGTGTGATCCGCGCCCCTCTCCCATGTTGCCCTATTTTTCGGGCAGCAGGCCCCGTGGCGCAAAGCGCAGCACCAGCAGCAGCACCGCCCCCATCGCGATGAAGCGCATGTGCGGCGCGCTGTCCAGCAGGTGCGCCTTGACCGGCCCGTCGGCCATCGGCCCGGTCAGCATCGCGATCAGGGCAGGGCCCCAGACCTCGGCCTTGATCCACAGGAACCAGATGGTGACGGCCCCCAGCACTGCACCCCAGTTGTTGCCGGACCCGCCAACGATCACCATCACCCAGATCAGGAAGGTATAGCGCAGCGGGTTATAGCTGGTCGGCGCCAAAAGCCCGTCCAGCGTCACCATCATCGCGCCCGCGACCCCAATGACCGCCGACCCCAGGATGAACACCTGCAGGTGGCGGCGGGTCACGTCCTTGCCCATCGCCTCGGCCGCGGTCTCGTTGTCGCGGATGGCGCGCATCATGCGGCCCCAGGGCGATTTCAGCGCCAGTTCGGCCAGCAGGATGATGACCAGCAGCACGACCAGGAACAGCGACATGTAGGACAGCTTGACCCAGATGCCCGACGCCTCGGCCGCGGGGAAGCCCCAGCTGGCGGCAAAGTCGACGAAATCCGGGTTGCGCTGCAGGGCCACCTCCTGCGCGACGGGGCGCGGGATCGAGGTGATGTTCTTGACCCCGCGGGCCAGCCAGTCCTCGTTCTTCATCACGGCCACGATGATCTCGCCGATGCCAAGCGTGGCGATGGCCAGGTAATCGGACCGCAGGCCCAGGGCGACCTTGCCGATGGCCCAGGCCGCAGCGGCCGCGAACAGGCCGCCCACCACCCAAGACAGCAGCACCGGCAGGCCAAGGCCGCCGATATTGCCGTTGCGGGCCGGGTTGTTCGCCTCGATCGCGATGACAGCGGGATCGAACAGCCAGCGATAGGCGACAAAGCCGCCGATCAGCACGACCGCGGTCAGGATGCCGCTGCGGGTGCGCGTCCAGGCCAGCTTGGCCATGGCCAGCGTTCCCACGCCCACGGCCAGCGCCAGCATCAGCCGCGTGCCACCCGCGGCCCATGCTCCTTCGACCGGGGGCAGCGACACCAGGACGGGGGCCAGAGCGCCCATCGCCAGAAAGCCCACCACGCCCACGTTGAAGAGGCCCGCATAGCCCCACTGCATGTTGACGCCCAGGGCGGTGATCGCGGACAGCAGCCCCATGTTCAGAATCGCCAGCGACGTGTTCCAGCTGCCCGAGAACATGCTGTTCCGGACCGTGCCCTCCAGCACGAACAGGATGGCCAGCACCGCGAACAGGATTGGCGCGCGCCAGGGGCTGGCGGATGTCGCGGCTTGACGGTTGGTTGCCATGATCTTTTTCCCTCAGACCGATTTGCCGCGGAACAGGCCGGTGGGCCTGAACAGCAGGACGACGATCAGGATCACGAAGCTGACCGCGAATTTGTATTCCGTGCCCAGAAGCTGCATCAGCCCGCCGGGTTCGTACCAAGGCGCCAGATAGCCCACGACCTTTACCCACGGATAGGTCACCGCCACCTCGGAGAACGCGACCAGGAACCCGCCCGCGATGGCGCCAAGCGGATTGCCCAGGCCCCCGACGATCGCGGCAGCAAAGATCGGCAGCAGGATCTGGAAATAGTTGAAGGCCTTGAATGACTTGTCCAACCCGTAAAGCGTGCCCGCGATGGTCGCCAGCGCGGCCGCGATGATCCAGGTCAGGCGCACGACGCGTTCCGGGTCAATGCCCGACAGCAGGGCCAGATCCTCGTTGTCGGAATAGGCGCGCATGGCCTTGCCCGACTTCGTGCGGTTCAGGAACCAGAACAGCGCGATCATCACGATCAGCGCCACCCCCACGGTCAGTGCCTGGGTCGAGCGCAGCGCCAGGCCTTCCTCCAGCCCGGTCATCTCGCGGAAATCGCGGACCGCGATCAGGAAGCGCGCGCCGTCGTCAAAGCGGATCTCGTCCACGCCGATCAGGATGCGGGTCAGGCCGTTCATCACGAACATCACGCCGACCGATGCCATCACCAGGATGATCGGCGCGGCCTTCTGCCGGCGATAGAATTTATAGACTGCGCGGTCGGTGCCCAGCACCAGCAGCGCCGTCAGCGCGATGCCAAGAGGAAGGGCGATCAGCGCCGTGGGCAGCGGGCCCGCGCTGATGCCCAGGGATTGCAGCCCCCAGGTCAGCAGGATCACGATGCCCGTGCCAAAGGCCATGGTGTCGCCATGCGCGAAGTTCGAAAACCGCAGGATGCCATAGATCAGCGTGACGCCCAGGGCGCCGAGCGCCAGCTGCGCGCCATAGGCGGCGGCCGGGATGAAGACGAAGTTCAGAAAGACCACGAGGGCGTTCAGGATATCCACGGCTCAGCCCCCCAGGAAGGTGCGACGCACCTCGTCGTTCTGCATCAGGTCGGCCCCGGTGCCGGTATGGGCGTTCGCGCCCTGCACCAGCACATAGGCCTTGTCGGCGATCATCATCGCCTGGCGTGCGTTCTGTTCGACCATCAGCACGGGCAGCCCGCCCCGCGCGATGGCGATGATGCGGTCGAACAGCTCGTCCATGACAATGGGGCTGACGCCCGCGGTGGGTTCGTCCAGCATCAGCACCTTGGGTCGGGTCATCAGCGCGCGACCGACGGCGACCTGCTGGCGTTGCCCGCCCGACAGCTCTCCCGCGGCTTGGCGGCGCTTGGCGGCGACGGCGGGGAACAGGTCATAGACCTGCTCCATCGTCGCGCGGATATCGTCGCGGCGGATATAGGCGCCCATCTCCAGGTTCTCCTCGACCGTCATGGACGGGAAGATGTTGTTGACCTGCGGGACGAACCCCATGCCCGCCTTGACCCGGTCCTGGGGGTTCAGCGCGGTGATGTCCTGACCGTTCAACCGCACCGATCCCTGGCGCAGGTTCAACATGCCGAATATGGCCTTCATGGCCGTGGATTTGCCCGCGCCGTTGGGGCCGACGATCACCGCGATCTGGCCCTGTTCGACCGCGATGGTGCAGTCGTGCAGGATGTCGGCGCCTTTGCCGTACCCGCCGGTCATCGCCTCGCCGATCAGGAAGGGATCGCCCGCGCGACCGGCGCCCACCGGTCCGGACCGCCGTGTGCCGTCGATCTGGCCCATCCCCTTGATGTTCACCACCGAGGCGTCGCGGTTGCCGCGATTGCCAAAGCCTGCGTCGCTCATGCGCCCACCATGTCCTTGTTCTTCAGGCCGGTGCCCAGATAGGCCTCGATCACCGCCTCGTTCTTCATGATGTCTTGGGCGCTGCCCTTGGCAAGAACCTTGCCCTCGGCCATCACGATCACCGGGTCGCACAGCTTGCCGATGAAATCCATGTCATGCTCGATCACGCAGAAGGTATAGCCGCGTTCCTTGTTCAGACGGATGATCGCGTCGGCGATGGTCATCAGCAGGGTGCGGTTCACGCCCGCGCCGACCTCGTCCAGGAAGACGATCTTGGCGTCGACCATCATTGTGCGGCCCAGCTCCAGCAGCTTCTTCTGGCCGCCGGACAGGTTGCCGGCCTTCTCATGGGTCAGGTGGCGGATGGTCAGGAAGTCCAGAACCTCATCCGCCTTGCGCTTCAGTTCGGCCTCCTCGCGCTCGATCCGGCCGCGCTGGAACCAGGTCTTCCAGATCGTCTCTCCGGATTGCGCGCCGGGGACCATCATCAGGTTCTCGCGCACGGTCATCGAGCTGAACTCATGCGCCAGCTGGAAGGTGCGCAGCAGGCCCTTGTGAAACAGCTCGTGCGGCGGCAGGCCGCTGATGTCCTCGCCGTCCATGAAGACGCGACCCGAGGTCGGGGGCAGCACACCCGCGATCACGTTGAACAGCGTCGACTTGCCCGCGCCGTTCGGCCCGATCAGCCCGGTGATCGAGCCGGTCTCGATCGTCAGGCTGGCGCCGTCCACGGCGCGAAAGCCGCCGAAATGTCTGTGAAGATCCTCGACACGGATCATGCGTCACCTTCCCTGTCTTCACATTCCTGGTGAAGATGTGCCGTCAAGCGGCTGTTATCTTTGCAAAACGGCCCGGCACCAAGATGGTGCCGGGCCGCCTGTTCCGGTCTGCGATCAGCGATAGCCGACCACTTCCAGCTTGCCGTCGGTGAACTGGATCTCGCGGAAGGTGCCGGCGGATTCGCCCGGACCCACCAGCTCGACCGAGGTGCCGCCGACATAATCGACGTCGCCGCCGCCGTTGATGATCTCCAGCGCCTTGGCCAATTCGCCGGGCAGAATCTCCTCGCCGGGGCCGTTGGCCACGTCCATGATGTGCTCCTTGTAGACCGCCGGGTCCGACGACTTGGCCTTGGCCATCGCCAGCAGCATCAGCGCCGCCGCGTCATAGGCCTCGGCCGAAAAGGCGCCCGAGCCGTCAAAGCCCGCGGTCTCGGCCATCGCCAGATAGGCCTCGCGGCCTTCGCCCTCGGCTGCGGGGTTCTGACCGAAGCTGCCCTCGATCTCCGACCCGAAGTTGTCCTCCAGCGCCTGGCCGACCATGCCGTCCGGGAACACGAATGTCTCGAAGGCGCCGCTGTCCAGCGCACCGCGTACGATGCCCGAGCCGCCCTGGTCGACATAGCCCACCACGACCAGCGCATCGCCGCCCGCGGCCGACAGGGCCGCGATCTCGGCCGAATAGTCGGCCTTGCCGTCGTCATGCGCGCTGTTGACGGTCACGGTGCCGCCATTGGCGGTGAAGGCCGCGGCAAAGCTGTCCGCCAGGCCCTTGCCATAGTCGTTGTTCGTGTAGGTCACGGCGACGGTTTCGATGCCGCGGTCGGCGATGATCTGGGCCATCACCTCGCCCTGGCGGGCATCCGACGGGGCGGTGCGGAAGAACAGGCCGTCATCCTCGATGTCAGTCAGCGCGGGCGAGGTGGCCGACGGAGAGATCATCACGATGCCGTTCGCCTTGGCGACGTTCTCCAGCGAGGCGATGGTCTCGCCCGAGCACATGCCGCCGATCAGACCCTTGATGCCTTCGGATGCGATCAGACGCTCCACCGTCGCGGTCGCCGCGGCGGCGTCGATGCAGGTGCTGTCGCCCGTGACCGCCACAACGGTCGACCCGTCCAGCAGGAGGCCGGAATCGCTGACCTCCTTCATGGCCATCTCGGCGCCCTGCTGCATTGCGGGTGCCATCGATTCCAGCGGACCGGTGAAGCCGAGCGAGATGCCCAGCTTGATTTCTTCGGCGCCCGCGGCACCGGCCATCAGCGCCCCGGCGGCGGTCGCGAGAAGAAGCTTTTTCATGTGGAAGTCTCCCAGTTGGAACATTGTCCTGCGCGTCAGGTTAGAAGCGCAACATTCAAAAAGAAAGTGCGTTGTCGCGCGTATTTGCATGGTCTTTGGACAGGTTGACGTGTGACGCAGGGGCAACTTTGGACCGCCTGATCGCCCCTCGCTTCAACACGGCTTTGGGGCGGTCGGCCGTCGTCGTGGTCATCCCGTTCCGAATGGTGCCAACGGCGTTTCACAGGGTGTAGGGACGTCGGACGTCATCGCCGCTGTCGCAGAGCATCCGCCTAACTTGTGCAGCGGTTACGTCCCTGAAAATGCCATGTTCGAACCTGACATCCGCACTGGTCATCCTTTCAACAATGCCCCCGATGGCGGACCAACGCGGAGCGGCAATGCACGGGTGGTCGGTCGCCACGGCGCTTGCGATGAAGCGCGGCGGCGACCGTCCGTCGCGGCCTACTTGTCCGCGACCGTCACGCCCAACACGGGCTGATAGATCTGCGCAATCCGGGCGATGGCCTCCTGCGGAGAGACTTCCTCGGTCTGGCCGGTGCGGCGGCTGGTCAGCTCGACCTTGTTGCTGGTCAGGCCGCGCGGACCGACCGTGATGCGCCAGGGAAGGCCGATCAGGTCCATCGAGGCGAACTTTGCCCCGGCGCGTTCGTCCCGGTCGTCGTACAGCGGGTCCAGGCCGCGGGCCTGCAGTTCGGCATAGATCGCGTCGCAGGCGGCGTCGGTGGAATTGTCGCCCTGCTTGAGGTTCACGATGCCGACGTGGAAGGGGGTCACGCCCTCGGGCCAGATGATGCCCTTGTCGTCGTGGTTCGCCTCGATGATCGCGCCCAGAAGGCGCGACACGCCGATGCCGTGGCTGCCCATGTGCACGGGAACCTGCGCACCGTCCGAGTTACGGACCATCGCGCCCATCGGTTCGGAATACTTCGTCCCAAAATAGAAGATCTGCCCGACCTCGATGCCGCGCGCGGTGCGGCGGCGTTCCTCGGGGACCTGGGCATAGACGGCCTCGTCATGCGTCTCGTCGGTGCGGGCATAGCGGCTGGTGAACTCCTCCAGCACGGCCTGGCATTCCTCGACGCTGTCATAATCGATGTCCCGGTCGCCAAAGGTCAGGTCGGTGATCTGGCTGTCATAGAACACCTCGGATTCCCCGGTCTCGGCCAGGACCAGGAATTCGTGGGTGTAGTCGCCGCCGATCGGGCCGCCATCGGCGCGCATCGGGATGGCCTGCAGGCCCATCCGCTCATAGCTGCGCAGATAGCTGACCAGGTGGCGGTTGTAGGCGTGCAGCGCGTCTTCCTTGGTCAGGTCGAAATTGTAGCCGTCCTTCATCAGGAACTCGCGGCCACGCATCACGCCGAAGCGCGGACGGATCTCGTCGCGGAACTTCCACTGGATGTGGTACAGCGTCAGCGGCAGATCCTTGTAGCTGCCGACATGGCTGCGGAAGATGTCGGTGATCATCTCCTCGTTCGTGGGGCCGTACAGCAGGTCGCGCTTGTTGCGGTCCTTGATGCGCAGCATCTCCTCGCCATAGTCGTCATAGCGGCCGCTTTCGCGCCACAGGTCGGCGGGCTGCAGCGTGGGCATCAGCATCGGGATGTGACCGGCGCGAGCCTGCTCCTCGTGCACGATCTGCTCGATGCGCCGCAGCACCTTGAAGCCCAACGGCAGCCAGGAATAGATGCCCGCCGTCTGCTGCTTGATCATGCCCGCGCGCAGCATCAGCCGATGGCTGACGATCTGCGCCTCTTTGGGGTCTTCCTTCAGCACGGGCAGGAAATAGCGCGACAGACGCATGGCACGGGTCCTTCAAAGCGGTTCGGTCCGCAGCGTTACCGGATCGGTCCGGCCTTGCCAAGCATCGCGCTTGCAACCAGACGCACGGGGCGGCACATTCGCCGCAGGTTTCTGGACAAGGGTCGAACCATGCGCATCCCCGTACGCAAGCAGGTCATGTGGTGGGGCATCGCGGCGCTGACGTTGCTGGTGACGCTGTGGCTGCTGGGGCAGGCCGTCCTGCCGTTCATCCTGGGGGCGGGCATCGCCTATCTTCTGGACCCGCTTGCCGACCGTCTGGAGCGCGCGGGCCTGTCGCGCACCATGTCCGTGGTGGTGATCACCTTTGCGGTCGTGCTGGCCTTCGTCGCCATCGTTCTGCTGGTCATGCCGATCCTGGTGCGCCAGGCCACCGCCCTGATCGAGACCGCGCCGGAAATGATCAGCCAGGCGCGGGGTTTCCTGGACACGCGCTTTCCCAACCTGATCCCGCAGGGCGACGGGCTGCAGCAGACGCTGACCGACCTGCAGGCGACGATGGGCGATCAGGCCGCACGGCTGGCATCGACCGTCCTGGGATCGGTCACCGGCGTCCTGGGGACCGTGGCGCTGCTGGTCATCGTGCCGGTGGTCGCGTTCTATCTGCTGCTGGACTGGGATCACCTGGTCGCGGCCATCGACGACCTGCTGCCGCGCGAACATGCGGCGACCATCCGCCAGCTTGCCGCCGAGATCGACGACGCGCTGTCCGGGTTCCTGCGCGGGCAGGGGGTCGTGATCGCCATCCTGGGGACGTGGTACGCGCTGGCGCTGATGCTGGTGGGCCTGCCCTTCGGCTTCTTCATCGGGATCATGGCGGCGGTCCTGTCCTTCATCCCGTATGTCGGGGTGCTGATCGGGGGCGCGACGGCCATCGGCGTGGCGTTGTTCAGCTTCTGGGGCGATCCGCTGTGGATCGGTGCGGTCGTCGCGATCTTTGCCCTGGGCCAGATCGTCGAGGGCAACTATCTGCAACCCAAGATCGTCGGCGGCCATGTCGGCCTGCATCCGGTCTGGCTGCTTCTGGCGCTGTCGGTCTTCGGCGCGCTGTTCGGCTCTGTCGGTCTGGTCATGGCGGTGCCGATGGCGGCGGCGCTGGGGGTGCTGGCGCGGTTCCTGATCGCGCGCTATCGCGAAAGCTCGCTGTTCACCGGGCAGGCATTGCCGGCGGAACCATCGCAGCCGATCCTGGTCGAGATGGTGCCCGCAGGCACCGTGGCCGCACGGATGCGCACCGCGCGGATGGATGCCGACCGCGCTCGCAGCCAGCAGCAGATCGAGGCCATGCAGGAAAACCTGGCGCGCCGCGACCTGCAAGGCTGACGGGTTGAGCCTGTTTCCGCCCTCGCGCCAGCTGACGCTGGACCTGACCACGCCACCCGCCCATGCGCGGGCGGATTTCCTGCCCGCGCCTGCCAACCATGCCGCGCTCAAGGCGCTGGACCGCCCCCAGGACTGGCCGGCGGGCCGGATGCTGCTGATCGGGCCCGAGGGGTCGGGCAAGACCCATCTGGCGGCCTTCTGGGCGGCCGAGAACGGCGCGCGCCGCATCAGCGCCTCGGCCCTGCGCCCCGATGCCGCCGATCTGCTGGCCGCCGACGGCGGCGCCGTGGTGGTCGAGGATGCCGACCACGCGGGCTTTGCCGCGGGGGCTGAACAGGCGCTGTTCCATCTGTGGAACCTGTGCGGACCCCGCGACTGCCTGCTGCTGCTGACCGCACGGACGCCGCCGCGGGACTGGGGACTGGTGCTGCCCGATCTGCGGTCGCGCATGGACGCGATGCCGCAGGTGCGGCTTGGGTCGCCGGACGAGGCGCTGATGGCCGCGGTACTGGTCAAGCTGTTCGCGGATCGCCAGCTGGCCGTGCCTGCGGGGCTGATCGACTGGCTGGTGCTGCACATGGATCGCGACCTGGGCCTGGCGCGTCGGCTGGTCGCGGCGATGGACCATGCCGCCATGGCGCAGAAGGGCCCGGTGACCCGCCGGATCGCGGCCGACCTGCTGGACAAGCTGTCCGAGGGTGACGCATGATCGCGTCCACGCCAGCCGCCGGACGATCATGACCCAAGCCGATTTTCTTCGCACGCCGTTCCCCGAACCCAAGACCCTGCAAGAGGGCGTTCCCGAAGGCGCCGCGCGGTTCTTCAATCGCGAGCTGTCCTGGCTGTCGTTCAACTGGCGCGTGCTGGACGAGGCGCGCAATCCGCGCGTGCCGCTGCTGGAGCGCCTGCGCTTCGTGTCGATCAGCGCCACGAACCTGGACGAGTTCTACACCGTCCGCGTGGCCGGCCTGCGCGAACTGGTACGCGAGGGCAGCACCACGCCCTCGGATGACGGCCTGACACCGGCGGAACAGCTGGCCCTGATCAACGCCGACGCGCGCCGCCTGATGGGTGCGCAGCAGGGCGTCTGGAACACGCTGCGCAAGGAGATGGAGCAGGCGGGCATCGTCATCCTGTCCCGCCAGCGCCTGACCCGCGCCGAGGAAGAGTTCCTGAACGGCCATTTCCAGAACCTGGTCTTTCCGGTCCTGTCGCCCTTGGCCATCGACCCCGCCCACCCGTTCCCGTTCATCCCGAACGCGGGCTTTTCGCTGGCGCTGGAGCTGGCGCGAGAGACCGATGGCCGCAAGATGCAGGCCCTGCTGCCGATCCCCGCGCAGCTGCCGCGGTTCGTGCCCCTGCCGGGCGGGCAGCGTTTCCTGCGGCTGGAGGATCTGCTGCTGATGCATCTGTCCAGCCTGTTTCCCGGCTATCGCGATACGGGCCATTGCAGCTTCCGCGTGCTACGCGACAGCGACCTGGAGGTCGAGGAGGAGGCCGAGGACCTGGTCCGCGAGTTCGAAACCGCGCTGAAGCGGCGCCGTCGCGGCAGCGTCATCCGTCTGAAGATCACCGCCGGCGCCCCCGACCGCCTGCGCCGCCTGATCATGGAGGAGCTGGAGGTCAGCCCCGACGAGGTGATCGAGGTCGAGGGCCTGCTGGGCATGGCCGATCTGCGCGAACTGGTGCTGGACAGCCGCCGCGACCTGATGTGGCCCGCCTTCACCCCCCGTGTCCCCGAGCGGATCCAGGACCATGACGGCGACATGTTCGCGGCGATCCGCCAGAAGGACATGCTGCTGCATCATCCCTACGAGACCTTCGACATGGTCGTGCGCTATCTGGCACAGGCGGCGCGCGACCCGGACGTGCTGGCGATCAAGCAGACGCTGTACCGCACCAGCCGCGACAGCCCCATCGTCGATGCGCTGTGCGAGGCGGCCGAGGCCGGCAAGTCGGTGACCGCGCTGGTCGAACTCAAGGCCCGCTTCGATGAGGCCGCCAACATCCGCCAGTCGCGCCGGCTGGAACGGTCGGGCGCGCATGTCGTCTATGGCTTCGTGAACTACAAGACCCACGCCAAGATCAGCACCATCGTACGGCGTGAGGGCGAGGGCCTGGTGACCTATACCCACTACGGGACCGGCAACTATCACCCGATCACGGCGCGCATCTATACCGACCTGTCGCTGTTCACCTGCAACCCGGCCCTGGGCCGGGACGCGACCAAGGTCTTCAACTATCTGTCCGGCTATGTGCAGCCCGCAGGGCTGGAGAACCTGTCGATCTCTCCGATCGACCTGAAATCGCGGCTGATCGACCTGATCGGCCGCGAGGCCGAATATGCACGCCAGGGCCGCCCCGGCGCGATCTGGGCCAAGATGAACTCGCTGATCGAGAAGGACGTGATCGAGGCGCTGTATGCCGCCAGCGCCGCAGGCGTCCGCATCAGCCTGATCGTTCGCGGCATCTGCGGAATCAGGCCCGGGATCAAGGGGTTGTCAGAGAATATTCGTGTGAAGTCGATCGTCGGGCGTTATCTGGAACACAGCCGGATCGTGTGTTTCGGGTCCGGCCATGGCATGCCGTCGCCCAAGGCGCGGGTCTTCATCAGTTCGGCCGACTGGATGGACCGCAACCTGAACCGTCGGGTCGAGACGCTGGTCGAATGCGTGAACGACACGGTAAAGGCTCAGATCGTCAACCAGGTCATGGCAGCCAACATGGCCGACGAGGCGCAAAGCTGGTTGTTGCAGCCGGATGGCCGTTTCCTGCGTTACCTGCCCGAGGGGCGTGACGATCTGTTCAACTGTCATCGCTTCTTCATGGAAAACCCGTCCCTGTCGGGACGGGGAACGGCGGGCGCGCGTGACGTGCCGGCCCTGACCCATTCGGCGGATTGACGGTTTGGCCCCGCCGGGCCACTTAACGGGCGACCAAGGACAAGGGGCTGCAAGATGAACGGCGTACGCACGACAAGCGGCCAGACGATCGAGCCATTCGGCGGCAAGTTCCGCAAGCTGCCCAAGCGGGCCCTCAAGCGGATCGGCGTGGTGGATGTCGGATCGAACTCGATCCGGCTGGTGGTGTTCGACGGGGCGGCTCGTTCGCCCGCCTATTTCTACAACGAAAAGGTCATGGCGGGTCTGGGCCAGGACATGGCCCGCACCGGTCGCCTGAACCCCGAGGGGATCAAGCGCGGCTTTTCCGCATTGGCCCGCTTTGCGGCGCTGGCCCGCAGCATGGACATCGCGCCGCTGACCTGCGTCGCGACCGCCGCCGTGCGCGAGGCCGAGGACGGCCCCGCCTTCCAGCGCCGCGTCGAGAAGGAGACCGGCCTGAAGCTGCACGTGATCGACGGAGAGGAGGAGGCCCGGCTGTCTGCGCAGGGCGTCCTGCTGGGCTGGCCTGACGCCAAGGGGCTGGTTTGCGACATCGGCGGCAACTCTATGGAGCTGGCGGAGGTCGCAGACGGCAAGGTCGGGCGGCGCGTGACGTCGCAGCTTGGCCCGTTCCGCCTGCAGCAGGTCGCCCCCGATCAGCTGCGCGCGCATATCACCACGATCCTGCAGGGGCTGGCCGAGAAGCTGGGCACCGATCACGACCGGATCTATCTTGTCGGCGGGTCGTGGCGCGCCATCGCGCGGCTGGACATGGAGCGCGTGGGCTATCCCATGACCGTCCTGCACGAATACCGCATGACCCCCGACGCGGTCGCCGACACCGTCGCCTGGATCGGCAAGCACGACCTGGGCACGTTGCGCGCCAAGGTCGGCATCTCCGCCTCGCGGATCGAACTGGTGCCGCTGGCCTCGCAGGTCCTGTCGCAGATGATCGAGGTGTTCGGTCCCAAGGAGCTGGCGGTGTCCAGCTATGGCATCCGCGAAGGGCTGCTCTATGAGCACATGTCGACGACGCTTCGCAAGCGCGATCCCCTGATCGAGGCGGCGCGCTTCACCGAAAAGCAGATGGCCCGCCTGCCGGGTTTCGGCAAGAAGCTTTACCAGTTCCTGCTGCCGCTGTTCCCGAACCTGACGCCCGAACGTGACCGCCTGATGCGGGCGGCCTGCCTGCTGCACGACACCGCATGGCGCGCCCACCCCGATTACCGGGCCGAGGCCTGCTTCGACAACGTCACGCGCGCGAACATGGCGGCGCTGAGCCACCCCGAGCGGATCTTCCTGGGGCTGGCGCTGCTGCACCGCTACAAGAACAACCGTGCGGAATCGCAGATGGCACCGCTGTTCGCGCTGCTGGATGACGACGAGATCCGCGCGGCCGAGATCCTGGGCAAGGCGATGCGCTTTGGCGCGATGTTCGCGATCGACGATCCGTCCGATGCGGCCAGCCTGCGCCTGACCCCGGCCGGCACGCTGGAGCTGCGCCTGACATCCACTGGCCGTCACCTGATGGGCGAGGTCGCGCAGTCGCGCTTTCTGTCGCTGTGTAAGTCGATCGGCGTCGTCGGCATCGTCAAGTAGATGGGCCATCGGCCCTGTCGGATGCGAAAAGGGCGCCCCGCGGGGCGCCCTTTCCTGTTCTGCCAAGGGGCAGGGGGATGATTACATCATCCCGCCCATGCCGCCCATGTCAGGCATGCCGCCGCCGGCACCACCCTGGCCCTTGGGCTCGGGCTTCTCGGCGATCATGGCTTCGGTCGTGATCAGCAGGCCGGCCACCGACGAGGCGTCTTCCAGCGCGGTGCGGACGACCTTTGCGGGGTCGATCACGCCGAACTTGAACATGTCGCCATATTCCTCGGTCTGGGCGTTGAAGCCAAACGACTTGTCGGACGACTCGCGGACCTTGCCGGCCACGACGGCGCCGTCGACGCCTGCGTTTTCGGCGATCTGGCGCATCGGGGCCTCCAGCGCGCGGCGGACGATGGCGATGCCTGCGTCCTGGTCGCTGTTTGCGCCGGTCAGGCCTTCCAGAACCTTGCCGCCCTGCACCAGAGCCACGCCGCCGCCGACGACAACGCCTTCCTGGACAGCTGCACGGGTCGCGTTCAGCGCGTCATCGACGCGGTCCTTGCGCTCTTTGACCTCGATTTCGGACATGCCGCCGACGCGGATCACGGCAACACCGCCGGCCAGCTTGGCCACGCGCTCCTGCAGCTTCTCCTTGTCGTAGTCCGAGGTGGTTTCCTCGATCTGCTGACGGATCTGGCTGACGCGTGCCTCGATCTCGGCCTTGTCACCGGCGCCATCGACGATGGTGGTGGTGTCCTTGTTGATCGTGATCTTTTTGGCGCGGCCCAGCATGTCGATGCCGACATTCTCCAGCTTCATGCCCAGGTCTTCGCTGATGACCTGACCGCCGGTCAGGATCGCCAGATCCTGCAGCATCGCCTTGCGACGATCACCAAAGCCCGGTGCCTTGACGGCAGCGATCTTCAGGCCGCCGCGCAGCTTGTTGACGACCAGCGTGGCCAGAGCCTCGCCCTCGACGTCTTCCGAGATGATGACCAGCGGCTTGCCCGACTGGATGACGGCTTCCAGCAGCGGCACCATCGGCTGCAGCGACGACAGCTTCTTCTCGTGCAGCAGGATGTAAGCGTCTTCCAGATCGGCGACCATCTTGTCGGGGTTGGTCACGAAGTAGGGCGACAGGTAGCCGCGGTCGAACTGCATGCCTTCGACGACTTCGACCTCGGTCTCCATCCCCTTGTTCTCTTCGACGGTGATGACACCCTCGTTGCCGACCTTCTGCATCGCGTCGGCGATCTGACGACCGATCGAGGCTTCGCCGTTGGCCGAGATGGTGCCGACCTGGGCGACTTCGTCGCTGTCGTTCACCGGGCGCGAGGCGGCCTTGATGGCCTCGACGACCTTCGAGGTGGCCAGGTCGATGCCGCGCTTCAGGTCCATCGGGTTCATGCCGGCGGCGACCGCCTTCATGCCTTCCTTGACGATGGCCTGAGCCAGGACCGTCGCGGTGGTGGTGCCGTCACCGGCCTCGTCGTTGGTGCGCGAAGCGACTTCGCGGACCATCTGGGCGCCCATGTTCTCGAACTTGTCGGACAGTTCGATCTCCTTGGCGACCGACACGCCGTCCTTGGTGATGCGGGGCGCACCGAAGGACTTGTCGATGACCACGTTGCGGCCTTTCGGGCCCAGGGTCACCTTGACGGCATCGGCCAGGATGTTGACGCCGCGCAGCATGCGGTCGCGCGCGTCGGTACCGAACTTGACTTCTTTAGCAGCCATGGAAAATCTCCTGAATGTTGGGGGAGGGAAGCGTCTTGGGGCCGATCAGCTCAGCACGCCCAGGATGTCGCTTTCCTTCATGATCAGCAGCTCTTCGCCGTCGACCGTGACTTCGGTGCCTGACCATTTGCCGAACAGGACGCGGTCGCCAGCCGAAACCGACGGTGCGATCAGTTCGCCCGAATCCTTGCGCGCGCCTTCGCCCACGGAAATGATCTCGCCCTCGGCGGGCTTTTCCTTGGCGTTGTCGGGGATGATCAGGCCGCCCTTGGTCTTCTCTTCCGATTGGACGCGACGGACCAGCACGCGGTCATGCAGCGGTTTAAATGCCATTGTCGAACACTCCTTGATTCAGGTTGCAGTGTTGCTTTGTTGGCACTCACCGGGTGCGAGTGCCAATGACGGCTAGATAGGCAAATCGCCCAAGCCTGTCAACGGGTCATCGCGGTCTGGTGTCTGGCGGCAGGGGGGCAAACATGACAGTCTGGCGGCCATTGACGGACCAGCAAGGATACCCATGCGACTGACGATTGCCGCCGCCCTGTTCGCCCTGTCGGGACATGGCGCGATGGCCGCCTGCACCGGCCAGAACCTGTTCGACACCATGCCCGCCGAACGCGCCGCGGCGATCGAGGCCGCCAGCCGCGACGTCCCCTTTCGCCAGGGCCTGCTGTACCAGGCCGTGCGCGACGATCAGCGCATCACGCTGGTGGGCACCTATCACTTCGGCGACGCGCGCCATCAACCGATGATCGAGCGTGTCCGCCCGCTGATAGATCAGGCCCATGCGCTCTATGTCGAGGCCGCCCCCGCCGAGGAGGCCCGCCTGACCAAGGCGCTGACCGAGGATCCGACCCTGATGGTCGATCCCGACGGGCCCACCCTGCCGGAACGCCTGTCGCCCGACGAATGGGATGCGCTGTCGCAGGCCATGTCGGATCGCGGCACGCCGGGTGTCATCACCGCCCGGATGCGGCCCTGGTATGTCGCGCTGATGCTGGGCGTCTCTCCCTGCATGGTCCGCACCATGGCCGAGCAGGGAGGAGAGTCCGGCGGCCTGGACCACCTGCTGGTGGCCGAGGCGCAGGACGCGGGCACGCCCGTCCGCTCGCTGGAGCCGTGGGACACCATCTTCGGCCTGTTCGAGGGCCTGACGCCCGAACAGGAGCTGGACATGATCCGCGCAAGCCTGCCGGCGGCCAGCTATGCCGACGATTACGCAGTGACGCTGACGGATGCCTATTTCGACGGGGATGTCTGGAAGATCTGGGAATTCGGGCGTTTCGACGCCTATGCCAATTCCGGATTGTCCAGGGAAGAGGTCGATCGCCAGATGGACCTGGCCCAGACCCGGCTGATGGACGATCGCAACCGCGCCTGGATCGCACCGCTGCTGGAGGGTGCCGCCGAGGCCGGGGATGAGGGAATCGTCGCAGCCTTCGGTGCGCTGCACCTGCCCGGAGAGGCGGGGGTCCTGTCGCTGCTGCAGGACGAGGGCTTCACGATCACCCGTCTGGACGGGTGACCGGATCTATTGGCCGTTCAGGACGCCAAGCGCGTGGGCACGGCCCTGTTTCTGATAGGTGATGCGGCTGTCGCCGATCTCGCTGATGGTGCCGCCGTTGATGCGGTCGCCGATGCGCAGCGTCAGCACGCGACCGTTGGACAGGCGGACCAATGCCCGGCTTGCCCGGCCCGCGCCGATCGTGCCGATGATTTGGGTGCTGCTCAGCTGGATCCCGTCCTTGACAGTGGCGCTGGCGGCGGCATTGCCGATGGCGTTCTGCGGGACGGCGGCCATGACCTCGGGCTCGCTGTCGACCTCGGGCGGGCGGTACTGCTGGTTGCGCGACGCTGCGGCCTGCGCCTCGGCCTGGGCCTGGGCGCGGGCGCGGGCTTCGGCCTGGGCGCGGGCCTGAGCCTCGGCCCGGGCGTCGGCTGCGGCTTGTGACCGGGCGCGCGCCTCGGCCTGGGCCTGCAATTCGGCATCCTGCCGGCGCTGTTCGGCGATCGCGGCCTCGGCCGACTGCGCCTCGGCTGCGGCGCGCAGGTCGGGCGACGACGGCGACAGAGCCGCGGCGACCGGGGCGGCCGTGGCCACCATCGCGTTGACGGCGGCGCCACCGGCACGGCGCGGCGGAATGGCCGACGATGTCAGCGCGGTCAGCGCCACCGCGCCGGGCGCGGCAGGGCTGTTGCCGATGGCCGATGCGATGGCATCCTCCACGGCCTGTTCCGACACCGCGGGGCTGGCCACGGTGCGCGTGCCGGGCCGGCTGTTCGGGCGGGCCGACCGCAGGATGGCGTCCGACGGTGCGGCGGTGGGGCCGGGATCGATGGCCGCGGGACGGGGTGCCGCAAGACTGGCCGCCGCACTGGCCCGCGGGGCGGGGCGGGCGGCATCGACGGCCTGTGCCACGGCGTCCTGCACCGCCTGTTGCGACGGTGCGCGCACAGAGACCGGCCGGCGCGTGGGCCGGGCGTCGGCCAGTTGGAACACCAATCCGCGCTCGGCCTGGCTCAGCGGCGCGTTGCCTGCCTGCGCGGTCCGCAGATCGCGCAGCTGAGCGATGATCAGGTCGCGTTCCGCCTGCGTCAGCGCCGCGGTCTGCTCGGGCGCGCTGCCTTCGTCCAGCAGGGACAGCCGGTCGGGGCGCGAGGGCGGGCGTGCTGACGGTTGTGCCGGGGCAGCCGCAGCCTCGGCCGCGGGCTGGGTCGGGACGGGACGCGCTTGGGCCGGGCTGGGCGGACGTGCCGCCGGGGTGGCGGAGGCCTGCGCCGGGGCGGCCTGCGCGGGAGCCGCCGCCGCTGCGGGGCGATTGGCTGGCGCCGAAGCCGGAGCGGACTGCGCGACGGGTGCCGCGGCGGGGCGCGATGGCGGCCGCGCGGCTGCTACCGGTGCCGCCGGCTGGTTCTGCACGCCATACGGCAGCGGATTGGCGGGAACCGTCGGCTGGCGGTCGGGTGTGGCAGGTACGGAGGCCGCGGCCGGGGTCGCCCGGGGCGGACGGGCCGACCGCGCCAACTGTTCGGCCTGCGCGGCGGCAGTTTGCGCAGCGGACGGGGTCGGTGCGGTTGCAGCGGGTGCCGGCGTCGCGGGTGCCGCGGCGGTCGCCGTGGTCGCTGTGGGTGCGGGTTCGGCGGGCGTCGGCTCCGCGGCGGGCGCAACTTCGGCGGTCGCGGTGGCAGCTGGGGCGGCCGTCAGATCGGCGATCATCGATGCCGCGGGCGGCACGGCGACCGGTGTCGATGCGGGGGCAGGCGTACGGGCCTGGGCCAGCGCCTCGGCCAGGGCCTGATCCAGGGCGTCGGGCTGTTCGGGCGTCGTCTGCGTTGTCTGCGGTTCCTGTGCCACAGGGGCGGGGTCGACCGGCGTCGTGGGCGCGGGCGCGACCGGGATGGCCGCTTGCGGGGCGGGTGCCGTCTGCTGCGGCTGTGCCGCGACGGGGGCCTGCTGGACAGGTGCCTGCGGAACGGGGGCTTGCGGAACGGGGGCTTGGGCCAGCTCCTCCTGCGGCGCGGGGCGGCCAAGGAACAGCAGCGCCACGACCAGCAGCAGGGCCAGCCCGCCCACCAGGACGGGCAGACGCGCCGGGTCCAGGGCGCGCAGGCGGTCGGACAGCGTCGGTGCGACGTCCTCGGCGGGTGCGGCCGCGTCGCGTTCCGCCCGTGCGGCGGCGGCGCGGCTGTGCACGGCCTCGGCGCGCGGCGACAGGCGCTTTGCGGTCAGCGGCCCGCTGCCGTGACGGATCACCGCGGCAGGCGTCTCAACCGTCGGGGGCGCGACGGTGTCGGTGGCGGGCTGGACCGCGACCGCCGCCGGGACCACGACCACATGCGGGATGATGCGCGAGATGACTGGCACCGCCGCGACGACGGGCTGTTCGATCTCGATCTGCGGGGCGGTCACGCGCGCCTGGCTGAGGACCGGCTCGCTGAAGGGCCGTCGGTTGTACTGTTCCTGCACCAGCCGCGAGGGGCCGAAATCGGGATTGCCCTGGAACCGGTCGTCGCCCGGCCGCGCCTGAAATCCGGATGGGCGAAAGCCCTGGGCGCGGGCGAAATCCTCGGCCTCGTGCAGGGTGCGGCGGGCGACGGCGGCCACGCGCAACGTCTCGATGTCGCCGTTCGTGGCGGGACACCAGTCGAAGGCCAGATCCTCGGCGCGATAGGGGGTCGACGCTTCTAGCGCGCGCGCAATGGTTGCAGCGGTGTCCGAGCCGAAGGGGACCGTCAGCACTGTGTACAGGATCTGATCGTCGGGGATAACCAGGACCGTGTCCAGTTCCCCGGCCTGGCCGCCCGCCTGCTCGCGCAACCCGTTCAGCACGGCGGCCATGTCGCCGCCGGCGAAGCGGGCATGGCCCAGGGGCCGCCAATCCGGGCCGTTGCGGCATTCCAGCCGGACCGCCTCCTGGGTAAAGCTCATGGCGAATTCGGGTGGCGCGGCGTGCTGGTTCATGGCTGTCTTCACTGCTCGGGGTGCGTCGCGTGGTCGTGCCCGCGACGTCATTGTTCACCAATCACCACTACCGCAAATTGTGGAACGTTGAAAGAAGAACTGCCATATCTGTGATCGGTTTTGCGCGTGAAAGGGCTAGGAAGCGGGCATCGGGCAGGGCATCAACGCCTGAGCGAACACGCGATCAGAAAGGATCCCCTGATGCGACCGATCTTCCGTGCCCCCCCTGCAAGACGGCTGGCCCTGTCCGTGGCCATGACCGCCCTGATGGCCGCCCCCGCCCTTGCCGCGCCCATGGCCTGCGGTCCGGCCGGTCCGTCGCGCCTGACCGTCACCGGCGAGGGGCAGTCCCGCATCGCCCCCGACATGGCGACCGTCCAGCTGGGCGTGACCACGCAGGCCGACAGCGCCGCCGCCGCGATGGAGCAGAACAACACCCAGCAGAGCGCCGTGATCGAGGCGCTGACCGGTGCCGGGATCGACGAGGCGCAGATCCAGACCTCGGGGCTGAACCTGAACCCGCTGATGCAGTATGGCGAAAACCAGGCCCCGACCGTCACCGGCTATCAGGCGACGAACACCGTTGCGGTGCGCGTGTCCGACCTGGCCCGTCTGGGCGAGGTTCTGGACGCCATCGTCACCGCAGGTGCCAATGAGATCAACGGCATCACCTTCAGCCGCGAGGATGGCGCCGAGGCGCAGGATCAGGCCCGCCGCGATGCCGTGACCGACGCACGCCGCAAGGCCGAGCTGCTGGCAGAGGCGGCGGGCGTCGACCTGGGCCCGGTGCTGACGTTGCGCGACATTCAGACCGGTACGGGCGGCCCGCGCCCGATGATGCGCATGGAGGCCGCGATGGCCGATGCCGTGCCCGTCCAGGCCGGAGAGGTCGAGATGGCCGCCCAGGTCGAGATCGAATACGCGCTGGCCGGAGAGGGTGCCTGTGCGCCGATGCCGCCGCACGGTATGGGCATGCATCACGGCGACCGCGGTCATGGCGGCCCCGAGCATGGTGGGCCTGAGCATGGTGGCCCCAAACATGGCGGCCCCGCCGGTGGTCCGGCGGGCGGGCCTGACGGCAGCCCCGTGCATCCGCCGATGCCCGGCGACGGCGCACCCGCGCCGGACGAACCGATCGTGCCCGGCATCGTCGAGCCGCTGCCCGAGACCCCGGCGAACTGACCGGACGACAATGCAGGGACGGGCCGGGGGTCGCCCCCCGGCCCGTTTCGTCAGGCGATGGCCTTGGTCAGGGCCTGATCCAGGTCGGCGATCAGATCGTCCGCATCCTCGATGCCCACCGACAGGCGGACGACCTCGGGGGCGGCACCGGCGGCGCGCTGCTGATCCTCGGTCAGTTGGCGGTGGGTGGTGGAGGCCGAATGGATCACCAGTGACCGCGCATCGCCCAGGTTCGCCACATGGCTGAACAGCGACAGCGCATCGACCAGCTTGACCGCCGCCGCATAGCCGCCCCTGATCGCGAAGGTGAACAGCGCCCCGGCGCCCTTGGGATACAGCCGGCGCGCCGTCGCGTTCCACGGAGAGCTGTCCAGGCCGGCATAGGTCACCCGCTCCACCCGGTCGTCGGCCTCCAGCCAGGCGGCGACCGTCTGCGCATTGGCGACATGGCGTTCCATCCGCAGGCCAAGCGTCTCGATCCCCATCAGCGTGTAATGCGCGCCCTGCGGGTTCATGGTCATGCCCAGATCGCGCAGCCCGATGGCGATGCCGTGAAAGGTGAAGGCCATGTTGCCGAAGGTCTCGTGGAATTTTAGCCCGTGATAGGCGGGTTCCGGGGCAGACAGGCTGGGGAACTTGTCGCTGGCGGACCAGTCGAAGGTTCCGCTGTCCACGACCACGCCGCCTGTGACCGTGCCGTTGCCGGTCATGTATTTCGTCAGGCTGTGCACGACCAGCGTCGCGCCCATCTCGATCGGGCGGCACAGATAGGGGGTGGCCAGCGTGTTGTCGACGATCAGCGGGATCCCCGCCGCATCCGCGATGGCCGCGACCGCCGGAATGTCGGTGACCGACCCGCCGGGATTGCTGATCGATTCGCAGAAGACCGCGCGCGTGTCGTCGTCGATCGCCGCGCGCAGCGCCTCGGGGTCGTCGAAATCGACGAACTTGGCCGACCATCCGAACCGCCGGATCGTGTGGCTGAACTGGGTCACGGTGCCGCCATAGAGCCGGGTCGAGGCCACGATGTTGCGCCCCGGCGCCATCAGCGGAAACAGCGCCATGATCTGCGCCGCATGGCCCGACGAACAGCAGACCGCGCCCGCACCCCCCTCCAACGCCGCGACGCGCGCTTGCAGGGCCGCGACGGTCGGGTTGGTCAGGCGCGAATAGATGTATCCGACCTCCTGCAGGTTGAACAGGCGCGCGGCGTGGTCGGCGTCGCGGAAGGCATAGGCCGTCGTCTGATAGATCGGCACCTGCCGCGCCCCGGTCGCCGGGTCGGCGGCCGCCCCCGCATGGATCGCCCGCGTGTCGAAACCCTGTTGATCGCTCATGGTGTCCTCCCTCCGATGTGGCGCAAGCCTAGTCGCCGGGCCGGGCGGGCGGCAATCGGGAAAAGGCTTCTCCGGCGGGGGGCCGGGGCAGGGGAAATCCTCTTCTCAGCGGCCTTGGCGGCGCGCCATGAAGGCCAGCTTCTCGAACAGGGCCACGTCCTGTTCGTTCTTCAGCAGCGCGCCGTGCAGCTTGGGCAGCATCGTCGCAGGATCGCGGGCCAGATCCTCGGGAGACAGGTCCTCGGCCAGGATCAGCTTCAGCCAGTCCAGGAATTCGCTCGTCGAGGGCTTCTTTTTCAGCCCCGGCACGTCGCGCAACTCCATGAATTGGGACAGCGCGCTGTCCAGCAGGCGGGGTTTCAGCCCCGGGTGATGCACCTCGACGATGGCGCGCAGGGTCGCGGCATCGGGAAACCGGATATAATGGAAAAAGCACCGCCGCAGGAACGCGTCCGGCAGCTCCTTTTCGTTGTTCGAGGTGATGATGACCACGGGCCGGTGCGCGGCGCGCACCGTCTCTCCGGTTTCGTAGACGTGGAACTCCATCCGGTCCAGTTCCTGCAGCAGGTCGTTCGGAAACTCGATATCGGCCTTGTCGACCTCGTCGATCAGCAGCACGACCCGCGCGGGGGCGGCAAAGGCCTGCCACAGCTTGCCCCGCCGGATATAGTTCGACACGTCGTTCACCCGCGCGTCGCCCAGCTGGCTGTCGCGCAGCCGACTGACCGCATCGTATTCGTACAGCCCCTGCTGCGCCTTGGTCGTGGACTTCACGTGCCATTCGATGATGGGCATGCCCAAGCTGGCGGCAACCTGCCGGGCCAGCTCCGTCTTTCCGGTTCCGGGCTCTCCCTTGACCAGCAACGGGCGTTCCAGCGTGACGGCGGCGTTCACCGCCAGGGCCAGGTCGGGCGGGGCCACATAGCGGTCGGTTCCCGTGAACTGCATGAAAACTCTCCTTTAGCGCAAGGTGCTTGGCCGCAACTGCCCGCAAAGTTGCGGCGAATTGCACGCCGCGCATCATTAGCGCCCTGAACCCTAGTGACAAGCAGCACGTCATACTTTAAGGGACCGCGCAAGGTGCCGGTAATTTTGCTCCGCCCGGCGCCGCCGGAGGACGTAATGAAAGCCCAGACCTTCCTTCCCCAGGATTATCGTCCCGCCGAGGACGAACCCTTCATGAACGAGCGTCAGCTCGAATATTTCCGGCGGAAGCTCGAGGCCTGGAAGCAGGAACTGCTCAGCCAGTCGGCCGAGACCCTGGAAGGACTGCAGGACAGCGCCCGCAGCGTTCCCGATCTGGCCGACCGCGCCAGCGAGGAGACCGATCGCGCGCTGGAACTGCGTACCCGCGACCGTCAGCGCAAGCTGGTCAGCAAGATCGACGCCGCGCTGCGCCGCATCGAGACCGGCGATTTCGGCTATTGCGAGATGACCGGCGAGCCGATCAGCCTGCGTCGTCTGGATGCCCGTCCCATCGCCACCATGACGCTGGAAGCGCAGGAGCGTCACGAGCGCAAGGAACGCGTTCACCGCGACGACTGATCCATCCGTCAGCGCCGCGCCAGGCCCCGCCCGGTGCGGGGCCTTGTCATATCCAGAGGTCCGATCCATGTCCGCGCTTGAGAACCGCCCCGTGACCGTCATCGGCGCCGGAATCGGCGGCCTGACGGCGGCCCTGGCCCTGGCGCGACGCGGGGCGCAGGTCACGGTCGTGGAACGCGCGCCCGAACTGGGCGAGGTCGGTGCGGGGATCCAGATCTCGGCCAATGCGGTGCGGGTGCTGGATGCGCTTGGCTTGGGAACCGCGCTGGATGGCGCCGCGCTGCGCACGGATGCGGTACAACTGAACGACGAACGCGGGCGGCGCGTGCTGCGCATGGACCTTCGGGCGCACCGCCCGGAGGCGCGCTTTCTGCTGATCCACCGCGCCCGGCTGATCGGTTTGCTGGCCGATGCGGCACGGCAGGCGGGCGTGACGATCCAGCTTGGCGTGACGGCGGCTGATGCCGATGGGCTGACCATCGCCGCCGACGGGCTGCGCAGCACGCATCGGGCAGCACTGAACGGCCAGCAGGTGCCATTCTTCACCGGCCAGACCGCATGGCGTGCCCTGATCCCCGATTCCGGAGGCGCGCCCGTCGCGCAGGTCTTCATGGCCGCGCGCAGGCATCTGGTCAGCTATCCGCTGCCCGGCGGCCTGCGCAACATCGTGGCCGTCGAGGAACGCCCGGACTGGCAGGATGAGGGCTGGTCCCATCCCGGCGACCCCGACCGCCTGCGCGCGGCCTTTGCGGGCATGGGCGGGCCGGTGCCGGGCTGGCTGGCCCAGGTGGACCATACGCATCTGTGGGGTCTCTTCCGCCATCCGGTCGCGGCGCGCTGGCACGACGACCGGCTTGCCCTGCTGGGCGATGCGGCCCACCCGACGCTGCCCTTTCTGGCCCAGGGCGCGGGCATGGCCATCGAGGACGCCTGGACGCTTGCCGCCTGCCTGGACGCGATCCCGGATCAGCCGCAGGCCCTGGCCCGCTATCAGGCGCTGCGCCAGCCGCGCGTGACCCGCATCGTCGATGCGGCGAACGCCAATGCCCGCAACTATCATTTCGGGGGTGTCATGCGGATCGGCGCGCATTCGGTGCTGCGCGTGGCGGACCGTCTGGCGCCGTCGCTGATGCCCGGCCGTTTCGACTGGCTCTATGACTTCGATCCCGTGGGACAGATACCCTGACCCGCCATCGGCACCCCTCCGCGACGGGGTCCGGGGGGCGCATAGCCCCCCGGCCGCCGCGGGACGCAAATCAGGCTGCGCGTTCGACCGCCGCGACGATGCCGTCGACGACCTCGCGCAGGACGGCCTCGTCCTCGGCCTCGGCCATCACCCGGATCAGCGGCTCGGTCCCCGATTTCCGGATCAGCACACGGCCAGACCCGGCCAGACGCGCCTCGGCATCCGCGATCATGCGCTTGACCGGCTCGGCCGCCAGCGGATCGGCACCCGCGGCATAGCGGACGTTCTTCAGCATCTGCGGCACGGGTTCGAACTGCGCGACCAGTTCGCTTGCCGCCCGACCCGTCTCGGCCATCGCGCCCAGCACCTGCATCGCGGCCACCAGCCCGTCGCCAGTGGTGGCATAGTCGGTCATCACGATATGACCAGACTGTTCGCCGCCCAGGTTAAAGCCGCCCTCGCGCATGCGCTCGACCACATAGCGGTCACCGACCTGCGTCCGCTCCAGCCGCAGGCCGCGTGCGGTCAGGTAATGCTCCAGCCCCAGGTTTGACATGACCGTGGCGACCAGCGCGCCGCCTGCAAGCCGGCCCTGTTCGGCCCACCGCCCGGCCAACAGCGCCATGATCTGGTCACCATCCGCCACGCGGCCCGTCTGGTCCACGATCACCACCCGGTCGGCATCGCCGTCCAGGCTGATTCCCAGATGCGCGCCATGGGCACGGACCGCATCGGCGCAGGCCTGGGGATGCGTGCTTCCGACGCCGTCGTTGATGTTGAATCCGTCCGGCTCGACGCCCAGGGGGATCACATCCGCGCCCAGCTCCCACAGGACGTCGGGCGCGGCGCGATAGGCGGCGCCGTTCGCGCAGTCCAAGACCACCTTCAGCCCGTCCAGCCGCAGCTTGGCCGGGAAGGTCGTCTTGGCATATTCCATGTAGCGACCCCGACCGTCGTCGATCCGCTTGGCCCGGCCGATGCTGGCCGGGGCGACCGGTTCCATCGCGCCCGCGACCAGCGCCTCGATCTCGGCCTCGGCCTCGTCGGACAGCTTGAAGCCGTCGGGACCGAAGAACTTGATGCCGTTGTCCTCGGCCGGGTTGTGGCTGGCCGAGATCATGATCCCCAGATCGGCCCGCATCGACCGCGTCAGGAACCCGACGGCCGGCGTCGGCACCGGGCCCAGCAGCAACACGTTCATGCCCGTGCTGGTCAACCCCGCCGTCAGCGCGTTTTCCAACATGTAGCCCGACAGGCGAGTGTCCTTGCCGATCACCACGCGGTGCCGGTTGCGCCCGTCGCGGCGAAAGTAACGGCCGGCGGCGGCGCCAAGGCGCAGCGCCATCTCGGCGGTCATCGGATAGGTGTTGGCGCGCCCGCGGACCCCGTCGGTGCCGAAAAGCTTCCTGCTCATGTCCCTGCCTTCCCGTTCTTGTTGAGGGCCGCGATCAGGCGCAGCCCCTGTGCGTGTTCCGCGACATCGTGGACGCGGTGGATCTGGACCCCCTGGGCCACGGCCGCGACCGTCAGGGCCAGCGTGCCGGGCATGCGCTCTGCCGCCAGGTCGGCCCCGCCGATCCGGCCGATGAAACGCTTGCGCGACACGCCCAGCAGGATCGGGCAGCCCAGCCCATGATACAGCGAAATCCGCCGCAGGATCGCCAGATTATGCGCCTCCGTCTTGCCGAAGCCGATGCCCGGATCGATCACGATGCGATCAGCGGGAATGCCCGCCCGGACCGCCCGGTCGATGCGTGCGGCCAAGGCATCATAGACGTCCAGCAGCACGTCGTCGTAACGCGGGTCGTCCTGCATCGTGGCGGGCAGCCCCTGCGCATGCATCAGGCAGACAGGTACCTCGGCACCGGCCACCATGGGCGCCAGTCCCGCGTCAAAATCAAAGCCCGACACGTCGTTGACCATACCCGCCCCGGCGGCAAGCGCCGCCTGCGCGACCGCGGCCTTGCGCGTATCGACCGATATCGGCAACAGGCCGCGGGCGGCGCCGATTGCGGGCAGGATGCGGGCGATCTCGTCCGGGACGGCGATCTCCTCGGCTCCGGGACGTGTCGATTCGCCGCCGATGTCCAAAAGGTCCGCCCCATCCGCCGCCAGGGTCCGCGCCTGCGATGCAGGATCGTACCGGCCGCCGTCCGAGAAGCTGTCGGGGGTCGCATTGACGATGCCCATCAATCGCGGTCGGTCCAGCGTCAGGCCCAGGACGGACGGCCGCGGGGCCGTCAGGGCCACCATCACGCGATCTGGTGCGCTGTCGACGATGCGCGGGGCCGCGCCGCGTTGCAGGCATTCCAGATGCGTGAACCTGGTCCACCCCCCGGCGAGGGGCCAGCGGCCGCTCTGATCCTGCGGTATCGGGCGATAGTAGAGGCCGTCCTGCATCATCGGATGTCAGGCGGTGCGCAGATGCGCGACGTTGACCGCCAACCCGTCCGGCACGACCGGCAGCGGCCTGTCGGCAGGGCCGGCGAAATCGATGTGATGGGCCCCAAGACGCCCCGCCAGCCACAGCGCGAGGCTGTCGGGACCGTCGCCTGCATCCGGGGCATCGGCGGCAAGACGCGTGGGCGCCCAGATCACCGGCTGGCGCAGCTGGATCGCGGCGTCCAGTTCGGTGCGGGTCTCGGCCACCTCGATGCCCAGGTCGCCGCCAAGCCGCCATGCGGCCTGATCCAGCGACAACAGCGCCAGGCGGCGGGCATGCGGCCCGTCATCGGTCATGGGCAGGGCGCCCGGAACGATCACGACCGCCCCCGTGGCCAGCGGTGCGCCGGGGGCGTGCACCAGGATCGCCACCTGTGCGGCCACGCCCGTGGCGGGCACGCGGCCCCGATGGCGGATGATCGACACGCCAAGGGCGCCCGGACCGCGGTCCAGCTTTTCGACGCTGACGGTGATGCGGGCGGCGCGGGGATGGGCCAGCACCTCGGCGGCGATGCGTTCGGCCAGCGTCTCGACCAGGTTGTAGCGCTGATCGGCCAGCGCTGTGTCCACCGCCTGCGTCAGTACGTCATAGGACAGCACGGCGTCGACATGATCGCCGCTGTCCGCGACGGTCTCTCGCAGATCCACGGTCAGGTTGAATCGCAGGCGCTGATCCAGGCCACGTTCCGATTGAAAGGCGCCGATCTCGGCCGAAAGGACGTAGTCGCGCAGAAAGATGCGGTCGGGATGTTCCATATCCGCCATTCACAGCAAATCCGCGGCGCGGGCAACCCCCGCCGCAGACCTCAGTTCGAGGCGACGCGCTGATTGGTACGATAGAAGATGTGGCGGCCGATCTGGACGGTGCGCTGGAAACGGCGTGACCAAGACGGGCTGACCGCCGGGGTGTGGAAATAGGTGGCGCCACCGGTCAGCTGGCGCGGTGCGCCGGCCAGCGCTTCGGCCGCGATGTCCTGGGCACGCAGATAGGCGGCCTTGTTGCGGATCGGCTTGGCGCCGCCGATGGTATAGCTGAACTGGCTGGGCTGGTTGATCACGCCGCAGACGGTGCGGGGAAAGGCGCCGCTGTCAACGCGGTTCAGGATGACCTCGGCCACGGCCATCTGACCCTGACGACCTTCGCCGCGGGCCTCGTGGTAGAGGGCCTCTGCCATGCAGTCCAGATCGGCGCGGGAAATCACCTTGCGCGTGTTGGCCAGATGCAGGGTTTCGACGGGCTCATCGGGAGTGATCTCGACCGTGACGGGCATCACGTCGGTATAAAGCAACGGCGTGGGCCGCGGAGCGTTCGCGGCGGCTTGCAAAGCGCCGAACATGCCGGTATCGGCGGAAAAAAGCGATCCGTTTCCCCCGGCAAGGGCAGTGGTCGTCAGAAGGGGCATGGCTGTTGCCGCACATAAAAGAGCGTGCGCCAGCCGTTTCGACAGCTTGGGCATGTACAGTCCTATACAAGGTCCCGTGTTGACGGGGCATTAATGCCCGGTCGACAGGGATGGTCTGTCACGCCGGGCGGGCTGACGATGTGATTAGGATTTTCGGCATCTGTTGTGCCATCCCACTTCGGCGTGAGGCCCGGAACCGGCCCGTTCGGGGCAGTTTTGGGCAGCAATCCGCCACGCCGTTGCGCGGAAACCGGCAACTTCCGGCACATGGGTGTAAGGGTCAGATGTTATGTCCAGCCAAATCAGCAACTTGCAGTTGCAGAATCACGACCGGGGCACAGGCGGGCGGTTTCTGATGGCCGATTGCGCCGCCGCAAGCCGCGCGACCGGCACGCGGAAGGGTGAACAGGACACGTAGTCCACGCCCGCCTGATGGCAGAACGCGATGGATTCGGGGTTGCCGCCATGCTCTCCGCAGACGCTCAGGGTGATGCCCGGAGCCTGCGCGCGGGCCCGCTGCACGCCGATCAGCAACAGCTCTCCGACCCCGTCCTGATCCAGGACATGGAAGGGATCCTCGGCATAGACCCCCTGGCCCACATAGGTCCCCATGAAGCGCCCGGCATCGTCGCGCGACAGGCCATAGGTCATCTGCGTCAGATCGTTCGTGCCGAAGGACAGGAAGGCGCTGTGGGCCGCGATGTCGCCGGCACGCAGGGCGGCACGCGGCGTTTCCACCATCACGCCAAGGCGATAGGTGAAATCGGTGCGCATCTCGTTCCTGACGGCGGCCGCGACGGCGTCGATGCGGGTCTTGACCAGCTCGACCTCGCGCATGGCGCTGACCAGCGGGATCATGATCTCGGGGACGACGGGGTCGCCCTTGCGGCTGGCTTGGACGGTCGCCTCGAAGATCGCGCGGGCCTGCATGTCATAGATTTCGGGAACGGTGATCCCAAGACGGACCCCCCGCATGCCCAGCATCGGGTTGAATTCGGTCAGGGCCTCCACGCGCCGGGTCACGTCCGACAGCGGCAGGTCCAGCGATTCGGCCAGTTCGCGCAGCCCCTCGCGGTCATGGGGCAGGAATTCGTGCAGTGGCGGGTCGAACAGCCGGATGGTGACGGGAAGGCCGGCCATGATCTCGAACAGGCTGGCGAAATCCTGGCGCTGCATGGGCAGGATGCGGTCCAGGGACAGGCGCCGGTCCTCGGGCGTGTCGGCAAAGATCATCTCGCGCATGGCGGGCAGGCGTTCGGCGTCGAAGAACATGTGCTCCGTGCGGCACAGGCCGATGCCCTGGGCCTGGAACCGCCGGGCGGCGCGGGCGTCCTCGGGGGTGTCGGCATTGGCGCGCACGCCCATGCCGCCCGCATCCGCGGCCCAGTCCATCAGCTGCGTGAACGCATCGTCCAGCGCGGGGGGCAGCAGGACGGCCGCGCCCGCCAGAACCTCGCCAGAGCTGCCGTCGATGGTGATCTCGTCGCCCTCGTGCAGGATGCGGGATCCGGCACGCACGGTGCGGGCGCGGGCGTCGATGGTCAGGCCGCTGGCGCCCACGATGCAGGGCAGGCCCAGGCCGCGGGCGATCACCGCCGCATGGCTGGTCGTGCCGCCCCGCTCGGTCAGCACCGCGACCGAGGCGTGCATGCCGCGGATGTCCTCGGGCACGGTTTCGCGCCGCACCAGGATGCAGGGTTCTCCCCGTGCATGGGCGGATTGCGCGCTGGCGGCGGAAAAGACGATGCGCCCGGTGGCGGCGCCGGGGCTGGCATCGATGCCGCGCGCGATCACGTCGCGGGGCGCGCGTGGGTCGACCTGATGGTGCAGCAGGTCGGCCAGGGCACGCGGCTCGACGCGCATCAGCGCCTCCTCGGGGGGGATGATACCGTCGCGCGCCAGGCTCACCGCGATGCGGACGCCGGCGCGGCTGCCACGGGCCACGCGGGTGGCGTCGATGACGCTGATCCGGCCCTCGGTCACGACGAACTCGATCTGCATCTCCTCGCGCAGGCGCTCGCGGGCGGCAATGCCGAAGCGGACCAGGTCGGCAAAGATCTCGGGCGCGGTGTCCTCCAGCGCGGGGCCGCGGTCGTCGCGGGTCAGGAACAGCGTCTCGGCGCCCGCCCCGACGGTCGCGCCATGGCGCTGGCCGCGAAAGCGTCCGGTGACGCGCGGGGTACCGGTGACGGGGTCGATGAACTGGATCGTGCCCGATCCGCAGATGCCCGGACCAAGCGCCAGCGCCATTTCCTGCACCACCAGACCCAAGGGCGCATCCGCGGGCGCACCCTTGGCCTGACGCAGCAGGCGGGCGGTCGGCCCGTCCCATGCACGCGCCATGCTGCGCAGCACCTCGGACAGCTGTTCGGTGGGGTCCTGGGGGAAGGGCTGGTCCATCTCGTCCTGGTAGTGCCGCAGGCTGGCCGCCAGGGCATCGGGGCCGTCCTGCGTGAACAGGTCAGGGTCCAGCCGCGCGATATGGATCGCATAGCTTTGGACGAAGGACAGATAGACCGCGTCCGCATTGTCGCGCCCGATCACCTCGGCCAGCCGCGCGTGCAGCGCATCGTTGATGCCGACGTTCAGGACGGTTCCGGGCCCGCCCCATTCCGGCATCGCGGCCGAGGGGCGCACGCTGACCAAGCCGCTGCCCGCAAAGATGTCCAACAGGGCGTCGGGCTGGATGCGCCGTCCCTGGGCGATCATGCGGACGGTGTCGGCAGGGATCGCAAAGCTGCGCGGGACGGGAAGCTGCATCCGGACCAGCCGCTGCAGGCATTTCGCACGCCACCCATGCAGCTCGCGGCTGATCGGGGCCGAGGGCGTGATCTGCAATGCGGTGGCGGGTGGGGGTGCGCTGGTCATGACCCCGGCATCCTAGGGGCGGCGACCGCAGTCCCGCAAGGCCATTATGCGGCAGTGCAGCAGAGGACCATGCGGCGCGTCCGCGCATGGCGCCGGATCGTCGATGAAAGAAGGGATATCCCCGCAGGGAGGGGGATCAGGGGACCGTGGCCCCCTGATCGGATCGCATGGGGATCAGCCCTCGGCGTCTTCCGCCGGGGCTTCCTCGGCCGGGGCGTCGGCAGCGGGTGCCTTCTCCGCGGGGGCGGCCGTGTCACCGTCCGCGATGGTCACGGTCATCATGTAGTCGGGCTCAGACACCGATCCATTGGTGGCGGCGTCGCCCTTCTTGATGGAGTCCAGCACGTCCCAGCCTTCGATCAGCTGACCCACGACGGTATATTCACCGTCCAGGAACGGCGCCGGGGCCAGGTCGATGAAGAACTGGCTGTTGGCACTGTTGGGGTCCATGGCACGGGCCATGCCAACCGTTCCGCGGTCGAAGGTCTGTTCGGTGAACTCGGCCTCCAGGTCTGGCAGGTCGGAACCGCCCATCCCGGCCATCGCCGTGTCGCCGTCCTGACGGCCGTTCTCGACGTCGCCGGTCTGCGCCATGAAGCCGTCGATGACGCGGTGGAACACCACGCCGTCATAGGCACCCGAATTCGTCAGCTCGACCAGGCGGGCGACGTGGTTGGGCGCCAGATCCTCGCGCAGGTCCAGCACGATCGTGCCCTTGGACGTGCCTTCGGCATCGGCAACCTCGATGACCATGTTCGGGCCGTCGGTATCCTCGACCTGCGGGTTGGTCCCCTGCGCGGTCGCGGCGGTGCCCAGCATCAGCAGGGCCGGAATCAGAGCGGCCTTACGCATCGGCGGCCACCTTGACGCTGATCATGCGGTCCGGGTTCACTGGCGGCTCGCCACGGGCGATCTTGTCGACATGCTCCATCCCCTCGATGACGCGGCCATAGACGGTGTACTGGCCGTTCAGGAAATGGTTGTCCTTGAAGTTGATGAAGAACTGGCTGTTCGCGCTGTTCGGGTTCTGCGACCGCGCGGCGCCGATGGTGCCACGGTCATGGGGCAGCTTGGAGAACTCGGCCGGCAGGTCCGGCTTGTCCGATCCGCCCGTGCCGGCGCGGCCGGGGTTGTAGTCCTTTTCCATGTTCGCATGGGCCACGTCGCCCGTCTGGGCCATGAAGCCCTCGATGACGCGGTGGAAGGCCACGTTGTCATAAGCGCCGGCGCGGGCCAGTTCCTTCATGCGCTCGGCATGCTTGGGGGCCACGTCGGACAGCAGCTCGATGACGACGGGGCCGTCCTTGAGCTGGATGACGATGGTGTTTTCAGGGTCCTTGATCTCGGCCATGAGGCCCTCCTTTGTCAGGTGCGACCCCTGATCTAGGGTCTGTCGCTGCCCTGCGCAACGCGCGAAACCGTTATGGGGTCCGACCGGCAGGGCGGCGCGCATCCACCGGGCGCGGTTGACGCCGCGCCTGCCATGCGGGACAAGTTCGCCAACTCTTGGACCCTGAAGGATGCGACATGGCAAAGTTCAACACCATCGACGACATGGATCTTGACGGAAAGGTCGTGCTGACCCGGGTCGACGTGAACGTCCCCGTCGAGGACGGCCAGGTCACCGACACCACCCGCATCGACAAGATCGTGCCAACGGTCAAGGACATCCAGGCCAAGGGCGGCATCCCCGTGCTGCTGGCGCATTTCGACCGCCCCAAGGGACAGCGCGTCGAGGGCATGAGCCTGCGCCAGATCGTTCCCGCGCTGGAGGCGGCGCTGGGCCAGCCGGTCGTCTTCGCCGACGACTGCATCGGCGGTCCCGCAAAGCGCGTCGTCGCGGCGCTGCAGCCGGGGCAGGTGGCCCTGATGGAGAACACCCGCTTTCACGCAGGCGAGGAACAGAACGACGGCACCTTCGCCGCATCGCTGGCGGCGCTGGGCGGTGCCTATGTGAACGATGCCTTCTCGGCGGCCCATCGCGCCCATGCCTCGACCGAGGGGCTGGTGCGGCTGATGTATGCAGGTGCGGGTCGCCTGATGGAGGCAGAGCTGAAGGCGCTGGACGCGGCGCTGGGCGATCCGCAACGGCCGGTGATGGCGGTCGTGGGTGGTGCCAAGGTCTCGACCAAGCTGGATCTGCTGACGAACCTGGTCGAGAAGGTCGACCATCTGGTGATCGGCGGGGGAATGGCCAACACCTTCCTGGTGGCCAAGGGCGTCGAGGTCGGCAAGTCGCTGGCCGAACGCGACATGGCCGATACCGCCCTTGCCATCCTGGAGAAGGCCGATGCCACCGGCTGCAAGATCCACCTGCCGGTGGACATCGTCGTGGCACGCGAGTTCAAGGCAGGCGCGGCATCCGAGACGCTGCCCGTCGATCAGTGCCCGGCCGATGCGATGATCCTGGATGCCGGTCCCGAGACGGTCGAGGCGTTGCGTCAGGCGATGACCGCCTGCAAGACGCTGATCTGGAACGGCCCGCTGGGGGCCTTCGAGATCGAGCCCTTCGACGCGGCTACCAACGCCGCCGCGCGCGCCGCGGCCGAACTGACCGCGCAGGGACAGCTTGTGTCGGTCGCGGGTGGGGGCGACACCGTCGCGGCGCTGAACAAGGCGGGTGCGGCGGAGGAGTTCACCTTCATCTCGACCGCGGGAGGCGCGTTCCTGGAATGGATGGAGGGCAAGACCCTGCCGGGCGTTGCAGCACTGGAAGCCGCCAAGCGCTGAGCGAACGGCGCGCCCTAGCCTCCGGTCTGAGCGGCCTTGGCGCCGTCCTCATAGGCCCAAAGCATCTTGAGCCACTGGGCATAGGCCATCGGCGGGGTGACGCGTTCCGCCGATTGCACCGTGGACGCGGGCAGCAGTTCGGTCTGGCTGGCACCCGCCGTGATGGGGCGCATCCAGACCGTCCGCTGGTCCGCGCCGATGCGGGTTTCCAGCGCGCTGGACCCGATGCCGAAGATCGGCAGCTGATAATGCGCCAGGGTCGTGGTCATGAACATGGCATCCTCCTGTCGGGGTCTGTCCCTGCCATGCAGGATGCGGACAATTCGTCAGAAAATCGATTCATCTGTGATTAAGCTTTTAGGGATCGCCCGCGCCGCGACGCAGCGGAAAACCGCATCTGGCTGAATTTGTTAGCGTAACCAGCATTGCTGCGGGTCCGGCGCATGCTATCCAGCAGCCGACAATGATAGGAGAGACCCATGCAGATGACCGATACGGTGCGCCGCATCCTGGCCAATTACGAGGGCGAGACGCCGGGCGTGAAGGCGCAGCTGGCCCGCATGATGATGACCGGAAAGCTGGCCGGCACCGGCAAGATGATCATCCTGCCCGTGGACCAGGGGTTCGAGCATGGTCCCGCACGGTCCTTTGCGCCGAACCCGGCCGGCTATGACCCGCATTACCATTATCAGCTGGCGATCGATGCCGGGCTGAACGCCTATGCCGCGCCGTTGGGCATGATCGAGGCGGGTGCGGACACCTTTGCAGGCCAGATCCCCACCATCCTGAAGGTGAACAGCGCCAACAGCCTGATGTCGGGCACGGCGGGCAAGAACCAGGCGATCACCGCATCGGTGGATGACGCGCTGCGGCTGGGCTGCGCGGCGATCGGCTTTACGATCTATCCGGGGTCGGACATGGCGCTGGACATGTTCGAGGAGATCGTGGCCATGCGCAAGGAAGCCGCCGCCAAGGGCGTGGCGACCGTCATCTGGTCCTATCCGCGCGGCGAGGCGATCACCAAGGACGGCGAGACCGCGATCGACGTGGCCGCCTATGCCGCCCAGATCGCGGCGCTGATCGGCGCGCATATCATCAAGATCAAGCTGTCGACCGACCACCTGATGCTGCCCGAGGCCAAGAAGGTCTACGAGGAGAAGGCGATCGACGTGTCCAGCCAGGCCAAGCGGGTCGAGCATTGCATGCAGGCCAGCTTTGGCGGACGCCGCATCGTGGTGTTCTCGGGCGGGGCGGCCAAGGGGACCGATGCGGTCTATGACGACGCGCGCGCGATCCGCGACGGCGGCGGCAACGGCTCGATCATCGGGCGCAACAGCTTTCAGCGGTCGCGCGAGGATGCGCTGGCGATGCTGGGCAAGCTGGTCGACATCTATCTGGGCAAGGACGCCTGACCAAACGGACGCGCCCCCGAAAACGGGGGCGCGACGCGATCAGCGCCTTGCGGCGCGGGACGGGGGCCGGTGGCCCCCTTTTTTCATACTTCCTCGATGCGCAGCTCGACCGGGTCGCTGACCAGGACTCCGGTGCGGGGCAGGGCCTCGATGGCGTAGTCGATGGCTTCGGGCGTGGTCTTGTGGGTCACGACCAGGACCGGGACGCTGGCCGGGCTGTGCTGGCCGTACTGGCGCATCCGGTCGATCGAGATGCCGGCATCGCCCAGGACCGTCGCGACCTTGGCCAAGGCACCGGGTTTGTCCTGCAGCTCCAGACGGATGTAATAGGCTGCGGGCACGGCCGTGCGGGCGGGCTGGGCCGCGGTCAACGATCCGGCAGGCTGTCCGAAGACCGGCATGCGGACGCCGCGCGCGATCTCGACGATGTCGGACATGACCGCGCTGGCGGTCGGGCCTTCGCCCGCGCCCGCGCCGCGCAGGACGATCTGGCCCACGCTGTCGCCCTCGATCACGACCATGTTGGTGCCGCCCACCAATTGCCCCAGCGGGCTGTCGGCGGGCACCAGGCAGGGCGACATCCGCTGTTCCAGCCCGCGGGCGGTCATCTGCGCGACGCCCAGCAGCTTGATGCGGTAGCCCATGTCGCGGGCGCGGTGGATGTCGTCGATGCTGACGCGTTCGATGCCTTCGATCTCGACCGCGTCGAAGTTGACCTGGGTGCCGAAGGCGATCGACGACAGGATCGCCAGCTTGTGGCCCGCATCGATGCCGCCCACGTCCAGCGTCGGGTCGGCCTCCAGATAGCCAAGCTGGCGGGCCTCTTCGAAGACGGCGTCATAGGGCAGGCCCGCGCTTTCCATCCGGGTCAGGATGTAGTTGCAGGTGCCGTTCATCACGCCCATCACGCGGGTGATGCGGTTGCCGGCCATGCTCTCGGTCATCGACTTGATCACCGGGATGCCGCCCGCGACGGCGGCCTCGAACCGGATCACGCGGCCCAGATCCTCGGCCAGCTTGGCCAGGTGCTGACCGTGCATGGCCAGCAGCGCCTTGTTGGCGGTCACGACATCCTTGCCGGACCGCAGTGCAGCCTCGATGCTGTCGCGCGCGACGCCCGCATCCCCGCCGACCAGTTCGATGAAAACATCGACGTCATCGGCGGTGGCGACCGCCATCGGGTCCGCCTCCCACCGATAGGACGACAGGTCCGCGTCGCGGTTCTTCATGCGGTCGCGTGCGCTGACGGCGGTGATCGCCACCGGGCGACCCGACCGCATCGCCAGCAGGTCGGCGTGTTTCTGAACGATCTTGACGACACCGATCCCGACGGTGCCAAGCCCGGCGATGCCGAGGCGGAGGGGGGACGACATGAGTGCCTCTCATCCTTGATTTTGCGGGTGTTAGCGCGCCGGGCCGCGTGTTGCAACGCGCGATGCGGTCGCGGCGCGGTCCTGTGGCATGCGTGCCGACGAACCGATCACGGGTCGGCGCCCGCCCATTCCCCATCGATCCCGGTCCGCCGCATCACCGACACGACCTGGCGCGCCGCCTGCAGGGTCAGGTCGCGGACCTGCAGGACGTCTTCCGCGCCCATGTCATGAGGATGGCGTTCCCCGCGGGTGTTGATGAAGGTCGGGTGCCACATGCCGGGCCGTGCCCCCGGCCGCCAGGACGCATGGCACAGCAGGTTGCGCATCCGCCGCAGGTCGGTCAGCGTCGGTGGCAGCGCGCCCAGCTCGACCCCCTCGCTGCGGCGGGCGGCGGCCAGAAAGCTGTCGATCAGCGTGCCCAGGGTGTCGTCGGCGATCTCCTCCATGCGGCGCAGCCAGGCCTCCAGGGCGTGGTCCTGCGCATCTTGGCCCAGACCCTTGCGGGTCAGTGAAAAGATCGCGCGCTTCAGCGCCTCCTCAAGAAAGCCGAAGGCCGCGACGGCATGGCCCAATGCCGCGGCCATCTTATCGGGCAGACGATCGGGCGCGCGGGGCAGGGGCATCATTCACGCCAAAGCTGCGCCACCCACGGGGTCGGCCGGACATAATGGCGCAGATGCTTCAGGAAGCCCTCGCGCCGCTGGCCGGTGAAGGCCGCGCGCAGGTGATCCAGCGGCGCGCGGGCCTCGTCGGCCTCGTCCCATCGGCCAAGGATCGCGTCGGGCGGGTTCAGGCTGCCGGGGAACATCACGATGCGCGTCCCGCGCGGGATCTTGGGATCGCGCAGATAGTTCAGGGGGAATATCGGCACGCAGTGAAAGCGGAAATGGGCCAGCCACCCGCGCGGCCAGAACTTGACCCCGCCCGGGGCATTGCGGGTGACAAAGCGCTGTTCGTACTTGTACTTGTCAGCGGCGGCCTGTGGGTCAGCGGCAAAGATCTTCTGCAGCGGCGCCAGATTGCCGACCCGCATCCGATAGACCGAGGTCTGGCCCATCTTCTCGAACGGCGTGTTGGGGTTCAGGCCAAGGATCGTGTCGTCCGGATCGCCATGTTCGAAGAACGCGTCAAGGCTGCCGGTGACGATCACGTCCAAGTCCAGGAACAGCACCACCCCCGTGACGTCGCCCAGATCCCCCCACAGCCGCGACTTGGGCCACTTGCCGCGGGTGTTGACCGGGGCCTGATAAGCGAAATCGGGCAGCGGGCGCACAGCGACATCTGGATGCAGGCCGGTCCCGTCATCGGTGAAACAGAACAGCCGGAAGGGCGGCGTGATGTTGCGGGCGATCATCGCATGCAGGCGGTTGACATATTCGGGACCGAACTTGGCACCCCACTTGATGCAGATGATCTGCTTGATCGATCCGTTGCGCCCGTCGTCCATGTCTCACCCATTCGCTTTGGGTGCAGGGTTTCACAGCCCGCACCGCGAGGCAAGCAGGCCTCACGGTTCCGCGCAGGCCACGGGGGGTGCGGGGGGCTGGCCCCCCGCCGTCGCGGGACGCAAATCTCAGGGTCGCGTCTCGCGGATCAGCCGCAGGATGTCCGCGGCTGCGGATGGGATGTTCGTGCCGGGGCCGAAGATCGCCTTGACCCCCGCACGGCGCAGGAAGTCGTAATCCTGCTGCGGGATCACGCCGCCGCAGATGACCAGGATATCGCCGGCGCCCGCATGCTGCAGGGCCTGGATCAGCTTGGGTGCCAGCGTCTTGTGGCCGGCGGCCTGGCTGCTGATTCCGATCACGTGGACGTCGTTGTCGATGGCGTCCTGCGCGGCCTCTTCGGGCGTCTGGAACAGCGGTCCCACGTCCACGTCGAACCCGATATCGGCAAAGGCGGTGGCGATCACCTTGGCACCGCGGTCATGACCGTCCTGGCCCATCTTGACGACCAGCATGCGCGGGCGTCGGCCTTCCTCCACGGCGAATGTCTCGACGTCGCGCTGGATCTGGGCAAAGCCCTCGTCCCCCTCATAGGCCGCGCCATAGACGCCGGCCAAGGTGCGCACCTCGGCGCGGTGGCGTCCGAATTCGTCTTCCATGGCCATGCTGATCTCTCCGACGGTGGCGCGGGCACGGGCGGCCTCGACGGCGGCCTCCAGCAGGTTGCCGCCCTCCCGGGCGCGGCGGGTCAGGTCGGCCAGCGTCCCGGTGACGCGGCCCTCGTCCCGCGTGGCGCGGATGCGGGTCAGGCGGGCGATCTGGCTGTCCCGGACGGCGACGTTGTCGATGTCCAGGATGTCGATCGGATCCTCGGCCTCCTTGCGGTACTTGTTGACGCCGACGATCACGTCCTCGCCCCTGTCGATCAGGGCCTGACGCCGGGCCGCCGTCTCCTCGATGCGCAGCTTGGGCATGCCGCTGGCCACGGCCTTGGTCATGCCGCCCATCTCCTCGACCTCCTCGATCAGGGCCCAGGCCTTTTCCGCCAGTTCCGCCGTCAGGCTCTCGATGTAATAGGACCCTGCCAGCGGATCGACGACATGGGTGATGCCCGTCTCCTCCTGCAGGATCAGCTGGGTGTTCCGCGCGATGCGGGCACTGAAATCCGTAGGCAGGGCGATCGCCTCGTCCAGCGCGTTCGTGTGCAGCGATTGCGTGCCGCCAAGCGCCGCCGACATCGCCTCATAGGCGGTGCGGATGACGTTGTTGTAAGGGTCCTGCTCCTGCAGGGACACGCCGGACGTCTGGCAATGCGTGCGCAGCATCAGGCTGCCCTGTTTCTTGGGCTCAAATTCCGACATGATCCGGTGCCACAGCAGACGCGCGGCGCGCAGCTTGGCGATCTCCATGAAGAAGTTCATGCCGATGGCAAAGAAGAACGATAGCCGCCCCGCAAAGGCATCGACATCCATGCCCGCCGCGATGGCCGCGCGCACATATTCGCGTCCGTCGGCCAGGGTATAGGCCAGCTCCTGGACCAGGTTCGCCCCGGCCTCCTGCATGTGATAGCCCGAGATCGAGATCGAGTTGAACTTGGGCATCTCGGCCGAGGTGTACTCGATGATGTCCGCGATGATCCGCATGCTGGGTTCGGGCGGATAGATATAGGTGTTGCGGACCATGAACTCCTTGAGGATGTCGTTCTGGATGGTCCCGGACAGCACGGCGCGTGAATGGCCCTGCTCCTCTCCGGTGACGATGAAGTTCGCCAGGATCGGGATTACCGCGCCGTTCATGGTCATCGACACCGAAACGCGGTCCAACGGGATGCCGTCGAACAGGATCTTCATGTCCTCGACCGAATCGATGGCGACGCCGGCCTTGCCCACATCGCCCTCGACCCGCGGATGGTCGCTGTCATAGCCCCTGTGGGTGGCCAGATCGAAGGCCACCGACACTCCCTGCTGCCCCGCGGCGAGCGCGCGGCGATAGAAGGCGTTCGATTCCTCGGCCGTGGAAAATCCAGCATATTGCCGGATGGTCCAGGGGCGGCCTGCATACATCGTGGCGCGCGGGCCGCGGGTGAACGGCGCGATGCCGGGCAGGCCGTCCAGGTGGTCCATCCCCTCCAGGTCGTCGCGGGTATAGACCGGCTTGACGGCGATCCCCTCCAGCGTGTCCCAGGTCAGGCTGTCGGGGTCGCGCCCCTTCAGTTCGCCCTGTGCCAGCTTGCGCCAGTCCTCCAGCGTGGGTTTTGTCATGATCCATCCTTTCCTGCCGACGGTCCTGCCCTATATTCAAGACATGACGAGGTGCCGATGAAGTTGAAATTTATGATATTCGTGATGGCGCTCGCGGCGATGGGCCCCGCGCGCGACGCGCCCCCGCCGGATGGCGCCTCCGTGCGGACACCGGACGGGGCGACGGCCGCGACGCAGCCGCGCGACACGGTGCCGCAACGCAACCCTGCTCGTCTGCCGCCGGTCGCGCAGCGCGTCGAGCCCGACCCGCTGCCGGACGCGTCCCCCCTGGACGACGGCTCTCCGCAGGTGCTGGACGCCGCTACGGTCGACCCGGACCAGTTCCTGTGGACGGCGCGCCCCGTGGTGATCTTTGCCGACACTGCGGACGACCCGGCCTTTGTCGACCAGGTGGCATCGCTGCGCCGTGACGGTCGGGCGCTGGCGTCGCGCGACGTGGTGCTTGTCCTCGACAGTGACCCGTCGGCCAACAGCACGTGGCGACAGCAGCTGCGCCCGCAGGGGTTCTCGCTGGTGCTGATCGACAAGGACGGACAGGTCAAGATCCGCCGCCCCGTCCCATGGGATGCCAGAGAGATCGGCCGCGCCATCGACCGTCTGCCCCTGCGCCGGCAGGAGATCGGGCGCGGCAGCGTGATGCGATAAGGCGCAGTGCCGCGAAACTTGTGGATTTGCGGCGCGTTCCCTATATCATGACCGGTATCCGGCACGGTTGCCGGATCAGCAGGAGGGTTGATCATGGCCAATTCGCGTTCCGACCGCAGCCTGTCGCAACCGCGCGCGCCCAAGGCGTCCGCCCGACCCGACGCACCCGTGCTGCGCAGCGAAGCCAAGCCGAAACCGACCGCCGTCAGCCGTGCGAACGAAATCGTGCGCGCCATCGGATTGCGTCCCATCACCGGCCTCTCGGGTCCGAAGATAGGTTACTGACCTCGGTCGCCGACAGACGCTCGCGCATCTGCGCCAGTTCCTGCGGCAGGCGCGCACCGATCTGTGCCGCGGCCTGCGCCTCGTCCTCGTCCAGCATCGCCTCGACCGCTTCGGCGCCGCCGCGCAGGCATTCGGTCAGCACCCGCATCGCCTGCAGGCCGGTATCGCGGGTTTCCTCCATCAGCTCCAGGTAATCGGCCATCATCTGCGCCGCCCGCTTGCCGTCGCTGCGGGCGATCCGGCGCAGGTCCGTGGCCAGCGCGCCCATGATCGACAACAGCCGATAGTAGAGCACGATCGGGTCGATGACCGGCGCGGGCAGGATGTGTATGTCGGAAATCACGGCCGCAAAGATGCGGTCGTTGGCCTGCTGCGGCAGGGTCGGCACGAAATCTCCCGACTCGATGCGCGACACCAGCAGGGCCGCGTCCTGCGGCGACGGCACCTGCTGCTCCAAGGCAAAGACATGCGCCCGGATCTCTGCCAGCAGGGCGCGCTGCAGGTCGGTCTCGCGCGCGCGGCGCAGCGTGGCGTCGCGGCGGCGGGTCTGGGACGCGACGACGATCCAACCGATGGCCACGAAAAGGCCGGTGACGACCGCCTGCTGCAGCTGCGGGCTGAGCCATTGGTCAAGCGGAGCCATGGGAACCTGTCTCGCGCCATGCGCGTCCTGTTTCGGAAGGAGCGATCATGCACCGATTCTGCCTGTCTACCGTCTTGGCCCTGTGGCCTGCCATGGCACCCGCCGACACTGCCCGCGGCCCCGCGCCGCTGCAGGCGGACACGCTTGCCGCACTGCGTTGGCAGGCGCGCCCTGTCGTTGTCCTTGGACCCGAGGCGCAGGTCGCACGGCAGATCGCAGACCTGCAGGCACATGCGGAGCAGTTGGCAGAACGCGAGGTGGTCATCCTGACCGACGGACCCGGTGCAGACGCACTGCGCGATGGGCAGGGGTTCCAGGTTCTGCTAATCGGCAAGGATGGCGGGATCAAGATGCGGTCGGCCAGGCCCGTCGCGGCAGAGGACATCCTGTCCCTGATCGACAGCATGCCGATGCGCCAGCAGGAGATGCGATAGCGCCCGCGCATCATGCCACGCGCCCCCGTGTCAGCGACAGCGCCGCCAGACCTGCGGCGACATGACCGAAAGCCGCCACGCCAAGCGCGGCCTGCCACGACGCATGACCGCCCAGCAGCGCCATCAATGCCGCGCCCCAGATGACCGCCGACAGCGGGATGGCCGCCGCCCAGAACCGCCACCCGCGCCAGCGTCCGGTGCATGCCCCGAAAACCAGCTGGAAGAACGCCAGCCCGACGATCGGCGGCAGCAGATAGGCCAGCGGCACCTGCGTGCCGAGCAAGGGCACGGTCTGCGCCGCCACCGCCGACAGGATGCCCGCCGCGCCCGCCAGCCCAAGTCCGGCCGACAGCAGATAGGCGGGCAGGGCGGGGATCATTCGAACTCCATGATCACGTCGTCGACCTTCAGGCTTTCGCCCGGCGCGGCATTGACGGATTTCACGATGCCCCGGCGTTCGGCGCGCAGGATGTTCTCCATCTTCATGGCCTCGACGGTGGCCAGCGCCTGACCCTCCTGAACCTCGTCCCCCTGGGCGACATTGATCGTCACGATCAGGCCGGGCATCGGGCACAGCAGGAACTTGGACGTGTCGGGCGGAAGTTTTTCGGGCATCAGCCGTGCCAGCTCCGCCGCACGGGGCCGACGCACATGCACGCGCAGGTCAGCCCCGCGCGCACGCAGGCGCAGCCCGGCGGCGATCTTGTCCACCTTCAGCACCAGGGGGCGTCCGTCCACCTCCAGCCGCGCCAGCGACTGGCCGGGGCGCCAATCACCCTCGACCCGGATCGTGCGCCCCGCGATGGCGACGTCGGCACCATGGGCATCGGCGGTGATGCGGACGGACCAGTCCTGCTTGTCCGCGAACACCACCCAATCGTCGCCCACATGGCGTTCGTGGTTGTTCAGGCGGCCGCTGATACGGGTGCGCCGGATCTCGGCCACGCGGTGCATGGCGGCGGCGGCGGCAGCGATGCGGAGCATCTCGTCCTCGGGCAGGGCCGCGCCGTGGAACCCGTCGGGATACTCCTCGGCGATGAAGGCGGTGGTGATGTCGCCCGCGACGAATTTCGGGTGATCCATCACCGCCGACAGGAAGGGCAGGTTATGCCCGATTCCCTCGACCTCGAAGGCGTCCAGCGCGGTGCGCATGGCCTCGATCGCCTCGCCGCGGGTCGGGGCCCAGGTGCACAGCTTGGCGATCATCGGGTCATAGAACATGCTGATCTCGCCGCCCTCATAGACGCCGGTGTCGTTCCTGACCGCGGCCGCACCCGTCGGCGCGCCATGGGCCAGCCACTTGCCCCCGGTCAGCATCGGCCCTGCGGCCACCTCGACCGGCGGGCGATAGCGGGTCAGGCGCCCGATGGAAGGCAGAAAACCGCGATAGGGGTCCTCGGCGTACAGCCGGCTCTCCATCGCCCACCCGGTGATCGTCAAGTCGGACTGCGCGAAGGGCAGCGGCTCTCCGGCCGCGACGCGGATCATCTGCTCGACCAGGTCGACGCCGGTGATCAGCTCGGTCACAGGGTGTTCCACCTGCAGGCGGGTGTTCATCTCCAGGAAATAGAAGTTGCGGCTTCCGTCGACGATGAATTCGACCGTGCCCGCGCTGGTGTATCCGACGGCCTTGGCCAGGGCCACGGCCTGCTGACCCATCGCCGCGCGGGTGGCCTCGTCCAGGAACGGCGACGGCGCCTCCTCGATGACCTTCTGGTTGCGGCGCTGGATCGAGCATTCGCGCTCGTGCAGATAGACTGCGTTGCCGTGCTGATCGGCCAGGACCTGGATCTCGATGTGGCGCGGCTGCGTCACGAATTTCTCGATGAAGATCCGGTCGTCGCCAAAGCTGTTGGCGGCCTCGTTTCTGGAGGACTGGAAACCCTCGCGCGCCTCCTCGTCGGACCAGGCGATGCGCATGCCCTTGCCGCCGCCGCCCGCGCTGGCCTTGATCATCACCGGATAGCCGATCTGGGCACTGATGGCCGCGGCCTCGTCCGCGTCCGCGATCAGGCCCATGTGTCCCGGAACCGTGCTGACCCCCGCGGCCTGCGCCAGCTTCTTCGAGGTGATCTTGTCGCCCATCTGCTCGATCGCGCCGGACGGGGGGCCGATGAAGACGACGCCCTCGGCCTCCAGCGCCTCTGCGAATTTCATGTTCTCGGACAGGAAGCCGTATCCGGGATGGACGGCCTCAACGCCGGTCCGGCGGATCGCATCCATGATCTTGTCGATCACGATATAGGACTGGTTGGCGGGGGCCGGGCCGATATGGACGGCCTCGTCCGCCATGCGCACATGCAGCGCATGGCGGTCGGCGTCGGAATAGACGGCGACGGTGGCGATGCCCATCTTGCGGGCGGTCTTGATGACACGGCAGGCGATCTCGCCCCGGTTGGCGATCAGGATCTTCTTGAACATGGGCTCCCCCCCAGGACGGAACGTGAAAAAGCCGCCCGAAGCGCAGGGCTCCGGACGGCTTTGCAGACGGTCGGCGCGCCGGGCGCGCCGATCAGCAGGTCACTGGCACAGACGGAAGTCGTTGCACAGCGCGCCAGCCGCGCCGCCGATGGCCGCGCCCTTGACGACGTTGGTGCCGCCGACCGATGCGACGGTCGCGCCGACGCCGGCGCCGATGAGCGCGCGGTCAGTGTCGGTCGGGTTGATGCCTTGGGTGCAGCCGGCGATGGCCGTGGTGCCGACCAGGGCAGCGATGGCAAGGAATTTGGACATGGTGAAGATCCCGTGGGTTGGGCGGCAGCCGCGTCAGGCGCGAGCTGCCGATAGGGTGAGAGGTTGCCGCAGCGATCAGTAACGACGCTGGCAGACACCGGCGTCGTCGCACAGCGCGCCGCCGACGGCACCGATCGCGGCGCCGGTTGCCAGGTCTTCGTCCAGGGCCTTCGCGATGACGGCACCGGCAACGGCACCGCCTGCGGCGCGCTGCGCGTCGGGCGAGATGCCGCCGCCCTGATAGCCGGGGGCGCAAGCCGAAAGACCGGCGGCAACCAGGGCCAGGCCGGCAACGCGAAGCGAGAAGAATTTCTGCATGATAGGAAACCTGTCGTAATGGGCCCGTCGGGGGCCGATGGGAGGTGGTAAGGGGTTATCGCATAGCTGATGCCTGCGTCAAACTGACATGCGTGTGACTTCAAGGGGTTCAGCATCAACCTGCGCATCAGTCGTCGTCGGCCTCGTCGTCGTCCCAGCCGTCCTGGTCGTCCCAGTCGAACTCCTGGGGAGCATCCTTGACGAACAGCTCGGGGAAGGCGGCCTCCGCCTCGGCCATGTCGACCTGCAGCAATTGGTCGTAATCGGCAGGGTCGAACTGGCCCACCGGCTTGACCTCGCGGCCGATCAGCCAGGACAGCCGACCGGCATCAAGATTGCCGCGGGGAAAGGGTTCGTCGCCGAAATGCGCGATCAGCGCCGAAAGAAAGCCCGCATCGGCGCGCTTGTCGGCGGGCCTGCGGTCCTTGAACCGCTCGCGGCGCGTGATGGGCGTTGCGCCCTTCTTGCGATTCTCGCGCCGGATGACGAATTGGAAATCGGTGCCGGGCAGACGCCCGGGAAAGCCGCGATGCTTCAGCATGGCAGGGCCCCTGTGCTGGGGCGCGCGGGCCGGATCGCTGCGCACGGGCAGGCTGGCCGCCCGCGCGCAATTGTCGGACGTCTCGTCTTAGCCGAATTTGCTGTTGTAGACAGGCTCGGTCGTGACGGGGTTGACCATGGGTGCGGCCGGGGCGGTCGGGACATAGACGTCGGCAGGCTGCTGGCGCTGGCACGCGGCGAAGGCGGAAACCAGCACGAGGCCGAGGATGATCTTTTTCGACATGGAAACATGCTCCTGTAGGGCGGGCGGTGTTGCGCCCGGCTGCTCGGGTTGTGGTCGGCTTGTTGATCTGCCGGCCTGCGCGGCATGATAGAGAAGCCCGCCGCGATCAGACAGGGACGCAGGAGGGCGGGCGCCAAAGCGCCGCCCCCCTGTGGCCCGGCTGCATCATTCACGACCTTGTGCATCGCGCGCCCGTCCCCGTCAGTCACAGCGGAATGTTGTCGTGCTTTTTCCACGGGTTCGTCAGCCGCTTGCCGCGCAGGCTGGCAAAGGCGCGGGCCACCCGGCGACGCGTCGACCGGGGCTGGATCACCTCGTCGATAAAGCCCTTTTCAGCGGCCACGAAGGGGTTGGCAAAGCGGTCCTCGTAATCCTTGGTGCGGGCGGCGATCTTGTCGGCATCGCCCAGTTCGCTGCGATACAGGATCTCGACCGCGCCCTTGACGCCCATCACCGCGATCTCGGCGGTGGGCCAGGCATAATTGAAATCGCCGCGCAGATGCTTCGACGCCATCACGTCATAGGCGCCGCCATAGGCCTTGCGGGTGATGACCGTGACCTTGGGCACCGTCGCCTCGCCATAGGCGAACAGCAGCTTTGCCCCATGCTTGATGACGCCGCCATATTCCTGGCCGGTCCCCGGCAGAAAGCCCGGAACGTCGACCAGCGTCAGGATCGGGATTTCGAACGCGTCGCAGAACCGCACGAAGCGCGCGGCCTTGCGCGAGCTGTCGATGTCCAGGCAACCGGCCAGCACCATCGGCTGGTTGGCGACGACCCCCACCGTTTGTCCCTCGATGCGGATGAAGCCGATGATGATGTTGCCCGCGAAATCCTTCTGGATCTCGTAGAAATCGCCCTCGTCCGCGACCTTGGCGATCAGCTCCTTCATGTCATAGGGCTGGTTCGGGTTGTCGGGGATCAGGGTGTCCAGGCTGGGCTCGATCCGCGCGGGGTCGTCGAAGAAGGGCCGGGTCGGGGCCTTTTCGCGGTTGTTCAGCGGCAGGAAGTCGAACAGCCGGCGGATCTCCGACAGCGCCTCGACGTCGTCTTGGAACGCGCCGTCCGCGACGGAGGATTTCCGGGTATGCGTGGACGCACCGCCCAGCTGTTCGGCGGTCACGACCTCGTTCGTGACCGTCTTGACCACGTCGGGCCCGGTCACGAACATGTAGGACGTGTCGCGCACCATGAAGATGAAGTCGGTCATCGCGGGCGAATAGACCGCGCCACCCGCACAGGGGCCCATGATCACGCTGATCTGCGGCACGACGCCCGATGCCAGCACGTTGCGCTGGAACACGTCGGCATAACCCGCAAGGCTGGCCACGCCCTCCTGGATGCGCGCGCCCCCCGAATCGTTCAGCCCGATCACCGGCGCGCCGTTCTGCATCGCCATGTCCATGATCTTGCAGATCTTCTGGGCATGAGTTTCCGACAGCGATCCGCCGAAGACGGTGAAGTCCTGAGAGAAGACATAGACCATGCGGCCGTTGATGGTGCCCCATCCGGTCACCACCCCGTCGCCTGCCGGGCGGTCGTCCTGCATGCCGAAATCGGTGCTGCGATGGGCGACGAACATGTCGAACTCCTCGAAGCTGTCCTCGTCCAGCAGCAGGTCGATGCGTTCGCGGGCGGTCAGCTTGCCGCGGGCGTGCTGGGCGTCGATGCGCCGCTGGCCGCCGCCAAGCCGGGCCTGCTGTCGGCGTTCTTCCAGCTGCTGCAGAATGTCCTTCATCGCGCCCTCCTGATCCGGTGCCCTAGGCTAGACTGCGATGCAGGTGCAGCAAAGACAATTCGGGGGAATTTGCAAAATATAGAAGCGAATGTTCATGCTAATTGCATATGTGCAAACACATGCTGCGGCAGCCTCTTGACGCGGGCCGGGCAGGGGGGCAAGCCACGCATATGGGATTGCAGATCGACATCGCGGCCATCGTGGCCAATCACGCGGCACTGGCCGCACTGGCCCCCGGCGCGCGTGCCGCCGCCGTGGTCAAAGCTGACGCCTATGGCCTGGGCGCCGACCGCGTCGCCCCGGCCCTCTATGCCGCCGGCGTGCGCGATTTCTTCGTGGCCCTGGCGCATGAGGGACGGGCGATCCGGCCGCTGCTGCCGCAGGACGCGCGCATCAACGTGCTGTCGGGGAACATGGAGGGTGCGGACCTGACCGGGCTGACCCCGGTCCTGAACAGCCCTGCGCAGTTCTTTCGTGATCGCGCCATGCGCCCCGGTCAGCCCTTCGCCATCCAGCTGGACACCGGGATGAACCGCCTTGGCATGGAGGCCGCTGAATGGGGCGCCATCCGGGACGAGGCGCTGGCCGCCGGACCGGCCTTCATCATGTCGCACCTGGCCTGCGCGGACGAGCCCGACCACCCCGCCAATGCGGCGCAGCTGTCCGCGTTCCGCGCAATGACCGATGGCTGTGACGTGCCGCGGTCGCTGGCCGCGACCGGGGGGATCCTGCTGGGACCGGATTACCATTTCGACATGGTGCGCCCCGGCGTGGGTCTGTACGGCGGGCTGCCCTTTGCGCAGGCCCGCGGCGTCGTCACACTGTCACTGCGCGTGATCCAGACCCGTGACGTGCGGAGGGGAGAGATGGTCGGTTATGGCGCCAGTTGGCACGCGCCGCGCGACTGTCGCATCGCCACCGTCGATGCGGGCTATGCCGACGGCATCCTGCGTTCGCTGTCGGGTAAGGGTGCGCAGCTGTTCGCCGCCGATGTGGCCTGTCCGGTCGTCGGGCGCGTGTCGATGGACCTGATCACGGTGGACGTCAGCGATCTGGATGCGGTGCCAGACCGGCTTGACCTGATCTGCGCGCATCAACCCATCGACCGTCTGGCCGACATCGCCGGCACCATCGGATACGAGGTGCTGACCTCGCTTGGGCTGCGCTACCAGCGGACCTATCTGTGACGCCCATCCGGGCGATCGGACGACCCGCCCTGCGCGCCACCCGGACCATCGGGGCGGTGGCGCTGTTCGCGATGCGGGGGCTGTCGGGGTTCGGGACACCCCGTGCAATCGTGCGCCAGGTGATGCAGATCGGCTGGCTGTCGCTGCCGGTCGTAGGGCTGACGGCGTTGTTCACCGGGGCGGCGCTGGCCCTGCAGATCCATTCGGGCGGAGAGCGGTTTCAGGCCGGCGACGTCGTCCCGGCAATCGTGGCCATCGGCATGGTTCGCGAACTGGGGCCCGTCCTGGGCGGCCTGATGGTCGCCGCCCGCGTCGCCAGCAGCATCGCCGCCGAGATCGGGACCATGCGCGTCACCGAACAGATCGACGCGTTGGTGACTCTGTCGACCGACCCGGTCCGCTGGCTGGTCACGCCCCGGCTGTGGGCGGCGATCCTGTGCATGCCGGTGCTGGTGGCCACGGGCGACATCATCGGCATCATGGGCGGCTGGCTGGTGGGCACGACGTCGCTTGGGTTCAATTCGGCCAGCTACATCGCGAACAGCTGGGCATATCTGGAGCCGTGGGACGTTACCTCTGGCCTGATCAAGGGGGCGGTCTTCGGACTGGTCATCGCGTTGTCGGGATGCTGGTTCGGCATGCGGTCGGGGCGCGGCGCGGCAGGCGTCGGACGGGCCACGACCAATGCGGTCGTCGCCGCCGCCGTCGGCATCCTGGCTGCGAACTTTGCGCTGACCGGGCTGTTCTTCGAATGATCCGGACCTTCGGCCTCAGCAAATCCTTTGGCGCCAAGCGGGTCCTCGACAGCGTCGATCTGAGCGTCGCCACGGGCGAGAGCCTGTGCGTGATCGGCCAGTCCGGCACCGGCAAGTCGGTCCTGCTGAAATGCATCCTGGGGCTGGAACGCCCCGATGCGGGGCAGGTGCTGTGGAACGGCCAGCCGCTGGACCGGGCACGCTTCATGGCGCGGTTCGGGATGCTGTTTCAGGGGGCGGCCCTGTTCGACAGCCTGTCGGTCTGGCAGAACGTCGCCTTCCGCCTGCGCCAGCGGATGGACGACCGCCGCGCCCGCGCTATCGCGCTGGACAAGCTGGCGCGCGTGGGGCTGGCTTCGGACATCGCCGACCTGATGCCCGCGCAGCTGTCGGGCGGCATGGCCAAGCGCGTCGGCCTGGCCCGCGCCATTGCCGACGACCCGGCGGTGATCTTCTTCGACGAACCGACTACCGGGTTGGACCCGATCCGCGCGCGGGCCATCGATGCGCTGATCCGCGGCATCGTGACCGAAACAGGGGCCACCGCGATCACCATCACGCATGACATGGCCAGCTGCCGGATCATCGGCGACCGTGTCGCGCTGTTGGCGGATGGTCGCATCGCGCATGACGGCCCGGTGGCGGACATGGACCGCGCGCCCGCCTTGGCCGGTTTTCTGGGAATCCCGTCTGCCGGGGTCAGTGATCATGCGCGATAAGGATGCAACTTTTGCACATGCTTGGCCGTTCTGCCACAAACGGGGGCAGTTGCGCCCAATTTACCACGAACATGAACTTGTGCGAATCCGACTGGCTTGCCACCATGGACCGACCAGATTGACCAGGAGAGACATTTGGGCCTGACCCCGACGCCACCCGTCACCGCGGCTTCTGCCGAAACCCTGCTTGAATTCCCCGACAACCGGCTGTTGATCGACCTGTGCGGTCCCAACGACCGCCATCTGGCCCGGATCGAGGAGGCACTTGGCGTCCATATCTTGCGTCGCGGCAACCAGATTGCCGTGGTCGGCGGCCCCGAGGCCCAGTCCGAGGCCGCGAACCTGCTTCGTGGCCTATATGCGCGGCTAGAACAGCACCGCCCCGTCGGCCCCGACGAGGTCGAGGCCGCATTGCGCATGGGGGTCGAACCCGCCACCGACGTGACCCCGGCCGAACAGCTGGAGATGTTCGCGCAGGGCAACTACGAACTGCGAACCCGCAAGAAGTCGGTCGAGCCGCGCACGGATGCGCAGAAATCGTATGTCCGGTCGCTGTTCCAGAACGAGCTGGCCTTTGGCATCGGGCCTGCGGGCACCGGCAAGACCTATCTGGCGGTGGCCGTGGGTGTGACGATGCTGATCGGCGGCCATGTCGACAAGATCATCCTGTCGCGCCCCGCCGTCGAGGCCGGGGAGCGGTTGGGCTTCCTGCCGGGCGACATGAAGGAGAAGGTCGATCCGTACATGCAGCCGCTCTACGACGCGCTAAACGACTTTCTTCCCGGAAAGCAGATGCAGAAGCTGATGGAGGAGAAGCGCATCGAGATCGCGCCCCTGGCCTTCATGCGCGGGCGCACCCTGTCGCGCGCCTTCGTCGTGCTGGACGAGGCTCAGAACGCCAGCAGCATGCAGATGAAGATGTTCCTGACCCGTCTTGGCGAAGGCTCGCGGATGGTCATTACCGGCGACCGCACCCAGATCGACCTGCCGCGCGGCATGATGTCGGGTCTGATGGACGCCGAGCGCATCCTGAAGGACGTCAAGGGCATCAGCTTCAGCTATTTCACCGCCGATGACGTCGTGCGCCACCCGCTTGTCGCGCGCATCATCAAGGCGTATGAGGTCGAGGACAACGCCGCCCTTGCCCGCGGTGAAACAGAGGAGCCGCGCGGCCAGTACGTTCCCCGCCGCGCATTCAGAAAAGATGCCTGACGAGATTTCCGTCGACTGCGTCATCGAGGATGACCGATGGCAGGCCGCCGGTCTTGAGGACCTGGCGGCCCTTGCCGTCACTGCCGCGCTGGACCACCACCGCTTGGGCGGGGAGGTGGTCGTCATGGGCTGCGACGACGCCCGCATCGCCGCGCTGAACGCCGATTTCCGCGGCAAGCCCCGGGCCACGAACGTGCTGTCATGGCCGTCGGTCGAGCATCTGCCGCATGATCCCGGTCAGGCGCCCGAGATGCCGGACGAGGAGGAACTGGGCGACATCGCGATCGCCTATGATACCTGCGCGGCCGAGGCCGAGGATCAGGGCAAGCCCTTCGACCATCACGTCCAGCACCTGCTGGTCCATGCGACCCTGCATCTGCTGGGTTACGACCATCTAAACGATCCCGATGCCGAACTGATGGAGGCGACCGAGCGCGCCATCCTGTCCCGGCTTGGCATTCCAGACCCTTACCAGGAGAAAGACCGATGAATTCCGAAAGCCGATTATCCGAGCCCGCTCCTCAGCCGGCCATCGAGGAGGTCACGGCGATCGCCGTCGACGGTGGCGCCACCGAGGAGAAGGAGGCCGGTAATGGCAAAGGATTCTTTGGCCGCGTGCTGTCGGCCCTGACAGGGTCCGAAAGCGGCGCGGACGACGATCATCAGGACCGCCATGTCGTGGGCACCCCCGGCTTGGTCAATCTGCGCCGCATGCGAGTCGATGACGTCGCCATCCCCAAGGTCGAGATCGTGGCCGCCCCCGCGAACCTGTCGCTGGAGGATCTGGTCGAGATGTTCCGTGAGCACGGGTTTTCACGGATGCCGGTCTTTCGCGGCACGCTGGACAGCCCGCTTGGCCTGATCCATCTCAAGGACCTGGCGCTGAAGCACGGGTTCGGTGCGGGGGGCAAATTTACCATGCGCCCGATGCTGCGGCCGTTGCTGTACGTTCCGCCCTCGATGCCCATCGGGGTGCTGCTGCAGCAGATGCAGACCAAGCGCATCCACATGGCGCTGGTCATCGACGAATACGGGGGCGTCGACGGGTTGGTCACCATCGAGGACCTGATCGAACAGGTGATCGGCGAGATCGAGGATGAGCATGACGAGGTCGAGGGCGGCTTGTGGGTGCATGAGAAGACCGGCCAGTGGCTGATCCAGGCCCGTGCCGCGCTGGACGATGTCGAGGCTGAGACCGGCCTGCGCTTGATCGGCGACGAGGACGAGGATATCGACACGCTTGGCGGTCTGATCTTCATGCTGGCGGGGCGCGTGCCGCTGCGTGGAGAGGTGATCGCCCATCCCTCGGGCGCCGAGTTCGAGGTCGTGGATGCCGATCCCCGTCGCCTGAAGCGGATCCGCCTGCGCATGCCCAGCATCAGCACGCCGTCCGATCGGAAAAGCGCCCAGTCCTGACGGGGCGGGGGGCGTACCGCCCCCGGTCCGTGTCGCGTCAGCTGGCCTCGAACCGGGCCAGCATCGCCTCGTAGAACAGGTCGCGCAGCGCATCCGTTTCCATCAGGATTTCGTGCTTGGCCCCCGGAATGGTCAGCAGCTCCGATTGCGGCCAGCGTGCGGCACGGTCCCGGATGGCCTGCGGCGACACGACCTTTTCCTCGCTGCCGACAGACACCAGCATCGGCATGTCGGGCGATGGAATGCGCGACAGGCGGGCGCATTCGTTCAGTGCCCTGCCAACCCAATCGAAGGTGGCGCCGCCGATGGTCAGGTCGGGCCAGGCCACGGCCTCGCGCACCAGCCGCGCCCATTCGTCACCATTGCTGGTCAGAAGGTTGGCGTTGAAGCTTTCGTCCAGAGGATAGGTGGTCGCCGCCCCGCCGCTGCCCGGTGCCGTCAGGCCGCCACGCCCCACGCGTCCGGCCAGATATGCGATGCCCAAGGCCACGCCCTGCTGCATCCGACGAAGATTGATGCCCCACATGGGCGCGGAGAACACCGCGCTCTGCACGGCCATGCCGCCCTCCAGCGCGGCCAACCCGATGCAGCCGCCCATCGAATGCGCCAGCAGATGCCACGGCCGGGGCAGGTCAAGCTGTTCCGCCGCCACGATCATCTCGACCACGTCGTGCTGGTAATCCGCGAAATCGCGGATATGGCCGGGGCGGGGATTGGGCTGCAGGCGGTCCGACATGCCCTGACCACGCCAGTCGATCGACAGGACGTCGTAACCCTCGGCCATCATGCGATGGGCGACAGGGGCGTATTTCTCGATATATTCGGTCCGCCCGGGGAACAGCAGTACGCTGCCGCGTGCCGCATCCGCGGGCCAATGCGCCATGCGCAGGCGGACCCCATCGCCCGCCTGCGCCCAGAAGGCGCGGGCGGGCTGCGACCGGTCATCCGGAAGCTGATGGAAGGGTGCCTGTTGCACGCGGGCGCTTAGGACAGCTTCTGGCCCAGCTGCATCGCGACGCCCATCGAGCCATCGATCTTCAGCTTGCCCATCATGAAGGCGGTGGCAGGGTTCACGTCGCCGTTCAGGATGCCCTCGAACGTCTCGCGGCTGGCCGTCAGGGTCACCTCGGCATCCTCGTCGCCGGCGCGCACGCCGTCTTCGTCGATCATGATCGCGCCTTCGCCGGTGATGACGAACTTTGCGACAGAATCGAAGCTGTCGATCTTTTCGCCCAGCTTCTGGACGGCCTTGGTCACGACTTCGCTCATTTCACGTCTCCTGGTGCGCTTTGTCTGGCGCCAGACCTGCGGCCTGGGCTACACCAGACATATGAACGCGGTCCGCCTGAATTTCCACTCTGCCGTCACGGCATTGCGTCACAAAGTTCTGACGATTTTCGTGGTTATTGCAAGCGTGGTACCGATCGCGGCCGCGGGCCAGGGGCTGGACGACGCCTTCGCGCGCCTGGCCCAGCCCGAGGGCGAGGGCTGGCGCATCGCGGAAAGCGACATCCTGCGTGAATGGTCGCGGTCCGGATCCCCGGCGATGGACCTGCTGCTGCAGCGGGGAGAGGCGGCGCTGGACATGGGGGACATCCCGTCGGCCATCGGTCATCTGACCGCGTTGACCGACCATGCCCCCGACTTTGCGGCAGGCTTCCAGACGCGGGCCGCGGCCTATGCGACGGCAGGTCAGTTCGGGCCCGCGCTGGCCGACCTGCGCCGCACGCTGGAGCTGGAGCCGCGCCACTTTGCGGCGCTGACCCAGCTGGGCGCCATGCTGGAGGAGATGGGCGACGACGCCCGCGCCCTGGCGGCCTATCGCGCCAGCCTGGCGATCCATCCCCACCAGCAGGAAGCCATCGATGGCCAGGCACGTCTGGAACACAAGCGCATCGGCACCGATATCTAAGGCATGAACATGACGACGCGCGGGCGGATCACCGCCATCCTGGGCCCGACCAATACGGGCAAGACCCACTACGCCATCCAGCGGATGCTGAACCACCGGTCGGGGGTGATCGGCCTGCCACTGCGCCTGCTGGCGCGCGAGGTCTATGACCGGATCGTGGCCGCGCGCGGCCCCTCGGTCGTGGCCCTGGTCACCGGAGAGGAGCGGATCGTTCCCGACCGCGTCCAGTACTGGGTCGCCACCACCGAGGCGATGCCCGACATCGCCACCGATTTCGTGGCCATCGACGAGATCCAACTGTGCGCCGATCCCGGACGCGGGCACGTGTTCACCGACCGACTGCTGCACATGCGCGGCACTGTCGAGACGCTGTTCCTGGGCAGCAGCACCATGCGCCCGACCATCGCGGCCCTGGTTCCCGAAACCCAGTTCGAGCGCAAGGAGCGGTTCTCGACCCTGTCATGGGCAGGATCGAAAAAGCTGTCCCGGATGCCGCCACGCAGCGCGATCGTGGGCTTCAGCGTCGACGACGTCTATGCGATGGCCGAGCTGATCCGTCGGCAGAAGGGGGGCTGCGCGGTCGTGATGGGGGCGCTGTCGCCCCGCACGCGCAATGCCCAGGTCGAGATGTACCAGAACGGCGAGGTCGACTATCTGGTGGCCACCGACGCCATTGGCATGGGTCTGAACCTGGACATCAAGCATGTTACCTTCAGCGCCACGCACAAGTTCGACGGCAAGCGGGTCCGCCCGCTTTTCCCCCACGAGATGGGCCAGATCGCAGGCCGGGCAGGGCGGCACACCGAATCCGGCACCTTCGGCGTCACTGGAGAGGCCGAGCCCCTGGACGAGGGACTGATCGACGCGCTGGAGAACCATCGGTTCGCCCCCATCAGCCGGCTGGTCTGGCGCAACGGCAAGCTGGATTTCGGCAGCATGGACCGGCTGGTGGAAAGCCTGGAGACCGGCCCCGGCCACGAGCTGCTGGCCCGCGGGCGCGAGGCCGACGACGTGGCGACGCTGAAGATCCTGCGCGACTTTCCCGAGATCAAGGACCGCATCCGCGGCGGCAAGGACGTGCGCCTGCTTTGGGACGTGTGCCGGGTGCCCGATTTCCGGGGAATCTCGACCATGGAACATGCGACTTTGCTGGCGCGGATCTTCGGTTTCCTGCAGGATGGACATATCCCGGCGGATTGGCTTGGCCGGGCCATCGAACGCATCGACCGGACCGCCGGCGACATCGACGCCATCTCGAAGCGGTTGGCATATATCCGCACCTGGACCTATGTCGCGCAAAGAACGGGCTGGGTGGCGGACGAAAAGCATTGGCGCGGGGAAACGCGCGCTGTAGAAGACCGCCTGTCGGACGCGCTGCACGCGGCCCTGACCCAACGATTTGTGGACCGGCGCACATCCGTGCTTCTGCGCCGGCTCAAGCAGAAGGAGAGCCTGGTGGCCGAAGTGAATGACAAGGGCGAAGTGACGGTCGAGGGCGAATTCGCCGGCCGCCTGGAGGGCTTCCGCTTCCGCCCCGACCAGACCGCATCGGCGGACGAGGCCAGGATGCTGAGCCGCGCCAGCTATGACGCGCTCAAGCCCGAATTCCATCTGCGTGCGGACCGTTTCTACAACGCGCCCGACACCGAGATGGACTATACCGAACAGGGCGGCCTGATGTGGGGCAGCCAGGCGGTCGGCAAGCTGGTTAAGGGCGCCGATCCGCTGCTTCCCGGCGTCGAGGTCTTCGTCGACGAGGATGCCGGTCCCGAGATCGCCGACAAGGTCCGCCGCCGGGCCCAGCATTTCATCGACCGCAAGATCGCCGCGCTGTACGAGCCGCTGCTGACTTTGCAGAAGGACGAGGCGCTGACCGGTCTGGCCCGCGGCTTTGCCTTCCGGCTGGTCGAGGCGCTTGGGATTCTGCCCCGCGACGGCATCGCCGCCGAGGTCAAGGAACTGGACCAGGAATCGCGCGGCATGCTGCGCAAGCATGGCGTCCGCTTTGGCCAGTTCACCATCTTCCTGCCCGCGCTGCTGAAGCCCGCGCCGACGCGGCTGCGTCTGGTCCTGTGGTCGCTGCACGAGGGGCTGTCCGAATTCCCGGAAAGCCCGCCGCCAGGTTTGGTCACCATCCCGCATCTGCCGGTCGTGCCCGATCAGGTCTATGCGCTGTCGGGCTATCGCCCCGCGGGCGACCGGGCGATCCGCATCGACATGCTGGAGCGGCTGGCCGACCTGCTGCGCGCCCAGGACACCCGCGGCGGGTTCGAGGCCAATACCGACATGCTGTCGATCACCGGCATGACGCTGGAGCAGTTTTCGGGCCTGATGCAGGGCCTGGGCTATTCTGCCGACAGGGGCGAGCGTGCCAAGGTCAAGGCGACCGAGACCCCGGCCGTCGTGTCCACCCCCGAGGCTGACGGCTCTGACGCGCCGATGACCGAGGAGGAATCGGTCCTGGCCGCCGAGACCCGCGCCAAGTGGGAGGCCGAGCAAGCCGAAAAGCGGAAGGCGGACGCCCCTGAGGTCGATGCTGTCGACGCGGAGCCCGAGACCGCCGCCGAGGTCGCACCCCCGGAGATGGAGGTGTTCTATACCTTCAAATGGGCGCCCAAGCCGCGCGGCAACCGTCGCCCGCAGGGGGACCGCGGCCAGGCCGAGCGTCCCCAGGGTGATCGCCCGCAGGGCCAGCGCCGCGGCCCGCGCCGCGATGGCGCCCCGCGCGACGGTCAGTCCAAGGATGCGGCCCCGGCAGGGGATCGCCCACAGGGCGAACGTCGCGATCGCAACGGCAAGCCCAGCGGCAAGTTCGGTGGCCCCAAGAAGGGCGGCAAGCCGTCGCACCAGGCTCCCCAGACCTTCTCCTCGCGTCCCGAGAAGAAGGCCGATCCGGACAGCCCCTTTGCGATCCTAGCCCAGCTGAAGGACAAGACCTGACTTGACCGAGGCCGCCGCCGGCCTTCGGCTGGACAAATGGCTGTGCCATGCGCGGATCTTCAAGACGCGCGGCCTGGCCGCCGCCCGCATCGAGGCGGGCGGCATCCGGGTCAACACCCAGCCCTGCCGCAAGCCGGGGCGCGCCGTGCGGCCCGGCGACGTGCTGACGGTATCCGCCTATCAGCGTGTGCGGGTGCTGACCGTGCTGGGCCTGTCGGACCGGCGCGGCCCGGCCCCCGAGGCGCAGCTGCTGTATCGCGAAGACTTGATTGATCCCCCGGGAATGTCTAGGTGAGAGCCCGAACAGACCAGACGAAAGCGCCCCGATGACCTATGTCGTGACTGACAACTGCATCATGTGCAAATACACTGATTGCGTCGAAGTGTGCCCCGTGGACTGCTTCTACGAGGGCGAGAACACGTTGGTCATCCATCCCGACGAATGCATCGACTGTGGCGTCTGCGAACCGGAATGCCCCGCAGACGCGATCCGCCCGGATACCGAGCCGGCGATGGAAAGCTGGGTCGAGTTCAACCGCAAATATTCCGAGCTGTGGCCGGTGATCACCCGGAAGAAGGATCCCCTGCCGACCGCCGCCGAGATGGACGGTCAGGAAGGCAAGCTGGAAAAGTATTTCTCGGAAACGCCCGGCGAAGGCGATTGATTCGACAGGGCAGGACCTGCAAGGTCCTGTTTCGCCGCCATTAAAGGCCCAGACAATGCCGATGTGCCGCCCGAAAGGCGGTGCTTTTTTTGGCGTCATTTTTGTGTTATAGTCCCTTATGTCGCGCCTTGTGCTGCTGCTTGTCAACAGGACTGTGTCGCATCCCAAACTGCCGGATCCGTGCCGACTGCAGGCAGGGGTCGTCAAACATGATCGAAAACGGACCGAGGGTGGCCTTGCCCCCCCCTGCGGCCCTTTGTGCCCGTCTCGCGGGCACATGTCAGAGGAAGCCAGATGTCGAAATCGAAGAAGAACGAATTCCGCCCCGATGACTTTGTTGTCTATCCGGCCCATGGGGTCGGTCGTATCGTATCGATCGAGGAACAGGAGGTCGCGGGCCTGCGGCTGGAGATGTTCGTGATCTCGTTCGACAAGGACAAGATGACCCTGCGCGTGCCCACTGCCCGCGCCAGCGAGATCGGCATGCGCAGCCTGTCGACCCCCGACCTGATCGACCGCGCGCTGGAGACCCTGAAGGGCAAGGCCCGCGTCAAGCGCGCGATGTGGTCGCGCCGGGCGCAGGAGTATGAGCAGAAGATCCATTCCGGCGACCTGCTGTCCATCGCCGAGGTCGTGCGCGACCTGCACCGCTGCGACGATCAGCGCGAACAGTCCTATTCCGAGCGTCAGCTGTACGAGGCCGCCCTCGACCGCCTGACTCGCGAAGTCGCGGCCGTCGGCGGTCTTGACGAAGGCGGCGCGCAGAAGCGGGTGGGCGAAGTCCTGCTGACCCGCGCTGCCTGACCGCTGACCACGACGACCCCAAGGGCGCCCCGACCGGGCGCCCTTTCGCTTTGGTGGACCGTTGTGCCGAACGTGGACAACGCTGCCCCGCCTGCCTATAAGGCGGCCATCCATACCTAACACCCTTCGAGGCGCATCATGATCAAGGTCTTCGGCCACACTTCCCCCGACACGGATTCCACCGGCTCGCCCATCATCTGGGCCTGGTATCTGAACGAGTGCCGCAAGACCCCGGCCGAGGCCGTGCTGCAGGGAGAGCCGAATACCGAGGCGTTGTGGATGCTGGACCGCTGGAACCTGTCCAAGCCGCGCATCATCGACGACGTGACCGCCGACGACGTCTGCGTGATCGTTGACACCAACAACCCCGCCGAACTGCCCGCCAACCTGGAGCATGCCGAGGTGATCGAGATCATCGACCACCACCTGCTCGCCGGCGGCATCAAGACCCGTGCGCCGATCAACATCACGATCCGCCCGCTGGCCTGCACCGCGACGATCATGCACGACCTGATCGGCGACGATCTGGCGCAGGCCCCCGAAGGGATCAAGGGCGCGATGCTGACCTGTATCCTGTCGGACACGCTGGAATTCCGCAGCCCGACCACCACGCAGTATGACCGCGCCGTGGCCGAGAAGCTGGCTGCCGATCTGGGCGTGGACATCGCCGAGTTCGCCGCCGAGATGTTTGCCGCGAAATCCGATGTCAGCGCCTTCAGCGAGGCTGCGCTGCTGAAGATGGACAGCAAGGAATACGAACTGGGCGGCAAGCAGCTGCGCATCTCGGTCCTCGAGACGACCGCGCCGCAGGTGATCCTGGACCGCAAGGATGCCCTGATCGCCGCCATGCCCGCCGTCGCCGCCGAAGACGGTGCGGACGAGGTCATGCTGTTCGTGGTCGACATCCTGCGCGAACAGGCGACGCTGCTGGTGCCCAACGACTATGTCAAGTTCGTGGCCGAGCGCAGCTTTGGCGTCACTGTCACCGGTGACACCGTCGTCCTGCCCGGCGTCATGAGCCGCAAGAAGCAGATCATTCCGGTCTTGGCCGTCTGATGACCCGCATCATTTCGTCGCTGGCCGAGGTCTCGGCCAGCTATGACGCGCTGTTCTGCGATCTGTGGGGCTGCCTGCACAACGGCAAGCAGCCCTTTCCGGCTGCGGTCGCGGCGCTGCAGGCGTTCCGCGCGCAGGGTGGCCAGGTCTGCCTGATGACCAACGCCCCGCGCCCGAACCAGTACGTGATCGCTCAGCTGGACCGCATGGGCGTGCCGCGCGATGCCTGGGATCTGGTCGTCAGTTCCGGCGACGCGGCGCAGGACGCGATGTTCGCAGGCGCCGTCGGGCGGAACGTCTGGCATATCGGGATCGAGAAGGACCATGGGTTCTTTACCGACATTCCTGACGCCCATCGCGATGCGGCGCCCATCCGGCGCGTGCCGCTGGAGCAGGCCGAGGGGATCATCGCCTCGGGTCCGTTCGACGAGCTGAACGAGACGCCCGAAGATTACCGCGACCGGTTCCAGGGGGCGGTTGACCGCGGTCTGCCGATGCTGTGCGCGAACCCCGACATCGTCGTCGACATGGGCGAGACCCGCATCTATTGCGCGGGCGCATTGGCCGATTTCTATCAGTCGCTTGGCGGGACGGCGCTGTATTACGGCAAGCCGCATGCGCCGATCTATGACCGGGCGCGGGCGCTGATGGGGTTGGGCCCCGACGCGCGGTATCTTGCGGTGGGCGATGGCATCGCCACCGACATCGCGGGTGCCGAGGCGCAGGGGATCGATTCGATCTTCGTCACCGGAGGTCTGGCCGCGGATGCCTTTGGCCCGGACGTCGAACAGCCCGATGTCGGGATGCTGCCTGAATGGCTGGGATCGCAGGGACGGGCGCCGACCTTCGCGATCGGGCGGCTGCGCTGAGGCGACGCGGCCCGCGATTCGCGGGCCGCGGCGCAACAATGGAACGCATACCGAAGGCATTCGGAAATATTGTTGCCATCCATGCTTTGTGCTGCTATGCAGCATGAGGCATGGATCATGGCATTCCGGATGAGCAGCAAGATGTTGGACAATCTTCCACGCGGAACCATCGTCATCGAGGATCTGGAGATCGGCATGGTCCGGCACCTGCAAAAGCAGGTGACCGATCGCGACATCGAGCTGTTCGCCGAGGTGTCGACCGACCGGAACCCGGTCCATCTGGACGACGCTTATGCGCAGGATACGATCTTCGAGGGCCGGATCGCCCACGGCATGCTGACCGCGGGGCTGATTTCTGCGGTGATCGGCGAACAGCTGCCCGGTCACGGTACCGTCTATCTGGGCCAGACGCTGAAGTTCATGGCCCCAGTGCGCCCCGGCGACATGGTCCGCGCCGAGGTCGAGGTTCAGGCCATTGACCATGCGAAACGGCGGGTCACGCTTGCAACCCGCTGCCTCGTCGGCGATACGGTCGTCTTGAAAGGCGAGGCGGTCGTGCTGGCCCCAAGCCGCAAGTTCGACTGAGGGGTGCGTGGCGCCCTGTTGGGGGCGCATTGCAGATCCATCGCGACTGGACCGGGCTGAAGGCCGAGGCACGCGGCGCATCGGTTGCCATGGGCAATTTCGATGGCGTCCACAAGGGTCACCGCGCGGTCATCGACGCCGCCCGCGCCGCCAGCGATGCGCCCTTGGGCATCCTGACCTTCGAGCCGCACCCGCGCGAGTATTTCGCCCCCGACGCGCCGCCCTTTCGCCTGATGAACTCCGAGGCACGGGCCAACCGCCTGTCCCGCCTTGGCGTTCAGCACCTCTACGAACTGCCCTTTGGCCCGGTGCTGGCGGGCCTGACCCCGCAGGCCTTCGCGCAGGAGGTTCTGGCCGACGGGCTGGGCATCGCGCATGTCACCGTGGGCGCGGATTTCTGTTTCGGCAAGAACCGCGCGGGCACGGCGCAGACGCTGCAGGATCTGGGCCGGACATACGGTTTTGGCGTGACCATCGTCCCGCTGATCGGCGCGGGAGAGGCCGAATACAGCTCGACGGCGATCCGCACGGCGCTGGCGCAGGGGCTGACCCACGAGGCCGAGCGCATGCTGGGCCATTGGCACCGCATCGAGGGTGAGGTCATCCACGGCGAAAAGCGGGGCCGGGAACTGGGTTGGCCCACCGCGAACTTGGCGATGGACGGGCTGCACCTCCCGCGCCTTGGCGTCTATGCGGTGTTGGTCGATATCCTGACCGGCCCGGACCGCGGCCCGTGCAGGGGCGTGGCCTCGCTTGGGGTGCGGCCGATGTTCGGGGTCAACACCCCGAACCTGGAGGTGAACCTGTTCGATTTTTCGGGCGATCTGTACGGGCAGCACCTGTCGGTCGCCCTGGTCGATTTCCTGCGCGACGAGGCCAGGTTCGACAGCCTGCAGGCGTTGATCGACCAGATGGAGCAGGACGGCGCCCAGGCCCGCGCCCTGCTGTCGGGCCGCTGATGCGCGAGCGTTTCTGGGAACTGCCGCTGCCCCGCCTGGCCCCCGACGAGTGGGAGGCGCTGTGCGACGGCTGCGGCAAGTGCTGCCTGAACAAGATCGAGTTCGAGGACACGAACGAGCTGGCCTTCACGCGCGTCGCCTGCAAACTGCTGGACGGGGACGCCTGCCGGTGCAGCAGCTACCCGAACCGCCATGACTATGTCCCGGACTGCGTCGTGCTGACCCCCGCCAAGATCAAGGAGGTCGCCTGGTGGCTGCCCGTTACATGCGCCTATCGCCTGCGCCATGAGGGGCGGCCGCTGTATGACTGGCACCACCTGATCTCGGGTTCGACCGAGACGGTGCACGAAGCAGGCGTCAGCGTCCGTGGCTGGACCGTCAGCGAGCTGTCGGTCACCGAGGACGATTGGGAGGACCACATCATCGAGGATCTGTCATGAATTTTGCTTCGGACAATTCGTATGCTGCGCATCCCGCCGTCCTGACCGCGATGGCCGACGCCAATTCCGGCGCGGTCATGGGCTATGGCGCCGATCCGGTCACCGCGCGGGCCGAGGCCGCGATCCGCGATCTGCTGGAGGCACCCGAGGCCGTCGTCCGCTTTGTCGCCACCGGGACGGCCGCGAATGCGCTGGTCTGTGCGCAGCTGTCGCCGTCCTTCGGGCGCATCTACTGCCACGACGACGCGCATATCGAGACCAGCGAATGTGCCGCGCCCGAGTTCTTCACTCACGGGGCAAAGCTGGTGACCCTGCCGGGCGAGGGCGGTCGGATCGATGCGGCCACCTTGGCGCAGACGCTGCAGGTCGGTGCCGGGGTGGGCCTGAACGGCGGGCGCAGCGCGCTGGTGTCGATCACGAATGCCACCGAATGGGGCACGGTCTATGACCCGGACCAGGTCGCGGCGCTGGCCTCCGTCGCCCATGCGGCGGGATTGCCGCTGCACATGGACGGGGCGCGGTTCGCCAATGCGGTCGCGACGCTTGGCTGTTCGCCTGCCGATCTGACCTGGCGCGCCGGTGTCGACGCGCTGTGCCTGGGCGGCACCAAGAACGGCGCGATGGGGGCCGAGGCGATGGTGTTCTTCGACCCCGCCCGTGCCGAGGGGTTCGATTACCGTCGCAAGCAGTCCGGCCATGTGATGTCCAAGAACCGCTATCTTGCGGCACAGATGCTGGCCTTGGCGACCGATGGGTTGTGGCTGGACCTCGCGCATCGCGCAAACACCAAGGCGCAGGTTTTGGGACAGGCGGTCGCGGATGGCGGGGGTCGGCTGCTGCAGCCGGTCCAGTCAAACGGCGTCTTTGCCGCGATCCCTAAGGCGGCCCATGACCGGGCGCAGGCGACTGGCGTGCTGTATCACCTGTGGCCCGACAAGACGGTGCAGGGGGCCGACCCCGTGCCGCTGCGCCTGGTCACCGCGTGGGATACGCCCGATGCGGACGTCACGGCGATGGCCGCGATCCTGCGCGGCTAGTTTCGCAGCGCGTCCAGCAACAGTTGCAGCGCATGTTCGATGGTTGCCGCACGCACGCGGTGACGGCCGATCGCACCGAATTCGACGGTTTGGGTGAAGGTGCCAAAGGGCTGGCTGATGCCAAAGCAGACCCGCCCCTCGGGCTTGTGCTCGGATCCGCCGGGGCCCGCGATGCCGGTGACCGAGACGGCGATCCCGGCATCGGACTGGCGCAGCGCACCCTGGGCCATCTCGGCCGCGACCTGTTCGCTGACTGCGCCATGCGTATCCAGGGTTTCGGCCCGGACGCCCAGCATCTGCATCTTGGCCGCGTTCGAATAGGTGACAAAGCCCCGGTCGAATCCGTCGGACGATCCCGCAACCTCTGTCAGGGCGCCGGCGATCAGGCCGCCGGTGCAGCTTTCGGCCGTCGCGATCATGACGCGCCGGGCGCGGGCGGCGTCAAGGACCTGCGCCGCCTGGCTCACATCAGCACCGTATGGGCAAAGGCCGCGGCGGCCATCGTGGCCAGCGCCGCAAAGATCCCCGCCCACAGATCGTCCAGCATCACGCCGGCACTGTCATGGCGGCGGTCGGCGCGGCCGACCAGCCACGGCTTCCAGATGTCGAACAGCCGGAAGAACAGGAAGGCCGCGACCCAGCCCGGATAGGGAAAGCTGTCGGCGGGCAGCCCGGCGTGCCAGAACCCGAAGGACGGCGCCATCAGCGCCAGCCACTGGCCAGCGACCTCATCGATGACGATCTCGCTGCGATCGGGGTCGTCCATGCCGACGGTGTAGCGCGGCACGACCCAGAACCCCAGCAGGATCACCAGCCCAGTAGCCAGCGCCAGCAGCGGAAAATGCCCGATGCGGTGCAGGATCAGCCCCATCGCAACGGCGACGGCCGACCCCCAGGTGCCGGGGGCGGGGCGCAGCAGGCCTGCGCCGAACCAGGTGGCCAGCATGCGATCCATGGTCATTCCTTGATCAGGGTGGCGGTCGCGATGGCGGCGATCCCCTCGCGCCGGCCGGTAAAGCCAAGGCGTTCGGACGTGGTGGCCTTGACGCTGATGCGCGCTTCCTCAACGCCCATGATTTCGGACAGGCGGTGAGCCATCGCCAGCGCATGGGGCCCGATCTTGGGCGCCTCGCAGATCAGGGTCACGTCGGCATTGCCGATGCGGAACCCCTTGTCGCGGGCCATGCTGGCCGCATGGGCCAGAAAGATCGCGCTGTCGGCACCCTTCCATTGCGGGTCCGAGGGCGGGAAATGCCGCCCGATGTCGCCCTGCGCCAAGGCGCCATAGATGGCGTCGGTCAGCGCGTGCATGCCCACATCGGCATCGGAATGGCCCAGCAGGCCCACGTCATGCGGCACCTGCACGCCGCACAGGGTGACGTGGTCCCCGGGTCCAAAGGCGTGCACGTCATAGCCATTGCCAAGGCGGATATCCATGTCGGTCCCCAGAATGCGTTCGGCCCGCGCGAAATCGGCGGGAAAGGTGATCTTCAGATTGTCTTCCGAACCTTGGGTGATGGCAACCTCCATCCCCGCGGCAAGTGCCAGCTGGACGTCGTCGGCCGCATCTCCCGGATGATCGCGATGCGCCTGCAGGATCCTGTCCAGAACGAAACCCTGCGGCGTCTGCGCCCGGAACAGCCCGTCACGCGGCGCGATGGCCGCGACCCGCGCGCCATCCCCCCGCCACAGCGCGTCCGACACGGGCAACGCGGGTGCGGCGGCGTCCGCGCCCTCTTGCAGCGCGCGGATCACGTCGTCGATGACCGATGGCGCGACCAGCGGGCGTGCCCCGTCATGGATCAGGACATGGCTTGCCTGGCCCTGCAGGGCGGTCAGGCCGGCGCGGACGCTGGCGGCGCGGGTCTCGGCGCCCGCGACGATGGTGATGCCGCCGGCATAGCGGGCGATGGCCTGCCCCATGTCATCGGGGTGAACGACCAGAACGATCCGTTCAAAGCCTTCAAAGGCCGCCAGGGTTCGGTCCAAGACAGGACGCCCGGCAAGATCGCGCCACTGCTTGGGCAGGCCGTCCCCGGCCCGCGTGCCCCGTCCCGCCGCCGTGATCAGCGCGGCAAAGCCCGCAGGCGCGCGGATCATGCGTGATCGGGCATGTCGCCCTGGATCGCAGCCGCAAAGGACGTCCGATACAGGCTCGACAGTTCGGCCAGCGGCGCGCTGTCGTCGCCCAGGGTCACGCTGTCGCCACCAAAGCGGCCCACGGTGGCGATGGTCACGCCCGCGGCCTGGGCCGCGGCGGTCAAGGCTTCTGCAGCGTCGGGGCGGCAGGCGACCAGATAGCGGGCCTGATCCTCGCCGAACAGGTGGGCGATGTCACCGCTGTCCAGAATGACGCCCAGGCCCGCGGCCTCGGCCATCTCGAAGGCGGCAAGCGCCAGGCCGCCGTCCGACAGGTCGGTCGCCGATGCCAGGTGGCCCCGGTTGGCGCGCAGGAATTCGCCGTTGCGGCGTTCGTCGTCCAGATCGACATGCGGCGCGTCGCCGGATTCGATGCGGAACGCCTCCCACGCCAGGGCCGACTGTTCAAGGTGGCCGCGCGTGGCACCGATCACCAGGGCCAAGTCACCCTCGGCGGGAAGGCCAGCGATCAGATCGTCCAGATCCGCGATCAGGCCGACGCCGCCGATGGTCGGCGTGGGCAGGATGCCCTTGCCGTCGGTTTCGTTGTAAAGCGACACGTTGCCCGACACGATGGGAAAGTCCAGTGCGCGGCAGGCCTCTCCGATGCCCTTGATGGCACCGACCAGCTGGCCCATGATCTCGGGCTTTTCGGGGTTGCCGAAGTTCAGGTTGTCGGTCGTGGCCAGGGGCAGGGCACCCACCGCGGTCAGGTTGCGATAGGCCTCGGCCACGGCTTGCTTGCCGCCCTCGAACGGGTTCGCCTTGACATATCGCGGGGTGACGTCACTGGTGAAGGCCAGCGCCTTGCGGGTTCCGTGCACGCGAACGATGCCTGCGCCCATGCCGGGACGGCGGATCGTGTCGGCCCCGACCTGCGTGTCGTACTGTTCCCATACCCAGGCACGGTGCGCATGGTTCGGGCTGCCGACAAGCGCGCGCAGGCCGGCGATGGGCGCGATCGGGGGCAGGGCCGGCGCGGGCGTGGCCGCAGGCGTCTCGACCCAGGGGCGGTCATATTCCGGCGCGCTGGAGGACAGCTTGGACAGCGGCAGGTCGGCCATGACCACATCGCGATGAACGATCAGGAAGCGGTCCTCGGCGATGGTCTCTCCGACGATGGCGAAGTCCAGGTCCCATTTCTGGAAGATCGCCCGCGCCTCGGCCTCCTTCTCGGGCTTCAGCACCATCAGCATTCGCTCCTGGGATTCCGACAGCATCATCTCGTAGGCGGTCATGTTGGTTTCGCGTTGGGGCACGTCGTCCAGCACCAGCTTGATTCCCAGACCGCCCTTGTCGCCCATCTCGACCGCCGAACAGGTCAGGCCCGCGGCCCCCATGTCCTGGATCGAGATCACCGACCCCGACGCCATCAGCTCAAGGCACGCCTCCAGCAGGCATTTCTCGGTGAAGGGGTCACCGACCTGCACGGTGGGACGTTTGTCCTCGATCGTGTCATCGAACTCGGCGCTGGCCATGGTCGCGCCGCCGACGCCGTCGCGCCCGGTCTTGGCGCCCAGATAGACGACGGGCATGCCCACGCCCGAGGCCGCCGAATAGAAGATCTTGTCGGCATCCGCCAAGCCCGCCGCGAAGGCGTTGACCAGGCAGTTGCCGTCATAGCTGGGGTGGAAACGGACCTCTCCGCCGACGTTCGGCACGCCGAAGGCGTTGCCATAGGCGCCAATCCCCTCGACCACGCCCTTGACCAGATGCGGGGTCTTCGGGTGATCGGTGCGCCCGAAGGACAGCGCGTCCATCGCCGCGATCGGGCGCGCGCCCATGGTGAAGACGTCACGCAGGATGCCGCCCACGCCGGTCGCGGCCCCCTGATGGGGTTCGATATAGCTGGGATGGTTGTGGCTCTCCATCTTGAAGACCACCGCCTGACCGTCGCCGATATCGACCACGCCCGCGTTCTCTCCGGGACCGCAGATCACCTGGGGGCCGTCGACGGGCAGGGTACGCAGCCATTTCTTGGACGACTTGTAGGAACAGTGCTCGTTCCACATGGCGCTGAAGATTCCCAGTTCGGTGAAGGTCGGTTCGCGCCCGATGATCTGCAGGATGCTGGCATACTCGTCCGGCTTCAGCCCGTGGGCCGCGATCAGTTCCGGGGTAAGCTGTGGTTCCTGCATGACACGACCCTTCCTGCGCATGAAATCACGCGTCTTCTAGGCGCTGGCGGCGTCCATGGAAAGGCCGCAGAACCCGCGCGCGGGACAAAAAAAAGCCGGGCACAAGGCCCGGCCTAAGTCCAACAGGGAGGTAGAAGGTGATGAGCGATTACGCTGATCATCGCCTTCTAAGCCCGATCTATGTGCAGTCTGTGAACTCTTCAAGACAAATGGCGCTGCGGCTGCAGCATAGCCGCCATGCGCTGGCGTAATGGCTGCACGCGGCGCGTGCATCATCCCGGTTTTGCCTGCGGTTTGAGCAGGTCAGACCTGCCCGGCCTCGCTTTGATGGCGCCGATAGGCCTGGATCTCTTCCAGGACAAAGTCGCGGAACACCGCGACGCGGCGCGTCTGGCGCATTTCCTCGGGATAGGCAAGGAAGACCGGCACCTCTCCCGACTCGGTGTCCGGGAACACGCGGATCAGGTTCGGGTGGTCGGCGGTCAGATAGTCGGGCAGGACGCCGATGCCCAGATTGGCCAGTACCGCCTGCAGCACGCCGAAATAGTTGTTCACCGTCAGGGTCGATCCGACGTTCTGGGACATCAGCTCCTGCACCAGGCGCGCGCCGGCCGCCACCTGAGGCTGGTCGGGCTTCTGGCAGATCAGACGGTGGTTGGACAGGTCGGCCAGCGATTCCGGCGCCCCATGCGCCGCGATGTAATTCGGGCTGGCGTACAGGCGCATCCGGATGTTCAGCAACCGGCGGCGGATCAGGTCGGACTGGCTGGGCTCCTTCATGCGGATGGCCACGTCGGCCTCGCGCATGGGCAGGTCAAGGACGCGCTCCTCCAGCAGCAGGTCGATGCGCAGGTCGGGATACTTTTCGTACAGCTTGACCAGGCGGGGTGCCAGCCACAGCGTGCCAAAGCCCACGGTGGCCGTCACCTTGAGTTCGCCGAAGACGTTTTCCTCGCTGTCGCGGATGCGGGCCGAGGCGCTGTCCAGCTTGCGCGACATAGAAGAGGTTGCCTCGAACAGCAGCTCTCCCTGTTCGGTCAGAATCAACCCCCGCGCGTGCCGGTGGAACAGCGTCGTGCCAAGCGACTCCTCCAGCGCGCGGATCTGGCGGCTGACCGCCGATTGCGACAGGTGCAGCACGTCGCCCGCATGCGTCAGGCTGCCGGCATCAGCCACAGCGTGAAATATTCTAAGCTTGTCCCAGTCCATCCCTGTTACAATCCTGTCATGACAGCCATGCGAATTTTGCAGACCTAACCTTCCCCTGCGATTCCGGCAAGGTCACGTCAAGGAAAGAATTTCCGCTTCGTTGGTCAGCATTTCTGACCTATAATGACCGCGGAGGCCTTTGGTCATGGGAGGAGAGGGTGATGAGCAAGCAGGAATTTTCGCTAGCCGATCGGTTCGATCTGTCGAAACGTCACGTGTTGTTGAACGGGACGCAGGCACTTGTGCGGCTGATGCTGATGCAATCAGCACGCGACAAAGCCGCGGGGCTTGATACGGCGGGACTGGTCACCGGGTATCGCGGCTCTCCCCTAGGCAGTGTCGATCTGCAGATGACGCGCGAGGCCAAGCGCCTGGCGGCGGCGCAGGTCCTGTTCCAGCCCGGTCTGAACGAGGATCTGGCCGCGACCGCAATCTGGGGCAGTCAGCAGGCCGAACTGCGCGGCGAGGGGCGTCACGACGGCGTCTTTGCGCTGTGGTACGGCAAGGGTCCGGGGGTGGACCGGTCGGGCGACGTCATGCGCCATGGCAACATGGCCGGATCGTCGCGCCATGGCGGCGTCGTGATGGCGATGGGCGACGATCACACGGGCGAAAGCTCGACCGTGCTGCATCAGTCTGACTGGGCGATGATCGACGCCTATATCCCCGTGCTGTCGCCTGCCGGGGTGCAGGAGATCCTGGATTACGGCCTGTATGGGTTCGCGCTGTCGCGATATGCAGGGGTCTGGACGGGTCTGAAGACGATGAAGGACACGGTCGAGGCGACATCGGTTGTCGACGGCGATCCGCATCGGATGGTGTTCACCCTTCCGGATCGCGTGCTGCCCGAGGGGGGGCTGAACATTCGCCTTGGCGACACGCCCGTCGCGCAGGAAGCCCGGATGATCGACCACAAGCGGTGGGCGGCCGAGGCGTTCAGTCGTGCAAACCGCATCGACCGCAAGGTCTGGGGCAAGTCCGGCGCGCGGATCGGATTTGTCGCCGCGGGCAAGAACTGGCTGGATCTGGTCCACGCCCTGTCCCTGCTGGGCATCGACGAGGCCGAGGCCGAGCGGTTGGGCCTGACCACCTACAAGGTCGGGCAGACATGGCCCATGGACATGAAGTCGATCCAGGAATGGTCCGAGAACCTGGAACTGATCGTCTGCGTCGAGGAGAAACGCAAGCTGATCGAGGTGCAGCTGAAGGAGGCGATCTTTGACAACCGCCATGGGCGTCGCGTCCATGGCTGGAAGCACGACCGCACCGGAGAGGAACTGTTCCCGACCCGCTATGCACTGGACCCTGTGATGATCGCCCAGAAGATCGGCGGCATCCTGATCGAGGAGGGTCGCGGCACCGAGCGTCTGCGCGCCGGGCTGGAGCGGCTGAATGAGGTGCGCCGCAACGACAACGCCCCCGAGATTGCGACCAGAACCCCTTGGTTCTGTTCGGGTTGTCCGCATAACAGCTCGACCAGGCTGCCGGAGGGCAGCCGCGCCTATGCCGGCATCGGTTGCCATTACATGGTGCAATGGATGGGCCGTGAGACCGAGGGTTTCACCCATATGGGCGGCGAGGGTGCGAACTGGATCGGAGAGGCGCCGTTCAGCAACAGAGTCCATGTTTTTCAAAACCTTGGCGACGGAACCTATAATCATTCCGGGTCTTTGGCGATCCGTGCGGCCTTGGCGGCCGGTACGAACATTACCTACAAGATCCTGTACAACGACGCCGTCGCCATGACCGGCGGGCAGCCGAACGAGGGCGGCCTGACCGCCCCGCAGATCGCCCGCGAACTGGTGGCGATGGGCGTCGGCACGGTCGTCGTGGTTCACGATGAAAAGGAGGACGTCGATCAGGCGCAGTTCCCCAAGGGCCTGCGGTTCGAGGAACGTGCGCAGATGATGACCGTCCAGCGCGATCTGGAAAAGGTCGCGGGCGTCAGCGCCATCCTGTATGTCCAGACCTGCGCGGCCGAGAAGCGCAGGCGGCGCAAGAAGGGACAGTTCCCCGACCCGGACCGCCGGATCTTCATCAATCCCGACGTCTGCGAGGGCTGCGGGGATTGTTCCGTCCAGTCGAACTGCGTCTCGATCGTGCCGTTGGACACGGAACTGGGCCGCAAGCGGCAGATCGACCAGTCGAGCTGCAACAAGGATTACAGCTGCGTCAACGGGTTCTGCCCCAGCTTCGTGTCGGTCAAGGGCGGCAAGCTGCGCAAGCCCAAGGCCGAGGCGTTCGACCTGCCCGATCTGCCACAGCCCACGCTGCCTACGATCAACGGAACGCATAACGTCGTCATCACGGGCGTCGGCGGCACCGGTGTCGTGACAATCGGCGCCGTGCTGGCGCAGGCCGCCCACATGGACGGCAAAGGCGCCGGCATGATGGAGATGGCGGGCCTGGCGCAGAAGGGCGGCGCGGTGCATATCCACCTGCGCCTGGCTGAACGCCCCGCCGACATCAGCGCGATCCGCGTTGCCGTGGGCGAGGCGGACTGTGTCATCGGCGGCGATCTGGTGGTGACGGCGGGGGCCAAGACCGTGGGCCTGATGACCCAGGGCCGCACCGGCGCAGTCGTGAACGACCACGAGATCATCACCGGCGACTTTACCCGGTTCCGCGATTTCCAGGTACCGTCGGACCGGCTGCGCCTGTCGCTGCAGGCCCGTTTGGGCGACCGGGTGGCGTTCTTCGATGCAAACGATCTGGCGCTGCGGCTGCTGGGGGATTCGATCTATTCGAACATGCTGGTGCTTGGTGCGTGCTGGCAGCGTGGGCTGATCCCGCTGTCGCTGGAGGCGATCATGGAGGCGATCCGCCTGAACGGCGCGCAGGTCGACGCCAACCAGCGGGCATTCCAGATCGGCCGTTGGGCGGTTGTCTATCCCGAACAGACGCGCAAGCCCGCCGAGGTCACGCAGTTGCCGGTCGAACCCGTAGCCTATCGCGCTGAACGGTTGGTCGGCTATCAGAACAAGCGGCTTGCCGCCCGGTACCGCAAGCTGGTCGATGCCGCGCCCGCACAGCTTCGCGACAGCGTCGCAAGAAGCTATTACAAGCTGTTGGCGTATAAGGATGAATACGAGGTTGCACGGTTGCATCTGACCACCGCCGAACAGGTTGCGGCGCGGTGGGAGGGGGACGTGACCCTGTCCCTTCATCTGGCGCCGCCGATGCTGACCGGCAAGGACGCGAACGGCCGCCCCAGAAAGCGGGAGTTCGGTCCGTGGATGCTGCGCGCGTTTCGGGTTCTAGCCGGGATGAAGGGGCTGCGGGGGACGCCGCTGGACCCCTTCGGCTACAGCGCCGAACGCCGGCGCGAACGGGCGATGATCCGCGAATACGAGGCCGACATGACCCGCGTCTTCGCCTCGGTCACGGATGCGATGATGCCGGTGGCGATCGAACTGGCGGAATTGCCTTTGGGCGTGCGCGGCTTTGGTCCCGTCAAGGACAAGGCTGCCGATCTTGCCGCGACCCGGCGGGCCGAGCTGCTGGCGCAGCTGCAGGCGGGGCACCCACCCATCCGTGAAGCGGCGGAATGATCCAGGTCATTTCCAAAAGCGGCGTGTCGCCCTATGAAGGGCGGCACGCGACGCGGGAGGTTCTGGGATGGCGATTGGGGTGTTCGATTCGGGTCTGGGCGGGCTGACGGTCCATCAGGCCATTGCCGCGCGCCTGCCTGACCTGCCGCTGGTCTATCTGGGCGACAACGCCCATGCGCCCTATGGGGTGCGCACCGCCGACGACATTTTCGATCTGACCTGCAAGGGCGTCGAGCGCCTGTGGGACGAGGGCTGCGATCTGGTAATCCTGGCCTGCAACACCGCCAGTGCCGCTGCGCTGAAGCGGATGCAGGAAACCTGGCTGCCGGCGGACAAGCGCGTCCTGGGCGTGTTCGTTCCCATGATCGAGGCGCTGACCGAACGGGCCTGGGGCGATAATTCGCCGCCGCGCCGGGTGGCGGTCAACAACGTCGCGCTGTTTGCCACACCCGCGACCGTCGCCAGCCGCGCGTTCCAGCGCGAACTGGCGTTCCGCGCGGTGGGCGTCGATGTCGAGGCCCAGCCTTGCGCCGGCGTGGTCGATGCGATCGAGATGGGCGACGAGCAGCTGGCGGAGGCCCTGGTCACCAGCCATGTCGAGGCGCTGAAGCGCCGCATGCCGTACCCGGAGGCCGCGGTGCTGGGCTGCACCCATTACCCGCTGATGCAGGACGCGTTCCAGCGCGCCCTGGGGCCGCAGGTCAAGGTCTTCAGCCAGGCGGGGCTGGTCGCCGAAAGCCTGGCCGACTATCTGACGCGCAGGCCCGAATTCGTTGGGTCGGGCACGACGTCGATGTATCTGACGACCGGCGATCCGGTGCGGGTGGGCGGCAAGGCCACGCAGTTCCTGCGCCGCGCCATCAGCTTTGATCCCGCCTGAGGAGGACCCATGGCCGGCATGAAATCCCTGAAGAAGCAGCGCCGCGTCCAGGTTCTGGCGGCGGCAAGCCTGGCCCTGGTCGTGGCGGTGGGGCTGATCGGATACGGCTTCAGCGACGGCATCAACCTCTATCGCTCTCCCAGCCAGGTGGCCGAGACGGCGCCCGAGCCCGACGAGTTCTTTCAGCTGGGCGGGCTGGTCAAGGACGGATCCATCGTCAATGGCACCGGCATGGCGTTCGATTTCGTGATCACCGACGGCGCGGTCGAGATCCCGGTGACCTATGTCGGCAACGACCCTCGCCCGGACCTGTTCAGCGAAGGGCAGGGCACCATCGCCAAGGGTCACTACCGCGACGGCCGGTTCGAGGCGCGCGACCTGCTGGCCAAGCATGACGAGACCTATATGCCCCGCGAGGTGGTGGATACGCTGAAGGCGACCGGCGTCTATCAGGAACCCGGCACCTGAGGCAACGCGCGCAGGGTTAACGACAGGTTAACCGCATCGCCCCAGCATCCCCCGATGCGGCCCCGATCCGGGGTGCGCGTCAGACATGGGGGTGTCATGCCAAGCGTCGAACAGATTGCCCGTCAGATCGTTGCCCGCGAAGGCGGGTACGTGAACGACCCCGACGATCCGGGCGGGGCCACCAACTTTGGCGTCACCATCGGCACGATGCAGTCCCTGGGGATGGACCTGAACCGCGATGGCCGCATCGACGCCGCCGATGTGCGCGCCCTGACGCGGGCGCAGGCCGAACAGATCTTCGTCGAGCATTATTTTCGCAAGCCACGCCTTGCCGAACTGCCCGAACCGCTGCAGGCCAGCGTCTTTGACATGTATGTCAACGCAGGCGGGAATGCGGTAAAGATCCTGCAGCGCCTGGTCAGCCGGATGGGCTTTCGCACCGCCGATGACGGGGTCGTCGGGCCGATGACCATCGCGGCCGTGGCCGACGCGGCCGAGGCCGCGCCGGATCATCTGGTTGACGCCTATGGGATCGCGCGGCGCAACTATTACTATGCGCTGGCCGATCAGCGCCCGGCCAGCCGCAAGTACGCGCGCAGCAAGGCGGGCGGCAAGGGCGGCTGGATCACCCGCGCCGAGGAGTTCATGGCCCCCCGCTATCGCCTCAGCGAGGCTGAGCACCGCCAGAGGACATCCGCATGGGCCTGATCGACCGATTCATCGGGATCGCCCCGACCGTCACCGCCCTGGGCAGCGCCGCGACCGGCATGGCCGAGGTCTTTACCCAGAACGCGACCCGCCGGATGGAACTGGACGAGGAGGCCTATGCCCGCGCCATCGCCCAGCACGGCCAGGAATTCGCGGTGCCGCGCCAGGGCTGGTTCGACGGGTTCGTGAACGGACTGAACCGCCTGCCGCGTCCGCTGCTGGCTTTGGGGACGATGGCGCTGTTCATCTATGCGATGGTCGAGCCGATCGGATTCGGCATCCGCATGGAGGGGCTGCAGCGCGTTCCCGAACCCCTGTGGTGGCTACTGGGCGCCATCGTGGGGTTCTATTTCGGCGCGCGCGAGGCGCATCATTTCCGCCACCGCGTCTGGCCCGCCCCCGTGACCGAGGAGACGACCATCGTCCCCGGCACCGTCACAACGCCAGTCGCCATTCCCGCGGACGACTTTGCCGACAATGCGGCCCTGCGCGACTGGCTGACGACCCTGCGCGAATAGGCCGCAAGGCCCGCACGCAAAACTGAGCGACCGGGACCAAGGGGGGGCTTTTCCCCCCTTGGCCGCATCCCTATGCTGTCGGGAAACAAAGGATGCCCGCAGATGATCGCTGAACTTGGCCATTTCGCCCTGATCCTGGCCTTCATGGTCGCGATCTATCAGATGACCGTGCCGATGATCGGCGCCGCAAAGGGATGGCACGGCTGGATGGACAGCGCCCGGCCGGCGGCCATGGCCCAGTTGCTGCTGATGGTCATCAGCTTCGGCGCGCTGACAATTGCCTTCGTCACGTCCGACTTCTCGGTCCTGCTGGTCTACGAGAACTCGCACACGCTCAAGCCGATGCTCTACAAGATCAGCGGGGTCTGGGGCAACCACGAGGGCTCGATGCTGCTGTGGGTGTTGATCCTGGCGCTGTTCGGCGCGGCGGCGGCGCTGTTTGGGGGCAACCTGCCGCCCAGCCTGCGGGCGCGGGTGCTGGGGGTCCAGGCATCGGTCAGCGTGGCGTTCTATGCGTTCATCATCTTCACGTCGAACCCGTTCTGGCGCATGGGCAATCCGCCTTTCGACGGGCGCGACCTGAACCCGCTGCTGCAGGACCCAGGTTTGGCTTTCCACCCGCCGTTCCTGTATCTGGGTTATGTCGGCCTTTCGATGGCCTTCAGCTTTGCCGTCGCCGCCCTGATCGAGGGTCGCGTGGACGCGGCCTGGGCGCGGTGGGTGCGGCCCTGGACCCTGGCGGCCTGGGTGTTCCTGACCATCGGCATCGCGCTTGGCTCCTGGTGGGCCTATTACGAGCTGGGCTGGGGCGGCTTCTGGTTCTGGGATCCGGTCGAGAACGCCAGCTTCATGCCCTGGTTGCTGGCCGCCGCCCTGCTGCATTCCGCCATCGTCGTCGAAAAGCGCGAGGCGTTGAAAAGCTGGACGATCCTTCTGGCGATCATGGCGTTCGGTTTCTCGCTGATCGGCACGTTCATCGTCCGATCGGGGGTCATCACCTCTGTCCACAGCTTCGCAAACGACCCTGAACGTGGCGTCTTCATCCTGGCGATCCTGGCGGTGTTCATCGGCGGTGCCCTGACGCTGTTCGCGGCCCGTGCGTCCGAGATGACCGCCAAGGGCGTCTTCGCCCCCCTGTCGCGCGAGGGCGCGTTGGTGCTGAACAACGTGCTGTTGGCCGTGTCGGCCTTTGTCGTGTTCATCGGCACGATCTGGCCGCTGGTGGCCGAGATGGTCTGGGGGCGGGTGCTTTCCGTGGGCCCACCCTTCTTCAACCAGGCCTTCACGCCGTTCATGATCGTGCTGGCGATCGCCCTGCCCATCGGGTCACTGATGCCTTGGAAACGTGCGATGCTGGCCCGCAGCCTGCGCCCGCTGCGCGGGCCGCTGATCCTTTCGGCGGCGATCATGATGCTGGTCTTTGCGGTATCAACCGGACATTCGGCGCTGGCCGTGATCGGGGCCGGGCTGGGATCCTGGCTGATCTTCGGCGCGCTGGCCGATCTGTGGCTGCGGACCGGCAGTTCCGGCGCGTCGCGCCTGTTGCGCCTGCCGCGTGCCGATTGGGGCAAGGCGGTCGCGCATTCCGGGCTGGGCGTCACCTTCGTGGCCGTGTCCCTGATCCAGGCCTGGCAGGTCGAGGATGTGCGCGTGGCGCAGATCGACCAGCCCTTTGCGGTCGGCAGCTATGACTTGGTCCTGCGCGACGTGCGCCGGGCGGACGGACCAAACTATCTGGCCCAGAAGGCCGTGATCGAGGCCAGCCGCGACGGCAGCCCGGTCGCGACCCTCTCTCCGGAAAAGCGCGTCTATCCCGTCCAGGGGATGCCCACGACCGAGGCCGCGATCGATTACGGCCTCTGGCGCGATCTGTATGTCGTTCTGGGTGACGAACAGCCCGGCGGCGGATGGGCGGTGCGGACCTATATCAAGCCCTTTGCCAACTGGATCTGGGCGGGCTGTCTGATGATGGCTATCGGCGGGCTGATCAGCCTGACCGACCGGCGCTATCGCGTAGCGGCGGGTGCGGCCCGGCAGGCGCGCCCCGGCGCGGTCCCCGCGGAATGAGGGTCCGGGCCGCCGCACTGGCGCTGATCCTGACCGCCTGTCCGGTCCTGGCCGTCCAGCCCGACGAGGTCCTGCCCGACGCCGCGATGGAGGCACGCGCCCGCGAGATTTCGCAACAGCTGCGTTGCCCCGTCTGCCAGGGAGAGAACATCGACGAGTCCAACGCGCCGATCAGCCGCGACCTGCGCCTCTATGTACGCGAACGGTTGGTGGAGGGCGACACCAACGACCAGGTGATCGACGCGGTCGCCGACCGCTTTGGCGAATTTGTGCTGTTCAATCCGCGGCCCGATGGGGCTAACATGATCCTGTGGCTGGCCGCGCCCCTGATGGCGCTGGTCGCATTGCTGACGGCGGCCGGTTTCCTGCGCGCCCGCAACCGCCCGGCGCCCGAGGTCGAGGCCCTGGACCCAGACGAACGTCGGCGCCTGGCCGAGATCATGCGCGATCCCTGACGCCGGGTCGCGCTTTCACCGCCCGCGAATTTCGGCATGATCCCCGGAAACGGGAGGATGACATGAGCTTCGAGACCATTCAGTTCGCGGCAGCCGACGGCGTCGCCACGCTGACGCTGAACCGCCCCGCGGTGATGAATGCGCTGAACACCCGCATGCGGGCCGAGATCACACAGGTGCTGACGACGCTGGCGCCCGATGTGCGTGCCGTGGTGATGACCGGGGCAGGCCGGGGGTTCTGTTCCGGGCAGGACCTGACCGATGCGGGTGCCGCCGCCGATCTGGAGCGCACCCTGCGCGAGGAGTACGAACCGATGCTGGCCGCGGTCACCACCTGTCCCGTGCCGGTCATCGCCGCGGTGAACGGGGTGGCGGCCGGGGCCGGGGCGAACCTGGCGCTGGCCGCCGACGTGGTGATCGCCGCCGAAAGCGCCAGCTTCATCCAAGCCTTCACCCGGATCGGGCTGATCCCGGATGCGGGCGGGACATGGATCATCCCGCGGGCGGTCGGCATGGCGCGCGCGATGGGAATGATGCTGTTCGCCGAACCCGTGTCCGCGCGGCAGGCGGCGGACTGGGGGATGATCTGGCAGGCGCTGCCCGACGCCGATTTCGCCGCAGGGGTCACGGCCCGGGCGCAGGCGCTGGCCAAGGGGCCGACCGGCGCGTTTCTGGCCATCAGGCAGGCACTGACGGCCTCTTTCAGGAACGACATGCAGGCGCAACTGGCGCTGGAGGCACGTCTGCAGGGGCAGGCCGGACGCAGTCACGATTTCGCCGAGGGAGTGACGGCGTTCCTGAAAAAGCGGCCGGCGGTCTTTACCGGCCGCTAGGCAATCTGGCGAAAGACCGGCGCGGGCCCGCGATTGTCGAAGAAGGGCACCGTGTCCGGCGCGGCCAGCGGCTGGTCATGCGGCAGGTCGCGGATCAGCGCCGTCAGTTCGGCCAGCACGACCTCGGTGATGAACGGCAGGTCCAGCGCGCCTGCCTGATCCAGCGGCACCCAGTGCAGATGAGACAGCTCGTCGCAGGCGGCGCCGAAGTCATCGGGGTCGCCGGCGATGCCGGCCGCATCCGCGACGAAGAAATGCGCATCGAACCGGCGGGGTCGTCCCGGTGGCGTGATCGCCCGGAACAGATAGATCAGCGGGCTCGCATCAGGAGTCAGACCTGCCTTGACATGGCCGGGCCAGCCGCAGGGTGCGCCCCCCGGACGGCCGATCAGCAGGCCGGTTTCTTCGGCCAGTTCGCGCAGGGCCGCGGCAGCGATGGCGTCGGGGGACAGGCCATCCTCCTGCAGCAGGCGCGCGCGGCAGGTCGGGCCAAGGGGACGGGCCAAGGCAACCTGCGCGTCCTCGGGGTCGACGGCCCCGCCGGGAAAGACGAATTTCGACGGCATGAAGGCCGCGCCGGCGCCGCGCATGCCCATCAGGACCGACGCACCGCCCGCGTCGCGGCGCACGACCAGGACCGTTGCGGCATCGCGGATGGCGACGCTCATGCCCGGCCGAACCCGTGCATGCGCCGTGCCCACTGCAACCCGACCATTGCACCCTTGATCACCGGCAGCATCGCCAGCGACAGCACGATCGCCCCTAGGCCAAAGGACAGGATCATCGTCATGGCACTGGGGCGCCACGCGATGAAGGAAGCCAGCAACAATGGCGCACCCAGATGCGACACGATCAGGATGGTCAGGTAGGCCGGGCCGTCGTCGGCCCGCTGGTGGTGCAGATCCTCGTGGCAGTGGGGACAGGCATCCGCCACCTTGAGGTAGCTGGAGAACATCCGCCCCTCTCCGCAGGCCGGGCAGCGACCCCGCGCGCCACGCAGCATGGCCTGGCCCGTCGGGCGTTCGGGGGTCAGGGATGGGGTGATCTTGGCAGCATCTGTCATGACTGGGTCCTCTGCAGGCTTGGACCAAATCTAGGCGGCGGGGCGGCACATTGAAAGTCCCTCCTATGCCGCACGTTCTGCGCGCGAACAGACGACCTGGTTGCGCCCCGCAGCCTTGGCGGCCAGCAGTGCCCGGTCCGCGCGCTCAAGCGCCACGCGCGCCAGCTGATCCGGCCAGATGTCGTCCGCGGGCGCGACCATTGCGACCCCGACCGACGCCGTCACCCGGATCGCGCCGCCGCCGGACAGGCCCGGCAGGCGTACGGGCCGCGCCTGCACGGCCAGCCGCAGCGCCTCGGCGATGCGGGCCGCGCGTACCGGGGGGCAGTTGCCCTGCACCGCCAGGAACTCCTCTCCGCCCATGCGGGCCGTCATGCCGTCCACGCCGATGGTATCGCGCAGGCGCTGCGCGACCTCGGCCAGGACGGCGTCGCCTGCGGTGTGACCATGGCAGTCATTTACCGCCTTGAAATGGTCCAGGTCGATGGCAAAGACCGCGAATCCCTGATGCGCCAGCATCGCGTCGCGCGCGATGTCGGCCAGCTTGGGGAGGGCATAGCGGCGGTTGTACAGCCCGGTCAGCGGATCGGTCATCGCCCACAACATATGGCGCTGAACTTCGGCCCGACGCTGGTCGCTCTTGGATTTGCGCGACAGCAGCATCTGCAGCGACACTGCCGCGGCCTCGGCCGTCGCAGCGGTGCACAGCGCGTCCGGCATCACGTCACCCGCCCCAAGATCCAGGGCGATGGCCGACAGCTCGGCCCGGTCAGGCCCGATGGCGATGACGAAGCCCGCATCCCGAGACCCCTGACGAGACCGCAGTTCGGACAGCAGGCGCAGCCCGTCACCACGCTCGCGGATATCGGCCGAGATCAAGTACAAGTCCGCCGTCCGCCCCGCGGATGCGGCGCCCAGCGCCTCGTCAGGATCGCGGATCTCGAACCGGCAGGGCATACGTTCGGACAGCATCTGCCGCCAGCGCCGCGCACGGGTCTGGCTGTCCGCGATGAGCACGATCAATGGACGATCGGCATGGACGAAACCGGCCGGTGCCTCGGCCATGCCCATCCGGCTGGCCTGCGGGGCATCCGACTGGCGCAGAATGTTTCGGATCCGCGCCATCAGCATCTGGTCGTCGACGTCGGGTTCAAGCGTCGCGGTTGCTCCCGCCTGCAGCGCGGCCAGCCGCTGTTCGGGCCGGACCAGCATCAGCACCGGGATATCCGCCAGCCGCGGATCGCGCGACAGCCGCCCGCAGATGTCGATGGCCGATCCGTCGGGGAAATTTCCCAGGATGATCAGGTCGGGCAGGGCCGCGTCCAGTTCCTGCATCAGCTGCGCAGCCGACGCGACCGCGGCAACGTCATAGCGCACGGCGGACAGCCGGACCTTCAACGTGATCCGCGCCGTCGCTATGCCATCTGCAACCATGATACGTGCCGTCATCGATCTATCCAGAAATCCGACATCTTCATTTCAATTTCACCTAAAATGCTTAACAAAGAGTTTCTGGTGCAGGCCAGCTCACGAAATTGCGATACGGATGGAAAAATGGCGTATTCGGCCCAGCAGGCCGCCGATCTGGCGACGCAGACGCTGATCCTGTTGGCCGATCGGCCGCAGGATCTGGCGCAGTTCATGGAGGCCGCCGGCCTGCAGCCCGCCGATATCCGCAATTTCGCCAGCCGTCCTGACATCGCCCTGTTCCTGCTTGATTTTCTGGTCGAGGACGATGACCGCCTGTGCAGCTTTGCCGACAGCCTTGGCGTGCGTCCGGGCGACATCATGACGGCCCGCACGGCCCTGTCGGGGCCGGGCAGCTATGGCTGGGAGGCCGACTAGACCTTTTTCCATCGGCGCTTTCCGATTTGTTTACGCCCTGCCGCTAGTTTCGGTTCGAATCGAGGTGGGCATGAAAAGTCTGATCAATCGCGCGATCGAAGAATTCCTCCGCGCCACGTATGGTGAAGACCTGGTCCAGTCCGTCGCCGACGAGGAGGCCGTGGCCGTCGGTCGACTGGCGCCGCTTGGTGCCGGGTTCGGGACGGGTGCGCTGGAACGCGCCGCGTTCCGCCTGTCGAAACCGCTGCCCGAGATGTTCGAGGATCTGGGCGGATGGATGACGCGCATCGAGCCTGTGCGGCGCCTGCTGCGGTTTTCGGGCCGCGACTTCAAGGATTTCCTGCTGCGTCTTGAGGAGCTGCCCGGTCGCGCGCATCTGGTCCTGCCCGACCTGGAGGTTCCGCGCCTGCAGGTCGAGGCGGAGGATCAGTCCGTCTGGCTGGTCATGCTGGAACCCGACCCGGTGTGGCAGCATCTTCTGGTCGGGCTGATCCGCGGTATGGCTGACGATTACGGCGCGCTGTGCCTCATTTCAGTCGAGGGGCTGTCCATCCGCATCGACATCTGGGACGAACAGTTCTTCGAGGGCCGCATCTTCAGCCTGCAGGGGGCGCAGCTGAGCGGCGCGGTGTCGTCGTGACGGGCCCGACCATGTCCGCCCAGGCGCTTGGGCAGCTGCTGCCCATGCACCTGTGGCTGTCGGCCTGCGGCAAGGTCCTGTCCGTCGGGCCGACGCTGTCCAAGCTGATCCCCGACCTGGCAGACGGGCTGGCGGACAGGTTGGTCAGTGGGCGCGCGGGGCAGGGTCCCTGTCCGCTGCAGGCGATCCGCACCGCAGTCGAACACCGCCGCCGCCTGTTCCTGCGCGTGGTCCAGTCGCGCGACCTGGTGTTGCGCGGCCATGGCGTGCAGGTCGATGATGGGACGCTGCTGGTCAATCTGGGTTTCGGGATCGGCCTTCATCGTGCGATTCGTGCTGCGGGGCTGACGGATGACGACTTTGCGCCCTCAGAACTGGCAATGGAACTGCTGTTCCTGCACGAGGCCAACCGCGGCGTCCTGACCGAACTGTCGCGCTTCAACACCCAACTGGCACAATCGCGGGAACTGGCCCTTCTGCAGGCGCAGACCGATCCGCTGACCGGCCTGCAGAATCGCCGCGGGCTGGAGATCGCGCTGTCCCTATCGCTGCGCACGGCCGACTTCGCGGACGAGGTCGCGCATCCCTTTGCCATCGCGCATCTGGATCTGGACCATTTCAAGCAGGTCAACGACCAGCTGGGGCACCAGGCGGGGGACGACCTGCTGCGGTCGGTCGGTGCGGTCCTGCGCAGCCATATCCGCAAGGCCGACACGGCGGCGCGGATAGGGGGTGACGAATTCGTCCTGATCCTGCGGGGCATGACATCGCGGGCCGCCCTGCAGCAGCTTGCCGACCGGATCATCGTGGCGATCCGGGCGCTGTCGCCGCCGGAACTGACCGATCTGCAGGTTTCGGCCAGCCTGGGCATCCTGGTCTGGCATCCCGGCGGTCCGGACCAGCCGGAGCAGGTCCTGGCGATGGCGGACAAGGCCCTCTACCTGTCCAAGGGGGCGGGGCGCGGGCGGGCGACGATCATCTAGGGTCAAGCAGCATCCCGTCGCCTGTTTGCTGTGCATTCCCCAAATTTTTCCTGCGCTAACATGACTTGTGTCGCCCTGCCGACAGTTCCGGAATGAACTGTCCAATAGACCGGTGATGCGGGTCGAGAGTGTGGTACCTCGTGGACTGTAACCAGTGATGGCACACTTGATCCGCCACCGCCGCGTGCGGGGACCTTGGTTGACCTGACGAAAACCTTTGTTCCTGCGCGGTCATGTCGATATACTTGGTCCTGCATCGATCATCGGGCAGGGGACATGCAGGCAGTTACCCCACGGACGACTTCGGCCAAGGGCAGGGCACCTGTCCAGATCCCCGACCTGCTGTCGATCCTGACGCGCCTGAAGCCTGCGCTGATCGCCGATCTGGACAAGCCTCAGCTGGCGGCCCTGGTGGCTGAAGCTGCCCTCGTTCATCTCCGTCGCCCCAGGGACATCCTGCGCCAAGGCGAGCCTGCCGACTGGATCTATCTGATCATCAAGGGCCGGATCGAGGTCAACTATCTGGACATCAACGGAAATCGCGTGATGGCCCATCTTGCCGTTCCCGGCGAGGTGCTGGGAGAGGTCGAGCAGTTTTCCGGCCGGACCTGCGCGGCAAGCTGCACCACGCTGCCGGACACGACGGTGATGCTGCTGGATGCGGCAATGATCCTGCGGCACGTTCCGGCCGACCTGCTGATGCGCAACTTTGCCAAGATCTTTCACGACCGCCTGACGCGGGACAACCGCCAGCACTCTGTCGCGATGTTCTACGCCGCCGAAGATCGCATCCGGATCAACCTGTTGACCATGACCAGCGCCGAATCTCCGCAGATCCAGCTGAGCCAGACCGATCTGGCGGCGATCGCCGGATGCTCGCGCCAGACCGTCAACAAGACGCTGTCGCAACTGCGCGCCGAAGGCATCGTCGAGATGGGGCGCGGAGAGATCCGGGTCCTGGACCGCGCCCGGCTCAAGTCCGCACGCCCCGGCTGCGATCAGGTCCTGCCCGACGAGGGGTTCGCCCGCATCCCCGATGCCGCCATGCCCATCGTGGTCATGCCGAAAGCGTGACCGGCAATCGGCCGCAAGGGGCTGAGAATGCGGGCAATCTGCGGTTATCTGGGGCCAGTCCCTCAGCGCCACCCGGAGACCGCATGGCCCACGACCCCAACGCCGCCCCCGTCCCAGACCGCAGCCATGACCGCGTCGGCGACCGCTATGCCCGAGAGTTGGAGCGGCACCTGGACTGGCTGGACAGTTTCACCTCGACCGCGCTTGGGGTGCTGTCGGCCGCATCGGGCATCTATACCTATCTTGGGGTGCGGACGCTGCTGGACGATCCGGGCCTGTGGACGACCTTTGCGGCGCTGGCCTATTCCATCGCGGTGTCGGTGGGCATCTTCGTCTTCTGGTCCTACATGCTGCGGCTGTTGCCGGCGGTGCGCTCGGCGGCATCAAGGGTCGGCCTGCTGCTGACGATGGCGCTTGGTTCGGTGGCGATCGTCGCGATGTCGTCCTGGCTGAACGCCGCCGCGCTGGCAGGGACGGCCGCGGTCGAGACACACATGGCGGCCACCGTGCAGACCTATCAGACCTCGCTGGAACGCGCGCATGCGAACGCCGTGGCGGGGCAGGCACTGTCGCGCGACGTGGCCCGGGTGCGGCAAAGCTTTGCGGATCTGTCCGAGCAGGAGGCGGGCGGCACCCTGTCGGGCTTTTCCGGTCGCGGCGCGGTCTTTCGGGTGCTGACTCAGAAGGGCGCCGAACTGCAGGCGCTGGAGGACCAGCTGCTGGCCGCCGAAGCCCCCATCGAGGAAACCTTCGCGCAGGGGAACACCATCCTGTCCCGGATGCGCGGCACCTCGGTCGAGCCGGGACCGCTGGAGGATCGCACGGTCCGCTTTTCCGAAGACGCCGTCCAGCTGGCCGGTCTGATCACGCAGCTGCGCCAGTTGAACCCGGCGCCGTTGGTCGGACGCGCCGCGCAGGACCTGGCCGATGCGGTCGTGCTGCCCGAACTGGACGGCAGCACCGAGGCCACGCGCGCGGGCCAGTCCAGCACCATCACCTCTGTCCTGTCCCTGGTCGAACAGCGCGCCACCACCCTGGCGCAGGCCGCGACCGAGGTGATGTCCCTGCCGCAGGTGGACGAGGCCCTCTATACGCCCATGTCGGCCGCGGACGCGGTCATCGCCTATGCCGGCAACTTCGTTCCCGCATGGGCAGGCGCCATCGCCATCGACCTGCTGCCCGCGGTGCTGGTCTTCATCATCATGGTCGTGCAGGCCGCGATCCGATCCGGCCGCGGAGAGGGGCACAGCGACGAACGCATGACGGTCGGAGAGCTGCGTGCGGCGCTTGCGGCCTCTGACCTGCTGCGTCAGATCGATGCCGCACCGCCGCCCGCCGCCGACACCTCGCGGCGCGAGGGCTAGCTGATGGGGCTGTTCTCCTCCCCGCACAAGGTGGTGCGGGCCGTATTGGTGTCGCAGGTGCTGCTGGCGGGTGCCATCGTCGGCCTGGACCTGATGCGCGCACCGGGATCGGCCGCGCCGGGGTTGTACGCCCCGCCCGCACAGGGGCCAAGCGTGCGCCCCTATCGCCCCGACCTGCGGCCGTCGGACCCGTCGCATCCGGGCGGCCCCGCCATGCGCGCCATGCCAGAGGCGCTGGAATTCGATCAGGCCGATGACGCGATCACCATCGCGGGCCAGATCGCGCCGGGCGATGCGGACCGCTTTGCCGCCTGGCTGGACCGGACACGCCCGACGGCGACGCAGGTGACGTTGGACAGTTCGGGCGGATCGGTGTCCGACGCGCTGGCCATCGGGCGCACGATCCGCGCGGCGGGCTATGCGACCCGCGTGGGCGACGGGGCGGTCTGCCTGTCGGCCTGCCCCTATATCCTGGCGGGCGGCGCCACGCGGCAGGTGGCAGCAGGCGGCGTGGTGGGGGTCCACCAGCATTATTTCGGCCAGAACACCATCCTGCCCGCCTTCATGGCGGTCAGCGACCTGCAGCGCGCGCAGGCGGGGGTGATGGATTATCTGGTGCAGATGGGGGTCGATCTGCGGCTGATGACCTATGCCCTGCGCACCCCCCCGGCCGAGATCAACGTGCTGGAACCGGAGCTGATGGCGGAACTGGGCCTGACCACGCCGGCCGAAAGGTGAACGATCGATCGGTGGTGGTGCGGGTAGAGGGACTTGAACCCCCACGCCTTGCGGCGCCAGAACCTAAATCTGGTGCGTCTGCCAATTTCGCCATACCCGCGCTGTCCGCGATCTAGCAAATGGCTGCGGGCAGTGCGAGGGGAAAAATCACCAGTCCCATTCGGCGATGACGGGGGCCAGCCCGTCGATCAGATCGTCCGCGATCAGTCCCGGCCCATGCTGTCTTGCGACCGCCCCGTGCAGGCGTACCCCAAGGCAGGCCGCATCGAATGCCGGCAGGCCGCGCGCCAACAGGCCAGTGATGATCCCCGCCAGAACATCCCCCGATCCGGCGGTGGCAAGCCAGGGAATATGCGGGTCCGAATGGATCGCCACCCGTCCTTGCGGATCGGAGATGACCGTGTCCGGCCCCTTGAGCAGGATGACCGCGCCAAGCCGCGCCGCCGCCTCGCGCAGCAGGGTGGGCTTGGGGCGGGGGGGACCCTCGTGCGTCAGCGCCAGGGCCAGATCGGGGCAGAGGCGCGCGAACTCTCCGCCATGCGGGCTCAGCATCCAGCCTGGCGGCAGGGGGCGGGGCGCCTGCGCCAGCGCGGTCAGGCCATCGGCATCCAGGACCGTGGGACGGCCCGCCGCCACCGCCGCGGGCAGCAGGGCGGCCGCACGCGCCACCCCGCAGCCCGGCCCCAGGCACAGCGCCATGGGGCGGCGGTCCGCCAGCGCCAGCGCCAGATCATCGGAATGATCCACCGCCCGCCGCATCAGCGCATCGGGCGGCAGGGCGTGGTCGGACAGCGCGTCATGCGGCGGGGCCAGCGTCACCAGCCCCGCCCCCACCCGCAGCGCGGCGCGTGCCGCGAGCCGCGCCGCGCCGCCCGACCCCGCGCCCCCCGCCACGATCAGCGCCGCGCCATGCGCATATTTGTGCCCGCCTTCGGACTGCTGCTTGCGCAGCCAGGGCCCTTCGCCGCCCGGCCCCTGCGCGCGGCGCCGGTCGGCCAGCTCGAAGCGCGGCCAGAGCGCGGTCATCAGCGCCGGGCGCAGGCCGCGCCCGCCCTGGACGCGGAACGGCTCCAACCCGATATCGGCCACGACCAGTTGCCCGCAGGTCAGGGGGCCATGCTCCAGCAGGTGACCGGGCTTGGGGCTGTCGAAGGTCACCGTCATCGCGACGCGCAGCGCGTGCCAGGGCAGGGCGCCGCGCCCAGAGCCCAGGATCACGCCGCTGTCCAGGCACAGTCCGCTTGGCGCATCCACCGCGACCAGGCGCGGGCGATAGAAGGCGCCGTCGCCGCCCTCGCCGCCCAGATGGCGCAGCAGGGCCGCGATCTCGCCCTCGGGCGGGCGGGTTAGGCCGGTGCCGAAGATCGCGTCGACATAGACATCGGCATCGGGCAGGGCGCGCAGCGCCGCGCGGGTTAGCGGCAGGACCGGCCCAGGCCATTGCGCCCGCGCCGCCGCCGCGTCGGAGCCCGGTCGCGGGGCCGCGCCCAGCACATCGACCCGCCAGCCCGCCTGCGCCAGCGCGCGCGCCACGACAAAGCCGTCGCTGCCATTCGCGCCCGGCCCGCACAGGACGACCGCCCGCCCCGGACGCGGCCAGCGCAGGCGGATCTGGCCCGCGACGGCACGTCCCGCGCGGGTCATCAGGTTCAGCCCGGACGTCACGCCGCTGCCTATCGCCGCGGATTCGATGGCGCGCATTTGAGCGACGGTGACGATTTCACTGCCTTCCATCATGGTCGATGATTAATCCTTGGGCTGAATGGTGAAATATTAGGCATACGAGCCGGACAAACGGCTTGGGGGCTTCCAAGATCATGCTGCTGCATTTACGCGGTTCATCAAACGCGCCAATCAGTCTTCAGGCAAGCCGCGAGGAAGGGTCTATTGCGATGAAGAAGATCGAGGCGATCATCAAGCCGTTCAAGCTGGACGATGTCAAAGAGGCGCTGCAGGAAGTCGGCGTGCAGGGTCTTTCCGTGACCGAGGTCAAGGGTTTCGGTCGTCAGAAGGGCCATACCGAACTGTATCGCGGCGCTGAATATGTCGTCGACTTCCTGCCCAAGGTGAAGATCGAGATGGTGCTGCCCGACGATCAGGTCGATGCCGCCATCGAGGCGATCGTCGCCGCCGCGCGCACCGAGAAGATCGGCGACGGCAAGATCTTCGTCTTGCCCGTCGAACAGGCGATCCGCATCCGGACCGGAGAGACGGGCGACGACGCCGTCTGATCGACCGAAGTTACACAGGCCTTCGCGCCCGGCAGGCCCAGGCCGCCGGGCCGCATCTACGAAGAAAGGGAAGAGATGCAAATCAAGGATGTCTTGAAGCTGATCGAGGACGAGGATGTCGCCTATGTCGACGTTCGCTTCACCGACCCCAAAGGCAAGCTGCAGCACGTGACGCTGGACCGCGACCTGGTCGACGAGGACTTCTTCGAGGAAGGCTTTATGTTTGACGGCAGCTCGATCGCGGGCTGGAAGTCGATCGACCAGTCGGACATGAAGCTGATCCTGGACCCCGCCTCGGTCTATATCGATCCGTTCTATGCCGAAAAGACGCTGTGCGTGCATTGCAACGTGGTCGAGCCCGACACGAACGAGCCCTATTCGCGCGACCCGCGCGGCACCGCCGCCAAGGCCGAGGCCTATCTGAAGGCGTCGGGCATCGGTGATGCGGCCTATTTCGGACCCGAGGCCGAATTCTTCATCTTCGACGACGTGCGCTATTCGGTGACGCCGCAGAAGGTGTCGTTCCAGATCGACGCGGTCGACGCCGCTTGGAACACCGACACCGAATACGAGATGGGCAACACCGGTCACCGCGCGGCCCACAAGGGCGGCTATTTCCCGGTCAACCCCGTCGACACCGCCCAGGACATCCGCGGCGAGATGCTGTCCACCATGAAGCGCATGGGCATGCGCGTCGACAAGCATCACCACGAGGTCGCGACCTGCCAGCACGAGCTGGGCCTGATCTTCGGTGGTCTGGTCGAGCAGGCCGACAACATCCAGAAATACAAGTACGTCATCCACAACGTGGCCCATGCCTATGGCAAGTCGGTCACCTTCATGCCCAAGCCCATGAAGGGCGACAACGGGTCGGGGATGCACGTCAACATGTCGATCTGGAAGGACGGCAAGCCGCTGTTCTCGGGTGACAAATATGCGGACCTGTCGCAGGAGGCGCTGTACTTCATCGGCGGCATCCTGAAGCATGCCAAGGCGCTGAACGCGCTGACCAACCCGTCGACCAACAGCTACAAGCGCCTGATCCCGGGCTTCGAGGCCCCCGTGCTGCGCGCGTTCTCGGCCCGCAACCGCTCGGGCTGCGTCCGGATCCCGTGGACGGAGAGCCCCAAGGCCAAGCGCGTCGAAGCGCGTTTCCCCGACCCCTCGGCCAACCCGTACCTGTGCTTTGCGGCGCTGCTGATGGCGGGCCTGGACGGCATCAAGAACAAGATCGATCCGGGCCCGGCCTCGGACAAGGATCTCTACGATCTGCCGCCCGAGGAGCTGGCCGAGATCCCGACCGTCTGCGGGTCCCTGCGCGAGGCGCTGGAGGAGCTGGAGAAGGACATGGACTTCCTGCTGCAGGGCGACGTGTTCACCCGCGACCAGCTGGAAGGCTATATCGCGCTGAAATGGGAAGAGGTCTATGCCTACGAGCATACCCCCCATCCCATCGAATACGCGATGTATTACAGCTGCTGATCCCGTCCGCGGATCAGATCGGAGGGCGGTCCTGCGGGGCCGCCCCTTTCTCATGCGATCACGACGTCCACACGGAACGACACGGTTTGGTGAGTGGGTGTCACGAAAGTCGGTTTCCGGCGTGTCTGTAAGCATGGATCGACACGGTCCACCCACATGACACCCAGGAGAGACATGATGAAACGTCTTGTTGCCGCCGCCACCACCGCCGCCCTGATGGCGCTGTCCGCACTGCCCGCCGCCGCCGGCCTGGCGGGCATGAGCGAACGCCCCGATTTCGCGCCCGCGCCCATGGCGCAGGTCATGGTCGAACGTCGCGCAGGTGATCTGTTCACCGCCCGCGAACTGGGCCAGCGCAACCTGATGGCCGACGATGTCGTGTCCGTCACGCTGCTGCCGTCGGCCGGTGACGCAGCCATGCGGTCCAGCCGTCACGACAGCTGATCGTCGTCAGCGTTGCAAAACGTATGGTCCGCCCCGTCTGCAAGCGGCAATTTTTGATAACATGATCAGTCTGCACAAACGTATCCGGCATGTCGGCACAAAGGCCGCCGCCAAGATGGAGATCCGCGCGTCACAATCCTCATAAAGGGGCCGGCCTCGGTGGGCCATTTTGCGCCGGAGGTTTTTGCAACGCCGATCAACTGTCAGGCCATCTTCCTTTCACCACTCGCAGCTCGTTGCGCCCGGCTGTGTTCAAGACGGGCGCGTGTTCCTCAACCGGCCGCCTGCGGCACGGCTTCATAATTTCGCCCGTGCCGCAGAAGCGCCCAGACAGTGCGGGCCATCTTCGCCGCAAGGGCGACAACAGCGATGTTGGGATGGGTGCGCACAAGCAGCGCACGCAGCCAGGCGCCTATTGCTGTATTCGCCTTCGCCAATGTTGGCATGGCAGATCGCGCGCCTTGGATCAGCATCTTGCGCAGGTATCGACTGCCGCGCTTTGTGATCCCGAGCAGCTTTGGTTTGCCGCCTGTTGTCGCCTGCCTCGGCACCAGACCCAGCCAGGCGGCCAGATCGCGTCCTTTCGTGAATGTCGCGGCGTTGCCGACAGCGGCGACCAATGCGGTGGCGTTCAGCGCACCGATGCCCGGAATGCTTGTCAGCCGCCGTGCTCGCTCATCGGTCCGAGCCATGGCCGAGAACTCGGCGTCAAAAGCGGCAATGCGGCGGCCAAGCTCGTCCCACCGCGTGCGCATGTCGCCGAGCAGGAAAGCCATGCGGGCACTGAGGCTGCACGTGGCGGGGTCCAGCAGGTCAGCGAGCAAGTGACGCAACCGGGCATGGCCCTGTGCCGCAACATGTCCCCGTTCCAGCAGAAGGCTCCTGATTTGGTTGGTCAGCGACGTGCGTTCTCCGACCAGCCGATCCCGCACCCGATGCAGCGTCTGGACGTCGAGCTGCTCCTCGCTCTTGAGTTCGACAAAGCGCATGGTGGGACGGGTTGCCGCTTCGGCAATTGCCTCAGCGTCGCGATCATCATTCTTCTGCGCCTTTACGTAAGGCCGGACATATTCCGGCGACATCAGCCGGACCTCATGCCCCAGTGCTGCCAGCGACCGTCCCATGTGATGAGCGCCGCAACACGCCTCCATGGCCATGATGCAGGCCGGCAGCTTCGACGCGAACGCGATGACGCTGTCACGACGCAATCGCCGTCGAACCACCACTGTCCCCAGGCTGTCGAGACCGACGATGCTGCAGCTGTTCTTGCCCAGGTCGATGCCAACGATCACAATGATCATGGTCCGCTCCTTCCTCCATTGAACACCGACATCCTACACGGAGATCGGCGGGAGGGGCGGACCATCCATAAAGGGGGCGGACCCATGGGCCGCCCCCTTTGTCATGCGTGACGCCGGCTCATTCCGCGGCGATGTCGGTGGCGGTGGGATAGTCGGTGTATCCCTCGGCGCCGCCTGCATAGAATGTGGCCGGGTCCTGGTCGTTCAGCGGCAGGCCGCGGCGGAACCGTTCGGGCAGGTCCGGCGTCGCGATGAAATCGCGCCCGAAGGCCACGGCATCGGCGCGACCCTCGGCTAGCAGGGCCTCGGCGCTTTCGCGGGTCAGACTCTCGTTTGCGATGACCGGGCCGCCGAAGGCGTCGCGGATGGCGTCCAGCAGGCTGTCCTCGGCCACGCGTTCGCGCAGGCACAGGAAGGCCACGCCGCGCGCGCGCATGTCGCGGGCGACCTGCGTGAACAGCGCGCGGGCATCGCTGTCGCCCATGTCATGGCTGTCGCCGCGGGGCGCCAGGTGGACACCGACCCGGTCGCCGCCCCAGACGCCGACCACCGCATCGGTGATCTCGTTCAGGAAGCGGACGCGGTTCTGGATGTCGCCGCCATACTGGTCGGTGCGGGTGTTGCTGCGGTCCTGCAGGAACTGGTCGATCAGATAGCCGTTCGCGGCGTGGATCTCGACCCCGTCAAAGCCCGCGTGGCGCGCGTTCTCGGCCGCCTGACGATAGGCCTCGACGATGCCGGGGATCTCCTCGGTGGTCAGGGCGCGGGGCGTGACATAGGCACGCTTGGGACGCAGCAGGCTGACATGCCCGCCCGGCTGGATCGACGACGGCGCCACCGGCAGCTGCCCGCCCAGCAGCTGCGGGTCGGAAATGCGGCCCACATGCCACAGCTGCAGGTAGATCAGGCCGTCGCGTTCGTGCACGGCCTGGGTCACCTTCGACCAGCCGGCGATCTGGTCGTCGTTCCAGATGCCGGGCGTCGCCTCGTATCCCACGCCCATCGGCATGATGCTGGTCGCTTCGGACAGGATCAGGCCGGCGCCGGCGCGCTGGCGATAGTATTCGACCATCAGGTCGTTGGGCACGCGTGCATCGCCCGCCCGCGACCGGGTCAGCGGGGCCATCACGATCCGGTTGCGCAGCGTCACCGCCCCCAGGGTCACGGGTTCGAACATCGAGGACATGCGGGTCCTCCTTTCTTGATCTTGCTTGTGGGGCCGTCCGGCCCGGAATGTCAGTGCGGGGCGCCCTGCGCCCCACGGGCCTTCAGCTGTGCGTGACGCGACCCGATTTCAAGGGCGCCTGCCGCGTCGTCACATCGCCGTCACCGGCGCGAAAAAACGCGCGCGGGCGGCGGGGTTGGCCTTCCATGTCGGTCGGTCCGCGACTATCCAGAAAGCCATGGATATCATGTTGCTGACTGCCTTTACCGCGGTGCTGTTCCTGCTGATCGCAGCGGCGGAACCCCTGGCCGCACGCCTGCGCCTTCCGTTCAGCGTGATGCTGGCGGCGGTGGGTATCCTGATCGGCGGCGGCGCCCTGTTCCTGCTGCGCACCAACGTGACAGAGACGCTGAATCCGGTGGCGGTCGGCATCCTGTCGCTGCCGATCCGGTCCAGCGTGTTCATGTACGTCTTCCTGCCGACGCTGATCTTTCAGGCGACGCTGGAGATGAACATCCGGCGGATGATGGATGACTGGGTGCCGATCCTGACGCTGGCCGTGGTGGCCGTCGTGGCGGCGACCCTGACCATCGGTTTCGCGCTGCACTGGATCGGGGGGCTGCCGCTGATGGTGGGCCTGCTGATCGGGGCGATCGTGTCGACCACCGACCCCTCGGCGGTCGTCAGCATCTTCCGCAGCCTGTCCGCGCCCAAGCGCCTGTCCCGCATCGTCGAGGGCGAGTCGCTGTTGAACGACGCCGCCGCCATCGCGCTGTTCGGCCTGTTCCTGACCTATGTCATGCTGGGCGTCCCGAACCCGCAACTGGGCGAGGCCCTGGGCCAGTTCCCCGGCCTGATCGTGGGCGGCGTGCTGGCCGGGTGGCTGGTCGCGCGGATCGCGCTGGCGTTGATGAGCCTGTTCGGGCGGTTCGAGACGGCGCAGATATCCGTTTCGGTCGCGGTCCCTTACCTGGCCTATATCGGCGCGGAACAGCTGCTGGGCGCGTCGGGCGTGATTGCCGTCGTCGTGTCCGGCCTGACGCTGAACCTGATGGGTCCGGGCCGCCTGGCGCCTGCATTCTGGGTCAACCTCAAGGAGGTCTGGGGCTTGCTGGCGCATTGGGCCGGGGCGCTGATCTTCATCCTGGCGGCGCTGCTGATCCCGCGCCTGCTGGGCGAGGTGCGGCTGAACGACCTGTTCCTGGTCGGCGTGGTGGTGATCGCGGCCTTCGTCGCGCGGGCGCTGATCCTGTTCGTGCTGCTGCCGATGCTGACCACGCTGCGCCTGTCGCCCAAGATCCAGCGCCCCTATCGCGTGGCGATCATGTGGGGCGGGCTGCGCGGCGCAGTCACCCTGGCGCTCGCCCTGGCGGTGACCGAGAACCTGCGCGTGCCGGTCGAGACGAAGCGCATCGTCGGCATCCTGGCCACCGGCTTCACCCTGTTCACGCTGATCGTGCAGGGCACCACGCTGCGCGGTGTCATCGCCCTTCTGGGGCTGGACAAGCTGTCGCCGCTGGACCGGGCGCTGTCGAACCAGGTCGTCGCCGTGGCGCTGCAGTCGGTGCGCGAGGGCGTCGCCTCGGTCACCGAGAACTATGACCTGACCCGAGAGACGGTGCGCTCCGAAGCCAAGCGCTTTGCCGCCCGGCTGGACAATGCCGTCGAGGCCGCCGAGGCCGAGGACAATGCCGAGATCCTGGACCGCGACCGCATCACCCTGGGCCTGATCGCCCTGGCCGCGCACGAGCGCGAGATGATAGTCCAGCGGTTCCGCGAACGGGCGATCTCGGCGCGGCTGTCGGAGCAGGCGCTGTTCGACGCCGACCGGGTGATCGAGGGCGCGCGTTCCGGCGGCCGCACAGGCTATCAGCGCGCGGCACGGCGCAATCTGCGCTATGGCCCGGCGTTCCGGTTCGCGGCCTTCCTGCGCAACCGCATCGGCGTGGCCGGCCCGCTGGCCCGCATGACCGCGGACAGGTTCGAGATGTTGCTGGGCAAGCGTTTGATCCTGCGGGATCTTCACGGGTTCATCGACCGCCGCATCCGCCGCATTCACGGTCGGCGCGTGGCCGAACTGCTGCACGAATTGCTGCAGCGGCGGATCGAGGCGGTGGAGACCGCCCTGGAGGGTCTGCGCCTGCAGTTTCCCGGCTATGCCGAAGAGCTGGAGCGCCGCTTCATCCGGCGCACCGCCCTGCGGTTGGAGGAGCGCGAGTACAACGCCCTGCGCGACGACGGCCTGATCGGCGCCGAGGTGCACATCCAGCTGATGGACGATGTCCGCCAACGGCGCCAGCAGTCCGAAGGCCGCCCCAAGCTGGACCTGGCCCTGCGCAAGAACCAGGTCGTGCGGCAATTCCCGCTGTTCGCCGATCTGGACGATGCCGAACTGAAGCGCCTGAGCCGAGAGATCCGCACGCGTTACGTCAATGCGGGCCATGTGATCACTCGCAAGGACACGCCCGCGCGGTCGGTCTTCTTCGTGGCTTCGGGCGCGGTCGAACAGGAGGTCGCGGGCCAGACCGCGCGCCTTGGCCGCGGAGAGATGTTCGGCCAGATGGGCGTGCTGACCCGCCGCATCCGCAAGGCGGAGGTCCGCGCGATCACCCCCAGCACGCTGTTGGTGCTGGACGAGGCCGGGTTCCGCCGCCTGCTGAAACGGTCCGCCGCGCTGCGCAAGGCGGTGCGCGACAGCGTCGTCGGCAAGACCGTCGCCGGAGAGGTCCTGCGCATGCCTGAACTGGCCCAGGACGCCCCGCTTGGCGAGACCGCCGCAAGCGGCTAGACCGGGGCGCAAGACCCACGGACGACAAGGCCCCCCACGCATGGACAACTCTGCCCAGACCGCCACCCGCATCGCCCGCCAGATCGCGACAGAGATCGGCGCCAGCCCCGCGCAGGTCACGGCCGCCTCCGACCTGCTGGACGGGGGCGCGACGGTTCCCTTTGTCGCACGTTACCGCAAGGAGGTGACGGGGGGCCTGGACGACACGCAGCTGCGGACCCTGGCCGACCGCCTGTCCTATCTGCGAGAGATGGAGGCGCGGCGCACGGCGATCCTGGGATCGATCCGCGACCAGGGCAAGCTGACCGACGATCTGTCCCGTGCCATCGGCGCGGCCGAGACCAAGGCCGCGCTGGAGGACATCTATCTGCCCTTCAAGCCCAAGCGCCGGACCAAGGCAATGATCGCGCGCGAGAACGGTCTGGAGCCGCTGCTGCGCGCGATCCAGGCCGATCCGTCGCGCGATCCGGCGACCCTTGCGCCCACCTATGTGACGGGCGCGGTCGAGACGGCCAAGGCCGCGCTGGACGGCGCCCGCGACATCCTGGTCGAGGAGCTGTCGGAAAATGCCGAGGTTCTGGGGCCGCTGCGCGAGTTCATGCGCGGCAATGCGGTGATCGCCGCCCGCGTGGTGGCCGGCAAGGAGGAGGCGGGCGCCAAGTTCAGCGACTATTTCGCGCATTCGGAAACCTGGTCGGGCATTCCGGGCCACCGCGCGCTGGCCATCCTGCGCGCCGCCAAGGAGGAGGTCGTGACCATCGACATCGCCCCCGAACCGGACACCGGCACGGCGCGGGCCGAGGGGATCGTGGCGCGGGGTCTGGGCGCGGTCGGGCAGGGGCCGGGCGCCGACTGGCTGCGCGGCGTCGCGGGCTGGGCCTGGCGCGTGCGGCTGTCGAACACGATGTATATCGATCTGCTGACCGAATTGCGCGCCCGTGCCCATGCCGAGGCGATCCAGGTCTTTGCCCGCAACCTGCGCGACCTGCTGCTGGCGGCACCCGCCGGGCCGCGCGCGACCCTGGGGCTGGACCCGGGCATCCGCACGGGGTGCAAGATCGCGGTCGTGGACGGCACCGGCAAGCTGTTGGACACCGCGACCATCTATCCGTTCCAGCCCAAGAACGACCTGCGCGGGGCCGAGGCCACGCTGGCGGCGCTGATCGCCAGGCATGGCGTCGACCTGATCGCCATCGGCAACGGCACCGCCAGCCGCGAGAGCGAGCGTCTGGTCGCCGATGTGCTGAAGCGCCTGCCCAAGGGGGTGAAGACGCCGACCAAGGTGATCGTCTCCGAGGCCGGGGCCTCGGTCTATTCCGCGTCCGAACTGGCCGCGAAGGAGTTTCCCGGCCTGGACGTCTCCCTGCGCGGCGCGGTCAGCATCGCGCGCCGGTTGCAGGACCCGCTGGCCGAACTGGTCAAGGTGCCGCCGCAGTCCATCGGTGTGGGGCAATACCAGCATGACGTGGACCAACGGCAGCTGGCAAAATCGCTGGAGGCCGTGGTCGAGGATGCCGTGAACGCGGTAGGCGTCGATCTGAACACGGCCTCTGCGGCGCTGCTCACCCATGTCGCGGGGCTGGGGCCGTCGCTGGCGCAGGCCATCGTCGCGCATCGGGATGCCACCGGCGCCTTCCCGTCCCGCGCCGCGCTGAAGAAGGTCGCGGGTCTGGGCCCCAAGGCGTTCCAGCAATGCGCGGGGTTCCTGCGCGTCCAAGGGTCCGAACCGCTGGACGCATCGGCCGTCCATCCCGAAGCTTACGGCGTCGCGCGCAAGATCGTGGCCGCCTGCGGGCGTGATCTGCGGTCGCTGATGGGCGACAGCACGACGCTGAAGTCGGTGCGGGCGCAGGATTTCGTCACCGAGGATTTCGGCCTGCCCACCGTGCGCGACATCCTGTCGGAGCTTGAGAAGCCCGGCCGCGACCCGCGCCCCGGTTTCGTCACCGCGACCTTTGCCGACGGCGTCGAGGCGATCGGCGACCTGCGCCCGGGCATGTCGCTGGAGGGGACGGTGACGAACGTCGCGGCCTTTGGCGCCTTCGTCGATATCGGGGTGCATCAGGACGGGCTGGTCCATGTCAGCCAACTGGCCGACCGCTTCGTGAAGGACCCCCACGAAGTGGTCAAGGCCGGCGACGTGGTCCGCGTCCGCGTGACCGAGGTGGACGTGGCCCGCAAGCGCATCGGCCTTACCATGCGCAAGGACAACGCCCCCACCGACCGCCCGGCGCGCGAGACCGCGAAGCCCGCGCCCCGTGCGGCGCAGGCCGCGCCCAAGGGGGCGGGCGCATTCGGTTCGGCCCTGGCCGACGCGCTGCGCAAACGCTGAGGGGATGGCCATGAGCGTGCTTGACGACACCGATCACCGCGCTTTTCTGGCGCGCGACGCGCGCCGGGCGCTGGATTTCTTCGATGCCAGCATCCGGCCCGAGGGCGGCTTTCATGTGCTGGACCTGGACGGCACGCCTCTGCCGGGCACGGTGCAGGAGCTGCATACGACCACGCGGCTGGTCCATTCCTATGCGCTGGCGCAGATGGCCGGGCGGCCGGACCGCGCGGGGATCGTGGATCAGGGCATGGACTGGCTGTGGCGCGCGCATCGCGACACCGATCACGGCGGCTATCTGTGGGCCGTGGACGGCACCGCGCCGGTCGAGGGGCCCAAGCTGGCTTATGGCCATGTCTTCGTGCTGCTGGCCGCGTCCAGTGCCAAGATGATCGGGCACCCGGATGCGGATCGCCTGCTGGCCGACATCACGCAGGTGCTGGACCGCCACTATTGGGACCACGACGCGGGACTGTTCCGCGACGAGTTCACGCGCGACTGGCAGGCGTTCTCGACCTATCGCGGCATGAACGCCAACATGCACGGGGTCGAGGCGCTGCTGGCCGCGTTCGAGGCGACCGGCGCGCCTATCCATCTGGACCGTGCCGGGCAAATCCTGGATTTCTTCATTGCGGGGCAGGCGGCGGCGCATGGCTGGCGCATCCCGGAACATTACGACGACCGCTGGCGGCCCGACCATGCCTATGCCGGCAACCCGATGTTCCGCCCCGCCGGCACCACGCCGGGCCACAGCTTCGAGATGGCGCGCCTGCTGCTGCACTGGTGGGATCTGGCCGGGCGCCCCGACACAGGCGCGGTCGCGCAGGCGCGTGCGCTGGTCGATACGGCGCTGGCGGATGCCTGGGCCGACCGGGGCGGGCTGGCCTATACGCTGCGCGACGGGCGCGTGGACAATCCGGCGCGCTATTGGTGGCCGGTGACCGAGGCGATAGGCGCGCTGGCGGCCCTGATCAAGCTGGACCCCCGACCCGGCGACGGCGACTGGTACCGCCGCCTGTGGGCCTTTGCGGACGGGCATCTGATCGACCATGCCCGCGGCGGGTGGTTCCCCGAACTGGGCGATGACGACCGCCCGGCCGCGACGCAGTTCAGGGGCAAACCCGACATCTATCACGCGCTGCAGGCGGACCTGCTGCCGCTGGCGCGGGGCGTGTCGCAACAGGCGCGCGATCTGGCCCGCACATGTCCCTTGCGTGACGCGGCGGGCCTTGGCTAACCTTTCCGTGCCGTCCGGATTGGTCCTTGACGTGACCGGGCCGGAGGGCCAAGCGGGACGTCAAGCGGCGGGCCGGGATAGGCCCGCGTCACTGTCGGGTTCATCCATGGTTCCAACCGATCCGAATTTGCGCGCGATCGACCTGCTGGCCGGGTCCGAAGCGGGATTCGCGCTGTCGGTTCTGGATGCCTCGCCGGATTGCATCAAGCTGCTGGACCCCGAGGGGCGGCTGATCTTCATGAACGGCAACGGGTTGTGCGCGATGGAGATCGACGATTTCGCCAGCGTCGATCAGCGGCCTTGGCCGTCGATGTGGCCGCCCGAGGCGGACCGGATGCTGAACGACGCGATGCAGGCGGCGCTGACCGGCGCCGTGACCCGGTTCGAGGCCTTCTGCCCAACCGCGCGCGGCACACCGCGCTGGTGGCACGTCACGGTATCGGGGGTCCGGGACGCGGCGGCCCGCGTGGTGCGCATCCTGGCGTCGTCGCGCGACGTGACCGACAGCGTGACCATCCGACAGCAGCTGCAGCAGGAGGTCGCCCGCAAGGACGAGGCCATCGCCCGTCAGCACATCCTGATGGGAGAGATCGACCACCGTGTGAAGAACAGCTTTGCCGCGGTCATCGCCCTTCTGCGGATGCAGGCGCGCCAGCAGGCCGGTGGCCCGGCAGGCGCGCAGCTGTCCGATGCGGCGAACCGCATCTCGACCCTGGCGCGGGTGCACGACCAGCTGCACCTGGACCCGGGCAGCCGCGATGTCAGCCTGCGCGATTATGTCGGGGCGCTGGCGACCGACCTCGCGCAGGCCCTGGAGGTGACGATCACCGTGGACGACGCGCTGGCGGGCGATCTGCGGGTGACGGCGGGGCAGGCGGCGGCGATCGGCCAGATCCTGGCCGAACTGATCGGCAATGCCGTCAAGCACGCGCATCCGGGCCGGCGGCCGGGTCTGTGGCTGGACCTGGCGCAGAACGCGGGCGCGTTGAGCGTTACGCTGTCGGATGACGGGCCGGGCCTGCCTGCCGGGTTCGACCCGGATGCGGCGCGCGGGCTGGGCATGCAGATCTGCCTGATCTATGCCCGCCAGATGGGCGGTGGGCTGGATCACGGTGCCTCTGACCGGGGCGGTGCCCGGTTCCGCGTCACCGTGATGCTGGATGCGGCTGCGTCATCCTGACGCCCGCGGAACCAAGCCGCCGCTTGACGATTGACAATGGCCCCGCAAGCGGGCACGGCTCTGCCCCTTTCCCGACCCACCCCAACCTGACAGGAGCCGCCGATGCGGATGAAGATCGACGTGACGCTTGACTATGCGCTGGAATCGCCCGGGCCCGCGCTGCTGCTGATCGAGGCGGCGGGCGTTCACGGACAGATCCTGAACCGCACCAACATCGACCTGGGCCAGCCCCTGAAGCTGGCCCGCGTTCCGGCCGAGGAGGGCATCGGCGAACGCATCGTCATGCGCCTGCAGGATCGGCTGACCTGCCGTTATTCGGCCGAGGTCCAGGTGACCCGCCCGCGTCCCGATCTGGCCAGCCTGCAGGCCGTCGAGGTCGAGGACATGCCCGGCGACGCGCTGCGCTATCTTCTGCCGTCGCGCTATTGCCAGTCGGAACGGTTCGGGCACTTCACCGGCTCTCGGTTCGAGGGGCTGACGGGCGGCCCGCTGGTGGCCGCGATACGCGATTGGGTGGAACGCAACCTGGACTATGTCGCCGGAACCAGCGACGGGGACACAACGGCTGCGGACACCTTCCTGGACCGGCGCGGCGTCTGCCGGGACTATGCGCATCTGCTGATCGCGCTGTGCCGCGCGCAGCAGATCCCCGCGCGCATCGCCAGCGTCTACGCCCCCCATGTCCAGCCGCAGGATTTCCACGCCGTCGTGCAGGTCTATCTGGGCGGCGACTGGCACCTGGTCGATCCAACCGGCATGGCCGATGCGGACCAGATGGCCCTGGTCGCGGTCGGGCGCGACGCGGCGGACGTGGCGTTTCTGACCACCAACTCGGTCGCGGAACTGCGCACGCAAAGCGTCGAGGTCATGCTGTTCTGATCCGTCAGAGCAGCGCCGCCGTGGCCAGCAGCAGCGCCGCGACCATCGTGGCGCGACGGATCAGTGCGATGCCACGGCGCAGGTCCGCCGCATCCGGGTCGGGCGCAGCGGCATTCAGCCACGGCTCGTCCGCGACCCGGTCGGCATAGACGCGCGGACCCGACAACCGGCAGTCCAGGGCCCCGGCCATCGCGCCCTCGGGCCAGCCGGCGTTGGGCGACCGGTGGGCAGACGCGTCGCGCAGCGCCACCCGCAGCGCCGCCGTCGCGCGCCGACCGGACGCGATCGCGATCAGCCCCGCCGACAGCCGCGCGGGGATCAGGTTCGCCACGTCGTCCAGGCGCGCGGCGATCATGCCGAACGCCTCGTGCCGTGGGGTGCGGTGGCCGATCATCGAATCCATCGTGTTGATCGCCTTGTAGGCCGCGATGCCCGGCAGCCCGCCGACCGCCGCCCAGAACAGCGGCGCGATGACGCCATCGCTGAAATTCTCGGCCAGGCTTTCAAGGCTGGCGCGGGACAGGGCGGGCGTATCGGCCTGGGTGACGTCGCGCCCCACGATCATCGCGGTCGCACCGCGAGCGACGGCCAGATCGCCCGCCGCCAGGGGGACGGCCACCGCGCGCAGGTGCTGGTCCAGCGACCGCGCCGCGACCAGCGGCCACGCCAGTACGGCCGCGACCCACGGGCCCAGCCATGCCTGGATCAGGACCGCGGGCATCATGGCCGCCAGCAGGACCACGACCACGGTCAGCGCGCCCCTGGCGCGCCGCGCCCGGCCTTGGTTCAGCGTGCGGTCCAGCGCCGCGATCAGACGCCCGGCCCAGGTCACCGGATGCCCGACCCGGCGATAGACCGCATCGGGCCAACCGATCAGCACATCCAGCACCAGCGCCAGCAGGGCGATCACGGCCATCCTAGTCTCCTGCGCAGAGGTTGACGGTCTGCACCGCCCAATCGGCACCGGCGCGCTGCAGCACGGTCAGCGACAGGGGCGCCACCGCGAAGGACAGGGCGGCAGGCCCAACCACCATGGACAGTGCCGCGCGCACAGTGCCCGCATGCGCCACGATCACCGTGTCCCGCTGCAGTGCCTGCAGGACCGGGATCACCCGCGCGGCCATGTCATCGAAGCTTTCACCGCCGTCGGGGCGGTGGCGGGCCAAGGCATCGAGGGGCAGGGGACCAAGGTCGGGCAGGCGCGACGGGTCCATCCCCTCCCACGCGCCCAGGTCCTGTTCCCACAGCGCGGGCTCCAGCCTGTCGGCCACAAGCCCCAGGGCGGTGGCCGTCTGACGGCAGCGCAGCGCCGGGCTGGCGATGACCTGGGCGGGACGCAGGCGGGCCGCCTGGCGCGCGAATGCGGCAGAATCGCCGCAATCGGCAGGCACATCGCGCCGGCCGGCCAGCAGGCCGTCGGCAAGACTGGGGGCATGGCGCAGGATCATCAGTCGCATCGCCCACCTTTGGCGCGTCGGGCGGGCAGGGACAAGGCCCGCGCTTGACGCATCGGCCCAACCGGCGCAGCCTGCTTGACGGGCGGGCGCGGCCTGCGCTATGGAAATGAACAAGCGTTCAATAACCGGGGAGGGGGGATCGCGATGTTCACGCGGGGCATGGAATTCGATCTGGGCGAGGATGTGAACGCGCTGCGCGAGATGGTCCACGGATGGGCCACCGATCGCGTCGCGCCCCTGGCGGCCGAGACCGACCGCACCAACGCCTTTCCCAACCAGCTGTGGACCGAGATGGGCGATCTGGGCCTGCTGGGCATCACGGTGGATGAACAGTACGGCGGGTCGGGCATGGGCTATCTGGCGCATGTGATCGCGGTCGAGGAGATCGCGCGGGCCAGCGCATCGATCAGCCTGTCCTATGGCGCGCATTCGAACCTGTGCGTGAACCAGATCAAGCTGAACGGCACCGATGCGCAGCGTGCGAAATACCTGCCCGACCTGTGCAGCGGCAAGGCCGTCGGTGCCCTGGCCATGTCCGAGGAAAGCGCGGGCAGCGATGTCGTCGCGATGCGCCTGCGCGCCGAGAAGAAGAACGATCGTTACGTGCTGAACGGCAGCAAGTACTGGATCACCAATGCGCCCGACGCGCAGACGCTGGTGGTCTATGCCAAGACCGACCCGGAGGCCGGGTCGAAGGGCATCACGGCATTCATCGTCGAGCGCGACATGGCCGGTTTCACCACCAGCCCGCATTTCGACAAGCTGGGGATGCGCGGATCGAACACGGGCGAGTTGATCTTCGACAATGTCGAGATCCCGTTCGAGAACGTCCTGGGCGAGGAGGGCCGGGGCGTTCGGGTGCTGATGTCGGGCCTGGACTACGAGAGGGTGGTTCTGGCCGGCATCGGCACCGGTATCATGGCGGCCTGCCTGGATCAGGTCCTGCCCTATGTGGCGGAACGCAAGCAGTTCGGTCAGCCGGTGGGGTCGTTCCAGCTGATGCAGGGCAAGATCGCCGACATGTATGTCGCGCTGAACACCGCCCGCGCCTATGTCTACGAGGTCGCGCGGGCCTGCGACGCGGGCAAGGTCACGCGGCAGGACGCGGCGGGTGCGGTTCTGTATGCCAGCGAACAGGCGATGGTGCAGGCGCATCAGGCCGTGCAGGCGCTTGGCGGGGCCGGGTTCCTGTCCGACAGCGTCGTCAGCCGCCTGTTCCGCGACGCCAAGCTGATGGAGATCGGGGCCGGCACCAGCGAGATCCGCCGCATGCTGATCGGGCGCGAACTGATGGGGCTGGTCTGATGCGCATCCTGGTCGTGTTGGCGCTGATGGCCGCCCCGGCGATGGCGCAGGACGCGCCGTCCTTTGATCCCGCGCCGGTGCTGGCCTGCCTTGACAGCGATGCGGCGCCCGACAGCTGCGCGGGCCTGGCCGCGAATGCCTGCATGGAGGGCGAGGGCGGGTCCAGCACGGTCGGCATGGGGTTCTGCCTGGGCGCCGAACGCGACTGGTGGGACGATCGCCTGAACACCGCCTATGGCGAGGTGATGACGCGGGCCGAGGCTGGCGATGCGGAACTGGACAGCTTGGACGCCGCGGGTCCGCGTCAGGCGGGTGCCCTGCGTGACATGCAGCGCGCCTGGATCGCCTTCCGCGACGCGGCCTGCGAATACGAGGCGACGCGATGGGGCGGCGGCACCGGCGCGGGGCCCGCGGCCGCGCAATGCGCGCTGACCCTGACCGCGCGTCAGGCGAACCAGCTGGACGGCTATCTGCGCGAAGGCCCCTGAGATGGCACGCCTGCTGCATCACGCGGACCACGCGCGGCTGTGCCGGGATTTCCGCTGGCAGTACCCCGCGCGGCTGAACATGGCCGAGCAGTGCCTGGCCCATGCCGCGGACCGGGTGGCGATCATCGACCATGACGGCGCCCCGCACCCGGTGACCTTCGCCACGCTGGCGGCAATGACCGATGCGCTGGCCCACGCGCTTGGTGCCGATCGCGGCGACCGGATCGGCATCCTGTGCACGCAATCGTCCTGGACGGCGGCCGCGCATCTGGCGGTGTGGAAATCGGCCGCGATCTCTGTCCCGCTGTTCAAGCTGTTCGGCCCGGATGCGCTGGACCTGCGTCTGCGCGATGCAGGTATCTCGACCGTCATCACCGACACCCAAGGGCGCCGGATGCTGGCCCCGTTCCCCCATCTGCGGGTGATCGTCCCCGAGGACGGCCTGCCCGATGCCGGGCCCTTCGCCACGCGCGACACCGGGCCGGAAGACCCGGCGGTGATCATCTATACCTCGGGGACGACAGGCACGCCCAAGGGCGCGTTGCACGGGCATCGCATGCTGACCGGTCACCTGCCGGGGGTCGAGATGAGCCACGACCTGCTGGGCCAGCCGGGCGACGTCATCTGGACGCCCGCGGACTGGGCCTGGATCGGCGGTCTGTTCGACGTGGCGATGCCGGGGCTTGCGCTTGGCGTGCCCGTGGTCGCCACCCCGATGGCCAAGTTCGATCCACATGCCGTCGCGGGCCTGATCCGCGACTGCGGCATCCGCAACGTGTTTCTGCCGCCCACCGCGCTGAGGATGCTCAAGGTCGCGGGGGTTCGCCTGCCCGGCCTGCGCAGCGTCGCATCGGGCGGAGAGAAGCTTGGCGCCCCCATGCTGGACTGGGGCCGGGAGGCATTCGGCCTGCAGATCAACGAATTCTATGGCCAGACCGAATGCAACATGGTCGCATCGGGCAGCGGCGTGATGTTTCCGGCCCGTCCCGGCGCCATCGGGCGCGCGGTGCCCGGGTTTGACTTGGCGGTGATCGACGCGCAGGGCCGGCCCACCGATGCAGAGGGCGACATCGCCATCCGCCGCGGGGCCGGCAGCATGATGCTGGAATACTGGCGGAACCCGCAGGCCACCGCAGCCAAGTTCCGCGGCGACTGGCTGGTGACCGGCGACCGGGGCGTCATCCGGGACGGCCATGTCCAGTTCGTCGGACGCGACGACGACGTCATCACCTCGGCCGGGTACCGCATCGGGCCGTCCGAGGTCGAGGACTGCCTGCTGCGCCATCCCGCCGTGGCGCAGGTCGCCGTGGTCGGCAAGCCCTGTGCGCTGCGCACCGAAATCGTCAAGGCCTATGTCGTGCTGCGGCCCGGCCATGAACCGTCGCCCGACCTTGCCGCCGACCTGCAGGCCCATGCCCGCAGCCGGTCGGCCGTCCATTCCTATCCCCGAGAGATCGCCTTTCTGGATGCCCTGCCCATGACCGTGACCGGCAAGGTCATGCGTCGCGCGCTGCGCGATCTGGACCTGGCCGAGGAGACCACACGATGAAACTGACCTCGACCGCGCTGCCTTCGTCCGAGGGGTTCCGCGCCAACCGCACCGCGCATCTGGCCTTGCTGGAGACCGCCCGCGAGGCTGCGGAGGCTGCCATCGCCGGCGGTGGCCCCAAGGCCCTGGAGCGTCACGTCAGCCGCGGCAAGATGCCCCCGCGCGAACGGGTGGCGAACCTTCTGGACCCCGGCAGCCCGTTCCTGGAGATCGGCGCGCTGGCTGCACATGGCCTGTACGACGGGGCCGCGCCCTGTGCGGGGGTCATCGCCGGGGTCGGGCGGGTGCATGGCCAGGACGTGATGGTCGTGGCCAATGACGCGACGGTCAAGGGCGGCACCTATTATCCGATGACGGTCAAGAAGCACCTGCGCGCCCAGGAGATCGCAGAGGAATGCGGGCTGCCCTGCGTCTATCTGGTCGACAGCGGCGGCGCGAACCTGCCCAACCAGGACGAGGTGTTTCCCGACCGCGACCATTTCGGCCGCATCTTCTTCAACCAGGCCCGGATGAGCGCCAAGGGCATCCCGCAGATCGCCGTCGTCATGGGGTCCTGCACCGCGGGCGGCGCCTATGTTCCCGCCATGTCCGACGTGACGATCATCGTGCGCGGCCAGGGGACGATCTTTCTGGCCGGTCCGCCGCTGGTCAAGGCAGCCACCGGCGAGGTGGTCACGTCCGAGGATCTGGGCGGCGGCGACGTGCACACCCGCCTGTCCGGCGTGGCCGATTACCTGGCCGAGGACGACGCCCACGCGCTGGCCCAGGCCCGCCGCGCCATCGCCAACCTGAACCGCCGCCGTCCCGACACCGTCGTCTGGCAGTCCCCGGAACCGCCCGCCTATGACCCCGAGGAGATCCTGGGCGTGGTGCCGGCAGACCTGCGCACCCCCTATGACATCCGCGAGGTCATCGCCCGCATCGTCGACGGCAGCCGCTTTGACGAGTTCAAGGCCCGCTTCGGCGAGACGCTGGTCACGGGCTTTGCCCATGTCGACGGCTGCCCGGTGGGCATCATCGCCAACAACGGCGTGCTGTTTTCAGAGGCGGCACAGAAGGGCGCGCATTTTATCGAACTGTGCAGCACCCGCAACATTCCGCTGGTGTTCCTGCAGAACATCACCGGCTTCATGGTCGGCCGCAAATACGAGAACGAGGGCATCGCCCGCCACGGCGCCAAGATGGTTACAGCGGTCGCCACCACCAATGTGCCCAAGATCACCATGCTGGTCGGCGGCAGCTTTGGCGCGGGCAATTACGGCATGGCGGGGCGGGCCTATTCCCCGCGCTTCCTGTGGACCTGGCCCAACAGCCGCATCAGCGTGATGGGCGGCGAACAGGCCGCGGGCGTCCTGGCCACCGTCCGCCGCGACGGGATCGAACGTGCCGGCGGCCAGTGGTCGCCCGAGGACGAGGCCGAGTTCAAGCGCCCCACGGTCGAGATGTTCGAGCGCCAGTCCCATCCCCTCTATGCCTCCGCGAGGCTGTGGGACGACGGGATCATCGATCCGCGCCAATCGCGTGACATCCTGGCCCTGTCACTGCGCGCCAGCCTGAACGCACCCATCCAGCCGACGCGGTTCGGCCTGTTCCGCATGTGAGGGGCACGACATGTTCGACAAGATCCTGATCGCCAACCGGGGCGAGATCGCCTGCCGCGTCATCGACACCTGCCGCCGCTTGGGCGTGGCGACGGTCGCGGTCTATTCCGACGCCGACCGCGATGCGCGCCATGTCCAGATGGCCGATGAGGCCGTGCATCTGGGCGGGCCTGCGCCCGCCGACAGCTATCTGCGGGGCGACAGGGTCATCGCGGCGGCCCAGGCCACCGGCGCGCAGGCGATCCATCCGGGCTATGGCTTCCTGTCCGAGAACCCCGACTTCGTCGACGCGGTGGTGGCGGCGGGGCTGGTCTTCATCGGGCCGTCGGCGGCGGCGATCCGGGCGATGGGCCTCAAGGACGCGGCCAAGGCGCTGATGGAGAAGGCGGGCGTGCCGGTCGTGCCCGGCTATCACGGCGCGGAGCAGGACCCGGACCATCTGGCCGCCGAGGCCGCGCGGATCGGCTATCCGGTGCTGATCAAGGCCGTGGCGGGTGGCGGTGGCAAGGGCATGCGGCGCGTGGACGACCCCTCGGCCTTTGCCGATGCGCTGGAAAGCGCCCGGTCCGAGGCGCAGGGCGCCTTCGGCAACCCCGCCGTGCTGATCGAGAAATACATCCTGCAGCCGCGCCATATCGAGGTGCAGGTGTTCGGCGACGGCGCCCGCGCCGTGCATCTTTATGAACGCGACTGCAGTCTGCAGCGCCGCCACCAGAAGGTCATCGAGGAGGCCCCGGCCCCCGGCATGACGCCCGCGATGCGGGCCGCGATGGGCGGTGCGGCGGTGCGCGCGGCCGAGGCCATCGGCTATGCCGGGGCGGGCACGATCGAGTTCATCGTGGACGGCGCGGACGGGCTGCGGCCCGACGGGTTCTGGTTCATGGAGATGAACACCCGCCTGCAGGTCGAGCATCCGGTGACCGAGGCCGTGACCGGCATCGATCTGGTCGAATGGCAGCTGCGCGTGGCCAGCGGAGAAGCTCTGCCCGCGCGGCAGGAGGACATTGCCCTGACCGGCCACGCCTTCGAGGCGCGGCTTTACGCCGAGGACGTGCCTGCCGGGTTCCTGCCCGCGACCGGGCGACTGGCGCATCTGGGCTTTGCCGATCACGCCCGGATCGAGACCGGTGTGCGTTCTGGCGACGCGATCAGCCCGTGGTACGACCCGATGATCGCCAAGGTCGTGACACATGGCGCCACGCGCGCCATCGCGCTGCGCGCGCTGGAACAGGCGCTGGTCGATACCGAGGTCGCGGGTTCGGTCACGAACCTGGACTTTCTGATCGCGCTGACCCGTCATGCCGGGTTCAAACGCGGTGAGGTCGACACCGGCCTGATCGCCCGCGACCTGCCGTCGCTGCTGGACGGCGGGGCCGAGGATCGCGCCGCCCTGGTTCTGGGCGTCATCGGGCTAGCGGGGCTGGCCGATCCCGACATTCGCGGCGGCGCGACCCTGTGGCAGCCGCTGCGCCGCACCATCGCATGGGAGGGCGGTCAGGCGGTGCTGGAGGTGACCGGGCCGGGTGCGGCGCGGGTCATGCTGGACCGCGCGCATGAGGTGCGCTGGCAGTCGGGGCGCTGGTGGGTGGACGGGCAGCCCTGCCGCCACCGCGTAGTGACCCATCCGGCAGGCGTCGGAGTCTTTGGCGGCCGCGTCGTGCACCTGACGCCACTGGACCCGCTGGCGCGCAAAGCGGCCGACGGGGCGGGGGACGGGGTGACGCGGTCACCCATGCCGGGGCTGGTCAAGGCGGTGCATGTGACGGCCGGACAGGCCGTTTCGGCGGGCGACCGGCTGGCCGTGCTGGAGGCCATGAAGATGGAGCACAGCCTGACCGCCGCCGCCGATGGCGTGGTGGCCGAGGTTCTGGCCCGGGCCGGCGACCAAGTCGAGGCCGGGGCACCGCTGATCCGGCTGGAGCCAGTCGATGGCTGAGCGCGTCCAGATATTCGAGATGGGCCCCCGCGACGGCTTGCAGAACGAGAAGCGGCTGATCCCCACCGCCGACAAGATCGCCCTGGTCGACCTGCTGAGTCAGGCGGGCTTTGCGGATATCGAGGTCACCAGTTTCGTCCCCGCAGCCTGGGTGCCCCAGATGGCGGACGGGGCCGAGGTCATGGCGGGCATCACCCGCCGCCCCGGCACGCGCTATGCGGTGCTGACGCCGAACCTGCGCGGCTATCAGGCGGCGCGGGCGGCGCGGGCCGACACGGTCGCGGTCTTTGCCAGCGCCTCGGAGGGATTCAGCCGGGCGAACCTAAACGCCAGCATCGCCGACAGCTTGGCACGCATGGCGCCTGTCGCGGCGCACGCGCAGGCTGATGGCGTGGCGCTGCGCGGCTATGTGAGCGTGGTGACCGACTGCCCGTTCGACGGGCCGGTGGCGCCGGCCGCCGTAGCCCGCGTGGCCGCCGCCCTGCGTGACATGGGCTGTCAGCAGATCAGCCTGGGCGACACGATCGGGCAGGGCCGCCCCGAAACCATCGACGCCATGCTGGCCGCCGTGCTGGAGGAGCTGCCCGCCGACCGTCTGGCAGGGCATTACCACGATACTGCCGGGCGGGCGCTGCAGAATGTGGATGTCAGCCTGGAGCGCGGGTTGCGGGTCTTCGACGCCGCGGTCGGCGGCCTGGGCGGTTGCCCCTATGCACCGGGTGCGGCAGGCAATGTCGCGACAGAGGCGCTGGCCCGCCATCTGGACAGGCGCGGTTTCGCGCATGGGCTGGACATGGACATCATCACCCGCGCCGCCGCCATGGCCCGCGCCCTGAGGGAGACCCCCGATGCTTGAGACCATCCGCATCGACCGCGACGACCGTGGCGTGGCGACCCTGTGGCTGACGCGTGCGGAAAAGCACAACGCCCTGTCCCGCCCGATGATGGACGAGCTGACCCAGGCCGCCGCCGATCTGGGTGCGGACCCGGCCGTGCGCGTCGTGATCCTGGCGGCCGAGGGCGGCAGCTTCTGCGCGGGCGGCGATCTGGGCTGGATGCGCGAGCAGATGGCCGCGGATGACGCCACGCGGCGCGAGGGGGCGCAAGCGCTGGCCGGGATGCTCTCGGCGCTGAACCTGCTGCCCAAGCCGCTGATCGCACGGGTTCAGGGCAATGCCTTTGGTGGGGGCGTGGGCATGATGGCGGTCAGCGACATCGTCGTGGCCGCCGACACGGCGCGGTTCGGGCTAACCGAGGTCAGGCTGGGCCTGATACCCGCGACGATCGGCCCCTATGTGCTGGCCCGCATGGGCGAGCCCGCGGCGCGGCGGGTGTTCTTTTCGGCCCGTCTGTTCGATGCCGGGGAGGCCGTGGACCTGAACCTGGTGTCGCGCCGGGTCGCAGCGGCGGATCTGGATGCGGCGGTGGAGGCCGACGTGGCCCCCTTCCTGCAGGCGGCACCGGGGGCGGTCGCGGCGGCCAAGGCGCAGTGCCGCGCGCTTGGTCCGCGCATCGACGCCGCCGTCATCGAGGACAGCATCGACCGCCTGGTCGCTGTCTGGCAAGGCGCCGAAGCCCCCGAGGGGATCTCGGCCTTCTTCGACAGGCGCAAGCCCGCCTGGCAGTCCTAGAACAGCCGCATGATGGAGCTGCGCAGCTGATCGACCGCCAGTGCGGCAAAGGCCAGCGTGCACAGCACCAGCAGGATGTTGGTCAGCGGCTTGTTGCGCCATTCGGCGGGTACGCGGTCGGTGTTCAGGATCCACAGCAGCGTGACCGACATGAACGGCATGAACAGCGCGCCCAGCACGCCATAGGCCAGGATCAGCAGCACCGGCTGGCCCAGGAACAGCATCGCCATGGGCGGGATGGTCAGCCAGACGATGTAGGCGCGATAGTAGCGGCCGCCCGCCAAGCGGTCGGGATGGGCGTGCGGCTTGCCCTGCACATGGCCCATGAAGTCCGCAAACATCAGGCTGACCCCGTTCCACACCCCGATCAGCGAGCTGAATGATGCCGCGAAAAACCCGATCAGGAACAGCTTGCTGAGCCAAGGGCCATAGCGTTCACCCAGGACGCGGGACAGGTCGACCATGCCCTGATCACCGCCGCCGATGGCGATGCCCGCTGAGTAGAGCAGTTCCGCCCCAACGATCAGCGTCGCCACGACGAACAGGCCGGTCACCAGATAGGCGACCGCGTTGTCGATGCGCATGACCGACATGAAGCGCGGGCTGTCCCAGCCCTTCTCGCGCAGCCAGTAGCCATAGGCCGCCAGCGTGATCGTGCCACCGACGCCGCCCGCGACGGACAGGACGTTGATCATCGCGCCATCCGGGATCATCGGGGCAAGGCCGGTCAGGACCTCGCCAAGGTTGGGCAGGGTGGCTGCGGCCGCCAGGACCATGGCGATGAACATCAGGATGACCATCGCGGTCAGCACCCGTTCGAACAGGTCGTAGCGGCCCGACCAGACCAGCGCCAGGCCCAGCAGGCCCGACAGGATGCCCCAGGCCGGAACGCCTAGGAACGGCATCAGCGAGGTCAGCGCCAGTCCCGTCCCGGCCATTGCCGCCGCGCCATAGACAAAGCCCCAGATCACGATGTAGGGGCCGAAATACCAGCTGGTCCATTTGCCAAGCGTGCTCCATCCCTCGAAGATGGTGTTGCCGGTGGCCAGGCTGTAGCGGCCGGCACCCTCGACCAGCACGATCTTCATGATGCAGCCCGCAACGACGGCCCACAGCAGGGCATAGCCGTATTTGCTGCCCGCGACAGTCGTGGCGATCAGGTCGGCCGCGCCGACGCCGGTTGCGGCCACGACCAAGCCTGGGCCGACCAGGCTCCAGCGCGGTTCGGCTTGGGGGCGATTGGGTGGTGTCATCTGTCCTCATCCCTAAATGTCCGCGCAAACCATGACGCGAAACTGCAGGATGCGCAAATGGCACAAACGGAAAACCCCGCCGCGCGGGGGCGCGGCGGGGCGTACAGGTCACCGATGTCGGGCGATCACATGCCCTGGTACAGCGGGAAGCGGGTGCAGAGCTGGCTGACCTCGGCGCGGACCTTTTCCTCGACCGCGGCATTGCCCTCCTCGCCATTGGCAGCCAGGCCGTCGACGACCTCGACGATCCAGCGGGCGATCTGGCGGAACTCGGGCTCGGCGAAGCCGCGGGTGGTGCCTGCGGGCGCGCCAAGACGGATGCCCGAGGTCACGAACGGTTTTTCAGGGTCGAACGGCACGCCGTTCTTGTTGCAGGTGATGTGCGCACGGCCCAAGGCGGCCTCGGTCGCCTTGCCGGTCACGCCCTTGGGGCGCAAGTCGGCCAGGCACAGGTGGTTGTCGGTGCCGCCCGACACGATGTCGATGCCGCCCTTCATCAGCTCGTCCGCCATGGCGGCGGCGTTCTTGACGACCTGCTGGGCATAGGTCTTGAACTCGGGGCGCAGCGCTTCGCCAAAGGCCACCGCCTTGGCGGCGATCACGTGCATCAGCGGGCCGCCCTGCAGGCCGGGGAACACGGCGCTGTTGATCTTCTTGGCGATGTCCGCGTCGTTGGTCAGGATCAGGCCGCCCCGGGGACCGCGCAGCGACTTGTGCGTGGTCGAGGTGACGACATGGGCATGCGGGACGGGCGAGGCATGTGCGCCGCCCGCGACCAAGCCCGCGATGTGGGCCATGTCCACCATCAGATAGGCGCCGACCTCATCCGCGATGGCGCGGAAGGCGGCCCAGTCCCAGCTACGGCTGTAGGCCGTGCCGCCCGCGATGATCAGCTTGGGTTTGTGCTGGCGGGCGCTTTCGGCGATCGCGTCCATGTCCAGCTGATGGTCCTGCGCACGCACGCCATAGCTGACGACGTTGAACCACTTGCCCGACATGTTGACCGGCGATCCGTGGGTCAGGTGACCGCCCGAATTCAGGTCCAGGCCCATGAAGGTGTCGCCCGGCTGCAGCAGCGCCAGGAACACGGCCTGGTTCATCTGGCTGCCGCTGTTGGGCTGGACGTTGGCGTATTCGCAGCCGAACAGCTGCTTGGCGCGCTCGATCGCCAGGTTCTCGGCGATGTCGACATACTGGCAGCCGCCGTAATAGCGCTTGCCCGGATAGCCCTCGGCATACTTGTTGGTCAGGACGGACCCCTGAGCCTCCATCACGGCGCGGCTGACGATGTTCTCGGAGGCGATCAGCTCGATCTCGTCGCGCTGGCGGCCCAGTTCCTGGGTGATCGCCTTGGCAATGTCGGGGTCACGGCTGGCCAGGGTTTCGGTGAAGAAGCCGTTGTCGCGGGTCGGTGCGTTCATCGGTCTTTCGTCCTTTTTGGGCTGGGGCGGCTTGAGTTTGCGTCTTTTAACGCAACGTCGCGCATGCCGAAAGTGACAAAACGACCCGCATCCCGCCCGTTGCGACGCGCTGCGGAATGCGCTTGTCATCATGTCTGTCGCGCGTGATGGTGCGGGTCCATCAGGGGACAGGACGGCCGATGACGCGCAACGTGCATTTCACCGCAAGCCACGCCGAGACCGCCCGGGCGGCCCTGTCCGTGCTGACGGCGCGCTATGGCCAGGCCCCGCTGGCGGAGGCCGACGTCGTGGTGGCCCTGGGCGGGGACGGGTTCATGCTGCAGACCCTGCACGCGACGCAGGGTCGGGGGCTGCCGGTCTATGGCATGAACCGTGGCACGGTGGGGTTCCTGATGAACGCCTATGCCGAGGACGACCTGACCGACCGCCTTGCCTTGGCCGAGGAGACGGTCATCAACCCGCTGCGCATGCGCGCCACCTGTGCCGACGGCACCTGCACCGAGGCCCTGGCGATCAACGAGGTCAGCCTGCTGCGCGAGGGGCCGCAGGCCGCCAAGCTGCGCATCCATGTCGACGGGCGGTTGCGGATGGAGGAACTGGTCTGCGACGGTGCGCTGGTCTCCACTCCGGCGGGATCCACGGCCTACAACTACTCCGCGCACGGGCCGATCCTGCCGATCGGGTCGGAGGTGCTGGCCCTGACCGCCATTGCGCCTTTCCGTCCGCGCCGTTGGCGGGGGGCGCTGCTGCCCAAGGGCGCATCCGTGGTGATCGAGGTGCTGAATGCTGACCGCCGCCCCGTCATGGCCGATGCCGACAGCCGTTCTGTTCGCCACGTGACGCAGGTCGAAATCCGCAGCGCCGACGACATCCGTCACCGCCTGCTGTTCGATCCGGGCCACGGGCTGGATGAACGCCTGCTGCGCGAACAGTTCGTCTAAGGGGGCGTCAGCCCGCGCAGATCTGCTGCAGCGCCAGCCACTGTTCGTCGGTCAGCAGGCGGGCAGGCGTGGTTCCCTGACGGATGGGGTCGGCCTCGATCAGCGGCAGGACGGCGGCGCCGGTCGGATCGATGCTGCGCGCATAGGGTTCGGTCGACAGCCCGCGTTCCGCAAAGGCCGGGGGCAGGGCGGCCAGGTCGGGTCGCGGCAACGATTGCGACAGCAGCGTCTCTCCATAGCCCTGCATCGCGTCGCGCGAGAGCGTCCCAAGCGTCATCAGGCGCAGTGCGTTCATCAGGCCCGCATGCCGCAGCGCATCCAGCGTCGCCTGCTTGTCCTCGACCGCCAGACGGGCGGCGATCAGGTGACCGGCAGAGGCTTCGGGCCCGGGGGTGGTGGCCAGCAGGTCGTTGCCCAGCACGTAAAGATCACCCGGCAGGCGACGCGCCCCGTTCAGCGGCGCAGGCACGACCTGCACCAGCGCCTGGTCGCCGATCAGCTGGGGTGCGATCCAGTCCAGCACCTGCTGGCCCGACCGCCGACGGCAGACGGCACCGGCGCTGTGCTCCAGATCGGCCAGCACGGCCAAGCCGATTGTTCGCGCCTGCGCGGGGGGTGCAATCCGAGCCGCATGGCGGATCAGCGCGTCGGGCAGCCAGAAGGTCAGGGCAGCCAGCATGGCGACCGCGCCCAGCACCGTGACGACGCCCCGCAAGCGGCCCGGCACGGCACGGTGGATGGCGATGGCCCGTTGGACGCGTTCGATCCCCTCGATCATCAGCGGATCGTCGATCTCGACGGTCTCGTCAGGTGCCTGACCGTTCGGAGTATAGATTGCGGGCAGTTGACCCGGATTGATCCGCGTCACCGCCGGCAGCGACCAGTGCGACAGAGGCCGGTCCGATTTCGGGTCCATCATCGTCAGCGTCGCGGCGCCCACGGAGACGATGACCTCGCGCAGCCGTGATTCGGGCGTCTCGCGCCACGAGCCCTGCGCCTCAAGGCGCTGGAATTCAGTCAGGGCAGTCACGGGGGCGGGCATGGTCTAGGGTCGTCCTGCAGGATGCCCAGACCATAGCGACGCGCCGCGTTGCGTCAATGCGGCGCGGGTCACTCGACCGTATCGGCGATCCGCATGCCCTTGTCACGGGCCAAGGTGCGCATCCGTTCCTGCAGCTTCTCGAACGCGCGCACCTCGATCTGGCGAATGCGTTCACGCGACACGCTGTAGCGGCTGGACAGATCCTCCAGTGTCATCGGATCGTCGCGCAGACGACGCTCCATCAGGATGTCCTTCTCACGCTCGTTGAGCGCGTCCATCGCGTCGATCAGCATCTGCCGCCGTGTGTCCAGTTCCTCGGATTCCGCATAGGCTTCGGCCTGGTTGGCGTTCGTGTCCTCCAGCCAGTCCTGCCATTGTGCCGACGATTCGCCATCGCCCGACCCGACCTGCGCATTCAATGAGGCGTCACCACCGGAAAGCCGGCGGTTCATGTCGACGACCTCTTTTTCGGTGACGTTCAGTTCGGTGGCAATCTGGGCGACGTTCTCGGGACGAAGATCGCCTTCCTCCAGAGCACCGATCTTGGATTTGGCCTTGCGGAGGTTGAAGAACAACTTCTTCTGCGCGCTTGTGGTGCCCATCTTGACCAGGGACCAAGACCGCAGGATGTATTCCTGGATCGATGCACGGATCCACCACATCGCATAGGTGGCAAGGCGGAAGCCGCGTTCCGGGTCAAACCGCTTGACCGCCTGCATCAGGCCGACATTCGCCTCGCTGATCACCTCTGCCTGCGGCAGGCCATAGCCGCGATATCCCATCGCGATCTTGGCGGCCAGACGCAGGTGACTGGTGACCAGCTGATGCGCGGCGTCGCTGTCTTCGTGATCGGCCCATGCCTTGGCCAGCATGTATTCCTGTTCGAGTTCCAGCAGCGGAAACTTGCGGATCTCCTGCAGATAGCGGTTCAGACCCTGTTCCGGGCTTGGGGCGGGAAGATTTCCATAAGTCGCCATGATGTTCGCCTTTCGCAGAGACCGGTTAACGCAGCGTCGAACAGCCCGGTTCCGGGACAGAATGCCGCATCCGCGCGGGCAGTGTCATGTGTGGTCGGCTCACGCTTTCGTCAAGGGGCGGTGCGAAGGGCGTCCAGAAGCTCCTGCATGTCGTCTGGCAGAGGACTGTCGAACCCCATCTCGACCCCGGTGACCGGATGGACGAACCCCAGATGCGCGGCGTGCAACGCCTGTCGGGAAAACCCCTGGACCGCTGCCGCGGCGGTGCCAAGCGCCTTGGCAGAGGCGCGTCGCGACCCGCCATAGACCGGATCGCCGATCAGCCCCAGGCCGCAATGGGCCATGTGCACCCGGATCTGGTGAGTGCGCCCCGTTTCCAGCCGGCACTCCACCAGCATGGCGGAAGGCGGCGTGCCGAACCGTTCCAGCAGCCGCGCGCGGGTCACGGCGTGACGGCCCTTGTCGGCAAAGACCGCCTGACGTTGGCGGTCGGTCGGGTGGCGCGACAGGTGCGTGGCGATCCGCAGCACCAGCCCTTCCTCGAACGAGACGCCTGGCGTGCCACGCAGACGCGGATCGGCCGCGTCGATCGCCCCATGCGCCAGCGCAAGATAGCGCCGGTTGGCGGTATGCGCCTCGAACTGGGTGGCAAGGCCGTGATGCGCGCGGTCCGACTTGGCGACGACCAGCAGGCCCGACGTGTCCTTGTCGATGCGGTGCACGATGCCGGGGCGCTTTTCGCCCCCGATGCCCGACAGCGAATCGCCGCAATGCGCCAGCAGCGCGTTGACCAGCGTGCCGGAAGGGCTGCCCGGCGCGGGATGGACGACCATCCCGGCGGGCTTGTCGATCACGATCAGGTCATCATCCTCATGCGCGATGACCAGCGGAATGGCCTCGGCCCGCGTCTCGACAGGCTCGGGCGGGGCCAGGGTGATGCGGTATTCCTGACCCTCGGCGACGCGCGCCTTGACGTCGCGTGCGGGGCCATCCGGACCGGTTACCGCACCGTCGGCGATCAGCCGCGCCAGACGCGACCGCGACAGGGCCGCATTGTCTGGCACCGCCATGGCAAGCGCCTTATCAAGTCGGTCGGGCGGGTTGGCCGGAATGGTCACGGAAAGGATCGACATGGCGCAGGATGATACCGATTGGAAGGTGGCGGCGAAAGCCGTCCCGGAACTGCGCTTTCTAAAGACGCTGGTGACGGGGCTGACGCTGGTCATGGGGGTGGGGATGATCGCGGTCGTGGCGCTGCTGTGGGTGCGGCTGAACCAGCCCGTGTTGCCCGAACTGCCCGATGCGATCACGCTGCCCCAGGATGCGCAAACCCGCGCGGTGACCTTTGCGACCGATCGGATCGTCGTGCTGACGACGGACGACCGGGTGCTGGTCTATGACCGCGCGGGAACGCTGAGGGGACAAACGGCGCTTCAGCCCTGAGGCTTGTCGGCACCCGCGGACAGGGCGTCCAGCCGCGCCTTGAGTTCGGCATTCTCGGTGCGGGCCTTGATCGCCATCTCGCGCACGGCCTCGAACTCCTCGCGGGTGACAAAGTCGCGGTCGGCCAGCCAGCGGTCGATCCAGCCCTTCATGGCCGTCTCGGCCTCGCTGCGGGCGCCCTGGGCCACGCCCATCGCGTTGGTCATCAGCTTGGACATGTCGTCGAAGAAACGGTTCTGGGTGGTCATCTGGCGGTGCCCTTCTGTCTTGCGTTGCGTCCTATATGGTCCGGTGCGGTCCAGGGTTCAATGTTGACAGTGCGGCTTTTGCGACTAGCGTGCGCGGCAAATCGCAGACCCGAGGTTCCATGATCCCGTTTCCCGACATCGCCCCCGAAATCTTCACGATCACCCTGGGCGGGTTCTCGTTCTCGCTGCGCTGGTATGCGCTGGCCTATCTGGCCGGCCTGATCCTGGGTTGGCGGCTGATCGTCGCGATGATGCGCCGTCCCGCGCTGTGGGGCGGCACGCCGCCCACCGCGCCCGACCGGGTCGACGACCTGCTGACCTGGGTCATCCTGGGGGTGATCCTGGGCGGGCGTCTGGGGTTCGTGCTGTTCTACGAGCCCGCCTACTATCTGTCGAACCCCGGGCAGATCCTGCAGGTCTGGCAGGGCGGGATGAGCTTTCACGGCGGCTTTGCCGGCGTGATCGTCGCGACCTGGGCCTGGTCGCGAAGCCAGGGCGTGCCTGTCCTGCGGCTGGCCGACGCGATGGCCGTCGTGGCACCGATCGGCATCTTCTTCGGGCGCATTGCCAACTTCATCAACGCCGAACTGTGGGGCCGCCCCACCGACCTGCCTTGGGGCGTGGTCTTTCCCGGCGAGGCGGCGCAGACCTGTCCCGGCATCGTCGGACCATGCGCCCGCCACCCCAGCCAGCTGTACGAGGCGGGACTTGAGGGCCTGCTGCTGGGGCTGATCCTGCTGGTCCTGGTCCGCGCCGGGGGGCTGCGCCGCCCGGGCCTTGCGTTCGGGGTTTTCCTTGCCGGCTATGGGCTTGCGCGCATGTTCGTCGAACTGTTTCGCGTTGCCGATGCCCAGTTCATCACGCCGGACAACCCGCTTGGCCACGTCCTGGGCGGCCCTGTGATCGGTCTGACGATGGGGCAGACACTGTCGCTGCCGATGGTCCTGATCGGGCTGGCGCTGGTGGCTTATGCGCGGCGCCGCCCGCCCGTCGCCGCATGACGCCCCTGGCCGCGATCATCGCGGCGCGCATCCGCGCGACGGGGCCGATCAGCCTGGCCGAGTACATGCAGGTCTGCCTGATGGACAGTCGTCACGGCTATTACGCGACGCGCGATCCCTTCGGCACCGCGGGTGATTTCACGACCGCGCCGGAGATCCACCAGATGTTCGGCGAACTGTGCGGCCTTGCGCTGGCGCAGACCTGGCTGGACCAGGGTGCCCCGGCCCCGTTCGCCTTGGTAGAGCCGGGACCGGGTCGCGGGACGCTGATGGCCGACATGCTGCGCGCGATGCGGCAGGTGCCCGGCCTGCACCAGGCCGCCGACGTCGCCCTGATCGAGGCCTCGCCGCATCTGCGCGGCGTTCAGCGCGATCGTCTTGGACCCGTCACGCATCTCGACCGGATCGAGGATATAGGATCCAAACCACTGTTCCTGATCGGGAACGAGTTCATCGACGCCCTCCCGATCCGTCAGTACCAGCGAACCGACGATGGCTGGAGAGAGCGTCTGGTCGGGCTGTCGGAAAACGGTCTGCACATGGGGCTTGGCCCCGTCGTGCCGCTGGCCCGGACGGGGTCCGTGGGCGACATCGTCGAGGAATGTCCCGAAGGCGCGGCCTTTGTCGAGGCCGCGGCCCGCCACATCGCGAATCACGGCGGCTGCGCGATCCTGATCGATTATGGCGGGTGGAACGGGTTCGGCGACACGTTCCAGGCCCTGCGCAACCATGCCCCCGAAGATCCGCTGGCGCATCCGGGGCAGGCGGACCTGACTACGCATGTTGATTTCGCGCCCTTGGCCGCCGCGGCCATCCGGGGCGGGGCGGTGGCGTCGCGTCCTGTTCGGCAGGGCGATTGGCTGCGCGCCCTGGGGGCCGAGGCACGGGCCGCCCGGCTTGCCGCCGCGGGCGACGGGGGCGCGATGGCCGCGCTTCGGCGCTTGACCCACCCCGACGAAATGGGTCACTTGTTCAAGGTAATCGCGATCTGGCCCAAGGGCGCGCCGCCCGTCCCCGGATTTGTCGCGCTGGAGGCCCATGCAGACCACGCTTGAGATCCTGACCCACCCGTTGCTTTCCGACGTAAGGCACGGATTCTTCACGCGAAAGGGTGGGGCATCCTCCGGGCTGTTCGCCGGTCTGAACTGTGGGCGCCGCTCTTCGGACCAAAGCGAGATGGTGCTGGTCAACCGTGCCCGCGTTGCGGGCGCGATGGGCCTGCCGCTGGCCACCGTCAAGCAGATCCATTCGGCGGACGTGGTCACCTTGACGGACGATCACGATGTCGATGTGGTCAAGGACATCAAGGCCGACGGGCTGGTCACCGCCCGGCGCGACGTGGCCTTGGCCGTGCTGACCGCCGATTGCCAGCCCGTGCTGCTGGCCGATTCCGCGGCTGGCGTCGTCGGCGCCTGTCACGCCGGGTGGCGCGGCGCCATCGCCGGCGTGATCGAGGCGACGGTGGCCGCCATGCGCGATCTGGGTGCGACCGACATCCGCGCGGTGATCGGCCCCACGATCAGCCAGCGCGCCTATGAGGTCAGTCCCGAATTCATGGATGAGTTTCTGGCCGACGATACTGCCAATGACCGGTTCTTTTCCGGCGGTCCGAATGGTCGGCCGATGTTCGACCTTCCCGCGTTCGGGCTGTCACGGCTGCGCGCGGCTGGCGTGCAGGCGGAATGGTCGCGGCACTGCACCTATTCCGACCCCGACCGCTTCTTCAGCTATCGCCGGTCCACGCATGAAGGCCAGGCCGATTACGGTCGGCTGATCAGCGCCATCTCGCTAGCCGCCGAACGCAACTGAACGCAGGGGCGGCGGTATCCGCCGCGCAGGGGCCGGGCGCAGGCCGCGGCGCAGGGCCATCTGAACCCCGGCGCCCAGCAACGCCGCCATCTGTCCCAGGACCAACGTGATCAGGGCGGCTGCGGCCATGGCGGCGTCGGCCAGGCGCCGCATCAGGCGCAGGCTGTCGGATTTGCCCAGCACTGTCAGCACACGGGTCGTGTCCGGCCCCGCGGCTTCTGACAGACGCGCCAGGCGGCGCAGGTCGTCCGGATCGTCGGCCAGCCGCAGGATCGGCAGCAGTTCGGGAACCGAAGCCTGTCGCCCGATCGTCCGCAGATCACCGGCGATGCCGGACAGGGCCCGGGCGGGCGCGGAGCTGCGCGCCGCGGCTGACAGCGCGCGTGTCATGCCGGGTGACAACGCATCGGCGCGACGCGCGACGCGCAGCGTGGTGGCGGCACCCTTGATCGACAGACTGCTGCCCGCCGTGACCAAGGTTCCGGCGGTCGCGGCAAGGCCTAGGGTCGCCAGCGCAGCCTCGATGCCGTCGGGGTCGCCTCCGGCAGCCCAGGTGCCGCCCTGCCGGATCAGCGCCGCGGCATCGCCTGCAGGAGACAGCTCGAACGGCAGGGTGCAGGCGGCGATCAGGGACAGGCTGGGACAGGCGGTCACGTCGCGCATGCAGGTGCCGCAATCGGACAGCGTGTCCAGCATGCCAACCGCCAGCGCGGCGTCGGCACGGGCGCGCAGGTCGGGTGGCAGCGGCGTGCCCTGATCGCGGGCCAGATCCATCAGCATCTGCACCTGCTGGCGGTCGCCTGCATCCAGCGCGGCGGTCAGGCGGGGAATCAGCCAGTCCGGGGTCGCGCGGTCGGTCACGGCGCGCATCAGGGCCGCACGGGCCTGATCCAGGCCGCGATCGACAAGCGGTGCGGCGAAGGGGTTCTGCGACAGCATCCAGCCCGTCACCGCGACCGTCGCCAGCGACCAGATCAGCAGCGTCAGGCGGGCCAGCCTGCGCAAGGATCAGCCTGCTTCGCGGACGCGTTCCTCGACGATCTCGAAGGGGACGGCGGGTTCGTCCTTGGCGCCCCGGATCACCAGCGACGTCTTGACCGATGCCACGTTCGGCGCGGCGGTCAGGCTGTTGGTCAGGAAGCGCTGGAAGGTCGACAGGTCCGGAGAGATGCATTTCAGGATGAAATCGATCTCTCCGTTCAGCATGTGGCATTCGCGGACCAGCGGCCATTCCTGAACCAGCGCCTCGAAGGCCGACAGGTCGCGTTCGGATTGCGACGCCAGGCGCACCATGGCAAACACCTGCACCTCGAATCCCAGTTCGCGGGCGTCGATGTCGGCATGGTATCCGCGGATATAGCCCAGCTCCTCCAGCGTGCGGACGCGGCGCAGGCAGGGCGGCGCCGAGATGCCCACCCGGCGGGCCAGTTCGACATTGGTCATGCGCCCGTCGGCCTGAAGTTCGGCCAGGATCTTGCGGTCGATGTCGTCCAGTTTGGCGCCGGCCATAGTTGTCTTTCTTCTGTCAGGTCTTGGCGTTGCCGGAAACTACAATGCCGCCCCGTCCGGCGCAACAATCTTATCGACGTCGGTCCGTGGCGGGGATGCGTTGCAGTCCGGCGCATGAGGGACTACCTCATGCACAAACCGCGAAAGGGGCGCAAGATGACCGAACGCAGCCATGTGAAACTTTTGATCGTGGGATCGGGCCCGGCGGGATACACCGCCGCCGTCTACGCCTCCCGCGCCATGCTGGGGCCGATGCTGATCCAGGGGATGCAGCCCGGCGGGCAGCTGACCATCACCACCGAAGTCGAGAACTGGCCCGGCGACACCGAGATCCAGGGCCCCGACCTGATGGTCAAGATGGAGACCCACGCTCGTGCGATGGGTGCCGAGATCGTTACCGATCTCGTGACCGCGCTGGACCTGCAGAAGCGTCCCTTCACGGCGACGTGCGACAGCGGTCGGGTGGTCACCGCAGACGCGGTGATCCTTGCCACGGGGGCGCAGGCGCGCTGGCTTGGCCTGCCGTCCGAGGAGAAGTTCAAGGGTTTCGGCGTCAGTGCCTGTGCCACCTGTGACGGGTTCTTCTATCGCAATCGCGAGGTCGTGGTGATCGGCGGCGGGAACACCGCGGTCGAGGAGGCGCTGTTCCTGACCAAATTCGCCAGCAAGGTGACGCTGGTGCACCGCCGCGACAGCCTGCGGGCCGAGAAGATCCTGCAGAACCGCCTGTTCGCCCACCCCAAGGTCGAGGTGATCTGGAACAGCGAACTGGCAGAGGTCACCGGCACCGAGACGCCGGTCGGCGTCAGCGGCGCCACGCTGCGCAACCTTGTCGATGGAACGACGCAGACGATCAAGGCTGACGGCGTGTTCGTGGCAATCGGTCATGCACCTGCCAGCGAACTGGTCAAGGATCAGCTGGAACTGCACAACGGCGGTTACGTCAAGGTCGAGGCGGGCAGCACGCGCACTTCGATCCCGGGCGTGTTCGCGGCGGGCGACCTGACCGATCACATCTATCGTCAGGCTGTAACCAGCGCGGGCATGGGATGCATGGCCGCGCTGGATGCCGCACATTTCCTCGAGGCTCAGGGCGAGGTCGAGCTGGAGCCTGAGCAGCGGGTTGCCGTCATCTACTGACGGCTCAGCCGCGCTCGCGCGAGCGTTCGCGGGCCGGCAACTCACCCGCGTGATCCAAGGCACCCGACGGTGCGGCGTCACGCTGCGTCTCTTCCAGCCCGGCCTTGCCGGGATCGGCATCGGGGTCGTTCGGGTGCAGCGGTCCACCGGTCTCCATCATCGCGTTGATGGCGTCGTCCTTCAGTGCGGCAACTTTCTGGGCCAGATCCTTCTGGCTGGGATCGGCATCGCCTTCGCGCCGTTCGCGTTCTGCCGTCGCCCGGTCCAAGGCGACGGTCAGGAACTCGGCCTTGCTGCGCGTGCCTGCGTTGCCGGCCGCAGGGTTTGTGCCCTTGGGCCCGGCCTTTCCGCGCGCCTCGCGCCCTTGGCGGGCTGCAATGTCGCGCGCGCGGTTGCGACGGACACGCAGCAGCCCCACCAGATCGGACAATTCCTTGTCGGACAAACGGCCCAAGGCCGGTTGTCGGGTCTGGTTCGCCAGCTCCAGTTCATCCTGGGACAAGGCGCGCTGCTCTTCCTGGCTTGCTGTGGTCTGGTCGGTCATCATGCGCTCCTGTCGTTGCGGTTCGCGGACCCAACGTGACGCGTGTGGTCGGGTTCCCCGCGGCACGCCCGAAGCGAAAAGCGTTTTCCCAGACTTGAATATCGCTTTCATGGGGGCTATGCGTCGCTTCGAGTCGCGCGATCCCCGCAGGGTCGCGTGTTGATCCGTTTCTGCGCAACCCACGAGTCGTGACCATGACCCTGCCCAAGTATGCCCCCATTCCCGAACTCTATGTCTCCGAGGCGTCGGCCGCCGCGCTCAAGGACGATGCCGGGCGGATGCCCAGCTGGGACCTGACGCCGCGCCAGATCTGCGATCTGGAGCTTCTGATGAACGGCGGCTTCAACCCGCTGAAGGGCTTTCTGACCCAAGCCGACTATGACGGCGTCGTCAGCGACATGCGCCTGACCTCGGGCGCGCTGTGGCCGATGCCCATCACGCTGGACGTGTCCGAAAAGTTCGCCGAAGGGCTGGAGCCGGGCACCGACATCGCCCTGCGCGACCAGGAGGGCGTGATCCTGGCGATCATGTCGCTGACCGACAAATGGGTGCCGAACAAGGCGCTGGAGGCCGAGAAGGTGTTCGGCGCCGACGACTTGGCGCATCCGGCGGTGAACTATCTGCACAATGTCGCGGGCCCGGTCTATCTGGGCGGCCCGGTCAAGGGCCTGCAGGCACCGACGCATTACGATTTCCGCGCCCGCCGCAACACGCCCAACGAACTGCGCACCATGTTCAAGAAGCTCGGCTGGAGCCGCGTCGTCGCGTTCCAGACCCGCAACCCGCTGCACCGCGCGCACCAGGAGCTGACCTTCCGTGCCGCCCGCGAGGCTCAGGCGAACCTGCTGATCCATCCGGTCGTCGGCATGACCAAGCCGGGCGATGTCGACCACTTCACCCGCGTCCGCTGCTACGAGGCGGTGCTGGACAAGTATCCGGCGGCCACCACCAGCCTGTCGCTGCTGAACCTGGCGATGCGCATGGCCGGCCCGCGCGAGGCTGTATGGCACGGCCTGATCCGGGCCAACCACGGCGTAACCCACTTCATCGTCGGCCGCGACCATGCCGGACCCGGCAAGAACAGCCAGGGCCAGAACTTCTATGGCCCCTATGACGCGCAGGAGCTGTTCAAGGCCCACCAGTCGGAAATCGGCGTCGAGATGGTCGACTTCAAGCACATGGTCTATGTGCAGGAAAAGGCGCAGTATTTCCCCGCGAACGAGATCCCCGAGGGCAGCACCGTCCTGGACATCAGCGGCACCGAACTGCGCCGGCGCCTGCGCGAGGGTCTGGACATCCCGGAATGGTTCAGCTTTCCCGAGGTCGTGCAGCAGCTGCGCCGCACCTCGCCCCCGCGCGCCAACCAAGGCTTCACCGTGTTCTTCACCGGCCTGTCGGGGTCGGGCAAGTCGACGGTCGCCAACGCGCTGATGGTCAAGCTGATGGAGATGGGCGGTCGTCCCGTGTCGCTGCTGGACGGTGACGTGGTCCGCAAGCACCTGTCGTCGGAGCTGGGGTTCAGCAAGGAGCATCGCGACATCAACATCAAGCGCATCGGCTATGTCGCCTCCGAGATCACCAAGAACGGCGGCATCGCGATCTGTGCGCCGATCGCACCCTATACCGCGACGCGCCGCGCCGTGCGCGAGATGGTCGAGGCCGGCGGCGCCTTCGTCGAGGTCCATGTCGCCACACCCCTGGAGGAGTGCGAACGCCGCGACCGCAAGGGCCTCTACAAGCTGGCGCGGGAGGGCAAGATCAAGGAGTTCACCGGGATTTCAGATCCCTATGAAGAACCGGCCAACCCCGAACTGCGCGTCGACACGACCGACATCGACGTGGACAGCGCCGCGCATCAGGTGCTGCTGAAGCTGGAGAGCATGGGCCTGATCGGCCTGTCCTGATCCCTGCCGCAGTGATACGAACGGCCCCGGTGCGACACCGGGGCCGTTTGGCGTCCGGAACCTTGCGCGCCTGCGGATGGTTCCGCGCTGACCGTCAACGGAGTTGCCCGATGCCCCATTCCGCCAGCCCGCCCAAGGGCGTCAACCCCTGGGCCGCAACCGTGCTGTTGCTGATGGGCAATTTCATGAACCTGATCGATGTCAGCATCGTCAACGTCGCGCTGCCCTCGATCCGCACCGATCTTGGCGCCAGCGAGACGCAGATCGAATGGATATCGGCGGCCTATGTGCTGGCCTTTGCGGTGGGCCTGCTGCCCTGCGGACGCTTCGGGGACAAGCTGGGACGCAAGCGGCTGTTCCTGTCGGGCGTGGGGCTGTTCACGCTGGCATCCGTCCTGTGCGGGCTGGCGCCCGATATCAACGTTTTGATCGGCGCGCGTGCGCTGCAGGGCATCGGTGGGGCGATGATGGTGCCGCAGGTCATGGCGATCATGCACGTGATCTTTCCCCCCGAACAGAAGGCCAAGGCATTCGCGCTGGCGGGCGTGGTCATCAGCCTGGGCGCGGTCACGGGGCCGCTGCTGGGCGGCGTGCTGATCAGCGGGAACCTCTATGGGCTTGAATGGCGGCCCATCTTCCTGGTCAACCTGCCGGTGGGGTTGCTTGTCGTATTGGCGGGGTTCTGGCTGATCCCGCGGCTGGAATCGTCGCGCGACATGGCGATCGACTGGTGGGGCGTGGGCCTGTTCGGTCTGGCCATCACACTGGTCGTCCTGCCGATGATCGAGGGACCGCTGCTGGGCTGGCCGTGGTGGACGCTGGTCACGCTGGTTGCGGCGATCCCCGTCGGGGCGCTGTTCCTGCGACGCCAGCACGCACTGGAGGCGGAGGGCCGGGAACAGCTGCTGCCGATGGTGCTGCTGCGGGATCGGGGCTTTCTGTCCGGGGTGACCGTGGTGATGCTGCATTTCTCGGCCATTCCGGGAATGTTTCTGGTCCTGGCCATCTATTTCCAGACCGGCTTTGGCCTGACGCCGCTGGAGTCGGGCATCGCCACGGCGCCGTTCCCATTGGGCATCATGCTGGGCAGCTATGTCACGGGGCGGTTCGGGACGCGGGCGCTGGTGGGGCGGGTCGCCCTGGGCGCGGCGGTCATGCTGGCCGGGATGATCTGGTTGCGCCACGCGGCGGCCCACCCGCCTGCCGATCTTGGCCCCGGTACGCTGGTCGGGCCTTTGGCGATGAACGGCCTGGGGATGGGTCTGGCGATCTCTCCGCTGTTCCAACTGGTGCTGCGTGACGTGCCGGGGCGCATCGCGGGGGCCGCGACGGGGGGGATGCAGGCGTTCCAGCAGATCGGCGCGGCCATCGGCATCGCCATCGTCAGCAGCCTGTTCTTTGTCCGCCTGCGCGTTGATCAGGACCATGCCGCGGCCACCGGCCACGCGCTGTCCTATCAGATCTGCGTCTTTGCGGCGATCCTGACGGTACTGGCGCTGCGCCAATGGCGCGGTGACCGCCGGGCGGTGACGCCATGAGCTGGCGGTCGTCCCTGGAGGTCTGGGATGTCGCCACCGGGCAGTCCCGCGTGATCCTGCGCACCCCGATGCTGATCGAGGCGCCGAACTGGCACCCTGACGGCTGGTTTCTTGTGAACGGAGAGGGGCGCCTGTGGCGCGCCGATGCCGACGGCCTGCAGCTGCTGCAGACCGGCTGCGCCGAACGGTGCAACAACGACCACGGCTTTCTGCCCGACGGGCGGGTGATCTTTTCCGCGCATGACGGGACCGGGGCCGGGATGCATGTCTGGGACGGCGAAGCCACCCAACCGGTGGGCGCGCAGCGCCCAAGCTGGTGGCACGGCGCGCACGGCGACCGGCTGGTCTATGCCTGCGCGCGGGGCGACCGCGTGGTACGGATCGCCACCTGCGCCGTGGATGGCAGCGGCGAACGGGTGCTGACCCAGGACGTCGCCCATCACGACGGTCCCGATTTCAGTGCGTGTGGCACTTGGATCTGGTTCAACAGCGACGCGACCGGTCATGCGCAGATCTGGAAGATGCGCGTCGATGGATTGGACGCCGCGCCGGTCTTTCGCGACGATTCGGTGAACTGGTTCCCGCATCCGTCGCCCTGCGGGCGCCATGTCGTCTATCTGGCCTATGCGCCCGAAACGCTGGAACATCCGCGCGACCGGGACGTATCCCTGTGGATCATGGCGCCGGACGGGACGGAACGGCGCAAGCTGTGCGACCTGTTCGGTGGGCAGGGCACGCTGAACGTGCCCTGCTGGTCGCCCGATGGGCGGGCTTTCGCGTTTATGCGCTATGCCTAATGGACGCTGACGGGCCGCAGCTCGTTCTCGCGCGCCAAGGTGAAGGCCAGGGCGCGGTCCTGGACCAGGGCCAGCCGTTCACCATCGGTGTCGTGGACGGCGTACAGGGTCTGAACGCCGGGCAGTTGGTCTTGGACGTCGCGGGGCAGGGTCGCAGCGGCGACCTGCCGGATGTAGACGGTCTGGGCGGACGTACCGCCTCCGAAATCGAATTTGCTATCCATGATGATCCCCTTGCTTGCGGCTGATCGGAATGGTCTTGACGACCTGCTGCGGGTTCACCCGGCGCAGGTCGATATGCAGAAGCCCGTTTTCCATCGCGGCGGACGTCACCTCTACCCCGTCGGCCAGCACGAAGCTGCGCTGAAAGGCACGGGCGGCGATGCCGCGATGCAGATAGACGCGGGCGTCGTCCGGTTCGGGTTGCCGGCCGCGGATCACCAGCTGGCGGTCCTCGGTCGTGATGGCCAGGTCGTCCTCGGCAAAGCCGGCGACGGCCAAGGTGATGCGGAAGGCATCGGGCGGCAGGTGTTCGATGTTATAGGGCGGATAGCCCTCGGCCCCCTTGGAGGCCCGCTCCACCAGGCGTTCAAGCTGGTCGAACCCCAGCAGATAGGGATGCGCCCCTAAGGAAATCTTCGTCATCTCAGCCCTTTGCGTTGCAGCGACTGCAGGTCCTGGGCCCCGTTGCGGCGGCCTCCGTCCTGCGCAAGATATGGAAAGGACGGCATCGTTTTGCAAGATCCGCGCTGTCAGGGCCGAAGGTCGCAGGCCTCCATCGCCTGTCCGATCGCGCGCCGAGACCCCTCCAACGGCAGGCTGAGGGTCACCGGCCCGGCCAGCAGGGTGACCTGCCGCCCCCCGGTCAGCGCCGACAACAGCTGCGATCCGGGATCGGCGGCGATCGAATGGACGCCGTTCGTCATGTCGGACGGCACGGCGATCCGCTGTCCGTCGACCAGGACGACGATCGGATCATCGGTCTGTCCCATCCCGTCGATCACCAGACGTCCCGCATCGCCGGGCCGGCAGACATAGCTGAGCCTGCGTCCCTCATAGGCGATCTCGGCAGCGTGGCCGGGCCCGTCGGGCAGGCGCCCCGTGTTCCAGGTGACATCGCCATCGGACTGGCCCGCGGCGGGGCCGGCGATCATCAGCGCAAGGATGGTGGCAAGCCGCGACATGGCAACCCTCCGGGACACACCCTCACGATGGCGTGAGCCGTGTGGTTTGTCGATGCCAGCTTAACAGATGCCGCGCGACGCGCTATAAGTCGGAACCACGGCATTTCCCAAGAGCCCGCCCGATGAACATGCAGCATTCGATGAACCACGACGAGATCAGCCGCGCCCGTCTTGCGGCCCTGCGCTGCGAGCATCGCGACCTGGACGAGGCCATCGCCGCCCTTCAGGGCCAGCTGACCGCCTCCGTCGCCTTGCAGCGGCTGAAGAAGCAGAAACTGTCGCTGAAGGATCGCATCGCCCGACTGGAGGATGAGCTGACCCCCGACATCATCGCCTGATTGCGACCCGCGCGGACCCGCGCTAGGACAGGCACGCGGCGCACAATACGGGGACGATAGATGACCGAAGCGGTGGGAATCATCATGGGCAGCCAGTCCGACTGGCCGACCATGCGCGAGGCGGCACAGATCCTGGACGAACTGGGCGTGCCCTATCACACCCGCATCGTCAGCGCGCACCGCACCCCGGACCGGCTGTGGGACTATGGCAAGTCGGCGGTCGGGCGTGGTTTGCACGTGATCATTGCGGGGGCAGGGGGCGCGGCCCATCTGCCCGGCATGATGGCGTCCAAGACCCGCGTCCCGGTGATCGGGGTGCCGATTCAGACCAAGGCGCTGTCCGGTGTCGATTCGCTGTATTCGATCGTGCAGATGCCCAAGGGCTATCCGGTCGCCACGATGGCGATCGGAGCGGCGGGTGCCGCCAATGCGGGGCTGATGGCCGCGGGCATCCTGGCGCTGAACGACCCGGCGCTGGCGCAGCGGCTGGACGACTGGCGCATGGCGCTGTCGGCCTCGATACCCGAGGAGCCCGTCGATGACTGAGGTCCGCACCATCGGGATCCTGGGCGGCGGCCAGCTGGGCCGGATGCTGTCGGCGGCCGCAAGCCGCCTTGGCCTGCGCTGTCACATCTTCGAACCGGGCGCCGCCCCTGCGGGTGACGTCGCCTGGCGCGTGACGACCGCTCCCTATGAGGACGAGGCCGCGCTGCGGGCCTTTGCGGACAGCGTCGACGTCATCACCTATGAATTCGAGAATGTGCCGACCAGCGCACTGGATCTGCTGGAAAGTCTGCGCCCCATCCGCCCGGCGCGGCGCGCGCTGGCCGTGTCGCAGGACCGGTTGACCGAAAAGACCTTCCTGACCGACATCGGCCTGACCGTCGCGCCCTTTGCCGACGTGCCGGATCAGGGCGCGCTGGACGACGCCATCGCGCGGATCGGTCGCCCGTCGATCCTCAAGACCCGGCGCATGGGCTATGACGGCAAGGGGCAGGTGCGCATCGGAGAGGGTCCGGCCGACTGGACCGGCGCACCGTCGGTCCTGGAGGGGTTCGTGAACTTCACTGCCGAGATCAGCGTGATCATCGCACGCGGCACCGATGGCCAGGTGGCGGCCTTCGATCCGGGCCTGAACGTCCATGAGGGCGGCATCCTGCGCACCACCACGGTGCCCTGCGGCCTGCCCGGGCGGGTGACCACCGACGCGGTGCTGATCGCCGCGCGCATCGCCAACGCGCTGGATTATGTCGGCGTGCTGGGGGTCGAGCTGTTCGTGACCCCGGAGGGACTGATCGTGAACGAGATCGCGCCCCGCGTGCACAATTCCGGCCACTGGACGCAGGCCGGCTGCGCGGTCGATCAGTTCGAACAGCATATCCGCGCCGTGGCAGGACTGCCCTTGGGCGACGGCAAGCGTCATGTGGACGTGGTGATGGAGAACCTGATCGGCGACGACATGGACCGTGTGCCCGCGCTGCTGGCACAGCCGCGGACGCAGGTTCACCTCTATGGCAAGGGGCAGGCGCGGCCGGGCCGCAAGATGGGCCATGTGAACCGGATCGCCGGATGATCCGACTGGCGGTGCGTGCCGCGATCCTGCATCGCGATCGCGTGCTGGTGGTGAATGCCTATCCGGGGCAGCAGTCCGACCTGTGGTGCCTGCCGGGCGGCGGGGTCGAACCGCAAGCCTCGCTGCCCGACAATCTGGCGCGCGAGGTTTTGGAGGAGACGGGCCTGAGCATCGCCGTCGGTGATCCCTTCCTGGTGAACGAATTCCACGACCCCTCCCGGCGGTTTCACCAGGTCGAGGTGCATTTCCGCGCCACGCTGACAGGGCCCGACGTGTTGACGCTGACCGATCCCGAAGGCGTCGTGAACCGTGCGCGATGGGTCACCCGTGCCGAACTGACCACGCTTAGGCACAAGCCCGATATGCTGGGCGATGCGATCTGGGGAGATGGCACGGCACGATACGACCCGCTGGAGCGGATCGTCGGCTGATGCGGAACCACGGCGGGGGGTCCGGGGGGCTGGCCCCCCGGCCGTCGCGGGACGCAACTACTCGGCGGCTTGCTTGACCGCGGTCTCGGATCCGACCTTCATGCGGAAGCCGCGCTCCAGCTGATCGAAGGGCGCCACCGGATAGTCGCCCGAAAAACAGGCGTCGCAATAGCGAGGCGCCTGCGGGTCGCGGCCCGCAGCCTCGCCCGCCGCGCGGTACAGCCCGTCCAGCGACACGAAGGACAGGCTGTCGACGCCGATCCATTCGCGCATCTGTTCCGGCGACATGTTCGCCGCCAGCAGCTTGTCGCGGTCTGGCGTGTCCACGCCATAGAAGCACGGCCAGGCCGTCGGGGGCGACGCGATCCGGAAATGCACCTCGGCCGCGCCCGCATCGAGGATCATGTCCTTTATCTTCCGGCTGGTGGTGCCGCGGACCACGCTGTCGTCGACCAGCACGACCCGCTTGCCGCGGATCAGTGCCCGGTTCACGTTCAGCTTCAACCGGACGCCCATATTGCGGATCTGGTCGGTGGGCTCGATGAAGGTGCGGCCCATGTACTGGTTGCGGATGATCCCCATGCCATAGGGAATGCCCGATTCTTGCGCAAAGCCGATCGCCGCGGGCGTGCCGCTGTCGGGAACCGGGCAGACCAGATCGGCCTCGACCGGTGCCTCGCGGGCCAGTTCCACGCCGATCTGGCGGCGGGTCTCATAGACCGACCGCCCGCCAATGATCGAATCGGGGCGCGAGAAATACACGTGTTCGAAGATGCAAAAGCGCCCGGTCGACGGGCCGAAGGGCCGCGACGATTCGATCTGGCCCTTGGAGATGACAACCATCTCTCCGGGCTCGATCTCGCGCAGGAATTCGGCGCCGATGATGTCCAGCGCGCAGGTCTCTGACGCCAGGACGTACCCATCCTCACCCACGCGGCCCAGCACCAGCGGACGCACGCCCAAGGCGTCGCGGACGCCGATCAGCTTGGTGCGGGTCATGGCGATGACGCTGAACGCGCCCTCGACCCGGCGCAGTGCGTCCTTCATCCGCTCGGGGATGTTGCGCTGGATCGACCGGGCCATCAGGTGGATGATGCATTCGCTGTCCGACGACGACTGGAAGATCGAGCCGCGCTCGATCAGTTCGCGGCGCAGGGCAGCGGCATTGGTGATATTGCCGTTATGCGCGATCGCGCAGCCGCCCATGTGGAATTCGCCGAAGAACGGCTGCACGTCGCGGATTGCGGTGTTTGCCTTGGTCCCGGCGGTGGAATAGCGGACATGGCCGATGGCCAGCTGTCCCGGCAGCGTCGCCATCAGGTCGGGCTTCGTGAAATTGTCACGGACATAGCCGAACCGGTGGGCGCTGTTGAAGCCGAAGTCGGGATGGTGGGCGACGATGCCGCCCGCTTCCTGTCCGCGGTGCTGCAGCGCGTGCAGCCCCAGGGCCACGAAGTTCGAGGCATCGACTACGCCGATCGCGCCAAAGATGCCGCACTCCTCGTGCAGACGGTCCGAATCGAACGGATGGGCCAGGAAAGGTTGCATCGCGCGGGCCTCGATCTGTGGGGGCTGATGTCGTCGTGCTGTCGGGGGACATGTAGTGCCGACGGCCGACAAAGTCACGCCCCCGCGGTTCCGCAGGGGCGCTTTTTCGTCATCTGCCTGTCATGGCGGATCAGTTCGCGGCGGGCGCTTCGGTCGTGACGGGGGTGCCGGTGGCGGTGCAGCCCATGACCATCTGTTCATAGCGGGTCACGATCCAGCCCGGCGCGTCGGTGGGGATCTGGTCGTCCATCTGGCCGCGCATGCGCTCGAAGACCTGGGCAGACCGCGAATTCTCGACCATCGGGACGTCCTGCGTGGTCATCACGCGGTCATAGACGATGAAGGCGATCGCGACCAGCAGGATGCCGCGCGCCACGCCGAACAGGAAACCCATCCCCTGGTCCACGCCACCCAGGGCCGAGCGTTGTACGACCGAGGAGAATAGCGGCGTGATGATCGAGAAGATCACCAGCGCCAGCGCGAAGACGACGGCAAAGCCCGCGATCGTCGCCAGCTCGCAGCTGTCGCCCATGAAGCGGTCCAGCACCGGCAGCTGCGCCACCATTGGCCGCACCGTCGGCGCGAACAGGAAGGCCAGTACGGCCGCCCCGATCCAGCCCAGGATCGCCAGCGATTCGCGCACGAAACCGCGCGACCACGCCAGGATGGCCGACAGGATGATGACAGCCGCCACCACCGCATCAATGATCGTAAATCCGTCCATAAAACCGCCCCTTGCGCCGGTTGTCGTTCAGTATCAGGCGGTTCAGCCGGCGCCGAAGACCTCGCCCACAAATGCGGTCAGATCGGTGATGCGCCGAAGGGCCATCCCCGACTGGCCCTCGACCTTGGAGGCGTCGGGCAGGATAGCCTGTGAAAAACCAAGTTTCTGCGCCTCTTTCAACCTGTTTTCGGTCTGCGACACGGGGCGCAGCGCCCCCGACAGGCTGATTTCGCCGAAAAGCACGGCCTCCGGAGGCAGGGCGTTATCCTCGCGCGCCGACAGAAGCGCGCCGGCGATCGCCAAGTCTGCCGCGGGTTCCGCGACCTTCATGCCGCCCGCGACGTTCAGGAACACGTCCAGCCCCGCGAATGGTATCCCGCAGCGTGCCTCGAGGACCGCCAGGATCGTGCTGACGCGGCCGCTGTCCAGGCCCACGACGGTGCGCCGGGGGCTGGCAAGCGTCGATGGCGCCACCAGCGCCTGAACCTCTGTCAGGACCGGGCGGGTGCCCTCGATGCCTGCAAAGACCGCGCTGCCGGCGATGGGCTGCCCGCGTTCCGACAGGAACAGCGCAGACGGGTTCGTGACCTCGGCCAGGCCGCTGCCGGTCATCTCGAACACGCCGATCTCTCCGGACGGGCCAAAGCGGTTCTTGACGCTGCGCAGGATGCGGAACTGGTGGCCGCGTTCGCCCTCGAAATACAGGACGCAATCGACCATGTGCTCGACCACGCGGGGGCCCGCGATCTGGCCGTCCTTGGTGACATGCCCCACCAGGATCACCGCAACGCCGCGGCTTTTGGCGAATGTCACAAGCTCGTGGGCGGCGGCGCGGACCTGGGCCACGCTGCCCGGTGCGGCTTCGACGGTGTCGGACCACAGGGTCTGGATCGAATCGATCACCGCCACGTCGGGGCGTTCGGCGTCCAGCGTGGTCAGGATGTTCCTGAGGTTCGTCTCGGCCCCCAGGCGCATCGGTGCCTCGGCCAGCCCGAGGCGCACGGCGCGCATCCGGACCTGTGCGCTGGCCTCCTCGCCCGAGAAATAGATCGCCTGATAGTTCGCGCGCGAAAACGCCGCGGCTGCCTGCAGCAGGATCGTCGACTTGCCGATGCCCGGATCGCCGCCGACCAGCAGTGCCGAGCCGGGAACCAGGCCGCCGCCCAGCACGCGGTCCAGCTCGTCGATGCCCGACAGGAAGCGGGGCGGGGGCGGTTCGCTGGTCGACAGGCCCGACAGGGGTACGGCCCGACCCTTGGCCGCGCCCAGTCCCCGGCCGGGGCCCTGGGACAGGGGCGCTTCCTCAATGATGGTGTTCCAGGCGCCACAGGCGTCGCAGCGCCCGGCCCATTTCTTGTGGGCGGCGCCGCAGGCGGTGCAGGTGAAGGCTGTTGTCGCTTTTGCCATGCCCCTCATGTCGCACCGGGGGACGGGCGTCGCAAGGTGGGTATTAGCACGAATGCAAGGCATTCACGCCTTTGTCGGGTTGAATTTCGGGGTCGGCGGGGGCAGGGTCCGGGCGGAAATTCAGGGGCTTGGACCATGGCGATAGGCTTTTCGCGTTTCGAATTCATGATCGCCTGGCGGTACCTGCGGGCGCGGCGCGCCGAGGGCGGCGTCAGCGTCATGACCTGGATCAGCCTGATCGGCATCGCCATGGGCGTCATGGCGCTGATCGCCACGCTGGCCGTCCGCGCGGGCTTCCGGGCCGAGTTCGTGGACACGATCCTGGGCGCGAACGCGCACACGACCGTCTACATGGCGCCGCAGACCATCACCAACGAGTTCACCGACGACGTCTATGTCGTACCCGGTCGGATCGCCGACTATGAGGCCATGGCCGCGCGGCTGGCCGAGGTTCCGGGCGTCACCCGCACCGCGGCGATCATCAAGGGTCAGGTGATGGCCAGCGCCAACGACTCCTCCAATGTGGCCGAGGTCTTCGGCGTGACGCGGGCCGACCTGGAGGCGATGCCCCGGATCGTCGACCCCGCCACGTCCGAGGGTGACCTTGCGCGGTTCGATCAGGGCATCGCCATCGGGTCGGGCATCGCGCGCGAATTGGGCGTGGGGGTGGGCGACCGCATCCGCCTGATCGCGCCGGAGGGCGCGCGCACCGCAATGGGCACGACCCCGCGGGTGAACGCCTATGAGGTGACCTATATCTTCAGCGCCGGGCGCTATGACATCGACCGCACGCGGGTCTACATGCCCCTTGCCGAGGCGCAGTCCTATTTCAACCGAGAGGGTGTCGCGGACGAGATCGAGGTCTTCGTCGACGACCCCGAACGCGTGGACGACTGGACGCTGCCCCTGATGCGCGCCGCCGGAGAGGGCGCGCAGACCTGGTCCTGGCGCGACAGTTCCGGGTCGTTCCTGTCCGCGCTGGACATGGAGGACGACGTGATGTTCGTGATCCTGTCGGTGCTGGTCCTGATCGCGTCGATGAACATCACCAGCGGGCTGATCATGCTGGTCAAGAACAAGGGCCGCGACATCGGCATCCTGCGCACGATGGGCCTGACCGAAGGGTCGATCCTGCGCGTCTTCTTCCTGTGCGGGGCCTTCACCGGCATCATCGGCACGATCGCGGGGGTGATCCTGGGCGTGGCGCTGGCGCTGAACGTGGACAACATCATGGCGGCCCTGAACGCGCTGACCGGGGGCGGCGCGTGGCAGCCCGAGGTGCGCGGCATCTATCGTCTGCCCGCCGACCTGCGGGCCTGGGACATCTTCCGCGCGGTGGCGCTGTCGCTGACGCTGTCCTTCGTCGTGACGATCTTTCCCGCGCGCCGCGCCGCGCGCATGAACCCGGTGGAGGCCCTGCGCTATGAGTGACGTGTTGCGGCTGGAGGGCGTGGGCAAGACATATGCCAAGGACGGTCCCGCGCCTGTGACGGTGCTGGACGGGCTGGACCTGACCGTCGCGCGCGGAGAAGTCGTGGCGCTGGTCGCCCCGTCGGGGGCGGGGAAATCGACGTTGCTGCACATCGCGGGGCTGCTGGACACGCCCGATACGGGGCGGGTGTGGTTGGCCGGCCGCGACATGACCGGCCTGCCGGACCGCACGCGGACCGAGGCGCGGCGGCAGGAGCTGGGCTTTGTCTATCAGTTCCACCACCTGCTGCCCGAATTCAGCGCGGCCGAGAACATCGTCCTGCCGCAGCTTGCCAATGGCACAGCCCCCCGTGACGCGCAGGCCCGGGCCGCCGACCTGCTGAACCGCGTCGGCCTGGCGCATCGCGCGGATCACCGCCCCGCGCAGATGTCGGGCGGAGAGCAGCAGCGCGTGGCCTTTTGCCGGGCGCTGGCGAACCAGCCCGCGTTGCTGCTGGCGGACGAACCCACGGGCAACCTAGACCCCGAGACGTCGGACAGGGTCTTTGACGTGCTGATGGGTCTGGTGCGCGATACCGGCCTGTCGGCGCTGATCGCCACGCACAACCATGCCCTGGCCGCACGGATGGACCGTGTGGTGCGCCTGACCGCCGCCTGATCGTTGCACCGCCCCGCGCGCGGGTGCATGCTGGACAAAACGACAACCGACGGGGGCACGGACGATGCGGGCAGTGATGATGGCAGGGGTGGCGGGATTGGCGCTGGCGGGGCTGGTCGCCGCCTGCGCGCCCGAGGCGCAACCGACGGGCGCGGCGCGCGATTACGCGGATTACTGCGCAAGCTGTCACGGGCCGGGCGGACGGGGTAACGGGCCCGCCGCCGTGGGCATGGTGCCCGCGCCCGCGGACTTGACCATGCTGGCCGCACAGGATGGGGGCGTGTTCCCCAAGACCCGCGTGATGGGCCAGCTAGTCGGATACACGATGGGACGCAGCGAATCGCACATGCCGATCTTTGAGGTCCTGCGCGAGGGGCCGGTCGTCATGTATGACGACGGCTCGGGACAGCGCGTCGCCACGCCGGCGCGGTTGGTCGCGCTGGCGGATTACCTCCAGACCCTGCAGCGCTAAAGCCATGCGCGCGGCGATTGTCGGGCTGACCTGCATGCTGGCCTTGCCTGCGGGTGCTGACGGGCTGGAACGGTTCGGGACCACGATGAAATATGCGCTGCCGCTGGCGGCAGCCGTCTGCGCGGCCGATCAGGATCGGCTGGAGGATTTCGCCGTGCGCGGTGCCCTGCAGGCGGCGGTGGTGCTGGGCCTCAAGGCGGTGTTCGACGGATCGCCCCTGGGCACCCGTCCGACCGGAGAGGGGCGGGGTTTCCCGTCGGGGCATTCCGCCGCCGCGGGGTTCGGGGCCGCGGATCTGGCCGGCAAGTGCTGGGAGGACGATCCCGCTTTGGGCGCCGCCGCCTATGGCGCCGCGGGGCTGACCGCTTTCAGCCGTGTGCAGGCCGGCGAACATACGGCCGATCAGGCGCTGGCCGGTGCGCTGATCGGGATCAGCTTCGGCGCGGCCAGCTTTGGCATCGGCTCCGAAGGGGCCGCGATCAGCTTCGGCCTGCGCTTCTAGCGCAGAATGACGCGCGGCGCGTCGCTGTGCGGGCCGACCTCGCCGATGACGTCGGCATCCGCGAAACCGTGGCGCGCAAAGGCCGCCTGCACCGCCTCCAGCGCGTCCGGCGCGCAGGCGACCATCAGCCCGCCGCTGGTCTGCGGATCGGTCAGCAGCGCGCGTTCGGCATCGCCGAAGCCCTGCGGCAGGGCCACGCCCTCGCCGTAGCTGGCCCAGTTGCGGCCCGAGGCGCCGGTGACATGGCCCGCCGCGATCAGCGCGTCGATGCCCGGCAGACGCGGCACGGCGGACCAGTCGATCATCAGATCGCAGCCCGATCCGCGCGCCATCTCCAACCCGTGCCCCCCCAGACCAAAGCCGGTGACATCGGTCATCGCATGCACGCCCTCGATGGCGGCGAGGTCCGGACCGGGGCGGTTCAGCTTGGTCGTGACCTCGATCATGCGGGCATAGCCTTCGTCGTCAAGTTGACCCTTCTTCAGCGCGGCCGACATGACGCCCACGCCCAAGGGCTTGCCCAGCACCAACAGGTCGCCCGGCTGTGCCTCGGCATTGCGCTTCAGCAGGGCAGGGTCGATCAGGCCCAAGGCCACCAAGCCATAGATCGGCTCGACCGAATCGATGGTGTGGCCGCCGGCGATGGGGATGCCCGCCTCGCGACAGATCGAAGCGCCGCCATCCAGGATCGCCGCGATCGTCGCATGAGAGATCGCGTTGATCGGCATGCCCACCACCGCCAGCGCCAAGATGGGTGTCGCGCCCATCGCATAGACGTCGCTGATGGCGTTGGTCGCCGCGATGCGACCGAAATCATGCGGATCGTCCACCACGGGCATGAAGAAGTCGGTCGTCGCCACCAGCGCCTGCCGGTCGTTCAGCTTGTAGACGGCCGCATCGTCCGACGTCTCGATCCCCACCAGCAGTTCGGGCGGGACGGGCAGGGCGGCGCTGCCCCGCAGCAGGTTCGACAGGACGCCCGGCGCGATCTTGCAGCCGCAGCCGCCGCCATGGGTCAGGGATGTCAGGCGCGGTTCTTGCATGTCGGTGGCGGTCATGGGGACTCCTGTCGGTTGGACGCAGCATAGCGCGGCGGCGGGGATGTTCCAGCGCCGGGTGACCGCAATCTGCTTGCAGGCCAGCGGCACGGCGACTAGAACGGCTCAAATTTTCAGGCCGCCGGATCGGTGGCCCTTCTTTCTATGAGGACGATGATGCAGGTCAAGGAAACGCAGAACGACGGTCTTCAGCGCGGGTATCAGTTCACGCTGCCCGCAGCAGACCTGGCCAAAGCCGTCGACGCCAAGCTGAAAGAAGCTCAGCCGGAAGTCGAGATGAAGGGCTTTCGCAAGGGCAAGGTGCCCATGGCGATGCTGAAGAAGCAGTTCGGCCCGCGCATCCTGGGCGAGGCCATGCAGGACGCCATCGACGGCGCGCTGAAGGACCACCTGGAGAAGTCGGGCGACCGCCCCGCCGCCCAGCCCAAGGTCGAGATGGAGAACGGCGAAACCTGGAAAGAGGGCAACGACGTCGTGGTCAACGTGACCTACGAGACGCTGCCCGCGATCCCCGAGGTCGACCTGACCGCGCTGTCGCTGGAAAAGCTGACCGTGCCCGCCGAAGACGCGGCCGTCACCGAGGCGCTGGAGAACCTGGCCAAGTCGTCGCAGTCCTTCGAGGACCGCAAGAAAGGCTCCAAAGCCAAGGACGGTGACCAGGTCACCATCGACTTCAAGGGTTTCGTCGACGGCGAGGCCTTTGAGGGCGGCGCGGCCGAGGACTATCCGCTGGTCCTGGGTTCAAACAGCTTCATCCCCGGCTTCGAGGACCAGCTGGTCGGTGTGAAGGCCGGTGACGAGGTCAAGGTCGAGGTGAAGTTCCCCGAGGAATACGGCGCACCGCACCTGGCCGGCAAGGACGCCACCTTCGAATGCACGGTCAAGGCGGTCAAGGCCCCGAAAGAGGCCGAGATCGACGACGAGCTGGCCAAGAAGTTCGGCGCCGACGACCTGGACGGTCTGAAGAAGCAGATCACCGAGCGTCTGGAGGCGGAATACGCCGGCGCCGCCCGCGCCATCATGAAGCGTTCGCTGCTGGACCAGCTGGATGCGGCGGTCAAGTTCGACCTGCCCAAGTCGCTGGTCGAGGCCGAGGCCGCCCAGATCGCGCACCAGCTGTGGCACGAAGAGAACCCCGAGGTTAAGGGCCACAACCACGATGCCATCGAGCCGACCGAAGAGCACAAGACCCTGGCCGAGCGCCGCGTGCGTCTTGGCCTGCTGCTGGCCGAGATCGGCCAGAAGGCCGAGGTCACTGTGACCGACCAGGAGATGACCCAGGCCGTGCTGCGCGCCGCCCGTCAGTATCCGGGCCAGGAGCGTCAGTTCTTCGAGTTCATCCAGCAGAACCAGGCCGCCCAGCAGCAGCTGCGCGCGCCGATCTTCGAGGACAAGGTCGTCGACCTGATCGCCGAAAAGGCCAAGGTCGAAGAGAAGACCGTGACCAAGGCAGAGCTGGAAAAGGCCGTCGAGGCGCTGGACGAGCTGTGATTTCGGTCCACTGACCGCGCAGGGGCCGCATCTTCGGATGCGGCCCTTTTGCGTTCGGGGCTTGATGGACGGGTCGGGCGCGACTAGGTGATCGCCATGACGACAAGCCTTCACCTGATGAAACTGTGCGTGGGTGCCGAAGGCCCCGATGAGCTGGCTGCGTGGCAGACCCGGTTCGGGTCCGGCCCGGCGCGTCACGTCACGCGCATGTGGCCCAAGCGCGAGGCGGAGCTGCTGGAAGGCGGGTCGATCTTCTGGGTCTTCAAGGGCGTCATGATGGCCCGCCAGCGCATCCTGACCCTGGAACGGGTCGAGGGTGCCGACGGTATCCAGCGCTGCGGCATCGTGCTGGACCGCGACCTGGTTCGGGTTGCGGCCGTTCCGCGCCGTCCGTTCCAAGGCTGGCGTTATCTGGCCGCTGCGGATGCGCCACCGGACCTGCCCGCAGGCCGCGCGCTGGAGGAGGCCTTGCCCCCCGCCATCGCTGCCGCCTTGGCTGACATGGGCCTGCGCTGAGGCTTGACGGGACTGCGGCCAGCCGCTATCCGGACGAACGATGCGGGTGTAGCTCAATGGTAGAGCAGAAGCTTCCCAAGCTTACGACGAGGGTTCGATTCCCTTCACCCGCTCCACTTCCCGATCTGTATCTGATGCGCCATGGCGAGACGCTCTGGAACGTCGAAGGCCGCCTGCAGGGCCGCGGGGATTCCCCCTTGTCCGACCGCGGGATACGTCAGGCCGGATGGCTGGCGCATCTGACGCGCGGGATCGACGGCTTTCGCGTCTCCAGCCCGCTTGGACGGGCCGACCAGACGGCGCGGATCGTGTTTGGCGACAGGTTCCGGCATGATGCGCGCCTGTCCGAAATCTGCGTGGGTGAATTTGCGGGGCACCTGGAGCGTGATCTTCGCGGCCGCCATCCCGACCTGTTCCGCGGTGGCGAATTAGCGTGGTACGACTGCTGCCCGGGCGGCGAAGGGTTCGCCGCACTGGAGGTACGGTGCCGGGCATTCCTGATGGACCTGACCGGCCCCACGCTGGTCGTGACCCATGGCATCACCCTGCGCATGCTGCGATGCCTTGCGTTGGGCCAAGCCCCCGCTCATCTGGCCCATGGGGTGATTCACCAAGGCGGCATCCACGTGATCCGCAACGGTGCAGAAACCGTCATGCGCCACGTGGATGATGTCTGATCCGCCCTTGCCAAGCGGTACCCAAATCGGTTTTATGCGCGGCGAGCGTGGCCCGTTAGCTCAGTGGTAGAGCGTCCCGTTTACACCGGGCCGGTCGGGAGTTCGAATCTCTCACGGGCCACCATGCATCAATTCGGACATCACGACAGCATGGCCCTAAAATGGGACATTGGCACTATTCTGTTGAAAAATGCCACATTGGCCATCGGAACTGAACTGATGGAAAATGGCGGAGGGGATGGGCCTGATATCCAACCTTCTCCACCCTAAGTCATTGTTTCCGTTATAGCGATCTTGGGATCGTTACCACACTGCAGCTCGCATCAGTCCGCATCCTCCTTTCCTCCATGTCCATAGAGGCTAGCATTCTGGTGGGCCCGATCTTGTCGCTCGAACTCGAGCGTCGAGTGCGTGATGCCAAATTCGCTCTCAAGCGCCCGCTTTATCGCGTGCTTGATGTCCTCGAGGCGATCCCATGCATTCACCTCGACCACCACATGTGTGTCGAGCGCAGCAGCATGCTCTTCCATCTGCCAGAAATGGGCGTGGTGGATGTCAGCCACCCCGTCGATGCCACGCATCGCGGCGACAACCGCGTCGTTGTCGATGTCCGGCGGGCTGCCGAGCATCAGGGTCCGGATCGGCCCACCGATCTCGGTCAAAGCCAAGTAGAGGATATAGAGCGCGATGCCGATGGTGATCGCCGGATCGACCCACCGCATGTCGTAAAGGATGATCAGCGCGCCACCCACGATCACGGCGACCGATGCCAGGGCGTCCGACAGGTTGTGCAGGAAAAGGGCACGGATGTTCACGCTGCCCTTCTGCATCGAATAGGTGAGCAGCGCCGTCAGCGTGTCCACCACCAGCGCGACACCGCCGAGGATGACCACAGTCCAGCCAGCGACCTGGGGCGGGTCGATCATCCGCATGCCGCCCTCGTAGATGAGATAGAAGCCAACGAGGATCAGCGTGGTGTAGTTGATCAGAGCGGCGACGATTTCGATGCGGCCGTAACCGAAGGTCATCCTCTCGTCAGCGGGCCGCCGCGCGATCTTGCGCGCAGCGAAGGCGATCACGAGGGACGCCATGTCGGAGAAGTTGTGCAGCGCATCGGCGATCAGGGCGAGGCTGCCGGACAGGATGCCACCGACGATCTGGGCGACCGTCAAAAGCGCGTTCGCCCAGATCGCAATGGAAACCCGTCGGTCGCCGGACTTGGGGTCGATATGTGCGTGGCCATGGTCGTGAGACATCGTGTTCTCGCTTAAGTCTTGCCGTCATCTTGATGGACCGCCTTGTGGTGCTCGCCATGCGCGTCGCGCAGGATTTCGATACCGCCCCAGGCGGCGACGCCGGCGACCGCGATACCGACCACCAGATCGGGCCAATTGCTGCCCAGCAACCAGACCAGACCGCCTGCGACGAGAATCCCGCCGTTCGAAATGAAGTCATTGAGACTAAATGTGTTAGCCGCTCGGACGTTCACGTCGGGATCCTCGAGCCGACCAAGGAGCCAGATGCAGATGCCATTAACGACCGCGGCAATGAGCGCCATGGAGATCATGAGCGGGCCGAGTGGTTCGGAACCGGTGTAGAAACGGCGGACGGCATCAATCAGGATACCGGCCGCGAAGATCAGCAGCAGCCCCCCCGACACGTTAGCGGCCGCACGCTTCCATTTGTCCGAACGAGACAGGGCGAAAAGGCTGATGGCGTACACGAAGCTGTCGGAGGTGTTGTCCAGACCGTTGGCGATCAGCGCACTGGAGTCGCCCAATGCACCTGTCGCAAAAAAGCCGATGGCGATGGCCGCATTCAGCAGCAGAACCGTCCAGAGCGTACGGCGCTGACGTTCATCCGGATCCTTTGGCAGTTCTTTGGTCATCAGGTTCGCCTCCGTTCGTGCTGGCCGTCGGATCAAGGCGGCCTCATTTGCCCTGCATGCGCAAGCCACTCGATCCCCGCCAGAAAAGAGGCAGCTTGCTGCCCAAGAATCGGCCGAGAGGCAGTTCTAGTTCCTCTAGTCACTAAGATTCAAGGGCTGCGCGTGGATTTATGTCTAGACGCCGCGCGGGGCGAGCAGGATCAGGGCCGCGCCCGCAAGGCAAACGACGCCGCCTGTGAGATCCCAGCGGTCGGGTCGCTCGCCTTCGGCCAGCCACATCCAGAGCACGGACGCCACGATGTAGACGCCCCCGTAGGCTGCGTAGGCGCGCCCGGCGAAGGCCGAGTCGATCTGCGCCAGGAGCCAGCCAAAGGCGATCAGGCTCGCAACGCCTGGAACCAGCCAAACCGCTGAGGCGCCGAGGCGCCACCAAGCCCAGATCGCGAAACAGCCCGCAATTTCCGCCAGAGCCGCGGCGGCATAGATCGCCAGGGTCGGCAGCGCCGTCATTCGGCGGCCCCGGACGTCCTGTGGTCTTGCGCGCAATGTGAATGATCGCTCAGCACCTCGATCACGCGGCAGTCGGCCACGGTGCCCTGTGCGCACTGCGCGATCATGCGCTCGAGCTCTGCCTTCAGCGCCGTGAGCCGCGCGATCCGGGCCTTGACGGCGGTGAGCTGTTTCTTCGCGATGACGTCGGCGGCTGCGCAGGATTGATCGGGCTCATCGGAGAGGCTCAGAAGGTCCCGGATAGCGTCCAGCGGAAACCCAAGCTCGCGCGCGTGGCGGATGAACGCCAGCCGATCCAGCGCCGAATCCCCATAGAGCCGCTGGTTTCCGGCGCTGCGCTCCGGCTCCGGCAGGAGCCCGATCTGCTCGTAGTAGCGGATCGTCGGAACCTTTACGCCGGCCGCCTCACCCAATTTTCCGATGGTGAGCATCAGATTGCCTCTTGAAGCTATAGCTACTAGAGACCTTACATTCCCGACTCAGTAAATACAACGTCGCCCGCTGGGCGGGTGGAAGGGCGTGATGACAGCGAGCGACAGTGCAACCTACGAGTGGACGGTTTCCGGGATGGACTGTGCGTCCTGCGCCAACAAGGTCCGGGGTGCGGTCGAACGCTTGCCGGGCGTGAGGGACGTCGACGTGGCGCTTATGACTGAGCGGCTTCGGCTAACCCTCGACGACGGGCAGACGCCGCGCGATCAGATCGAGGCGACCGTCAAGCGGCTCGGCTACGGGATCGCAGCGAAAGGATCGAGCCCCGACCGAAAACGCTTCGTGCTGCCGGAGGGCGAGCAAGCGTCCCGTGCGGACCGCTCGCGGGATGGCGCAGGACTCGAGCCCGACACTGCATCGACAGAGCCCGAGACCGGCCCTGCGCCCGGTTCGCGTTGGTATCGAACTGCGAAGGGCAGACTGGTGATCGGCACCGGGCTCCTCCTCGCGGCGGCATGGGCCGTGAAACTGCTCGCTTCCCAGGACGTGGCGACCTGGGCATTCGTCCTCGCCACGCTCATCGGGGTTGCGCCAATCGCGCGCCGCGCCGTGGCGTCCGCCCGAGCGGGTATGCCGTTCACGATCGAGATGCTGATGACCATCGCCGCCACCGGCGCGCTCGTCATCAATGCAGCAGAAGAAGCGGCGCTGGTCGTCTTCCTCTTCGCTGTTGGGGAGGTTCTCGAAGGCGTGGCGGCGAACAAGGCGCGCGACGGGATCCGGGCGCTCGCTCGCCTGGTGCCGAAGACTGCGCTCCTCGAGATCGGCGGCAGGACACGGGTGATACCGGCCGACCAGTTGCAAGTGGACCAGATCGTTCTGGTGCGCCCGGGGGACCGGGTCCCGGCAGACGGCGAGGTGATCGAGGGCACTTCGGGCGTCGACGAGAGCGCCGTCACGGGGGAGAGTGTGCCGAAGCTGAAGGAGCCGGGGTCCCCGGTTTTTGCAGGCTCGATCAATTCCGAGGCGGCGCTGCGTGTCCGGGTCACCAAGTCGGCCGAGGACAACACCATTGCCCGTATCATTCGGCTGGTCGAGGAAGCGGAAAGCGCCCGGGCGCCGGTCGAGCGCTTCATCGATCGTTTCAGCCGTATCTACATGCCCGCAGTCGTCGGGGTTGCGGTGCTGGTGGCGATCACTCCGCCCCTCGCGTTCGCGCAAGCCTGGGATACCTGGATCTACCGCGCGCTCGCGTTGCTCTTGATCGGATGTCCCTGCGCGCTGGTGATTTCGGTGCCGGCTTCCATCGCCTCTGCGCTTTCTTCCGGCGCGCGGCGCGGACTCCTGATGAAGGGAGGCGCCGTGATCGAGGCCGCGGCGGCCACCACGCATGTCGCATTCGACAAGACGGGGACCCTGACCTACGGGCGGCCGCGCGTCACGGACGTGGTGCCGATCTCGGGATCGGGAACGGAGGTGCTGGCGCTGGCTGCCGCCGTCGAAGCGGGGTCGAGCCATCCTCTGGCGGAAGCGATCTTGACCCGCGCGGAAGCTGCGGGAGCGCCGTCCCTGGCCGCGACCGCCGCCAGAGCACTCCCGGGCAAAGGGGCAGAGGCAGTCGTTGAGGGTGAACCCGCCTGGGTAGGCTCTCCACGGTTCGCCGAGGAGCGCGGTGTGTTGGACGACAGCACGCGTGGGGCGGTGGTCGGCATGGAGGATGAAGGCAAGACCGTCGTCGCGGTCTTCCGCCGGAGCCAGCTTGTCGGACTCGTCGCGCTCCGGGACGAACCCCGAGAGGATGCCGCCCGCGCGGTGCAGCAACTCAAGGCGCTTGGCATCGCGTCGGTGATGCTGACCGGCGACAACCGGCGCACGGCAGCAGCCATTTCCGCTGGGCTGGGCATTGAGCATCGCGCCGAACTGATGCCTGAAGACAAGGTCGCGGCGGTCCGCGAGATGACGGCCACGGGCCATGTCATGATGGTGGGCGACGGCATCAATGATGCCCCTGCGCTCGCCACCGCCCACATCGGCGTGGCCATGGGCTCGGGAACGGATGTCGCGCTCGAAACCGCGGACGCCGCGATCCTGCGCAATCGGGTGACCGACGTGGCCGGCAAGATACGCCTTGCTCGCGCAGCCATGGCGAACATCAGGCAGAACGTGGCGATCGCGCTCGGCCTCAAGGCGGTGTTTCTGGTGACCACCATCCTTGGCATTACCGGGCTCTGGATCGCCATCCTCGCCGATACCGGGGCGACGGTGCTCGTCACGCTGAACGCGCTGCGGCTTCTCGCTTTCGATCCGGAGGAGACCTGAGATGCTGTCTCCGTTCGGCTGGTCGGCGCTCGCCGTCTTTGCGCTCTACCTCGCGCTCTTCTTCTGGGGCGGCGTATCGGCGGCCCGGGCCGCGGGGCGGCCGATATGGCTGTTCGGGCGGGCGACCGGCCGCGACCGGCTAGCCGCTGCGGGCTTCCGCGCCGCCTTCGCTATCGCCTTTCTCGGGCCACTGATCTGGCTGGCATCTCCGCAAGTCCAGAACGCCGACCCGTTCTGGGCCGACGGTGGGCTGCCTCTTCTGAGCTTCGCCGGACACCTTCTCGCCATTCTGGGCGCGATGGTCGCCTTTGCCGCTCAGATGTCGATGGGGGCGTCCTGGCGTGTGGGTGTCGATCCGGCCGCAATCGGTGAACTTGTTTCCGGTGGCCTCTATCGGATCAGCCGCAACCCGACGTTTCTGGGCCAATTGCTGCTGCTCGTCGGAATCGCCCTTGCCATTCCTTCTGTCCCGACGGTGTTGGCAGCTCTCCTGTTCTGGGCATCGGCGAGCACTCAAATACGGAGTGAGGAACGTCTGCTCTCCCAGGAGCTCGGCAGGCCATACGACGAATTCAGGGAGCGCGTCCCTCGGTGGGCCGCTTTTCGGCACTGGGGCGAAGGATCAAAATCAGCATCCACTCGCAATTCCCATATCGCCGAGATCAACGGGTAGTGAGCCGGCAGAACTTGAATCCCGACAGGCCGAAGCCTCTAAGGCTTCCGATGGCATCGAGGCGAAGGAATAGATGACGTTGAGAAAACTGCAGATCGCACTTTGGGCAGCGGTAGCGCTGGTCCTGATCGGCACTGCCGGCTTCATGCTCGGCGCGCGAAACGAAGAGCCTGTCGCAGCGGCGACCTTTCAGCCGAGCTTTGCCTTGGCCGATGCTGCGGGACGGGAGCGCACGGGCGAGGAATTCAGGGGCAAGTATCTTCTCGTCTTCTTCGGCTTTACCAACTGCCCGGATGTCTGCCCGACGACGCTGGCCGAGGTGGCGCAGGTGATGGACGGGCTCGGCGAGGACGCGGCGCAGGTGCAGCCGCTGTTCATTTCGATCGATCCCGAGCGCGATCGGCAGATGGGGCTTTCCGAATTCACGGAGGCGTTCCATCCCTCGATCCTCGGGCTTGCCGGCACTGCGGATGAAACGCGGGCCGCCGCCGAGAGCTTCAAGATTTTCTACGAGCGTCAGGAGGCCGAGGCCTCCCCCGACGGCTACAGCATGTCGCACAGTTCGGCCCTTTACCTGATCGGGCCAGAAGGCCACTGGATCAGGCAGTATAGCTACGGGACGCCAGCATCGGAAATTCTGGCCGATCTCCAGACGAGATTGTGAGGCAAACAATGAAAAGATTGGCGATCATCCTGGCCCTTCTCATCGCCGCACCCCCTGCCATAGCATGCGAGACCTTCACGATAGGCGATATCACGGTGGAGCAAGTCTGGTCGCGTGCCTCTATCGGGACGCAGCGGCCGGGTGTGCTGTACGTGATGATCCGCAATGAGGGGGCAGCCGACGACGCATTGGTCTCGATCTCAACGCCGATCGCGGAACAACCGATGCTGCACGAGACAACGGTCGAGGATGGCGTCGCTTCGATGCCGCACGCCATGCGAGTCCCCGTGCCTGCCGGGCAGACGGTCGAGCTCCGCCCCGGCGGCTATCACGGCATGCTGATGGGCCTGACCCGGACGCTGGAAGAAGGCGCGTCCTTTCCTGTCACCCTGACATTCGAGCAGGCCGGAGAGCTGACGGTTTCGGCCGAGGTGCTGTCGATGCGGGCGGAGGCGCCGGCATGCGACGCCGCACAGTGATCGCCGGCCTCGGTGCCGTGGCCGGAGGCCTCGCGTTCACGCTCGGGCTCGGCGCGTGGCGAACCCGTGATCGGGAGATCGTTCAACAAGATCCACGTCTGCCGCTGCCGCTCTCGTCGATGGACTGGCGTCTGGTCGATCACCGCGGCGAGCCCGTTGTGCCGGCCGACTGGGTCGGGCGACCGGCGCTGGTGTTCTTTGGCTTTACCTGGTGCCCCGATGTCTGCCCGATGACCTTGGTCGATATATCGGGCTGGCTCGAGGATCTCGGTCCCGACGCCGACCGCCTGACGGTCGCGCTCATCACCGTCGATCCGGAGCGCGATACGCCGGAAGTGCTGGCGGAGTATCTCGGCAACTTCGATCCCCGCATCACCGGACTGACCGGCGACCCAGAGCAGATCAGGGCGGCCGCGGAGGATTTTCGCGTGCGCTATGAGAAGATCCCGCGAGAGGATGCAGACTACACGATGAATCACACGGCCGGCGTGTTCCTGTTCCATCCCGAAGGACGCTTTGCGAGCATCATCGACTTTCACGAGGACAGGCGGCACGCCGTTCCCAAAATCCGGCGCGCCCTGAGCTGAGAACCAGAGCGAATGCCGTACGCCGAAGGAGAACCAATGACGTTCAATCTATCTCGACGTGACCTGGTGTTGGGCGCCTGCGCTGCATCTCTGGTGGCTCCCTTCGCTGCGCGGGCTGAAGCCGCGCTGGCCGTGCACGTGGTCAAGGGCACTGGCTGCGCCTGCTGCACCGCGTGGGCCGAGTACCTGCAGGCGGAAGGATTCGATGTCACCGAGGAGGAACTTTACGGAACCCTGCTCATCCGCCACAAGCTCGACCATGGCGTCCCCCAGAAGATGATGTCCTGCCACACCGGACACGCTGGGGGGTATGTCCTTGAAGGCCATGTGCCGGCTGCCGACATCCGCCGCCTCATTGAGGAGCGGCCTGACGCCGTGGGTCTGGCAGTTCCCGGCATGCCCTACGGTTCACCGGGCATGGGTCCGGAGGATAAGCGCGAGGCCTATGACGTCTTTCTGATCCGCCGCGACGGATCGACAGAGGTGTTCTCCAGCTACGAGGCAGCCTGACCAGAAATTTACCCGGCCAGAGAACGATTCCGCTGCAGTCCAAGGAGCCCGCTAGCCTTCCATAGCCCACGCGGTCAGATCGAGCGCTGGTTGACGCGCTTCGACAGCTCTGCAGCGCTTTCCACCCGCTCCGAGTATCGATCGGTCAGATAGGCCGAGCGGTCGCGCGTGAGATGGGTGAACTTCACGAGTTCCTCCATCACGTCGACGATGCGGTTGTAGTAGGGCGAGGGGCGCATCCGGCCGGCCTCGTCGAACTCGCCCCAGGCCTTCGCCACCGAGGACTGGTTCGGGATCGTCACCATGCGCATCCAGCGGCCGAGGATGCGCATCTGGTTGACCGCGTTGAAGCTCTGCGAGCCGCCTGAGACCTGCATGACGGCGAGCGTCTTACCCTGCGTCGGCCGCACACCGCCGAGCGACAGCGGCAGCCAGTCGATCTGCGCCTTCATGACGCCTGTCATCGCGCCATGCCGCTCCGGCGAGCACCAGACCATGCCCTCAGCCCAAATCGCGAGGTCGCGGAGCTCCTTGACCCTCGGGTGGTCGGGACCTTCCGCGTCCGGCAGTGGCAGGCCCGAAGGGTTGAAGGTGCGGGTCTCGGCGCCGAACCAGCGCAGCAGGCGCGCCGCCTCCTCCGAGGCGAAGCGCGAGTAGGAGCGTTCCCGCAGCGAGCCATAAAGCATCAGGATGCGCGGCGGATGCGTGGGCGCGCCCGGCCCGGCGAGCGCGGCCACGTCGATCGGCCTGAGCGACGCGGGATCGACGTTCGGCAGATCCTCGATCGGGAAAGGATGATCAGCCATGACGTGCGCCTCCGTCATCGCCAGGAAAATGGTGCCGCGTCCGGTTGGCGAAGGCGACGAGCGATAGCATCACCGGAACCTCGACGAGAACGCCAACCACCGTGGCGAGCGCAGCACCGGATTGAAGTCCGAAGAGGCTGATCGCGACGGCGACCGCCAGCTCGAAGAAGTTCGACGTGCCGATCAGCGCGCAGGGCGCCGCGACGGTGAAGGGCACGCGCCAGGCCCATGCCGCAGCATAGGCGAGCGCGAAGATGCCGTAGGATTGGATGAGCAGCGGCACCGCGATCAGCGCGATCAGCAGCGGCTGGTCGAGGATGATCTGCCCCTGAAAGCCGAAGAGGAGCACGACCGTCGCCAGAAGGCCGACCACCGAAAAGGGTTTCACCGCTGCCGTGAAGCGCGCGACCGCCGCCTCGGCGCCCGCGCCCCGCCGTCCCCGCGCGAGCCACTGGCGCGTGGCGGCGCCGGCAGCGAGCGGGATCAGGATGTAGAGTCCGACCGAAAGGATCAGCGTCTCCCACGGCACGACGATGTCGGTGACGCCGAGGAGCAGCGCCACGATCGGCGCGAAGGCAAAGATCATGATGACGTCATTCACCGACACCTGCACCAGCGTGTAGGTGGCGTCGCCCCGAGTGAGCTGCGACCACACGAATACCATCGCCGTGCAGGGAGCGGCCCCCAGCAGGATCAGACCGGCGATGTATTGCTGGGCATCGGCCGGTGCAATCAGATCCGCGAACAGGACCTCGAAGAACAGAACGGCGAGCCCTGCCATGGTGAAGGGCTTGATCAGCCAGTTCACCGCGATCGTCAGCACAAGCCCTTTCGGCCGATCGCCGATATGGCGCAGGCTCGCGAAATCGACCGCCACCATCATCGGATAGACCATCGCCCAGATCAGGACGGCGACGACGAGGTTGACGGAAGCGATCTCCAGCCCGGCCAGCACCTCGAACAGCCCTGGAAACACGTTGCCGAGCAGCAGGCCAGTGGCGATGCAGAGCGCCACCCAGACCGAGAGCCACTTTTCGAAGAAGCCGATCCCGGCAGGCGGCGCCGCGATGGCCTCGGCCGTGGGCGCATAGGTGTCGTTGCTCATCGGGCGGCGCTCTCGTTTACGCGACGTCCGTTGGCGTCCACCACGAGCTCGCCATCCTCCTTGCGGAATTCGCCCTGCTGCGGATTCGGCAGGATCTCCAGCACGGCCTCGGACGGACGGCAGAGCCGGGTCCCGAGCGATGTCTCGACGATCGGTCGGTTGATCAGGATTGGATGCGCCAACATCAGATCTATCAACTCGTCGTTGGAGAACTTCGGGTCGTCGAGCCCGAGCTCGTCGAAGGGCGTGCCCTTCCGGCGCAGGAGATCGCGCACGGAAATGCCCATTGCGGCGATCAGGGCCACGAGCCGCTCGCGGCCCGGCGGCGTCTTCAGGTATTCGATGACCTCCGGCTCCTCGCCGGAGTTACGGATCAGCGCCAGCACGTTGCGCGACGTGCCGCAGTTTGGATTGTGATAGATCGTGGTGGTCATGCGGTCTCCTTCCGGGCGGCGGCAGTCGGGGGAGCGATCCCGCAGGCTGCCGGATCGCCAGCGCAGCAGTGACGGGTCAGGTAATCGATCAGGCCTGTCATGGTGTCGAAGCTGGCCGCGTAGATGAGCGAGCGCCCTTCGCGCCGGACGGTCACCAGCCCGGCATGCTTCAGCTCCTTGAGGTGGAACGACAGGGTCGCCGAGGGAAGATCGAGCGCCTCGCCAATCCGGCCCACTGCTCGGCCCTCCGGGCCGGCCTCCACCAGCAGGCGGAAGATGTCGAGACGCGTCTCCTGCGAGAGCGCGGCCAGCGCCGCTAAGGTATTTTTCTTCTCCATATCTCCACAATATTGGAGATGTAAGGGACAATCAATCCCCCGAGTGCGGCAGCTCAGCGCCGATCGTCGCTGGCCCTGCACGCCCATGCCTGCTCGCGCAGTACGACGTAGTCGCTCATCATCTCCGCCAGCACCGAGCGCTCCGGCAGCAGCAAGAGCTCGTCGGCCGCACGCGCCTGGAGACCGCGACTGTACTCCACGACCGGCGGGCATGCAGAGATGCCGCCCGTCTCAGAACCGGCCGTCGCGCAGCCGCTTAGCAAGCTCGTCGCGATCACGAGGGCGGCGCGCCGCCGCTTCCAGCATCTGGCGTTGGACATCATTGGCTTTCTCCGCGGTCGCAAGGCGTTCGGCGAGGCGTCCCGCTCGCTCGCCGGACCGCCGAAGCGCAAGCAGGAACAGGAGCACGGCGAGGACGATGGCGCCGTAGCGCGGCGCTGCCCGCATCCACGGGCCGGCGGCGAACCCGCTCAGGAGCGCGGCGATCACCGCCGCCCCCGCTTCCAGTCGTCGAGCCGGGCGTAGATCGTGACCGCGATCCCGAAAAGCGCCACGGCAATGAACACCCAGCGCAGCGTGTCGAGATACGGGACCAGCGGCAGGATTGCGGATTGGGTCTCGGCCAACACGGTCTTCGCCACCTCGACCCCGGCCGCGCCCAGCGTCGCGACACCAGCAGCGCCGCCACCCTTCATGGTGCGGCTGTCGGCCAGCACTTCGCGGGCGGGCGGCGTCTCGGCGGCGAAGACCGTCTCCCGGACCGGGAACCTCTCACCCCACTGGCGCGCGGGGCCGAGGTCGACATGCATGAACCCCGAGCGGGGGTAGAAGCCGAAGCCGAGGAACCCGACCTCTCGCGCCGCCGCCTCGAAGGCCACGGGATCGTGGTTCGCCATGGCGATGTCGAAGGCGGCGCCGTCCATGTGCTTTGACCGGGTCGCGCCGCCGACGGCACGGTTGTGCTCGGGGCTGCGATAGGCCGAGCGGACGATCAGCGGCTTGCCCAGCCGGTCACGCAGCGCCTGCAGCTTGTCGAGCGCAGCTTCGTTGACCAGCAGCTTGCCCGTCCCTCGGCAGGCGATCTCGGCGGGTGAGAAATTCGGCCAGCGCCAGGCGCTCTCCGGCACGTCGCGCCAATGATTGTGGAATGTCGTCGTCATGGGGTCCTCCGAAAACGAGTTTCCGGCCCCTCGCAGGGCTCGGTGCGTTCGCCGCTCGGGAAGGTCCACTGGACCTTCCCGTCTGCCTGTCAGGCAGACCACGGCTCACCCCGCCACGAGGGCGGGTCATTGCGGGCCGATGAATGGGGATGGTGCGCGGCTACGGGCTGCCGCCGAAGATCTTCAGCTTGATGGCGATGCCGGCGAGCAGCGCCAGCATGACGCCAGTGGTGATCATGCGAACGGCGGTCTGCATGGCGGTGCGGCGCACCAGCCGGATGCAGTCGACCAGCGAGCGCAGATCGCGGATGTCGAGGGCCGCCTCGTCGCCGTCGAGGCCGACATCGGCCAGCGCGCGCTTCGCGCCTTCCTCGGCCGCCCGGGTCAGGATCGCCTCGAACTCGGCGTCAGGCATACGCACGAAGCCCTCGGATCGGGGTGGTGTCATCGGATCCTCCTTCCGCGGCTCAGCCGATCTTGCAGCCCCAGAAGGACGTGTGGTCGGCGGCGAAGTAGCCGTCCGCGACCCGGAAATACCCCTGCAACTCGACGGTATCGCCCGCGATGAGCGGCACCATGGTCTGCAGCCAGATCGCGGTGGCGAGCGAGACATGGGTGGCGGAGATTTCGCCGAGGGAGCCGCGGATTTCCGTCGTGCCGTTCAGCACGAGCCGCCCGCGCATGCGCGCCGTGGCACTGGCGTTGATCTTGTAGAGGAGCGTCGCGCCGAAGAGGTAGGTGCCGTCCACCGGCGCCACGAAGTGGTTGTTCGCGGCGTCAAAGGCGCCCTGGTCGTTGTAGTCGGTGTTGTTCAGGCCGATCTTCGTCCAGGTCCCGACGCCGACATAGTTGTCGTAGTTGGTGTACGCCTTGAACCGCGGCAGGCGCGGCTGGTCGACGATGCCGGTCGCGTTGTCGACGCTCAGCCCATCGAAAAATGTGCTGCCGTCTGCCGAGACCGCGAGGCGGAAGCGGTCGGAGCCGAACAGCCCCACCAGCGCCTTGGTCACGAAGCCGGTCTGCAGCGTCAGGCCGAGATCGTCGCCCGCAGCCTCCTTGTTCATGGTGTAGAACAGATCGCCGGTGCCACCCTCGGCCACGGTCTTCGCGGTCCAGAGCGCGGCGTTGAGCTTGGCCGAGAACGGGTTCGACGCGTCGGCCGTTGTACCCAGCCCCAACAGTGCGAGGTTCTGCAGCGTCGCAGGCGTGGTCCCGATCCAACCCGCGCCATCATAGACCAGCAGCAGTCCTTCGTCCTCGACCCATGCCCGCCAGCCGGTCCGCGGCGGCAGGCGCAGCCAGGCGCCGTCCGTCCAGAGCGCGACATTCAGATCCCAGCCGGCCCAATCGCCGGTGGCGCTGGAGGCGACGATGTAGCGGTCGCCGTCGGCGGGGCTGCCGGGCGGCGCAGTCAGATCCCGGTCGAGCACCGAGAGCTGGACGAGCCCGTCGAGGATCCGCAGCGCCTCGTTGTGGGTGACGTGCTTCTGGGCCTGCGCCGCCAGAATGTAGGGCAGCAGAAGATGGGTCGTGGCGTCGGACATGGAATGGCCTTCAGAACGTGAGGGTGACGGTCTTGGGCGCGCCCCGCCCGACGAGGGCGGAGAGCTGGTGGATGCGGATGGCGAGCGTGTTGCCCGGCCCAAGCGGCGCGCCCCAGTCAGCGATCTGGTCGGCGGCCGCGTAGATCGCGCTCGTCGAAGTCGCGCTCAACACCCGCTTCACGGTCGCACCTCCGAGGATCTCGACCTCATAGGCTTCGAGCTCTTCTCCGAGCGGCACCTCAACCGCGCCCCAGCTGTCGGCCGCGAGCGCGCGGGTCCTGCGCGTCCAGCGGATGGTCAGATCGCCGGGGCTGCGCGGCGTGCGCCATGGCTGCTCGACATGAGCGACCGAGAACGGCCGCAGTCCCACGCCCTTGGGCGCGAAGGGCTGCGCGACGTAGGTCTCGTCGCTGACGGGGCGGCTCGCCGGGCCAATGCGCCAGTTCCACGGGATACCGAGATCGGCCTCAGCGATCGGCAGCGATGCGAGGCTGTCGTCGAGTACCACGACGCGGGCGCCAGCAGGCGCATGATTGCCCATCGTACTCTCGGTCCCGCGCTGGCCACGCAGGAGCCGGGTGAGCCGGTACCGGCCCGGCGCCAGCAGCTCGGCCGCACCCGCCTGCACGATTTCCCAGACGCCGGGCGCGCTCTCGATGGCCAGCGCGTTCGCCCCGCCGAACAGGGTCAGGTCCGTGACGCTTTCCAGCGTGCCGGTCAGCAGATCGACCACCAGCGCATTGCCGAGATCGAAGCGCGACGTCGGCCCCGCGAAGAAGTCGGAGACCAGCGCCCCGATCCGGGCGCGGCTGCCAAGCGTCGTCAGCAGCTCGAAGCCATCGGTCGAAGGGCTGCGGAACACCGCCATCTCGCCGGGCCAGGGAACCGCGTGCGCGGCTACCAGCGGCCGATGCGCGGGCTGATCTTCGGTCAGCTGCGGCAGGTCCATCAGCACGGCATCCGGCGCGCCGAACACGACGGCCCGCGTCAGCGACGCCGCGCGGGGATCGCCGGGCGGCAGATCGTAGGTCGCGCGGTCCTGGCGGACCGCCTCAATGCCGCGCGCCTCGGCGTCGGCGATGGCGACGAGTCGCAGATCGTCCAGTCGCCCGTCATGGGCGAGCCGGATCGCGTCGGCCGGATCGAGCGCGAGGCGCGAGGGCGGCAATCGGAACGCCGCCGTCTCGCGCCCCACCCACGCCTCCATCAGCGCGCGGCGGCAGCGCCGCTCGGCCTCCTCGGGCGGCACCGCCATCGGGAAGGACTCGGAGGCGATGCGCGTCGTGTCCACGGTGATGCGCCGCGCCTCGACGAGGGCCGCATCGTAATCCTCGTCGGCGCGGGCGACTTGCCACTTCAGTGCCTGCGGCAGTTCGGTTTCTTGGCCGCGCGTCAGCTCCAGCACATCGCCCTCGCGGGCGGCCACCAGGTCGTCGGGCGCGAGGGTGGCGACGGAGGCTCGGCCGCGCATCACGAAGCGGATCACGCCCTCGGTCTCCACCGCGTCGAAGCCGAAGTGACGCGACAGCGTGGTGATCGAGGCGCGCGGGCTTTCCAGCGCGGTGATGGCGTAGCCCTCGACCGCGCCCCAAAGCCCGGTGACGTCGATCCGGGACTCTTGCAGCCCGGCGCGTAGGCAGAGGTGGCGGACGAGCGCCGCGAGCGACACCGCGCCGAGACGGCCCGTCAGCCAGTGACCCAGCCGCCAGTTCGCCCCGTCCGTCCAGACGTCGGTCAGCGCCGGGAAGAACGGATAGGGCCGCGCGTCCCAGGTCCAGGCGGCGCATTCCGGCACATGCACCATGCGTGCGCCATAGACCGATGACACCGGGTTGTTCGCAGCCTCGCCCCACCAGAGGTACGTCGCCTCGAGATAGGCGCGCTGGATGGCGTCATCGCGCCAGCCCCGCGAGAAATGCGGCGTGAAGCTCTCGGACGATTTCGGGTCGAAGAAGACGTTGGGCTGGTTGGTGCCCCGGTCGATGGCCGGGCAGCCGAGTTCGGTGAACCAGATCGGCTTGGACTGCGGCGCCCATGCCGTCGCCGCTGCGCTCTCGACCCCGCCCGAGCGGTCGTAGTGCGGGTTCGACCACCAGGCGCGCAGATCCTTGTAGCGGAACACCCACGGCTTGGCCGCCGCACCGTCTGTGATCGGCGTGCGGACCTGCGCCAAGCGATCCGCCGCGCTGGCATAGAACCAGTCGAAGCCTTCCCCGCCCGCGATGTTGCCCTGCAGGTAGGCCCGGTCGTAGATCGCGGGCCAGCCCTCCTGTGCATCGGCATGCTCGAAGCCGTCCCGCCAGTCGGATAGCGTCATGTAGTTGTCGATGCCGACGAAATCGATCTCGGGATCGGCCCAGAGGGGGTCGAGGTGGAAGAACACGTCACCGCTGCCGTCGCCCGGCTGGTGCCCGAAATACTCCGACCAGTCCGCCGCATATCCGATCTTCGTCCCCGACCCGAGGATCGAGCGGACATCCGCAAGGAGGTCCCGATAGGCCTGCACCGCCGGATAGGTGCTGTCGCCCGAGCGGATGGTGGTCAGCCCCGGCATCTCGGTGCCGATCAGGAAGGCGTCGACCCCGCCCGCCGCGGCACAGAGATGGGCGTAGTGCAGCACCATGCGCCGCAGGCCCCAGTCGCCGGGCGTGCCGGTCCACGAAACCGACTGACCCGAGACGCTGAAGCTCGCGGGCGTGGCCGCGCCGAACAGCGCCGCGACCTGCGCGGCCGCCGTAGCGGTCTTGTCCACGGTCCCGGCGAAACCGGCGGCCGGGGAACAGGTGATCCTGCCCCGCCAGGGGAACGCGGGCTGGCCGGTCTCGGCGGCGTTGTCGGAATAGGGGTTCGGCAGCGCGTTGCCGGGCGGCACGTCCATCAGGATGAACGGGTAGAAGGTGACGCGCAGCCCGCGCGCCTTCATCTCCTGGATCGCCTGCACCACGGCGAAGTCAGACGGCGTGCCGCCATAGACCGGGCGATCCTCTGCATCCCGGCTGACGAGGAAGGCGCTGGCGCGGCTGACGCCATTGACCGACCAGGTGGCGGGCGTGGTCGATTTGGCCGACACCTCGACTCCCGGCCGCACCTTGCAGGACCCTGCGCGCAGATCGTCGCCGAACCAGGCGACGACGAGACTGACGCTCTCGACTGCCGGCGCCATCGCCTGCAGCCGGTCCAGCGCCTCCACCATGTCGGTGGAGTCGGCCAGCGCGTTCAGGTTCTCTGCCTGCGTCGCGCCGCCATCGGTCTTGCGGATCGCCTGCGTGGCATAGGTGAATTCGCCCGAGGCCGGGATCATGGTGACCGCGCGGGTCAGCCCTTCGGCGGTGTCGGGATCGGCGAGCGGGCGGAACACCTCGAAGGAGAGCTGCGGCAGGCGGCTGCCAAAGGTCGAGAGCGCCAGTTCCTCGAAGACGACATACGCCGTGCCGCGATAGGCGGGCGTGCTGGCCGCGCCCATCTTCGCGGCGATGAACGGATCAGCGATCTGGGTTTCGTCGCCGGGATACCAGCGCCAGGTGACGCCGGAGAGGTCCATCGGCTTGCCGTCGGCCCAGATGCGGCCGATGCCGGTGATCGGACCTTCGCAGAGCGCCACGGCGAAACTTGCGTAGTACAGATACTCGGTGGTCTTGACCTTGCCGCCCCCGCCGCCCTTGCCGCCGCCCTGCGTGGTGGTCTTCGTCTCCTCTCGGAAATCGGTCGCCCAGATGATGTTGCCGCCCATCCGCATCCGACCATAGAGCCGCGGGATCACCGCGCCCTCGGTGGCCGAGGTGATGCGCAAGGTGTCGAGCCGCGCGCCCTCGATGCGCTGGGTGGGCGCCAGCGACGAGATGATCCAGCTGTCGACGACCGACCCGATGGTGGAGCCGATGAAGCCGCCGATCGTCGCGGCGCTGACACCGAGGATCGCGCCGCCGATGCTGCCGCCAATGGCGGCGCCGGCGGCACCGAGAACAAGCGTTGCTATGTCGGGGTCTCAGCGTTGCGGGAAGAGGAAGGCGAAGGCGATGCGCCGCCGCCAGGCATTGGTGAGCGGTTCCTCGATCACGCCGAGCCGCTCATAGGCGTGGAGGAAGGTGGCAGGACCGGTGAGGATCCCGACATGCTTGGCGATGGCGCGGGGCCTCATGCAGAAGAGGACCAGCGCGCCGGGACCGGCCTCGGCAGGCGACACCTCGATCATCATGCGCCGCGCGCCTTCGGCCAGAACCTCGCGCGGGCCGGTCTCGCCCCAGTCGCGGCTGTAAGGCAGAATCGGGAACGGCTCCGGCCCCACCACGTCGCGCCAGACCCCCCGCGCGAGCCCGAGGCAATCGCAACCGACGCCGCGCAGGCTGGCCTGGTCGTGGTACGGCGTGCCGAGCCAGGAGCGTGCGACGGCGACGACACGCGCGGGGTCGGCCGATGCGAGAGGTTGCGTCACAGCACGCCTCCCTCGTGGCCGCCATCCTTGGTGGCGTAGCGCAGCACGGCATCCTGGCCGGGGATGTGCGGGAACCCCCGGAAGTTGGCCGTGTTGGCGAACCTGGCGCCGCAGGTCTCGATCCGCTTATCGCAGCCCGCACGGATGGTGAAGGCATTGCCCTCGGAGATCTCGCGCACCGGCGCCTCGAGAAGGGTCAGCACGGCGATGCCGTCCGTCACATCATGGCCGAGAACCTCGGCCCGACGCCCCGCGTTGGAGCCACTGGTCCATTCGATGGTCCCGAAGGTGAACCAGCCGGAGGCGAAGCCGCCGAGGCCCGAAGCGGTGAAGGCGCGGTCGCGTAGAAGGTCGATCACGACGCTCGTGCCCTTGAACGCCGGGTTCTCCAGATCGACGCCGCAGCGCGCATCGCCGAGCGCGGCATCGCAGGTCGCCTGGAACGTCCGCCCGATCGTCTGGCCAAGCACATGCGCGAGCGAGCGGACTTCGGCGACGAAGGCCAGCCGCCCGCGCCGGATCTGGCCGATGGCCCCGCGCCGCATCAGCACGCGCTGGTTCGTGTCGGCCCAGTTCACCCGCCAGACTTCGACCTCGGCGTTATCCCAGCGGCCGTCGAGGATGTCGGTCTCGGTAATCCGGTCCGAGGTCAGCACGCCCTCGGCGTCCTGCGCATCGACCGAGAGGTCCGAGCCGGAACGGACCTCGGAGGCCGTCAGCCCGCTCTCGGGCTCGAAATCCGTCCCCTCGAAGCTGAGCGTCCGATCGTGGTCGGTGAAGCCGAAACTCGTGCCGTCGGCGCGCACGATCCGCCAGCACCAGGCGAGCGTCGTCGTTCCCTCGTCGAGATGGGCCTGCAGGTCGGGGTCGAGGGACTTCATCGGCGCAGTTCCAGAAGCGGGATGGAGGTGATCGAGCCGAGCCGCTCGAGGTCGAGCGTCACGTCGAGCGCGTCGGTGTCGAAACGGACCGGCACGTCGAACTCGAAGCCCGCGGTGATGGCGGCGCCAGCGCCCGGCGCGGTGCTGAAGGTGACGACGCCGGTGGCGGTGTCGACCGACCAGCCGGAAGGCTGCTCGACCCCGCCGAGCGCGATGCGCGCGGTTCCGGTCACCGGCTTCGCGACGGCGCGCGTCCAGGATTGCGCACCCGAGGCGTAGCGCTTGACCAGCTGGAAGGCGGTCGTCGCGCCGTCGCCCGTGCCGATAGACTGATCGGTGGGCGACGGCGTGCCCGAAGGCAGGCAGGACTTGTGGTCACCCCAGTCCTTGAACCGGAAGCCATGCAGGCGGCCATTGCGCGCCTCGAAGAAGGCGACGACGGCGGCCAGATCGTCGGCGCGGCGGATGCCATAGGCGACATCGTAGCGGCGGCGCGAATTGGCCCAGCTGGCGTTGCGCTCCTCGTCGCCCGAGGCGAGCTCGACGATCTGCGTGCGCCGCTCCGGTCCGCCCCGCGCACCTCGGCTGATGTTGTCGGGAAACCGGACCTCGTGAAACGCCATCACATGCCCCTCCGACCGAGCGACACGGCGCGGGCGATATCCGCGGCGACCTGCGTTCGCGATTGCCGGAAGCTCTCGGCGTCGCGGGCCATGATGGTCACGTTGACCCCGCCGCCCGCGCCGTAGCTCTGTGCCTCCCGCCGCGACAGCACGCGTTCCCCGCGCTGCAGGATCGCGGGCACCTCGTCGTGACGAAGCCCGGCCATGCCGCCACCATGCATCCGCGGCGCGGCGGCGAAGGCCATGGCCGGGACCATCCGCGAGGGTCCAGCCGATCCGACCATCCCGCCCGCATGCAGGACGTTGGCGAAGATGCCGCCCACCCCGGAGAAGACGCCGGAGAGCGCATTGGCGATCGGCCCGAGGATGAACCGCCGCGCCGCCAGTTGGGCGAGATCGGCCAGCAGCGACGTCACCAGATCGCGGAAGTCGAGCTTGCCGGTCTTCACGAACTGGCCCACCGCGTTCTCGGCCGACTGGAAGGCGCCGACGAGGCTCTGGCCGATGTCGCCACCGATCTCGCGGGCCTTGCTGGCGTAGTCGGAGAGCGCGGCGGTGACCGCCCGCCAGCCGGTGACGGCCGCATCGGTCGCGGGCTCCGCTACCGCAGCAGCAGCTCCGGCCGCCACACCTGCATCTGTTGCGGCGCGCCCGGCGTCGCCGAGGGACGTCTCCAGGCGCTCCGCCGCAGCGGTGGTCTCGGCCAGTGCGTCGGCGCCGTCCTCGTCGGTGCCGCGTACGGCATCGCGCAGCGCCTGCCAGCTTTCGAGGGGCGCACGGGCCCCCTCCGCCAGGTCGCGCGCCGCGCCGCGGTAAAGGTTGGCGGACTCGAGCGCCCTGTTCGCCGCCTCGGTCAGACCGAGATCGGGCGCGGAGAGCGGATTGTCCTCGAAGGCCCGATCGAAGGCCGCCTGAGCTGCCGTGGTTGCGGCAGTCGCCGCTCCCTCGAAGCGGTTCTCGATCTCGCCGAGGTCGAGGTCCGGAACCAGCGATATGCGCCGCTCCGACCCGAGCGCTTCGAGCCCCTGGTTGATGCCGCCGATAAAGCCGTTGATCCGCGAGACCACCCCGTTCAGCATCGCCTCGACGCCATCGACCAGGCTGTTGGCCGCCTGGAACGCGAGATCGCCGATGGCGGCGGGCAGCAGGCCCCAGATCGCCTTGATCGCCTCGTAGGCGCCTTCGAAGGTGTTCGCGGCCGTGTTGCCGAAGCCCACCACGCTCTCGATGGCGCTCTGCATGCCCGATGCGGCATCCGCCTTCAGGTCGAAGAACATCGCCGTGGCGGCCGCGCCCGCCGCCGCCGCGCCCATACTGATGCGTTCCCAGACCTCGACCGCGAGGTCCTTCAGGAGCGACATCGCTTCTCCGAAACCGCCGGCGCCGGAGACGAGCCGGGTGAACTGGTAGACGAGCTCGCCCGCGCCGACGATCAGCGCGCCGATGCCGGTGCGGATCAGCGCCCCGCGCAGGACAACGAGCGCCGTGGCGAGGCCCCGGACCGAGAGCGCCGCAGCCGCCATGCCGGCGACCCAACGTCCCGCGAGGAACGCCGCGAAGGTGGCGGCATAGGTGGTCAGGCGGCCGATGTTGTCCAAGAGACCGCGGATCGCGATGCCGAGCGGCCCGGTGCGGCTGGCCACCGCCGCCATGGCATCGGCGACGGCTTCCAGCGCAGGTGCCGCTGCGACCGCCAACTGGTTCGAGAGCCCGCGCCAGACCAACCCGAGCCGCGAGATGGCGTCGTTCGTCCGCTCGATCTGGTCGGCGTCCTGCTCGGAGACGACAACCCCGAAGGCGAGGACGTCCTCTGTCGCCTGGCGCAGCGTCGCGGTGTCGATCCGGCTCATCGCGATGGAGCCTTCCTCGCCGAAGAGCTGGCCCGCGACCGCCGCGCGCTCGGCGGCAGGCACGAAGCTCTCGATCGCCGCGTTGATCGCGCCCACGCGCTGGTCCAGCGGCAAGGCGATCAGCTCATTTGCTGAAAGCCCCAGCCGGTCGAGCGCGTCGGCAGCAGGGCCGGTCCCGGCGGCCGCCTGACTGAGACGGCGCGTCAGATCCTTGGTGGCCTGCTCGATGCCGGACATGGAGACGCCCGCCAGATCGCCCGCGCGCTCCAGCGTCTGGATCGAGGCGACGGTGGTGCCGAGCGACTGCGCCAGCTTCGCCTGCGCATCGACCGTCTGCAGGCTGGACCGGATCATCGCCACGCCAGCAGCGGCTGCGGCGGCCACGGCAGCGGCAGCCGCGACCCGCACCCGCCGCGAGAAGGCCGCGAGCCGGGCGTTCGCGGCTTCCATCTCCCGGCTCAGCCGTCCGAAGCCGCGCGACCCGGCCTCGCCCACGCCTTCGAGTTCGGCGCGCACCTGCCGTCCGCCCACGGCCGCGAGGCGGACGCTGACCCTCTTCTCAGCCATGGGAATGATCCATCTTTTCGTTGAGCTTGGCCACCATCACCGCTTCGATGACGGGCAAGAGTTCACCCGCAGCAGCGGGCGGGACGCCGAGCGCATTTCCCAGAGCGAGGGCCGCGGACAGGTCCCAGCCGACCACCGCGCCGGGCAGCACGCGCAACTGACCGCCGAGGCGGCCGACGAGATCCCAGACCTGCCAGCCCTCATGGGTAAGCGGCCGGTTCAGGCGCGTCGGGCAGTCTTCGCACGCTTGCGCGCAGGCTTCGCAGTAGCGCTCGCCCCCGCCGAAGGACCACTCGGCGAGAGCGCGGAGGCGTTTTTTTCCTGTTCCAGCAGCAGGCCTTTGGACACGTAGGTCAATTGGAAGGCCTCGAAGATCGGCCAGACGTCGAGCAGCGTGTCGATGGCCTCGGGGGTGGGATCGATCGGGTTGCCGTCGGCATCGCCGATGCCCTCCCAGCCGAGCACAGCCCGTCGCGCCAGCGCCTTGGCGAAGGCGACGGCGCGCTCCTCGTCGGAAGCCTCCTCGGGCACCGCCTCGACGGCGGGGTCGCTGCGCGTCGCGACCATCAGGGCGGTCGTCAGCGGGCGCAGTTGCACCCGGACGCCGGGGGCGAGGTCATGCCAGCGCGGCGCGTTGGTCAGGTCGAGCGTCAGCATCAATACGTCTCCACGTCATTCACGAGGGTGGCGGTGCACATCCGGCCGACGACGCTGTCGCGCGCGGCCTGCCAGTCGAATGTCGCCTGGACGCCCTGCGGCCCGGAAATCTCGATCCGTGGACGCGGCAGGTAGACGGCGTGCACGGTGAAGGAGAAGCTTTCGCCTGAAGGCAGGACGTAGGCGAATTCCATCTCGCAGGCCTCGCCGTTGATCGCCTGCGTCACCAGCGTCTGGTCGGCGAAGCGCACCTCGATCCGGCCCGTCAGCGCGGCAATGGATGGATCCGCGCCATCGATGCGGCCGTCCGAGCGGATGGTCTCGATCCGGTCGAGGTTGTTGGCGTAGGTGATCTCGGCCGAGACCACATTGCCGAGGGCGGTGCCGTTCCGGGTGATCGCCCCGTTGAAATGGCCGAAGCGCTTCAACTCCAGTGCGGCGGGCGTTCCGGCACTGGTCGTGGTGCCGACCGTCTCGCCCTGCGCCACCAGCCGCGCGGTCGCGGTGAGCAGGCCCGAGCGCTGCATCTGCCAGGTGATCTGGTCGAGCACGCAGCCCGAGTACATCGCATAGCGGGGCACCTCGGGCATGCCGGTCTCGATCGACATCGAGGGCAACGTCCAGGACCCCGACTGAAATTCGTGGCTGTACGGGGCCTCCGCGCCCGTGGTCGTGGGCGCGCCGAAGGCTGCCTTCAGCCAGAAGCCGAACGCCTCGGCGTCCAGCGGCACGACGACGTCGCCGTCGGCCGTCACGGCGTCCTTGATCGGCGCTAGCGGATCGCGGCCGTAGCCGAGAAGCTCCGAATTCAGCAGCGGCTGCTCCGCGCCGAGCGACGTGCTGGCGAAGGGCATGCGGGTGAAGCCGCTGACGGGCGGCGTTCCATAGGTCGTCTCGAACGCAAGCGCCATCAGCGCTCGCGCCCCTTGGGCTCGTGCCATGTTCGTCTCCTGTGGTCGGTTGGGTCAGGCCAGCGGGTCGGCCGTGGAATAGTGCAGCACGACCGGGATAACGGCGGCCTTCAGACTCGCCGCGCCCTCGACCGGCAGATCGACCGGGCGCGGGGCTTCGGCCTCGACCCAGTCGCAGAACCCGCCCAGCGTCCGGTCGGCGGCGAGCGCTGCGCCGATGCTGGCGGTCAGCGTGTCAAAGGCGGCGTCGCGATCGGCACCCTGAACGACCGCCTCGATCTCGGCTCGGTGCTGGTAGTGATAGCGCAGCGGCGACAGCGTGACTTCGGGCGCACCTGGTTCGCCATCGCGCAGGATCATCAGGCCCTCGACCGGCATGCGCTCGGGCAGCACGTCCCCGCGCAGAGCGGTGGCGGGCAGCGCCGAGAGCCGCGCGTGCAGCGCGACGAGGATGGTTTCGCGAGGTGTCATGGGTCGGCCGAGTTGGAAATCGCGTCGAGCACCGGACAATCGGGGACTTCGGCGCCCGAACACCTGGATGCAGTTGTAGCGAGGACGGATTCGATACGCCGAAGATCCGCGATCCTCGCGCGGACATCGGCAAGGTGCCGCTCCGTCCGTTCCTTGACCTCGGCGCAGGTCGGCGCGGCGCCGTCGCCGAGCCCCATCAGCCCGCGGATGTCCTCCATCGAGAACCCGAGTTCGCGGGCGCGCAGGATGAAGCGGAGGCGTGTGGCGTGTGCGGCGGAATAGACCCGGTAGCCGGCGTCCGTGCGGGGCGGGTCGGGCAGCAGGCCGGTCTTCTCGTAATAGCGGATCGTCTCGATGTTGCAGCCGGTCGCCCGGGCCAGGTCGCCGCGTGTGAAGCCGCTCTCGCGCTCGTGATCGGTCATGGGCAAGTTTCCTCTTGAGCCTGTAGTTGCTACAGACCCTACACCCATCGTCAATCACAGACGAGAGGTGCGCGACATGGCGCTGACAGACGACAGAACGGACAGCACGGGCGCGGATCGCCCCGCCCGAAAGGGCTGGCTCGCGGCGGGCGGTGTGGTGGGCGCCTTTCTCGCCTCGGCCTGCTGCATCGGGCCGCTGGTGCTTCTGACTCTCGGCATCTCGGGCGCCTGGATCGGCAACCTGACGGCTCTGGAGCCTTACAAGCCGATCTTCGCCGTGATCGCGCTCGGCTTCATCGCGGCGGGTTTCTGGCAGGTCTATTTCCGCAAGCCAACCGTCTGCGAACCCGGTTCCTACTGCGCAAGGCCAGCATCGGCGCGCATCACCAAGTCGGCTCTCTGGGCCTCCCTGATCCTCGTTCTCGCAGCCCTCACCATCGACTGGTGGGCCCCGCTTCTCTACTGACCCCGAAAGGACATCCACATGAAGAAGATCCTTGCACTCGCCTTGTTCGGCCTGACCGCCGTTGTGCCGATCACCGCCATCCCTGTTGCCGCGCAGACCGTCGCCGCCGAGCAGACCGTCACCTTCGCGGTGGACAACATGACCTGCGCGCTCTGCCCAGTCACCGTGAAGCGTGCGATGGAGGGCGTCGCGGGCGTGCGCGCCGTCGAGATCGACTTCGATGCCCGCACCGCCACGGTGATCTTCGACACCGCCGCGACGAGCGCCGACGCCATCGCGACCGCGTCGGCCAATGCAGGCTACCCGGCGCGTGTCGCGGGCTGACGAGATGACCGAGCAGTCCGACCGCAAGCTGATCGCGACAGGGATCGTCGGCACCGTCATCGCGGCGCTCTGCTGCTTCACTCCGGTGCTGGTGGTGCTTCTGGGTGCCGTGGGCCTGTCGGCCTGGCTGGGTTGGCTCGACTACGTTCTGCTGCCCGCGCTCGCCTTTTTCGTCGCGCTGACCGTGTACGCGGTCTGGAGACGGCAGCGGCGCCAGACCACTCGAACGGATGGATGACTTGATGAAAGACGATTGCTGCGCGCCCAAGGGCGATTTCGACCTTGCCGTGATCGGCGCCGGATCGGCCGGGTTCTCGGCCGCGATCACCGCCGCCGAGGGAGGCAAGCGCGTCGCGCTGATCGGCCATGGCACCATCGGCGGGACCTGCGTGAACGTGGGCTGTGTGCCCTCCAAGACGATGATCCGGGCCGCGGAAGCCCTGCACGGTGCGCAGACAGCACATCGGTTCCCGGGCCTGAACAGCGAGGCGCAGGTCGCCGACTGGTCGGCGCTGATTGCGGCCAAGGACGATCTTGTCGCGACACTGCGCCAGAAGAAGTACGCCGATCTGCTGCCGGGCTACGGCGGTGTGACCTATCTCGACGAGGGTCCGGCGCGTCTCGTCCTCGGCGGGGTCGAGGTCGGCGGGCGCAGGATCACGGCTCCCAAGGTGATCGTCGCGACCGGTGGCCGACCCGCCGTGCCCGACATCCCTGGGATCCAGGACGCACCAACGCTCGACAGCACGTCGCTGCTGGAGCTGGACCGGTTGCCCGAAAGCCTGATCTTCCTCGGCGGCGGCTACATCGGCGTGGAGCTGGCGCAGATGATGGCGCGGATGGGCACCCGCGTCACCATTGTCTGCCGCTCGCGCCTGCTGCCGCGCACAGAGCCGGAGGTGTCCCGGGCGCTGACGGAGACGCTGCGCGCCGAGGGCGTCGCGGTTGTCGATGGCGCGACCTACGACGCCGCACGGCGCGACGGGGTCCGTGCGGTCCTGACGGTGACGGTGGACGGCGCAGACCGCGATCTGACGGCCGACCGCCTCGTCCTGACGACGGGACGCGCAGCCAACACCGAGGGGCTGGGCCTCGCGGAGATGGGCGTCGAGACCGACGCGCGTGGCGCGATCCGGGTGGGCGACGACATGCAGACCACGAAGGCCGGCATCTTCGCGGCGGGCGATGTGACCGACCGCGACCAGTTCGTCTACATGGCCGCCTATGGCGCCAAGCTCGCGTCCCGCAACGCCGTTCTGGGCGGGGCGGAGCGCTACGACAACGCCGCGATGCCGTGGGTGGTGTTCACCGATCCGCAGGTCGCCGGCGTCGGGCTGACCGAGGCGCAGGCGCGCGCCGCGGGTCATGACGTCAAGACCAGTGTGCTGACGCTCGACAACGTGCCCCGCGCGCTCGCCGCCCGCGACACGCGCGGCCTGATCAAGCTCGTCGCGGACCGGGCGACCGACCGCCTCCTGGGCGGCGTGATCATGGCGCCGGAGGGAGCCGACAGTGTCCAGACGCTCGCCATGGCGCTCAAGTTCGGCATGACGACAAAGGCGCTCGGCGAGACGATCTTCCCCTATCTGACCACGGTAGAGGGGCTGAAGCTCGCCGCGCAGACCTTCGACAAGGATGTCGCGAAGCTGTCGTGCTGCGCGGGGTAACCCGAGCCGTCGGTTTCGTGGCTGCCGAGCAAGATTGCGCATCGATGCGATCACAACCTACCCCCCACCCAGTTCGCCACGATCAGCCCCGGCACGCTGTCCAACGCCCGGTCTGCATCCCGCGCCAGATCCAGCCGCTTCGGCAGCTTGACCTGTGGCACCAGCAGGAAGATCGGCGCAGTGACCTTTCCGCGCCCGGTCTTCGACCGCGACACCACCGCCTGGCCTTTCGTGTTCAGCCGCCCCTCGGCGACCAGCAGGCTGGGGCCCGTCCGGCGATAGACGAAACGCAGGCGGAGGCCGCGTCGCCGCTCCCATTCACCGGGGGTGATCCGGCCGCCGCGCAGGGATTTGCCCGCCGCGGGCAGCGGGATCGCCAGCCAGAACCCGTTCTTCGATCGGATCAGCGGCCCGGTGTCATGCGCACCGACGATTACCGGCGCCTTCGACCAGACCAGCGCCGCAGCCTCAAGGCTCTCGCCCGACCTCGGGAAGTTCTGGCTCCGGATCGAGTTGGCGAGCCGTGTACCAAGCCCCGCGCCGGTGATCTGCAACCGCCACGCCGTCTTCAGCCCAGTCCCGGCCTCGCGAATGGCGGCGGTGACGGCCCGTTCACCCGCCGCGACCTCGGCCGCCATCATCGCGACGATGTCGGGATCGATGTCGAGCTTCAGTTTCACGCGGGCCTCAGGTCGACGGTCCAGACCAGCCGCTCGCGGTCGCGGACCGGCTCGCCCTGTATGAGGAAGGCGTCGCCGTCGATCTCGATGCGGTCGCCGGGACGCGGGTTCGCCACCTCGGCCACGCGCAGGTCGATCCGGGTGGTTTCGGACCAGAGCCGCGCGTCGCCGAAGTCGGTGACCGCGTCGGCGCGACGGGCGACGGCACGCACCAGCACGGGTGTACCGCCGTCGGCGATGTAGACCGCGTCCCGGCCGATGTTCGGATCGGCGAAGAGCGCGCCGATGGCGGCGGCGAAGGCCGACATCAGAACGTCGCGTTCAGGCGCACCCGGCCGATGGTGTCGCCGGCGCCGCTCGCCACCGCCTCGACGGCCGCGCCGATGAGGGTGTTGTCGGTCGCGACGGTCGTGGTGCGCTTGTTGGTGTCGTCCCAATAGACCTTGGCGCCAACCGTCCACGCCTGGGAGCCGACCTTGGTGATGTCGAACACGCCGACGAGCGCGGTCTCGACGGGCTCGCCAATGGCGGCGGCACCCGCGGCGATGCCGAAGATGGAGCCGACGAGCAGGCCATCGCCGGAGGCGACGGCATAGGGCGCGGTCAGGGTGATGGTGTTGCCGGGCTGGACGTAGGTTTTCATGATGGGGATCCTCGTGGAAAGACGAAGGGCGGCCCGTCAGGACCGCCCGTGTGTCAGGGTTCAGGAAGCGCGCCTTACGCGCCCGGGTTCTTGTAGAGGCCGCGCCAGTCGATGGCCTTGGCTCCGAAGTCGAGGCGGCACTTGATCTCGACCCCGTCGACGTCGAAGCCGTTGCGCGTCTCGATATAGGCGCCCTGCTGGCCCTCGAGATAGGCGTACTCGATGGTGTCGATCTGGTTCGGGCTGGCCGCCAGATACCAGGCGGTCTCGCTGGCGGCGTCGAGCCGGGGCTCGCTGATCGGCGCCAGCGTCCTGATCGACTGCGGCACCACGCTGGACGTCGCGGCGGGCACGAGGTTCTGGGCCACCAGCTGTTCGGCTTTCAGTTCCAGTGAGGCCGGCACGATCAGGAAGGCAGGCCGGACGTTCAGCACCGTCTTCTTGTCGAGGCCGGTCTGCTTGGCCATCGCCGCGCGCGCCGCTCCGACGCTGCTGACATCGAGCGCCGCGCCGGTGCCTGCCAGGTTCTTGTGGGTGGTGTGGAAGAGCGCATTGCCGTCGGCCATCGCCGGGTTGGCGGTGATGATGCCCCAGACCACGTCCGACTCCAGCTGGGCGATGGAGTTGCCGTACATCGCCGGGATGCGGGTGAAGGCGTCGAGATCGTCGTTGATCAGCGTCTGACGGGTGATGGCGACCACCCGGCCATAGGTCTTGACCTTGTAGCTCTCCTTGCTCTCGCCCAGCGTGCCGCGCTTGAACTCGCCGCTTTCGCCGACCTCGAGCAGCTGCGGGGCTTCGCCGAGCTGGACGCGATGCATCGCCTTGAAGTCGGTCGCCAGCACCTGGCGACAGAACAGCATGAAGGTGCGGGGATAGGCCTCGTAGGCCTGCCGCAGCGTCTTGTTGGTGACGGCCGACAGGATCTCGGGGAAGTCCGAGGTCGAGTGCAGCGCGCGCGTCGCCACCTCGTCACGCGACAGGCCGCGCGTGTTGACCCCGGCATTGCCGAGGCTTTCGCGGGCGAGCTCCAGCAGCGTCATGCCGCGATACTGGCGCGCGGCGTCCTCGAGCTGGAACAGCGTTGGGCTGTAGCGGTGCAGCAGTGCGTTCGCCACCGCGTCACGGCGGGTGATGCACTCGTCTCGGCCGCCGAGCGGGACGGAGACATGGGGGAAGTTCCGGGTCTCGTCGGATTTCGCGGCGACCTGGTCGAGGATCAGTCGGCGGGACTCGTCGATGCTGACGCCGCGCTTGACCAGATCCTCGGCGAAGCCGCGCTCGAGGTTCAGCCGCCCGGCCAGATCGTAAATGGTGGAGACGCGGTCGCGCTCGGCCTCGCGGGCGCGGGTGGCGACCACTTCGGTATCGGGCGCGGGAGTTACCTGCGTCTTCTGGCTGCGCGTCTCGCTGGCCGCGACCTTCGGGTCGGGCGCAGCCGGTTTCGGCTCGGTCATGGGGGTGTCCTCGGTATCATTCGGCTCGGTCGGCTGGGTGTTGGCGGGGGTTGCGGCGTCGCTCGCCGGGGTCTGGGTCGTGTCCGTCATCGGGATCGGTCCTTTCGTGGTGGAAGGGGCGTCCCGGCGGTGGAGGACGCAGTCGTGAAGGGGGTGCTGGGCGCGGAAGCCCGCTGCTGGGTCGGCTCCGACCGCGACGGCGGAGACCTCGAAGGGCGTCCAGTCCACCGCGCGCCAGAGCTCGCGGGCGCCATCAGGCTTCGAGATATCAAACCGGTGGACCTGGTAGCCGATGGAGACGGCGCGGATGTGCCCCGCCTGGATGTCGCGCCAGATCGGCTCGACATCGGCACGCTCGCTGATCCGGACCAAGGCGATGCCGCGACCGTTCTCGATCCGGGCCGAGCCCGGCACGACCGAGCCGATCACCGCGTCGAGCGTGTCGAGCTCGTGCACCTTCAGGAACGGCGCGCCCGCGTTCAGCCGGTCGAGCCGGACATGGGCCGGGTCGAGGCTGAGTTCCTCGTCATAAGGCTCGCCGAAGAAGGTGGCACGGCGGACGCGAGCCCCGGCCGACCAGACCACCTCGACGGTGCGGTTGTCGGCATCGGCCGTGTTCGGCGCAAGCTCCGCCGACCGGCGCATGGCCGGCAGTTCGATCATCGTGTCCATGAAGGTCAGTCCTGTTGGTCGGCCTGCGCCGGGTCTGTATCCGCGTCGGCGGAGGGGTCGTCGGCGTCTGGTTCGTCGGCGGCCGGATCGTTCGCCGGATCGCTGGCCCCGTCTTTGGATTGTGCGCTGCCGGTCTTGGTGACGCGGCGAGGGTCGCTGTCGAGGACCAACCCCAGCGCGTCGAGCTTGGCGTTGGTCGCCGCGATCTCGGCCAGCACGGCGTCGGGGTTGCGGCCCTGCCGGGCGATCACCTCGGCCAGCGTCATGGTGCCCGAGCGGATGGACAGCAGGTTCGCCATCGCGTCCTTCTGCGGATCGACCGCCTCGAACTTCGGCGGCGACCATTCCACAGGCACGATCGGCGACGGGATCTGCCCCGCCGCCCATGCGGCTTCCGTGAACCACCGCCACACCGGGGCGCAGAACATCGGGATGAACAGCTGCCATTGGACGGCGTCGATCTGGCGGCGGAACTCCACGAGACCCGCCCGGATCGAGGAGTAGTTCACTTGGGACAGGTCCCCCGTCAGCAGCTCGTAGGGCACGCGGAAGCCTGCCGAGATCGTGTGCAGGCTCGCGCGCTTGTATTCGCCGTAGCCGCCCGTCGCCGAGGGCTGGTTGAAGCGGATGTCCTTGCCGCCGCGGGCATAGGCGATCAGCCCCGGCTCGAACTGTTCCACCCGGTTGCCGTCGGCATCGACCACGGAGGGCGCGATGCCCTGTTGCGCCTCGTCGTCGCCGAAGACGATGGCGGTGACGCAGGCCTCGGTCTTCTTGCGAACCAGTTCGGCCACTTCATAGTCGTCGAGATCACGCAACGACCGGATCACCGGCGCGCCCCAGGGGACGCCGCGCGCTTGCGTGCGCTGCTTCTCGTAGACATGGGCGATCTCGGTCGCGGGGACCGGGCGGCTCTGCAACCCGTTCTGCAAGGCCCCGTAGGCGTCGCCCGGATGCTCGGCATGCAGCCAGTAAGCCCGGCGCTTCCCGACCGGGTCGAACTCGATCCCCTGCACGAGGCGCCCTGCGCCGAGGGCTCCGGACTTGGTGGCGTCGAGGAAGTCGGCTTCCAGCACCTGCAATTGCAGCGGCACCGGCAGGCCGTCGCTCGCGCGCCGCAGGCGGCGGCGCACCAGAACCTCGCCCGCCTCGACCATCTCCCGGCAGATCAGCGTCTGCAGGCCATAGAAGTCAAGCTGGCCATCGGCGTCGCAGTCCGCCGTCCAGCGTTCGAAGAGCGCATCGACCTTCCGGTCCAGCTTGTCGTCGCCGCTAGCGGCGCGGGGCATGATGCCCGCGCCGATGATGTTGTTGACCAGCACCGCCACGGCCTTGGCCGCATGCGGGTTGTTGCGCACCAGATCGCGCATGCGGTCGCGCAGCAGCGCCCCGGCGACGCCGATTTCGGTGTCGGCCGAGGATCCCGGCGCGCGCCAGCCGTCCGTCCGTCGCCCGCGCGCCGCGCCGTCATAGCCACGCGTCAGCGTCTCGAATGCCTGACGCGCCATCACGCGCCGAGCCGCCATGCGCGGCGCCACCGTGGCGATGGCGTGGTCGAACCAGGTCGCCGACATCAGCGATCCCCGCGCGAGAAGCCAGCGAGCCCCGCCACGGGCAGCGGGCGGCTGAAGCCCGCGATGGCGCGCTCGATGGTCCGGATGCGGGCGAGCAGATCCTCGGCCGAGCCGTAATCCACCGACTTGCCGTCATAGCTGACGCGCGTCGTGCCGCTGGCATAGGCCCGGCGCAGCGCCGAAAGCTCGGTTTCCGTCCAGTCGATCATGTTCAGAACCATCCCTCCCGCCGCCCGAGCCAGTCGGAGCGGCGCTTGCCCTGCGGGGCCTGTCCCGGCCGGTTGATCTGCCCGGCGGGATCGGTGTCGGTGGGGGCGGCCCCGAGCTGATCCTCGAGGTCGCGCCATTTCTCGTCGGGCCAGCGGTCCGCGCCCGCGATCCAGGCGGCTGCGCGGGCGTAGACCCGGCAATCCAGCGCCTCGTTGCGCTCGCGCAGCTTCTGCCATTCCAGCCGGGCGAAGCCGCGCTTGGTGCGCACCGTCACCAGCTGCTCGGCCACGAACTGCTTCAGCCATTCGTTCTCGACCCAGTGCGGCAGGTGCACCGAGCCGGGCGGGAACGCCGCCCCGTCGGCCATCTCCTCCTCGGTCGGGCGTGCCAGCCGCAGGAAGCGGTAGGTTTCGGCCTTGAAGGTCGAGACCGCCACGGTCCAGAGCCGCGCCCCGCGCCGCAGGCGTTTGCCGCCCTCGGTCGCGTCGACAAAGGTCGGCCCCGACACCGGGCTCGAGCGGTTGAACCCCTCGACGCCCTTGACCGGCGACACCTGCGCGAAGCCTTGCGCCCGCGACCAGGAATAGACCGCCGGGGCCTCGTAGCCGGTGTCGATGGCGAGCCGCGCGATCCTGAGATGCGCGCGGCGTTCATGCGGCCAGGACCTGTCCAGCAGCGCGGTCAGCTCCGACCAGGCGTCGTGCCGGTCGGGCCCGCCCTCGATGACGACGTGATCGACGAGCCAGCTTTCCAAGCCGCGACCCCAGGCCCAGACATCGACCTCGATCCGGTCCTTCTGCACGTCGGCTCCGGCTGTCAGGAACAACCCGCCTGCTGGCACCGTGCCGGATTTCCAGCGTTCGCGCCGGTCGTAGAGCCGCTGCCAGTCGGGCGCTTCCCCGGTCTCGACCCATGTCTCGCCGAGGATCGTGTTGCGGAACGCCTTGATCGCCTCGTCCGACCCTTGGGCTGCTTCCCATGACCGCACGATCCGCTCCCAGCTCAGCCAGCCGATCGGCGAATAGAGCGCCGAAAGGTGATACCCGACCGTGGTCGGATCGGCGGCCGTGGCGGTCGCCCGCCATTCGCCGCCCTCCAGCATCGCCGTCTTGTGGTGTTCCGCGATTGCCGCGTCGCAGCCCTCGCAGTGATACTCGGCCGTCTCCGGGCGGCCCTTTTGCCAGCGCAGCCGGTCGAACTTCAGCCATTGTGCGTGGCCGCATTGTGGGCACGGCACGAAGAACCGACGCTGGTCGCTGGCCTCGTACTCGCGCTCGATGCGCGACAGCCCCCGGATCGTGGGCGTCGAGACCAGCAGCACCTTGCGCCGGTGGGCGAAGGTCAGGGAGCGCGCCTCGGCGAGCGTGACCGGATCGCCTTCCTCGTCGGCCGAGGCGGGATAGGCGTCGACCTCGTCGAGGAAGATGTAGCGCGCCGGGGTGGACCGAAGCCCGACCGCCGAGTTCGCGCCCGTCATGATCAGGATGCCGCCCGCGAACTCCTTCGAGAGCATCGTGTTGCCCGCATCGCGGGATCGCGCGGGCTTCACCCGCTCCCGCAGCTCTGGGCTTTCATCGATCAGCGGGTCGATGCGCTGGCGCGAGTTGCGCTTGGCCAGTTCCACGGTCGGCTGGACCGCCAGCATCGGACCCGGCGCCTGGTGGATCGCGAACCCGATCCAGTTGTTGCCCGCCTCGGTCGCGCCGACCTGCGCCGCCTTCATGAACACGATCCGCTGCGTGGGATCCCCCGGCGACAGCCGGTCCATGATCTCGCGCATGTAGGGCGTGCGCACGGTGCGATACCGCCCCGGTTCGGCTGAAGCCCGCCCCGAGAGCATCCGGTGCCGGTCCGCCCATTCCGAAACGGTCAGGTCCGGGTCGGGCCGCAACCCGTTGCCCCAGGCGCGGAGGATCTCGCCCGCGCCGTCGAAGTCGATCAGGCCATCATCGTCACCGGAAGTCGGGCCGGACCTCGGCGAGTTCGTCGAGGTGGGCGCGTACATGTTTCTCCAGGACCTTCTGCATCGCGGCTGGCTCCACGGTGATCTGCTGGCCGGTCACGTCGGCGCACGAGGCTGACAGTTCGGCCGCCATCAGCGCCGCCGCGCGTGCAGGCCAGTTCACCCACGCGTCCCGTTCCTCCCGCGCCAGCCGGAACACCAGCGCCAGCGCGCGGGCCCGCTCGATCAACTCCCCCTTCAGCTTCTGGAGCCGGATGCGCCGCTCCTGCGCTTTCAGCACCTCGTTCGCGGTCTTCGCCTGCAGGAAGGTCGTGCCGCCGCCGACGGCCGGGACTGCCAGCCCCTGTTCACGCAGCGTGTCGCCAACAGCGGCCACGGCCGCCTCGGGGACGGGCTTCAGCTTCGGCGTGGGCGGCTTGCGGGTCTTGGACGGGTCGGTCGTCTCGGCACGTCTGGCGTCGCTGGCGGCCGCGTTGATGCTGCCGTCGGGATAGAGGACCAGCCGCTCGGCGGCCTTGGCCTTCTGGATCGCGCCCCGCGACAGCCCGACATGCGCGGCGTACTGGCGCTCGCTCATGCCCTGCATCGACGGCTCCGATTATCTATCGAAATTATGTTCTTATCGAGTTGATAAGCAGCGCGACCGGAGCGAACGTCCGTTCAGAAGGACGATGCAACTCACCAAGGAGCCATCACGATGACCACGCGCCTGAACCCGATCACCACCCCGCGCCACGAACTCCGCGCCGAGAAGGCGCGCCGGAATAAGGAAGCCGCGCTCGCGGCCTTCATCGGCAAGAAGGCCGAGATCGACGAGATGCTCGCCCGGCTGCAGACGCTGAGCGACGACCACTTCAACGCCCACCCCGACGAGATCAACTGGGGCCATGTCGGCACCCTCGAACACTACGCCAGCCTCCTGAAGCGCATCACCGACAGCGCCTTCGGCGAGGGCGAGCACGCCCGCTGATCTCCGGCACTGCCGGAACTCCCGCCGCGCGCCCTGCGCGGCTCGGGGTCGTAGGAGGCGCCGCATGACGCGGGCCCGAATACGGAGACGATCCCATGACCAAGCTTTCTGACACCCAAGCCATCATCCTCAGCGCCGCCGCACAGCGCGAGGACCGCATCGCACTGCCGCTGCCCGAGAGCCTGCGCGGCGGCGCCGCTGCCAAGGTGGTCGGCGCGATGCTCGCGAAGAACTTCCTGCAGGAGGTCGACGCCGACACGCGCAAGGGCGAGCTTATGTGGCGCGAGACCGGAGACGGCCACGGCGTCACGCTGGTTGCCACCGACGCGGGCCTTGCCGCCATCGGGATCGAGACCGAGGACGCGAACCCCGCGCCTGCGGGCGCGACGGACGCGCCTACCGAGGAGGCCGCGCCGGACACCCCCACCGTAGCCGAAACCGCGCCCAAGACGCGCACACCGCGCGAGGGCACCAAGCAGGCCACGCTGATCGCCATGCTGCGCGCACCGGACGGCGCGACCATCGAGGAGATCATGGCCGCGACGGGCTGGCAGTCGCACACGGTGCGCGGCGCGATGGCGGGGGCGCTGAAGAAGAAGCTCGGGCTCGAGGTGACCTCGGAGAAGGTCGAGGATCGGGGGCGCGTGTACAAACTCCCCGCCGCCTGACGCGCCGGACCCCGACAAGCTGATGACCGCCGTCCCTACGGGGCGGCGGTCGATCATTTGGCGCTCCGCATCCGGGTCGCCTCGAACACCCGCCGCAAGGCGAAGGAACGGGCGATCGAGACGACGGTGAAAATGGCGCCCATCTTCAGGTTCTGCGCCAGCGTCGTGTGCAGCCCGAAGATCGGGAAGATCAGGATCTGCGTCACGACCGCGACGCCGTAGCCGACGATCACGTTGGCGACGGACTCGACCAGCGACATGAGGCGGGTCTGCTTCATGCCGCTGCCTCATCCATCGGCCAGCAGTTCAGCCGCGAGAGTTCGCAGCGCATGCGCCGCAACCAAGGGGACCACGCCGTTGCCACAGAGGCGAAGCCGGTCCACCCGGTGGGCCAACCCACCAGTGCCTCGACGAACAGCGGGTTCAAGGTCCGGCGCGGCTCGGAGGTATCGCTCCCAGCCATCGGCGTCACCAGGACCTGGCGGCCAAGCAGGCCGTTCACCGGCGTGTTCGCGAGTGTCGTCGCCCCGTCCTTGTGATCCCGCGCCGTCGGCGTCATCCACAATCCCACCGCATGGGTCAGATCGGCCGTCTTGCGGTTGCCCGCGCTCGGCTTGCAGCCGTCGTTCGCCATCGGCGTCGGCCAGTCCCGCGCCATGCGGTCCAGACCCTTCTCGTCTCGTCGTTCGCCGCCCCGGCTGCGGAAACTGTCGGTCTGCGGCGTGGGCCACATCGCAGCCGTGGTCGCCAGGTTCATGCCGTGCTGGCCCGCTTTCTGCGACGGCGTCGGTATTGTCTGCCTGTTCTCGTTGGCGCTGGCCCTTGGCGTCGGCCAGAGCCGCAGCAGTTCCGTCCGGTTCCCGCCACTCGACCGGGTGCCAGAGCAGGCGCGCGGGGTCGGCCAGCTCGTCCCCTTCGCGGATGGCGAGGATGAAGAGCCGCTCGCGCTTGTGGGGCGCGCCGACTTCCGCCGCCGTGAAGAGGCCTGCCGCAAGGCGGTAGCCCATGCCGACCAGTCCTGCGGCGACTTCGGGGAAGCCGAGGCGGAGATGATGGGCGACATTCTCGAGGAAGACGAAGGGCGGTTCGACCTCGCCGATGATGCGGGCGACATGCGGCCAGAGGTGGCGCGGGTCGTCGGCGCCCCGGCGTTTGCCCGCGACGGAGAACGGCTGGCACGGATAGCCCGCAGTGACGATGTCCACCGCGCCGCGCCACGGGCGGCCGTCGAAAGTTGCAACATCGTCCCAGACAACAGCCTGATCCAGGGACGCGTCTTCCATCCGCGCCACGAGAGTGGCTGCGGCGAAGGTTTCCCGTTCGACATGGCCCACAGCACGATATCCGGGGATGGCGATGGTGAGCCCGAGGTCGATACCGCCCGCGCCGGAGCAGAGGGAGAGGCCGAACAGACATGCGTCTCCGGCTCCGGAAGCGTCTCCGGAGGAAGGTAGAGCCAGGTCATGCATGTCACGCGGCGGTCTGGCGCTTTCGCGCGGGTTCGGGTTCGGCGTCCGTGTCCGGCGTATCGGTGACGTCGCCCAGCCGCTCCGCCTTCACCTGCGCGAAGGTCCGGCCGTCGCCGTCGAGGATCGCGTCCTTGTCGGTTTCGGCCTGCCAACGCTCCACGGCGACATCGACATACGCCGCGCTGATCTCCATTGCGAAGACGCGGCGGCCATTGGCCTCGCCCGCCATGATCTGCGACCCGGAGCCGGAGAACGGCTCATAGCAGAGGCCGCCCCGCGCCACATGCTGGCGCATCGGGATCCCGAAGGCGTCGAGCGGCTTCGGCGTCGGATGGTCAGGCCGGTCATCCTTGGCGAAGCTGGGAAGCGCCCATGTCGATGGCAGCGTTTCCTCGGCCACCTTCGGCGGGCGGTTCGGGCGACGCCAGCCCATGAAACAGGGCTCGTGCTTCCAGAGGTAATGCGACCGGGTCAGGACGCCCCGGTCTTTCACCCAGATGATTTGCTGATGCACAAAGGCGCCTGCCTTCTCCCAGCAGGCTTCCAGCATCGCCTGGCGGCGCGAGGCGTGCCAGCAGTACCAGGCAGCATCCTCGGCGATGGCTTCCGCCACGGCTGCAGCGATGAACCCGTCATAGAGTTCCGCGCCCTGCGAACTGTCGTCCCAAGTCGTGCCGTAGGACGCCGACCAGTCCTTGTTGCGGGTCGGATGGTTCGAGCCGTCGTAGTCGACGAGATACGGTGGATCGGTCGCGAAAAGGATCGCGCGCTCACCGTTCATCAGGCGGCGCACATCGGCCGCGCTGGTGCTGTCGCCGCAGAGCAGCCGGTGATCGCCGAGGATCCAGAGATCGCCCGTCCGCGACGCCGGATTGCGTGGGGGTTCGGGGATGGTCACCGGCGGCACGGAGCCCCCGGCGCCCTCTTCCTCGCCGCCACCGTCGAGATCGAAGGCCAGCAGCTTGTCGAGTTCGCCATCGGAAAACCCGACCAGCGACAGGTCGAAGTCTTCGGCCAGCAGGTCGTTCAGTTCCGCCGACAGCAGCGCCTCGTCCCAGGTGCCGAGTTCCGTCAGCTTGTTGTCCGCAATCCGGTACGCCCGGCGCTGCGCTTCGGTCAGGTGCCCGAGCACGATCACCGGCGCCTCGGTCAGCCCGAGCTGCGTCGCGGCCAGCACGCGCCCGTGGCCTGCTATCAGTTCGCCGTCCTCGCCGACGAGGCAGGGCACGGTCCAGCCGAACTCGGCCATGCTGGCGGCGATCTTCGCGACCTGATCCGCGCCATGCGCCTTCGCGTTCTTCGCGTAGGGCTGGAGGCGCGACAGCGGCCACGTCTCGATCGCGTCCGGGGCGAAGCTCAACGTCATGATGGGCACGGTTCCTCGGTCGGGTGGATGCCGGTGGCTTCCGGACTCCGGATGCCGGGCCGGACTCCACACGGGGTCCAGCGGCCACCAGCGGTGTCCGGTCGGAAGGCCAGCGTTCATTGGTGTTTGCGCGGGGCGCGCGTGGCTCCGGCTTCCGGGTGGCTTCCCAAAAATCCGGCCCTGTCGCTGGCGATGTTCCGCGCTTCGCCCGCCAGCATACGAATATCGCCAGGAAGGAACCGGAAACTGCCGTGGGCTGGACCCCGGCCGGACCCTCGCTGGATGCCGGGGTCCAGAAGGCCCCCGTCAACGCAAAGGGGAGAGCGAGCTTTCCAGCGCACTCTCCCCATCTTGCCTTCGGAATAGCACGATCATGTTGCAGATGTCGAAGGAAAAAGTGTTGCAACACATTGGAGTCACTGCGCATTCAGGCGCGCAGCGATCTTGGTCAGGGCCAATTGCCAGCGCCGCCATGCGGTCGTGCGGTCGCAGCCAAGCTCGCCGCTGATCTGCTTCCACGGCACACGGGCCGCGCGGGACCAGACCAGCTTTCGCTCCGCCTCCTCGATCCAGAGCACCCAGTCGAAGGTCTGCTCGAGCCGGGTGATCGCGGCGGCCGAGGGCCAGACCCGCATCGGCTGCGGTTCCATCGCCGCGATCTCGCGGCTGGTCCGCACGATGTCGGGCCAAAGGTTGAAGTAGCCCTGCGCCTTCACCGGCGGCAGCTTGCGCAGGGTGCGGAACGCTTCCTCGAAATGATCGGCGACGCAGTCGGCGGTCCATTCGCGATCAGCCATGGCGCGCCTCACTGTCGGAAGGGCGCGGGCCGTAGAGCTTCTCGCCGAGCTGGCGGACCAGTTCACGTTCGGGCCAGGTGAGGCGGTCGTCATCGGCGGAGACCGCCAGGACGCCCTGTTCCCGCCAGCCCTCGCGCTTGACCTGTTCAGGATCCCGGCGTCGGCCGCCGTAGCCACGGGGATGCCATCTCATGCGACACCTCCCTTCGTCTCGATCGCCCAGAGCAGGATAGCGATGGCGTCGGCCTCGTTGTCGTCGGCCGGGCTGAAGCCGCGGGCGCGGACGGCGGCGACCATGGCGGCCTTGTCGGCGTTGCCCTTGCCCGAGGCGTGGCGCTTGATCGTGCCGACCGGGACGCCCTCGTAGGGCACGCCGCGCAGTTCCGCCCATGCGGTCAGCGTGGCCATGAGCCCGCCGTAGATATGGCTCGCGTCGGTGCCCGCGTGGCGGCGGACTTCCTCGAACCAGATCGCGGCGACTGGACCGGACAGCCGGTCGATCTCGGTCAGCCAGTTGGTGAAGCGCAGGTAGCGCATACCGCCGCCATCGAAGCGGCCCGGGCGCAGCGAGACGGTGCCGCTGGTGATCAGACCGTCATGGCCACGGATCGCCCAGCCGGTCGAGGTGCCGAGGTCGAGCGCGAGGATGCAGCGGTTGCGGGGGGTGTCGAGCGGCGGCGATTCAAACCTTGCGCCGTCGGATTTCGGGATCAGAGTCGGCTGAGCCATGATGGGTCTCCTTTGCCGGGGGCCTGTGGTGGTGGAAGACGACGGCGGTCTGGTGCTTGGCGGTACGGGGCCGGCGTCGTCGGATCGGAAAGCACAACACACCGTCACGGCGGCGCGCGCGGCTGGCCCGGACGTATGGGAGGAGTGGCCACCCCCGCGGGGTGGCCCTCCCATACGTAGTATGGGGGTTTGACACCTAACTGTTCCGGGGTGTTCAAGTGGCTGAAATCATTGCGGAATAAGACTTCATGAAGTCTTCGGGCATGAGTCAGGGACCTAACTCTTATTTTCCCGTAACCCGTTGATTTCATTGAGTGCACAGTTGGCGCTGTCATATGAGTCAGGCCTCACTCATATGAGTTAGGTCGTCCTCGAGCCCCTCCGGGTAGACCCAGACGGCGGGGTTTTCGACCTGCAGGCAGAGCCCGGATTGGGGGCATTTGAAGTGGCTGGGCAGGACCGGACGGGCGGTTGTGGTGACCTCGCCGGTGTCCGGATCGACCTCCTCGAAGGGCGCGCCGAACTGCATGCCCTCGACGCAGAGGTAGCCGAACCGCGACCGGGTGATAGGGAAGCCGAACCCCGAGGGGTCGCGCAGGAACTTCACGAAGCCCTTGGTCGCCAGCACGCTCAGGCGCTCGCGGATGGTGTGCTTGCTGCCCAGACCGCCACGGTTCTCGAAGGTCTCGGCGAACTGCATGGCGGTGTAGAGGCGCTCGCTCGCCGCCTCATCCAGCAGCATGCCGAGGATGACATCGTGCTTGCGCAGCCGTTCGGCATCGAGCTTGGCGCCGACCTCCTTGCGCACCAGGCGCTCGTTCAGCGGGTTCAGCTCGACCCACTCTCCCTTCACCTTGTCGATCAGCTTCCCCGGCAGCGCGGGGCCGTTCCGAAGCTCGATCTCCAGCCTGCGGACGGTGCTGTCCTCGTCGGGTCGGTGCATGAGCAGCCCGGAGGTGTAGAAACCCCGCAGCGCGCTGGCGCCGGAGAGCGCGAGGAAGGGATCGTCCTTGACCTGGTGCTTGGTGACCTTGCGGGTGTGGTGAGCGAGGATGACGCCCGCATCCGGATTGACCGCCTCGCGCAGGAGCTCCACCCGGTCCTTCAGGAAGAACATCATGGCGGTGTTGTCGTTTTCGCCGCCACCCTCGGGTCCGCCGTCGAAGAGATTGCGGATGGGGTCGATGACGATGATGTCGGGTGGCGCGTCGGGAAATGCGGCCCGGATCGCCTCGGCCACTCGGGCGACGCCCTCCGCGTCCAGCAGCAGCTTCAACTTCGGCGTAGCGATGAAGGTGTCGCGCGCGGCGGCGATCACGGCGGCGGGCAGCGCGATCTGCTGCATGCGTTCGCGCAGGTAGTGATACTGGATCTCCGCCTGCAGGTAGAACACGCGCAGCGGCCGGGGCGGCATGAAGCCGAGGAACGGCACGCCAGCGGCCATGTGCACGAGCCATGAGATCAGGAAGTCGCTCTTGCCGACCTTGGGCGCGCCGCCCAGCACCAGCAGCCCGCCCGGCGTCAGCACGCGCGGCCCGATGACGTCCTCGGGCATCGGGCTCGTGTCGTCGAGCAGCGAGCCGAGGCTGAAGGTCGGTAATGGGCTGGCCGGGGCATCGGCGTGCGCTGCGCGCAGGAGCGGCGGACCGTTGCGCTTCACATGCAGCGCCCAGAGCCGTTCGGACTCGGCCTGCAGCCGATCGAGCGGCCAGGACGGGCGCAACATGGCGGCGTTGTAGCCGCAGATCGCCTCCCAGCCCGCGAAGGGATCGAGGCGGCCCTCGTGCACCAGGCGAACGTAGTGGCCGATGGCGGCGCTGGCCCCCTGGAAGCGCGACCAGTCGTCGACCGCGCCTTCGCGCACCGGCGTGGTGAGCACCGCGTCGATGCCGGGCTTCGCGGTCGGCGCGGCAACGTCGCTGGCGAAGCCCACGCCAGGCAGCGGCGGCATCTCGGCGACCTTCTCGGTGAAGTCCGCAAGGTCCACCTCGACGTCGCGATGTTCGCGGATCTGCACGAGGCGTTGATGGCCGTGCTTGTGATAGACCGTGCCGGGCACCCGGATCGGCTGGTGGGCCGAGCGGAAATGCGTGTCGCCGCCGACCTTCACGGCGATCTCGCCGCGCACGCGGCAGAGGGTGGCCAGCTCTTCGCCCTCGGCCGGCTCGGTCAGTTTCCACCAGACATGGAGCTTCGCAGCACCCTCGGGCGTACGCCCGCCGCTTTCGATGATGAGCGTGGGCGCGCCGAGGTGGCGGATAACGTGGTCCAGCTTCGCCGGGATGTCGCCCGCGTCGAGATCGACGACGATGGCCTGCATCTGCAGCACATCGGCGGCGCGGGCCTGACCCTGCTCGGCGACCGTGCCGGGGATGACATACACGGCCGCGCCCTCGCGGTTCGCCCATGCGGCGAAGGTCGTGAGTTTCCCCGGCGCGGTGTCATCGGCGGGGATCCAGATGTTGTGCGGCTTGCCGTCCCGGCCCTGACCCTTGTCGACGAAGCCGCGCAGCGGGATCAGCCCCTCGCACCAGCTGAACACTGTATCGAGGAAGACGGCGATCTGCTCGGGGCCCGGGTCGCAGCCGAACGGGTTCTCGGACGGCGGCCCATCGTTGAAGTCCATCCACGGGTTGAAATGCAGGATGCCGTCGTCGCTCATGCCGGCAGCCTCCAGCAGCGCTCGGACCACGGGCAGAAACGGCATTCGAAGAAGTCGGGTGTGGTCGCGACGCGCGGCAGCAACTCGCCCGCATCGGTCGCCTGCAGGATCCGCACGCCCCGGTCGGACATGCGCTGCGCGAGATCGGCGTCGAAGGCGACCAGCTCGTGGTGAAGCTCGGCGGTGTCCTTGTTGATCGCGGTGAAGAGCGCGGGCGCGACCGAGATGCTTGGGACCGTCCCTTCCATGTAGGCCTGGTAGACCGCGATCTGGGCGGCGTAGACAGGCTTCGACATGGTCACGCCATCCTTGACGCAGGCCCGCCAGTTCTTCGCGTTCATGGTCTTGCATTCCCAGAGCGCGGGAACGGTCAGACCGAAGCCCTCGGGCCCGGCGGCGATGATGCCGTCGACATGACCGCGAATGCGCCCGCCCGCGACCGAGAACCCGAACTGGCCGCCATCGGGCCGGTTGCCCTTCCGGGTGTAGAGGTCGAAACCCGCGCCGCGAAGCCAGGCGACGGCCAGATCCTCGAGCGCGTGGCCGATGGCGAAGATGCGCAGCGACTGGCCGCTGAACTCCTGGCCCTCGTCCTTCGGCGTCGCCGTGAACTCGAACTGCAGGGCCCGCTCGCAAGGGTGCCCGAGACGCGAGCCGCCGAGGTAGTCGCGGGGCGGCCGCGTCGCCTGATCGGCGGTCAGCGCGCGATCGATGGCGGCGTTGACCCGGTCGGCGAAACTGGGCCGATGATTGTAATCGAGGGTCAAAACGGCACCTCCGGCGTCTGCGTCCGGGCGATGTCGGACATGGCCTCCCGGAAGCCCTCGACGGCTTCCTCGATCAGCGCGCGCACCTGCGCCTCGGTCAGTTCGCCGAGCTGGGTGGCCCAGCCGATCTCGTCCATCAGCAGGGCGACGCGTTTCATGGTGGCGGTGATCGCGGCGCGCTCTTCCTCGGTCAGATCAACCATGGCGAAACGCTCCCGCGCCAAGCGCGTCCAGAAGGACTGGCAGGGCATCGAGCAGAACCAGACCGATGGCCGGGGTCGCTTCGACTGGTGCGGATCGAACCAGCCAAAACCACGAGTGGGTTGCCGGCAGACAGCACAGAGCGTTCCACGCGGATGCCAGAGCCGCCGCCGGTCCGCGGCCGTGATGGGGGTGGATGTGGACATGGGTCATGCCGCCCTCCGCTCGGGGCTGGCCGCTCTGTCGATCAGCTGGCGGATGGCGCGCTTGTTGAAGCCGAAGGTCATCAGCGCCGAGGCGCGGTAGCGTGTCAGGCCGAAGTCATGGCGGCACTCGGGCGGCAGGTACTGGAGCTGCTTCTCGGTCGGCGGCTGGCGCAGCCAGGAGCGGGTCTTGAAGGCGCTCTCGTCGGTCTCGTGCGTGTTCAGCCAGTCGTCGGCCTGCGCAAGGCAAACGGTGCGCTCGCCGACGCCCAACAGGTGGGGGCGTTCGCCCTTCGCCCCGCCGATGGCGTACCAGACCCCGTCCAGCCAGAAGATGCCGCCCCAGGCTGCGAAGCCCGTGGCCATCAGCGCATCGTCCATGCCGTAGAGGTCGACCCACGCGAAGCTGGACCGCTTCAGAAGGTCGATCTCGGTCATCATGAAGCCCGAGAGCGGCGCGGCGGCCCCACCTTCGCCTGCATCCAGCTCCTCGCGCGGAAATGCCTCGCCGCAGAGCGGGCATTCGGTGGCGGCCAGCGGGATCTCTGCCTCGCAGGCCGGACAGGTCTTGGTCGGCGCCTCGCCGGTCTCGGTCTTGCCGTCGAGATCGACATCCTGTTCCAGCGTGCCGTGGATCAGGCTCGACGTCCCGAAATCCAGCACGATGCAGTCGGTCTTGACGATGCCGGGGTGTTCCTCGGGATCGACGGTGCGCAGCCCGCGCCCGACCATCTGGATCATGGTGGACTTGTAGGAGCTGGGCCGCAGCAGCACGACGCAGGATGTGGGCGGGTGGTCCCAGCCCTCGGTCAGCACCGCCACGTTGACGACGACGCGGATGTCGCCCGCCGCGTAGTCGGCGAGGATCGCCTTGCGGGTCTCGACCGCCAGATCGCCATGGATCAGCGCGGCGGAAACACCCGCCGCCCTGAACGCCTCGGTGACATGCTCGGCATGCGCGACGGTGGAGCAGAACACGACGGTCTGCCGGTCGCCCGCCTTCTCCTTCCAGTGGCGGATCACCTCGTCGGTGACGGGCGCGCGGTCCATGATGCCCGCCACCTCCGCCATGTCGAAATCCGACATGGTCTTGCGGACCGAGCGCAACTCGTCCTGCACGCCCACGTCGATGACGAAGGTGCGGGGCGGTACCAGGTGGCCCGAGGCGATCAGTTCGCCCAGACGGACCTGATCGGCGACATTGTCGAAAACCTCGCGCAGGCCCTTCTTGTCGCCCCGGTTCGGCGTCGCCGTGACCCCGAAGATGCGGGCGTCGGGATTGGCTTCGCGCACCCGGTCGATGATCCGGCGATAGCTGTCTGCCACCGCATGGTGCGCCTCGTCGACAACCAGCAGGTCGAGGCGTGGCATGTCGGCGAGGTTCGAGGCGCGCGCCAGCGTCGGCACCATGGCGAAGGCGACCTGGCCGCCCCAGGACTTCTCGGTGGCGTCGATGACCGAGGTGGCGACGCCCGACACCACGCGCTGAAACTTGGCGCGGTTCTGCGCGGTCAGTTCATCACGATGGGCCAGCACGCAGGCCTTGGCGCCGTCGCCGATCATCTCGCCGGTGACCGCCGAGAGCATGATGGTCTTGCCCGCGCCGGTGGGCGCCACACCCAGCGTGTTGCCTCGGGAAGCGAGCGCAGCCACGCTGCGCTCGACGAAGGTCTTCTGGCGGGGGCGCAGGCGCATGGCCGATCCCCCCTTACTGCGCCCAGCTCGGCCGACCGGCGGCGCCGGGGGCGGACGCGGGCGGGCTGGGCTGAGTGGTCGTGTGGGGCTGCTGCGGGGCGTGGCCCTGCGCCGGGGCGGCGGTGAATTGCGGCGCGACCGCGCCCATCAGTGCGGCGTAGTCGCGATGATCGGGGGTGACGGCGGCGCGGATTTCGTTCTTGTCCTCGCCGTTGGTGTCTGTGCCGATGTCGATGCGGGCGACGAATTCGACCCCATCGAGATCGCCGAACCCGTTGATGCGGCGGCGGGCCTGCGCCTCGGGCGAGTTGTCCTTGTCCGACACGCCGCGCGCCGAGTTGAGGATGCCGCGGATCAGGCCGCGCCCCATGTTCGCCCAGTCCGGGCCCTTCGGGCTGTAGAGGCCGATTAGCGACCAGATCTTGCGCCGGGCATAGGGCCCCTCGAGCACCGTGTATTCGGCGTCGAGATAGACGGCGCCCGTGGCGGCGCGGCGCGCCCAGCCACCGGTCCAGCCCTGCGAGGGGTCGTCGAAGCCGCCGGGGCGGAGCGTCAGACGCACCTTGGCGAGCGTGCCCTTCGGGATGACGTTGGTGTTGGATTGGGCGGAGTTGAAGTCGTTCCAGGGTCCGGACATTGCGCGGCTCCTTTCAGTTGGAGGATGGGACGCGCAGTGGCGTCAGAGGGGAAAAGCCACCCCGGCGACCGGATCGGGACACCGGGCGTCGCGAGATGCGCTCAGCCATGGCCGGGCTCCTGCGCGGGCGCGGGATCGGCCGGGGTCACCGGCGGCCATGTCAGGCGTTCGGAGACCGGCGCCGCGGGACGCTGGATCTTCTCCATCAGGCGGCCCAGATGCGGGGCCTCGACCCTGTCGAGGCGGCCCGAGCGGTCCTTGGCCGGATAGCCCCAGGGGTTCAGCGTCTGGCAGACGAAGGCGCGCTGCGTCGGGCCGTTGGCATCGGCGATGTCGGCCATGGTGATGACCTGATCGACGATGCCCGGCAGCTCGAGCCCGGTCTTCGAGCCGTCGATCTGCGGCTGGAAGACCTTGCGGTTGAAGTCATCGAGCCGCTCGTCGAGGATGCCGACGAACCAGACATGCTTTCCGCGCGTGTGCTGCAGATGGGTCAGCCAGCCGATCATCTCGCGGCCATGCAGCCCGTAGGCGCCGCGGATGTCGGGCTTGCCGGTCTTCTCGGAGAACGCCTCGGGTTGGCCGCGGCACCACTGGAAGCAGAGCCGCCCGGCCACGGTGATCGAGTCGATGAAGACGGTCTCGTACTTCCCGATCACCGTGGGATCGCCGTAGCGGCCGCAGACCTCGTCGAAATGCGCCTGGCTGTAAGGCTGGTCCTCGCGCAGCGCCGGGTTTGGCCCGCCGATGAACACCGCGAAGTCCCGGCATTCCTTCCAGGTGCGGGGTCGGAGCGTGTCGATCTCCAGCCCCTCGACCGCCAGGTCGCCAGCCTCGAGGTCGAGGAAGAGCGTGGTCGAGGCGTTCAGCGTCCAGAGCAGGCTGGTCTTGCCGATGCCGGACCGGCCAAAGATGACGCCCTTGATCCCCTTGCGCTGCGCGAGCCGCTCGTCGGCGCCGTTGATGGGAAGGGCCATCACTGGCCCTCCTTCTTCATCACCGCCGTGGCGGCGCGGTCGGCGCCGATGCACCCGGCCTCGCGGGCGAGCTTGTAGAGCCGCTTCAGCGCATCGGCGCGGCGATAGGCGGCCGTGCTCTCGCTTTCCGCCTCCACGATCGCGAAGGCGATCTCGTCGACGGTCGCCTCGACGACCGGCAGCGGCTCGCGCGGCTCGTCACCGGTGCGCTGCGGGAAGGCGATGGTTTCGGGGAGTTCTTCGAGGGCGTAGCTCGCGGCGCGAAGACGGGTGATGTCGTCCGGCTGGTCCGGCATGGCTTTTCTCCGTGAGATGAGGTGATCGAGGAGTCGCATCACGCGGCCTCCCGGACGTCGGGCGCGGGCTCGGCGACGTAGATCGCCAAGAGCGGCGTCCCGTCGGCATGGGCGCCGGCGTCCTCGATCTGATAGTTGCGGTTGGGCTCGCAGACCTCGGTCAGCTCCCAGCGGCGATAGAGCCCCGGAAGACGCCTGAAATCCTCGAGCGACAGATCGGCAGTGCGGTTCATGCGTGTCTGCTTTCGGTTGGAGGAAAGGCGCTCGGGGCGCTCGACTTGGAAAAGCCACCGGCGGGACCGGATCGGGACATCGGTTCAGGGGATTTCCTCGAGGGCGTCGTGCAGCCGGCGCATCGCGCGCTGGTAGCGCTTGCGGGCGGCGGCCTCGGTCAGGCCCAGCTCGACGGCGACCTCGGCCTGGGAGAAGCCCTCGATCGCGACGCGGATCACCAGCAGGGCGTCGTCGCCGAGCAGCTTCCGCACGGCGCCGTTCAGCCGTGTGTACCCGGCCGCGCCGATCCCGCTGTCGCCGCTGTCTGCCACCTCGTCAGGTTCGGCGCTGCTGGCGAGATGTTCGCGCGCCTGGTCGCGCTGGCGCACGCGGATCATGTCGCGCTCGACATTCCGCAGCACCGTGGCCGCGATCCAGTTGACGCGCCCGAGGTCGAGGCCGCGGACCGCCTCCGTGGTGCGCGCCAGTACGTCTGATGCGACCTCGTCGGCGGTGCCGAGCCTGCGCCAGAGCGACCGGCGACGGATGGCGTCGAGGCCGGGCCAGAGCGCCAGCAACAGCAGCGTCAGGGCGCAGTCGGACGCGGGCCCGTCGCCGTGCGCCGCCCTGACCAGCGCAGAGAGGATCATGTTCTTCCGGGCCGGATCGCCGGGCGTGCGGTGCAGCCCGTCCAGCAGGGCCGCCGGATCGCGGAACGGCGCGAGGGCCGCCTGCGCACGCCGGACGGCGTCGAAACTGCGCTGGAAGTGAAGGTTGGAGGATGAATGCATGAGGTGATCACGGATCTCGTGCCACGCGAAGGACATCGGACGCCTGCCTTGCGGCCAGGCGTCCGGCGCCTTCTCGTGGCCAGGTCAGGACGTCGCGCGTCTCTGCGATTTCAGGGGGGTGGGTGAATGCGCGCGTCAGCGCGCGGGTGCGGTCGCGTTGTTCAGCGTGCCGCAGCCCCGACAGGTGGCCTGCACCGGGAAGCCCACGAGATACTCGTGCCCCCGCGCGAAGCGCAGGTGCATGCGGCCGTCCCGGCAGACGCCGAGCAGCTTGTCACAGCGCGTGCAGCGCCATTCCGAGTTCGAGGTGGTGGGCTTGGTCGTCGCGGCGCCGGACCAGCTCGTCGGGGCTGCCTGGCGCGGGGGGAAGGGAGTCGGCATGGAAGTGCTCCTCTGATCGATGGAGCACTCCCATTGGCCTGAAGAATCGGAGCCCGTCAGACCCCCCAATCGGAGCCGGATCGGAGCCAGCTGTCAGATAGCGATCTCCCAAGGCCCTTTGGCGCCGAGACTTCTCAGAAAGTTGGCCTTCAGCTTGTCCCACAGCGGCTGCTTGAAGATGTTCGACAGGGACTGGTCTTCTGCGATTCCTTTGACAAGATCCTTGGTCGCCACTGGCATCGGGCCATTGTTGTGGGCATCGACCAGCCGCTGAATGACCTGGATGCGGTTTTCGCCCTTGATGTCGATGGTGCCTTTCCCTGGCACGAAGAGGGTCGCGATCTCATCGCCGCTACGGGTGAGTCCGACCGTCATGCCTCCACGGGCCAATATCCGATGTCGCCGAAACACGGACCGGAGCTTGTCTGCGACCAACGCGATTTCGGACTGGTTATCGTCGATCTGATCGGCAAGCGGCGCCAGGACGTTTGCCGCCAAACACGGCCCGGAAGCCTTGCCGGCCTGAAGGACCAGTCCAATGCCGAGGTTGTGGCGCGCCCGAAGTTCCGTATCGACGGCCGACCGGACCCTCTCCCGGTCGAGACCACGCGCAAGGTAGATCGGAACATCGCCGCCATCGACACTGAGCGTTCCAAGGTAGAGGAGATAATCGGTCAGCTTCTCGATTGCAGGCGCATCCAGCACTTGTTCGAGACGTGCCTTCAGGTGTTGCGCGACCCAGCCGTCGCGCACCCGATATATCCTGTAGCGATCGGGGTCGCCCGCAGACGTCGCCTGTGCCTCGGTGACCTTGAGGTCGGCCACCTTTCGGTCGCCTTCCTCCGCATCTCCCTTGTCGACCCGAACGACCACTTCGGCCGCGACCGGACCGACCTCGTCTTCATCGTCGATCAGATCGTCCCCTTCCCAGCCGGCCGGCACGAGGAAGCCCAGATCGGTCAGGAGGCCGGGATCGACACCGCGAGCTTGGAGCCATGCGCCGGTAACCCTGTCAGCTCCGATGTCCCAGATGGCCAGCAAGGCGGGCATGACCGCCATGCTCTCCTCATCGCCCGGTGCGCGACCATCACGGAGGATGTTCCAGTTTCTGAGCAAGCGATGCCCCAGAATGCGCTCGAACGGGTCGTCGATGCTGAGAAGGCTGCTCGTGTTGCGGTCGGTGAGCGTGAAGTTGAGGGTCTGCGCCTCATCTCGTCCCGCGCGGAAATACCGGACCGCAATCTCGACGAAACGGATTGCGAGGGCCCGCTCGAAAATCCTCGGAAGGCCCGGCTGGCTGTCGATGATCTCCGAGATGTCCTGGTCGATTGTGGTGGAAAGCGAGAGGCGGTTGGCGAGATTGCCGATGCTGATGTCGGCCCGGATCACCTGCGCGCGGTCGATCACCACGTCGTCGAGTTCCGGCGGTTCAAGATCGAGCCCCTGCAGGAACTGCGAAATGTCGTACGCCTGAAAATCGACGGGCTGGTTGGAGTAGGTCTGCTCGAGAGCAGTCTCGATGAAGCGTTCGGCGACTGTGTGCCTGAGCTTTCGGTTGCCGGCACGGACATGGACCCGCCCGGTCGATGGCGTGTAGACGATCATCGCCTCTCCGGGCGGCCGAAAATAGATGCTCGACCGATTGCCATCGTCATCGATCTCCCGAACGCTCGTGGGGGGATCGGGATGGAACAGCAGGTACATCTCCGCCGCCGGTTCATCTCCGTCCTCGGGAATGTCGAACTTGTCGATGCTGTAGCCGTCGCCGCGATCGAGACGCTTGTTGAGGTCGACCAGAAGCTCGTCGAGCAATGCACTGCCGGCGTCGGGGCCCCCGTCGACCGAAGGCTCGGCCATGAAGGTCTGGTAGTGCTTGTCGTAGCGCCGGTAGAGACGCAGGTGCAGGCTGTTCTCCGCCGCTTCAAATAAGCCGTGTTCGTTGGCGTAAGCCCACAGGCTTCGCGCGAGCTTGTCCCGCCGGTTCAGAAGTTCCTTGGCGCGGTCCGGTTCAAGCGTAGTCGTGGCGAGACCTTGGAGGACATATTCGCCGCGGTCGCTCGCAATTGTGACGATCCGGGCTGCTTCCGCTTCGAGCGGGCCCAGCCGGTCTTTCTTTTCCTTCGGCAGCATATTCCTCGCTGCTGTCGGACCGTCCGGATCGTCGGGGTCGAACTTGTAGGTCGCAAGCCAGGCCAACCTCTCGAAAGCCTTGCTGTTGAGAAATCCGGACAGCAATTCGGGCTCTGCATCATCGAAAAGCCGAGAAAGATTGGGGCAGGTTTTAGCCGGGACGCGTACCATTGAAGTCTCCGAGAATTTTGACTTGCGCTACTGATGGCGATCGTGGCGCCGTGCTCGGAGCTTGATACCGCGATGTCGCCTCTGGAGACCGAGGGCGACGTCGCCATTTCGCCGGAAAGTTACGTCCACAGAGGCGAGAACCACGCGCGCGTCCTCGATCTGCTCCAGGAGATGGGGACCGATCGGAGTTGCTTTGCGCGGCATGAACTTACCTCAATGAACTACTGCTCTCGACTGCTTCAACTCGCGATTGTCGCGGACAAATCGGTGATCGGCAAGTCCCGATGTTCTCTACCTGTTCGCAACCCTGAATCCTGTAACGAGTGATGTCCCGTTACGGCCAGTGGGGTGGCTTTTGATCGGTAAGTACCACCGATCACGGCTACCGAAACATGAAGCGCCCGAATCCGCTGCCGCCCGACCAGATGACGCCCGCAGAGCGCCGCACTGAGCTGTGCGGCCTGCTGGCGCTCGGGCTGGCTCGGTTGCGGATGCGAAAGACGGACGAAGTATCTGACGATACTGGAGAACGTTGCCTACACTATCCGCCCGACCAATGCCGTCATGCAACTCCAACTCACCGGAGAAATGCATGAACAAGCTCGATCCCATCCCCGCGCGCCTGGCCGCGCTGAAGACCACGTCGACGCCCGACCTGAAGAATCAGTGGCGCGACCTGTTCGACAGCGAGCCGCCGCCGTTCAACCGCCGCTATCTCGAAAGCCGCATCGCCTATCGCATCCAGGAACTCGCCTATGGCGGGCTGAAACCGGAGACGATCCGGCGGTTGGAACGGCTCGGCGAGGAACTGGACGGCGGGGACAAAAAGAAGCGCGGAATGCGCCTCGACCGCGACCGCCCGATCACCGGCACCCGGCTGCTGCGCGAATGGCAGGGCGTCGAACAGATCGTCACAGTCACCGCGGACGGCTTTGAGTGGCAGGGGCGGCCCTACAAGTCGCTGTCCGCCATCGCGCGCGCGATCACCGGCACGCGCTGGAACGGCTGGGTCTTCTTCGGGCTCAAGAACCACAGGGGGCGGACATGACAAAGCCGCCCGAAAAAACCAAGGTCGTCCGCAAGCTGCGCTGCGCGGTCTACACCCGCAAATCCTCGGAGGAAGGGCTGGAGCAGGAGTTCAACTCGCTGCATGCCCAGCGTGAGGCCTGCGAGGCCTACATCGCCAGCCAACGCTCCGAGGGCTGGGTTCTGGTCCGCGACCAGTATGACGACGGCGGCATTTCGGGCGGCACGCTGGAGCGGCCCGGTCTGCGGCGGCTGCTGGAGGACATCGAGGACGGGCTGATCGACGTGGTGGTCGTCTACAAGATCGACCGCCTGTCGCGCTCGCTCGCCGACTTCGCCAAGCTGGTCGAGGTGTTCGACCGGAACAACGTGACGTTCGTCTCGGTCACACAGTCGTTCAACACCACCACTTCCATGGGGCGGCTGACGCTGAACATCCTGCTCTCGTTCGCCCAGTTCGAACGCGAGGTGACGGCCGAGCGGATCCGCGACAAGGTCGCCGCCAGCCGCAAGAAAGGCTTGTGGATGGGCGGGGTGCCGCCCTACGGCTATCGCGTCGAGAACCGCAAGCTGGTCATCGACGACGAGCGCGCCGACCACGTCCGCTGGATCTTCGCCCGGTTCGTCGAGATCGGCTCCGCCACGGAGCTTGCGCGGGAGGTCGGCACTCTCGGCATCCGGACGCCGCGCGGCAACCGGATCGACAAGAAGTACATCTACCGCATGCTCAGCAACCGCGCCTACATCGGCGAGGCGGTGCACAAGGGCGAGAGCTATCCCGGCGAGCATGACGCCATCATCGACCGCGAGACGTGGGACCGCGTCCACGCCATTCTGCACGAAAGCCCCCGCAAGCGAGCAGCCCGCACCCGCGCCGACACACCCGCGCTGCTGAAGGGGCTGCTGTTCGGGCCCGATGGCGCGGCCTTCTCGCCAACGCACACCCGCAAGGGCGACAGGCTTTACCGCTACTACGTCAGCCAGACCGTCCTGAAGCACGGGGCCGGATCATGCCCGGTCGGTCGCGTGCCGGCGGGGGAGATCGAGGCCGCGGTCATCGACCAACTCCGTGTCGTGTTCCGACAGCCAGAGATTGTTGCGGGGACTTGGAAGGCGGCGCGTGCCCACGCCGACGGCGTCTCCGAGGCCGACGCCCGCGCGGCATTGCAGCAGCTCGACCCGCTGTGGGACGAACTCTTCCCTGCCGAGCAGGCACGCATCGTGACATTGCTGGTCGAGCGTGCCGACATCGGCACAGGCGGGTTAAACGTCCGGCTCCGGATGGACGGCCTCGGAGGGCTCGCGCGCGAGATGCTATCTGGCAGCATCGGAGCAGCGGCATGACCCGCGCGACGGCGGTCCCCGAGACAGTGACAATCCACGTGCCATTCCGCATCGTGAAGCGCGGCGGGCGCAAGGAGATGCAGCGACCCTCAGACACCCAAGCGCGCGGGAGGCCGGACGATACGCTCATCAAGGCGCTTGCGCGCGCGTTCCGCTGGAAAAGCATGCTCGACAACGGTGACTTTGCCACGGTAGCCGACCTCGCCGCACACGAAGGCATCGCTGTCTCCTACCTCACGCGCGTGCTTCGGCTGACGCAGCTTGCACCCGATCTCGTCGAGGCGATACTCGACGCACGGCATCCACCGGGCCTGACGCTTCAGTCGCTGAGAGTGCAGATCCCTGATGACTGGTCGAGGCAGCGCGAGTCCTTGCTGCCAGGGACGGAATAAGGCTTGCGGCATCAGTCGGCCACGCTGTAGCTTCTCCGAGCCGTTGTCAGGCGAAAGAGCTGCCCAACCAAAGAATTGCGCGTTGATCTGAGCCGAGTTCTTTGACAAGCCGTTTGCTGCGCGATGGCATGTCGAAACCGGGCGAAGTAGATTGCGCATGAACGAAGCCGATACCTGCAGAAAGTTCGTCGTCCCGAAACTGCAGGAAGCAGGCTGGGATGATCGCCCGCACGCGATAAACGAGCAGAGGACTTTCACCGACGGCCGGGTCGTGTTTGTCGGTGGCAAGGCTCGCCGCGGAAAACAGAAGCGTTCAGACTATCTTCTCCGATATAATCCGGATTTCCCGATCGCCGTCGTTGAGGCCAAATCCCGCTACCGGCACGCCGCGGAGGGGCTCCAACAAGCCAAGGAATATGCCGAAATACTTGGTCTTCAATTCGCGTATTCGACCAACGGGATCGAGATCGTCGAGTTCGACTACACGACCGGCATCGAGCGAACTATTGCTGATTTCCCAGCGCCTGATGACCTCTGGGCTCGGCTCCGCCGTGCCGAGGGCATTGTCGACGACCAGGTGGCCGAACGGCTGCTGACGCCCACCTTTCCAGATCGAGCCAAACCGCTTCGCTACTATCAGGAGATCGCCGTGAACCGCGCCGTACAGGCGGCGCTTCAGGGCAGGAAGCGGGCATTGCTCACACTGTGCACCGGAGCGGGCAAGACTGCCGTCGCCTTCCAGATCTGCTGGAAGCTGTGGTCGGCACGCTGGAATTCCAAAGGGGTGAACCGGAACCCGAAGATCCTGTTTCTCGCTGATCGCAACGTCCTGGTCGACGATCCGATGGCAAAGGATTTCAGCCCGTTTGGCGACGCCCGTCACAAGATAGCTGGCGGCGTGGCGGTCAAGAGCCGCGACATGTATTTCGCGATCTACCAGTCCATCGCGCGTGACGAGAACCGTCCCGGCCTCTACCGAGAGTATGCGCGCGACTTCTTCGATCTCATCATCATTGACGAATGCCATCGTGGCAGCGCCCGGGACGACAGCAACTGGCGAGAAATCCTCGAGTGGTTCGAGCATGCGACCCAGATCGGGATGACAGCGACGCCGCGGCGAGAGGATAACGTCGACACTTACAACTATTTCGGCGATCCGCTCTATGAGTACAGCCTCGCGCAGGGCATCGCTGACGGCTTCCTGGCCCCGTATCGCGTCCACCGCGTCATCTCGGACTACGACGCCGCCGGATGGCGACCGACGCGGGGTGAACTTGATCGTTATGGGCGCGAAATCCCCGACGCCGAATACTCCACGCGGGACTTCGAGCGGGTCGTGGCGCTGCGTGCACGAACGCAGGCCATTGCGAGACATCTCGCGGGCTTCATGGCCGAGACCGACCGCTTCGCCAAGACCATCGTCTTCTGCGTCGACCAGGAACACGCGCTCGAGATGCGGCAGGCGCTCGCCGCCCTGAACACCGATCTCGTGAAGGACCATCCCGACTACGTTTGCCGCGTGACGTCCGACGAAGGCGATGTAGGAAGCGCGCACAGGGCGAAGTTTCAGGATGTCGAGACCCAGACGCCGGTCATCCTCACCACGTCGCAGCTACTCACGACCGGCGTGGACGCCCCGACCTGCAAGAACGTGGTGCTCGCGCGGGTCGTGGGCTCCATGCCCGAGTTCAAGCAGATCATCGGGCGAGGCACCCGTCTCAGGCCCGACTACGGCAAGCTCGCCTTCAACATCATCGACTACACCGGGACCGCGACGCGCATGTTCGCCGATCCCGCCTTTGACGGCGATCCCGTCCGCGAGGACGAAGCGGTCATCAATTCAGACGGCGACATCGTGGAAGAGCGCGAGATCGAAGAAGTGGCACTGGATCCCGACGATTTTCCAGAAGGGCCCGATATGCCGGATGGACCCGTCGATCTGGGGGACGAGGGCGAGAACGGGCCCCGCAAGTTCTATGTTGATGGCGGCGAGGTCTCGATCGTCCGGCACCTCGTCTACGAACTCGATTCTGACGGGCGGCAGCTCGCCTGCCGCCAGCTTACCGATTACACCGGCGACAAAGTTCGCACGCTCTATCCCAATGCGTCGGAACTGCGCACGGACTGGCTTGACCCCGAACGCCGGGCGGAGATCGTCGAGCGGCTCGAGGAGAAGGGCATCGACCTCGATTCCCTGGCTGATGCAGTCGGAAAGCCGGAGGCCGATCCGTTCGATCTCCTTTGCCATCTGGCATATAACGCGCCGCTGCGAACCCGGCGCGAGCGTGCTGACCGTCTGCTGAGAGAGCAGGACGAGTTTCTGGACCGCTTCGGGTCGGATGCCCGCGAGGTCTTGGATGCCGTGCTTGAAAAGTATGCCGAACATGGCAGTGCCCAGTTCAAGCTTCCGGACATCCTGGAAGTGCCCCCGTTCAACGAGTGGGGCAACGTCATCGAAATCGCCGCCCGCTTCGGCGGGGGCAAGGAGCTGCGCAGCGCCGTCACCGAGCTGCAGCGTTTGCTCTACACCGCTTGAATTGAAGGAGATCCAACTTGGCCAGAACCGCCCGTAAGAAGGCTGCGCCGAAGCAACTGACCACTGCCCAGCGTCTCGACAGCATCATCAAGTCCGCCCGCAAGATCATGCGAAAGGACAAGGGGCTGAACGGCGACCTCGATCGGTTGCCGATGCTGACCTGGATCATGTTCCTGAAGTTCCTCGACGACATGGAACGGATCGAGGAAGGACGCGCGGAGCTCGCAGGCAAGGACTATCGCCCGATTATCGAAGCCCCTTATCGTTGGCGCGACTGGGCGGCAGATGCGGATGGCATCACCGGCCCCGACCTCCTGTCGTTTCTCGTTTCCGAAATGACCGAGCGCCCGGACGACACGCGCGGCCCGGGGCTCTTCGCCTATCTCCGCGCCCTGCGCGGCGACAATGGCCGGCGCGAGCGGCGCGACGTGATCGCCACGGTCTTCCAGGGCTTCGCCAACCGCATGGAAAGCGGCTATCTGCTGCGCGACGTGGTCAACCTGATCGACGGCATCCATTTCGACTCGTCGGAGGAAGTCCATACCCTCGGCCGCCTCTACGAGACGCTGCTGCGAGAGATGCGCGACGCTGCAGGAGACTCGGGCGAGTTCTACACGCCTCGGCCTGTCGTGCGGTTTATGGTCGAAGTGACCGACCCGAAGCTGGGCGAGACCATCCTCGACCCGGCATGCGGAACCGGGGGATTTCTGACCGAGGCCTTCCAGCATCTCGAGCGCCAGGCCGATACAGTCGAGAAGCGGCGTATCCTGCAGGAGGACAGCTTCTTCGGCGGCGAGGCCAAGTCGCTGCCGTTCCTTCTGTCCCAGCTCAACCTTCTGCTGCACGGCCTGCATGCCCCGCGCATCGACCCCGGCAACGCCCTTCGCTTCCGCCTGGCGGAGATCGGCGAGGATCAGCGGGTCAATGTCATCCTGACCAATCCGCCGTTCGGCGGCGAGGAGGAGACAGGCATCCTCAACAACTTTCCCGAGGACCGGCGCACGGCCGAGACGGCACTGCTGTTCCTGCAACTGATCATGCGGCGGCTGAAGCGCGCTGGGCGCGGGCGGGCCGCAGTCGTCGTTCCGCACGGCACGCTGTTCGGCGATGGCATCTCGGCGCGGATCAAGGCGGACCTGCTCGAGAAATTCAACCTGCACACAGTGGTCCGGTTGCGTGAAGGGGTGTTCGCGCCCTACACGGACATCCCGGCGAACCTGATCTTCTTCGACACGACCGGACCGACGAAGGATATCTGGTACTACGAGATGCCGCTGCCTGAGGGCCGCAAGAAGTACTCGAAGACCGCGCCCATGGCCTACGAGGAGTTTGCGGACTGCCTCGCCTGGTGGAGGAAGCGCGAGCCGAACGAGCGCGCCTGGAAGGTCTCTGCCGGTGAGCTGATCCAGCGCGACGATCAGGATCGTGTTGTCGCCTGCAACCTGGACATCAAGAACCCGCATTCCGGCGAGGTCGTCGATCACCGTGCGCCGGCCGAGATCGTGGACGCGATCATCGCACAGGAACAGCGGATCATTGGCATCATGGACGAGATCAAGGCCGTGCTGGCGGAGCGCGTGTGATGTGGGGATCGATTGCCATCTCCGACTTCCTCACCAAGTCCGAAAGCTGGGTAAATGTCGAACCTGACGGTCAGTACAAGCAGATCACGGCGCGACTCTGGGGAAAAGGCCTGACGCTTCGCGGTGAAGTTCCGGGCAGCGCAATAGCCGCTGCGCGACAGTACTGTGCCAAGGCCGGCCAATTTCTGCTCTCGCGGATCGATGCTCGCCACGGCGCCTACGGGATCGTTCCCGAGGAATTGGACGGCGCCTTGGTCAGCAACGATTTCCCTTGCTTCGACATCGACGCCTCAAAAGTACTGCCGCACTACTTCGAGTGGTACTCACGCACTCCCGAGTTCATCGACCTGTGCCGTCGGGCAAGCGAAGGATCAACGAACCGGGTGCGCATGAAGGAAGACAAGTTCCTGAGAATGATGGTCCCGCTTCCGTCCCTCGACGAACAGCGTCGCATCGTCGTAAAGCTCGACCGGGTCGCGGCGCTGGTGGACGCACGCCGCAACGCCATCGAGGCGGCCGAGCAGGAAACGCAGGCACTGCTGCTGAAAGCCTTCCAGCGCGCGATCGACGGCGCCCCCCTGCGCCCCATGGCCGAGGTTGCGCCGCTGGTGCGCAGGCCGGTCGAGATCGATCTTGACGCGAGCTATCCCGAGCTCGGCGTCCGTTCGTTCGGCCGCGGTACTTTTCACAAACCCGATCTGCTGGGCGCGGAACTGAGCTGGCAAAAACTCTTCCTTGTTCAGCAAGGCGACCTCGTATTCAGCAACATCAAGGCTTGGGAGGGGGCGTTCGCGGTGGCTGGCCGCGATGACCATGGGCGGGTCGGCTCGCACCGCTACCTGACATGCGTTCCCACTCAGGGGCTCGCGACAGCCGAGTTCATCTGGTTCTACCTCCAGACCTCTGAAGGTCTCGGCAAGGTGCAATCCGCATCACCCGGAAGTGCCGACAGGAACCGCACTCTGGGGCAAGGAGCGCTGGAGGCAATCTCAGTTCCGACGCCACCGATCGACCGCCAGCAATGGTTCGACCGTCTGCATGCGAAGGCTCGCGAAGCCCGCACCATCCGCGTTAGCACTGCGCAGGATGTCGAGGCCCTGATCCCAGCCATGCTGCACGAGACATTTGGCAGGCAGCATCAGGCGGCGTGAGAATCGACCGGCCTATTTATCCGACGCCGTTCCAGCCCAGATTCGTGTATCTGGGCTCGGCGTCCGTTTGCCATTTGGGAGGTCGAAACGCAGCAAGCCGGCTTTTCGGTTAGCCGTCGCGATCTTGTTGAGGTGTGTGGTCCGCACCGGCACTAACTCCATCACCTCACTGGCAAGTGGCCCGAACGCGATCCCCGGTCTCTTTGAAACCGTCTGCAACAGGAGTTCGGTCGCCCAACCGACATGAGCAGAGCATCCGACCCCGTCGCGATCTGTCTCGAACGCGATGATCTGGTCCTCTGGAAACAGCTGCGACTGCCTGCTTTCCTCGGTCTGGATGGCGTGGCGCGTGCGGACAGCTTCCTTCTCCACCTTTTCCTGAACGGTCCGGAAAACCTCGACGCCGATCCCACTATGAGTGCCAAGTATGAGCCGCATCTTGATGCGATCCTCACGCGGCTTTCGGATAGCCATATCGGTCAGGTAGGTGGCGACCCGGGCCTCCTTCATCTTGGCCTTCAGGAGCTGCAGGATCTTGGTCTCGTTCGAGCCCTCCGGCATCGCCTCGAATGCATCCTTCCAAGCAGGATCCGCCAGGAACCGACCGACGGATGCCGCAACTCCATCCCAGCCAGCGTGCCTGTTCACCTCTTCAGCCATGAAGTTGAAAAGGAATTCGCCGTTCAGGCTCCGCAGGAACTCAAAAACCTTGGCGGATTCAACATTCCAGCCGGTTGGATCGATGAATGTGAAGGTGAAGCCGTCCCGGCAGGCAGTGCGTATGCCGTCGAGGTTGTCTTCGAACTGGCCTGAGAACACCTGAATGTCGAACTCCGGCTTCTGGGCTGCGAACTCCCGCAATTTCGCGACGGATACAGGGTTCCGTTCGCAGAACCGAAAACGGACCTGGAGGCCGGGACGTCCCATATCGAGCAAAGATCGCCGAACCGTTTCCAATGTTTCGATGGCCTGAGAAAACGAGGCGTCGGAATACCTGTTAGTGTCAGATACCCGCCAAGGGCCCGCGAAGGCGTCCACGAAGTTGAAGACCGGCGATCTGCCTTGGAACAGCTTGTAGGCTGCGGACTCGAGATACTTGTTGAGAAACAGATGCTTGATGAAGGACTGTTCGCGCCCGTGATAGTTTTCTATCCTGGGCGGCATCAGGCATCCTCGGGCTGCAGGGCGCGAATGATAGGTTCGGGAACGATCTGCCAGGGAAAACCATTCCACTCTTCACCGTCGAGAAGGCGCCCGCCGGATTTCGGTCTTGCACCGCCCCACTGCTTGAAGAAGAACGCGACGTCGTCACGTCCGCACATGTCCCGGATCTGGCGGACCCAGCTTTCGTCCATGGGCCGAGCCCTGGGGCCGCTCTCCCCCCCGACGATGGCCCAAGCGACGCCCTGCAGATCGAAATCCCCGACCGGTCCGAGCAGCGGCTCGAACGAGATGAAGCGCGCGTCGGAATTGATCTGCTTCAGGTGCTCGATCCGGCTCGCGTGCGCGGCGTCCTCGACAGAAACGCCGAGCCAGATGTGCCGAGGGATCGGCCCTCCATCATACCGCTTCCGAACGTAGTTGCGCATGAGCGAGCTGCGCTTGGTCAGCACCTGGTAGACGTGCCAGTCCGCCTGCTCCATGGCGTCAAACACCGCGTCGATGAATGTACGGTCGATGTCCTTGTGGAAGAGGTCGCTCATCGAGTTCACGAAGATCATCCGCGGCTTTTTCCAGAGCACGGGCTGCTTCAGCCTCGACGGCCAGAGTGTCAGGTCAAAGCCCTGCTCGTAGGGGTGTCTAGGGATCCCACGCCAGCGCTCTGCGAACCGCTCGGCGTAGCAGTTGTCACAACCGGGACCGACCTTGGTGCAGCCCGTCACCGGGTTCCACGTCGCGTCCGTCCATTCGATGTCTGACTTCTGGGCCAACTGCTCGCCTCACACTTTTTCACAACGGTAACACGCGGTTGACTCAGCACAAAGCACGAACAGCGGCTGAGGTGAGATTGGTCCCAGCCGCAGCCGAACCAGCGCGCAACGGGCGGCGTTCGATCTCTGTTCCATCCGCCATCCAGATGAATTTTCCAAATCGCGTGCATCACGGACTTCGAAAGATCACTTTAAAGCAATGATTTAAAGCTGTTCACCGAAAGCGCGGCGGTTAACAGGTCCGGAGAATATCGGCCCGGAGAGAACGCGTGTCCGCCCTTCGGGGCGTAGGCCGGTTAACAGTCCAACCCGCATAACCCTCGAAAACAACGAGAAAATCCAGCCGCGGCCGGATCGGGAGAACGCTTTCGCGGGGGCAAGTGGCGGAGAGGGTGGGATTCGAACCCACGGAACCCTTGCAGGCTCAACGGTTTTCGAGACCGCCCCGTTCGACCACTCCGGCACCTCTCCGCGCTTCTTGGTGTGGTGACGCGGAATTAGAGGGGTGGGGGTTGAAGCGCAAGAGGGTTTGGACGAAAAAATCCCGACCGTCGAAATTTTTCGCGAAAGGTGCGGGACATGCTGACCATTCTGGGATTGCTTGCCGTTCTGGCACCTCCCGTTCCGGCGGTGCCGCCGCCTGCGGACATCCATCTGGTGCAGATGCAGCAGGACCCGGCCGACCGCATGTGGCGCACCCTGGACCTGGCCGCACTGATGCCGATCCTGCAGGAGGAGGCCGTGACCGAGGCCGCCCGGATGGAGGGCGAGGGGCTGATCGCCGGGGGCGGCCTGCCGTGGGCCCGTGTCGTCGCGCGAATCCACGACACCCCGCGGATGGAGGCGCTGTTCCGGGCGGGCGTCCGCGACGCCGCCGCGCGCATGGACCCGCAGCTGGTGGATCGGGCACTGGCCTTTCACGGGTCCGGCCTGGGCCAGCGGGTCATCCGCCTGGAGGGGTCCGCGCGGCGCGCCCTGCTGGAGGAGGGGGTCGAGGATCAGGCACGGGCGGACTTTGCCCGCGCCCTGCGCAACGGTGATCCGCGTGCGGAACAGATCGTCCAGTTGATCGACGGAGCAGACCTGATCGCACCCAATGTCGCGGGTGGCCTGAACGCGGCCATCGCCTTTTCCCGCGGCTATGCCGAAGGGGGCGGGTTCGACATGGCCCCGGATCAACAGCAGCTGATGGCCGATGCTTGGGCGCAGCGCGACCAGATCGAGGCGGAGGCGACGGTCTGGCTGCAGGGTTTCCTGATGCTGGCCTATGGCCCGCTGAGCGACGCCGAACTTGCGGATTATGCCCAGCACGCCGCATCGGCCGAGGGGCAGGCGCTGTCGCAGCTGCTGTTTGCGGGGTTCGACCGGGTTTTCGGACAGACCTCGTATGACATGGGCATGGCCGCGGCGCTTCGCGGTCAGGGACAGCAGCTTTGATCGTCGTCGTCGGCGCATTGGCGCAGCCGCAGCTGCGCGCGGTGCTGGGCCTTGACGGAACGCCCGTCGAGGTACCGGGTGTCCTGACCGGCGGCCACCGGGCGGGGGTCGTGCTTGACGGCTGGCCCGCGCTGCTGCCTGCGCCGGGGTCGGTCCCGGGGTTGGCCATACAGCCGACGCCGCAGCTGGATCGCTATGCCGCGGTGATGGGCCTGACGGTGCAGGAGGTGGGCAGGATGCAGGTCATGGGCATCGGACCCGGACCCGCCCCGGATCACGCGCCGATCGTCGACCGTGACGCGATCGCCGCCGAAATCGCGGTCCAGATCCTGCAGGCACCCAGCGGGACGGAGGCGGACCTGTTGGCATGGCGGCTGCCGATGATGGGAATCTGGGCGGGCAGCCGGCTGCGCGCCCGCGCATCGGCGCCGTCGGGGCAGGGAATCGTCCCGCAGCGTCTGGCCGATGCGTTGCGCGTTCAGCAGCGCAGTCAGCCGTTCCTGGGGTTCTTCGGGGTCGAGCGGCAGGTGCTGACCCATGCCCTGCATCAGGGCGGCGAGACCGCCCCCATGACCCGCGAGGCGTTCCTGTCGGGCGATGCTGCCGTCATGCTGCCTTGGGACCCGGTCCGCGACCGCGTTCTGGTGATCGAGCAGTTCCGCATGGCCCCCGCCCTTCGCGGCGATCCGCAGCCATGGCTGCTGGAGCCGGTCGCCGGTCGCGTGGACGCCGGTGAGACCCCCGAGGCCGCGATCCTGCGCGAGGCGCAGGAGGAAGCGGGGCTGCAAGTCACGCGGCTGATCCCGGCCTTCAACACCTATCCCAGCCCCGGCGCGCTGTGCGAGTTTCTGTATCACTATGTCGGCATCGCGGACTTGCCGGACGGCTGCGCCGGTGTCCACGGGCTGGATTCAGAGGCGGAGGATATTCGCGGCCACCTGATGGACCGCGAAACGCTGTCCGCGCTGGTGGATGCGGGACAGATCGCCAATGGGCCGCTGGCCACCCTGTCCCTGTGGCTGGACGCGCGGCGGGACCGGCTGCGGGCGCAGGTCTGAGGGGCAGGGCGGGGTTGCCCCTCCAACCCGGGGGCGTATAGGTAAATGGAAAGTCCTGCACCTGTGAACAAAGGGTCGATCGCCATGCGAATCTATTCTGATCTGGCCGACGCGATCGGCAACACCCCGTTGATCCGCCTGAACCGCGCCAGCGAGGAGACCGGCTGCGAGATCCTCGGCAAGGCCGAATTCATGAACCCCGGCCAGTCGGTCAAGGACCGCGCGGCGCTGTACATCATCAAGGATGCGGTCGCGCGCGGCGCGCTGCGCCCCGGCGGCACCATCGTCGAGGGGACGGCAGGCAATACCGGCATCGGCCTGGCCCTGGTCGGCGCATCGATGGGGTTCAAGTCGGTGATCGTCATCCCCGAGACCCAAAGCCAGGAAAAGAAGGACATGCTGCGGCTGGCCGGCGCGACCCTGGTCGAGGTTCCGGCCGCCCCCTACAAGAACCCCAACAACTATGTCCGATATTCCGGCCGTCTGGCCGAGGCGCTGGCGCGCACCGAGCCGAACGGGGCCATCTGGGCCAACCAGTTCGACAACGTGGCCAACCGCCAGGCCCATGTCGAGACGACCGGACCCGAGATCTGGAAGCAGACCGACGGCAAGGTCGACGGGTTCATCTGCGCGGTGGGCTCCGGCGGCACGCTGGCGGGCGTGGCCGACGCGCTGCAGCCCAAGGGCGTCAAGATCGGCCTTGCCGATCCCGAAGGCGCGGCCCTGCATTCGTTCTACACCACCGGAGAGTTCGACAGCCCCGGCAGTTCGATCACCGAAGGCATCGGCCAGGGCCGCATCACGGCCAACCTGGAGGGGTTCACCCCCGATTACAGCTGGCGCATCCCCGACGAGGAAGCGCTGCCCATCGTCTTCGACCTGCTGAAGGACGAGGGGCTGTGCCTGGGCGGATCGTCCGGCATCAACATCGCGGGCGCCATCCGCATGGCGCGCGAGATGGGGCCAGGCCATACGATCGTCACCATCCTGTGCGATTACGGAACCCGCTATCAGACAAAGCTGTTCAACCCCGACTTTCTGCGCGCCAAGGGCCTTCCCGTACCGGAATGGCTGACCCGTCCGGCGCCGGATCTGCCGCAGGTATACGAAGACTGAAAGGTTTCATGCGACATCTGATTGCAACGTTCCTGGTGGCGCTGCTGGCCCTGACAGCCGCGCCCGCCATCGCCCAATCCGTAAACTATGACACCTGGAACCAGGTCGCCGAACGCGCCGAGTCGCTGACCGCGAACCCCCAGGCCACCAACGAGGAGCTGGCCCGCACGCGGGCGCGGATCGTCGACTGGCGGGATCGGCTGCAGGAGGGTCAGAACGCCAACGGCGACCGCATCGCCACCCTGCGCAACCAGATCGAGGCCCTTGGCCCCGCGCCCGCAGAAGGTGCGACCGAGGACGAGGAGGTCGCCAACCGGCGGACCGAGCTGAACCAGCAGCTGTCCACCGCCCAGGCCCCCCGCATCGCCGCGACCGAGGCCACCAGCCGCGCCAACTCCATCATCGGCCAGATCGACGAGATCGTGCGGCAACGTCAGGCGCTGGAACTGGCCAAGCAGACGCCGTCTCCGGTGCTGCCCGCATCGTGGGCCGCGGCGGCGACGGACGGCCTTGCGCTGCTGGAGGGTGTCGGAGGAGAGGTGTCGGGCCAGAACGCGACGCCCGAAATCTGGGCCGACCTGCGTCCCCGGCTGCCCTATGTGGCGGGCTACCTGATCGCGGCGCTGCTGATCCTGACCTATGGCCGGGCATGGATCGTGGCGCTGCCCACCCGCCTGTCCAGCCGGGCGTCCGAATATTCCAAGGCCGTGCTGGCCTTCGTCGTGTCCCTGGGCCAGATCGCCGTGCCGATGGCAGGTGTCTATCTGGGCATCAGCGCCATCCAGGCCACCGGTCTGCCCGGACCCTGGACGACGCCGTTCCTGAATGCCCTGCCGGTGGCAGCGGTGATCCTGTTCGGCGGGATCTGGATGGCCCGTGCGCTGTTCCCGCGCACCGCCATCGCCTATACCTCGCTGCAGATGACCGAGGAGGCTCGCGTCTCAGCAGGTCGCATGGTCCAGACGCTGGCCCTGCTGATGGCCATCCACCACATCCTGTCACGCGCCATGCTGCCGCTGTCGGGCCTATATGAACAGGGCGAGGCGCAGGTCGGCCGCGTCCCCGTCCAGTTCGGAGAGGCCTCGGCCGGCGTCTGGCACCTGGTGCTGATCGTGCTGGCCGCGCTGGCGATGTTCCGGCTTGGCAACATCCTGCGGCGGCTGACGCGCGATGCCGTGACGCAGGACCTGTCCTATCGCCACTGGATCGCGGCCTGGGCGGGGCGTCTGACGCGCATCATCGCGCCGATCGCAGTGCTGCTGACAGCGGCCGGTTTCGTCAACCTGGGCAACCTTCTGGTCTGGCCGTGGCTGTTCTCGCTGGCGCTGGTGGGGCTGCTGATCCTGCTGCAGGACTTCACCGCCGACCTGTTCAACATGATGCAGCGCGGGGCCGAAGGCGCACGCGAGGGGCTGGCCCCGCTGCTGACCGGGTTCGGCCTGGTCCTGGCGTCGATCCCGATCTTTCTGATCATCTGGGGGTCGTCCGGCGCCGAGCTTGCCGAATACTGGGTCCGGTTCCGCCAAGGCATCAGCCTGGGCGGGGTGAACCTGTCGCCGGGCGCGATCCTGACCTTCCTGATCATCTTCGCCATCGGCTATGCGCTGACGCGCGGGGTACAGGGGATGCTGCGCACCTCGATCCTGCCCAAGACGCGGCTGGATGCGGGCGGACAGAATGCCGTGGTGTCGGGTCTGGGCTATGTCGGGATCTTCCTAGCGGCGCTGTTGGCCATCACCTCGGCCGGGATCGACATGTCGTCCTTTGCGATCGTCGCGGGTGCGCTGTCGGTCGGTATCGGTTTCGGCCTGCAGAACATCGTGTCTAACTTCGTCAGCGGGATCATCCTGCTGATCGAGCGTCCGGTCAGCGTCGGCGACTGGATCAGCGCTGGCGGCCAGCAGGGCATCGTCAAGAAGATCTCGGTCCGCGCCACGCTGGTCGAGACCTTCGACAAGACCGAGGTGATCGTCCCGAACAGCGACCTGATCAGCCAGCCGGTGACCAACTGGACGCGTCACAACAAGGTCGGCCGGATCATCATCCCCGTCGGCGTTGCGTACGGCAGCGACACGAAGAAGGTCGAGAATGTCCTGCGCGAGATCGTCGAGGATCACCCGTTGGTTTCCATCGACCCGGCACCGGCGATCCTGTTCCGGGGCCTTGGGGCAGATGCCCTGAACTTCGAGATCCGGGCGATCCTGGCGGATGTCGGCACGGGGCTGGGCGTGACGTCGGACCTGCTGCACTCCATCGTCCAGCGCTTTGGCGCAGAGGGAATCGAGATCCCCTTCGCCCAACGCGACATCTGGTTGCGCAACCCCGAGGCGCTGCCCGGTCAGTCGCACGGGCCCGCGTCGCGGAGCGCGCAGCCTGGTGCCCTGACGGCACCCACGACCGTCAGCCCCGAACTGACCCGCGATGACGCCGATGAGGCGCCGGGCCTGCCGGACGACGGTGACAGCCGCTGATCAACCCTCCGGGGCATGGGGCTAGGCGCCGCATGCCCCGGATCAGGCCACAATCCGGTCGGATTGGACGTCGTTGTCACCGTCGTCGGGCAACCCTTCGCGCGACAGCATCACGGCAACGCCCCGCAGCCAGGGGATATGGGCGCAGATGATCATCAGCGCGACCATGATCGGAACCGCCAGGAACATCCCCGGCACCCCCCAGATCGCCCCCCAGAAGGCAAGCGACAGAATGATGCCGAAACTGGACAGCCGCAGCGTCTGGCCCAGCAGCATCGGATCGATGATGTTCCCGATCAGGAACTGCGTGACCGCGCACAGCACGCCCACGATCACCGTGGCCGTCGGATCGCCGGTCAGCACGAAGGCCAGAAGGACCGCGATCAGCGTCGCGATGATCGACCCGACCGACGGGATGAAGTTCAGGACGAAGGTCAGAAGGGCCACTGCGGTAGCCAGCTCCAGCCCCATCGTCCAGAAGATCAGCCAGACGATCGAGGCCGTGACCGCGCTGACCCCGGTCTTGACCACCAGATAGCGGTTCACGCGGTGCATGATCGACGCGATGATGCGGCGGATCTGGCGCGCGTGGTCGGCGTCATTGGCCAGACGCTCGATCTTCAGCGGGAACCACACCTGTTCGGCGAACATGAATCCGACGAACAGGATCACCAGCACGCTGCCCGACAGCAGCCCGGAGGCCTGTCCCGCCAACGACCGGATCCAGCCGGTGATGTTGAAGTTGGTCAGCGCCGTGATGATGCGTTCCTGTGCCTCGGGGCCAAGACGCTCGGTCAGGGCGGGCAGGGCGGCCTGCGCCCGTTCGGCATAGCTGATCGCCAGGAACACCACCTCGTTCACCTGCGCGACGATGGTGGTCGACACCCACAGCAGCCCAAGCGCGATCCCGATCAGCGCCAGCGTGGTCGCCAACCAGTTCGGCACCCGAAGCCGGGTCGAGATGGCATGAATCGCATCCGACGTCAGCGAGAACAGGATGATCGCGATCGCCAGAGAGATCAGGATGAACTTGGCCTGTACCAGCATGAACATCAGCAGCGAGAATGCGATCAGCCCCAGAAACCCCGTCTGCAGGCGCTCTCTCAGCACGGTCTCGTTCGAATGGTCCAAATGACGCCCCTGCGGATCGGAAAAACCCGACCCCGGCGGCCGGGGTCGGGTCGATGATGTCAGTCCTGCGCGGGCGCGGTCTGGCCGGGATCGCCCTCGTCCAGGTCGACCGCGTCGCCCTGTTCGGCAATCCGCGCGACCGAGACGACGACCTCTCCGGCGGCTGTGTTGAAGACCCGCACCCCGCCCGCGCTGCGCGAGCGGAAGCTGATGCCCTGCACCGGGACCCGGATCGACTGTCCAGTCGATGTCGCCAGCATGATCTGATCAAAGCTTTCGACCGGGAAGCTGGCGACCAGCGGGCCGCCCCGCATGGCGCGGTCCATCGCCATCACGCCCTGCCCCCCACGGCCACGGACCGGATAGTCGTGGCTGCTGCTGATCTTGCCCGATCCCTTGGCGGTGATGGTCAGGATCAGATCTTCGGCCGCCGACATCTCGATGTAGCGTTCCTGGGTGACGGTGCCCTCGGGGGTGTCGTCATCCTCGTCCGCTTCGGCGCCGTCGTCCAACGCACCGGCAACCGCACGGCGCATCTTCAGATAGGCCACGCGTTCGGACGGGTCCGCCTCGAAATGGCGGATGACCGACATGCTGACGACCTTGTCGCCCTCGGCCAGACGGATGCCCCGGACGCCGGTAGAATCGCGGCCCTTGAAGACCCGCACCGCCGTGGTCGGAAAGCGGATCGCGCGGCCCTGCGCGGTGACCAGCATCACGTCATCCTGCTCGGTCGCCATCCGCACGTTCACCAGCGTGACGCCCTCGGGCAGCTTCATCGCGATCTTGCCGTTCGCGCGCACGCTGCCGAAATCGGACAGCGCGTTGCGACGCACGTCGCCGTCATCCGTGGCAAAGACCACCTGATAGTTGTCCCATTCCGTTTCCGGCGCATCCATCGGCAGCAGCGCCGCGATGCTGACGCCCGCGCCGATGGGCAGGATGTTGACCATCGCCTTGCCCTTGGAGGTGCGGCCCGCCAGCGGCAGGCGCCAGGTCTTCATCCGATAGACCATGCCGTCGGTCGTGAAGAACAGCAGCTCGGTATGGGTGTTGGCCACGAACAGCGTGGTGACCACGTCGTCTTCCTTGGTGGCCATGCTGGACAGACCCTTGCCACCGCGCCGCTGCGCGCGGAATTCGGCCAGCGCGGTCCGCTTGATGTAGCCGCCAGAGGTGATGGTGACGACCATGTCCTCGCGCTCGATCAGGTCCTCGTCCATCATGTCGCCGGACCAGTCGACGATCTCGGTGCGGCGCGGAACGGCGAACAGATTGCGGACCTCGCGCAGCTCGTCCGCGATGATCGCCATGATCCGTTCGCGCGACGCCAGGATCGCCAGATAGTCGCGGATGCTGTCGGCCAGCGACTGCAGCTCGTCCGTGATCTCCTTGACGCCCAGCTGGGTCAGACGCTGCAGGCGCAGCTCCAGGATGGCGCGGGCCTGCGTCTCCGACAGGTTGTAGGTCCCGTCCTCGTTCACCGGATGCAGCGGATCGTCGATCAGGCGCAGGTATTCGACGATGTCATGGGCGGGCCAGCGCCGCTCCATCAGCTTCTCGCGGGCCTCGGCGGCATCGGCGCTGCCGCGGATGGTGGCCACGACCTCGTCGACATTGCTGACCGCGACGGCCAGGCCGCACAGCACATGGCTGCGTTCACGGGCGCGGCGCAGCTCGTAGGCGGTGCGGCGGGCGACGACCTCCTCGCGGAAGCTGATGAAGTAGGTCAGGAAGTCGCGCAGCGCCAACTGTTCGGGCTTGCCGCCGTTCAGCGCCAGCATGTTGCAGCCAAAAGTCGTCTGCAGCTGGGTAAAGCGGAACAGCTGGTTCAGCACCACGTCGGGGGTCGCATCACGCTTCAGTTCGACCACGACGCGCACGCCGTGGCGGTCGGATTCGTCCTGGACGGTGGCGATGCCCTCGACCTTCTTCTCCTTGGCCAGTTCGGCGATCCGCTCGATCAGGGTCGATTTGTTCACCTGATACGGGATCTCGTCGATGACGATGGCAAAGCGGTCCTTGCGCGGTTCCTCGATATGGGTCTTGGCACGGATCATGACGCTGCCGCGACCTTCCAGATAGGCCTTGCGCGCCCCGGACCGGCCCAGGATCGTGGCGCCCGTGGGAAAGTCGGGGCCCGGGATGATCTCCAGCATGCGCTCGGTGGGCAGGTCGGGATCGGCGATCAGCTCCAGCGTGGCGTCGATGACCTCGCCCAGGTTGTGCGGCGGGATGTTGGTCGCCATGCCGACGGCGATGCCGCCCGCGCCGTTGACCAGCATGTTCGGGAACCGCGCCGGAAGGACGGTCGGCTCGCGGTCCTTGCCGTCATAGTTGTCCTGGAAATCGACGGTGTCCTTGTCGATGTCCATCAGCAGGAAGTTGGCGGGCTTGTCCATCCGTACTTCGGTATAGCGCATGGCCGCGGCCGGATCGCCGTCCATCGACCCGAAGTTGCCCTGGCCGTCCAGCAGTGGCAGCGACATCGAGAACGTCTGCGCCATCCGCACCAGCGCGTCATAGATCGCGCTGTCGCCATGAGGGTGATACTTGCCCATCACGTCGCCCACGGACCGCGCGGACTTGCGATAGGGCTTATCGGCGGTGTTGCCGCTTTCGTCCATCGCATAGAGGATGCGGCGGTGAACCGGCTTCAGGCCGTCGCGCAGGTCGGGGATCGCCCGGCTGACGATCACCGACATGGCATAGTCCAGATACGAGGTCCGCATCTCGGCGCTGATGTCGATCATGGGGCCGTCGTGATGCATCACGACGCGGCCCGCGGCACCGTCTTCGGGGGTTTCGGGCAGATCGTCTTCTGGGGTGTCGGCCACGGGTATTCCTCAACATCTAGTTGGGGTTCGGTATAGCCGAGCCTGCCGCAGGGGGCAATCGCGCCCCGCCTCCAAGGTCAGGAAATCACGCCTTGCGGGGGTCTCAGGCGCCCTTGCGCGCGGCCACTGCCCACAGGCCCGCCAGACCCGCCGACAGGATCGCGTTCCAGCCCGCCATCGACACGCCCATGAACTGCCACGCGATCTCGTCGCAGCGGACCACGGGGGCGGATTGCAGGCGGGCCATCAGGTCCTGCGTGGTCATCCGCGACAGATCGCCCACGCCGCCCGAACAATGCGCCGGTCCGGCCCACCACGTCATCTCGACCCCGACGTGATAGATCGCAAGCCCCATCGCCGCACCCGCCGCGATCATCCCCAGAACCGCCAGCGCCCGCACCCGGCCGGTCAGCCAGATCAGCGCCGCGATGCCAGCCGCCGCCACATGCGGCCAGCGCTGCAGGATGCACAGCTCGCACGGGGCATAGCCCGCCGCCTGGAAGCCAAGCGCCGCGATCAGCAGCAGCGCGGACCCCGCGCCCGCCAGAAGGGAAAGCCTGATGCCCGTCACAGGTACCTCACCGTCGCAAAGCCGCCTATCAGGCAGGCCATGAAGATGGAGAACATCAGCCCAAGCCGACGTTCGATGAAATCGCGAATCGGCGGCCCGAACCGCCACAGCAGCCCGGCCACGACATAGAACCGCCCTGCGCGGCCGATAATGCTGGTCAGCACGAACAGGGGCAACGAAAAGCCCACGGCGCCGGAAAAGATGGTGATGACCTTGAAGGGAAAGGGCGTCAGCGCCGCGACCAGCACGGCCCAACCGCCAAACTCGGCAAAGCGCGCGGCCAGGTCGTCGAACGCGGCCTCCTTGCCGTACATGGTCAGAACCCACATGCCGACGCTGTCCATCAGGACCGCGCCGATCGCGTATCCCAGCAGCGCGCCCAGAACCGACCCCGCCGTGGCGATGAAGGCAATGGCCCAGGCCCGCGCCCGCTGCGCCAGCACCATCGGGATCATCAGCACGTCGGGCGGGATCGGAAAGACCGAACTTTCGATGAAGCTGACCGTGAACAGCGACGCGTTCGCGTGGCGATGCGACGCCAGCCCCATGGTCCAGTCGTATAGCCTGCGCAGCATGTCCGCCCCTTTGTCCGTGCCCCGTGCATCCCCCCGCAGGGCCGTCGCGTCAAGCGCCTTGCACGCCCGTCGCGGCGCTGTGATGCTTGGCGGGAACCCCCGGCGGGGCGGGGCGTTCGGGGCGACAGCCAGCAGGGGGACCAGGGCATGCAGTGGCGCGGACGACGGGGCAGCGGAAATGTCGAGGATCGGCGGGGCATGGGCCGCGCCGGGGTCGGCGGATTGGGCGTGGCGGGCACGCTGGTGGTGCTGGCGGTCGGCTATTTCTTCGGGATCGACGTGACGCCGCTGGTCCAGGGCCTGGATCAGGGCGGCGGGCAGTCCACCGAACTGAGCCAGCGCGACCAGGAATGGGGCGAATTCGTCAGCGTGGTTCTGGCCGACACCGAAGAGGTCTGGCAACCCGTGCTGCAGCAGCAGGCTGGCGTCGCCTATCAAGACCCGACCCTGGTCCTGTTCAGCGGCGTGGTGCAATCGGCCTGCGGTGGTGCGTCGTCGGCCATGGGTCCGTTCTACTGCCCCGGCGATCAGCGCGTCTATCTGGACACCGACTTCTTCGACATGATGGCGGATCGCATGGGCGCGGGGGGAGATTTCGCCGCAGCCTATGTCATCGCGCACGAGGTGGGGCATCACGTCCAGAACCTGACCGGCACCCTTGGCGCCGCGCAGCAGCCGGGTCTTTCGGAAACGCAGGCCAACCAGTTGTCCGTCGCGACCGAACTGCAGGCCGACTGCTATGCCGGCATCTGGGCACGCCAGGCGCAGGAACGTTTCGGCACCCTGGACGTTGGCGATCTGGACGAGGCGATGCGCGCAGCAGAGGCCGTCGGCGATGACGTGATCCAGGCCAGTGCGGGCCGGACCCCCATGCCCGACAGCTTCACCCACGGCAGCGCGGCGCAGCGTCAGGAATGGCTGATGCGCGGGTTCGACTCGGGCGACATGAGACAATGTGACACGTTCGGTGCCGGGGCCCTGTGATCCCGACACCAAACAGACCGGAGGAAATGATGACCCTGATCCTGACTTTCGCGGGCCTTCTGACCGCTTTCGCCATCACCTTGGCCTTGGGTGCGCCCAAGCCACGTCCGGTCGCCATTCGCGATCGCGACTGACCGTCAGCGGGGCAGGCGGTGCGGTCGTTGGTCCTGCGTGGCCCAGTCCGGCCACCAGCCCAGCTTTTCCAGCGCCAGCAGCGCAAGCCCGATCGCGATCACGGCGATCACCAGCTTGACCATCTTGGCACTGGGAGGGTTGCGCGCCCATTTTGCCGCACGCAGCAGCCATATCATGTTCATCGCGCGTCCTGCCTGTTAAATCGGTGCCGAATCGAAACAGACGCCGCGACGAAACTCAAGAGCGATAGCCCGTGCCGAACCACCGCGACAGCCGCAACCTTCCCTACAGTGCCCGCCAGATGTACGATCTGGTGGCCGATATCGAAAGCTATCCCCAGTTCCTGCCTTGGAACAGCGCGGCCCGCATCCGGACGCGCACCACCCGCCCCGACGGCGCGGAGGAGATCGCCGCCGATCTGGTCATCAGTTTCAAAGTCTTTCGCGAACGCTTTGGAAGCCGGGTCGTCCTGTGGCCCGAGCAGGGCGGCGTCTGGAAGATCGACACGGAATATCTGGACGGCCCGTTCAAGTACATGCGCAGCGGCTGGTCCTTCAAGGATCGCCCGGAAGGGGGCTGTCAGGTCGAGTTCTTCGTCGATTTCGAATTCAAGAACGCGATCCTGCAACGCCTGATCGGCGTCGTCTTCCACGAGGCGATGTCCCGCATCGTCCGTGCTTTCGAGGATCGAGCCCGCAAGCTGTATGGATGACAAGGAAAAAGGCCGCCCGGTAGGGCGGCCTTCGTCATTCAGCTCAGCGCCGCTTTCAGCGCTTCCGCCTTGTCGGTGCGTTCCCAGCTGAACGCGGTCGCCCCGTTCAACGCATAGGGTTCGCGACCGAAATGACCATAGCTGGCCGTCGGGCGATAGATCGGATGCAGCAGGTCCAGTTCGCGGATGATCGCGAACGGGCGCAGGTCGAACACCTCGCGCACAGCCGCGACGATCCGGTCGACCGGCACGGTTTCGGTCCCGAAGCAGTTCAGGCTGATCGAGGTGGGCTCGGCCACGCCGATCGCATAGCTGACCTGGATCTCGCAGCGCTTGGCAAGACCGGCCGCCACGATGTTCTTGGCAACCCAACGGCCGGCATAGGCCGCCGAGCGGTCGACCTTGGACGGATCCTTGCCCGAGAACGCACCACCGCCATGACGGGCCATGCCGCCATAGCTGTCGACGATGATCTTGCGCCCGGTCAAGCCGCAATCGCCGACGGGACCGCCGATGACGAACTTGCCGGTGGGGTTGATGAAGAACTTGGTCGCATCCGACAGCCATTCCGCAGGCAGGACCGGGCGGATGATCTCCTCGATCACCGCCTCGCGCAGGTCGGCCAGGCTGATCTCGGGGTTGTGCTGGGTGGACAGCACGACCGCGTCGATCCCCTCGGGGCGGCCGTCGGCGTCATAGCGCAGCGTCAGCTGCGATTTGGCATCTGGGCGCAGCCAGGGCAGGGTGCCGTCGCGCCGCACCGCCGCCTGGCGTTCGACCAGACGATGGGCATAGGTGATCGCGGCGGGCATCAGCACGTCGGTCTCGTCGCTGGCATAGCCGAACATCAGCCCCTGGTCGCCTGCGCCCTGCTCCTCAAGGCTCTCGCGGTCGACGCCCTGGTTGATCTCGGGGGACTGCTTGCCGATGATGTTGATCACCGAACAGGTCGCCCCGTCAAACCCCACATCCGACGAATTATAGCCGATGTCGGTGATCACCCCGCGCACGATGGATTCCAGATCCACCCAGGCACTGGTGGTGATCTCTCCCGAGATGATGGCGACGCCGGTCTTGACCATGGTCTCGCACGCAACGCGGGCGCGCGCGTCCTCGGCCAGGATGGCGTCCAAGATCGCGTCCGAAATCTGGTCGGCGATCTTGTCGGGATGGCCCTCGGACACGGATTCCGAGGTGAAGGTCGAATATTCTGTCATGACATCAATACCGGTAATGGTCGGATTTGAAGGGGCCCTCGGGCGTCACGCCGATATAGGCGGCCTGTTCGGACGACAGCACGGACAGTTTCGCACCGATCTTGTCCAGGTGCAGCCGCGCGACCTTTTCGTCCAGCGCCTTGGGCAGGATGTAGACGCCGGGCTTGTAGTCGTCGCCCTTGGTCCACAGTTCGATCTGCGCCAGCACCTGGTTGGTGAAGCTTGCCGACATCACGAAGGACGGGTGGCCCGTGGCATTGCCCAGGTTCAGCAGGCGCCCCTGCGACAGCAGGATGATGCGATTGCCCGAAGGCATCTCGATCATGTCCACCTGGTCCTTGATATTGGTCCATTTGTGGTTGCGCAGCGCCGCGACCTGGATCTCGTTGTCGAAATGGCCGATGTTGCCGACGATCGCCATGTCCTTCATGGCACGCATGTGCTCCAACCGGATCACGTCGCGGTTGCCGGTGGTCGTGATGAAGATGTCGGCGCTGTCGGCCACATCCTCCAGGGTCACGACCTCGAACCCGTCCATCGCGGCCTGCAGCGCGCAGATCGGATCGACCTCGGTCACCTTCACGCGGGCGCCGGCGCCCTGAAGGCTGGCGGCCGAGCCCTTGCCCACGTCGCCATAGCCGCAGACGACGGCAACCTTGCCCGCCATCATCACGTCGGTGGCACGGCGGATGCCGTCGACCAGCGATTCCTTGCAGCCGTACTTGTTGTCGAATTTCGACTTGGTCACGCTGTCGTTCACGTTGATCGCGGGGAAGGGCAGCTGGCCGTTCTTCTGCAGATCGTACAGGCGGTGGACGCCGGTTGTCGTCTCCTCGGACACGCCGACGATCTGGTCGCGCATCTTGGTGAACCAGCCGGGCGACTGCGCCAGACGCTTGGCGATCTGCGCCTTGATGACGGTTTCTTCGTCCGACTGCGGCACGGGGATCACGTCCTCGCCGGCCTCGGCGCGGGCACCCAGCAGGATGTACAGCGTCGCATCGCCGCCATCATCCAGGATCAGGTTCGGGCCCTCGGGGAACTGGAACGAGCGATCAAGGTAATCCCAATGCTCGGCCAGGCTCTGCCCCTTGATGGCAAAGACCGGAACGCCCGCGGCGGCGATGGCGGCAGCGGCGTGATCCTGGGTCGAATAGATGTTGCAGGACGCCCAGCGGACATCCGCGCCCAGATGGGTCAGCGTCTCGATCAGGACGGCGGTCTGGATGGTCATGTGCAGGCTGCCGACGATCCGGGCACCCGCCAGCGGCTTGGCCTCGCCGTATTCGGAACGCAGCGCCATCAGGCCGGGCATTTCCGTCTCGGCGATGTCCAGTTCCTTGCGGCCGTATTCGGCCAGCGCAATGTCCTTGATGATGTAATCGGTCACGGCTGCTCTCTTCGGTCATTCACAGGTTGCAACCGGGATACCGCAAGCACCATGGGTCCGAAAGGGGCTAATCCGTCACATGCCGGCCATATGGGGTTGGCTGCTGCGCGCCATCCGATGCACGAAATCATGGGTAAGATGCTTGGCGGTGGTCAGGGAATCGCGTTCCTCGGTCCAATCCTTCAGGCGACCGTCCAGAACCAGCCGCGCAAGCCCCACCACATAGCAGCGCGCGGACAGGGCCAGCATCGCGATATCCTCGCGCGGGTGCAGGCGACCGGTATCGCGGGCCCGTGCCAGCATGCGCAGCGTCAGATCGGCGATGCTGTCGGTATAGCGGCGCAGGATGGGTTCGTGCCGCGCGTTGGTCAGATCGCAGTCCTGCAGCAGCCTGAACTGCGCGGGATAGCGGCAGGCCCAATCCAGATAGGTGTCGCCCAGGCTCAGGAACTGCGCGACGGGGTCGTCGGGATCGACGCGGACCACCGCGCGGGTGCAGCTGTCGATCAGCACGACCAGCGCCTGTTCGACACTGGCCACCAGCAGGGTGCGTTCATCGGCGAACAAGGCACGGACCCGTTCGACGGGTTCGCCGACGGCTTCGGCGATATCGGCAATCGTGGGGGGCTGGCGGCGTTGGTCCAAGACAAGCGTCATCGCGGCACTGATGGCGCGGTCGTGCAGACCCCTGGGGTCACGGCGTTCCGACAGGTGTTTCATCACGATGCAATCCGATCCGTTGCGGGGTGGGCCAAACGAAAACAGATGACTTGAATGTGATTTAGGGCCAGAATGCCCCAGAAAAGCAGCCGTGGAATCAGTGTAGCAACCAAATTTGTGCATCTTAAACGGGTGCGCAATTCGGATAATACAATCATAGCACGAAGTGTCGCCTTGGCGACATATCTAAATGGACAGGTCCGCGTGCCGGGGGGCACGCGGACCTGTGATTTCAGCAACCTCGCGGTGGATGCGTATCAGGCGCCGGACCGTGCGACGCGCTTGCGTTCGTGCGGATCCAGGTGCCGCTTGCGCAGGCGGATGTTCTTCGGCGTGACCTCGACCAGTTCGTCGTCGTTGATATAGGCGATCGCCTCTTCCAGCGACTGGCGGACCGGGGGCGTCAGGCGGACGGCCTCGTCGGTGCCGGAGGCACGGACGTTGGTCAGCTGCTTGCCCTTCAGCGGGTTCACCTCAAGGTCGTTGTCCCGGCTGTGTTCGCCGATGATCATGCCCTGATACAGCTCTTCCTGGGCGCCGATAAAGAACTTGCCGCGATCTTCCAGTTTCCAAAGCGCATAGGACACGGACACGCCGTTCTCCATGCTGATCAGCACGCCCTGGCGACGGCCCTGGATGGCGCCCTTGTGCGGCGCCCAACCGTGGAAGATGCGGTTCAGCACGCCGTTGCCGCGCGTATCGGTCATGAACTCGCCCTGATAGCCGATCAGGCCACGCGACGGGACATGGGCCACGATGCGCGTCTTGCCGACGCCGGCGGGACGCATCTCGACCAGGTCGCCCTTGCGGTCGCCGGTCAGCTTCTCGATCACCACGCCGGTGTATTCATCATCGACGTCGATGATGACTTCCTCGATCGGCTCCAGGCGCTGGCCGTCCTCTTCCTTGTAGATCACGCGCGGGCGGCTGATCGACAGCTCGAACCCTTCGCGGCGCATGTTCTCGATCAGGACGCCCATCTGCAGTTCGCCGCGACCCGAGACAACGAAGGCCTCGCCCCCGGGGGTGTCCTCGACCTTGATGGCGACGTTGATCTCGGCTTCCTTCATCAGGCGCTCGCGGATCACGCGGCTCTGGACCTTCTTGCCGTCCTTGCCGGCCAGCGGGCTGTCGTTGATGCCGAAGGTGACGCTGATGGTCGGGGGATCGATCGGCTGCGAGGGCAGGGCCTCCATCACGTCCGGGTGGCACAGCGTGTCGGCCACGGTGGCCTTGGCCATGCCCGCGATCGTCACGATGTCACCGGCCTCGGCCACGTCGATCGGGGTCTGGGTCAGGCCGCGGAACGCCATGATCTTGCTGATGCGGAACTGCTCCAGCCGCTCGCCGTCGCGCGACAGCGCCTTCAGCGTGTCGCCGGCCCTGGCGGTGCCCGCCTCGACGCGACCGGTCAGCAGACGGCCCAGGAAGGCGTCGGCGCCAAGCGTGGTCGCCAGCATCTGGAACGGCTCGTCCGCGCGGGTGATCTGCTTGGGCGGCTGCACGTGCTTCAGGATCAGGTCGAACAGCGCGTCCATGTTCTTGCGCTCGCCGTCCAGCGTCGCGTCGGCCCAACCGCCGATGCCCGAGGCATAGACATGCGGAAAGTCCAGCTGCTCGTCGCTGGCGCCCAGGTTGGCGAACAGGTCGAACACATCGTTCAGCGTCTCGTCGGGCTCGGCTGCGGGCTTGTCGACCTTGTTCAGCACGACGATCGGGCGCAGGCCTAGGGCCAGTGCCTTGGAGGTCACGAACTTGGTCTGGGGCATCGGGCCTTCCGCCGCGTCGACCAGCAGGCAGACGCCGTCCACCATCGATAGGATGCGTTCGACCTCGCCGCCGAAATCGGCGTGGCCGGGCGTGTCGACGATGTTGATGCGGGTGCCCTTCCATTCGACCGAGGTTGCCTTGGCCAGAATGGTGATGCCGCGTTCACGTTCGATGTCGTTGCTGTCCATCGCGCGTTCCGCGACGGCCTGGTTGTCGCGGAAGGAGCCCGACTGACGCAGCAGCTGGTCCACCAGGGTGGTTTTGCCGTGGTCGACGTGAGCGATGATGGCGATGTTGCGGATATCCATGACGGCCTTAATCTGTAGGTTTCGCGGCTGCCCTAGCCGATAAGGGCCGCGAATGCCAGCCCGCAAATGCGTGTGGCCCCCGACACGGGGGTCGGGGGCCATGCTTGTCACAGTTCCGTCGCGTCGGACGGAGACGTCCCGTCAGGTGCGGCGACGCGACAGGCCGCCCCAGACGCGACCGGCATCGCGGTCCGAACCGCCCTTGATGGCGCCCATCCAGGCGGCCAGACCAGAGACCAGCGACGACACGGCCAGGAACAGCGCGCTCCACACCGCACCGCGGCGGGCGGATTCGGCAGCGGCGATGGCGGCATCCTGTGCCTCCTGCAGCTGCTGTTCGGCCTGCGCCTGCAGTTCCTGGGCGCGCTGTTCGGCAGCGGCCACGGCTTCCTCAGCCTGGGTCCGCGCTTCTTCGATGCGGGCTTCGGCTTCGGCACGCAGGTCCTGGACTTGGGTCACGGCTTCCTCGACGCGGGCGTCGATCTGGGCCGGGGTCAGGTCGGTACGGGCAGCAAGCGCGTCGCGCAGATAGTCCAGATCGTCATCGGCCACCTCGCCCGTGCGCAGCACGGTGCCCAGGATGCCGGTGACCTCGTTGCGGATCGCCTCGTTCGAGAACTGATCCGGTGCCGCAGCCTCGCTGCGCAGCAGACGGTCGGTCACATAGTCCAGCGGATTGCCGCCCATGTCCTGACCACCAGCGGCCTCACCGGCGCCCGAAATCGCACCGCTGGCGAGCTGACCGACGCCACTGACGGCACCGCCAGCGATTTGGCCAACGCCACCGACGACGCCGCCGGCCAGCTGGCCGGCGCCCTGAACGGCACCACCCACGGCGGAACCTGCGGCCTCGACCGCGGTCGAAGCCGCATTGCCGGCCGCGCGAACGCCGCTGGAGACCGCGCCTGCGGCCAGGATGCCCGTCAGGATCATGCCGATTGCCCAAACGGTCAGGCCATGGATGCCGTCACGTGCATCCGTTTGGTCCTCACCGGAATGGGTGCGACGGCGCATCCGCCCCGACACGTATCCACCCAGACCATAGACGGCCACCATGGACGCGAAGGCGAACAGGCCGACCAGGATCAGGGCGAACGTCCCCAAACCTTCGCCCGGCTCTGCCGAGACGGAACCAAGACCGATGGCAGCCGTGAAGCCCGTGAAGACGACCGAGGCGCCCGCGGCGATGGCCGCACCGGCAAGGATGGATGCCCAGTCGACATGGGGGCGCGAGCCGGTGCCGGCTGCTTCGAGGTTTTCGTTCATGCTGTTAACCCTCAACGCAGGCCGAGGAACGACAGGACGAACAGGACGACGACAACCAGGCCGACAATGTAGATGATCGAGTTCATGGCATTTTCCCTTTGCTTTCGGCGTCTGCCGCGCCCGGGGGCGCGACACGGCGACGCATCTGTCAGCAAACGGACCACGCTGCGCGCAAGTTCCCTGTTGCACAGGAAAATCCGACCGGATGTTGCGCGGGTTCAACCGGCGGCGTGCAGCCAGCCCAATCCGGACTGGGTGGTTCGGACGGGGGCGTATTCCGCCGATACCCAGCCACGGTACCCCCAGTCGTCCAACTCCGCGAACAGGGCGGGATAATCCAGGGTGCCGACGTCAGGCTCGTTCCGGCCGGGATGGCCCGCGATCTGGATGTGGCGCACCAGCGGGGCGACCTTGCGCCAGCAGGCCTGCATGTCGCCCGTGATGACCTGCGCATGATAGGTGTCCAGCTGCAGCCCAAGGTTCGGCGCGGCGATGCGGTCGATGACGTCGATGGCCATGCCGTAATCGGTCAGAAAATAGCCCGGCATGTCGGTGTCGTTCACGGGTTCGATCGTCAGGCTGGCATGGGGGGCGCGGTCCGCGGCCCAGGACAGGTTCGCGACAAGGGTCTCCAGCGCCTGAGCACCCTCGGCGCGACCGGCCATGATGTGGATGTGACGCGCGCGCAGCGCCTGCGCCACGCGCAGGCTGCGTTCGAAATCGCGACGAAAGCGATCCTCCAGCCCCGGAACGGCGGCAAACCCGCGTGGCCCGCCGGCCCAGTTCGGCGGCGGCGCGTTGATAAGCACGATCGGCAGCGCCGTCTTGACCGACGCGCGATAGAGGTCCTGCGCCGCGATGTCATAGGGGAACAGGATCTCGACCCCGGTGAACCCGGCCTCGGCCGCGGCGGCAAAGCGGTCGATCATCTGCAGTTCGGTGAACAGCGTCGTCAGATTGGCTGCGAACTGCGGCATTCAGGGCTCCAGCGCGAAGGACTGTCCGCCGGACCGCACCGCCGCGCGCCCGTCGGGCCCGGGATCGGCCGCGGCCGCCAGACGGTAGAAGGTCTTGCGGTCGATCAGCGCCTCCAGCCCGCCGCGCACATGGACATAGGGCCGCGGAACCTCGGCCGTGCCGCGGATGATGATTGCGTGATCCGGGCCCGCCGTCACCCGTTCGCCCATGTTGGTGACGAAGGTGATCGCGTCCTGAGCGATGTCGGCATCGGTGACCAGAAAGGGCGCATCCTCGACCCGGATGCCGATCTTCTCGACCGGAGAGACCAGGTAAAATCGGTCGCCCTCACGCTTCAGGATGCTGGCGAACAGTCGCACCATCGCGGGGCGTCCGATGGGCGTGCCTTCGTGCAGCCAGGTGCCGTCCGCGCAGACGGTCAGGTCCATCTCTCCGCAATAGGGCGGGTTCCACAGATGCACGGGCGCAGGCCCGTCCTTGGCCGCGATCGCCGCGGCCTGGGCCAGCCCGTCGGGGTTCACGCTTTTGTCACCGTTTTCCGCCATTCGATCTGGTCGCCTGTGTCTGGACTGCCTATGCTTTCCTTAAACCAGCGCGGGGGCAATGTCATGACGTCGGACGAATTTCTGGTGCAAGAGGTCCAGGCCCTGGCCGCCCGCCTGTCGGACGCCCGCGCCAGCGTCGAACGCCGTTTCGTGGGCCAGCACGAGGTGGTCGAACAGGTTCTTGCATCGATCCTGTCCGGGGGGCACGCGCTGCTGATCGGGCAGCCGGGCCTGGGCAAGACGATGCTGGTCGACACGCTGTCGACGGTTCTGGGCCTGGACAGCGCCCGCATCCAGTTCACGCCCGACCTGATGCCCGCCGACATCCTGGGGTCCGAGGTCCTGGACGCGCGGCCCGACGGAAGCCGGGCGTTCCGCTTCATCGAGGGGCCGGTCTTCACGCAACTCCTGATGGCCGACGAAATCAACCGCGCCAGCCCCCGTACCCAATCCGCCCTGCTGCAGGCCATGCAGGAGCGCGAGGTCACCATCAGCGGCCAGCACCGCCCCCTGGGCCGTCCGTTCCACGTCCTGGCCACCCAGAACCCGATCGAGCAGGAGGGCACCTATCCGCTGCCCGAGGCGCAGCTGGACCGGTTCCTGCTGCAGATCGACGTCGATTACCCGGACCGCGACACCGAACGCCAGATCCTGATCGCCACCACGGGGCTGGAGGATGACACCCCGCACGCGGCCTTCACCCCTGACCAGCTGATCGCGGCACAGCGCCTGATCCGCCAGATGCCCGTGGGAGAGACCGTGGTCGAGGCGATCCTGGACCTTGTCCGCGCCGCCCGCCCCGGCGCACCCGAGGCCGCGTCCTTCGTCACCGATGCGCTGACCTGGGGGCCGGGTCCGCGCGCCGCGCAGGCGCTGATGCTGGTCAGCCGCGCGCGTGCCGTGCTGAACGGCCGCTATGCGCCGACGCTGGACGACGTGGCCGCGATGGCGGCGCCCGTGCTGCGGCACCGCATGGCGCTGTCCTTCGCTGCCCGGGCACGCGGAGAGACGGTCGACGCGGTGATCGGCCGCCTGCTGGACGACCGCATCGGCACCCGTCGCGCCGCATGAGCGTGACGCCCACCGATCTGCGCGCGCGGGCCGAAGGGGTCGCCGGGCATCTGCCCGGCCTGATCCTGTCGGCCGAACGGCTGGCCGCGATGGTAGCCCCGGGCGCCCATGGCCTGCGCCGCGCCGGTCCCGGAGAGGATTTCTGGCAGTACCGCCCCGCGGGCGCGGGCGACGGGGCGCGCAGCATCGACTGGCGGCGGTCCGGCCGGTCGGACAGCCAGTTCGTGCGCGACCGCGAGGCGCAGACGGCGCAATCCGCCGCCCTGTGGCTGTCGCGCGCGCCCGGCATGGATTTCACCGGCGGGCCCGACCGCCCGACCAAGGCCGAACGCGGTCAGATCCTGACGCTGGCGCTTGGCATGCTGATGCTGCGCGGGGGGGAAAAGGTCGGGCTGCTGGGCCAACCCGCACGGGCCGGCCGCATCCAGGCCGACCGCCTGGCAGAACAGCTGGCCACGGGTACCGCCGCCGAGGATGCCGCCCCGGCCCACGCCCTGCGACCGAACCTGCGGGTGGTGATCCTGTCGGATTTCCTGACCGATCCGGGCTGGGTTGCGGACCTGCTGGGGCAGGCGGCGGGCCTGGGCCTGTCGGGCCTGCTGTTCCAGATCCTGGACCCGCACGAGGCGCATTTCCCCTATGACGGCGCGGTCGAGTTCCGCTCTGGCAGCCTGCGGCATGACAGCCGCGATGCCGGCGGGCTGCGCGCGGCCTATCTGGCCCGGCTGGCCGAACGACAGGCCTGGCTGGAGGGGCAGGCGCGGCGGGCAGGCTGGCAGTTCGGCACGCATCTGACGGACGCCGACCCCGCACAGGCGCTGAACTGGCTGTGGCAGGCACTGGGGCAGGGGGCGCGCTGATGCTGCTGCTGGGGCCCTTGGGTTTCGCCGCGCCATGGCTGCTGGGCGCGCTGATCGCGCTGCCGGTCTTGTGGGTGATCCTGCGCGCCATGCCGCCCGCGCCGCGGCGGGTGATCTTTCCGGGCGTCGCCCTGTTGGCAGGGCTTGTCGATCGCGCGCCCATCGCCAGCCGCACGCCATGGTGGCTGCTGCTGATCCGTTTGGCGGCGGTGGCGGCGGCGATCCTGGCCTTTGCGGGGCCCGTCTGGCGCCCCGTGGTGCAGCCCGCGGCCGACGGGCCATTGCTGATCGTGATGGATGCAGGCTTTGCCGCCGCGCCCGATTGGGCGGCCCGCCAGACACGCGTCGAAACCGCCCTGACGGATGCCGCCGCCGCGGGTCGGCCCGCGGCATTGCTGATGGCCGACGGACGGGGTCAGGGCGCACTGGCGTTCCAGCCCGCCGATGCCCTGCTGTCCGGCCTGCGCGCGGCGCAGCCGCAACCCTGGTCGACGCGTCTGCCCGACGATCCGGGCGCCACGCTGGCCGATGCGCCGGAGGGGTCGCTGTCGACGCTGTGGATCGCGGACGGGACCGATCATCCGAACCGCGCGGCTTGGCTGGCGGCCCTGGCGGATCGCGGCACGGTGACGGTCGTGCCGCCCGCGCGTCCGCTGCGGACGCTGGCGCTGGCTGCGGGCGACACGCCGTCGCTGACGCTGACCTCGGTCGATGATGCCGCCCCGGCGATCCAGGCCATCGGCCCCGATCCGCAGGGGATCGAGCGTGCGCTGGCCAGCCTCACGCCCGGCGACGCGACGGATGCCGACGGGTTGACCGTCCGCCCCGTGGCCATCGACCTGCCGCCCGAACTGCGCAACCGGATCACTCGCTTTCAGATCGAGGCCGAGACCCATGCCGGCGCGGTCGTTCTGGCGGATGACCGCGTGCGCCGCCGCAAGGTGGCCCTGGTTGGCGATCCGCTGGCCGAAGGCCAGCAGCTGTTGGCCCAAACCCACTACCTGCGCCAGGCGCTGGCCCCCACGACCGACTTGGTCGAAGGCGCCTTGGGCGATGTCCTGGACACCGCGCCCGACGTGATCGTGCTGGCAGATCAGGTGCAGCTGGCCGAGACGCTGGACCTGACTCAATGGGTGGCCGAAGGTGGGCTGCTGATCCGCTTTGCGGGGCCGCGCATGGCCGGTTACGACCGCCTGGCCGAAGAACCGCTGCTGCCCGTGGCGCTGCGCCAAGGCGGGCGCGACATCGGCGGTGCGCTGTCCTGGGGCGACCCGCGCGGGCTCGCGCCGTTCCCCGATGACGGTCCCTTTGCGGGCCTGCCCGTGCCGGATGATGTGTCCGTCCGCGCGCAGCTGATGGCCCAGCCCGCGCCCGATCTGGCGGGGCGCACGATCGCGTCGCTGTCCGACAACACGCCGCTGATCACCCGCGACCGGCTTGGCCAGGGGCAGGTCGTGCTGGTCCATGTGACGGCCAATGCCGAATGGTCGAACCTGCCGCTGTCGAGCCTGTTCCCGCAGATGATGGAGCGCCTTGTCGCTACCGCCCGCCTGTCACCCTCCGAGGCTGCGACCGAGGACCTGACTCAACCCTTTTGGACGCCCGAGGCCGTGCTGGACGGGTTCGGGCGTCCCGCCGAGGCCCAGGGCCTGACCCCGGTGCCCGCCGCCGATCTGGCGCAGGGGACGGGCCCCGACCGCCCCGCGGGCATCTATGCGGCGGGCGAGCGGCGCCGGGCGCTGAACGCGGGCGGTCCCTTCGTGCGGGCGACCTGGCCCGGCGCCACGGTCGAGGCCGTCGCCGCCACGCCGGGACGCGACCTGAAGGGCGCGCTGCTGGCCGCGGTGGCGCTGCTGCTGGCGTTGGATGCCATCGGGTCGGCTTGGCTGGGGCGCGGACGCAGGCGAGGGGCCATGGCGGCGGTCGCGCTTGTTTTGGCGACGCTGCCGGGCCCGCGGGCGCAGGCGCAGGACCTGGACCCCGATCTGATGCGGGCCGCGGCCGACGTGGCGCTGGCCTATGTCGTGACGGGCGACGCGCGGATCGATCAGGCTTCCGAACAGGGTCTGACCGGGCTGTCGCAGGCGCTGCGCAGCCGCACCTCGGTCGAGCCGGGACAGCCGATCGGGATCGATTTGGACCAGGACGACCTGTCGCTGCTGACGTTCCTGTATTGGCCCATCACCGATGCACAGCCCGCGCCCGGACCGCAGGCCTATCTGCGGCTGAACGCCTTTCTGCGGTCGGGGGGAATGATCCTGTTCGACACCCGCGACGGCGACATCGCGGGTGTCGGCGGCCCCGACATGTCGCAGGCGCTGCGCCGCCTGGCCGCGCCGCTGGACATCCCACCCCTGGCGCCCATTCCCGATGATCACGTGCTGACGCGGACATTCTACCTGCTGGACGACTTTCCAGGCCGCTGGCAGGGCAATCCGGTCTGGGCCGAGGCCCCGACCGTCTCGTCCCAGGCCGAGGCCGGCGTGCCGTTCCGCCAGCTGAACGACGGCGTCAGCCCGGTCATCATCGGCGGCAATTCCTGGGCCGAGGCCTGGGCGGTCAACGCCGACGGCTATGCCGCCTATCCCATCGGACAGGGCTGGGAGGGTGACCGCCAGAGAGAGATGGCGGCCCGGTTCGGCGTGAACCTGGTGATGTACGTGCTGACCGGAAACTACAAATCCGACCAGGTGCATGTGCCCGCCCTGCTGGACCGCCTGCGAACCGAGGAGATCCTGGCACCATGACATCCCTGACCCAGCTGCGGTTCGACCCGGCCCTGCCGTGGTGGGCCATCGGCATGCTGGCCGCGCTGGCGGTGCTGGTCGCGGCCTTCGCGCTGTGGCGCGGGCTGCGGGGCTGGGCATGGCGCGGCTTGGCGGGGCTGGCGGCTGCGCTGGCTCTGGCCGGGCCGGCGTTGGAACTGGGCACGCGTGCGGCCCTGTCCGACATCGTGATCCTGCTGGATGACCGCTCTGCCAGCCAGGCCCTGCCGGGGCGCGCCGCGCAGGTCGATCAGGCGGTGGACGACCTGTCCGCGGGCATCGCCGCATTGCCCGGCACCGACCTGCGTCGCGTGACCGTGGGCGACAGCGATGACGGCACGGCGCTGGCCACCGCCCTGTCGCGCGCCATCGCCGCTGAACCCGAGGCTCGGCTGGCCGGGGTGATCGCCGTCACCGATGGCCGCCTGCACGACCCGCAGATGCTGCCGCAGGGGATGGCGGCGCCGCTGCACGTGCTGCTGACCGGTCAGCCGCAGGACTGGGACCGCCGCCTGGTGATCGAGGAGGCCCCGGCCTTTGGCCTGATCGGGCAGGAGGTCACCATCCGCCTGCGCGTCGAGGATCAGGGCCTGGTCCCCGAGGCCAGCCGCACCGGCAGCGTCACCCTGCGACTGTCCGTGGACGGCGAGGACGAGCAGACCGTCGCCGTGCCCCTGAACACCAGCCTGTCCCTGCCGGTGACGCCCGGCCATGCCGGCCAGAACGTCGTGCAGATCGCGCTGGACGACGCACCCGGAGAGCTGACCGACCGCAACAATGCCGCCGCCATCAGCATCAACGGCGTGCGTGACCGCCTGCGTGTGCTGCTGGTATCCGGAGAGCCCCATGCGGGTGAGCGTACCTGGCGCAACCTGCTGAAATCGGACGCCGCGGTCGACCTGATCCATTTCACCATCCTGCGACCGCCCGACAAGTTCGACGGCGTCCCGGTGGACGAGCTGTCGCTGATCGCGTTTCCGACACGAGAGCTGTTCCTGGAACGGATCGATGATTTCGACCTGATCATCTTTGACCGCTATAGCGTGCGGGGCATTCTGCCGCCCGAATACTACATGAACATCGCCCGATACGTCGAGGAAGGCGGCGCGATCCTGGTGTCGGCCGGCCCCGAAATGGCGTCGGTCGAAAGCCTGAACCTGTCGCCTCTGGGGCCGATCCTGCCTGCGCGGCCCACCGGTCGCGTCATCGACCAGCCGTTCACGCCGCGCCTGACCGATGACGGGCGGCGCCATCCGGTGACCGCGGGCCTGGGCGGCCCCGATCCCGACGCTCCCGATTGGGGCCGCTGGCTGCGCCTGTCCGAGGTCACGCCCACAAGCGACGCCCAGGTCGCCATGACCGGGGCCGAGGACAAGCCGCTGCTGATCCTGGACCGGGTCGGAGAGGGGCGCGTCGCGTTGTTGACGTCGGACCAGGTCTGGCTGTGGGGGCGCGGGTTCGAGGGGGGCGGCCCGCAGCTGGAGTTGCTGCGCCGCATCGCCCACTGGTCGATGAAAGAGCCCGAGCTGGAGGAGGAAGCCCTGCTGGCGGATGTCCGCGACGGTCTGGCCGTCCGGTTCACCCGCCGCACGATGCAGGACAGTGCCGGGCCGCTGCAGGTCACCGCCCCCGACGGAAGCATCAGCCAGGTCCCGTTGGCCGCCGACGGGCCGGGCCGGTTCGTCGCGGACTGGACCGCGCCCGAACCCGGCCTGTACCGCCTTGCGGATGGCGACATGCGCCGCGTGCTGGCGCTTGGCCCCGCGGCGCCCCGCGAATTCGAGGAGACGGTGGCCGACGCGCCCCTGCTGACACCCTTGGTCGAGGCCAGCGGCGGTTCGGTCCAGCGCCTGTCGGACGGCGTGCCGGACCTGCGCCAGACGCGTGCGGGCCGGGCGGCCAGCGGCGATGGCTTGGGCGGCCCCTGGATCGGCGTCACCCCGCGCGATGCCGCGACCGTCACCGGCCTGGACCGCAGGCCGCTGCTGCCCGGATGGGCATGGCTGGCGCTGATCGCGGGGTTGATCCTGACCGGCTGGCTGGCCGAGGGGCGGCGCCGTCCCGCCTGACCCGCTTGCCATCCGGCCCCCCGGTTGGTAACCCCGACGAAACCGTCTCAAGGAACGCAAATGGCTGACGACACGCGCAATCCCGCCCCCTATACCGAGGCCGACCTGTCGCTGATCAAGCGGATCATCCCCCACCGCTATCCCTTCCTGTTCATCGACAAGGTGCGCGACATCGTCCCGTTCGAGAGTGCGGTGGGCATCAAGAACGTGACCAGCAACGAGCCGCATTTCCAGGGGCATTTCCCCAACCACCCGATCATGCCCGGCGTGACCATCATCGAGGCGATGGCCCAGACCGCGGCCGTCGTGGTGGGCATCAGCATGAACGTCATCGACGAGGAAATGCAGACCTATTTCATGGGCATCGACAACTGCAAGTTCCGCCGCATGGTCGTGCCGGGCGACGTTCTGGAACTGCATTGCCGCGCCATCCGCGGCGGCGGCAAGATCTGGAAGTTCGAGGGCAAGGCCATGGTCGACGGCCAGCTGTGCGCGTCGGCGGAATACACCGCGATGATGGCCCGTAAGGATGGCTGATGCCCTGATCCACCCTTCGGCCGTGATCGAACCCGGCGCCCAGATCGGCGCAGGGGTGCGCATCGGCCCGTTCTGCGTGGTCGGACCCAAGGTCCGGCTGGCGGACGGGGTGGAGCTGAAATCCCATGTCGTCGTGACCGGCGACACCTCGGTGGGCGAGGGGACGGTGATCTTTCCCTTCGCAAGCATCGGAGAGGTTCCCCAGGACCTGAAGTTCAAGGGCGAGGACGTCCGCCTGCAGATCGGCGCCCGCAACCGCATCCGCGAATACGTGACGATGAACCCCGGCACCGCCGGCGGCGGCAGCGTCACCACCGTGGGCGATGACGGGCTGTTCATGGCGTCCAGCCATGTGGGCCACGACTGCCGGATCGGCGACCGGGTGATCCTCGCCAACAGCGTGGCCATAGCGGGCCATTGCGTGCTGGAGGATGACGTGATCGTGGGCGGGTTGTCGGGCGTGCATCAATGGGTCCGCATCGGCCGCGGCGCGATGATCGGGGCGGTGACGATGGTGACTGCCGACGTGATCCCCTATGGCCTGGTCCAAGGACCGCGCGGGCACCTGGACGGCCTGAACCTGATCGGGCTGAAGCGTCGCGGCGCGACCCGGTCCGACATCACGGCGCTGCGGTCCCTGCTGGGCGACCTGGGTCGCGGATCCTTCCGCGATACGGCCCGTACGCGTGCCGAGGCGCAGGTGACCGGCATGGAGCGCGACGTGCTGGACTTCATCCTTGGGCCGTCCGACCGCAGCTTTCTGGCGCCCAAACCCGAATGAGCCGGATCGCCATCATTGCGGGGCAGGGCGCCCTGGCCCCGGCTGTTGCCGACTGCCTGGACGATCCGTTGGTCTTCGCCTTGCCGGGCTTTGCCCCGGACGGCCTGGCCGCCACGACGTTCCAGCTGGAACGTCTGGTACCGTTTCTGGATGATCTGCATGCCAAAGGGGTGACCCGCGTGGTCTTTGCCGGCGCGATCCGCCGGCCGCGGCTGGACCCCGAGGCGTTCGACCCGCGCACCGCGCAGCTTGTCCCCCGCATCCTGACCGCCATGCAGTCGGGCGATGACGCGGCGTTGCGAACAGTCCTCGACATTTTCGAAGAGAATGACCTTACGGTTTGTTCCGTCAGCGAAATTGCGCCTGATCTTATCCCGGAGGAAGGCATCCTGACCGGAGAGCCGACCGATGCTGACCGCAGGGACGCGGGCCGGGCCGCGCGGATTCTGGCCCAGACCGGGCCGCTGGATCTGGGTCAAGGGGCGGTCGTCGCGCAGGGCCTGTGTCTGGCATTGGAAACGCTGCCTGGCACTGCCGCGATGCTTGATTTCGCTGCGCGTCATGCCGAGCTGCGCCCCAATCCCAAAGGCGCCCGCGGTGTCCTCTACAAGGCGCCGAAGCCGGGACAGGATCTGCGCATCGACCTGCCGACCCTTGGGCCCGACACGGTGGATCAGGCCGTATCGGCGGGACTTGCCGGCATTGCCTGGGCGGGGGGACAGGTGATCCTGCTGGACCGCCCCGAAATGGTGCGCCGTGCACAGGCGGCGGGCCTGTTCCTGTGGGCGGCAGGCGGGCTGGACTGAAAAGGCTGGCCCTTTCGCGTCGGTCCCAATACCCATGACTTGGCAGTAACAAGGCGGCACGGCATGCGTTATTTCCTGATCGCGGGCGAGGCTTCGGGCGACCAGTTGGGCGCCGCGCTGATGGCGGGACTGCGGCAGCTTGATCCGCAGGCGGAGTTCCTGGGCGTCGGCGGCCCCGCGATGACACCCCTTGGCCTGACTAGCCTGTTCCCCATGGACGAGCTGTCGATCATGGGCATCTGGGAGGTCCTTCCGAAATACCGCCACCTGAAACGCCGCATCGCGCAGACCGCACAGGCGGTCATCGATGCCGCCCCCGACGTCCTGATCACCATCGACAGCCCCGATTTCGGCCTGCGCGTCGCACGTCTGGTCCGTGCGCAGCGTCCCGACCTGCGGACGGTGCATTACGTCGCGCCTTCGGTCTGGGCCTGGCGGCCGGGGCGGGCGCTGAAGATGGCGCAGGTGATCGATCACGTGCTGGCGATCCTGCCGTTCGAACCGCCGCTGATGCAGGCCGCGGGCATGACCTGCGATTTCGTGGGTCATCCCGTCGCCACCGCCGACGTGGCCGGCCCGGACGAGGCGCAGCTGTTCCGCAACGCCCATGGCATCGCGCCCGACGCGCCGGTGGTCCTGTGCCTGCCCGGTTCGCGCCGCGGAGAGGTCACCCGCCTTGGCCCGCGCTTCGACGAGGCGCTGATCCGCCTGCGGGACCGCGTGCCCGAGGTCCGCGTTGTCCTGCCGACGGTTCCGGGCGTGTCCGGGATGGTCCGCGACATGATCCGCCGCTGGCCCACAGCCCCCATCGTGATCGAGGAGCCGGATGAGAAGCGCGCCGCCTTTGCCGCCGCCGATCTGGCGCTGGCGGCGTCGGGGACCGTCAGCCTGGAACTGGCGGCCAACCGCATCCCGATGGTCATCGGCTATGACATGGCGCCGCTGTCGCGCCTGATCGTGGGGGCGCTGCTGCGCACCGACACCGTCACGCTGGTCAACCTGGTCAGCGAGACGCGCGCCGTGCCAGAGTTCCTTGGCAGCCGCTGCCAGCCGGGCCCCATGGCGCAGGCGCTGCAGGACGCGCTGGAGAACCGTGCAAAGCGGGGTGCCCAACTGGACGCCATGGACCTGACCATGGACCGCTTGGGCAAGGGGGGAGAGGCGCCGGGCCTGCGCGCGGCGCGCTCTGTCCTTCAGGCGATCACAGGACCGCGGTGACGATGATCTCGACCGCGTAGTCGGGGGTCGCCAGCGCGGATTCGCCGGTGGCGCGGGCGGGCGTGTGGCCCTGGGGCACCCAGGTATCCCAGACGGCGTTCATCTCGGCGAATTTCGCCATGTCGGCCATCCAGATCTGGGCAGAGACGATGCGGGTCTTGTCGGTCCCGGCCTGCGCCAGCAGCGCGTCGATCTGGTTCAGGATCGCGGTGGTCTGGTCCGTGACCGAGGTGCCCGGCTCTCCGACCTGGCCTGCCAGAAAGACGAAGCCGTTGGCGATGACCGCCTGGCTCATCCGCGGGCCGGTTTCCAGACGCTTGATATCGGTCATGATGCTCTCCTTTGGCGATATGCGCGCGGACGCTATACGGGGGGCGCGGGGGCGGCAAGGCGGGTTGCGGACGTTCCGGTTGCGTTCTATCCTGCGCCCATGTCCGACCTGTCCCCCTTGCCCGCCATGCCCGGCCAGCGCCTTGCGCGTGGCACTGGGCGGCTGCTGCGCAGCCTCGATCACGCGGTGCTGACCGAGTTCACCCCCGCCCGGGGCCTGCGCGTCGACCTGATCAGCCTTGGCTCTAAGGGAGAGCTTTGGGTCGTCGAATGCAAAAGCTGTCGCGCCGATTTTCAGGCCGACCGCAAGTGGCAGGGGTACCTTGACTGGTGCGACCGGTATTTCTGGGCGGTCGACTGCGACTTTCCGACCGATCTGCTGCCCGATGACACCGGCCTGATCCATGCCGATGCCTTCGGCGCCGAGATCACCCGCATGGCCCCCGAACATCGCCTGTCGGGTCCGCGCCGCACCAAGGTGCAGCGCGACTTTGCGCGGGCCGCAGCCCTGCGGTTGCAGGTGATGTGCGACCCGGGCGCGCTTATCGCCGGGGCTTCTTAGGCTTGCCGCCCTGTGCCATGGCGCGGGCGGCCTCGGCCGCGGCCATCAGCTCTTCGGCGATCTCGGTCGCCTCCTCGGGGTCGAAGTCCATCGGCAGGTCCACGCCCTCTCCCTGCACATAGATCCGCACCATCCCAAGGTCGGTCGGGCCGATCTGGATGTTCGCGGTGATGTCGCTTTCGCTGTTGATGCCCATGGCTTGTCCTTTTGCGGTGAAACTTTCTGTATCGCGGACGCAATTTCACGGCAAGCGGGGCTTGCAACCCTGCGGACACGGGGCTAAAGAACCGCCCTGTGCCGCCTTAGCTCAGTTGGTTAGAGCGCTAGATTGTGGATCTAGAGGTCCCCCGTTCAAGCCGGGGAGGCGGTACCATTAAATCAGTGACTTAGCCAATTTTACAGGCCAGCTTTGATGGTCATGTAGAAGCTGTGTAGAACCATCCAGCACTCACGCCTGTTGCCGATAGGACTCAGGCCACATCGAAAGTGGTCGGGTCCACGTCCTTGGGGTCAGGTTCTTGAGCATCGAAGGTCTGCGACAGGCCCATGGCATCCCCGCCTGCTTTCGTCATGGCTAGGATGATCTCGGGGGTTGGATCACCGATGAATGAGGGAAACCGCCTGACGTAGAACGCTTGCCCCATCTGAGGCAGGACAAGCGGGTTCAACATGACAGCATCGGGCAGGATGGTCAGCCGAAAGCCCCCGGCAAAATCCCCCGTCACGCCCTCAAAAGCGCCATCCTTGCGAAAGTCAAAAGTCACCCACGCAAGGCATAGCTGCCGCCACAGGTATGAACCCGAGGGCAGCACTATTTCCGCCCCTTCGGGGTCCTTGGCAACCGTCCAGACGGACGCGCGCCGGGCCACGGGGTTGGACTTCATCGCGCGTTGCAAGGTGCTGTAGAATTGTCGGGCCTGCATCACTCACCCCCGTTCGGGATCGGCACAGCCGCACCGGCTGGCAACGATACATTGTCCCAGCCCGAAAGGGCCATGGCCGTGGCCAAGGGCACCCCAGACTGCACAAGAGACGACACGGCACGGGCACGGCCCGCCACGTCAGCCGTCATCAGGTCCTGCATGCCAAGGCGGGACACGCCGATCTTGGACAGTTCCGGGGTGATCATGCGGGACAGTGGATCAAGGGTCCCCAGGACAAACAGGCGGTAGGTTTCACGCAAGGCCCCGGCATTGCCCCCGGCATCATACAGGCTAGGCGGAATTCCAGCTGCCGCCAGAATACGGGCATGAACGTCCCGGCCAACCTCGGGCAGGCCCGCCTTTTGCAGGTCGGGGGTCAGGTCCACCCGTTTGAATTCGGCACGGACGCCCCCGGTATGGTGGCTGATTTCCTCTTTCGAGGTGACAGCCACTAGGCTGGACCCCGACCGCAGGCCAGCTAGGGCCGCGTTCTTCTGTTCCTCGGGTATGGTCGCAGGCACAGGCAACAGGCCCTTGCCCACGTAGGGCAGAGAACCCGCCAAGGTGCTTTCCACATCTGCCATGAGTGACGGCGACAGGCCCATGAAGGACAGCGGGGATCGGCCCAGCCACGGGGTATCCGGGGCCGAATTGATCCGCAGGGATAGTACTTCATCATCCAGACAGCGCACCGTGTCCGTGCCATTGGGCTGGGGAATGGTCAGATTCCACCGGCCCCCGTTGTACTGGTCCCAGAATGCGGCGCGGTGCAGGGTGATCCGGGACCCGTCCAAGCGGATTTGCCACGTAGACTGGCCCCGCCAGAACAGATCGGACCCGATGCAGCCCAGAATGTCAGGGGTCAGCACGTCCGAGGGTTCGGGTACTAGCTGGGCGAAGGATCGGGACCAGACGCCCGCACAGAGGCCCAGACTGGCCGACAGGACCGCTTGGCCCTCCGACTGTGCGGAACGTCTCTTTCCGTCAAGGTAGACTTGCGACACGCCAGCCGCGTGGGCACGGGCTTCGGTGCGGTTGAACAGCCATCGAAGCGGGTTCATTTGCGGACCTCCGATGCCAGCAAGGCCCCAGCCCCCGAGCCGTACAGAACGCCCATCATGGCCTCGCGGGTGACGGTGGTGTCCTGCATGGTCTGGGACTTGAATTCGCGCCGGGCCGGTTGCTGAATCAGCTGATAGACGGCCAGATTGAACACGGCCTGCACCACGTGCTGGGGCATGGGGTCAACCGGGGGCGTGGGGGCTTGCACAAGGCGGTACATCTGCCCCGCGCACAGGTCCAGATAGCCGCCACGATAGGCCACCTGCACAGGGTCCCAGCCCCTAAGGTGATCAGACCAGACTTCCGCCGTGATGGTGTCCGGGAACGGATAGCGGGGCCACCGGTACTCATGGGGATCATGGGCACGGACCAGCACTTCCCCGGATGCAATGCCGCGATAGGCCCGCCCGGTGAAGGTCTCAGCCATGTTCCAGCTGGCCGCGATGAACACCGCCGCTTGCTGTTCGGATGCCCCGGCCTCTAGGGCAACATCAGATGCCGAAATAAGCCCCACGGGGGCCGGATTCGGGGTGAAGGTGGCCTCTAGGAATTCGATCACGGCAGGAACCTCCGCATGGGGCGCGTGGGGCGGGTTTCGACATTGCGAAGGGACCGCAGCTCGGCTTGGCTGGCCTCATAGGCGGGCCGGGTCACGAAACTCAGTTCATAAAGCAGCAGCTGGGCCAGAACCCGGATCATCACGCCCGCATTGCCCGGTTCGGGGATCAGCTTTTCCGCATTGGGCACCACGTCCTTGGGGGGCACCCGAAAGCCGGGGGAAATGCCCTTGATCAGGCCCGACCCCAGCATGATCAGCAGGTCCGTGATATGGGTGGCCCGTTCCGCGCCCTCGGGGATCGTGGCAATAAACTCCAGAAAATCCTCGGTGTCGTTGAATCCGAGGGTGCCCGACAGCTTGGACGCAACAGGCTTGTCGAAGCTGTGGCCGACCAGCAAGTTCACGTCGCGGGCGGGGTCCTTCAAGGCATAGTCAAACGCCCCCGGCTTGATCGTCTCTTTCCGAACGGTGCCCCGGTCAGACAGGACGGCCAGTGCGTTGTAGGGGAAGCGCCCCACGATGGTGGGACGCTTGTTCTGTTGACGGACTTCCAGCCCGTCGAGGGAATAGACAGGCTGAAAATCCATGGATCACACCCGGTCTTGAACGCCGGTCAGGGCATAGAAATGGGTGTTCAGACGCTGCATCAGCACGTCCACGAAGGTGAACACGGTAAGGGCAACCTTACCCGTGCGGCTTTCCGAATACGGGTCCACGATCAGTTCCGGGGGACCCCAGGTCGGAATGAGGGCCAGCCCCTCGGGGGCACCGATGAACACGTTGGACGCGCCCTCTTCGGTCGCATCACGGGCGCCGGTCGGGCTGATTTGCGGCGACGTGATGGGCATGCCGACAGCCGCTTTCAGGCGTTCCAGCTGGGAAACAGCCGTGCCGCCAACCAGATCATCGGCCAGCGTCTGGAACAGGACGGGGGCACCGGCAATCTTCACCTTGTCCGTGCTGGCCAGCTTGCCGCTTTCCATGATGGACACGACAGCGGCCAGCAGCGTCGAGAACGTGGCTTTTTCGCCCAACTCTTGCACCCGGCCAGCATCCTCCAGCTGGGTCAGCAGGCCAGCGGGTTCATAGGTCAGGCCACCAGCGCCGTTGAACGCAGCATAGTCCACGGCCTCGCGGATCACGCCCGCCAGATCGCGGCGCAGGACACTTTCAAGGGCCGGGTTTTCCTTCATCGACTGCCGCGACAGCAGATAGCGGGCCGTTGCGGTGTGGATTTCCGGGGTTTTCGTAGTGGTCTGGATGGGTTCGGCATCCACGCCCTGACCTTCCCCAACCCAATGGGCGCGGGCACCAGCAACCATCTCGGGCCAGCTGGGACGCCCGGTCACCGCGACAGTGCGAAAGCCAAAGCGTTCTGCCGCGCTATCCGCGAACAGCCGTTCCAGTGCGGACATGACGGGGCGGGATGCCAGATTGCCCGCCTCGGGGGTGGCCGTGGTCACCAGCGCATCGGCCCGCTGTTCCATCGGTGCAAGAGCTTCCCACGGGATCAGGGTGCCCTTCCGCTGGCCAGCACCGTTCCGCTGTTCCAGTTCTTGGATCACTTCCGCCTCGCGGCCCGTGATCAGCTTCCCATCGGTCAGTGCCGACACAACGGACGCCAGTTCGAAGGACCGGCACTCGCGTTCAAAATCGGTGCCCGCCTTGTCCGTGGTCTGGATCGTGGCGCGTTCGGCATCCTCCAGCAGCACAGCCGCCCGGAATTCGACTTCCCCGCCTTCATAAGCGGTGGTGAGGGACCGCAGTTCGGTCACAGCCTCGGGGGACAGGTCGCCATCCGTGTTCTGGATTGCGGCCATGCGTTCGCGTTTCTTGGATTGTTCGATTTGGATTTTCTGTGATTTAAGCACGGTTCTAGTCCTTCGGTTTGCGTTAGATCGTACGCGATTAAATCGCGTGCAACATGTTGCACGGGATCAGCGGATGATGTCGTCGGGGGATAGACCGGCAGCCATCAGGAACGCCTTGCGGCCCTTGACGCGGGATCGCGCTTTGAGCCGTTCGGAACGGGTGTTTTTCGGGGGTGTTGCGTGGTGTTGCGCCTGCCGTGCCGCGTGTCCCTCAAGGACGGATTTGCGAGCGTGGCATGGCTGGCAAAGCCATTGCAGGTTATCGAGGGCGAACACGTCGCCCCCGGTTTCGGTCAGCTGACGTCGGGGGATTTTGTGATCGGCCTCCCCCGTTCTGGGGCCAGTCAGAAAGCACAGGACGCCGCACTTCTGGCACCGGAAAGCGGCCCGCATGGCGCAGGCTTGGCGGGTTTTCTGCCAGCGCGTCAGGTGAAGGATTTGGCCCGCCTTGGGCATGGGGGTCCGTGCCATCACAGGACCTCCACTTCATATTCGGTGGGGATCGCCTCGCGATCCTCAAGCATGGCGGAACAGCCCAGCACGAGGGCTTGGGCTAGGTCGATCCGGGACATGCGGGATGATTTGTCCAGCTGAGTGGCCCCGGTGAAGGAAACCCGGCAATCGGTTTCCCCAAGGGCCAATTCCAGCAGCTGGGACCGGTGCAGCTTCATGGCCCCGGCAAGGAACAGCTTGCGGGTGGCCAGAATGTCCGCATTCCCGTCCTTGGGGCCTTGGCCACGGAAACGGGGCCGCCATGGAATGCCCGCCCGCGACAGGGCCGTCAGCAGTTCCGCCGCGCGATACCGGTCGCAGGACACGCTTGCCACGGGGTGCGGCCCGATCTTTGCCGTCAGGGCCTCTAGGAATTCGGGCAGGTCCGTCACTTGGCCAGACGTGGTGATCAGGTCACCGGCATCATGGGCGGCACGATAGGCCCCGCCGCAGCCGTCCCGGTGGCCGCGTTCCTCTAGGGTGATGGGCTGGTCTGGAAAGGCCGCAATCAGGCGGATGAAACCCGACTGATACACGATCACAGCCGCCGTTTGGGCAGCTGGCCCGCCAAGGTCCAAGCCGATGAAACAGGGTTCGCCCGGCACCGGCCCGGCCTTTTCGTCATAGGCCGCTTGCAGCTGGGGCAGTTCGATCAGCAGTTCCTTGGCCGGGGTCTGCCGCACGTTCAAATTCCACGCCGCAAATTCGCGTTCCGTGCCAGCGGACTTGGCCTTTTCCCATTGGTCACGCATGAATTTAACGGACTTGATCGGGCCAAGGCCGGGGTTCGCCCGGTGCCATGTCTCGGGGGACCCGTAATCGTCGCCCGGCTGTGCCCCGTAGATCGTGACCGCCACGCCCTTAGGCGGGTTGTCGATCAGGTCATTATAGGCCCGGTTGGTGCCCCGCGTTCCGGTGGCCAGCATTTGGCCGTTCTCAATGGCCAGCGCGTCAACAAAGTTGTCGATCAGGGGGCGGTTGTCGGGCAGCAAGCCCGCTTCATCTATCATCGCCAAATGCAGGGACGCCCCGTGCCCGCTGTTCTTGGACCCGCTGTAGATGTCGCAACGTGCCCCGCCTTTGGTGCGGAAAAAGCCGGGGCTGGGGTGCTGGATTACTTTGGCTTCATCATCGCGCCCCACAGCTGCCAGCAATTCAATGGCGGCTTGAAAGATGAACATCGCATGCCGACCCGTGGGGGCCGCGATACCTGCCCGGCACATGGGAATGCAGATCGGGCTATCGGGCAGCATGAAGCCAAGCAGCAAGCAGGACAGGACTGCCGTCTTGCCTTGCTTCCGGGGGGTGCTGAAAATGCAGATACGGTGCGCAGGATCGTCACCGTCGCGGGCCAGAACCTGCCGCACATAAGCCTGTTGGAACGGGTCTAGCCGTAGGGGCTGGCCGCGCTTGGGTCCTGCCGTGAATACAAACCGGGCCTCCAGCCATGCAAAGAAAGCATCAGCCGGGGCCAGTTGCACCGGGGGGACAGCCGCACCCGCAGCCGTGTTCTTCTTTGGCAGACGCAAAAGCGCCATAGGTTCCTAGTCCTTTCGGACCGCTAGGAACCTCCATGTTCGGGTGCGGTGTGTTGCTGTGCGCTGAATCTAGGTCAGGTCGGGGTGATTTGGGAAGCCCCCCCCCGACGCAAATTGCACCAGCCCCCAAAAACGCCACCCCCAGGACGCCGCCAAAAACCGCCATCCAAAACGCCGCCAAGCAAGAGGGTCCCCCGCTCCTGCTTCGTTAGATGCTGGCCCTTCATCCTCCCCCGGCAGGGTTCCCTTAGCCGCCTGGCCGATGAGGGATGGGTTCTGGCAACCTGTGCAACAAATTGCGCCTGTCCGTGAGTTGCTGCGGTCCCGATGGGTGTTGTTCAACAGGACCGCAGCGCACAGCAACATAGGAGACGGTTGTCCAAGACCGTCACGGTTAGAATCCCAGAAGACCCCGAACGGTTCAACAGCAAAGCGCGGCGGTGGGCACAGCGTGGCACCAGAAGAAATGCATAGGCATTAGGGCGTTATGTGTATTGTAAAGGACGAACAGAGGAGTTCATTATGATTCGTCGTATTACATACGCAGTTGCTTGCCTTGCGGGTCTTTCTGCCTGCGCACCGACAAATGCACCGGTTGGCTATCAGTACTTATCAGCGCCTACACTCTGGAGTCGGCTGGAAGGTACAACCGATACTAAAGAAATACTCTTGCTAGAAGCTGAGCTAGCGTCTCGTGGTGAAACTCAATCGTCATCGGGGTCTGAGTATCTAGGTCGGCGGACAAGTGGGACAGTCGGAAGATCGGTCTATGCCCGCACAGCGCCTCGCACCGGCGACAGGAATTGTTCGGATTTTGCGTCGGGCGCAGCGGCGCAAAAGTTCTTTCTTGAGCAGGGTGGGCCGACAAGTGATCTGCATAATCTAGATGGCGACGGCGACGGAAACGCGTGTGATTGGGGATCAACTTTGAGAAGCAGCGTTCGGCAGAACCGTCAATACGTGGCAGCGCAGGCCGCAGCCACTCGTCGCGCTCAAGCCACCACTCGTCGGGTGCAAAGTTCAGGTCGTTGCTACGTAGGGCCGCGTGGGGGAACATACACCATTACGGCTAGTGGGAATAAGAACTATAGCGGCTGCTAAACACCGGTCGCGTCTAGCAGCGGGGGGCTATGGGGGGTTCTTCCTTCCCCGAGAGCCTTTCCCTTCCTTTCTCGAATCCTCGGGGGTCGCGTCCCTCTGCTAGTTCTTTGAACGAGGTTCTTATGTAATGTTCTCTGTATAAGAGATGGTGAGATTTCTCACCCACCAGCTGAGTGAGGTTTCTCACCCACGGGGTGGGGGGTGGGTGAGTTTTCTCACTGTCCAGCTGAGTGAGTTTTCTCACCCAGCACGTGGGGGACTTTTCTCACCCACCGGGACATCACCAGCCCGCCTTTATGACTTGCTTTGGGGTGGCATCATCGGACCCAAAGGCCAGCTGTGTGGCGATAGACAGGTGCCATGCCATCGCGTCTAGATCGGGTGTGTCGGGCAGCGTTTTGCCCGTGGCCGTCTTTACCCGGGATTGAAATTCCGGCCAGCTTGAAGCCAACCGCTGCATAAGGTGGGCCAGCTGGTCACCTGTGTACTTGAACGCTGCCCCCGGGTCTGCCGCGGCTTGCTTCAGGTCCTTCAGGATCACGGCCAGCCGCTTCCGCTGATTAGTCCCGAACGTGCCCGGATCGCTTGCGGGGTGATGAGCCTTCACAGTCTTGCGCCACGCTTCATAGGTGACCCGTGGAAGGGCCTTAAAGCCCTCGGGCTGTACCCGTTCCACCCCAGCCGTAATTGCCGCCTGCATAGCGTCCACAGCCTCGGGGGTCTTGATCGCCTGCCAGCCTTTCAGCACATCGCGCAAGGGCTTGGCCTCGGGGTCCGTGGGCGAGACGAGATCAAGCCATTCAGCATCGGTTAGATCGGAGATGCCCGACAGCGTCAGCAGGCCCAGGATCACGTGGGCCTCGTCAGTCAACCGGTAATGCGTGACGGTGACATTGGTACCGGGCGCAAAGGCTTTGCGAGTGTCGATCAGATCATGCTTGCGCAGTTCGGCAGTGGTTTTCTTGATCGTGTCCGTTGCCGCACAGCATAGCGCACGGGCTAGGCGTTCGTGCGTGTCATAGCGCCAATGCCATCCGTCCTTGCGGTATCGGGTTTTGACCCGCCCAAGCCAGTGCAGGTGTTCTGCCATCAGTCGGGGCGTGTCGCGGTGGTGCTTTTCTGGCAGCAAAGCAAACGCCACCTGTTCGGCCCGCTGCCGATGCAGGCCCGCATACCATGCCGGGTTCGCCGCATCCGTGGCCAGATCGTGGCCCGCTGCCGTTAGCTTGCCGTTTACAGCGGCCACGGCGGGGCTGTCGGAATTAAAAGGAACGGTCATGATCATTCACCCTCATGCTGGAACAGGACTTCCGCAGCCTTGATCACGGCTGACAGGCGAAAGCCCACAAACTGCATGGCACCCGAGGGTGTGTCTTCAAAAGGCAGGTCCAGCATTGTGGGAAAGCCTTCCCGCACGTTGGTCACGTGATCGGCCAGCCGTTGCGGGGTGGTGTCCAGCGCCCGCGCGGTCTGATTGAAGGTCAACAGGCGGTCAAGCTTGCCCTTGAGACGGGCTTTGATGCCGTCTAGCGGATAAAACGGGGTGCCCCGCTGGCCCCAAACTGGGATTACACGCTCGTGTGCTAAATCGTAATTTAGGACGCTTACGCTTAGACCCAAAAGGATCGCAGCTTGCCGCTGTGACACGTGACCAGCAAGACGCTTAGCCTTCTGACGGGCGGGGAAATACACGGTTTTCCCCTTGCGCAGGACTGGCCTCAGCTTCAAAAGTTCGCTTGTTAGATAAACGGCCCGGCCATTTTCGATAATAAAAGGCGGAATGCAGGGTTTGCCCTCGCGTGTGCTCCTTTTCCGTCGCCATGCCAGCGTTTGCCGGGTTAGACCAAGGGCCTCTGCCGCATTTCCTTCATTCAGTTTCGGGTCCAGATCGTCCATCATGATACCACCACAGTATTTGCGGCCATCACGTCTGCCAGCATTACTCGATCATATTTGATTGTGCGGCCCAATCGAATGAATGGGACTTTAGGTGCGGTACCCGTTGCTTTGGAATAGTAACGGTCCTGATTAAGGTATGACACGCTCATACCAATCAGATCAGCAGCCTCGGGGGTCGACAGATAGCGTTTTTCCTGTGCCATAATAGGGCACTCCAGAGAGGGTAAACACAAAACCGCCCCAGATCATTCCGGAACGACTAGGCGTATACCCTCCATGGTCTGCATACGAACGCTCGCCAGCTTAACTCGTATCAGCACGGAAGAATCTAGGAGAGCGTGGAAATAAGTGCAAGAGGGATAGTGCCCGAATGCGGCTTGTCCTTTTTGGCACTGTTGGCAGATGGGGCATGGGTCTCTGCCATCAGCTGGTCAATTGAATCTGAAATTCGCTGCATCGCCGTTCTAAGGCGCGATACGTCCGAAACAATGTAGCCTGCTGTAACGTCTGTTCCCATTGCGTGATTTAATAGTCGCTTGATTGTATACCCAGAGAGGTCGCAGGCATCTGCCACAGTTGCAAATGTCCGGCGCAGATCATGCGCGCTTATATCGGTACCAATTAAGCGCGATAACCTTTCAAAGGATTTTCGCGGATCGACACAGAGAGGAAAAACTACATCATCCTCGGCCATGTCATGGCGACGTTGCAGCATGGCTTGAAGCTGGTGGGACAGGGGCAGGGTGTGCGACTTGTGGTTCTTAGTATCGTGAACCGTCAGCGTCTGGTTCGAAAGTGATATATCCTCCCAGCGCAGCCCAGATGCTTCCGACCGCCGCAGGCCAGTTCTGACCAGCAGTTCCACGAAGTCAGCATAGCTAGCATTCGTGCTTTCGACCCGCATTGCAGACAGGGCCTTTCCGAATGCAGGAAACAGATCATCGGTCAGATGCCGGGTTCGCCGCTGTAGCTTGGACCACTGGCGCAGATCAGTCAGCCGCTGCGTCGGGCTTTCGGGTAGCGTTTTTGACCCGTCAGCCGCCGCCGTCAGGGCGCGGGTATAGTTCCAGATCGAACGGAACACGCGGGCCGAACCGTTCGCCGCGCCGGGTCCGGCTGTGGCTGCGATCTTGCTGTGCCGCTGCACCATCATCAGGGGGCTGATACTTACCAACTCGCGCTTGAACCAGTCTGCGAAGTGCTGCCGCATGCAGATGCTATAGGTGGCCCGCGTCGTGTCTTTCAGCTTACGAGCCTGCATGAATTCCTCATACGCCTCGCCTAGCGTGATCGACTTTACACGCGCCGCAGCCTTGGTGGCGTTTGGGTCCTCACCTGCCGCCATTCGCCCAAGGACCTTCTTTGCCTCACGGCGGGCATCCTCTGGCGTGTAGGTGGTCGAGGGTCCTAGCGTGACGCGACGATTTCGCCCATTCACTGATGCCTCTACAAAGTAGGTTTTTGCGCCGGGGGTGACACGCAATCCTAGACCCGGCAAACCGGCATCTAGATAAAGGACTTGCCCTTTTTGCGGGTGCAGCATTTCCCGAACGAGCGCGGCAGTTAGTTTGATCTTGGCCATGGTGTGTAGAGCCTGTGTAGAAGGTGACAGGCTAAGACTAAGAAACAGGATAGATTAGCATGCAAGTCTAACGCATTGTCTTAGAACATTTTTGCAAGATCATGAAAAAGCGTGGAAGACAAAGAAAGTCGTTTCGGACGATTGTGGATCTAGAGGTCCCCCGTTCAAGCCGGGGAGGCGGTACCACCTTTCCCCAGCATCCGGCCACTTTCTGCACTGCAGCATCTTGCGCAGCGCGTCCTGCGCGTGAGACCATGCGCGCCATTGCAACCGGGAGAGGGACGCCGCATGGGACTGCTGGGAATATTTCTGTCGCTGATACTACTGATGTATCTGGCCTATCGCGGGATCAACGTGCTGATCCTGGCGCCACTGCTGGCGCTACTGGCAGTTGTGATGTCCGGGGACCTGCCGATTCTGGCGACCTATACCCAAGTCTTCATGAATTCGCTTGGCGGCTATGTCATCACCTACTTCCCGCTGTTCCTGTTGGGCGCGATCTTCGGCAAGGTCATGGCCGACAGCGGTGCCGCGCGATCGATCGCGGAATGGATCGTCGACAGGCTGGGCGCTCAGCGCGCCGTGCTGGCGGTCGTCCTGTCCTGCGGCGTGCTGACCTTCGGCGGGGTGTCGCTGTTCGTGGTGGCCTTTGCCGTCTATCCCATCGCCAATGCGCTGTTCCGCCGCGCCGACATCCCCAAGCGCCTGCTGCCCGCGGCCATCGCGCTCGGGTCGTTCACCTTCACCATGACCGCATTCCCGGGCACGCCCGCGATCCAGAACGCCATTCCGATGCCGTTCTTCGGCACGAACGTGTTTGCGGCGCCGCTGCTGGGCACGTTGGCCGGGGTCATCATGCTGGCGGGCGGCACGATGTGGCTGAACCGCCGCGCCCGCGCCGCAGGAGCCGAGGGCTATGGCGATCACCCCGTCACTGCCGCAGACGCGACCCTGCCCGAGGATGCGGACCTGCCGCCCTTCGCGCTGGCGATCCTGCCTGTGGTGTCGGTGATCGTCCTGAACGCGGTCCTGACCTGGTTCGTCTTCCCGAACATGTCCGCGGACTATCTGGCTGAACCGCGCTATGGAGAGACGACCCTGTCCTCGGTCGCAGGCATCTGGGCGATCATCGTGTCGCTGGTCGCGTTGATCCTGCTGGCCGTCGGCCTGAACCTGCGCCGCTTTGCCAACCTGCGCGAGAGTGTCAATTCCGGCACGATGGGGTCGCTGCTGCCGATCTTCAACACCGCATCCGAAGTGGGCTATGGCGCGGTCATCGCATCCTTGCCGGCCTTCGCGCTGATCCGCGACGGGGTGCTGGGCCTGTTCCCGAACAACCCCGTGGCGTCGCTGTCTGTGGCGGTGAACGTGCTGGCGGGCATCACCGGGTCGGCCTCGGGCGGCATGTCGATCGCGCTGAACACGCTTGGCGAACAGTTCGCCACGATGGGCCAGGAACAGGGGATCAGCATGGAGCTGATGCACCGCGTCACGGCGCTGTCCTCGGGCGGGTTCGACGCGCTGCCGCATAACGGCGCGGTCATCACCCTGCTGGCCATCACCGGGCTGACGCACAGGAAAAGCTATCCCGACATCTTCGTGGTCGCGGTGCTGATCCCGGTCATCGCCCTGATCACGGTGATCGTGCTGGGGACCGTGCTCTAACGGTACCCCTGGGCCTGCAGCTCGAACAGTTCGCGATAGCGGCCGGGCCGGGCGACCAGCTCCGCATGGCTGCCTTGGTCCTGGACGCGTCCGCCCTCCAGCACGATGATCCGGTCGGCCATCCGCACCGATGAGAAGCGGTGAGAGATCAGCAGCGCCGTCCGCCCCTGCGTCAGGTCGCGGAACCGCAGAAAGACCTCGTATTCCGCCCGCGCGTCCAGTGCGGCGGTGGGTTCGTCCAGCACCAGCAGCTGCGCATCGCGCATATAGGCGCGCGCGATGGCCAGCTTCTGCCACTCGCCACCCGACAGGTCCAAGCCGCGGGCGAACCGCTTGCCGACCATCTGGTCATAGCCCTTGGGCAGCTTGGTGATGACCTGATCGGCCAGGGACCGTTCGGCCGCCGTCACGATGCGGGGGCGGTCGTCGCGCGCCTCGATCCGGCCGATGGCGATGTTCTCGGCCGCCGTCACCGCATAGCGCACGAAATCCTGAAAGATCACCCCCACGGTGGCGCGCAGCTGGTCCAGGTCATAGTCGCGCAGGTCGCGCCCATCCAGCGTGATGCGGCCTTCGTCCGGGTCATACAGACGCGCTAGCAGCTTGACGATGGTGGTCTTGCCCGCGCCGTTCTCTCCGACCAGGGCGACCGTCTCTCCGGCGCGCAGGTCCAGCGTCATGCCGCGGATCGCCCAATCGTCGCGGCCCGGATAGCGGAAGCCCACATTCTCGAAGCGGAACCCCTGCGCGATGGGCACCGGCACCGGCAGCGGATCGGCGGGGCTGGCGATGGCCGGGCGGGCGGTGAAGAAATCAAACAGGTCGTCCAGGTACATGGCCTGACCCGCCATGCTGGAGAACCCCGACAGCAGCCCCTCCAGCAAACCGCGCAGGCGCAGGAAGCTGCCCGACAGGAACGTCAGATCGCCGATCGACAGCTGCCCCGTCAGCGTGCGCGCGATGATCCACAGAAAGGCCGCGTAATAGGCCAGCGTGCCAAGCGCGGTCAGCACCGCCATCACCGACAGCTGGCGGCGCTGGATCACCCGGTTCTCCAGGTAGAACCGCCGGGCCAGGGTCAGATATCTGTCGCGCAGCCAAGGGCTTAGGCTGAAGATCTTAACCTCTTTCGCGGTCTCGGCCGTGGCTGCGATCATGCGCAGATAGTCGCGTTCGCGCCGGTCCGCCGCGCGGGCGTGGTTCAGCGCATAGGTGCGGGCGTTGAAATGCATCTCTCCCATCAGGGACGGGATCAGCGCCAGCGCGAGCAGCACCACCAGCCACGGGTTATAGACCACCAGACCCACGCCAAAGCTGATGACGGTGACGCTGTCCTGCATCTGCTGCATCAGCTGGTTCAGCAAGGGGATACGCCCCATCGTCTGGCGCCGCGCGCGGTCCAGGCGGTCCTGAAAGCTGGCATCCTCGAAGGAGGCCAGGTCCAGATCCGCCGCGTGGTCCATCAGCCGGATCGAGATGTCGATGACCAGCTTCTCCTGCAGCAGCGCGTCGACATAGGCGACCAGACGCCCCAGCACGTCCTGCGCGATCGCCAGCGCCAGTTCCAGCGCCACCAGCCCGATCAGCGGATGCGCCAGACCGCTTTCCCACCAGCCCGCCAGCGTGTCCGGACCACCCGCGGCCGACAGGGCCACGACCTGGTCGATGATCAGCTTGCCCACCCACAGCATCGCGACCGGCATCAGCGCCCGCATCAGGCGCAGCGCCACCATGGCCAACGTCAGCGCGGGGCTGGCCCGCCAGACCATTACCAGAAAGGGCGGGATGTTCTTCAGCGCCGCCCAACGCGCCGCATAATCGGGGGATGCGGGCGCGTCGGGCGGCATCTCAGGCGGCCTCGGTCCGGCGGGCGTGGGCGATCTCGGCCTCGGTCAGGGGGCCGGGGAAATGGCACGCGACCTGATGGTCGCCGACCGTCAGCTGCGGCACCGACGCCGCGCATTCAGCCTTCGCCCGCGGACAGCGCGTCCGGAACACGCAGCCCGAGGGCGGGTTCATGGGCGAGGGCAGGTCGCCCGCCAGCGGCACGATGGTCTTGGCGGTCTCGATCGTCGGATCGGGGACCGGCACGGCCGACAGCAGCGCCTGCGTATAGGGGTGCTGGGGGTTGGCATACAGCGCCTGCACCGGACCCATCTCCATCACCTTGCCCAGATACAGCACCATCACCCGGTCGCTGATATGTTTCACCACCGACAGGTCATGCGCAATGAAGATCAGCGCCAGTCCCAGATCCTTTTGCAGCCGGATCAGCAGGTTGATCACCTGTGCCTGGATCGACACGTCCAGCGCGGACACCGGCTCATCGCAGATGATCAGCTTGGGCTCAACGATCAGGGCGCGCGCGATGCCGATGCGCTGGCACTGGCCGCCGCTGAATTCATGGGGATAGCGGTTGATCTGGTTGGGCAGCAGCCCGACCTTTTCCATCATCGCCTTGACGCGCTCGCGCACCTGGGCGCGGGGCATGTCGGGACGGTGCGTGGTCAGGGGTTCGGCGATGATCTGGCCCACGGTCATGCGCGGGTTCAGGCTGGCCAGAGGGTCCTGGAACACCATCTGGATGTCCTGGCGATAGGCCATCATCTGCCGGGGTGTCAGCGCCAGAAGGTCCTTGCCGTCGATCCATTCAGCCTGTCCCGTGGCCGGGACCAGCCCGATCAGGGCGCGGGCCAAGGTCGATTTCCCGCAGCCGGATTCGCCCACCACGCCCAGGGTCTCTCCGGGCGCCAGGGCGAAATCGACGCCGTTCACGGCGCGCAGCGGGTTGGGTCGCGTCCAGGGCATCGCGCCCTCGGGGCGGATCTGGAAGGTCACGCGCAGGTCGCGCACGCTCAGAAAATCGCTCATGGCTTGGCCTCCGATCCGGGGGTCTGGGTGGCGCCGGCCGCACCGGCACCGGCGACGGCGCCCTCGGGCAGGTGGTCGTCCGGCGGCAGGGTGTCACCAGCGGCGACCAGGTCGGGCTGCGGGTCGTCGATCATGCGCCGGGACAGCACCTCTGCCACGGGGGCGTGGCAGGCGCGGGCGCGGCCGGGGGCAAAGACCTCCAGGGCTGGGTCGACGCTGGCGCAGCCTTCGCGGCGATAGGGGCAGCGCGGCTCGAACGCGCAGCCCGAGGGCGGGCGGCTCATGTTCGGGGGCTGGCCGGGGATGGCGCGCAGGTCCTCATCGTCCTGATCGACACGCGGGATCGCGTCCAGAAGGCCCTGGGTATAGGGATGCGTGGGTTCGGCAAAGATCGGGCGCACTGGCCCGGTTTCCCGGATGCGGCCGCCATACATGACCGCGACCCGTTCGCATGACCCCGCGACCACGCCCAGATCATGGGTGATCAGGATCATCGCCATGCCGAAATCGCGTTGCAGGTCCGACAGCAGGGCCATGATCTGCGCCTGCACCGTCACGTCCAGCGCGGTCGTGGGTTCGTCCGCGATCAAAAGCTTGGGTCGGCACAGCAGCGCCATGGCGATCATCACCCGCTGCCGCATGCCGCCCGAAAATTCGTGCGGATAAAGCCGCACGCGCCCCTTGGCGTCGGGGATCTTGACGGCGTCCAGCATCTGCACGGCCTGCGCGACGGCATCGCGTTTCGACAGGCCCTTGTGCAGCGTCAGCACCTCGGCCATCTGGTCGGCCACCCGCATATAGGGGTTCAGGGAGGTCATCGGGTCCTGAAAGATCATCGCGATCTGTTCGGCCCGGATGCGGTTCAGCACCTTGGGCGGGGCGTTCAGGATCTGCTGCCCGTCGAACAGGACGCTGCCCGAGGCGCGGCCGTTGCGCGCCAGCAGCCCCATGATCGCGAAGGACAGCTGCGACTTGCCGCTGCCGGATTCGCCTACGATGCCCAGGGTTTCGCCCGCATCGACGGACAGGGTCACGTCGTTGACGGCCCGCACCTCGGCATCGTTGGTCTGGAAGCGGACCGAAAGGTCGCGCAATTCGAGAAGGGCCATCTCAGCGCTCCTTTGGGTCGAGGGCATCGCGCAGGCCGTCGCCCACGAAGAAGAAGCCGAACAGGGTGATCACGAAGAAGAACAGCGGAAAGGCCAGCTGCCACAACGTGCCATAGTTCATCGTCCCGGCCCCTTCCGAGATCAACGCCCCCCAGCTGGTCAGGGGTTCCTGCACGCCCAGACCAAGGAAGCTGATGAAGCTTTCCGTCAGGATCATCAGCGGCACCAGCAGAGTCGCATAGACCGCCACCACGCCCAGCAGGTTCGGCACGATATGGCGGACGATGATGCGGAAGGACGACACGCCGGTGGCGCGCGCGGCCTCGATGAATTCTCGGTTCTTGAGGCTAAGGGTCTGACCGCGAACGATTCGGCTCATGTCCAGCCAGGAGATCAGGCCGATGCCCAGGAACAGCATCGACATCGACCGCCCGAACATGACCAGCAGCAGGATCAGCACGAACATGTAGGGGATCGACATCAGGATATCGACCGTCCGCATCATGATCTGGTCGGTGCGCCCGCCGACATATCCCGCCGTCGCGCCATAGAGCGTGCCGACGATGACGGCGATGGCAGCACCCACGACACCGACCATCAGGCTGATGCGCGTGCCCTGCACGACGCGGGCATAGAGGTCGCGGCCCAGGTTGTCGGTGCCGAAGAAGTGCCCGTTTTCCATGGACGGCTGACCCATCTGGGCGACCTGACCCATGACGCTGAAATCCAGCTCCTCGTTCGACCATTGGGCGAGATAGCCGCCGAAGATCGCGAACAGTGACACCAGCACCAGGATCGTCAGGCCCAGCATCGCGGCCTTGTTGCGGAAGAAGCGGCGGCGCGCGTCGGCCCAGGGGCTGCGGCCGCGGACCTCTGCCTCGACGAAGCGGTCGGACAGGGACTGCATCTTGGATTGATCGATGACCATGACCTAGTACCTGATCTTGGGGTCGATCCATGCGTAGAGCACGTCGACGATGAGGTTGAAGAGGATGGTCAGCGCGCCCACCAGGATGGTGACGCCCATCATCACGGCATAATCGCGGTTCAGCGCGCTATCGACGAAGGCCTTGCCGATGCCGCCGGTCGAGAAATAGATGTCGATCACCACCGACCCGGTGATCATCGACACGAAGACCGGCCCCAGATAGCTGATCACCGGCAGCATCGCGGGTTTCAGCGCGTGGCGGATGATAACGCGGTGTTCGGGCATCCCCTTGGCCCGCGCCGTGCGGATGTGGTTCGAGCCCAGCACCTCCAGCATCGACGACCGGGTGATCCGCGCGATCGACGCCATGTAGCTGGTCGACAGCGCGATCACCGGCATGATCCAGAAGCTGGGATTGCTGAAGCTCCAGCCGCCGCCCGGCAGCAGCCCGTACCACAGGGTCAGGACCAGCACCAAAAGCGGTGCCATCACGAAGTTCGGCAGCACCTGCGCGCCGATTGAGACACCGACGGCCAGATAGTCGACCCAGCTGTTGTGCCAGATCGCCGCCACCACCCCCAGGGCCACGCCCACGACGACGGCGGCCACGAAGGACAGCCCGCCATAGGTCAGCGTCACCGGGAATCCGCTGGCGATCAGCTGGTTCACGGTGCGGTCGGGATAGACGAAGCTGGGACCGAAGTCGAAATGCACGACCACGTTGACCAGATAGTTCCAGATCTGCAGCCACAGTGGGTCGTTCAGACCGTACTGCGCCTCCAGGTTGGCAAGGACGGCCGGGGGCAGGGCGCGTTCGCCCGTGAAAGGTCCGCCCGGCGCGATCTGCATCAGGACGAAGGAGAAGACGATCAGCAGAAGCAGCGTGGGTATCGCCACCGCCAGCCGTCGCAGGATGAATGCGAACATCGCGTGGGGCCTTCCCTGCGGGATGGTTGAAAAATGACAGGGCCGGGGCGGTCGTGCCGCCCCGGCCCCCGGTCAGGATGGCTGCTTATTCCGCGACGCGGTACAGGTCCTTGGCGTACCAGGTGTTCAGCAGGTTCTCGCGCGGCAGGCCCTTGATGGCCGGGTTGATCATGTCGACCTTGGCATAGTGATAGACGAAGACCGCCGGGTTCTCATCGGCCAGGATCTCCTCGGCGCGCTGATAGAGGGGCGTGGTGTCCTCTGCCGTGCGGGCCTCGACCAGCAGCTTGTCGTATTCCTCGTTCGACCACTTGCCGCTGTTGTAGCCGTCGGTGCGGAACCAGTCCAGGAAGGTCGTCGCCTCGTTGTAGTCGGCGCACCAGGCATAGCGTGCGATCTCGAAGTCCTGGTTCTGCAGGCGGTCGGTGTGGACGGCCCATTCGACGTTGTTCAGCTCGATCTCGATGCCAAGGGGGCGCCAAAACTGCTGGGCCGCGATGGCCAGCAGGCGGTGGCTGTCGTCGGTGTTGTACTGCAGCTGCAGGCGCACCGGGTTGTCGGGACCGTAACCGGCCTCGGCCAGCAGCTCGGCGGCGCGGGCCATGCGATCTTCCTGCGACATGTCCTTCATGCCGCCCTCGGGCGCGGCAAAGCCGTTGATGGCCCAGTGCGTCCAAGTATAGGCGGGCTCCTGTCCGCCCTGCAGGACCTGATCCACGATGACCTCGCGGTTCAGCGACAGGGCCAGTGCCTCGCGGACACGTTCGTCCTTCAGCGCCTCGGGGCCCTTCTCCGACAGGTTGAACACATAGGCGTAAGAGCAGCCGTAGGGCACAGACACGGCTTCTTCGGGGGACGCCTCGGACAGGCGCGGATACTGGCCGGCGGGGATCTGGACGCGGTCCAGCTCTCCGGCCTGATAGCGGGTCAGGGCCACGTTGTTGTCGTTGACGGTCACGCCGCGCACGGTCTGCATCACGACGTTCTCGGCATCCCAGTATTCCGGGTTCTTCTCGAAGACAATCTCGACGCCCAGGTTGTGGCTGGCCAGGGTATAGGCCCCGTTGCCGACCAGGTTGGCGGGCTGCACCCAAGCATCGCCATGCTCCTCGACCACCGCGCGGGGCACGGGATAGGTCGTGGTGTGCGACAGGGTGTTCAGGAAATAGGGGGTGGGCGTGGTCAGCGTGACCTGCAGCGTCTTGTCGTCCAGCGCGACGACGCCCAGCTGGTCGGGCTCCATCTCGCCCGCGATGATCTGCGTGGCGTTCTGCAGGTTCATCAGCTCCATGTACCAGGCGTATTCCGACGCGGTCTCGGGCGTGACGACGCGCTGCCAGGCATAGACGAAGTCGTCCGCCGTCACCGGGTCGCCGTTCGACCACTTGGCGTCGCGCAGCGTGAACGTGTAGGTCAGGCCGTCCTCGGACATCTCGTGGCTTTCGGCGACGCCGGGGATCATGTTGCCCGCGGCATCCTCGATCATCAAGCCCTCGAACAGCGAGCGCAGCGCGTCCGAACCCTCGACGTCGGTGTTCTTGGCCGGGTCAAGCGACTTGATCGCGTCCAGCAGCCAATAGGTATAGGTCTGGTTCTCGGCCAGGGTCTCGCCTTCGGCAGGCTGCACGGCCCAAGCGGGCATCGCCAGCGCGGTCAGCAGGGCGGTCGTCGCGAAAAGCTTGGTCATCCCAACTCCTCCAAGTTGTCTGTCGGTGTCGTGTCGCACCGGAATGGCGCGAGGTTTAGTGAAAGCACGGGTGTGGGCAAGCGGCGTTTCGCGCTTTCCAACCCGACCGCCCTGTGGAAAACAGGCCCGCATGACGCAACGGGGACATATCACGCTGGTGACGGGCGGCGCGCGGTCAGGCAAGTCGGCCCTGGCCGAACGGCTGGTCCTGCGCCATGCGATGCCGCGCATCTATATCGCCACGGCCCAGGCCCGCGACGCCGAGATGGGTGAAAGAATCAAGGCGCATCAACAGGATCGCGGACAGGGTTGGCGCACCATTGAAGAACCGCTGGATCTGGCCGGCACGCTGCGCGCGACCGACGGTCAGGGCGTGCGCCTTGTGGATTGCCTGACGCTGTGGATGTCGAACTGCATGGGTTCGGCGGATATCGGCGCATTGACGGTGACGTTACGTCAGCAATGCTGTCCTGTCGTGCTGGTCAGCAACGAATTGGGGCAGGGGATCGTGCCGGACAACGCCCTGGCCCGCCGGTTCCGTGACGATCACGGCCGGATGAACCAAGCGGTGGCGGCGCTGGCCGACCAGGTCTGGATGGCCGTCAGCGGCATGCCCCTGCGCCTGAAACCCATGGCAGAGAACCCCGATGACCCGATTTGACCAGACCGCCGCCGACCGTGCCGCCGCGCGCCAGGCCACGCTGACGAAACCCGCCGGATCGCTTGGTCGGCTGGAGGCGCTGGCCGTGTTCATGGCAGGCTGGCAGGGGACCGACCGCCCCACGCTGGACCGCGCGCAGGCGCTGGTCTTTGCGGGCAATCACGGGATCACGGTGCAGGGCGTCACGCCCTTTCCACCCGCGGTGACGGCGGCGATGGTCGCGAACTTTCGTGAAGGCGGCGCGGCGATCAATCAGCTGTGCCGTGTGGCGGGGGCCGATCTGGGAATCGTCGCGCTGGATCTGGACCGGCCCACGTCCGATTTCACCCAAGGCCCCGCGATGACGTCGGCCGAGGTCGATGATGCGATGGCGCAGGGTGCCGCCGCCGTCGATCCCACCGTCCAGGTCCTGCTGCTGGGAGAGATGGGGATCGGCAATTCCACCACCTCGGCCGCACTGGCGGCGGCGACCTTTGGCGGTCGGGCCGAGGACTGGGTCGGCCCCGGCACCGGCGCGCAGGGCGCGATGCTGGCCGCCAAGGTCCGCGTCGTGACGGAAGGGCTGGCCCGCCACGCCGTGACCGGCACCCACGACACGCTGGCCGCGTTCGGCGGTCGCGAACAGGCGGCCATCTGCGGCGCGGTACGCCGTGCACGGGACCTGCGCATTCCGGTGATCCTGGACGGGTTCATCTGCACCGCCGCTGCCGCCGTGCTGACCCGCGATGATCCCGACGCGCTGGCCCATTGCCTGATCGGCCATGAAAGCGCCGAACCGGGGCACCGACGCCTGATCGCGTCGCTGGCGATGCAGCCCGTCCTGTCGCTGGACATGCGCTTGGGCGAGGGGTCCGGCGCCGCCGTGGCCCTTCTGGTGCTGCGCGCCGCGCTGGAATGCCACAACGGCATGGCGACCTTTGCCGAGGCCGGGATTGTCTAGGTCGCACCAGATCGTCCTGGCGCTGGTCTTCCTGACACGGCTGCCGCTTGGGCGCCTGCTGCCGCCCGAGGTTCTGCCGCTGTCCCGCGCGGCCTGGGCCTTTCCGCTGGCGGGGGCTGTGCTGGGACTGCTGGCCGGGGTGCCCCTGTGGATCATGGGGACGGGCCTGCTGCCGGCGGCGCTGTCCGTTGCCCTGACCGTCTGGCTGACCGGTGCGCTGCACGAGGATGCGCTGGCCGATTTCGCCGATGCGGGCGGCGGACGGGACCGCGCCGACCGGCTGAGGATCATGCGCGAATCGACCATCGGCAGCTATGGCGCCGCCGCGCTGGTGTCGACGGGCGTGATCCGCGTGGCGGCGCTGGCGGCGCTTGGACCGCTGGCGCTGATCGCGGCGGCCGCGGCGGGGCGGGTGGCACCGGTGATGCTGATGCGTGCTCTGCCGCCGGCGCGGACCGATGGGCTGGGTCAGGGGGCCGGGCAGCCCTCGCGCCGGGCGGTGGTGGCGGCCACGCTGACGGGCGTTCTGGCACTGCTGCTGGGTGCGCCGGAACCGGGGGCCGCGGCCTTGGCGATGGCGCTGATCGGGCTGTCGGTCGTGGCGGTCTCGCGCCGCGCCTGCCGCCTGCTGGGCGGGCAGACGGGCGATGTGCTGGGCGCGTCGGTGCTGCTTGCGGAATGTGCGGCGCTGGTCGGGATGGCCGCGCTGACCTAGGGTCAACTGGCGGAAAACCTTGACCCGCGCAGGCCGCTTGCCGCATATCCTGCCAGCCAGAACGACCGGGTCAACCGGACCGCGGCCGAAGGCCGTACCTTGAGGGAGGAGCATATCATGAGCGGCCTGTTGGCCCTTTCGCGCGGCATCGACCGCGTCACGACGCTGATCGGGCGCAGCGTCGCCTGGCTGATCCTGCTGGCCGTCGTCATCAGCGCCGTCAACGCGGTCGTCCGCAAGGTGTTCAGCATGTCGTCGAACGCTTGGCTGGAGGCGCAGTGGTACCTGTTCGGCGCGGCCTTCATGCTGGCCTCGGCCTGGACGCTGCTCGAGAACGAACATATCCGCATCGACGTGATCTATGGCCGCTGGTCGCGTCGGGTGCAGCATTGGATCGACCTTCTGGGCACGATCCTGTTCCTGATGCCCTTCACCACGGTCATGCTGTGGCTGACCTGGCCCGCGCTGATGGGCAGCATCCGCACCGGAGAGATCTCGATGAACGCGGGCGGCCTGCCGCTCTGGCCGGCGCGGGGCGTGCTGGTGGTGGGCTTTGGCCTGCTGTTCGCCCAGGGCCTGTCCGAGATCGTCAAGAAGATCGCCGTCATGCGCGGCATCATTCCCGATCCGCACCAGAACACCGGCCCGAACGAGGCCGCCAATCACGAGGCCGGGCTGATGCTGACGGGCCGCACCGACCAGACCGATGAACCGGAGCGCCGCCCGTGATCGACCTTATCGCCCACAACCTTGCCCCCATCATGTTCTTCTCGATGGTGGCGTTCCTGCTGTTCGGCTATCCGATCGCCTTTGCGCTGGCGGCCAACGGGCTGCTGTTCTTCTTCTTCGGGGTGTTCCTGACGCCCCTGTCCGACCAGGTGAACCTGGGCTGGAACCTGCTGGGGGCGCTTGGGGACCGCGTCTTCGGCGTGATGCGCAATGACACGCTGCTGGCCATCCCGTTCTTCACGCTGATGGGGATCGTGCTGGAACGGTCGCGCATGGCCGAGGAGCTTCTGGACACCATCGGTCAGCTGTTCGGCCCGGTCCGCGGCGGCCTTGCCTATGCCGTGATCCTGGTCGGCGCGCTGCTGGCGGCAACGACCGGCGTGGTCGCGGCCTCGGTCATCTCGATGGGCCTGATCTCTCTGCCGATTATGATGCGCTACGGCTATGACAAAAGCCTGTCGACGGGCGTGATCGCGGCGTCGGGGACGCTGGCGCAGATCATCCCGCCGTCGCTGGTGCTGATCGTGCTGGCCGACCAGCTGGGCCGTTCCGTCGGCGACATGTACAAGGCGGCGATGGTCCCGGCGCTGGCGCTGGTCGGCGTCTACATCGTCTATGTCCTGATCCTGTCGATCCTGCGCCCCAAGGCCATGCCCGCCCTGCCGCTGGAGGCGCGCAGCCTGGGCGGCGGCGGCTGGTCGCTGGCCGTGGTGATCGTGCTGGCCGTCGCGATCTTCCAGCTGGCCAGCCGCTGGATGGACGCCAACGGCGTCACGAACGCGCCCATCTGGGCGGCGACCCTGGCGGTCGTGGTCCTGCTGATCCTGGCGGTCGCCGACCGTGCCACGGGCGGACGTTGGCTGTCGCCGATGACGCGGCAGGTCATCATCGTGATGATCCCGCCCCTGGCGCTGGTCTTCCTGGTGCTGGGCACGATCTTCCTGGGCATCGCCACGCCCACCGAGGGCGGCGCGATGGGTGCGATGGGCGCGCTGATCCTCTCGGCGATCAAGCGCCGCCTCAGCTTCGACGTGCTGAACCAGGCGCTGCTGTCGACAGTCAAGCTGTCGGCCTTCGTGATGTTCATCCTGCTGGGCGCGACCGTCTTCTCGCTGACCTACTATTCGGTCAACGGCCATATCTGGGTGCGCGACCTGCTGACCGCGCTTCCCGGCGGGGTCACGGGCTTCCTGATCGTGTCCTGCATCATCATCTTCATCCTTGGCTTCTTCCTGGACTTCTTCGAACTGGCCTTCGTCATCGTTCCGCTGCTGATCCCGGCGGCAAATGCGCTTGGCGTCGATCTGGTCTGGTTCGGGGTGATACTCGCGGTGACGATGCAGACATCGTTCCTGACGCCACCCGTGGGCTTTGCGCTGTTCTATCTGCGCTCGGTCGCGCCGCGGAAATCCTATCGTGACAAGATCACCGGTCTGATGATGGACCCGATCACCACCCTGAACATCTATCGCGGCGCGGTTCCCTTCGTGGGGCTTCAGGTCCTGATGATCGCGGCGGTGATCGCGTTCCCGGGCATGGTCATGCATTACAAAGGACCGGTCGTGGACACGTCGAACATGCGGATCGAGATCCCCATGGGCGGGGGGCTTGGCGGCGGTCTCGGTGGCGGCCTCGGTGGTGGGCTGGGCGGCGGCGCCGCGGCCCCGCAGGGTGGCAGCGGCGGGTTCGGCACGCTTGGCGGATTGGGCGGATCGCCCTTCGGCCAGCAACAGCCGGCTCCGGCGACGCCGACCCCGGACGCACCCGTCCCGGATGCACCCGCACCGACCAGCCCCGAACCGGAAGCCGCGACCCCCGAGGCGGCGGCACCCTCCGGCGGGGTGAGCTTGGGCTTAGGCGGGCCTCCTCCGGGCCTGTCGGGGAATTGACGGGCGGGCCCGTCACCGCGGGCCCGATGCACCAACGAAAAACCCCCGCGCAGCATCTGCGCGGGGGTTTCGCATTCCGGTCGGGTCGACCGATCAGCCGCCGACGGCCAGGGTGCCGTTGCGCTGCTGGATCATCATGAACGTGTCGAACGTGTATTCGGCGGTCTGCTGGTACAGGTACCAGTCGTCGCGGAACTGCAGCATCGCCTCGTACTGCGTCTTGAAGGACTCGTTCTCTGCAGAAACTTCGGCATAGACCTCGTTCGAAGCGGCAAACGATGCTGCCAGAATTTCCTCGCTGAACGAGCGCAACTGGGCGCCGGAACCGACCAGTTCCTTGAGAGCTGTCGGGTTCAGATAGTCGTACTTGGCAAGCATGTTCTGGTCGGTGGCCTGAGCCGCGGTGCGGAACAGCGACTGATAGTTCGCGGGCAACTGGTCCCACTGTCCCTTGTTCACAAAGAAGCAGACAGTCGGGCCACCCTCCCAGAAACCGGGATAATAATAGTAGGGCGCAACCTTCTGGAAGCCCAACTTGGCGTCGTCATACGGGCCGACCCATTCGGCCGCATCGATCGTCCCGCGCTCCAGCGACGGATAGATGTCCCCGCCGGCGATCTGCTGAGGCACCACGCCCAGTTTTTCGACCACGCGACCGGCCAGACCCGAAATCCGCATCTTTAGGCCCTGCAGGTCGGCCAGGCTGTTGATTTCCTTCCGGTACCAACCGCCCATCTGGACACCGGTGTTGCCGCCCGGATAAGCGACCAGATTGTACTGTTCCAGGAAGGTATTATAGTTCTCGATCCCGCCGCCGTGATAGTTGTAGGCGTTCTTGGCACGCGCCGAGAAGGTGAAGGGTAGGTCCGCGCCACAGGCGAAGGCCGGGTCTTTGCCCCAGTTGTAGTATCCCACGGACGCCGAACATTCGACCGTACCGTCGGTGGTGGCGTTGATCGCGTCAAGGCCCGGCACGATCTCTCCGGCCGAAAACACCTGGATCTGAAAACGGCCATCAGTTGCTTCGGACAAGCGCTTCGCGAGTTCCTCGCCCCCGCCATAGATGGTGTCCAGCGACTTGGGGAAACTGGAGGCCAGGCGCCAGTTGATCTGCGGTGCCTCTTGCGCGATGGCGGGCGCGGCCAGCACGCTGCCGGCTGCCGCCGCAGCACCGCCGATGGACGCCCGCGCGATGAAGGACCGCCGGTCCAACGCTTTGGAATCTTTCATTCTGTCTCCTCCGCTTGGGTCGGTGGGCCCCCTCGGCCCGCAACTTCCCACCCTGCATGGCCGACAGTTTAGCCCCGCTTTCGGGCCTGTCGAGTGTTCTGAGACCGATCCCCCAAAGTTATTTCACGCCGTCGGCCCTGATGCGGTCGCGCAACCGCACGCAGGCGATTGTGCCCGCAAAAACGGCGCATTATCAGGGATGTCGCGGCAAGGAGGCTCAGATGCGCATCGAGGATTGGCAGCCCGACCTGACCGGCCAGCCCGGACCCAAGTTCCGCGCCCTGGCCAACGCCCTGCGCGAGGCCGCGCGGTCGGGCCAGTTGGCGCCCGGCACGCGCCTGCCGCCGATGCGCGACCTGGCCTGGCGGCTGAAGGTCACGACCGGAACCGTCGCCCGGGCCTATCAGGTGGCCGCCGCCGAAGGTGTCGTGGAAAGCCATGTGGGACGCGGCAGCTTCATCGCCGCGGCGCGCCCCCGTCGCCCGGTGCCGCAGCCGCTGCTGTACGAAAGCCTGGACCACCCCGCATCGCCGCAGGGCCCGGCCGACCTGCGCATCCCGCAGCTGCCTGATTGCGGCCAGGCGCGGGTCTTGGCCACGCATCTGGCGGCGATGGCGGCGGACATGGACGCGTCGGTCCTGGATTACACCCCGCTCAGCCGCGACCAGGATTGCCGGGGCGCGGCATTGGACTGGATGTCCGTCCGACCCCTGGGGACGGTGGCCGACCACGACATGGTCCTGACGCACGGCGGTCAACACGCGATCACGCTGGTCATGGCGCTGTGCCTGGCGGATCAGACTGCGCAGGTCATGGTCGAGGCGCTGACCTATCCCGGCATCACCCACGCGGCACGCCTGATGCGCGCCCAGACACAGGCGGTGGCGCTGGACGATCAGGGCATGATCCCCGAGGATCTGGACCGCGTCGCCCGCGCCACGGGGGCGCGGCTGGTGTGCCTGACGCCCTCGGCGCAGAACCCGACGCTGGCGTCGATGGGGGCCGCCCGGCGCGACCGCATCGTCGAAGTGGCCCGCCGCCACGACCTGCAGATCATCGAGGATGAATGCTATGCGCCCAGCCCGCGTCCCGATGCGCCCCCCAGCCTGCGCGCCTTGGCGCCGGAGCGGGTCTGGCATGTCAGCAGCCTGTCGAAGATCATCGCCGCGGGCCTGCGCTTCGGCGTGCTGATCTGCCCCGAGGGGATGGGCCAGGCGGGGCGCGTCGCCGCGCAGCACAGTCATATGGGCCTGTCACAGCCGATCACCGGGCTTGTGACGCGGCTGCTGCGGTCCGGCGATGGCGATCGGATCGCCCGCGAGGTTCAGGCGCAGGTGGCGGATCGGCTGGCCTTGGCGCAGGAGGCGTTGGCGGGTCTGGATGCGCGGGGTCAGGCCGGCGTGCCGATGGTCTGGCTGCCGCTGCCCGCGCCCTGGACGGCCGCCGATTTCGCGTCTCGCGCGGCGGCGGCGGGGGTGATCGTGCGCCCGTCGTCGGATTTCTGCGGACCGGCACAGGCGCCGGTGCAGGGAGTGCGCATCGCGCTGAACTGTCGGATGCCGCGCGACAGGCTGGCCGCCGCGCTGCAGACCCTGGGCCAGATGGCAAGGTCCGGCCCCGACGCGGGGCCGGACTGAGGGTCAGCGCAGGATGCTGCGGCCGGCGTATTCGGCGGTGGCGCCCAGCATTTCCTCGATGCGGATCAGCTGGTTGTATTTCGCCAACCGGTCGGAACGGGCCAGTGAACCGGTCTTGATCTGACCACAGTTGGTGGCGACGGCCAGGTCGGCGATGGTCGCGTCCTCGGTCTCGCCCGAACGGTGCGACATGACGCTGGTATAGCCCGCGCGGTCGGCCATGCGCACGGCGTCCAGCGTTTCCGACAACGTGCCGATCTGGTTGACCTTGACCAGCAGACTGTTGCCGCAACCACGCTCGATCCCTTGGGCCAGGCGCACGGGGTTGGTCACGAACAGGTCGTCGCCGACCAGCTGCACGCGGTCGCCCAGACGGTCGGTCAGCTGCTTCCAGCCGTCCCAGTCATCCTCGGCGCAGCCATCCTCGATAGACAGGATCGGATAGGCGTCGCAGAGCGCGGCCAGGTAATCGACGTTCTCGCCGGGGGTCAGGGACTTGCCCTCGCCCTTCATCTCGTACTTGCCGCCCTTGAAGTATTCGGTGGACGCGCAGTCCAGCGCCAGCATGATGTCGTCGCCAGGACGATAGCCGGCCTTCTCGATGGCCTTCAGGATGAAATCCAGGGCGTCGCGGGTCGAGGACAGGTTCGGGGCAAAGCCGCCCTCGTCGCCGATGCCCGTGGACAGGCCCGCCGCCGACAGCTCCTTCTTCAGCGTGTGGAAGATCTCCGAGCCCATGCGCACGGCGTCGCGGATGTTCTCCGCGGCGACGGGCATGATCATGAATTCCTGAATGTCGATCGGGTTGTCTGCATGTTCGCCGCCGTTGATGATGTTCATCATCGGGACCGGCAGGATGTGCGCGCTGGTGCCGCCGACATAGCGGTACAGCGGCTGGTTGGTCGCATCCGCCGCCGCCTTGGCCACTGCCATCGACACGCCCAGGATCGCGTTGGCGCCCAGGCGGCCCTTGTTGGGCGTCCCGTCCAGCTCGCACATCATCATGTCGATGGCGCGCTGTTCGGTCGAATCCTCGCCCACCAGATTCTCGGCGATCTCGCCGTTGACGGCGGCCACCGCCTCCAGCACGCCCTTGCCCATATAGCGGGACTTGTCGCCGTCGCGCTTTTCGACCGCCTCGTGCGCGCCGGTCGACGCGCCGGAGGGAACGGCCGCGCGGCCCATGGTTCCGTCTTCCAGGGTCACGTCGACCTCGACGGTCGGGTTGCCGCGGCTGTCCAGGATTTCACGGGCGAAGATGTCGATGATGGCGGTCATAAGCGCACTCCGGTTGATGCTTGGCGCCTTGTTAGCGCCGCAAGCCCGGTTTCGCAATCTTCACGGAAAGCGGATGCGCGCCCAGATCGGCAGGTGGTCGGACGCGTCGCGCGCCCCGGCCTCGTTGAAGACGCCGGTTTCCAGGACGTGCAGGTTCGTGGACAGGGCCATCCGGTCCAGCCGCAGCCGGGGCAGGGGCGCGGGCCAGGACGGTCCCGGCGCCACGACCCGGAACCCGGCCAGCGATTCAAGACCCCGGTCGTCGCGCCATTCGTTGAAATCGCCCATCATCACGATGTGGTCGTCCGCGATCCGAGAGGCCTGCGCGGTGATCCGGGCCAGCTGCGCGCGCCGCGACGACCGCGCCAGCCCCAGATGCGCGCCGATCAGCGTCAGGCCCGGCAGGCGCAGGGCCACCGCGCCGCGCGGCTCCAGACCCGGCAGGGGCAGCCGGCGCAGCACCGCCTGTTCGGCCAGATGCGGGCGCATCAGGATCGTCTGGCCATGCCAGCCCAGGCTGCTTTCGGTCGTGCCGTAGATGTCGGCAGGCACCAGCCCCGTTTCCGACTGGATCAGGTTGCGCGGCAGGGCCTCGGGGCGTGCGCCAAGGCGAAAATCTACCTCCTGCAGCGCGATGATGTCCGGGTCCAGCGACCGGATCACCGCCAGGTTGCGCAGCGGCGCATGCGGGCCGGTCATCCCACGGCACTTGTGCAGGTTGTAGCTTGCGATCTTCAGCATCAATCCGTCCGAACTGGCGTTGCGGGTGATCTTGGCGGGGTCCGCGTCACGCGCAAGGGGCAGGCGCGCACAACCCCGTCAGGTGCCGCAGAACGTCTGGCGAACCGCCTGCGCAGGTGTCGGTGCCTGCGCCAGATCTGCCCAATCGGTGCGCAGGTCGCGCGGATGGGTGATCGCGTCGAACAGTCGTTCGAATGGCGCCATGTCGCCCGCCACGGCGGATGCGATCGCCTGTTCGACCCGGTGGTTGCGCGGAATGCGCCGCGGGTTGGCCCGGGCCATCACGGTCGTGTCGGGCGACAGCGCCTTCCAGTCGCGGGCCCAGGTGTCGAAGGCCGCGGGGTCGGCGAATTCGTCACGCGCGGTCCCCTCCGACAGGCCCGCGAAGACACGGGTGAAATCGGCCCGCTGTTCGGCCATCATCTGCAGCAGGCTCTCGATCAGCGACTGGTTCGCGGCACCGTCGATGCCCAGCTTGTCGCCGAACCGGCGCAGCCACGCGGCCTGATACAGCGGTGCAAAGCGATGGACGGCGGTGGTCGCGGCCTCGACCGCGGCCTCCTCCTCTCCCATCAGGGGGATCAGGCAGGTCGCGAACTGGGCCAGGTTCCAGACCGCGATCTGGGGCTGGTTCGCCCAGGCATAGCGGCCTTGGCGATCGATAGAGGAAAAGACCGTGTCGGGGTGATAGACGTCCATGAAGGCACAGGGCCCGTAGTCGATCGTCTCGCCCGAGATCGCCATGTTGTCGGTGTTCATCACCCCGTGGATGAAGCCCAGCGCCATCCATTGCGCGATGGTTTCGGCCTGCGCGGCAACCACCCGGTCAAGCAGGGCCAAGGGGCCGTCCGTGTCGGGATAGTGGCGCACGATCACGTGGTCGGTCAGGGCCGCCAGTGCATCCTTGCGGTCGCGCACGGCAAAGTACTGGAACGTGCCGACGCGGATGTGGCTGGCGGCGACGCGGGTCAGGACGGCACCGGGCAGGCCGCCTTGTTCTCGCCACACCTGATCGCCCGTGGCGACGGCGGCCAGCGCGCGGGTCGTGGGCACGCCCATCGCCGCCATGAACTCGCTGACCAGGTATTCGCGCAGCACCGGCCCCATCCAGGCCCGCCCGTCGCCGCGACGAGAGAAGGGCGTCGGCCCCGATCCCTTCAGCTGGATGTCAAAACGCGCCCCGTCGGGGGCCACGATCTCTCCCAGAAGGACGGCGCGCCCGTCGCCCAGCTGCGGCACGAAGCCGCCGAACTGGTGCCCGGCATAGGCTTGGGCCAGCGGCGCCGCACCCTGCGGGACGGCATTGCCCGACAGCATCTCGACCGTCAGCGCGTCGCGGTCCAGCCCCAGTCGATCCGCCAACGGTCCGTTCAGCGCAAGCAGGCTGGGGGCGGTCACGGGGGTGGGGTCCACGCGGGCAAAGAACCCTTGCGGCATCCGGGCATAGCTGTTGTCGAAACGGATCATCGCGGTCTCCTTTGACCATTACATAGGCGCGCATCCCGGCATTGCCAGCCCGGAACCCTTGCGCCACAGGCGTCAAGGGCGTATCGGCATCCGGCAAAAGGAGCTGTCCCATGAAATTTCTCGACCTCGCCAAAGTCTATATCCGCTCGGGCGGGGGTGGCGCGGGCTGCGTGTCGTTCCGCCGCGAGAAGTTCATCGAATACGGCGGTCCCGATGGCGGCGACGGCGGCCGCGGCGGCGATGTCTGGGCCGAGGCGGTCGATGGGCTGAATACCCTGATCGACTTCCGCTATCAGCAGCATTTCTTTGCCAAGTCCGGCCAGCACGGCATGGGCAGCCAGATGACCGGCAAGTCCGCCGACGACGTCGTGCTGCGGGTGCCCGTCGGCACCGAGATCCTGGACGAGGACGAGGAGACCGTGATCGCGGACATGACCGAGGTCGGACAGCGCGTGCTGTTGGCCAAGGGCGGCAACGGGGGCTGGGGGAACCTGCATTTCAAGTCCTCGACCAACCGCAGCCCGCGCACTGCCAATCCTGGGCTGGAGGGGGTCGAGCGGACCATCTGGCTGCGGCTGAAGCTGATCGCGGATGCGGGCCTGGTGGGTCTGCCCAATGCCGGCAAGTCAACCTTCCTGGCCGCCGTGTCGAACGCGCGCCCCAAGATCGCCGACTACCCCTTTACCACGCTGCACCCGAACCTGGGCGTTGTCGGCGTGGACGGGCGCGAATTCGTGATGGCCGACATTCCGGGTCTGATCGAGGGCGCGAGCGAGGGCCGGGGCCTAGGCGATCAGTTCCTGGGCCATGTCGAACGGTCGAACGTGCTGCTGCATCTGGTGGACGGTACATCCGAGACCGTGGCCGAGGATGCGCGCACCATCCTGACCGAGCTGGAGGCTTATTCGCCGGTGCTGATGAATAAGCCTCGCGTAACCGCGCTGAACAAGATCGATGCGCTGGAGGAGGAGGAGATCGCCAAGCGCCGCGCCGCGTTGGAGGCAGAGCTGGGCCATCCGGTCATGCTGATGTCGGGCGTGGCCCGGACCGGCGTGACCGACGTGCTGCGCGCGCTGTGGACCCAGATCGAGCCCTCGCGCGCCCCCGCCGCCCCCGAAACGCCCGAGGGGACATGGCAGCCGTGAGCGTGCCGCAGCTTGGCGGGGCCCGCAGGCTGGTCGTCAAGATCGGCTCGGCGCTGCTGGTCGGCCCCGAGGGCCTGCGCGGCGACTGGCTGCGCGGTCTGTGCGATGACGTAGCCGCATGGCGGGCGCAAGGCTGCGACGTCGTGCTGGTCAGTTCGGGATCGATCGCGCTTGGGCGGCGGGTGCTGGGCCTGCCTTCCGGCGCGCTGCCGCTGGAACAGGCTCAGGCCGCGGCGGCCGTCGGCCAGATCCGCTTGGCCCGTGCCTATGAAGAGGCCCTGGCACCCCACGGCGTCATCACCGCACAGGTGCTGCTGACGCTGGAGGACAGCGCAGATCGTCGCCGCTATCTGAACAGCCGCGCGACGATGCAGACCCTGCTGGGCCTGGGCGTCGTGCCCATCGTGAACGAGAACGACACCGTCGCCACCGACGAGATCCGCTTTGGTGACAACGATCGCCTGGCCGCGCAGATCGCCGTGACCTGCGGCGCGGACCAGCTGCTGCTGCTGTCGGATGTCGACGGGCTCTATACGGCAAACCCCAAGACCGATCCGACGGCCCGCCATCTGCCGGTGATCGAGACGATCACCCCCGAGATCGAGGCGATGGGCGGCGACCCCGTGTCGGGCCTGTCCAAGGGCGGCATGAAGACCAAGCTGATGGCCGCGCGCACCGCGGTGGCGGGCGGGTGTGCGATGGCGATTGCCGAGGGGTCGGTCCTCCGCCCGCTGTCGGCCGTTGCACAGGGCGCCCGGACTACGTGGTTCCTGCCCGAGGCGGATCCGCAGCTTGCCCGAAAGCGCTGGATCGCCGCGATGAAGCCCAAGGGCACGGTCATCGTGGACGATGGCGCGCGCCTGGCGCTTGGCCGCGGCAAATCGCTGCTCCCCGCGGGCGTGACGCAGGTGCAGGGCGATTTCGGGCGCGGCGATCCGGTGGCGATCACCGACCACGCCGGCCAGCGTCTGGCGACCGGGCTGATCCGCTATACCGCAACGGAAGTGCGCGCCATCGCCGGTCATCACTCTGCACAGATCGAGACGATCCTGGGCTATCCCGGTCGGGCGGCATTGATCCATCGTGATGACATGGTGACGTGACGGGCCTCTGACGTCCCATCGGGCACAGGCACCGGGCGGGGGGTCCGGGGGGCTGGCCCCCAGGCCGTCGCGGGACGCAATCAGCCGCCGACGGGGCGCCGTGCTCCGGTCAGGCGGGCGACGCCGCGGCTGCGGGTTAGGCGGATCGCGGTGCTGCCCGGCGTGGGCAGGGACAGGACGGCCTGCCGCAACGCCAGGATCGCCTCGTCGCTGCTGCGCGGCAGATCCGCGGGCATGATCGGTGCGCCGATGGTCACGCGATAGGGTTGGCCGGTCTTGTTCAGCACCTCGTTGAACAGCGTCACGTCGCGCAGCGTCGGATGGATCTTGTCGAACAAATAGAACAGCGCGGAATTGCGCGCACGGATGCGCAGCGGGATCACCGGCAGATCGAACTTGCGGGCGATCATTGCGGCGCTTGCCATCCAAGGACGCTCGTTCAGGGTCAGGCCGGTGCGCTTGGCAAGGCGGCCCGACGGAAATATCAGGCCGATCCGGCCCGCCGCAATCGCGTCGCGGGTATAGTCCATCGTCGCGCGGGTCTTGGCATGGCTGCGCTTTTCGACCCGCCATTCGACGGGGGCGATCATGTCGATCATCTGCGGCAAGACGCGGATCATGTCGTGGTTGGCATAGATGAACACGTCGTCGCGCAGCTGCGAGATCACCGCATTCAGGAAGATCCCATCTGCGATGCCGGTGGGATGGTTGGCCACGATCAGGGCAGGGCCGGTGGCAGGGATATGCTCCAACCCTTCGACCTGCAGATCGCGGACGATCAGGTCGCTCATCCGGCGGAAGATCTCGGCCGGGGGCAGGTCGCGAAACTCGGCACCCAAATCGACGGTGCGGGGATAGCGCAGAAGATGCATCATCGCCCACCGCGCCACGCGGTCGCGGGGACGTCCGGAAAACAGCCAAGGCGCCCGCTCCGCGATCAGCGGGTCCAGGCGCGCCTGCATCTCGGCGCGGGCCTCCTCATGCTTGCCCATCGCGTCCCCCTCAGCGTCCCGCAGCGATCATGCGCGAGACCATCTCGCGTGTATTGCGGCTCAAACCCGCGAGAGATGCGATCCGTTCCAATGCATTGCGCGCGTGATCGCGGCGCGCGGCGTCATAGCGGGGCCATGTCTCGAACGCGGTGGACATGCGCGCGGCGATCTGGGGATTGACCGCATCCATGCGCATCAGCCAATTCGCCGTGAATGCATAGCCCGACCCGTCGGCCGCGTGAAACCCCGCATGGTTCGCCGCCAGACCGCCCAGCAGCGCGCGAAAGCGGTTAGGATTCTTCCAGTCGAAATCGGGGCGCGCGGCCAGCCGTTCCGCGATGGCGACGGTGTAAGACGGGGGCGCGGCCATGACCTGGATGCCGAACCATTTGTCCATGACCAACCGGTTGTCGGCGAACTCGTCGTGCAGCATCCGCAACGCGCTGTCGCCGCGGCCAAGGCGCAGCAGCACGGCCAGTGCGGCCATGCGTTCGGTCATGTTGCCCGCGATGCCGAACAGCACCTCGGCCCGGTCGCCGCCGTCGATCCGCCCCAGCAACCCCAGCGCCGCGATGCGCAGCGACCGGCGCGCAGCCGCGTCCGCATCGGGGGAATAGGCGCCCGGCACGGTCATCGTGTCGTACAGTTCTGCCAGCAGATCCTGATGCGCCATGGCAATGCGGCGGGCCAGCCCCGCACGCGCCTGGTGGATCGCATCGGGGTCGGGCGTGGTGCCGGTGGCGGCCAGACGGGTCGCGATCTCCTCCTCGCCGGGCAGGTTCAGGCACAGCGCACGGAATGCCGGATCGGCCCCGGCATCGCCGGCCAGCGCGCCGATTGCGGTGATGTAGTCGCCGCCCGCATCCTCTCCGCGCGCCAGCTGGGTCAAGGCGGACAGGGCCAGTTCGCGCCCCGCCTCCCACCGGGCAAAGGGGTCGGTGTCATGGGCCAGCAGGAAGGCCCGCGTCGCATCGTCCATCTGCCGCTGCAGCATCACGGGGGCCGAGAACCCGCGCAGGACCGAGGCGACGGGCCGTGCGCCCAGACCTTCGAAGCTGAAGCTTTGCCGATCTTCGGTCATCTCCAGGACGCGGGTCGGCGCGACCTCGTCGCCGTTCGGGCCGATCAGGCCGACCGCGATCGGAATGACGCGGGCGGGCTTGTCGGGTTGGCCGGGAGTGGGCGGCGTCTGCTGCGCGAAGTCCAGCGTCAGCGTGCCGTCCTGCCAGGTTTCCTGCAGGGTCAGGACAGGGGTCCCGGCGTCGGTGTACCAGCGCTTGAACTGGGCAAGGTCACGGCCGGTGGCATCCTCGAAGACCTTCAGCCAATCCTCGATGGTGGCGGCATCGCCGTCGTGACGGTCGAAGTACAGGTCCAGCGCGCGGGCATAACCGTCGTCGCCGACCAGCCGCTTCAGCATGCCGATGACCTCGGCGCCTTTCTCATAGACCGTCGCGGTATAGAAGTTGTTGATCTCCTCGTACCGGTCGGGACGCGGGGGATGGGCCAGCGGACCCTGATCCTCGCGGAACTGCCGCGCGCGCAGGGTCTGCACATCCTCGATCCGCTTGACCGCGGCCGAGCGCAGGTCGCTGGTGAACTGCTGGTCGCGAAAGACCGTCAGCCCTTCCTTGAGGCACAGCTGGAACCAGTCGCGGCAGGTGATGCGGTTGCCGGTCCAGTTGTGGAAATACTCATGCGCGATCACCGCCTCGATCCGCTCGTAGTCGCCATCGGTCGCGGTATCCGGAGATGCCAGCACCAGTTTCGAGTTGAAGATGTTCAACCCCTTGTTTTCCATGGCGCCCATATTGAAATCGTCGACTGCGACGATGTTAAAGACGTCCAGGTCATATTCGCGGCCATAGACGTCCTCGTCCCAGCGCATCGACTTGATCAGGCTCTCCATCGCAAAGCCCGCGCGGTCCTGATCGCCGGGACGGACCCAGACGTTCAGATCGACCGCGCGCCCCGACCGGGTGGTAAAGCTGTCGCTGACCGCCACCAGATCGCCCGCTACCAGCGCGAACAGATAGGCAGGCTTGGGCCAGGGATCGTTCCATTCCGCGACCCCGTCCTGGGCGCGCACGGGGTTGCCATTCGACAGCAGCACCGCCAGGTCGCTGCGCAGCGTCACGCGGAACGTGGTCATCACGTCCGGGCGGTCGGGATAGAAGGTGATGTGGCGAAACCCCTCGGCCTCGCACTGGGTGCAGAAGATGCCGCCCGACAGATACAGGCCCTCGAAGGCGGTGTTGTCCTGCGGATCGATGCGCACGTCGGTCGCCAGCGTGAAGGGCACGCGGGGCAGGGCGGCGGCGCGGATGGTCAGCGTCTCGTCGTCGCGAAGGACGTGGGCCGGGTCCACGGTCAGCCCGTCGATGCGCAGCGACTGCAACCGCAGCCCCGCGCCGCCATCCAGCACCAGATCGACCGGCTGGTCCGACGGTTCCAGGTCCAGTTCGGTCAGAACGACCGTGTCGCGCGGGGCCAGGGTCACGTCCAGCCGGGTCTGTGACAGGGTGAACGGCCAGGGACGGTAATCGGCAAGGTGCTGGACAGGCTGCGGTTTCTCGACGGACATGGTCAGCGGCCTTTCGTAAAAATGCGGCCGCAAGCGGAACCCCGGCCTTTAGTCGGTGTTAATCGCCTGAACGCCGGCTCGCAAGGCGTGGCGTCGGGCGTTGGCGGTTGACAGCCGAACGGTCACACGCCACAGCTTCGCGACCTAACCCGGTCAAAATACAGTCTGAATCGGAGACCTGCATGAGCTATGATCCCAACGATCCGAACCGCGTGAAACCCGGCACCACCCCCAAGGAAACCTATGTCGAGCCGGTGGAGCGCAAGTCGTCCGCGCTGCCGCTGATCATCGGTGTCCTGCTGGCGCTGGCGCTGGCCTATTTCGTGCTGCAGCGTTTCATGGCTGACGACACGACCGTCGTCGAAGGTGACACCACCACCGTGACGACCACCGAACCCGCCCCCGAGACGACCACGGCCCCTGCCGTTGTCGAAGAACCCGAAGTCGATGCTGCGGCCTCCGAGGCCGAAGCCGCTGCCGACAACGCGGCAGCCGAAGCAGAGGCTGCAGCCGAGAGCGCGTCCGAGGCCGCCGATGATGCCGCCGCCGGTGCCGCCAGTGCAGCCGACGACGCCGCCGATGCCGCCGGCGCCGCTGCTGACAGCGCGGTCGAAGCTGCAGGCAACGCAGCCGACGCAGCCGGCACCGCGATCGACAACGCCGTTGACGGTGCAGGCGAGGCCGCATCGAACGCAGCGGATGCCGCAGCAGAGGCAGCAGACAGTGCGGCTGACGCTGTTGACGACGCCGTCAGCGTCGAAGAACCCGCGACCACCCCTGCGCCGCCTGCGACCACCGCGCCGGCGACCACCACGACGCCGGCCCCGGCCAACTGATCCGACCGGTCAGGTCACGGAACGGCCCGGATGCATCCGCATCCGGGCCGTTTTCACATGCGCTGGACCGGTTGTTCCCAAGCCGCCGCAATGGTCTTTCCGAGCCGGTCGCGACAGCGCAGCCTTGTGAAACAATATTTCGCGATGCTATGACGTTTGCGACGAAAGATCACCAGACCGGGGGGCATCAGAGCCATGAAGATTGGCGCAACGAGGGAAAGCTTCGAGGGCGAGGCGCGGGTGGCGATCACGCCATCCACCGCCGCGCATCTGGGCAAGCTGGGACATGACGTGTTCGTGGAAAGCGGCGCGGGCGCGCGCGCAGGTTTCGCTGACGACGACTATCGCAGTGCCGGCGTGACAGTCTGCCAGACCGCGGCGGAGCTGATCGATGCGGTGGACGTGGTGGCCAAGGTACGCCAGCCGACCACAGCCGAGATCGGCCAGATGAAGGCGGGGCAGACTCTGATCTCGTTCTTCTATCCGGCGCAGAACGCCGAACTGCTGGCGCAGGCCAAAGACCAGGGCATCACCGCGATCGCCATGGACATGGTGCCGCGCATCAGCCGCGCGCAGAAGATGGACGCGCTGTCGTCGATGGCCAACATCGCAGGCTATCGCGCCGTCATCGAGGCGGCGAACAACTTCGGCCGCTTCTTCACCGGACAGGTGACGGCGGCAGGCAAGGTTCCGCCGGCCAAGGTGCTGGTCGTGGGGGCAGGGGTTGCGGGTCTTGCGGCCATCGGCACCTCGGTCAGCCTTGGCGCGCAGGTCCATGCCTTTGACGTGCGCCCCGAAGTGGCCGAACAGATCGAATCGATGGGTGCCGAGTTCGTCTATCTGGACTTCGACGCGCCCGCGCAGGACGGCGCCGCCACCGGCGGTTATGCCGCGCCGTCGAGCCCCGAGTTCCGCGAGAAGCAGCTGGCCCGGTTCCGCGAGCTGGCGCCCCAGATGGACATCGTCATCACCACGGCGCTGATCCCCGGACGCGACGCGCCCAAGCTGTGGACCGCCGACATGGTGGCCATGATGAAGCAGGGCAGCGTCATCATCGATCTGGCGGCCGAAAAGGGCGGCAACTGCGACCTGACCGTGCCGGACGAACGCATCGTCACCGACAACGGCGTGGTCATCGTCGGCTATACCGACTTTCCGTCGCGCATGGGCGCGCAGGCCTCCGAGCTGTACGGCAACAACATCCGCCATTTCGTGGCCGACCTGACGCCCAAGAAGGATGGCGTCATCGTCCACAACATGGAGGACGACGTCATCCGCGGTGCGACGGTCGTGCATGACCACGACGTCACCTGGCCGCCCCCGCCGCCCAAGGTCGCCGCCATTGCCGCGCAGAAGCCCAAGGAGAAGAAGAAGGAGCTGACCCCCGACGAACGCCGCGCCGCCGACGCCGCGGCCTTCAAGGCCGAGACCGCCAGCCAGATCAAGCTTCTGCTGGGCGGTGGTCTGGTCGTGCTGCTGATCGGACTGATCGCGCCCGCCAGCTTCATGTCGCATTTCATCGTCTTCGTGCTGGCCTGTTTCGTGGGCTTCCGGGTGATCTGGAACGTGGCGCATTCGCTGCACACGCCGCTGATGGCCATCACGAATGCGATCAGTTCGATCATCATCCTGGGCGCGCTGATGCAGATCGGGTCGGGATCGGCCTGGGTCGTGATCCTGGGCGCGCTGGCCGTGCTGATGGCATCGGTCAACATCTTTGGTGGCTTCATGGTCACCCGGCGCATGCTTGCCATGTTCCAGAAGTCGTAAGGGGTCGGGACAATGGAATACGGATTCACCACTGCGGCCTATGTGGTCGCCTCGGTCCTGTTCATCCTGTCGCTTGGCGGGCTGTCGGGACAGGAAAGCGCCAAGCGCGCGATCTGGTACGGCATCGTCGGCATGGGCCTTGCGGTCGTGGCGACGCTGTTCGGGCCGGGCGCAGGCAACTGGCTGCTGTCGCTGATCATGATCGCCATCGGCGGCACCGGCGGCTGGCTGGTCGCCAAGCGCGTGCAGATGACCGAGATGCCCCAGCTGGTCGCGGCGATGCATTCGCTGGTCGGTCTGGCTGCGGTCTTTGTCGGCTTCAATGCCCAGATCGAACTGTCGCGCGTCCTGCGCCTGCGTGCCGAAGGGTTCGAGGCCGAACTGACCGGTTTTGCGGCCCTGCTGGCCCACAAGACCGCCCCCGAGATCGCCATGCTGAAGATCGAGGTCTTCCTGGGCATCTTCATCGGCGCGGTGACCTTCACCGGGTCGGTCGTGGCCTTCGGCAAGCTGGCGGGCCGCGTCGACGGCAAGCCCAAGAAGCTGCCGGGCGGCCACATGCTGAATGCGGGCGCGCTGGCGCTGTCGCTGCTGATCGGGGTGCTGTATTTCACCGGCGTCGGTCCGGCAGTGTTCTGGCTGATCCTGGTGACGCTGCTGGCGTTCTTCATCGGCTATCACCTGATCATGGGCATCGGCGGCGCGGACATGCCGGTCGTGGTGTCGATGCTGAACAGCTATTCCGGTTGGGCGGCGGCGATGATCGGCTTTACCCTGTCGAACGATCTGCTGATCGTGACGGGCGCGCTGGTCGGATCGTCGGGCGCGATCCTGTCCTACATCATGTGCAAGGCGATGAACCGGAACTTCGTCAGCGTGATCCTGGGCGGTTTCGGCGGAGAGACCGGCCCCGCAGCCGAGATCGAGGGCGAGCAGATCGCCATCGATGCGGACGGCGTGGCATCCGCGCTGAACGAGGCGGACAGCGTCGTGATCGTGCCGGGCTATGGCATGGCAGTGGCGCAGGCGCAGGGCGCAGTCAGCGAACTGACGCGCAAGCTGCGCGCGGTGGGCAAGACGGTGCGTTTTGCCATCCACCCCGTCGCGGGGCGTCTGCCGGGCCACATGAACGTGCTGCTGGCCGAGGCCAAGGTCCCCTATGACATCGTGCTGGAGATGGACGAGATCAACGAGGATTTCCCCTCGACCGACGTCGTCATCATCATCGGGTCGAATGACATCGTGAACCCCGCAGCCCAAGACGATCCGAACAGCCCCATCGCCGGCATGCCGGTGCTGGAGGTGTGGCGCGCCAAGCAGGTCTTCGTGTCCAAGCGCGGGCAGGGCACCGGCTATAGCGGCATCGAGAACCCGCTGTTCTTCAAGGAGAACACCCGGATGTTCTATGGCGACGCCAAGGACAGCATCAACAAGCTGCTGCCCATGATCGACTGATCCGGCGCAATCGTGCCACGGACGCCCGCCGGTTCGCAGCCGGCGGGCGTTCCCACTTGTGCCGCCTGTCGCGGTGGTCTTGAAATGGGGCAGGGGCCGTTGCCCCGTCTTCAGGAGCGGCAGATGAACCCGGCCACAGAACATCCCCTGCGCTATGCGCTGGTCAACGAACTGCATGCCCGGCCCTCGCCGCGGATCACCGCGCCGGCGACCGCGGTCTTCGTGGCGTTCAAGGAACCGCGCGACGCCGCCAACCGCGACCGGGCGCAGGATCTGGCGCATCTGGGCGAGCTGGTCAGCCGCCATGGCGGTCCACGCCCCGATCCCGATGACAGCCACTATCAGGGCCAGCTTGGCCGTCACGAACTGAAATGGGAGAGCCACACCGAGTTCGTGACCTATATGGCGATGACGCCGGGTCTTCCGATCCGTCCGTTCGACCCGTCGGCGGCGGCGATCTTTCCCGATGCCTGGCAGCACGCCGCGCCGGGCAAGCGCGTCGCGGCGGTGATGATCCAGGTCGACCTGCTGCCCGATGACCCGGCCGAGGCGCTGGCCCGCATCGACGGCTGGTTCGCGCGCGACAGCCTGGCCGCGATCTGGGTGCTGGACGAGACCGCGATGGTCGCGGGTGATTTCCGCATCGATGCGGATGGCTGGATGCGGTTCGCGATCTTCGTGCGGCCCGGCACGTCGGACGGCCGCATCGGGCGCCTGGTGCATCGCCTGGTCGAGCTGGAGACCTATCGCGCCATGTCGATGCTGGGCCTTGGGCGCGCGCGCGGTCTGGGCAACCGCCTGAACGAGCTGGAGCCGCGCCTGACCGCGATCCTGGAATCGATGACCGACGACGCGCAGCCCGCGGAACAGCTGCTGCATGACCTGCTGGCGGTCTCGACCCAGCTGGAGGCGCAGGCCGTCCTGCATTCCTTCCGGTTCGGCGCCAACAGCGCCTATGAGGCGATCGTGCATGACCGGATCGCCGCCCTGCGGGAGACGCGGTTTCTGGACCGCCAGATGCTGACCGAATTCATGCGCAGGCGGTACCAGCCGGCCATGCGCACGGCGAAATCGGCGGAACGGCGGCTGGCCACGATGCTTGAACGCACAGCCCGCGCGGCCGAGCTGCTGCGCACGCGTGTCGACGTGGAACGTAGCGCCCAGAACCAGAAGATCATGCACCGCATGGACCGCCGCGCCGACATGCAGCTGCGGCTGCAGCACACGGTCGAGGGGCTGTCGGTCGTCGCCATCAGCTATTACGCGGTGGGCCTGCTGAGCTATGCGCTGGCGCCGCTGGCGGGGCGCGCGGGGCTGGACAAGACGCTGGTCGTCGCCGTGCTGACGCCCCTGACGGTGCTTGGCGTCTGGTGGGCGATGCGCCGGGTGCGCGCGCAGTTCCACGACCCCGGCAGCGACGATTTGTGACTTGTGGCACCTGCTGCGGGGGGCGATACATCAGGCCTGACCCATGAAGGACCACGACCGATGCGCCTGACCCTTGCCCTGCTGGCAACCCTGACCCTGACCGCCTGCGGCGTGCCCTTCGTTCCCCTGATCTGACGAGGTATCCATGTCCAAGACGCTGACGATGTACGGCCTTGCCCATTGTTCGACCTGCCAGAAGGCGCAGGCCGACCTGCAGGACAACGGATGGACGGTACAGTTTCGCGATGTCCAGAAGGAGCCGCTGTCCGCTGACGAGCGTGCAGCCCTTGTCGCGCAGTTCGGTGACAAGATCATCAACCGCGCAAGCCTGACATGGCGCGGCATGTCCGAGGACGAGCGCGCGGCAGATCCGGTCGCCATGATGGGCGAAAAGCCGAGCGTGATGAAGCGCCCGGCGATTCGCGCCGATGATCTTTCCGGACTTGGTTGGACTGCAAATGTCAAGCGGTCATTTGGCGTACCTGCCTGACGACACGGGGCAGGGCAGGGGGCATTGCCCTGCCCGGTCTATCCCTTGCGGCTGGCCAGCGAGGCGATCAGCGGCCGCACGCCGCTGAGGTCGTACCCGGCGGCGTCGGCCGTCTTCAGGATCTCATCCTCGGGCATGCGCCCGGCCTGCGTCAGAGCCCAGAGGACCGTGCTGCGGTTGCCGGACCGACAATATGCGATCACCGGCCCCTGTCCCACGGTCGCCGTCCCAAAATCCGCGATCAGCTGCGGCGTGATCTGGCCCGGGTGGAACGGCAGGTAATGATAGCGCATTCCGGCAGCCTCTGCCGCCTGTGCCATCGCATCGTGATCGATCTCGGCCTCGACCTCCTCGTCGGGGCGGTTGTTGACCAGGACCTTGAACCCCGCATCGGCCAAGGCCGGGACATCCTCAGGCAGGATCTGCGGAGAGACGGCGAGGTTGGGGCTGATTTGGCGCAGATCCATCATGGGGCCTTTCGTGCACGGGTCCGCCCCGAAGTGGCGTCTTTCGTCGACGGTTGTCAAGCCGGCTGCCTAGAGCGCCATCGCCTGATCCACCAGACCCGGCAGATCGTCAAAGCGATCGAAGGCCGCGTGATGCGGCAGATCGGCGATGGCCGTCATGCGATAGCCGCCCGAATAGATCAGGAACGGCACCGGCACCGCCGCCGCGCAATTGGCGTCAAATTCACTGTCACCCACATAGAGCGCACGGGGTGCATTCCCTTCCACGCCCAGCATCTGCAGTGCCAGGCGCAAGGGCGCGGGGTCGGGCTTGCGCTGCGGCAGGCTGTCCCCTCCGACAACGACAGGGAACAGACGATCCAACGCGAAATGTTGCAGCACGCTGCGCGTCGGTCCCATCGGCTTGTTGGTGCAGATGCCCAGGGGATGACCCGCATCGGCCAGCCGTCCCACAGCCTCGATCACGCCCGGAAACAGACGCGTCAGCGCCGTGGCATCATGATAGCGCGCCATGAAGGCCGCGATCAGCGCGGGCCGATGCACCGGCTCGATACCGCAGGCGGCGATGATCCGGGTCCACAGCAGCTCGACCCCGCCACCGATGAAGCTGCGCACCCGCGCCAAGGGCAGCGGTGCGATCTGATGCTGGCGCAGGACCGCGTTCACGCAGGCATGGATGTCGGGCGCGCTGTCGATCAGCGTGCCGTCCAAGTCGAATACGATCGGGCAGGGTCTGTCCATGGTCATGCGGCCTTCCATTTGATCGAGCATCCCATTGATGCGACCTGATCGCGCGGACCTTGCCCGGTTTCCGCGATCTGCACCATGGCCAGATAAAGGTCGCGGCGGGCGTCCGTCGCCGCCGCCGTGCGGGTCGAGGCATCCAGTCGACCGCGATACTGCAGCCGACCGTCGGCGGAATAGCCAAAAAAGTCGGGCGTGCATTCGGCGCCATAGGCCCGTGCGACCGACTGATACGCATCATACAGGTAGGGAAAGCGAAAACCGTTCCGCTGCGCCAAGTCTCTCATATGCGCCGGGCTATCCTCCGGATAGGCCGCGACGTCGTTCGAAGATATGGCAACGACGCCGATGCCGTGGTCCATCAGCGCATGCGCATCGCGGATGATGCGGTCCAGGATCGACCTGACATAGGGGCAATGGTTGCAGATGAACATCACCAGCGTCCCGCGCGATCCGGCGACCTGCGAAAGCGTGACGACGTTTCCTTCCGTATCGCGCAGCGCAAAGTCGTGCCAAGGCGCATCGAAATCGCAGACGGGTGGCGATACGGCCATGTGATCCTCCGATCCATTTTCCAGAACCTTGAAAGATACGTGCCATAGGGACAAGTGGTGAAAAGGATGAAAGGCTAACCAGAAAGACTTTTATGGTACATAATACAGATTATCATCAAAACGCTTCCCCCTCCTTTCGATCGCCTTTCTACGGCAATCCCGGAACCTGTGACCCTTGGTTTGCGTCTGTTTGACAGAACCTGACATCGAAGGACATTCATCATGAAATATGTGGCTTTAGGACTGTGCGGCGCGATGCTGGCGCTTTCGGCATGCGGGACGACGGTTGGCGAGCGCGCTGCGACCGGCGGTCTTGGCGGTGCGGCCGTGGCGGGTCCGGCCGGCGCGGTTGTCGGCGGAACCGTGGGTGCGGTCAGCGCGACGCAGTAACCCTTGATAAGAGTAATCGTGGCGGCCGCGTTTCTCTGGAACGCGGCCGTTTTCGTGCCGGTCTTGCAGCCTTTGCCGGCATCCCCTACATCATGTGTGACAAAGACAAGGATCCGCCCATGGCCATGGAAGCGCATGATATCGAGGCCCTTCTGCGGGTCTCTTTTCCCCAGGCAAAGATCACGATCACTGATCTGGCCGGTGATGGAAACCACTATGCCGCCGAAGTTATCGACGAAAGCTTTCGCGGGCTGAACCGCGTGCAGCAACAGCGCGCCGTCTATGCCGCCCTTCAGGGCAAGATGGACGGCCCTGCCGGAGAGTTGCATGCGCTTGCCCTGACCACCAAGGCGCCCGACTGACGCGCCCCCTGCCCCATTACAAGGATTGCCATATGAGCGACGCGAACACGCGCATCCAGGACATGATCGACCGCAACGACGTGGTCCTGTTCATGAAAGGCACGCCCGAGATGCCCCAATGCGGCTTTTCGAGCAGAGTTGCCGGCGTTCTGAACTATATGGGCGTGCCCTACGAGGGCGTGAACGTATTATCGGACGCTAACATTCGCCAAGGGATCAAGGATTTCTCCGACTGGCCCACCATTCCCCAGCTTTACGTCAAGGGTGAGTTCGTAGGTGGCTGCGACATCATCACCGAGATGACATTGTCAGGAGAACTTGATCAGCTGCTGGAAAAAAAGGGCGTCGCGTTCGACAAGGATGCAGCCAACAAGATCCGCGAGGCAAATGCCTGATCTGGAACAAAAAAAAGGGCGCCGAGGCGCCCTTTTTCACATCATGTCGTCGGGATCGTAATCCATCCTGTCGTGTCGACGTTCCTGCATTGCTGCGGCCAACGTGACACCGACAGCGAACGCTCCAACCAACTTGGTCATCGTTCCAGCATTGCTGTCGGTCGCTTGGCGTAACTGATGCGCGCCGTTTTGGAACGACTGCTTTGCAGCAGTAACGTTGGAAGACGTCAGACCCGCAGCTCGAGCGGTATTGCGGACGCTGCCGAACAGCTTTTCTTCGGCATCAGAAGCAAGTTTGGTCGCGCGAGAGCCAGCCTGATCCATCAGCGAATGTGCCTTCGCTTCGGCCAGTTCGACAATTCGCGTCGCTTCCGCCCGCGCGCGCGTCGCCGCCGCATCGGTCGCCAAAGAAACCCGAGCTTCAACCTCACGTTTCAGATCATCGGTTGTCGGCATGGTGTGCTTGCGCGTTGCCGACATGGCCAGAAGGATGATCATCAGCAGGATCAAACCTGCGCCGATGGTCAACGACGCCAAAGCCGAGCCCCAATCCAGATCGTTGGCAAGCCACGACCACAGGGCAGCTGTCAAGAACCCGCCAGCCATCAGCCCGACCATTCCGGCGACCGCCTTCATGGCCGTGCGCCGGACCGTGTCGCCGACAGCTTCCTGAACGCGTCGGGCGAAATCGAACATATGCCCGACCTCAGCGACGCGAGATCAGCAGACCGACCAGGAAGCCGACACCGGCTGCGATACCCAAGGCCTGCGCCGGGTTGCGGCGAACCATCTCGGACACTTCGTCATAACGCTCTTCGGCATAATGTGCGACTTCGGTCGCCTTCTGCTGGCCTGCTTCGTACAGGCGCTCTGCTTCAAGACGCGCACGGTCGGCGTATTCCTGACCGGTCTCACGGGCACGCTCGGCATAGTACTTGCCCGTTTCGACGGCATCATCGGCCAGTGCTGCGCCACGCTCTTTCAGGCGTGCCGCACCCGAATTGTCGGACAGTTCGCGCGCGGTGTCACGGACGTCGTCCGCGATCTTGCGGGCACCATCCTTCAGGTCGCCGTGGGCTTCGTTTGCAGCCGAACGGGCGTCGCGTTTGATGTCGTCAGCAGTGGGGTTATGTGCCATGGTAATGTCCTTTCATCGGCGTCTTGTCACCGTCGATGGACAAACCGTCACAGGGTCTGGATTGTTCCCGCACTGCAGCAAAATCTTTGCCGGTACTGAACGCGAAAGGGCGTGGTAGGGGCGGCCGGACTCGAACCGGCACTCATTGCTGAAACGGATTTTGAATCCGAACATAAGGTCTTGTATTCTCTTAGGATTATGCTGAGAGCACCGTTGGACAAAGGGAGAACTAAAGAAGAATGTTGAGACGTGCGCCCTACTCTTTCGTGACGGTCATCGCGGGGCTTGCACCATGCCAAGTTTAGTCCTTTATCGTGACCGCGAACGAAGAATAAAGTCACATTGCCAATCTCAGCGATAGCTCCAGCTCATGGTTTAGTGAGCGCCGTACAAGGCTTTAGCTTGATTTCGTAATATTGTCCGCATCTGCGCGGATATTCGTGCAGCATCAATTGCGCGTTGCCGTTCCGAAACCCGTTCGTCTTCTTCGAAGCTACCTCCGGTTACAGCATCATACAGAGCTCCATCACGCTCTAAGTAATTATGCTTTTGACTGGTTAGTTTTGCAGCGATAAAACCTTCATATTCCCCCGTTGCAGCGAATAGCGCAAGAATTCTTACTCTTAGTTCCTCCGCACGCTGTAAGTTTTCTGCTGAGCGACTCCAAAAATCGACAGCGGCAACTTCGAGAGCACTGATCTCTAATATCAAACTATTTATTGTTTCCACATCACGACCAGTTCGCGAAAACCAGACCTGCGTAAAAAATGTTGCAAGAGCCCCGACAAGTGCTCCCGCGAGACCTCCTAAGATAGCTGAGGCTACCGATTCAGAAATGATATGCCTCTTATTTCGGTCTAGCTTTACTGATATAACGCTCTACAGCACGAATATATCTTTGAAGAGACGGCGACTCCGCTTCAAAAATCATTAATTTTTTAAGTTGTGATGCGGAATATGAATTATTAGCAACGAGTCCACCAAACGCCTCTTCCAGGAATGACGACCCGACTGATTTTAGGCCATCAAAAACCACAATGAGCTTTTGGCCATCCGCTTCTGCTTTTCGGAGCTCACGCAGAAGTATTTCTTCACGGAATTTACTCCCATTGTAGGGCCCAGTAGCGTCAGAGCGTCCAGCAGGATAAGCTGAGAAATCAGCAATTCGGATTTTACGCACTACTCGCTCCCGGGAGTTCGATAGTCCATTCAATGAGCGTCCCGCCGATGGAGTTTGGGTATGAGAAGTTTGTATAGCCTGAGCTATCATATTTGCACATTCCTCCGCGACTGAAGACTTTAATGGATCCCGCACCACATACATCCACTACATCCTTCATTTGCGGCAATCCATAACCACGGTTATTTTCACCGGTGCTGCTGGTTCCTAGCCGCATGGCACCTTCAATATATGCTCCATCGAGCTTAAACTCTGGCCCATCAGGAAGGCCAAGCATTTGGGTGGCATACTGCCTTATGGAATGCCATAACATTCGGCGAGGCAAAGTTACGGGGATAGTTGCGCCTTGATCATATATTATTACAGTGATCGTATGATTTTCCCGGTTAGCTTCGGCCGTCACCCACCATCTACCTACATGCTTATATAGAAAGCGATACCCTTCACTATATGCATGTTCTGCAACGTTGATCATAGCCTCACCGAGCGCGCTGTTAAGTGCCAGCTCAACATCTTCACTCAGACCGTTACTACCCTCTTGGATGAATCGCGGCATATCCTGAAGTCTTTCCGCAATTTCGCCAAGCTCTGCAGCGTTTGTCCCAGTCATGATTGGAAGAACACGAATCCTGCCCCCATCCCTTTCAGAGTAATAAGCCCCCATTTCTTCGGTCATGCCCACAACGCTAAAGAAGCCTATCTCAAAAAGCTTACGAAAGACAGGTGTTGACCACTCGTCTATATTCACTGCCGGGGGAACCGAGGCTCCCAGTTTCGCCAAACGCATATAGTCGGCTGTCAAAACAACAGCGGCTGCAGTAGACAGGTAGCTGATACCGCTGAAATCTATATATCCTAGAATGCGTCTTAGCTCGCCCTTAGACGGATCGCCGTACCGTCTCTTCACATACCATGCATCGTCTCCGGTCTTTTTAGACCCCGCAAGCAGCGGACTACGCCGCCGCAGGTTTTCAAAAAATTCAAGCGTATCATCTGCATTTTGATCAAAGCAGAGGCACGCCGGCGGCATAGTGGCTGGACGAAGGCTAAATGCCTTCTTGATCCCCTCGGCGGTCCAAAGTTCGACCTCGTGAGGACCTGTCTTAACCCCTGAAATCGGCACCCGCTTATCTCGTCGGCGACGAAACTGGTTGCTAGCACGGGTCCTGAGCCATCTGCGGCGGCGTAGGTCTAACTTTTTCATCAGGTCGCAGCTCCGCTTCGCATTTTACCGGGTAAACTGAGGTATGCCCGATGTTTGGGTTACGCAACACCGTTTATCGCACCTCTACGCAGCCGTCACGAATGGACATTTTTGCTCCCAATCGCAGATCATCAAGCGCTAGTCAGTACATATCCAACCATGAACTGAACTCTGCAACGGTCGGAGTAAGCAAGCAATGGTCATGTTGGAAACGCACAGGGCGGTCGCGCGTCAGTCGTCTATCACTGGCTACGAAGCTGTCCAGCACGGTAGACTCACTTCTCTGAACGAAGCGGATGCGCTGCCTACGTTGACACCCCTTCCCTAACCTAGTTCAGTGCTTTTAACTCGCTTGAGCTCGCCCTGATATGGTTAGGCCGAATGTTGAACCGTAACTGCTTCGTTACGGAAAGGCCGTTCAGCGCCTCATCCGTATATAAGCGGCCTGCAACTGGTCCATCACGAGGAACGATCCAATCATTGGCATCACCCTCGAAGGTGATCTTGCGGGTCCAGTGCGCGCTCATCTCGGCTCTCTCAACCGGAGAACCCGGCTGCCGAACTGAAGGAGGAGCTGATCGCGCGGTGAGTAATCGGCCATCGCGTCCCAGGCTGCCAGCATCGCTCTCAGGTTCCCGGCCGCCAGCGAGTACCGATCACCCTGCCACTCCTCGCACCAGATGATGTAGAGTGCCCGGTTCTCCGGGAAGATCGGCTCGTGAATACGATGGCGGGGCATAGCTGTCTCCTTCCGGTTCGATTAGAACGAAAGGAGAACTCTACGTAAGCGCGACGCGGCCCCCCTCCTGCCGCTTCTGATCTGACCGGGCCATTTTCTGTACGCATGAGCGTTGGAGGTGTTGGTTTGGAACGAGACGGCAAAGTGGGCGTCCATTTGGACGGCCCAGGGGACGGCAGGGTTTCTCGGCTAGAGGTGATCGAGGGGCCGAGCGGGCGTCGGCGGCGCACGAAGGCGGAGCGGGCGCGGGTCGCTGCGGAGAGCCTGGTGCCGGGGGCCTCGGTAACGGATGTCGCGCGGCAGCACGGGACGACGCGCTGGCAGGTCTACGACTGGCGGAAGAAGTTGCGGACGGGGCAGCTTGTCGTGCCCGAGAGCGTGGCGGCCCTGCCGATGTTTGCAGAGTTGGTCGTCGAGGGTCCCGCAGCGGCGATGCCGGCAGAGACGGAGGTCGCCACCGGCGTGGAGATCGTTGTCGGCGATGTCGTGATCCGCGTCGGGGCCGACGCCGATGAGATCCTGCTGACCAGGTCCATCCGGGCGGCGCGGACGGCGACATCATGATGCTCGGTCAGGGAGGGCCAACAAAGGTCTATGTGGCGACGCGCCCGGTGGACTTCCGCAAGGGGATCGATGGCCTCGCGCTGGCGGTGCAGGAGATGTCCGGGCTCGATCCATTCTGTGGGGCGGTCTTCGTCTTCCGCTCGAAACGGGCGGACAGGATCAAGCTGCTGGTTTGGGATCAGACCGGAATGGTGCTCGTTCACAAGCGCCTTGAGGGAGGCAAGTTCGTCTGGCCGCAGATGCGGGACGGAGTGATGCGGATCTCCTCGGCGCAGCTGGCGGCTCTGTTCGAAGGGTTGGATTGGCGGCTGGTGCGGCCGGAACGGGCGCGGCGTCCGCTGGTCGCAGGGTGAGCGGGCGGACGCACGGGAATTCCCTGTTTTTGCTAGCCAGAACCGCGTTTGCGTGATTCACTCCGAGGCATGGATGCCGATGCCCTCAGCCGTGAGAACGCTCATCTGAAGGCCCGCCTGACCGAGGTCGAGGCGGCGCTCGTGGAGGTGCAGGAGGCCAATCGTCGGCTGGAGGGCATCCTGCGGGCATCGCAGCGCGAGCGCTTCGGCAAGAGTTCCGAGAAGCTGTCACCCGACCAGTTCAATCTGCCGCTCGAGGATGCCGAACTGGCCCAAGGCGTCCTCGCGGCCGCGCAGGAAAAGGCAGAGGCCGCGCTTGCCCAAACGCGCGGGGAAGAACCTCGCAAGCCCGCGCGCAACCGCGGGCATCTGCCGGCGCACCTGCCCAGGGTCGAGCGCGTGATCGAGCCCGCCAGCATCCAATGCCCCTGCGGCTGCGGTGAGATGGCCCGGATCGGGGAAGATATATCCGAGCGGCTCGACGTAATCCCGGCGCAGTTCCAGGTGCTGGTGACGCGGCGCCCGAGATACGCCTGTCGCCGCTGCTCGCAGGCCGTCGTGCAGGCGCATGCCCCTGAGCATGTCGTCCCTGGCGGGCTGCCGACCGAACGGCTGATCGCGTGGATCATCGTCTCGAAGTTCGGCGACCACCTTCCGTTCTACCGCCAAGCGGGGATCTTCGAGCGGCAAGGTCTCCACCTCGACCGTGGCACACTCGGCAACTGGACGGGGCGCGCCTGCTTCCACCTGATGCCTGTCATCGACCACATGAAGGCTCATCTGCGCAGCGCCGACCGGATCTTCGTGGACGAGACCCGCGCGCCGGTGCTCGATCCGGGCCGGAAGGCTACCAAGAGCGGCTACTTCTGGGCCGTCGTGTCCGACGATCGCGGCCATGGCGGTGTCGGTCCGCCCATCGTGCTGTTCCACTACGCCCCCGGCCGAGGACGGGAGCATCCGCTAAAGTTCCTCGCCGGATACCGCGGCCGGTTCCTGCAATGTGACGCCTACCAGTCCTACAACGCGCTGACCGAGATCACGCGCGATGAGGGGCCGTGGCAGTTGGTCAATTGCTGGACCCATGTCCGCCGTCGCTTCGTGAAGCGCTTTGAAAGCGAGGGCTCGCCCATCGCCGAGGAGATGCTGCGCCAGATCGCATTGCTGTATCAGATCGAGAAGACCGTGCGCGGCCAGGCTCCCGCCGACCGTCTCGCCGTCCGGAGCGCCCAGGCCGCCCCGATCATCGCCGCGCTCAAGCCCTGGCTTGGAACTCAGCTGTCGCGCATCCCGCAGAAATCCCTTCTGGCCGAGGATATCCGCTATACCCTCGCGCATTGGCCCGGCCTGATCCGCTTCCTCGACGACGGCACCCTCGAGCTCGACACCAACCCGGTCGAAAACCAGATCCGTCCGATCGCGCTGACCCGCAAGAACGCCCTCTTCGCCGGCAACGAGGTCGGCGCCGAGAACTGGGCCATGCTCGCCTCGCTCGTCGCCACCTGCAAAATGGCCGGCGTGAACCCCGTCGACTATCTCGCCGACACCCTCCGCGCCATCCTCGACGGACACCCCAAATCCCGCATCGAAGACCTCATGCCCTGGCGGCACGCACAGCCGTCAAGCCTCACCGCATAGGGCCGCGACGTCGCGCTTACAACTCTACGCAAGACTTTCTGGTTCAGCCGGGCGGCTGTGCGGATACCCCGGGCACCTTGTTCAGCGCTGCAGTCAGTGCATCGGCCTCCGTCAAGGCCTCCCGGCCCTGCTTTCTGTTCCAGATGGCACGCGTCTTACCGAACTTACGTTCGATGAACGCCCACAGCAGCGCGACCAACGTGATGATCGCGTAGACAGTCTCGGCCGCCAGATCCACCGGGAAGGGCAGCGGGAAACCGAACGCAAGCGCGACCTGCGCGACCGTTGCAATGACCAGGGCAATGAAGCTCCGGTTCATGAAGGCGTTCGACCAGCGGCGATCCGATCCGGCCAGAGCATTCGCCTGATCGACCAGCGCATTAAGGTCGCGGAAAGCCTTGAAGAGCATCATCGGGTTCATGGTCATTTCACTCCGAAATAGGCCAGCGCGGTAGCAGCCAGCGCAGCGAGGATGTAGATGGCACCCTTTGCAGGGCCGGTGGTGACATGTGCAGATGGGGACGGCAGGGGCTTCGCCGGGATGCTGTCCACGACAGGCGGCCGGCCGTTGGCCGCGGCCCACCAGGTGCGCACGTCAAAGCCGGGGCATTGCGTTGCACCCAGATCGCGGTGTCCGACGACCTGTGCACTGGGATGCTTGGCCAGCAGCTCGCGGACCAGCTTCACCGTCGCGGCTTTCTGCGCCTGGGTGCGGTTGTCGACGCCGACGTTCGGGCCGGTCGTCCCCTCGATGCCGCCGATGCAGCAGATGCCCAGGCTGCCCGTGTTGTGGCCCGCGACGTGCGCGCCAACGGTGGTATCCACCCTGCCCTTCTCAACGGCGCCGCTGCGCCGGATCACGTAGTGATAGCCGACATCGTTGAACCCGCGGGCGAGGTGCATCTTGCGGATGTCGGCCACGCCGTAATCTTGGTCGGGATAGGTCGCGCTGTAGTGCAGCACGATGTACTTGATGGGGAAGTGCGGCATGGCTGCCTCCTCGTAGGCATGGACATGAAAAAGCCCGCCGGTAAGGGCGGGCGAGCTTGGCTTTCATTTGCGGGCGATTAATGTGCGCGTAGCCGAAACGTGCTTATTCGTTGTCGTTCGGTCAGGCGGTCCCTGTCTTGCCCGATCTGGGACCGCCGCTAGTTTCTCGAGGAAACTTACGACGGAACGATCTGGGATGGGGCCCGTTCAGTCGGGGTAGACAGTGGGATATTTATCCCTGCTTCTGTTCTCGCCACGCCTGCCAGCGGGGCAATTTTTTATCGCCAAGGCAGCAGCCTAATCTTTGTGGGGTGCAGCCAAGCGCGCCACAGCGGCCAGTGATGCCGCTCATTCTCCGGGATCAGCAGTTGGCGGCATTTCAGGGCGCAGAAGAACGACGCCATCTTCATCAGCCCGAAGACGATGTTGATTAGCCGCCCGCGGGTCGCATCGGTCCACTGCTCGGCGAACCCCGGCACCCACATCCGAAGCAGTGGCATGCCCACATCCCAATAGAGGCCGCGCAGGATGATGGCGCCGGCGAGGATCATAAAGCCGGTGGCGAACCACCAGGTCGCGGACCGCAGCTCTCGGAAGCTGGCACGGAATGCCCAGATCACGGCAAAATAGCCGAGCGCGTTGATGACGGCGATCAGCCCGATAGTTAGTGCCATGTCTGCGTGTCCTTCTCCAGCTGCTCCACGAGGCGTTCGATTGCCCGCACCCGCGCCTTGATGGCCCGCTTCTCCGGGGCCGAGTCTGTCATGTGTTCGCGCATGATCGTGTCGGCCTTCTCGGCCCTGCGCCCGTGGCCGGTCAGCTGTCGAATGAGCCGCCCCATCATCGCCGGTCCTCCAGAAGCCGGACCGCCCGGCCCATGATTTCGGTGTTCGCCGCCGTGGTCTTGTTCGTGTCGGTGATCAGGTCGCGGCTTTCCTTCACCATCGCCTGCGCCATCTCCAGCATCTTGTCCTGCAGCTCGCCGTTGCGCTTGTACTGGATCCAGTTGGCCCAGCCCTGAACGACGATCACGACACCGGCGAGGCCGCCGCCCACCTCCCGGACGAGAGTCATCAGCTCATTCATGGTATCGGCCCGGCCGTGCGACGGCGGGTGGTGTCTTCAGCCATCGCGGCCTCCGTGAAATGGGGTGGGGTTCACGCCCGGCGACCGGGCATAAGAAGCCCGCGCGATGGCGGGTTAGGGTTAATAAACAAATCAGTGCAGACAGCCCGAAAAATCGTGCTACCTTCACAGATGCGCGATGTGCAAATTCAAACGCCAAGCGTGCCCGATAGGCAGGGTTATCCCTCTCTCAGCCTATACTAGGCGGGTGTATCGGCGCTTTGCGCAGGCCCCCGGAGCCTCCTCCGGGGGCCGTTATTTCGCCGATAAACATGTACCAATTTAGCCAGGCGCGCAGGGCTGCAAATGGCGCTACGCTTGCCTTCGGTCGGGCAGTGGTTCTGGGAGGGGTGGCTGCCTGACCGACCAAACATCTTAGAGCAAAATGTACGGAACGGTTCTGCAATGCAGCAAGTTGTGCAGACGTATTCGTAACCAGTGCCGCAAGTGCCAAACAGGGTCTCGCCGGAAGGCGAGGCCCTTTTCTTTGCCTCAAGGCATCGAGGGCAGCAGGAAGCCGTGAACGGTCATGCTGCTCGGTTCAGCGTAGTCGGCAGCGGACCACCCTGCCCACGAGCGATGCCGCTCGATCGTCGCCATGGCATAGGCATCGGTGGTCGTATCCCAGATGAAGCCGTCGGCCATGTCGACTGGGCGGATCGTCTCGAACAGCACGCCGTCGATGTAGAAGTCGCATTTGTCGGCGAACAGTTCCGTGACAAGCCGCTGCTGAACGCCAGGCGTAAACGGCCCCACGGCCATCTGCCGCTTGTCCGACGAGGCACGACCGCCGCCCCGACGCGGCATGTGGACGGCGGGTGCCCACCCGATCACGCCGTTACGTTTCACCAGTTCGAAGTCCAGTTCCTTGCCGTTGCCTGCATGGATGAAGAACGCGTTGACCGCCTTGTTGGTGTGGCTGGTGACCACAGCGCCCCACTTGCCGCGAGGTGCTTGACGACGGTTCACCTGCAGCGCTCCGGTGCGCCAGCGTCCATCGACCATACCGGCCCGCAGGGTCACGGACTTGTCGGCGTTGTAGTCGATCATGGCAGGAGTGCCGACGCTGCCTCCAACGCCGTTTTCTTCATCACCGCCCGCCCAGTTCGGCAGGTAGATGTGCATGTTCGGGTTGTTCCAGTCGAAGTCCAGCGCGCGGTCGACCCCGAAGTCCTGCACATGACGGAAGCTGGGCAGCATTTTGCTCGGCGCAGGGACCGGCTCCGGTTTAGGCGCAGGCGCAGGGGTCGGCTCCGGATCTGGCGCCGGGGCCGGGGTCGCAGGTTCGGCGGACAGATAGGCTTCCAGCAGGCTCACACCCTCCTTCAGCAGGCTCAGAAGGGCAGTCAGCATTTGGCGTTCGGCCATGTCGCGTTCCTCGGGGGCTGGTTCCGGATCGGGGTCCGGGGTGGGCGTCGGCACCGGGTCAGGCTCCGGAGCCGGCACAGGCGCGGGCTCAGGCACCGTAACAGGCGCATCCTCGATCAGCGCCCGCACGGCGGCCCAGGCCGGGTTACGGTCACCCAGCCAGCGCTGCAGGCCGTGGCAGATGTTCTGGTCGGGCATCCGGCATTCGACCGACATGGCAAGCGGCCCGTCGAAGCCTGCGGCATTGAGGGCGGCGAAGGTCGCGGCGTAGACCTCACCCATCTGCGGACTGACCGCGAAGGCGTGGACGAAGGCACGATAGGCCGGGCTGCCACCGATACCGTTGATGTGGTTGCCGACCTCGTAGGCCGCCAGCTCCATGCCATGCTCCTTAGTCGCCCGGCGGAAGTACTGCCACTTGGGCGTCAGGCCGCGCACGGTTCGGCCGCCACCGGACAGCAGCAGGTCGCGCATCCGGCTGAAGGCCTCGGTCTGGCTCAGGGTCGTGCGCCAGCCCTCGATCTGTGCCGCCCGCCCGCCATAGGCCATGCCGCCGTCGATCTGCGCATGGACCGCCAGCACGTCGAAGACGCTATGTGGCGCGACGTAGGGGGGCACGCCTTGGCGGCCAACAGCCGCCCGCCATTGCGGCGCGTTGAGGATGTCCACCACGACGCCCTCGTTGTCGGTCTGCGTCTGGATGGCCAGCTTGAGGCGCGCATCATCGCCCCAGACCTCGCGCCAGATCTGCGCCATGCGGGTGGCCCGCATTGCGTACCCGTTCAGATACTCCTGGCCGGTGTTGGTGCCGAAGGTGTCGCGGCCCAGCTTGGCGAAGTAATGGGCCTGCGGCGTCCCGGAGTGGTCCCACGTCTTGGTGCTCAGCTCGCAGATCACCTTGCGCGGCGCCGGCATCAAATCGCGGATAAGAGCCGCGCACTGGCGCATGTGATCGTCGGTAGCTGCGGTCGGCAGGCACAGCCACATATCGGCGCCCGTCTCGCGGCACAGCGCCGCCATCCACTCGTAGGGTACGAAGCGGTGGAAGATCTCGTCGGTCGGTCGAGCCCGGCTGGCCCAATCCGTGATCCGCAGCCCGCCCTGGTTCTCCGAAGTCAGGATGCCGATCCACTCGTCGAACCGCAGGGCGTGATAGGGCGCGACCTCGGTCAGATACTGCCGGCGGAAGATCTGACCCCGGTCGGCGTCGGCCCAGTCATCCCGATGCACCAGCGCGATGTTCTCGATCGGGCCACCTGCCGGGTCGATCGTTCGGACGATCAGGTCAATCCAGGACGCACCATTGGCAGTGAAGTCGAACTGGATCTCGTTCGGCGACACGCGCGTGATGTTGCGGGCCCCGTGCAGATCGATGGTGCAGGTCCCGTCCCACCGCAGGCGATGACGGCCGGAGCCACCCGACTCCGCCGGCATGTTGTGGAACAGGCGGGTGCGGAACCCGCCCGACCCCGGCGGGATCGAGATCAGCTGGCCGCCGGGGGTCATGTGACCGGCCGCGACCAGCTGATCCCATTGCGCGCCGCCCCGGTCGGCCTGCCAGGACCAGGCCTGCTTGAAGGCGTTGATGAAGGGGCGCGCGGACTCGCCATTGATGACGCCGAGGCGCGCCGCGATTTCAGCGGTGTGCATGAAGTGTCCTTTCTGGACGGTTTTCAGGATGCGTGGTTTCGCGAAGGGCTCAGACGATGGTGAAAGCGGAGATCGCTTCCGTCCTGTAATCCTCGAGTGTCATCGCGGTGGTGCGCAGGCTCAGGCCCTGGCGCGTGGAGGACGGAAGATCCGTGCCGGGAATGGTCTCGGTGCCGAAGGTCGTGGTGACCCTTGTCCCGTTGACCGCAACCCTGAACTGGCTTCCGATCACCTCGAGGCGGATGGTCATGCCGGCGACGTAGGTGACGTTGTAGTCGGCGATCAGCGTGAACTCCCCGTTGACCAGCTTCCAGACGCTGAGAACGTTGCCGGCGATGCGAATGCCGATACCGGTCAGCAGTGCAGTCAGGCGGCACATGACATAAGGCCCGGCACCGTTCGATCGCGTCGAGAACTCGACGGCATGATCGGCGGAGCCGATGTCGGGCGACAGGTAGCACGCCGTCACGCTTGCGGTCCCAGACCCGACCATCCTGTTGGAGACGACCTTACCGGTGCCTGCGGTGCCCGAAAGCAGCGCCCACGACGGAGACGCCTCCAGGTTCTCGTTGGGCCTGTCGAAGGTATCGGTGAAGGTGGTGATCGCCGAACCGGCCGCGCTCACCGTCAAGGTGAAATTGCGGGTCGCGGTCTGTCCGCGTGCGTTGGTCACCGTCACGGCGATGCTGTATGAGCCCAGAACGGGTGTTCCGGTCAGCAGGCCGGTGCTTGCGTTGTAGGACAGTCCCGACCCTGCAAGGCCGGTCACCGCGACAGTCTTGCCGATGTGCAGATCCCCACAGTCACAGAGCGCATACAGGTCGACGCTCACCGCGCTGCCCTCGGTGAAGGTCTGGTCCGCCCATCGAATGGTCGGGCCGACTGCGATCGTGATCGGCTGCGGCACACAGCCATCGCCGAGCGCAGGCGTCGCCGACCGGGCGAGGACCAGCTGCCCCGGATTGTCCCCGATCGTCCCGGCCAGCGTGTTCCCGGTTCGCGTGACCGAAGGCGGCAGCAGGCCGCGCACCCAGGGTTGCGCCGGGGTGTTGTCCTCGTTCGGGATCATTTCGATCACGTCGGCGGTGACATCGCTGCCCCAGACCTGCTGAGGGGTCGACAGCGCGAAGGAGAACGCCGTGTTGAACGGGGTCTCCAGCACGGCCGCCGGGACCAGCGGCTGGCGGAACGTGCCGGTGCTGGGTCGCCATGCCCGCCACCAGTCGCACTCGATGTCGGCGCCGGCATCCCCGGCCGCATCGAAGATCGCCTGGTTGATCCCGGACTGCAGGATGTGGTTCGTCATCATCAGGTGGAACGGCCGCGACGGATCGAACGCGTTTCCGCCGTAGTCGGGCGAGCCTTCTTCCACCAGCGATCCGTTCTCCCACAGCCGCACGCGCCAGACGCCGCCCACCTGCAGGATCTCGAAGGCATAGTCCCGAAACTCGGTCTCGCTGACCGGCGCGGTGTTGCCCAGGGTCGGACCGTAGGAGCCGACCCCGTTGTTCCAGGTGTTGCGGTTGAACTGCAGCGCGGGTGCGAAGCCCTCACAGTCCAGCTCCAGGCCGTCCCATCCGTTGCCCGGTTGCGACTGGATCAGCCAGAACGTCGGGTGCCACTGGTTCCAGGACGACAGCTCGGAAGGGAAGCGCAGGCGCATCTCCATCAGGCACGGCGCGCGCATCATGTTGCGGCGTCCCATGTGGATCATGGACGACAGGTTCAGCTTGCCGTTCAGCGCGCCCATCAGCGCCCGCTCCGCCGTCGTCGCGCGCCGCGACTTCGCCCGCAGGATGCCGTTCTCGAACGTGATCATGTCGGCGTAGCTGGCCGGCACGACGCCGCGGTTCGCGTCCAGAAAGCCTGTATGCCACGGGTCGGCCTCGTAGCCCCCGAGGCTCGCGGCCCCGCGCAGGTAGCGCGGCGCGGTCGACTGGATGCCGTAGTGCCGGGTGGTCATGTAGGCGCCGTCCGCGCTGGTCGGCGTCAGGAAGTCGGCGGCGGTCATGTCGTCGAAGTCGTCGCCGTCCGCCAACACGTAGCCGTTGTAGATCGTGCCGGATGCGCCCGCCTGACCGATGGATGCGCCGCCGATCATGGGGGCAGCGGCGCCGCTGGTGGCGGTCTTCGTGTCGCCGGGCGTGCTGTTTCCCACTGCGTTCACCGCACGCAGGCGGATCGAATAGCTCGTGGCGGCTGCGGGCATGGTCAGCGTGCGGGGGCCGGTTCCAGCACCACCAGGCAGCGCCGTCCACGTGCCGCCGTTGGCGGAGTACTGGATCGCGGTGATCGGCGACCCGCCGTTGGCCGGCAGCGATGCAATGTTCACGACCAGCTGGTTCGCTTCCAGACCTGTGGCGAGGGACCAGTCGCCTGACACGAACGGAACGGGGGCGGTCGCAGCGGCCACGATGGCGATGGCATTGGACGTTGCGACGGCCGGGCTTCCGATGCCGTTGGACCAGGTCACGCGCAGGCTGATGGACTGGCCGGCACGGCCCGTGGTGTCTAGCATAGCACCGGTTGCGCCAGCGATGGCCACACCGTCAGCCAGCCATTGCCGCGTCGCGTTTGGCGCAGGATTGCCGCTGGCGGTTCCAAGCGTCGATGACAGCGTGCCGCCTGCAACCGTGCTGCCGGTGATCACGGGGTTGGTCACGATGGCCGGGTCGGCAGCCGGGATCTCGCCCGATACGACCGCCGGGGGATCGTTGAAGATGGACCTGGCACCCCGCCCGTTCACTGCGCGCATCAGCACCGCGACCAGACCTGCACCGGTGACGGTCACGGGACCCTTCAGATAGGCGGCCACGGTGTCGAGCGGGATGGCGCGGACGGCACCGGTCGGGACGGGGGTGGAGTAGCCGCCGGCGACGGAGATGAACGGCGCGCCGGGGAAGTTGACGGTCGTGCTGTCCGCGCCGCGCAGCACGCAGTCGATCGATGCCGCGGTCGGGTTGCGCAGGATCAGCACGTGCCCCGCCCCCGGCTCATAGGTCAGGTCGTTGGTGGCGGTCAGGACGATCTCCGTGACGGGCCGCGTACCGGCCCCCCCGACGGAGGTCTTGATGATGTTGGCCATGGCCCCTCTCGGTGATTGTGCCCCTCGCAGGGGGGTGGTCGCGATGGTTGGACGGGCTGCTCTAGCCGGGCCAGCCTGCGTCCGGATCGACGGCTTCGCCCGCGTCCAGTGCCGCCAGCAGGTCGGCCTCGCGGTCGTAGCAAGCCTGCACATGGGCCCGGACGGCGGTGGCGATCGCGATGATCTCGGCACCGGACAAAAGCCGGAACGAGCCGTCGCCTGTCTTCCATCGGACGGCATAGTCGGGATCCAGCATGGCGCTGACGGCGGCCCCGGCGAAACGGGTCTGGCTGACGTCGTCAGTCGCGACCGACATCCCCGAGATGCTGATCCCGGCGCACATCGCCTCGTGGCGGCGGGTCGCGATCTGATCGCGCAGCGCCTGGCGATCCGTCTCCTGCTGCTGCTCGGCGGTGACGACCTGGCTCCAATCGATCATTCGGGCGTCTCCTCGGCATAGGTCACGGGCACCGGGATGGGCCCGGTCTGGGTGACGGTGATGGGCTGGGGGAACCGGGCCTCCTCCGGCGCGTCGCTGCCGTGTGGCAGGATCAGCGTCAGCGTGATGTGACCGCCCTCACGGGTGACGTCAGAGGCCAGGAGCGGGCAGCCGACAGCCTCACGGGGCAGCGTGCCGCCCTCGGCCAGCGGGTCGAAGTCGTAGGCGGTGCCGTTGACGGTCAGCACGTCGCCGTCGAGGGACAGCGACAGGGCATCGGCCCGCAGTTGCGGGGTGAACATGATCTTCATGGAAGTGATCCTCAGTACCAGCGGCCAACGGCGATGAAGGTGACGCGCACGGAGATGCGTGCCTCGGTAAGGGCGCGGAACGCGGATACGCTCATGCCGGTGGTGGTCATGCCGGTGAAGCGCGCGGTGATCGCAAAGGTCTCGCTGCTCGAGTTGACACCCAGTGACACCATGATCTCGCTGGCAGCGTTTGACGCCACGAAGGCCGCAGGGAAGGTCGCCGCAGTTTCGGCGGTTGAGCTGCTTGTCACGAAGCCCCAGCACAGCAACGTGCCGTCCGCGGTGCGCTGGAACGCCCCGTTGGCATTGATCCCGCTCTCGATCTGGCGGTCGACGATCCAGCGCGTCCCGTCATAGGTCGCGACCGTGTCGGCATCGGTGCGGATGTAGCCGGCGGGCAGTGCAACGTTGGTGATGGTCCGCGCCTCCATCGCGCCCTGCCCGTCGACGTTGATCGTGACCGGACCGGTGTTCGCCGCCGACGCCCGCCACCGGACCTGCATTCCCGTCGCAAGCTCCACGCCCCCGGTACTCAGCGTGATCGCGTTCGCCGTCCCGCCGCGGGTGGCATAGGTCTTCCCGCGCAGCAGGGGCAGGTCGCCGTTATAGTCCGCGACGAATGTCGGAAACCAGCCGAAGAACGCGTCTGCCCGCTCCTCCAGCTGCGCAGGGTTGCCGGTGTTCGGCGGCGTAGGCGGTGGGGTAATTGCCATGCGAAATCACCCGGGTGACGGGCGCTCCTGAGATAATGGATGAAGCTGTTAGACAAGGCTTTCCGCGTCGATCGTGCCGAAGGACTTGCCCGCGCCGATCGTCAGGTCGTAGTCGCGCAGGATGCCCGCAATGGTCATCCCGAACCGGTCCTCGCCCTCGATGGCGTAGAAGACGCAGATCTTGGACGTGATCCGCCGGATGACCTGCTGCACGCGGGCCTCCCCGCCGGAGGGCACAGAGAAGCGGAACCGGACGGTCTCGCTGACAGGCCTGGGGACGATGAACACGCCCCCGAACTCGTCCCGGTCCTTCCGGGAATAGTCCACGATGCCCAGGCTCGATCCCATCAGCGTGATGCCGATGTCGATCTGGTTGCCGATCATGATCTCGCCGACCTCGGCCGAGCCGGTCGAGGCGACGGTGATCTCGATCGAGGACCCGGACGGCAGCGACAGACCTGTCAGGATCAGGTCCGACCGAACCGTGAAGGGCGTGTAGATGTATTCCCAGAACGTCCCTACCTGGTCGCGCGCGGCGAGCTGGAAGGTCTGGTCGTAGATCAGCACGGCGCCCGGGGTGGTGACCCTGATCCGGACGCTCTGCGCATCGAGCCCGAAGAACGCGATGCTGTTGAGGGTCCGGGGCGGGCGGATCGTGTAGGTGATGTTGCCAGGCTGGCGGGTGACCCCGCCAAGCCGGTTGTCGAAGGCGCGCCAGCGGTTGGTCGCCCCGATCCGGAACCACCACTCCGACGCCACGTCCGTGAGAGGGTCGTGCCCGACATTGGCCGCCTGGAGGCTTTCCCAGATGGCGTTCTGCCGGATCACCCGCGCGCCGTTCGCATAGCTCGTCCCGGCGGCCCACGCGAGGTGGTCGGTCTCCGGGACATTGCTGGCCAGCATCATGGCGGGGGTGACGTCGTACGGCTCGATGATCTTCACGTCGCTACCTTGTTCTGGTCGGGATCGATCTTCACGCCTACGGAATTGATCTCCCGCAGCGTCTTGAACGTGTCCCTCGTGCTCTCGGCCGTGCCGCGGGCGTGCGCCTTCATCTCCGCAAGCTCGGCGCGGACCGCGCGCAGTTCCCGCACCACTTCGCTGTTGTCCAGCATGGCGCGGCTCTGGCGGTGGCTGAAGATGCGGCTCGGACCGGTGGCTTCCAGTTCCGGACCGTTCTCGCCCACGATGCGGAGGCCCCCGAGGTGAGTGCCGCCCGTCGCGAAGCCCGGCGTGTTGCGCAGCGCCGTCTCGGCGGACGTGAACCGCGCCCACAGCCCGCCCGAACCCCAGAGGGTGTTCCAGAACGGGTGGTTGTGGTCGGTGATGTGCCTCCCGTTGATGAAGAAGTGCCCGGTGTGCGGGTTGGACCGCACGCCCTTGTCGTTCAGCACGAACGGGTTGGCCGTGGTCACCCCGTACTGGGTCATCATCTGCCGGATGGTGCCGTAGATGCCGCTGACCTCCTGCTTCAGGCGCTCCTTCTCGAGGTAGTTGCGCTCCAGGTTGCCCGTGGGATCGTAGACCGTCCCGCGCAGCAGGTCGCCGCCGTCGAAGGCCGCCAGCCGGTTGCGGATCTGGCTGGTGTTGAGCCCGGCCGTGTTGATCCCCGCGGCCCGCGACATCGCCGTGAGATCGGCATCGTCCACGAAGTGGTTGCCCGCTGCATTGGCCGTGAGGCCTCCGACATACGTGTTCAGGGCCGCGACCTTCCGCTGCCGTTCGCTCCGCGCCGTTTCGGCCGCGATGGCCTGACGCAGATCCACCAGCGAGGTGCGCAGCGTGCCCATGCTGGTGCGCAGCCCGTCCGCGCCCGTGAGCGATGCCGTGACGTTGGCATTGCCCAAGGCGTCGCTGACGCCCGCGACGATGGTGCGGGCATCGCCGGCCCGCAGCGCGATGCGATCATCCAGGCTGCCCAGCTGCCCCAGAAGCCGCGTGATCCCCGCCTGCGTCAGGGTGTTGCCTGCCGCCAGGTGGTTCTGCACGCCGGTCAGGATGTCGACCTGCCGCTGCTGCAGCGCCGCGACCCGTTCCAGTGCCGTCGCGGTGGTGTCGGTCCTGACCGCGACCTTGCTCAGCGCCACGGCCACGCGGGCCTGTGCCAGCGCGGACTCGGTCCTGGACCGTGCCATGCCGTTGACGCTGGACAGGTAGCTGTCGGCCACGCCGGGCAGACGCCCCGCCGCCTCCACATCACCGCTGTTGGCCTGCCTCAAGGTGCGCTGGTAGAGCGCCTGGTTGTAGGCGCGCGCCTGCTGAGGACTGAACAGTGCCGAGGCCGTGCCCCGGAGCTTGTCCAGGTAATCGCGGATGCCGTCGCCCGCCTTGCGCCAGTCGGCCGCGGCGGACGTGTTCAGACGGATCGCTTCGGACAGCCCGCCGATGACGGTGCCGATCGAGGCGACGACCCGATCCTGTAGTGCCGCCATCTCCCGGGTGAAGCCCGAGATCTGCGGCAGGATCAGGTCGAAGGCACCCGACAGGCCGATCAGCGCGGCATAGGCCTCGCGGCCCGCTTCCGTGGTCAGGTCCAGGGACGCAATCATGCGGCGGTACTCCTGGCGGGTCTGCGGCATGGCGATGCCCAACTTCGCCAAAGCGGCCGAGGTCTGGCGGGTGGTGACGGTCAGTCGTTCGGCATCGGTATAGAACGCCTGGTAGTACTGCTGCGTGGCACTCACCATCGCGTCCAGGCCGCCGAATGCCTCGGCGATCTTGGACGCCGCATCTGCACCGGCAAGGCCCACGGCATGGAAGCGGTGCCCCAGGGTGTCCATGATGCCGTTGACCCCGGTCAGCGACGTGGACAGGCGGTTCAGCGCCTCCGTGGTGCTCTCGCCATCCTTGCGGAGGGCATTGAGGCCGGGGATCATGCCGGCGAACCCATCGCCGAGACCCGCAAGGGCCTGCTCGACGGCGCGCTGCGCATCCTCCTTGCTCATGCCCTTGGTGCTGATGGTCATCTGGTGGGCGAAACCCGCGAAGGTCTCTGCACCGAAGCCGAGCGCCGCGGCGGCATCCATGACACCGGTCTGGATGTTGCCCACGATGCTGGACAGCGCGTCCTGGGTCTCCTGATCGGCGCGGTCGTAGCTGGTGCGGGTCTTCTTCGACAGGCCCCAGAACCGGCGCGTCTCGGTTTTGCGGAAGGTGTCGACCGCGGTGTTCAAGCCATCGACGGTGATGCGCAGACCGGCATCCAGTTCCTTGGTCTTCTTCCTGAAGAAGGAGAACACCGCGGCGACCGCCAGCAGGGGAACGGCGATGGCCCCAGCAGCCGAGGCGAGCCCGGCAAGGCTCGTCGTCGCGCCACCCATCATCAGAGACGTGTACTGGGTGATCGACCCGATGCCGCCCATGGCCGCCTGCAGGCCGCCGGTGAAGGCGGACATGGCTGCGGTGCCGAGCGACGCGATGCCTTCCAGAACCCCACCGACGCCGGTCAGACCGCCCACGGGCGCCCCGGCCGCGCCCGGCATGCCTGCCATGGCACTCCCGGCGGCACCAATACCACTCCCGCTGAAGCCCATGGACAGCATGATGCGGTTTCGGGCAGCCATGGCGATCATCTGGGAGATCATGTTCTTGAAGCTGCCTAGGATGCTGTCGAACGCGCCCTTGGCATCGCGCAGGCCGCCCGCGATGAAGTCGCCGAACGCCTTGGAGACGTCACCGACCATGGGCAGTCCGTCAGCCAGCTCACCCGTGACCAACGCCTGCGCCTTGGCATAGTCGGCCGCGTTCAGCGCACCCGCCTTATGCAGAGACGCCAGCTCAGCCGTGTCGCGGTTGTAGCTGGCCATGGGGCCGAGGGCGCCCTGCAACTTCTGGCGCCAACGATCAGCGGCTTGGGACAGTTCGTTCACGCCCTTGGCCGCACCCGATGCGGCTTTGCCAGCTCCGGTGGCTGCACCTCCGAGGTTGAGGGTCGGAATGACTGCGTCTTCGACAGTTGCCTCAGCCTCTTTGACAGTTGGGATGAGGCCCTGGATCGCGAGCTTCATGTTCGCGATGGGCGTGGGCGTCATCATCCGGTCGAAGGCGGCCGCGGTAGAGATGGCTCCTTCCGCGATGGTATCCAAGGCGCTGGAGGCGTCGATTGCCATCTGCCCAGCAGTCGCCTGGATTGCAAAACCGGCTTCGTTCATGCCTTCGATGAGGTCGGTCGCCCAAGGGAGCTTCGCGACATTCCGCGACGATAGATCCTGTGCGATCTTGGTCATGGCCTGTCCCCAATCGGTCAGCATGCCCGAAAGCATGACGTTCCAATTGGCGCGAATGGTCCCGAAGAACCCCTGCAAGCTACCGACGAGCCAGGATCCGCCAGCGTTGATGCGCTGCCACACGTCCGTGGCTACCATCCCCATGAGCTTCCAGACACCATTGAGGCCGCCAAGCTCGTCGGAGAGGTCCAGAACCGCCTTCACGCCAAGACCGACGATCACGGCTATGGCCCCGATGCCCGAGGCGATCAGCGCGCCGCGCATGGCAACCAGAGCGGCCACGGAGCCCCAGATCCCGCCATTCAGCAGGATGAACGCGCCTGTCTGTGCAGCGAGTGCTGTGACAGCCCCGTATGCCGCAGGAATGAACGACGCGACAAGTGCTGCGGTGATTCCGGAAAGCGCGCCGATGACAATGTTCGAGTTCGCGGCAAGATACTTGATGCCGTCCGACACCTTGATGATGCCCGTGGCCATGGCGGCACTTGCCCCCGTCACCTGATCGAACGACCCGACGAACGTCAGGATGGAGTTGCCCATCAGAGTGAAGGCGTCGCCCATCGTGGCAGGCATGGATGCGGCCTCATCACGAAGCGCGCCCATTGACCCGACGAGGGCATTGTAGATCACATCGGAGGTGATCTTGCCGTCGGTTGCCATCTGCCGCAGGCCGTTCGTGGTCGTGCCCAGTTCAGCGGCCAGGACCTGTGCGACGCGACCGCCGGACGTCAGCACGGTGTTAAGCTGATCGCCCTGCATCTTGCCCATTGCCATCGATGCGGCCAGCGCACGGTTCACGCTCTCAGCGCGTTGCCCGCGGGCGCCGGACACCACCAGGGCGTTGTTCAGCGCTTCAGTGTAATCCAGCTGCTGCTGAGTGTTCAGGCCCAGCTCGCGCAAGCTGACGCTATTGGCGATGAAGCCCTCGGCCGTCAGGTTCAGAGACGAATAGGTCTGCCGCGCCATGTCAGAGAGGCGGGCCATCGTCGGGGCCGCGTTATCCATGTCACCGACAGCCAGGCCGACACGCGCAGAAATGTCGGACCAGGTATCCGCGTAATTGACCAGTTGGTGGACGCCCAAGGCTGCGCCGAGGCCTCCCAGCATCAGGCGGATCTTCCCGGTCATGCCTGCGAATGCTCCGCCGGCTTTGTTGGCGGCGCGCCCGGTCTCATCAAGCTCACGGTTCAGAGGACGCAGATCACCCGTCGCCTGAACAAGAGCCTTGTCGAGCTGGCCCATTCCAGCGCCGAAACGACCCGTCGCGACCCCGGACTTCGCCATCGCACGCTCGATATCAGACATGCTGGCAGTGATCTTCTGCTCGGTCTGCTCACCCTTGCGCGCAAGGCTGTCCAGAGCCTTTTCGCCCGGTGCCATGCGGGTGGTGTCGACGATGAGCTGGAGCGTCGGACCTGCGGTCATTTGTTTATCCTTGGCGCATATGCAAAAGCCACGTAGCCTTTTGAGCGACGAGGTAAGGGAGTGGCGATGAAGTATTTCTATATTACGGCGGCTATTATGGTCGGAGGATCGACCGCATATGCACAGTCAGATACGCTTCCTAAGATATCGGAAGTGATTGGCGAATTGTCAGGCGTAGAAGCTAGAGCATCAGGTTTTTTTGTAGGATCCCTTAGTTCTTCAGGTCCGTTTTTAAGAACCGAAGATGGATTATACTCCACTGAGCTTGCCGTTGATCGGGATACCCTACGAAAAATAACTGACTGCGTTGCCAAAGACGACGTTTGGGCCGACCCGGACGAGCAATGTCGTGCTGAGGTGTCGGCTGAACTGCAGATTGATGGCGGTACGGTCACGTTGCTGGTGTTCGAAGCAACGTTTCCCGAATAGCACACTCCCTTGACTGATGCGCTAGTAACTAAATCCACCACGACCCGGCCAGCGGCGGATCCCGCAGCGAGTCCTCCGCCTCTGCCTGTTCGGCTGCATAGGCATCGCACATCGCGTGCAGTGCCTCCGCCTCCCACGGCTCGCTGATCGCCCGTGTCAGGCGCGCGAAGGCGTCCAGCTCGGTCCAGTCCACGCCTCGGGTGCCGTTAACGTCCGCGCGCACCGGGCCGAGCCGGAACATGGCGTCGATCAGGTACGCCCCCGCCGCGACGGGGGGCATCTTGACGTCACGGCCCTTCTTGCGGGCGTACTGCAGCCTCGTCTCCTTCCAGCTCTTTGGCGTCCCGTGCAGGAATGCTAGCTGCCGGGCGTAGAGGACTAGGGCTTCGTGGACGCCGCCAAAAAATCCGCATCATCCTGGGCGAAGTCCAGGACCTGCTGGGCAAAGCTCGGCTTGGTCCAGTGCTCAGCGTCCTTCTCGCGCATCAGGTGCGCCATGCTGATGAAGTTCAGGTCCAGCAGCGCCGGCGCATCCTCGACGGTCAGGTCGCGTGCCTTACCGTCCTCGCCGGTGGTTTGCATGTTGCCGAAGCCCACGATCAGGCGCAGCGCGGCCTTCACGGTCGCCTCGTGCATATCCTGCGCGGTGTTCGTGTCGATCTGCGTGCCGGTCTTGGCGGCGGCCTTGGCTTTCTTCGCCCGCTCCAGCTCGTCGCGGCGCAGCTCGGCCTGCACGGCCCGGCTGGAGGCGCCCTTGACCATGACGATGCAAGGCTTGCCGTTGTTCTCGATCACCTCGCCGGTGGCCTGGTCGCGCAGCTCCAGCGGGCGGGCGGTCTCGGCCGCGCCGCGCGCGTCGTATTGCTTCAGAAAATCCATGGTGTGTCCTTTGCATGGGGTGTGTGAGGTGATGGGGCGGCGGTCCACACCCGAAGCCGCCGCCCCTTACCGATCAGCCGAAGCCGACCGGATTAGCCGACGCGGACCGTCCCGGAATTGACGCGGAACTCGCCGCTCAGACCCTTCATGGTCGACGCGTTGCGGGCACGGTCGCGCAGGTTGGCGACCTTGCCGTGGTAGTAGATGATCTGGCCGTCGGGATCGGTGATCCGGACCGAGACCTCGTCGTTGGTGTTGTTGGCGGTTTTCAGGATCGTCTGCCCGGCATCGGGGCCGTCGATCAGGAAGGTGAAGGGGATCGACCCGCCGTCTAGGGCGCCGTTGGCGTGATAGGTCCGCCCGGCCAGGGTGGTTTCGGTCACGTCCTCGGACTGGTCGCCCGTCTCGCCCCACTCGGTGATCTTGCCGACCGTGGAATAGGTCCGGGCGGCAAAGCCTGCCGCGTCGACGGTTGCGGGAACGCCCGCGGATACGGCGACCAGAGCGCCGATATAGGTGATGAGTGCCATGATCAGGCGTCCTTCTTGGGTTCAGCGAGCGCGGCGGCCCGTTCGGTGGGGGAGAGCGGGATCTGAGGAGACGGCTTGCGGTCCGGCGCATCGATCACCGACGTGACGGCCTCAGCGGCTTCCTTGATCGGGTCCGGGTCGTATTCGACGTCGATCATCCTGACCGCGACCATGGTGGTGATCGTACGGACATTGTCCGGGCTGCGCAGGACCGCGTTTGTGGTCTCGAGGCGGTCCAGCCGGGCCACGGTGTGGCCAGTCGGCAGGATCACGGCCTCGCGGGTGTTGTTGGTGATGCTCGCCATGATCAGTTCCCCAGGAGTACGGCGACGAGGCCGGTGCCGGTCACGTTGATGGCGCCCTGCAGGTAGGCCGAGATGGTATCGAGCGGGACGGCCACGACGCCCCCTGCCGGGATCGCACCGACCGCAAAGCCCGCTGCGACGGAGATGTTCGGTGCACCGGGGTAGCTGACGGTGGTCCCGTCCGCTCCGTCGATGACAGACGACACCGCGCCCGCCGTGGGGTTGCGCAGGATCAGCACCTGGCCGGTGCCGGGCTCGTAGGTCAGCACGTTCGTTGCGGTCAGGGTGACCTCCGTCACGGGCCGCTGACCGGGGCCGCCCATGGACGTTTTGACAATAGTGGCCATGAGCGGCCCCTTTCGCTGGTTGGGCCCTTGTCAGGGCGGTCTGGTGGGGTGCCTCTGCTGCCCGTGGGCATCCCGAGGCAGGGAATGGATTCAGGCGATCCAGTCGATCTGCACGGGCACGCGCCACGACACGGCGTCCGGATAGCCGGTGAGGACAGACGACTGTCGGACCGTCACGCCTTCGAAGCGTGCGGCCTTCGGGAAAGCGGCCTTGATCTTCGCTGCGAGATCATCGGCAGCCGTGGTGCGGCTGTTGAGCGCCACCACGACCATCACGATGGTGCTGCCCTCGGTATAGCCATCGCTTCCTGCGAGCGTCGGGTCCAGATCGGCCCGGCTGCGTGGTTGCAGGATCAGATAGGGTACAGCCGGAGCCGTGGTCGTCTCGTTCGGCACCACGATGACGGGCGCGCCGGGGATCGCCGCCAGCCGCCGCCCGATCGCGTGCTGGATCGCTGATGGCTTCACTTGCGCACCTCTGCCGCGCGGGCTTCCACGAACTGCGGGAACTTGGCGGCGTTGGTCCCGACGAAGAAGCGGCCGGGGACGATGGTTCCTGCGCTGGTGGTCCAGCCGTACTCGATCGGCATTGCGTGGGGCGCGGTCCATTCGAACGTCAGCACGTCGCCGAGCTCCATTCCGGCGATGGCAGTGACGTAGGCCTCCGGGCCGGTCGAACCGTCTATGGACAGGCTGTTGACCAGGTCCGATGTAAGGCCGACCGGGATCTTGCCGACCTCGAAGCTCTCCGCCCCTTGGGTGATGCCCCGCTGCGTGGTCTGAGCCCCTTCCAGAACGTCCTGAATGGCCTGCTTCGCCACATACCGCAGATCTTCCTTCGCCAGATCCACCATCGCTCTCAGGTCTGCTGAAAAGCTCGCCATCTCATGACCTCCTGGGGATTGCTCGATAGAAGGCGGTGCACCGGCACGAGGCGCTGTGCCGCACACCGCCAGCCGGATCGTGCGGGTATTGCATGACCGTCCCGTCATCCATGACGAAGCCCTCGTCGAAGTTGCGGACCTCGCCATCCATGCGCTTGTGATCGGGCCTGGCATCCCGGCTGAATCCATGGATCCATTTGCAGGTCACAGCCTCTATGTCGGGGCGGTCCAGCATCTGGCGATACAAGACCACCCGGATCCAAGCTGAGGCTGGAACAGCAGCCTTCGCCCTCGAGTACGCGGCGCTTCTGAATGGAGCACTGATACCGCCCGCTGCGCCAGCCAGGACCTTCTCGGCCTTGGTGAAGGATTACCTTACTAGCAACCGCTACAAGCGCTTGGCGCCACGGACGGCAAGAGACTACGAGAAGGTGCTGGCGTGGGTTACGGCCAAGCTCGGCCACCTGCAGGTTGGCGGCATCCAGCGGAAGGACATCATCCGCGCGCGCGAGACGAACGCCGACAAGATGCGCTTTGCGAACTATATCGTCCAGGTTGTCCGCATCTTGTTGGAGCATGCCATCGACCTCGGCTGGAGGTCAGACAATCCCGCCAAGGGCGTGGAACTCCTTCGCAGTGATGCGCCTGCCCGCGAAGCATGGCCGCAGGATATGATCGACGCATACCGTGCGGAGGCTTCCGGCCGGGCGCTACTGATCTTCGAGCTGTGCCTAGGAACCGGACAGCGGATCGGTGACGTGCTGCGCATGAGATGGTCGGACATCGACGGAGAGGGCATCGCCATCCGTCAGGGCAAGACCAAGGCTAAGCTCTGGATCCCGATCACGCCGCGCCTGAGGGTGATCCTGGAAGAGACACCCCGCATCGGACTGACAATTTGTGCCTATGGGCCGCACGGCAAGCAGCTCAGCTATTCATCTGCGTCTCAGGACGTCCGAACCGTGAGAGACGCAATCGGCGCGCGTGCCTATGACATTCACGGGCTTCGCTACGCCGCGACTGCCGAGCTGGCCGCCGCGGGGTGCAGCGACGAGGTGATTGCCGCCATCACGGGCCACAAGACAACTGCGATGATCGCGAAATATGCGGGCCCGGCACGCCAACGCGCTCGCGCCAGCGAGGCGAACGCAAAGCGTGGAACGAACGCAGCACGAACGGAGAATGTTGAGAAGAGTGTTGAGAGCGACGAGTAAGGCACGCGCGGTGCCATGTCTCCATCGCGGAAAAAGTCAGCAGAAAGGGCGTGGTAGGGGCGGCCGGACTCGAACCGGCACTCATTGCTGAAACGGATTTTGAATCCGTCGCGTCTACCATTCCGCCACGCCCCCGGACTGGTCCCGGCGCCCTTTCGGCGACGGTCCGTGCGGACCGTTGGGCTTGGCGTAAATCCAGTCGCGGCGATTTGCAAGGGGCGGCGTGCGCCCCCTGCCCCGCGGCCTCAGCCGCGACCCAACTTGACCAGTCGTGCGTCGCGAAGCTGCGCGAAGTCATCGCCCGCATGATACGACGACCGGGTCAGCGGCGTCGCCGAGACCATCAGGAAACCCTTACCATAGGCGGCTTTCTCATAGCCCGCAAATTCTTCGGGCGTGACGAAGCGGTCGACGCGATGGTGCTTGGGGCTGGGCTGCAGATATTGGCCGATGGTGATGAAGTCGATGTCAGCCGCGCGCATGTCGTCCATGACCTGCAGCACGCCTTGGCGATCCTCTCCCAATCCGACCATGATGCCGGATTTGGTGAACATCGACGGGTCCAGTTCCTTGACCCGCTGCAGCAGACGCAGCGAATGGAAATAGCGGGCGCCGGGACGGACCTCCGGGTACAGGCCCGGCACCGTTTCAAGGTTGTGGTTGAACACATCGGGACGCGCCTCGACCACGGTCTCCAAGGCGCCAGGCTTTGACTTCAGAAAGTCGGGCACCAGCACTTCGATCGTGGAGGTCGGAGAGCGGTGGCGGATAGCCCGGATGGTCTGGGCAAAATGCTCGGCCCCGCCATCGTCCAGGTCGTCGCGATCGACGCTGGTGATCACGACGTGGTTCAGGCCCAGCTTCTGCACCGCATGGGCGACGCGGCCGGGTTCGAACGTGTCCAGCGCCTGCGGCTTACCCGTCGCGACGTTGCAGAAGGTGCAGCCGCGGGTGCAGATCTCGCCCATGATCATCATGGTGGCGTGGCCCTGGCTCCAGCATTCGCCGACATTGGGACAGCCGGCCTCCTCGCAGACGGTCGACAGGCGGTTCTCGCGCAGCAGGTCGCGCGTCTGCTTGTACCCCGCAGAGGTGGGCGCCTTGACGCGAATCCAGTCCGGCTTCTTGGGCTGGGCCTGATCGGGTCGGTGCGCCTTTTCCGGGTGGCGCTGATCCGGGATCCTGAGGTCGCGCAAGGTCATGGTCCTTTCGGTCGCGGTTCGGGCAGAAATAGGGGCTTTGCAACGATTTGGCAACGCATCCCCTGCCCCTGCGTCCACATGGCTGCCTTGCGGTCAGCCCAGATCCAGCAGCGGTCGCGCCGCCGCGGTCAGCAGGCGGGCCAGATCGTCGAACCAGCCCTGCCCCGGAGTCGATGCGCGGCGCATCAGCATGACCTGCCGCGCGGGCTGGGGGTCGGGAAACCTGACGGCCGTCAGGCCGGGTGCCGCGGCCAGCTCCTGCCGGCGGGCGATCTCGGGCAGGAAGGTCAGGCCCATGCCCTGCGCGGCAAGGCGGCACAGGGTCGACAGCGACGCGGCCCCCAGGTCCAGCCGCGCCGCGCGACGGTTCAGCCCGCAGACCTCAAGGGCCTGGTCGCCAAGGCAATGCCCCTCGTCCAGCAACAGAAGCTGGCCGGGATCCAGCGCGTCCGGGGACAGCGGTCGGCTGCGCAGATCGGCGATTCGCGCCGCGCTGCCGGCTAGCAGAAAGCGGTCGGCGAACAGCGGTATGGCCTGCAGGCCCGGCCCTTCGGGCGGGCTGGCGACGACGATGGCATCCAGCCGCCCCGCCTGCAGTTCGTCCAGCAGGCGGTCGGTCTGCGCCTCGCGCAGATGCAGGTCGCGCCCGATGTCGCGCGCCCGCAAAAGGGGCAGCGCCTCGGGCAGCAGATAGGGCGCGACGGTGGGAATCATGCCCAGCATCAACCGGCCGCCCTGCCCCGGCTGCCGCAAGTCCTGTTCCAGATCGGTCATCGCGGCCATGACCCGTTGGGCGTGGTCCTGCAGCGCGCGGCCCTGCGGGGTCAGGACGACACCCTGCGGGGTGCGTTCGACCAGGCGGGCGCCGATCTCCTCCTCCAGCGCGCGGATCTGCATGGACAGCGCGGGTTGCGTGACGTTGATCGATTCGGCGGCGCGTGTGAAATGGGTGTGCTGCGCCAAGGACAGGAAATAGCGCAGCTGGCGCAGAGTGACATTCATAAGGGGGCCTGATCAACGACGCGCGGTCAACGCCCACCATCTTATCGACCAGCCCCCGTCTGCGGCAATGACCTTCAACCGATCAGCCGCGATCCCTTGCCGTAGGTTTCCTCATAGTGCCGCTCAAGCCGCATCAGGGCCAGACGCAGGACGATCTTTCCAGACCGTGCGGACCAGCCAAGACGCCGTTCCGTCATCTCGATCCCCTCCAGAAAGCAGCACACCCGCAGGACGATGTCGCCCATGCCCGGGCCCAGGTCGCGCAGCGCGACGGCCACCCGGTCGCGCGCCGATTCCGATCCGCCGCGATAACCGCCGCCGCCACGCGACACGTCGATCCCCGAGGTCATGAAGCCGTCCCAGTTCTGGGTGACGCGCGGACCCATCTGAGCGAGCTCGAAATCCTCGCGCAGGCGTTCGCCCGCGGTGACCATGCCCGGCGTCAGGAATGCCTGTCCATCATGGTCACGCCGCCGCGCCAGCACCAGAAGCGGGCTTTCCGCGATGTTCACCCGGGTCTGGCGGCGGCGACCATCCTCGGGATCGTCGATGACGCAATCCTCCCACACCCGGTGACGGTCGCCGTGGTCAAACGCCGCCTGGGCCTCGGCCATGCCGTGGACGGGCTGGGCGCCCTCGTGGACCGGGTGGGCGTCCGCAAACGACGATGGCCCCGGCACGGCGCTGCGCTGGCGGGGCGACCGCAGCATCTGGCGCAGGGCCTCGCGCCCTGCCGGCGCGATGACATAGCGCTGGATGCGCCCCCCGCCCCGCGTCTGCACGACCCATCCCTTCAGCGCCATCATTTCTGCCAGGGCGCGTTCCAGAACGGCGGTACGGATGTCGTCGCGCGTGACGATCGCCTTGTCCATGCCGGGGGCCGATGCCATGCACGCACCCGGCTCTGCCAACCGGCGCAGCACGCGCAGGGCCTGACGCTCATCAGGCGCATTGGCCCCCTCGGGCCGCGGTGCCAGCGCGGCATCCACCAGCGGATCGTCGCGGCGCGCCTCGAACCGGCGGATACGGCGCAGGATGGTTGAGGCATGAACACCGGCCTCGCGCGCCAGGGCACGGATCGTCACCCCCTGGTCGACGTGGCGCAGGTAAAGGCGCGCGTCCTCGCTCAGGTCGTCTTGCGCGCAGGTCTGCCCTTGCACCTGCGCACGGTGCTCCGCGATGCCCGTGTGGATTGCGAAATCACCGGTCAATATGGTCATGTCAGGTCCCTTGTCGTCCTCGGGCAGCCCGGCAGTAGACTACCCTGGGTTGAAATATTTCCCTGTGGTTAACAGGGTGTTTCTGCACATAGCCGCAACATTCCCTAACAATTCCTAAAGAAACCTTGCTCCACCGCGCGCTGCGGCAGGGCTTTTGGCAACACACCTCAAGGTTGTGTGAAGGTGACCCCGTGGCAAACGCAAAGGATCAGCCCCATGACCGCAGTCTCGAACGTGATCGTTTTTCGCCCCCGCCCGACGAATCAGGGCCTGCGCCGTCCCGGAACGCTGATCCGGGCCGCCCGCGAAGGTCAGAAGACCTGGAAGCGCGATCGCGACCTGCCCCGCCTGCTGCGCAGCGACCGCTGCCCCGCGCCGGGCGCCGTCCTGTCCCGCCTGCGGGCCGAGGAGCAGATCCAGAACGACATGCGCGTGACCCAGGCTGCCGAATACGACTTGCGCCGCCACGTCCTGCTGGTCATCGCCATCCTGGCAGAGATGCGTGCCGCGATCGACGCCGCGCCGATGCCGGCCACGGCCATCGCGCTGTGACCATCAGCGTTTCTTGATCAGGGAACCCAGAACGCCCCGGACCAGCGCCTGCCCGGTCCGGGTCCCCAACTGCCGGGCAAGGCTCTTGCCAAAGGTCTGCACGATGCTGTCGGACCGCCCGCGCGGCACAGCCTTCTCGCGTGCCGGCGCCTGATATGGTCGCCCCCGTCCCGGACCGGCGGGCATGTCGAACAACCCGTCGTCATCCTTCTTCACACTGGCCGCCTGGGCTGCGGCCTGGGTCTTGCGTGCCAGCATCTCATGCGCGGAATCGCGATCCAGGGCGGTGTCGTATTTCGGCCCCATCGGGGACGTGGCCCGGATCGCTGCGCGCTCATGGTCCGTGATCGGGCCAACCTGACTGAACGGCGGTCGGATCAGCGTCCGCTGCGCGATGCCCGGCACACCCTTCGGCTGCAGGAAAGAGGTCACGGCCTCGCCCGTCCCCACCTGCTGGATCGTCTTAGCGATGTCGAAATCGGGGTTGGTCCGATAGTTCTGCGCCGCATCGCGCAAGGCTTTCTGATCCTTGGCGGTGAACGCCCGCAGCGCGTGCTGAACCCGGTTGCCCAATTGGCCAAGCACCGATTCGGGAATGTCGGCGGGGTTCTGGGTGACGAACCAGATGCTGACGCCTTTCGACCGGATCAACCGTGCCACCCGCTCGACCTTTTCGATCAGGGCCTTCGGCGCGTCGTCGAACAGCAGATGCGCCTCGTCAAAGAAGAACGCGACGCGGGGCTTGTCCGGATCGCCCACTTCGGGCAGCTGCTCGAACAACTCCGACAGCAGCCACAGCAGGAATGTCGCGTACAGCCGGGGTGCGTTCATCAGGCGCTCTGCCGACAGGATGCTGATGACGCCGCGCCCGTCCGCGTCCTGGCGGATGATATCGGCCAGGGCCAGCGCCGGCTCGCCGAACAGGTTCGCTCCGCCCTCGGTCTCCAGCACCAGCAGCGCGCGCTGGATCGCGCCTACGCTGGCGGTGCTGACATTGCCATAGCGCGTCGACAGGTCGGCGGCGTTCTGTGCGACCCAGACAAGCATCGACTGCAGGTCCTTGAGGTCCAGAAGCGGCAGCCCCTCCTCGTCGGCGACGCGGAACGCGATCGCCATGACGCCCTCCTGCGCTTCCGTCAGGTCCAGCAGGCGCGACAGCAGCAGCGGTCCCATCTCGGCCGGCGTGGTGCGGACGGGATGGCCCTGCTGTCCCCAGACATCCCAGAATGTCACCGGATAGGATGCATAGGTCAGATCGATCCCGATCTGACCGGCCCTCGCAAGGAAAGGCTCGTGCAGCTTGCCTTGATCCGATCCCGCCTTGGCCAGCCCCGCCAGGTCGCCCTTCACATCCGCCAGGAACACCGGAACGCCCGCCGCCGACAGGCTTTCGGCCAGGGTCTGCAGGGTGACGGTCTTGCCCGTCCCCGTCGCACCCGCGACCAGCCCGTGTCGGTTTGCCAGCTTCAGCAGCATCGTCTCGGGGGTCGCGTATCCGGCGCCGGCGCCGCCCACGAAGATCGTTCCCGCATCCAGGTCCAGAACCGAGCCCATCGCATCCCCCACCAACAAATTGCGCAACGCATGCCTTGAAAAGACAATTTTAACGCTTTCATGGCAAGGTGAAGTTGTCCGGATCGCAGCCGTGACCCGGACCTTCCTCCCTGTTGGACTGCCGCGCCCTCGGGCGCGGCTTTTTTTATGTGATCGGGGGAAAATCCATAGACCGTTGACGGATCACGCCAACGCGATTAGCGTGCGTCTCAATGATGACCGGCCAGTCCGGCAGGGAGAATAACGCAACGCGTCGGGGGCCGTGGTGGAAGCCACGGCCTTTCGCGTCAATTCATGACGCGTGTCCGGCCGGTTCGGTTCCCACGCAACTTCTTCAATGCGCAATACTGTGCAATGTCCCGACCTCAAGGGTTGGTGACAACGCGTGTCTTGGCAGGGGACTGACAAGGCGCCGGCGCCGTGCTAGATCAGCCGCAATGCGTTGAGCAAAAGAAAGAAAGATTGATGTTCATTAGACATTCGCACGCGCTGTTGGCCGCCGTCGCCCTGATCACCGGGCCCGCATTCGCCCAGGACACCCCGGCGCCGGCCACCCCCGAAACCCCCGCGGCGGAAGCCCCCGCCGCCGATGCGCCTGCAACCGCCGCACCGGCCGCAGATGCCCCTGCCGCAGACGCGCCGGCCACCACACCTGCCGATGGAGAGACGCCAGCCGCGCCCGCCGATGCCCCCGCGGCCGAGAACGCGCCCGCAGGTCAGCCCGCGCGCGATCCGAACGGACCGGGCAGCTATTACGCCAAGTCCGAGCATGGCGATTGGACCATCCGCTGCATCCGCGCCGATCAGGGCAAGGATCCGTGCGAGATGTACAAGCTGCTGACCGATGCCGACGACAACCCGGTTGCCGAACTGACCATGGTTCCGCTGTCGAATGGCGACGTCGCTGCCGGCGCCACCCTGGTCGCACCGCTGGAGACGGACCTGATCGACGGCCTGGGCTTCCAGATCGGATCGGGCGAGATGCGCGGCTATCCGTTCAGCTTCTGCGCGCCGGTCGGCTGCGTCGCGCGTCTTGGCTTCACCAATCAGGAACTGGCAAGCATGAAGGCCGGCAGCACCGCGGCCGTGCAGCTGCTGCCCTTCGGCGGCGACCCGGATTCGCCGGTCCAGCTGAGCATGTCGCTGACCGGCTTCACCGCCGCGTTCGATGAACTGGCCGCCTATGCCGCCGCACCCGCGCCCGCCCCGGCCGCCGATGCAGAACCGGCAGAGGATACCCCCGCCGAGGACGCACCGGCCGAGTGATCGCCCCTGCCATCGCATGAACGGAAAAGGCCGCGTCCCCTAGACGCGGCCTTTTTCATGTGTCCCGCATGACGATCAGACGCGGCGCAGGGCGATGACCGCGTTCAGTCCGCCAAAGGCGAAGGCATTGGACAGGACGGCATCGACCCGCGCCTCACGGGCCTCGTTGGGAACGACGTCCAGCGCACATTCGGGGTCGGCCTCCTGATAGCCGATCGTGGGCGCGATCACCCCGTCGCGCAGCGCCATGATGCAGGCCAGCAGTTCGACCGCGCCGGTGCCGCCGATCAGATGGCCGTGCATCGACTTGGTCGACGACATCATCAACCGGTCCGCGTGATGGCCAAAGGCATGTGCCACCGCCGCACATTCCGTCTTGTCATTCGCGGCAGTGCCCGTTCCGTGGGCATTGATATAGCCGATATCCTCGCGGTTCAGGCCGGCATCGACCATCGCCCCGGTGATCGCGCGCTCGGCCCCCTGGGCCGATGGCATGACGATGTCCTGCGCATCCGACGACATGGCAAAGCCCACGACCTCGGCCAAAATCTCGGCGCCGCGCGCCCGGGCGTGTTCGAAATCCTCGAAGACGAAGACGCCCGCGCCTTCGCCCTGGACCATGCCGTTACGGTTGGCACTGAAGGGGCGGCAGGCGTCCTTGGACATCACGCGCAGCCCCTCCCATGCCTTGACGCCGCCAAAGCACAGCATCGCATCGGACCCGCCCGACAGCATGACGTCGGCCGCGCCCGACCGCACCATCTGGAACGCCAGGCCCATCGCATGATTGCTGCTGGCGCAGGCGGTGGCGACGGTGAAGGCGGGGCCGCGTAGGCCGAATTCCATGCTGACATGGCTGGCCGCGGCATTGTTCATCAGCTTGGGGACCACGAAGGGATGGACGCGGTTCTTCCCCTCCTCATAGACGGCGCGATAGTTCTCGTCCCAGGTGTTCAGGCCACCGCCGGCCGTGCCCAGGATGACCCCCGACCGCAGGCCAAGCGCGCCCTGAAAGTGCAGGCCCGACTGCTCGACCGCCTGCTTGGCGGCCAGCAGGGTGAACTGGGTGAACTTGTCATAGAGCAGGATCTGCTGGCGGTTGAAATAGGTCTCGGGCGTCCAGTCGTGGACCTGTCCGCCGATCTGGATCGACAAGCGATCGACATCGCGAAAATCTAGCTGCGTGATCCCGCAGCGACCCTCGCGGAACGCCTCCAGGGTGGTGGCGACATCGTGGCCAAGCGCGTTGATCGTGCCGGCGCCGGTGATCACCACACGGCGCAGCCCGCCGCGGCCGGTCGTCTCGGCCGCAGGCCGGATCGCGGGTGCCGCGCGGCCTGCGTCGATCAGCGCTTCGTCCACGGGGGCGGTCATTCCGCCTTTTCCGCGACCAGCCGATGCACCGCGGCGATGATCGTGCCCATGTTCGAGATGTCGAAGTCGGACTTCTCGGGCTCGTTCGCGTTGAACGGGATCGAGATGTCGAACTCTTCCTCGATGGCAAAGATCGATTCGACCAGGCCCAGGCTGTCGATGCCCAGTTCGGCGGGGGTCGCGTCATCGGTGATCTGGTCGGGTTCCAGCATCGCCTGCTCCGCGATGATGGCCCGAATGCGCTGCGTGATGTCGTCTGTCATGTCGCCTCCTGTTCAGCCCTTTTCCAACAGGCGTGTAACGGTTTCCTGAAGCTTGGACAGCTGTTGTGCGAAACGCGGCAGCCGCCGCATGGCCTTCTGGATCTCCAGCTGGGTCTCCATCTTGACCGCGGGGTTGCCCAGGATCACCCGGCCTGCCGGCACGCGGGTGAAGATCTTGGCGGCACCGCCCGCAATGACGTCGTCCCCGATCTGGATGTTGTCGTTGACGCCCACCTGCCCGGCCAGCACGACCCTGTCGCCGATCACCGACGATCCGGCCACGCCCACCTGGCTGCACAGCAGGCAGTCACGGCCCACGACGACGTTGTGGCCCAGCATCACAAGGTTGTCGATCTTGGTGCCGTCGCCCACGCGGGTCGACCGGATCGTGCCGCGGTCGATGGTGGCGTTCGCGCCGATCTCGACGTCGTGACCCAGCTCGACCGCGCCAAGCGAATGGATGCGCGTCCAGTGCTGCTGGTTGACCGCGGCACGGGCACCCAGGGTGCGGCGGATCTCCTCGATCCCCGACTCCTCGGGGGTGACGAAGGAAAACCCGTCGCCGCCGATGGACGCGCCCGGCTGCACGATCAGACGGTCGCCCGCGGTCACGTCATGGCCGATCCGCACGCCCGGATGGATCAATGCCTGATCGCCGATGCGGGCGCCGCGACCGATGCTGACATGCGCCCCGATGCGGGCGCCCTGTCCGATCCGCACATGCGCGCCGATGACGACAAAGGGCGCGATCGCCGCGCCGTCGCCGATCGTGGCCGTGGGGTCGATGACCGCGGTCGGATGGATGCCCGGCGCGATGTCCGGGCCGCGGTCGAAAGCCCGCGTCAGACCGGCCATGACCAGCCGCGGGCGGGGGGCAAAGATGGCGGCCTTCAGGCCATAGGCCTCGGGGTCCATCCCCTCGGCCAGAATGGCGATGCTGCCGGGCTTCAACGCCGCGGCGTATTTGGGCGCCATGGCCATGGCCAGCGTGCCGCCACCCGCGTCGACCGGACCGACCGCCGCGGGTTCCGCCGCACCCGTCACGCGGATCGACTGGTCGCCCCAGCATTGCGCGTCCAGAGCCCGCGCCAGTTCACCCATTGTCAGGACCATGGCCCCCCCTTTCGCGCAAGGACTTAGCCTGTTTGCAAGGCTGCTTCCAGTGCCCGCGTTCCGGGGCGGGTCACAACCCCGGGTTCAGGTCCGCGACCATGGCGGGCGCCGCCGCGCCAAAGCCCTGGGCCTGCAGCGCCTCCCAGATGCGGGCGTCGCGGCCATAGATGTCGTCGAACAGCCGGATGCGCCCGTCCGGGCCGGGCCAGGCGGTGAAATAGACCAGATGCACGGGAACCGGCGGCGTCAGCTTCAGCCAGGTCTCGCGTGCCCGGTCGCGGGCGCGCTGGAACATCGCCGCCGGATCATCGGTCTGGCGCGACAGCAGCGCGCGGGCCAGATCGACCGGATCGCCGATGCGGATGCAGCCATTCGATTCCGCCCGCACCCGGTTCGCAAACAGGTGCTTGGACGGCGTGTCGTGCAGATAGATGTTCCAGGGGTTGGGGAAGATGAACTTGACCACGCCAAGGGCATTGTCGTCGCTTGGCTTCTGGCGCAGCCTGAACGGAAAGCTGGCGGCGCTATAGCGGCCAAAATCGATGCCGTCCCGCGCCAGCACCCGCCCCGCGCCATCCACCACGTCCAGATGCGACAGCGCATGGCGGTTCGCCTGCAGGCGGGGCAGATAGTCGCGAACGGCGATGGACCGCGGCACGTTCCAGCTGGGATTGACCACGACATTGGCCATCATCTCGGAAAATTCCGGCGTGCGCATGTCGGGCGTGTCCTTGCCCATGACGCTGCGGGTGCGGAACACCTCGGCCCCGTCTTCCACGATGGTCGTGCTGAATTCCGGGATGTTCACCCAGACATGGCGGCTGTCCAGATCCTCGGACGCCATCCAGCGCATCCGCTCCATCGCCACCAGGATCGCGCGTTGCCGCGCGTCCTGTCCGGTGCCGCCATCGCCGTTCAGCGCCGCGATGGTCCGCGGGCCCGCGACGCCGTCATCCGGCAGGCCGGCCGCACGCTGATAATCGGAGACCGCCCGCGCAAGGGCATCGTCATACAGCGTGGCATCCGGCGCATCGGCGGCAAACCCGATGGCCACCAGGCGCGTGCGCAGGTCGGCGATCGCCGCGGCCCTTTGGCCGGGCCGCCAGACACCGGTCGCGATACGCGGCAGGCCTTGTGGGACGGCTAGGTCGGCCGGCCCGGACAGCGCCTGTTGCAGCGCAAGATAGGCCGGATGGTCCGGTCCGGCCCCGGCAAGGACCGCCGCAGGATCCGCCGCCGCCTCGAACCGCGCCAGCAGCGGGACGACCGCGGTCCGCACGGGCTGTCGCTTGATCTCGGGGTCGACGCGCGTCGGGTTCAGCACGCCGCCGGTCAGATCGCGCAGCAGGCGTGACAGGGCATGGGCATGGGCGATCTCGGCCGCAAGGCCTTCGGTCGCCGTCAGACGGTCGGGCTGGTATCGGGCAACGGGGATGCCATGGCGCGGGGCGTTCCCGATCGCGTCCCGCAAGGCGAGTCGCCGGGCCTCTCCCTCGGGGCCAAGGAAGATCGCGCGCAACCCGTTGCTGCCATAGAACGAGGCAAGATCGGCGTCGTCCGACACTGCCAGCGCCAAGGCCATCTGTTGCGGCGTGAAATCCAGCCGTGGCGCCGCGGCCACGCTCACGGCAGCGAGAGGTTCGCGTGCGCCGGACACAACGGGAAGCCAGCCGACGACCCCCGCCAGTGTCAGCGCCAGCACGCCCCGGACCATTCGAACCGCCATCTGAACCTCCGAAATTCTGCCCGTATTGTCCCACGGCCGCCGTGCGCGCGCCACACCCCACGCATCTGTTTGTGCAGTGGAAAAGCAGTGGTTGCCAAAACGCCACAGCGCCGCCGCCGATGTGCAACATTACCCGTTTTAGGCGAAATCTTGCCGAAATTCGGATTAGGATCGGCCATCCCGGCAGAATCCGTTTCGTCGCGCACGCGCTTTTGACATATTGTTAATCAGGTCGGGGATAAACCACGACAGGCCGCGACGTGTCGCCGGCTTAAAAAAACGAAGCAGGACAGGCGATCTGACATGACAATGGACATTATCTCCCGTCGCGGCATCTTGGGTGTGTTCGCGGCAACCAGTGTTGCGGCGACTCCGGTGATGGCGAATGCCTTCGGATTTTTGCGCGGCAATGCGGGCGACATGCGGCGGGTCAAGATGTACAACGGCCGGACCGGCGAGAGCATCGACACGGTCTATTGGGTCGACGGAAAATACATCCGCGAGGCCCTGAACGAGATCAACGTGTTCATGCGCGACTGGCGCACCGGCGAGGTGATCGGCATCGACCCGCGGATGATCGACGTGGCGGCCGCGTCCTCGCGCCTGCTGCAGACCAACGAACCTTACATGATGCTGTCGGGATACCGCTCGCCCCGCACCAACGCGATGCTGCGGCGCCAGTCCAGCGGCGTGGCGCAGAACTCGCTGCACCTGACGGGCAAGGCGGCCGACCTGCGGTTGAAGTCGCGCTCGGTCGGGCAGATGTACCAGGCTGCCGTAGCCTGCCGCGCCGGTGGCGTTGGACGCTACAGCCGGTCGAACTTCGTGCACATGGATTGCGGTCCCGTCCGCACCTGGGGCAGCTGATTTCAGACGACCTTTTCGCAAGGCGCAAACGCCCTCTGCCACCCGCAGACGGCGTTTTCCGCATTTTTCGGGCTTGCCGCCGCAACGCTGGCTTGCGACGCTGGCCGGAACAACAAGACAAGATCGGACCTGCATGAGCCCCCTCGAGACGCGCCGTTTCAAAACCGCCAAGAAAATTCAGGCCGCAGCCATCGAACTGGCCGTCCACGACGGTCTTCCCAATGTCACGACCGAGGCGATCGCCCGACATGCGGGCATCAGCACGCGGACCTTCTTCAACTACTACCCCTACAAGGAGGCGGCCCTGATGGGTCCGCCGCCCGACTATCCGCCGGAGGCGTCCGAGATCTTCATCGCGGGCAAGGGTCGCCTGATCGAGGATCTGGGCCTGCTGATCGAGGCGCATCTGGCCCGATATCTGAACGAACGCGAGCTGATCGGCGCGATGCTGGCCCTTTCCGACAAGGACCCCAAGCTGGAGGCGCTGCGCAACAGCGCCATGTTGGCGCGCCGTGCGCAGATGCGTACGCTGCTGCATCGGCGGATGCCCGGGTCGGACGAACGCGTGATCGAGATCCTGGCCGCCGCGATCATCGCCGCGACGAACGCCGCGACCAAGGATTGGGTGTCGGGCGCGCGCGAGGATTTCATCGCCGCAGCGCATGAGAACCTGTCGCTGATCCTGACGGCGGCCGAAATGCTGGACAAGCCCAGCTAGGGCGTCAGCAGCTTTCGGTACAGATCGTCCAGGAATGCCGCGCCCTCGGCCACGGGGTCGCGGCCGTCTCCCAAGACGGCGCGGACCTGCGTCTCGAAATCGGCATAGTGCTGGGTCATTGACCAGATCGAGAAGATCAGGTGGCGCGGCTCGACCCGCGCCAGCAGACCTTGGTCCATCCAGCCTTCCAGAACCGCGACCGTCCGGTCGACGATTTGTCGCAGATCGCCGCCCAGGATTTCGGTCAGATGCGGCGCGCCCTGCAGGATCTCATGGGCGAACAGGCGGCTTTCGCGGGGATAGTCCTGCGACATCGACAGCTTGGCCTGCACATAGCGCAGCACCTCGGCCAGCGGCTCTCCGTCGGCGTCGATCTGGCGCATCGGCGCCAGCCACATCTCCAGCAGGGTCGTCAGCAGCGCCTTGTGGATTTCGTCCTTGGAGCCGAAATAGTACAGCACGTTCGGCTTGGACAGGCCCGCCGCCCGCGCGATCTGGTCGATGGTCGCACCGCGCAGTCCGTTGGCCGAAAACGCCTCCAACGCCCCGTTCAGGATCAGCTCCCTGTTTTTCTGCTGAATCCGGGTCATCTGGGGCATGCAGGTCTCTGTCATCGAAGCTCCGGCTCTGGCATGATCCGATTTTGGGCAGATCGGTCGGAATTGTCATCCGGCTTGTCAGGACGCTTGACTGCCCCCTGCCCCGTGCTAGCCTGATCCTGACCGTTTGGTCAATAATCCGTGAGGACGATGCCAATGCCGCTTGACCGCAAGCCCGCCCCGAATGACCTGCGCGCCTTCTGGATGCCCTATACCGCGAACCGTCAGTTCAAGTCGGCGCCGCGGATGTTGGTTGCGTCCAAGGACATGCATTACACGGCCGCAGACGGTCGCCAGATCCTGGACGGGACGGCAGGCCTGTGGTGCTGCAACGCCGGCCACTGCCGCCCCAGGATCACCGAGGCCGTGCAGGCCCAGGTCGGAGAGCTGGATTATGCCCCCGCCTTCCAGATGGGCCATCCGCTGGCGTTCGAGCTGGCCAACCGCATCGTGGACATCGCGCCCGACGGGATGGACCATGTCTTCTACACAAATTCGGGCAGCGAGGCCGTCGATACCGCGCTGAAGATCGCGCTGGCCTATCACCGGGCGCGGGGCGACGCGGCCCGCACGCGGCTGATCGGGCGCGAGCGGGGCTATCACGGCGTGGGCTTCGGCGGAATCTCGGTCGGGGGCATCGTGAACAACCGCCGCCATTTCGGCACCTTGCTGGCGGGCGTCGACCACATGCCCCACACCCATCTGCCCGAGAACGTCTTCACCAAGGGGCAGCCGGAACACGGCGCCAACCTGGCCGACGAGCTGGAGCGCATCGTGGCCCTGCACGGGGCCGAGACGATCGCCGCCGTCATCGTCGAACCGATGGCCGGTTCGACCGGCGTCCTGATGCCGCCCAAGGGCTATCTGGAAAAGCTGCGCGCGATCACGAAAAAGCACGGCATCCTGCTGATCTTCGACGAGGTGATCACCGGTTTCGGGCGCCTGGGCAGCCCCTTCGCGGCCCAGCATTTCGGCGTTGTCCCCGACATGATCACCTGCGCCAAGGGCCTGACCAACGGCGTGATCCCGATGGGCGCGGTCTTGGCCACCGCGGAGATCTATGACGCGTTCATGCAGGGCCCTGAGCACATCATCGAACTGTTCCACGGCTATACCTATTCCGGGAACCCGATCAGCTGTGCGGCGGCCATCGCCACGCTGGACACCTATGCCGAAGAAGGTCTGTTGACGCGCGCCGCGTCGCTGGAAACCTATTGGCAAGAGGCGATCCACGGGCTGCGGGACCATCCGAACGTGATCGACATCCGCAACATGGGCCTGATCGGCGCCGTGGAACTGGCGCCGATCGAGGGTCAGCCGGGCAAGCGCGCCTTCGACATCTTCGTGCGCGCGTTCGAGGCCGGCATCCTGATCCGCGTGACGGGCGACATCATCGCCATGTCGCCGCCCCTGATCATCAGCGAGGCGCAGATCGATCATCTGATCGGCACGCTTGGCGAGGTGCTGAAGACCGCCGCGTAAGCGGCCAAACCCATCCAGCCGACCCCGCGACAGAATGGGGCGGCCCGACAGGAAGGACTGCGAATGAGCGACGCAAGTGGCGTGATGACGGCTGCGAACATGACCGTCGATGGCGACAGGCTGTGGGACAGTCTGGACCAGATGGCCCAGATCGGCCCCGGCATCGCGGGGGGTTGCAACCGCCAGACCCTGACCGATGCCGATGCCGAGGGACGTAGCCTCTTCCAGCGCTGGTGCGAAGAAGCCGGCATGACGATGGGCGTCGACCGGATGGGCAGCATGTTCATGCGCCATGAGGGGGTCGAGCCCGATCTGGACCCCGTCTATATCGGCAGCCACCTGGACACGCAGCCGACCGGCGGGCGTTATGACGGGGTACTGGGCGTCCTTGCCGGGCTGGAGGTCATCCGGTCGATCCGGGACCTGGGCATCCGCACGCGCCGCCCCATCGTGGTGACGAACTGGACCAACGAGGAAGGCGCGCGTTTCGCGCCCGCCATGTTGGCGTCGGGCGTCTTTGCGGGCGTCTTGACAGAGGATTACGCCAACAGCCGGCAGGATGCCGATGGCAAGCGTTTCGGCGACGAGTTGGACAGGATCGGCTGGCGCGGAACCGAAGCGCCGGGCGACCGCAAGATCCACGCGATGTTCGAACTGCATATCGAACAGGGCCCGATCCTTGAGGCAGAGGGCAAGCAGATCGGCGTGGTCACCCATGGCCAGGGACTGTGGTGGCTGCAGGTGACGCTGACCGGTAAGGACGCCCATACGGGCAGCACGCCCATGGCGATGCGCGTGAATGCGGGCCTTGGCATGGCGCGGATCATAGAGGCGGTGCATTGCATCGCGATGGACCACCAGCCGGATGCGGTCGGTGCCGTCGGCCAAGCCAACCTTTTCCCGAACAGCCGCAATGTCATTCCGGGAAAGGCGGTGTTCTGCATTGATTTCCGGTCGCCCGATCTGGAGAAGCTGACGTCGATGCGGTCGAGGTTGGAAGCGGAGGCTGCTGAAATTGCCGCGGAACTGGGGCTGGGGATCGAGATCGAGCCGGTCGGGCATTTCGACCCGGTGACCTTTGATCCCGACCTGGTCGGCAAGGTGCGCGGCGCGGCCGAGAAGCTGGGATATAGCCACATGGATATCGTGTCGGGCGCGGGGCATGACGCCTGCTGGATCGCCAAGGTTGCGCCGACAGTGATGATCATGTGCCCCTGCGAAGGCGGGCTGAGCCACAACGAGGCCGAGGCGATCACGCCGGACTGGGCGCGTGCGGGATGCGACGTGCTGCTGCACGCGGTGCTGGACGCCGCCGAGATCGTCCGCTGACGCGGACAGCGGCCGGGGGTTTCACCCCCGGACCCCCAGGGTATTTGGACAAAGAAGAAGAGGGATGCCATGAGCACGGTCATCAGGGGCGGAACCATCGTCACGGCGGATCTGAGCTATCAGGCCGACGTGCTGATCGAGGGGGGGCGTATTGCCGCGATCGGTCAGGGGCTGGTCGGTGACACCGTCCTGGACGCGGGCGGCTGCCTGGTCATGCCGGGCGGGATCGACCCGCACACGCATCTGGAGATGCCCTTCATGGGCACCTATTCGGCCGACGATTTCGAGAGCGGGACGCGGGCGGCACTGGCGGGAGGCACGACGATGGTCGTGGATTTCGCGCTGCCGTCGCCGGGCCAAGGACTGCTGGATGCGCTGCAGATGTGGGACAACAAGTCCGGGCGCGCGCATTGCGATTACAGCTATCACATGGCGGTCACGTGGTGGGGCCAGCAGGTGTTCGACGAGATGCAGGCGGTCGTGGACCGCGGCATCACCAGCTTCAAGCATTTCATGGCCTACAAGGGCGCGCTGATGGTGAATGACGACGAGTTGTTCGCGTCGTTCCGCCGGGTTGGAGATCTGGGCGGCGTGGCGATGGTCCATGCCGAGAACGGCGACGTGGTAGCCGAGCTGTCGGCGCGTCTGCTCGCCGAGGGGAACACCGGCCCGGAGGCCCACGCCTATTCCCGCCCGCCCCAGGTCGAGGGCGAGGCCACGAACCGCGCGATCATGGTGGCCGACATGGCAGGCGTGCCGCTGTACGTGGTCCATGTCAGCTGCGAGGACAGCCATGAGGCGATCCGCCGGGCGCGCGCCCAAGGCAAGCGGGTCTGGGGCGAGCCGCTGATCCAGCACCTGACGCTGGACGAATCCGAGTATTTCAACGCGGATTGGGATCATGCCGCACGCCGGGTCATGTCGCCGCCGTTCCGCAACAAGCAGCATCAGGACAGCCTGTGGGCCGGTCTGCAGTCGGGCAGCCTGTCGGTCGTGGCGACCGACCATTGCGCCTTCACAACCGATCAGAAACGTACCGGCATCGGCGATTTCACCAGGATCCCGAACGGCACCGGGGGTCTTGAGGATCGGATGCCGATGCTGTGGACGCATGGGGTCGGCACGGGGCGGCTGACGCCGAACGAGTTCGTGGCCGTCACCTCGACCAACATCGCCAAGATCCTGGGGATGTACCCGAAAAAGGGCGCGGTCCTGGTCGGCAGCGACGCGGACCTGGTGGTCTGGGACCCCGAGGCGACCAAGAAGATCACCGCCTGCGCCCAGCAATCCGCGATTGATTACAACGTGTTCGAGGGGCAGACCGTCAAGGGCCTGCCGCGGTTCACCCTGACCCGCGGCGTCGTTGCCGTGACCGAGGGCAAGGTCGACAGCCGCGAGGGGCACGGCGAATTCGTGGCCCGCGAGCCGCGCGGTCAGGTAAACCGCGCGCTGTCCGCCTGGAAGGACCTGACCGCGCCGCGCCCGGTCCAGCGCGGCGGCATTCCCGCAAGCGGGGTGTGACTTGACCGTCATCGAGGCAAGCGGCGTCAGCCTGACCTTCCAGACCGCCGACGGGCCGGTGCACGCCCTCAAGGACGTGGACCTGTCCATCGCGCCCGGCGAATTCGTCAGCTTCATCGGGCCGTCGGGATGCGGCAAGACCACGTTCCTGCGCAGCATCGCCGCGCTGGAGACGCCCACCGACGGCACCCTGCGCGTCAACGGGATGGAGCCGGACGCGGCCCGACGGGCGCGCGCCTATGGGTACGTGTTCCAGGCGCCGGGGCTTTATCCGTGGCGAACGATCGCGGGGAACATCTCTCTGCCGCTGGAGATCATGGGGTTTTCCAAGGCTGATCGCGCGGAACGCATTGCCCGGGTCATGGACCTGGTCGAACTGTCGGGCTTTGGCGGCAAGTTTCCGTGGCAGCTGTCGGGCGGCATGCAGCAACGCGCCAGCATCGCCCGCGCGCTGGCCTTCGACGCCAACATCCTGCTGATGGACGAACCTTTCGGCGCCTTGGACGAGATCGTGCGCGACCGCCTGAACGAGGCGCTGCTGGCCCTGTGGCGCAAGACCGGCAAGACCATCGGCTTTGTCACGCATTCGATCCCCGAGGCGGTCTATCTGTCGACCAAGATCGTCGTCATGTCGCCGCGTCCGGGCCGCATCACCCGCGTGATCGAAAGCACCCTGCCCCCGGACCGTCCGCTGGACATCCGCGACACGCCCGAATTCATCGCCCTGGCCCATGAGGTCCGCGAGGGGCTGCGCGACGGACACAGCCATGACTAGGGGACGGCTTGTGCCCGTGATGACGGTGCTGCTGGCCATCGTCGCCGTCTGGTACCTGGCCGCGATCCGCATGAACGCCCAATGGGAGCGTGACCAGGCCGCCCGGGCCGAGGTGACGCTGACCCTGCCCGACCTTGTCGCGCGCACCCTGGTGCAGGAACGCCCCGTGCTGCCCGCCCCCCACCAGGTGGCTGTCGGCCTGTGGGAGGGGCTGGCCGGTCAGGCCATCACCTCGCGCCGCAGCCTGGTCTGGCATGCTTGGGTGACCCTGTCCGCGACGCTGGCAGGCTTTGCCATCGGCACCGGCGCGGGCATCCTGCTGGCGGTCGGCATCGTCCACAGCCGCAGCATGGACCAGTCGGTCATGCCCTGGGCCGTGGCCAGCCAGACCGTTCCGATCCTGGCCATCGCGCCGATGGTCATCGTGGTCCTGTCCAGCATGGGTGTCACGGGTCTTTTGCCCAAGGCGATCATCGCCGCATGGCTGTCGTTCTTTCCGGTGCTGGTCGGCATGGTCAAAGGCCTGCGCACCCCCGATGCGATGCAGCTGGACCAGATGCGCAGCTGGAGCGCCAGCAACGCCCAGGTCTTCTGGCGGCTGCGGCTGCCGTCGTCGCTGCCCTACCTGTTCGCCAGCCTCAAGGTCGCGATCGCCGCGGCGCTGGTCGGCACCATCGTGGGCGAACTGCCCGCCGGGGCGACCGCGGGCCTGGGCGCGCGCCTGCTGTCAGGCAGCTATTACGGCCAGACCGTCCAGATCTGGTCGGCGCTGTTCGTCGCGGCCCTGCTGGCCGCGGGCCTTGTGGCCATCGTCGGATGGCTGGAGCGACGCACCCTCAGCCGCATGGGGTTGGCACGATGACAGAGCTGCGCCTTGGTCGGACCTATTGGTTCCTGCAGAACATCCAGGTGGTCGCGGGGGGCATCGTCGCCTTGGTCGCCGCGCATTGGCTGGCGCCGACGGCCGCGCCGCTGGTGGCGGTATGGCTGATCGCGTGGCTGTTCAACGCGTGGCTGGCCGGGTTCGACACGCCCGCCACGCGCGCCGTCGTGCCGATCATCTTTGGCGGCACGATCATCCTGCTGTGGGAGATGGCGGTCCGCGCCTATGCGATCCCGACCGTGATCCTGCCCGCACCCAGCCAGATCGCGGCCAGTTTCGCGGCCAATACCGGCATTCTGTGGACCGATTTCGTCCAGACGATCCTCAAGGGGGCGCTGACCGGCTGGCTGATCGGTGCGGCGGCGGCGGTCCTGACCGCCATCGCCATCGACCGCAGCCCCTTCCTGCAGCGCGGGCTGCTGCCCATCGGCAATTTCGTCGCCGCCCTGCCCATCGTCGGCATCGCCCCGATCCTGGTGATGTGGTTCGGCTTCGACTGGCAGTCCAAGGCCGCGGTCGTGGTGGTGATGGTCTTCTTCCCGATTCTGGTGAACATGGTCGCGGGCCTGCGCGCCACCGATGCGATGCAGCGCGACCTGATGGCCAGCTGGGCCGCCCCCTATGGCGCGGCGCTGTGGAAGCTGCGCCTGCCCGCCGCGATGCCCTTTCTGTTCAACGGGTTGAAGATCACCACCACGCTGGCCCTGATCGGGGCGATCGTTGCCGAATTCTTCGGCAGCCCGACGCGCGGCATGGGTTTCCGCATCTCGACCGCGGTGGGGCGTCTGGACCTGCCGTTGGTCTGGGCCGAAATTGTCGTGGCGGCGCTGGCGGGAACGCTGTTCTATGGCATCGTTGCGCTGATCGAGAAGAAGGTGACGTTCTGGCACCCGTCGCAGCGCAACTAACCGGGGCCGCATCCCCATCCGGGGCGGATCCCACCAACAGGAGAGACGGGAAATGACACGACTGATGACCGGGGCCGCGGCCCTTGCGCTGATGGCCGGAGGGGCGCAGGCGGGCGATCTGACGCTGCAGCTGAAATGGGTCACGCAGGCCCAGTTCGCGGGCTATTACGTCGCGCAGGAAAAGGGTTTCTACGAGGAAGAGGGCGTCAACCTGACCATCCTGCCGGGCGGTCCCGACATCGCCCCGACCCAGGTCCTGGCCGGCGGCGGCGCGGACGTTATCGTCGAATGGATGCCTGCGGCGCTGGCCGCGCGCGAAAAGGGCCTGCCGATGGTGAACATTGCCCAGCCCTTCAAGGCGTCGGGCATGATGCTGACCTGTCTGAAGGAAAGCGGCATCAGCGATCCGGCTACCGATTTCGCGGGCAAGACCCTGGGCGTCTGGTTCGCGGGCAACGAATACCCGTTCCTGTCCTGGATGAACACGCTTGGCCTGTCGACCGAGGGCGGCCCCGAGGGTGTGACCGTGCTGAAGCAGGGCTTCAATGTCGATCCCCTGCTGCAGAAACAGGCGGCCTGCATCAGCACGATGACCTACAACGAGTACTGGCAGGTGATCGACGCCGGCATCGCCGAGGACGACCTGGTGACCTTCAAGTACGAGGACCAGGGCGTGGCCACCCTTGAGGACGGCCTCTACGTGCTGGAGGAGACGCTGGAGGACAGCGAGAAGGTGACCGACCTGGTGGGCTTTGTCCGCGCCAGCATGCGCGGCTGGCAATACGCGGCCGAGAACCCCGAGGAGGCCGCCCAGATCGTCCTGGACAACGACGAGACCGGCGCCCAGACCCTGGAGCATCAGACCCGCATGATGACCGAGATCGCCAAGCTCCTGGAAGGTTCGGACGGCACCCTGGCCGAGGCCGATTACCAGCGCACCGTCGATATCCTGCTGTCGGGCGGGTCCGACCCGGTGATCCAGGCCGCCCCCGAAGGGGCGTGGGTGTCGACCATCACCGACCGCGCCTTCGACTGAACGACGGGCGGGCCGCCCCATCGGGCGGCCCGCCTTATTCCGCGGGCTGCGCCGCCGCGCGTCGCGCCTGCCTGCGGACGCGCCTGCGTCCGTCCCATGCCAGTAGCGTCGGCGTCAGGATCAGCGTGACCGCAGTCGCCACCACCAGCCCCCCTGCGATCCCCGTCGACAGCTGGATCCAGAACTGGCCCGAAGGCGCGCCCAGGAACAGGTCGCGGCCGGTGAAATCGATGGTCATGCCCAGCACCATCGGCACCAGGCCGATGACCGTCGTGCCGGCCGTCAACAGCACCGGACGCACCCGTTCCGACGCCGCACGCCGCGCCGCGCGGTCCGGATCGTCGCCGGCCCCGCGATATTCGTTATAGGCGTCGATCAGCACGATGTTGTTGTTCACCACGACGCCCGCCAGGGCCATGATGCCGATGCCGCTCATCACGATCGAGAATGCTTCCTGCCGGATCATCAGCCCAAGGAACACTCCCGAGATAGAGAACACGATCGCCGTCAGCACCAGCAGCGCCTGATAAAAGCTGTTCATCTGGATCAGCAGGATGGTGAACATCAGGAAGATCGCCGCGACGAACGCCCCCATCAGGAAGGTCATCGCCTCCTGTTGGTCCTCGATCTCTCCTCCGAACGTGACCTCGACGTCGTCGGGCAGATCGGCCTGGTCGATGCTGGCTTGGATGAGCGCCAACTCGGCCTGCAGCGTGGCGCCCGGGGCCAGGTCCGCGGTCAGGGTCTGGGTTTCTCTCGCGGCGATGCGGGTGATGGCAGAGGGTGCAGGCGCCGGGATCATCTGCACCATGTTGGAAATGGGCACCTGCGCGCCGGACGGACCGGCGACACGCAATGACGACAGGTTCTCCAGATTGCGCTGATGTGACGGATAGCGCAGGGCGATGTCGACCTCGTCATCGGCGAAATCGGGAAGGTAGGTGCCTAAGTTCACCCCCGTCGTCAGCAGCTGGACCGCGGTGCCGATGGTGTTCATGTCGATGCCGAAGCGCGCCGATTCCTCTCGGTCGACGACCAGCCGGATCTCGGGGTTGGGTCGGGGCGTGTCGTTGGCGATGTCAACGAAGCGGCCCTGTGCCTGCATCAGCTGTTCGATCTTGGCCGACGCCTGCTGCAGTGCCGGGCGATTGGAGGCCGATATCTCGATCTGGACCGGGCGGGACGCACCGGGCCCGGATGCCGCGGCCTCGATCTGGATGCCCAGGCCCGGCACCTCCGCCGTGGCGGCGCGCAGCTGGTCGATCACCTCGGTCGAGGGGGCGCGGGTGCGCCAGTCGGTGAACTCGACCTGAATCTGGCCGATCACGTCGCTGGAGAGGCTGGAGCGGACACGCTCCTCGACGCTGCCGATGGTGCGGGAATAGACGCGCTCGATGCCCTCGAAACCCAGGACCTGTTCCTCGATCAGGCGCACCAATCGGTCGCTCTCCTGGACGGAGAGGTTGCCGTTCGCGGTGATCTGGACCTGCGCGCGCTCGGCGTCGGTCTCGGGAAAGAACTCGACCCCGCGGTTCAGGTGCGAATAGGCATAGAGGATCACCAGCACCGTCAGGATCGACAGCCCCAACGTGGCGCCGGGCCGTGCGATGGTCCAGATCGACAGGCGCGCCATCGCGCCCGACGTGTCGTCGGCATCTGGTTCGGGCGGCAGCGCCTGCCCCCCGCCCACGACGCTGCCCGTCACCGGCACGAAGACCAGCGCCATCAGCAGCGACATCAGCAGCGTGGCGATCATTGTGGCGGGCAGATAGAACATGAACTGTCCGGCCAGCCCCGGCCAGAACAGCAGCGGAAAGAACACCGCCAGCGTGGTCGCGGTGGACGAGGTGATCGGCCATGCCATCCGCTGCGCCGCCAGCAGGTAGGCCTCGGCCTTGCCATGACCCTTGGCGATCAGGCGTTCGCCCATCTCGACCACCACGATGGCGCCGTCGACCAGCATGCCGACCACCAGGATCAGCGCGAACAGCACGATCACGTTCAGCGTGAAACCAAGCGCCCAGATGATCAGGATGCCGCCCAGGAACGATCCTGGGATGGCCACCGCCACCAGCAGCGATGCACGCAAGCCCAGAAACAGCACGGTGACCAGCATCACCAACACCACCGCCGCGATCACGTTGTTCTGCAGGTCCGACAGAAGGGTGCGCATCTCCTTGGACTGGTCGTTCATGAAGACGACGCCAACCTGTTCGGGCCAGTCGGCGCGGGTCTGCGCCACCACGTCGCGGACCGCGGCGACGGTGTTGATCACGTTCGCGCCCACCGTCTTGCGCACGTCGATGGCCAGGGCGGGCTGTCCGTCGATGCGGGCAAAGCTGACCGGGTCTTTAAAGGTCTGACGCACCTCGGCCACGTCCTGGACGCGCAGCACGGTGGCCCCGTCGACCAGCACCGGGATCGACATGATTTCATCCAGGCGGACGACAGTGCCGGGGATCGACACCCCGATGCGGCCCGCCCCGGTATCGAAGGAGCCCGCCGCGATCAGCTGGTTGTTGGCTTGGATCGCCTGCGACAGCTGCCCCGGAGAGATGCCATAGGTCTCCAGCGCCAGCGGATCGATCAGGATCTCCAGCTGGTCCTCGCGCTCTCCGGTCAGGTCGGCCTGCAGGACGCCGCTGACGGTCTCGATCTCGTCGCTCAACGCGCGGCCAAGGCGGATCAGCTCGCGTTCCGGGACGGGGCCGGACAGCGCCACCGTCAGGATCGGGAACAGCGCCATGTCGATCTCGCGCACGAAGGGGCCGTCGGCCTCGGGCGGAATGTCCGGGCCCGCGTCGTCGACGGCATCCTTGACCGACTGCAACGCCTGTGCCTGATCGAAGCCGGGGCGGAACTCCAGCGTGACCGAGGCGAAACCCTCGCTGGCCACGGTCTCCATCCGCCGCAGCCCCTCCAGCGCGTTCACCTGCCGCTCGATCGGTTCGGCCAGCAGGGTGGCGGCATCCTCGGCGCTGACGCCGCTATAGGTGACGTTCACGATGAAGATCGGGATGTCGACCTCGGGCATCGATTCCTTGGGGATGGTGACATAGGCCGTAAAGCCCGCCAGCAGCAGGCCCACCATCACCATCATCACCGTGCGGGCGCGGGAAAAGCCCGCCGCGATGATCCCGTTCATGGGCCGGCCACGGCGTCAGATGCCTGGGCCGTGCCCAGCAGCGCCGCCGCATCGGTCGCCCCGTCGCCCACGACGTCGCGATAGGGTTCGGGCGTGTCGCTGACGCGGGCCTGCTGCCCGTCGCTCAGCGCGCCTTGAGAAATGGTGACGACCCGCGCGCGGTCCTCCAGCCCGGTGACCCAGATCGCCTCGGCGCGGGCCTGCACGATCTGGACCGGCGCGAAACGCAGGGTCTGGCCGTCTTCGGCCACAACGAACACGCCGATCCGCCCGGCGTCATCCAGCCGGATCAGCGCCGGCGACAGCCGATGCGCGCGCACCGCGTCCATCGCCAGCGATATCTGCGCGCTGAGGCCTGCGGGCACGGCATTGTCGGGGTTCGGAACCTCGACCTCGACGCGGAAGGTGCGCGTCTCGGCCGTGGCGACCGGCGCGATGAAGCGCACGCGGCCCTCGGCCTCGCGGCCGCCCTGGAACACGACCTGTGCGGACTGGCCAAGCGCGACCGAGGTGATCTCGGACTGGCGGACCTCGATCTGGGCGATCAGGGGATCGTTGCGCACGATCTCAAGGACCTCTCCGCCGGCATCCACGAAGCTGCCCAGTTCGGCCATGACGTTGCTGACGGTGCCGCTGATCGGGGCGGTCAGACGGGTGTTCTGCAGTTCCAACTGGGCCGCGCGCAGTTCGGCCCGGGCCGATTCCAGCTGTGCGAAGCGCGACTGCAGCTCCGCCTCCGAGGTCACGCCCCGTTCCCGCAACTGCCGCGCGGCGTCATAGTCGCGCTCGGCCGACCCCACGGCCGCCTCGGCGCGCGCCACGCCGGCTTCGCGGTCGTCGGCCGACAGCAGCGCCAATTGCTCGCCCTGTTCGGCGACGTGGCCCTGGCGCACGACCTCCTCGACGATCCCTGCGGTGCGCGCCCGCAGGATCGACGTCTGGTCCGGTACGACATTCCCGAACAGCACCGTCCGCGGCACGATCTCCTCGGCGACGAACATGCTGGCCGCGACATGGGGAACCGCCACCTCGACCGGGGCGGCCTCGGCGGGAGGTTCACGGTTCAGCATGCCGCCACCGATCCAGAAGGCCAGAAAGCCCAGGATCGCCAGAAAGGCGAGCGTCGAGGAGGACAGATACCGCGTCATCGTCAATCCATGTCAGGGGCCCCGCCCCGGCCATGGCACCGGGCGGTCTTGTCATCCTAGATGGTTTCTTGGAACGCGCAGGTCAACAGTCGTGACCCTTGTCCCCTGCGTCAAGGCGTCCGCCCCTGCCAAGACCCATGCCCGCCCCCGCGCGTTCCCCTGCCGGAACCACGGCCAGAGAGGATTGATGACACGATGCGCCGCAGCGATCCTGATCACCTTGGCCCACCCTGCCTGGGCGGGCTGACCAGCAGTAAACAACGAACGGACCGGCGCGCAATTGCCGCGTGATCGACCGGTCGCTACCGGATGAGGGCAGTTGGGCGGATCTGTCCCGCCCCGGCACCGCCGGATATTCTTACCAGCTGCGCCAGACCGACGGCCGCAAGGCGGTGACCTATGGCCATTGCCGACGGGCCGGGCACGCCGACATTCGGTGCCTCCAATCATGCGGGTCCCACCGTCGAATGGCGCATGGCACAGGTCGGCGGACGGCCCGTCCCCGTCGCGGCCATCCAGCACTTTCACCTGGCCGATGCCGATGGCGGGTGGAGCACGCGATCCTGGTCGTCTCCAAGGTCAGTCAGCCGGACGACCGCGGCGCATGCATGATGGGCTGCGTGCCCGACCATGATGGTGCCGCAGCGAACAGACGCGCCCGCCGGATCGCCGATGGCACCGCGACCCATGATTGCGCCCATGACCGCACGGTGGTGGAGCCGTCTGCCGCCAAAGTTCCGCCGCGCTGACGGTTTCGGCCAAGGTCTGCACAAAACAGGTGACAGGGCATGCCTTATGCGTGTCAAATGGCACATAATGCAATCATGACGGGAGCTCCTGATGTCGGCATCTGGTCCCTACGGTCGTTGCGGGGTGCTGACCTTGGCGCTGCTGACGGCTGCCTGTGCATCGGCCCCGACCGGGCCGGCATCGACGATCGACGTCCAGGCCTCGGCGCCCGGTCCCGCCACCTGCCCTGCCACGACGGCGGACCAGCAGGCGGCCGGGGTGCGGGCGACCAACGCGCTCCGGCAGCGATCCGGCCTGCCTCCGGTGCAGGCGAACGATCTGCTGGCGCGCGCCGCGGCACGGCATGCCTGCGACATGGCGCAACGCGGCCGCATGACCCATGCGGGCAGCCGCAGCTCGGGCCCGTCGCAGCGGGTCAAGGCGCTTGGCTATGCGCCCACCGTCACGGCAGAAAACATCGCCGCGGGGCCGTTCGGCCTAGATCGGGTGCTGGCGGAATGGAACGCCTCTGCGGGCCATGTCTCGAACATCATGATCCCGCAGGTCAGCAACTTCGGCATCGGGCAGGCGCTTGGCGCGGATGGGCGCACGCGCTATTGGGCGGCGGTCTATGCGGCGCCACGCGGCAGATAGGGGCGATGCCTGTCCTGGCCGGAAAGACAGGTTAGCAAATTGAACAAATGACCTATATATGGCTTCGATAGTATCGGAGTCAGTATCATGTTTCGCCTGTCCCTCTGCGCCATCCTGGCGCTGTCTGCCTGCGCCGCCCCGAAGGACCCCTGCGCCGATCTGTGCATGAGCGCCTTCGTCGAGTACGAGCCAGGCTTCGAGCCCTGATCACCCCGAAACGGCGGTGATGCCGCCGACGTGTCTGTCCTTTTTCCTGCAAAGGCGTATCGTTTCCACCCGCCGGTCCCCGGCGGCTATTGGAGAGACGAACATGGCCAAGGGCATGGACAAACGCAAACGCGACGAGAAGAAGCCGAAGAAGCAGAAGCCCAAGACGAACGCTTCGGCGCCCAGCACCAAGGATGTCGTCTCGGCGGCCGTTGCTGCCAAGGGCAAATGACCATCGCGGTGAGGCAGCGCGTCTGACGGTGTCGGTGGCTGATCATAAACGCGCGTGACGCATTGGCATGCCCGTGAAGCGGGATGTGGATCAGCGGAGCTGCACCCATCTCCGGTGGTCCATGTTCGCCGACCCCTGCCCCCTCATAGCGCCTCATCCCGCGACGATATCAATCGCCAGACGCGTAGGGCTGTGCCGATCATGAACAAAAGGCGGCCCAGATGGACCGCCTTTTTCACTTATGATCGCTTGGGGACCGCTTCAGATCATCCGCATTTGGAATGGCCGCAGCTGGGGCAGGTCATGCAGCCCTCGACCATTCGCATACCGTACTGACCGCAGCTGGAGCAGGCGGGGCCGCGCGGCGTCTCGCCCACGGCCATCACTTCGGCCTGCGGGTCGGACTTGAGGCCCAGCCCTTCGCCCGCCAGGAAGCCCGTCTCGATCAGGTGGCGTTCGATCACGCCGCCAATGGCCGCCAGGATCGAGGGGACATAGCGGCCCTGCATCCAGGCCCCGCCGCGCGGATCGAAGACCGCCTTCAGCTCCTCGACCACGAAGGACACGTCGCCCCCGCGGCGGAACACGGCCGAGACCATGCGCGTCAGCGCGACCGTCCAGGCATAATGCTCCATGTTCTTGGAGTTGATGAAGATCTCGAACGGGCGGCGGTGGTTGCCGTGGATGATGTCGTTGATCGTGATGTAGATCGCGTGCTCCGACCCCGGCCATTTCAGCTTGTATGTCGCGCCTTCCAGCGCCGCGGGACGGTCCAGCGGCTCGGTCAGATAGACGACATCCGCGCCCTTGTCGGCCTCCGGCGCCTTTTCGGTCGTCTCGCTGACAGACAGCACCGAGCCGGTCACATCGTTCGGCCGATAGGTCGTGCAGCCCTTGCAGCCCAGATCCCAGGCCGCCATGTAGACGTCCTTGAACGCCTCGAAGCTGATGTCCTCGGGGCAGTTGATGGTTTTCGAGATCGAGCTGTCGACCCATTCCTGCGCCGCGGCCTGCATGGCGACGTGGTCCTTGGGAGCCAGCGTCTGCGCGTTCACGAAGTAATCGGGCAGCGCCGCGTCGCCCTTCAGGTCGCGCCACATCTGCACGGCGTAATCGACGACCTCCTCCTCGGTCCGCGAGCCGTCTTTCTGCAGGACCTTGCGCTTGTAGGCATAGGCGAAGACCGGCTCGATCCCCGACGACACATTGCCCGCATAGAGGCTGATCGTGCCCGTCGGCGCGATCGAGGTCAGCAGGGCGTTGCGGATGCCGTGCTTGCCGATCGCGTCGCGGACATCGGCGTCCATCTTGGACATGAAGCCCGAGGCCAGGTATTTCTTGGCGTCGAACAGCGGGAATGCGCCCTTCTCCTTGGCCAGTTCGACGGATGCCAGATAGGCCGACCGGGCGATGGCCTTCATCCAGACGCGGGTCTGCGCAACCGCGTCATCGGCGCCGTAGCGCAGGCCTAGCATCAGCAGCGCGTCCGCCAGACCGGTCACGCCCAGGCCGATGCGACGCTTGTTGCGGGCTTCCTCGGCCTGCGCGTCCAGCGGGAATTTCGATGCGTCGACCACGTTGTCCATCATCCGGACAGCCGTGCGGACCAGATCGTCCAGGCCTTCGGGGTCCAGTTCGGCCGTCTCGGTGAACGGGTTCTTGACCAGCCGGGCCAGGTTGATCGAGCCCAGCAGGCAGGCGCCATAGGGCGGCAGGGGCTGCTCGCCGCAGGGGTTGGTGGCCGCGATCGTCTCGACATAGGACAGGTTGTTGGCCTTGTTGATCCGGTCGATGAAGATCACGCCCGGCTCGGCGAAATCATAGGTCGCCTTCATGATCCGGTTCCACAGGTCCAGCGCCTGGACGGTGCTGTAGACCCGACCCTCGAACTTCAGGTCCCAAGGCGCATCGGCGCGCACGGCATCCATGAAATCGTCGGTGATCAGCACCGACAGGTTGAACATTCGCAGGCGCGCACTGTCCTGCTTGGCCACGATGAACTGTTCCACGTCCGGGTGGTCGCAGCGCATCGTCGCCATCATCGCGCCACGGCGCGAGCCGGCCGACATGATCGTGCGGCACATCGCGTCCCAGACATCCATGAAGGACAGCGGACCCGACGCATCGGCCGCCACGCCCTTGACCACCGCGCCCCGCGGGCGGATCGTGCTGAAGTCGTAACCGATGCCGCCGCCTTGCTGCATGGTCAGCGCGGCCTCCTTCAGCATGTCGAAGATGCCGCCCATGCTGTCGGGGATGGTGCCCATGACGAAGCAGTTGAACAGCGTGACCGACCGGCCCGTTCCGGCACCGGCCAGGATGCGGCCCGCGGGCAGGTACTTGAAGTCCTCCAGCGCGGAATAGAACTTGTCCTCCCACTTGGCCGGGTCGCTTTCCACGCGCGCCAGGTCGCGCGCGACGCGACGCCAGCTGTCCTCGACCGACCCGTCGACGGCCTGCCCCTCGGAATCCTTCATCCGGTACTTCATGTCCCAGATCTGTTCTGCGATGGGGGCGGCAAAGCGGGTCATACGCTCATTCCTTGGTGGTTTGTTCAGGGTTGGACACCAGATATAGCGTCAAAACGCGGCTGGCAAGGTCTTGACAGGGTCGGCCCGTCGGTTTCAGGCAGGTGTGACAAGACCACGAAAATCGGCTTCTATCGCAGAATAGCATGCTGCCGAAAGGGTCTTGCGGTCGTTTCCTGCGACGGGAATCGGGGGGTGCAGCCGGACGGTCACATGCCCGTGGCGTCTTGCCGCAAGAATCGACAGCAGGTGCGGCCCCAGATCCATGTCCGCCCACCAGCCATAGAATCGCGGGTCCTGCCCCGGCGGCGCTTGATAGACAGCACTGACCGGCTGGATCGCCAGACCGGCGGGCAGGTCGTCGGCCAGAAACCCCTGGAACAGGGTCGGCTTGAACGGCAGGACGCGGCGTCCGTCGCTGGACGTGCCTTCGGGGAAGAACAGCAGGCGATGCCCGGCGCGGATGCGTTCGGCGAATTCCAGCGCCTGCGCGCGGGCCAGTTTCGGATCGCGTGTCACGAAATGCGTGTCGGTCACGCGCGTCAGGACGTTGATGCCGGGCCAGCGGGCGACCTCGGCCTTGCTGACGAAGAAGACCGGCAGGGCGGCGTTCAGCGTCAGGATGTCCAGCCAGCTGGAATGGTTCGCCACGACCGCGCCGGGGCCCCGCAGGGGCGTCCCCTCGCGCCGCCAGCGCAGGCCGATGCAGGCCAGGACCAGACGGCAGACGATCTGGACATGCGGTTCGGTCCAGGGGCGGCGGCGTCCATGCACCAGTCGCTCGATCCCGCGCAGCGGCAGGATCAGCAGCACGCCCAGCATCAGCACCAGAACCGCCGGCACGCCGCGGCGGATCACCCGCAGCCAGTCGCGCAGCCCGCGCGGGGGGGCCGGCACAGGCGGTTCGGCATCGCGCCAGGTCGGGCTCATGTCGGCTGCCAGCGGCTTTCGTAGAATTGCTTGTGCTTGGCGGACATCGCGCCCGTGTCCATCAGCAGGAACACATCGGTCGTGTTGAAGGCACGGTCGATGAACGCCCCCTCGCCCACCAGACCGCCAAGGCGCAGATAGGCCTTGATCAGCGCAGGCATCCCGACCAGCGCCTCGCGCCGGTCCAGGCGGTCGGGGGCGATCAGGTCCATGGTCTGGAACCCGTCGGGCCGCGCCCGGGGCCGCAGGTCCGGCGGGGCCAGGTGATGGTGGTGCAGCCACGACAGCGACGGTGCCAGCAGCGTCGGGTCTGTGCCGTGAAAGCTGGCCACGCCGAACAGGATCTGGATGCCGTGGTCCAGCACATAGTCGGCCAGCGCGTTCCACATCAGGAACATCGCCGCCCCGCCCCGGTGATCGGGATCGACACAGGATCGCCCCAGTTCCAGCAGCGGTCGGCCGCTGTCGCGCAGCGGTGCCAGGTCGTATTCGCCGTCGCAGTAGAACCGCCCGAAATCGGCCGCCACATCGCTGCGCAGCAGGCGATAGACGCCGACCACGTGATCCAGCGCCTCCGCATCGCGGCGCGTGTCGATCAGGCACAGGTGGTCGACGACGGGGTCGAACTCGTCCCGTTCCAGCCGGGCGTCGTGATCGACCAGCGGGCCTGTGCCGCCCAGCTCCTCGACGAACACGCGATAGCGCAGGCGCTGCGCGGCCATCAGGTCGCGGGGCGTCGTGGCAAGGCGGATCTGGAAAAAGGCAGGGTCGGCGCGGTTCACGATGGCCTCGGTGCTTGGGCTGCGGCCTGTCTAGGAAAGCCGCGCGGCCAATGCAACACGTGCGGCCCAAGTTCCGCTTGCATCGCGCAACCTTCAGTTGCATCGTCGCGCAAGCAATATCAGGAGTTTACATGTCGCCCATACGCAGGATCTGCAACGCCACGCGGCGTCCGTCGATGACCTGCTTGCCGGCCTCGGTAAAGTTCACGGTGATGCGGTCGCCGATCCGGGACTGGACCTGCCCCTCGCCCCATTCGGGCGCGCCGGGATGACGCACGATCATGCCGGGTTCAAGGATATCGTTCACCGCGAAAACTCCATTTCTCTGCACTTTGGAAGGTAATCATACATGACGGTCGATACAACGCGGATCGCTGCGGGCGATCTGGCCGCACTGCTGGGATCGCGGCTGTGCCATGACCTGGTGTCGCCCCTTGGGGCCATCGGCAACGGGGTCGAGCTGCTGGAGATGTCGCCTGATTTTCCGGGCCTGGCCCAATCTCCCGAACTGCGCCTGATCTCCGAAGCGGTGGGTGCGGCACGCGCACGCATCCAGGCCTATCGCATGGCGTTCGGCATGGCGCAGGGCGAACAGCGGATCGGCCTGGCCGAGTTGCGCCGTCTGCTGGACGGGATCGCCGCACAGGGCCGCCTGACGATCACCCTGGACGCCGCAGGCGATTTCGCGCGGCCCGAGATCCGCATGCTGGTATTGGCGGTGATGTGCATGGAAAGCGCGATGCCCTGGGGCGGCCGGGTGATCGTGCTGCGCGACGGTCCGCGATGGCGGCTGGTCGCGGAATGCGACCGCAGCAAAGTCGACCCGACCCTGTGGGGCTGGCTGGACGGCCCGCAACCCCGCACCCTCGCCCCGTCCGAGGTGCATTTCGCCCTGCTGGCCGAGGCCGCGCGGGCCGAGAACCGCCCCCTGCGCCATGAATTCGACGACACCGGGGGCGAGATCGCGTTCTAGGCGCGGATCGTCCCGTCGCCCGTGACCAGATATTTGAAGCTGGTCAACTGTTCCGCCCCCACCGGCCCGCGGGCATGCATCTTGCCCGTGGCGATGCCGATCTCGGCGCCCATGCCGAACTCTCCACCGTCCGCGAACTGGGTCGAGGCGTTCCGCATCAGGATCGCGCTGTCCAACCCGGCAAAGAACCGTTCGGCGGTCGCGTCATCCTCGGTCAGGATCGATTCGGTGTGCTGGCTGCCATGGCGGCGGATATGGGCGATGGCCTCCTCGACCCCGTCCACCAGCTTGGCGGCGATGATCATGTCCAGGAACTCGCGCCCGAAATCGTCGGGCTTGGCCGGCACGGTGCCGGGGATGCGCGCCAGATCGCCATCCGCACGCACCTCGACCCCCGCCTCCAGCAGGTCGCGGATCAGGACGTCGCCATGGCGGTCATGGAACGCCCTGTCGATCAGCAGGCATTCGGCCGACCCGCAGACACCGGTGCGCCGCGTCTTGGCGTTCAGCACCACGCGCCGCGCCTTTTCCAGATCGGCCGCGGCGTCGGCATAGATGTGGCAGATCCCCTCCAGATGCGCAAAGACCGGCACGCGGGCCTGGTCCTGCACCAGCCCGACCAGCCCCTTGCCGCCACGCGGGATGATCACGTCGATCAGCCCCTGTGCGCCCAGCATGGCGCTGACCGCCGTGCGGTCGCGCGTGGGCACCATCTGGATGGCGGTTTCCGGCAGGCCCGCCGCGCGAAGACCCTCGACCATGCAGGCATGGATCGCGCTGCTGGAATGCAGGCTTTCCGAACCGCCGCGCAGGATCACCGCATTTCCGGACTTCAACGCCAGCGCCCCCGCATCGGCGGTCACGTTCGGCCGGCTTTCATAGATGACCCCGATCACGCCGATGGGCGTGCGCACGCGGCGGATATGCAGACCGGTGGGCCGGTCCCATTCCGCGATGACCTGCCCGACCGGATCATCCTGTTCGGCAACTTCGCGCAGGCTTTGCGCGATCGCGGCGATGCGTGCGCCGTCCAGACGCAGCCGGTCCAGCATCGCATCCGACAGCCCCTTTTCGCGCGCGAAGTCCAGATCACGGGCGTTGGCCGCCAGGATATCAGGGGTACGGGCGGTGATGGCGTCGGCGGCGGACAGTAGGGCCATGCGTTTCGGTCCGGCTGGCGTCTGCGCCAGAACCACCGCGGCCTCTCGGGCGGCGGCGCCAAGGGCGTCGATCAGTTGCCGGGCTTGGACCATGTCCGTCATCGCTTCCTCCGATACGCAAAATCGACGCCGTCTTAGCGTGATCCTGCCGAGAAGGGGAAGGGAAGAAATGGCGCGGTTGACGGGGCTCGAACCCGCGACCCCCGGCGTGACAGGCCGGTACTCTAACCAACTGAGCTACAACCGCGCATTTCCTTCGGGCGAATGATGAGTTGTGGCGCGGTTGACGGGGCTCGAACCCGCGACCCCCGGCGTGACAGGCCGGTACTCTAACCAACTGAGCTACAACCGCCCAACTCATCCCCCGGACGATCGCCCGCCGGAGTAGGCCGGGGTTTACGCAGACCGCCGCGCGGCGTCAAGGGCGCGTTGAACGAATTTTGCCACATTCGGGCAAATCTTTGAAATTACGGTGCAAAGAACGCGAACGGGGCGCCCGATGGGCGCCCCGATGAACCAAGCAACTTGTAAACAAACAGGGTGGGATCAGTCGCGGACGGTTTCCATGTCGAATTCCGGCAGCGCTTCCAGTTCTTCCTGGCTGTAGTTGGTCGCCAGAACCGTGTCGTCACCGAACATCGCCATGTTCAGGACATCACGATCCAGCAGCACGGTGTGCGTGCCCATGCCCAGAAAACCGCCGATGTCGGCGATGTAGCCCATGACCTGACCGTCCGGCGACATCACGATGTCGGACACAGTCGCGATCTCGTTCCAGTCACCCGGAACCGCATCGCCCGTTGCATCGGTCCATTCGGTGGTCGACGGTTGGTTGGTCGTATAGATCGCGCGGCCCTGCAGCCACGATGCGGTGATGCCGGGATTCTCGGCCGACAGCGTCACTTCCATGTCGCTCATGTCGGTCGCCATCTCGTCGGCGGGCATCGTCTCGGCAGGCCTGGCATTCGCCGGCATGGTCTCTGCGGGCATTGTCTCTGCGGGCATCGTCTCGGCCGGCATGGCGTCGGTGGCCGGGGGCGTCGCCGCGTCCTGTGCGAACACCGGAGCCGCAAATGCCAGAGCAGCAGCCGTCGTCATCATGAGGGTTTTCATTCTAGATCTCCGCATCAATTCTTTGTTTCGATGACGTCTTTTCGTCATCTTCACGGCATCAACGCGGGCATTTCGACGACCGTTCCCTAAACATTTGTATGATCTAGTCACGTGATCGTGGGTGACTGATCCGTCCGCCGCAGACCGGTGCCGGAACGCCCGTGGTCATCGGCCCCGATATTGGCAGCCCCCGCAGCACGCGTACCGCCAGCCAGCCGAAGGCCTGCGCCTCCAGCATGTCGCCATTCAGGCCGATCGCCTCGACCGGCCGGACGGGCACGGGCAACGCTGCTGCCAGCGCATCCATGATGGCTGCATTGTGGCGCCCCCCGCCGCAGACCAGAACTTGCGCAGGCATCGCGGGCAGCCACGCGATGCCTGCCGCAACAGATCCGGCCAGTGCCGACACCATCGTCGCCGCCGCATCGGCATCGGACAGCGGGGCAACCGCGCGGGTCAGGCCGGCGAACTGATCGCGATCCAAGGATTTGGGGGCGGGTCGCCGGAACCACGGATCATCCAGGAACGCCGCGACGATGTCCTGATCGGCGGTGCCGCTGGCCGCCAGTGCGCCGCCTTCGTCCCGCGACTGACGGCGGCGCCGGCGCATCAGGTCGTTCAAGGGCGCGTTCGCAGGCCCCGTGTCGAAGGCGACGCAGGCACCGGCGGTCTCGGGTGCGGGGGCCGTGGGGTCCACCCAGCTGATGTTGCCGACGCCGCCCAGATTCAGGAACGCCACGGGGGCCGCGGGCAGGCGCCCCTGCCCCACGGCCCAGTTCGCGCAGGCCCAATGAAAGAACGGCACCAAAGGCGCGCCCTCGCCTCCCTGACGCACATCCTCGGACCGGAAATCCCAGACCACGGGGCGATCCGTCATGCGCGCCAGCGCCGCGCCGTCACCCGCCTGATGCGTGCCGCGCCCGCGCGGATCGTGGGCCAGCGTCTGGCCGTGAAACCCGATCAGCTGCGCATCTGGAAACTGCCGTGCCAGATCGGCATGGGCCGCCTGGACCAGTTGCGCCAGCTCCGCCACCTCCGGCGCGTCGGGCCACAGGCCCAGCCCCGCATGCAGCACGGCCGATTCGTTGTCGCCGAACGCACGAAAGGCGCTGTCCCCAAAGCCGCCGATCCGCACCCCGTCGGTTTCGATCATCGCCGCGTCGACACCGTCCAGCGACGTGCCCGACATCATCCCCAAAGCCCGGATCATCGCTTTTCCTTCGCTGCTCCTGCCTGTATATCGCCCGGATACACAAGGATGAAGCCCATGACATACCAGCCCAAATCCGACTTCCTGCGCATCATGTCCGAACGCGGCTATCTGGCCGACTGCACGGATTACGCCGGGCTGGATCAGGCGCTGCTGGCAGGACCGATCACGGCCTATATCGGCTATGACGCGACGGCGGCCAGCCTGCATGTCGGGCACCTGCTGAACATCATGATGCTGCGCTGGTTCCAGAAGACCGGCAACAAGCCCCTGACCCTGATGGGCGGCGGCACGACCAAGGTGGGCGATCCGTCCTTCCGCAGCGACGAGCGCCCGCTTCTGGACGATCCCGCGATCCAGGCCAATATCGACGGGATGGGCCGGGTCTTTGCCCGCTATCTGGATTACGGCCCCGACGGGGCGGTGATGCTGAACAACGCCGAATGGCTGGACGGCCTGAACTACCTGACCTTCCTGCGCGACATCGGCCGGCATTTCAGCGTCAACCGGATGCTGTCCTTCGAATCGGTCAAGTCCCGGCTGGACCGGGAACAGTCGCTGAGCTTCCTGGAATTTAACTACATGATCCTGCAGGCCTACGACTTCCTGGAGCTGAACCGCCGCCACGGCTGTGTTCTGCAGATGGGCGGGTCGGACCAGTGGGGCAACATCGTCAACGGGATCGACCTGACGCGGCGGGTGGACGACCGGCAGGTCTGGGGCCTGACCTCTCCGCTGCTGACGACCAGCGACGGGCGCAAGATGGGCAAGTCGGCGGGCGGGGCGACCTGGCTGTCGGCGGACATGCTGTCGCCCTATGAGTTCTGGCAGTTCTGGCGCAACACCACCGATGCCGATGTGGGCCGGTTCCTGAAGCTGTACACCGAACTGCCGGTGGACGAATGCGACCGCATGGGCGCGCTGCAGGGGTCCGAGATCAACGAGGCCAAGGTCCGTCTGGCCAACGAAGTGACGACCCTGTTGCATGGCGCCGATGCCGCCGCCAGCGCCGAGGCGACCGCGCGCAGCGTCTTTCAGGACGGCGGCGCGGGCGGCGATCTGGAGGTCGCGGTGCTGCCCGCCGATCAGGCGCAAGGCGTCACCATCGCGCAGGCCCTAGTCCAGTCGGGCATCGTCGCCAGCGGCAAGGAGGTCAAGCGTCTGGTGGCCGAAGGCGGCCTGCGCGCCGACAACGCGCCTGTCACCGATCCGCAGATGCCCTTGGACCAGGCCGTACTGGAGCGCGGCATCAAGATCTCGGTCGGCAAGAAAAAGCATCGGATGCTGCGCATCGGCTGAGTTGACCGCATTGCATGGCTGCCCTGCAACCGCCCTGACCTTGCGTCAGGGCGGTTTCATTTTGACTGGGCAGTCAATATCTGACGGTCACGGGAGGAAACGCCCTGATCGGAGAATGACAATGTCGAACCAGACCCAGAAGCCGCTGAGCATCGCGGACCGCAAACGCAGCCAGCAGGCAGATGCCGCACTGGATCAGATGTACGGATACTATGCCCGCGAAGACGGCACCCGTCCCGTCGTCAGCGAACTGGACGCCCAGAAGGCTGCATGACACCGGAAAGATCGCCGAAAGCAAGGGGCCCACGCGGCCCCTTTTCCATGTCCTGACCGCGGAAGAACCGCGGCTGCCACCCGTCGCCTCTGCACGGGTTCGGTTGGGCGTCGCGGTGCGGCCCGCCATGCGGTTCTGTCACAACTTGAAACGTCCGGCTGCGGAACGGTACTGAGAGGGGCATGACAGTCGAAAAGGACACATCCCGATGATTGCGCAACCCGACGTGACGGTGCCGCCCAATATACGTCGCCTGGAGGACGGGCGGCTTGTGCTTGTCGGCGGAAATCACGGGGTCGCGCAGATGTTCGAACGCGGCAGTTCCACGGTGCCGGAGGAGCGCATCGAGATTTTCAGACGCAATCATCGCGCGCGGAAACAGTGGGCGGATGAGAACGGCTGTACCTATTCCCAATGGGTGTTTCCCGATCCGATCGTTCTGAACGCCGTCACGGCAGGGCTCGGGTATCGATCGATATTCGAACGCTCGATGCCATCTGACGCGCGGCCCAACGATCTGCTTTATCCGATCGACCATCTGTTCGGGCGGAATGATCGGCTGAGCATGACCGACAGTCACTACACTCCCGTCGCGAACATGCATCTGGCCGCCGAGGTGGCCGAACGGACTTTGCATATCGATGCAAGCAAGGTTCTGGATGATCTTACATCCAGCATGGGTCCGGAAAGAGAATACGTGGGCGACCTGGGTGTGCAATGCACGCCGAAAATCAGCGAGATCAGGCGTTCGCCGATGGCACACCCCCAGATTGCCTCGGCTGCCAATGGGGTTCAGGCCGGGAACATGGGAATCATGCACCTGATATCATCCCCGAAATCGGTAACGCCGCGGACGCTAATGATCTTTGGCGACTCGTTCTTTCGCTCGCTGTTGACAGAGTTGGCACGTTACTGGCGCAAGATCGTCTTCTGCCGCACGCCGTTCTTTCATCAGGAGATGATGGCGGCGGTCAAGCCGGACGACGTTCTGTGCGGGCTGGCGGAACGCTATTTCGCCTCCACCCGGCCCGACACCGAACGACCGCACTTTCTTGCCTATCCCCTGATGCACGGCCGAAGCACCGCTCCCGATGCGATGTTCGCCACGCTTTGGGACGAGATGATCGATGCCAACGCCTTGGCATTGAACAGATGATCGTTTGATCGCGACAGGTTCTGAACAAAGATCGAGAGAATACCGCGTAAGCGGGCGCGCAACGCATCAATAGAATCGCGGTGTTCAGTGGTCGGGGCGATAGGATTCGAACCTACGGCCTACGGTTCCCAAAACCGTCGCGCTACCAGGCTGCGCTACGCCCCGACACCCGCGCTTTAGCGCAAGGAGGCGGCGGTGGAAAGCCCTAGCGGCACGGCCAAGCTGCGCCAGCTCGATCCAGCGCGGGATGAGCCAGTTGCTGGCCGGCGGCAAGACCCAGCCTTGCTGCCTCGCCTCCTGCGATTTCCAGGACCATCAGGCGGTCCGGCCGCGGATCGCCGACGGCGGCGCCGGGGATTGGCGTTTCGTCCAAGGGGCGGGCGTTGCGGTGAATATGACGGATCACGCCGGTTTCGTCGAAGAAGATCAGGTCAAGCGGGATCAGCGTGTTACGCATCCAGAAACTGACCGGCTGGGGTTCGGGATAGACGAACAGCATCCCCTCTCCCGCAGGTAGGTTTCTGCGGAACATCAGGCCTTGGGCCCGTGATTCGGGTGTGTCGGCAACCTCTATCTGAAAGGACAGAGCCGTGTCGCCAGTTGTGCGAATCAGCGCCGCATCAGACCTGCATTGCGCATCCGCTGCCGGGACGATGGGTTGGGCCGCAAGCGGCGCAGCCAGCGCCAGCAACAGGGCGACTGCAAGGCTACTCCGCAACATGGGGAAGCGAGTTGTGAAGCGATTCGGCCTGCGCCTTTTCGTCATGGGCCGTCTGCGCCGCATCCCATGCTGCGATCTGTGCCGCCATGAGGCCACGCGGGCCCTCGACGATGCGCAGGCAAAGCGCCTCCCCGATGGCAAGGTCTGCAAAACCGGAATGGCGCAGGACCTCGATATGGATGAAGACATCCTCAGAGTAACCGAAGATGTTGGCGAACCCGAAGCCCTTGGATTTGTCGAACCATTTCACACGCGCCGGCCGCAGCGGCAGGCTGTCGAGGTTTTCGATGATGTCGATGTCCAGGTCGGCGATGGGGGCCTGTCCGTCGGTGGCGGGTGGCTCGATCGAAACGACCTCGGCGGCCTGCACGCCGCGGCTGGTATGCTGCACTAGCACCTGCACGCGTGACTGATCGGCGACGGAACTGCGGCCGAAATTGCGCAACACGTTGCCATGCAACAGAATATCGCTGCCGCCGTTTTCGTCCAGAATGAAGCCATAGCCCTTCGAGGGGTCAAACCACTTGACCAACCCTGTCACCAGCTTGAGGCTGCCGTCTTCTGTCATCGCATTTCCGTATTCACGCTAGCCAATTGTCCTAGGACAGTAATGACCCCCTCCACTGACTACAACACAACAGTGGCTTGGAGGCGAGACTGTGCCAACGAGGTTAACAAAAGTTGGTTCCGTTCCTGCGACGACATATCGCGGCGGGTCATGGATAGAGTCGTTCGACCGACCATCCGGCATCCGCGTCGCGGGTCCACCGGAACCGGTCGTGCAGGCGAAACGCGCCGTCCGCCCAGAATTCCAGATGCGACGGAGTGATGCGATAGCCGCCCCAGAATGGCGGCCGCGCGGGGCGCGGACCGTGGCGCAGCCCGGCCTTGGCGGCCTCGGCCACCAGCGTCGCGCGGGCATCCAGCGGTTGCGATTGGCGCGAGGCCCAAGCCCCCAACCTGCTCTGCAGCGCGCGGCTGTCGTAATAGGCGTCGGCCTGGGGTCCGTCCTCTCGGGTGACGGTGCCGCGCACGCGGATCTGCCGGTGCAGCGATTTCCAGTGCATCACGAAGGCCGCCTTGCCCGAGGCCTCGATCTGGCGGCCCTTGGCGCTGTCATAGTTGGTATAGAAGACGAAGGATCCGTCCAGCCCCTGCCCGTCGATATCCTTGAGCAGGACCATCCGCACATCCGGCAGCCCGTCTGCATCGACGCTGGCCAGCGCGACGGCATTCGGGTCGTTGGGCTCGGACGCCCGCGCCTCTTCCAGCCAGGCGCGGGCAATGTCGAACGGGTCGTCGCCCGCAAAGATTCCGGTCCGATCACTCATCGCGCACTCCTTGTGCTTGCTGCGACAGGACACTTGCCCTAATCACCTTTGAAACGGTTGAAAGCGTGAGGGACAGGACATGTCAAGCGAGCAGAGGCCCGGCCTGATGGCCGGCAAGCGCGGTCTCATCATGGGATTGGCCAACGACAAGTCGATCGCCTGGGGTATCGCCAAGGCCTTGGCGGCCGAGGGTGCGGAACTGGCGTTCAGCTATCAGGGCGATGCGCTGAAGAAGCGCGTCGATCCGCTGGCGGCGCAGCTGGAGTCGGACACGGTGCTGCCCTGCGACGTGTCGAACGAGGCATCGATCGACACCCTGTTCGCGGATCTGGGCGCGAAATGGGACGGGCTGGATTTCGTCGTCCATGCCATCGGCTTTTCGGACAAGGACCAGCTGCGCGGCCGCTATGCGGAGACGACACGCGACAACTTCCTGATGACGATGGACATTTCGGTCTATTCCTTCACCGCCGTCGCGCGCCGCGCGGCCGCGATGATGAAGGATGGCGGGTCGATGCTGACGCTGACCTATTACGGCGCCGAACGCGTCATGCCGCATTACAACGTGATGGGCGTCGCCAAGGCCGCGCTGGAGGCCTCGGTCCGCTATCTGGCCGAGGATTTCGGCAAGGACAACATCCGCGTCAACGCGATCAGCGCCGGTCCGATCAAGACGCTGGCCGCCAGCGGCATCGGCGACTTCCGCTACATCATGAAGTGGAACGAACTGAACTCTCCGCTGCGTCGCAATGTCACGCAGGAAGATGTCGGCAATTCCGCCCTGTACCTTCTGTCGCGCCTTGGCGCCGGCGTGACCGGCGAAACGCATCACGTCGATGCCGGCTATCACGTCGTGGGCATGAAGGCTGTCGACGCCCCCGACATCGCGACCGTCAAGAAGGACTGACGGACACGCAGCCCCCATGATCCAGATCACGGCCGAACAGATGGGCATCTTCGTGGCCACGCTGTCGGCCGCGATCCTGTCGCCCGGACCCGGCGTGATCGCCGTCAGCCAGGGCGCCTTTGCCTTGGGGCGCAGACGTGCGCTGACCTATGGGTGGGGTTTGGCGATCGGCGCGTCGGTCTGGTGCCTGGTCGCACTGCTGGGACTGACAGCCCTGTTCCGCGTCGCCCCCTGGACCCTGATCCTGCTTAAACTGTTGGGCGGGGCCTATCTGATCCGCATCGGCATCCTGATGTGGATCCATGCCCGCGACCCGATGCCCGACGCCGCGGCGGGCGGGATGAGCCTGTGGTCCGGCATGGCACTGAACCTGTCGAACCCGAAACCGGCGCTGTTTTACTCCGCCGTGCTGCTGTCGATTTTTCCCGCCGCGCTGAGTGTCGCCGACAAGGGCGCCATCTATGCCGTGGCCTTGTCGGTCGAGCTGTTCTTCTATACCGCACTGGCCAGCCTGATGGCCCTGCCGCTGTTGCGGCGGCGCTATGCGGCCCTGAAATTCTGGATCGACCGGGGGGCCGGGCTGGCGATCGCCGCCCTCGGCCTGTCCCTGGTCCTGCGCCCGTGAAGGAGACAACGATGAACGACCGCCTGCCGCACGAAAAAGGCTTCCATGTCAGCTGGGACCAGCTGCACCGCGACGCGCGCGCCCTGGCATGGCGCATGGACGGCACCGAATGGCGGGCCGTGGTCGCCGTGACGCGCGGCGGGCTTGTCCCCGCGATGATCGTCGCGCGGGAACTGGACATCCGGACCATCGACACGATCTCGATCCGCTCATACAAGGGCGTCGGCACGGAAGCGGGCCAGGGCCAGCTGGAGGTCCTCAAGCGCCCCGACCCCGAACTGATGGGCGATGGCGAGGGCATCCTGGTCGTGGACGACTTGGTTGATTCGGGACGCACGCTGGAACTGATCCGCGAGATGTATCCCAAGGCACATCTAGCCACCGTCTATGCCAAGCCCAAGGGCAAGCCGATGGTCGCCAGCTATGTGACCGAGGTCAGCCAGGACACCTGGATCTTCTTCCCGTGGGACATGGCATTGCAGTACGTGCAACCTTTCCGCGGCGAAGACTGAAACGATATCAGGGGCTTGGCGAACCCCTGACATTTCTGTCACCGACAGGGCGGGAACCTGACGTGATGCCGGTGCATTAAGCACCCAATGGCGGGCTGCCCAAGCAACCCGCAAGGCACACACAGGAGACCAAAGACATGCGTAAGCTGCTTTTGACCACCACCCTTGCTCTGCCTCTGACTCTTGGCGCGGCATTCGCGCAGGACACGGCACCCGCCGCCGATCCCGCGATGGAGCCTGCCGAAACCGCCCCCATGACCGACGCCGGAACCGGTGACATGGCGACGGGTGACATGGCCACGGACGACATGGCCACCGAAGACGCCGATGAAGCCGCCGCCGCCGCATCCGCCGCGGACAAGGTCGAGGTTCAGCAGGCCGAGAACGAATGGCGCATCGACTGGATCACCGGCGCCAGCGTGACGTCGCCTGATGGCACCGATATCGGCTCGATCAGCGACCTGATCGTCGATGGCGACACCGGTGAGATGAAGGCCGCGATCATCGGCGTGGGTGGTTTCCTTGGCATCGGCCAGAAGCAGATCGCCCTGCCGTGGGCCGACCTGACCATCAACTCGGACGCGCAAGAGATCACCAGTGATCTGACCCGCGAAGAGGCCGAGGCCGCACCTGAATACGTGTTCCGCGACCAGGAGGCCCCGGCTGGCGACATGATGAGCGACCCGGCCGCTGACCCTGCAGCCGCACCTGCCGCGGACCCGATGGCTACCGGCACCGCGACCCCGCCTGCCGATACGATGGCGACCGAACCTGCAGGTGACATGGCGGCCGAACCCGCCGATGGTATGGCTGAACCCGCCGACACGATGGCGACCGAGCCGGCGGACACGATGGCAACGGAACCGGCAGACGGTACGACGACCGAGACCGCACCCGCCAACTGATCTGTGATCCTGACGAAAGAACGGCGGCCCTTTGGCCGCCGTTTTTTGTTACGCTCAGCTGTTTCCGCGGACGAACCGCGACGCGCCTTCTGCGGCGCGCTGCAGGGCACGGCTTTTGTTCACCGTTTCCTCGAACTCCGCTTCGGGGTCGCTGTCGTAGACGACGCCCCCGCCAGCCTGAATATACAGCGCCTTGTCCTTGACCACGCCGGTGCGCAGCGCGATGCACATGTCCATCTCGCCATTGGCCGCGAAATAGCCGACCGCACCGCCATATACGCCCCGCTTCTCAGGCTCCAACTCGTCGATGATCTGCATCGCGCGGACCTTGGGCGCGCCCGACACCGTCCCGGCAGGCAGGCCCGCCAACAGCGCGGACAATGCGTCCTCGCCCTCCCGCAACTCTCCGACCACGTTGGACACGATGTGCATGACGTGGCTGTAGCGTTCGATCACGAACTGCTCGGTCGGGCGGACGGTGCCGGGTTTGGCCACGCGACCCACGTCGTTGCGGCCCAGATCCAGCAGCATCAGGTGTTCGGCCAATTCCTTCTGGTCGGACAGAAGATCGGCTTCCAGCGCACGATCCTGCGCCTCGTCCGCGCCGCGGGGCCGCGTTCCGGCGATGGGGCGGATCGTCACCTCTCCGTCGCGCAGGCGGACCAGGATCTCGGGGCTTGCACCGACAATCTGGAAACCGCCCATGTTCAGGAAGAACATGAAGGGCGACGGGTTGGTCCGCCGCAGGCTGCGGTAAAGCGCGAAGGGCGGCAGCGGAAAGTCCATCCGCCACCGCTGGCTGGGAACGACCTGAAAGATGTCGCCCGCGCGGATGTAATCCTTGGCGGTCTCGATCGCGGCCAGATAATCGGGTTTGGCGAAATTGGACACCGGCGCGCCGATCTGCGTGTCGTCGCCCATCACCCGCGGCTCTGACGGCTGCCGGTCAAGCGAGCGCAGCGCGTCCATGACCCGTTCCGCGGCGCGCGCATAGGCCGCGCGCGCATTGTCGGTACCGTCATGCCAAGCCGGGGCGCACAGGGTCACCTCCCCCTTCACGCCGTCCAGCACGGCCACGACCGAAGGGCGCATCATCATCGCGTCCGGCAGGTCCAGCGGATCGGGGTTCACACCCGGCAGATCCTCGACCAGCCGGATCATGTCATAGCCCAGATAGCCGAACAGGCCCGCCGCGACCGGCGGCACGCCCTCGGGCATCGCGTCGATCCGGCTTTCCGCGATCAAGGCCCGAAGGCTGTCCAGCGCCGGGCGGGGATCATCCTCGAAGTCTTGAGAGAACCGCGCCTGCCGGTTGATCCGCGCCTGACCGTCGCGGCATTCCCAGACCAGATCCGGCTTCATGCCGACGATCGAATAGCGGCCGCGCAGTTCTCCGCCCGTGACCGATTCCAGCATGAAGCTCTGCGGTGCGGCCTCGGCCAGCTTCAGCATCAGGCTGACCGGGGTGTCCAGGTCCGCGGCCAGCCGGATGGTCACCAGCTGGTTGCGGCCTGCGGCCCATTCGGCCTCGAACTGCGGAAATTCCGGCGTCAGCTGCATCACTGGACCTGGGCGTTGATGGCGTTGATCGCGGACTGGTTCAATTCGACCGCGGACTGGCGCTGCGCATAGCGGGCGTAATAGTCGAACAGGTCGACCTGCAGCGACTGATCCAGACGCGACCGCACCCCGTCCAGCACCTGTGCGGCATCGGGCTGGGACAGGTCGGCATCGTTGATCTGGTCAAGCCGCACGACGAACACCCGGTCGCCCGCATCGACGACCTCGGCCTGACCGGGTTCGGTCACGGCAAAGGCCTGGGACAGCAGCTGCGGGGGCAGTCCGTCCATCCAGTCGCTGCGCGCCAGGCCGGTTTCGGTCGTCCAGGCGGAGGCGTCGTCGGCCTGCGCCTCGTCCGGGGTCGCCTCGGTCTGGGCGACCTCGGCCAGGCTCAGATCGGCGGCCAGTTCCAGCAGCTGGCGCTGGACCTCGGCGCGGCGCCAATCGGCCAGAACCTCGTCGCGGACCTCCTCGAAGGGGCGCAGGGTCGGGGGCACGATCTCGTCCAGGCGCATCGCAAAGACGCCGCCATCCGCCAGTTCGGCCAGTTCGGGGAAATCGGTGCTTTCCATCTGGGCGGCACGTTCGCGAAACGCCTCGTATCCGGCGATGCTGCCCTCGGCCGGCACCGCGTCGGCGGTCCAGTCGACCTGGCCCAGTTCCAGCTCGGTATCCTCGGCCAGCTCCTCCAGCGTCGCGCCGCTTGCCAGCGCGTCCTCCAAATCCGCGATGCGGTCCTGGATCTGGCGCGCGGCGGCGGACAGCGCCGCCTCTCCGCGCAGGCCTTCGCGCGCTTCCTCGAAGGGAATGTCGACGGGGTCCAGGATCGCGTTCACCGAAAACAGCGCAGGGCCCAGATCGGTCGGCAGCGGACCCACGACCCCCGGCTGGTCCAGCGCGAACACGGCCTCGGCCGCCGAACCCAGCTGCGCCTCGGTCACCTCGCCCAGATCAACGTCATCCAGCGTCAGTCCGCGCTGCAGGACGAAGGATTCGAACGGCGCGGTGTTGGCGTCGATCTGCTCGCGGGCGGCCTGCGCCTGTGCCTCGTCGGGGAAGACCAGGCGGCTGACCATCCGGCGCGCGGGGCGCTGGAACTGGTCGATGTTCAGCTGATAGGTGTCGCGCAGCGCGGCCTCGTCCAGCTGCACCTCGGAGGACAGCATGTCGGGCGTCACCCAGGCATAGGTGATCGCGCGCGTCTCGGGTGCGGTGAAGCGGTCCCCATTGGCAGCATGCCAGGCGCGCAGCGTCGCGTCGTCAGGCTCGGCCACGGGCGCGGGCAACTCGTCCTCGGTCAGTTCGCGCCAGCTGAAATCGCGCGTCTCCAGCAGCCAGCGCGCGGTCTGGTCGACCATCGGCGCCGGCGCGGTCACGCCGCCCACGACGGCGCGCTGCAGCAGCAGGCGCGCCTCGTCGTCGCGCACGGTCGCCTCGAAATCGGCCTCGGTCAGATTCTCGCGGCGCAGCACCTCGGCATAGGCGGCACGGTCGAACGACCCGTTCGGGCCCTGGAACGCGCCCGCCTGCATGATCGTCTGCGCGACCTGCGCATCGCCCACCGACACGCCGATGGCGCGCGCCTGTTCCGCCAGCGCTGCCGCCGCGATCAGGTTGGCCTGCACCGACTGCGCCAGCCCCATCTGCTGGGCCTGCTGCATGGTGATCTGCTGGCCGGTCTGCTGGGAAAAGGCGCGCATTTCCGATTGCAGGGCGCGGGCATAGTCGTCGGCGGTGATCTTGGTGTCGCCGACCGATCCGATCTCGGTCGTGCCGCCCGAAAAGCTGGTGATGCCAAAGCCTCCCAGCCCCAGCACCATCAGACCCATCAGGATCCAGACGATGGTCGATTTGCCCTTGGTACGCAGCTGTGACATGGCGCGGCCTTCCTCGTGGTCGTGTCCCGCCCGTCTTTAGGGCGCGGGCGGGTCAGCCACAAGTGGATCAGGCCGAAAGGCCGGCCAGCCGGTCCGCCAGCGCCGCGATTCCGGCCGCGTCGGCATTGGCGAACGCAATGCGCAGGTGGCGCGGGCCCGTGGCGTCGCCCTCGGGCGTGAACATCGTTCCGGGCAGCGCCAGGACGCCTGCGTCCCGCACCATCCGCCGCGCCAGATCGGCCGAGCCTTCGGCGAACGGGTGTTCGACCCATGCGAAATACGCCCCCGCGCTTTTCAACCGCCAGCCGGGCAAGGCGCCAAGGGCGGCCGCGGCGGCGGCACGGCGCGCCAGGATCTCAGCCCGCTCTCCGGCCAGCCAGTCCTGCAGGTGCTCCATCCCCCAGACCGCGCCGATCTGACCCAGTTGCGACGGAGAGATGGCCACGGTGTCCAGGAACTTCTCGACCTGCTGCAACCGCTCGATGCCGGCGACGATGGCGCCGACACGATGCCCGGTCAGGCGATAGGCCTTGGAAAAGCTGTAGAGCTGGATCAGCGTCCCGTCCCAGTCAGGCCGGGTCAGCAGGTCATGCGGTGCCCCGTCGCGGCTGTCGAAATCGCGATAGGTCTCGTCCACCACCAGCGCGATCCCGTGCGCCTGCGCCAGATCGAAGAACCGCCCCACAAGATCGGCCGGGTACTCCGCGCCCGACGGGTTGTTCGGCGTGACCAGCACGATCGCCCGCGTGGCGGGCGTGATCAACGCCGCTGCGTGATCGGGGTCGGGCAGCATGTCGGCCCCGCAGGGCAGCGGGACCGTGGCGACGCCCGCCATGTCCAGCCACATCTTGTGATTGAAGTACCACGGCGTCGGCACGATCACTTGATCGCCCTGCCCGGCCAGCGTCGCCATGACCGCGCAGAACGCCTGGTTGCACCCTTGGGTGATCGCGACGTTGGTCCCCGTCAGAGCACCACCATAGGCGGCAGAAAACTGCGCCGCCACGGCATCGCGCAGATCGCTGTTGCCCAGGACGGGGCCGTACAGATGCGCCTCGGGTCGGTGCAGGGCCGCCTCGGCGATGGCCCGGCGCAGCCCTTCGGGCGGCGGATCGACGGGGGCGGCCTGGCTGACATTGATCAGGGGTCGGTCGACGGGAAAGCTGACGCCGCTCAGCCAGCGGCGCGCCTCCATCACCGGGGGGGCAAAGGTCGCGGCGAGGGCGGGGTTCAGCGGGCGCATGTCAGTTTCGTTCCATTCTGCGAAGGTCGGTCAGGTCCGGTGGCAGCGACAGGTCCAGCGCCGGGGCGGGCATCGCGGGCGCCCGGTCCATGGGCACATCGTCCGACGGCGCGATCCGCGGCAATCCGTCCTGCGCCGCGCGGATCGCGGGCTGGGGCGCGGGGCCGGTCACCGTCACCGGCGTATCGCCGCGCAGGGTCAGGCCGGGCGCATCGGCGGCCATGTCGGGCGCGGGTTGCGCAGGCATCCGGTCCGTGGGCTGCAGGCTGGGACGCATCGTGTCATTCGTCACGGGGGCCGGTTCATCCTGGGGTGCGGGCACCGCGGCGGGCGTGGCCGCATCGCGCAGGCTGGCCGCACTGGGCGCGGGCAAGGTCGGCGAGACGTCGCCCCCGCGTCCGAATTCGGACCCGATCGGCATGCCGATCGACAGCGCGTCGCGCCCCGGCGGTGCCAGCGGCACCGCCAGCGACAGCCCGGCCAGCGCCAGGACCCCAACCAGCCCGCCCGTCGCCGCCCCCGCCAGAAATCCCCGTGCCATCCATGCCCCGTCCGTGCTGTGCGTCCGCCCGGTCTTGACCCCCGGTGGCGCTTTGGCCCATCTATAGCGGACGCTTTTTCCGGGGGAAACCGCCCCCCTTCTTCTGGCCGCAAGGTGCATCGATGATCCTTCTGATCGACAATTACGACAGCTTCACCTGGAACCTTGTCCATTACATGGGCGAGGCCGGGGCCGAGGTCGTCGTGCGCCGCAACGACCAGATCACCGTGGACGAGGCCCTGGCGATGGCGCCGGACGGGATCGTGATCTCTCCGGGTCCGTGCGATCCGGCGCAGGCCGGGATCTGCCTGGACCTGATCCGCGCGGCCGCGGACCGGGCCGTGCCGCTGTTCGGGGTCTGCCTGGGCCACCAGGCGATCGGAGAGGCGTTCGGCGGTCGCGTCGTGCGCGCCAACCGCATCCTGCACGGCAAGGTCGACGCGATCAGCCATGACGGCACGGGCGTCTTTTCGGGGCTGCAATCGCCGCTGAACGCCACCCGCTATCATTCGCTGACCGTCGAACCCGAGACCCTGCCGAACTGCCTGCGCGTCACCGCGACGTCGGACGACGGCACGATCATGGGTCTGATCCATTCCGACCTGCCGATCGAGGGCGTCCAGTTCCACCCCGAATCCATCGCCTCGCAGTTCGGACACGAGATGATCCGCAACTTCCTGGACCGCTGCACCGTCCGCAAGGACGCCGCATGACGGACATCCGCCCCCTGATCGGCCTTGCCGCCGAACGCCCCCTGACGGGATCCGAGGCCGAAGCCGCGTTCTCTGCGCTGTTCGACGGTGCGGCGACCCCCGCCCAGATCGGCGGCCTGCTGATGGCCTTGCGCGTGCGCGGCGAAACCGTGGACGAGATCGCGGCCGCCGCCCGCGCCATGCGCGCCCGCATGAACCGCGTCACCGCGCCCGACGGCGCGATGGACATCGTGGGCACTGGCGGCGACGGCAAGGGGACGCTGAACATCTCGACCGCGACGGCCTTTGTCGTGGCGGGGGCCGGCGTACCCGTGGCCAAGCACGGCAACCGAAACCTGTCGTCGAAGTCCGGGGCGGCCGATGCGCTGACCCAGATGGGCATCAACGTGCTGGGCGGCCCCGCCGTGGCGCAGCGCGCGCTGGACCAGGCGGGCATCTGCTTCATGATGGCGCCGATGCACCACCCGGCGATGCGCCATGTCGGTCCGCCCCGGACCGAACTGGGCACGCGCACCGTCTTCAACCTTTTGGGACCGCTGACCAATCCGGCCGGGGTCCGCCGACAGCTGACCGGCGCGTTCAGTGCCGACTGGCTGCGCCCCATGGCCGAGGTGCTGCGCGACCTGGGGTCGACATCGGCCTGGCTGGTGCATGGCGGCGACGGCACGGACGAGCTGTCGATCGCCGAGGACAGCCACGTGGCCGCGCTGCAGGACGGCCAGATCACCGAATTCACCATCGCCCCCGAGGATGCGGGCCTTTCCCGCCATCCCTTCGCCGCAATCGTGGGCGGAGAGCCGTCGCACAATGCCGCGGCATTCCGGGCCCTGCTGGACGGAGAACGGGGCGCCTATCGCGACGCGGTGCTGCTGAACGCGGCCGCTGCCCTGCTGATCGCGGGGCGGGTTTCCGACCTGCGCGACGGGGCCCGGATGGCCGCCGAATCGCTGGACAGCGGCGCGGCAAAGGCGCGGCTGGTGGCGCTGGCGCAGGTCACCGGCGCACCCGAATCGTGACGCCCCCGTCGGACTGGGCGCATCTGCCGTTCTTTCGGGACGACTGGCCGGCGATCCGCGACCGGCTGGCGGACACGGCGTTCCTGCCCGGGCCTGATCGGATCTTCGCGGCCCTGCAGGCGACATCGCCGCGGGATGTGCGCGTCGTGATCCTGGGTCAGGATCCCTATCCGACACCGGGCCATGCGAACGGGTTGGCATTCTCGGTCACGCCCGACACGCCGCTGCCCCGGTCGCTGCGCAATATCTTTGCCGAACTGCGCGACGACCTGGGCGACGCGCCCACCACGGGTGATCTGTCGCATTGGGCGCATCAGGGCGTGCTGTTGCTGAACACCGCGCTGTCGGTCGTGCCGGGACAGGCCGGGGCCCATGCGGGCTGGGGCTGGGAACGGCTGGCCCGACAGGCCGTTGCCGAGGCGCAGGCGCACGGTCCGCTGGCCTTCGTGCTGTGGGGCAATCACGCGCGGAAAGCGGTGGCGGGCCTGCCGCGCGCGCAGGATCTGGTGATCGCCACGGCCCATCCCTCGCCCCTGTCGGCCCGGCGCGGGTTCTTTGGATCGCGGCCCTTCAGCCGCATCAACGACTGGCTGACGGACCAGGGGCGTGCGGCCATCGACTGGACCGGCTGACCGCCGCGCCCCCTTTCCCCGCCCGCGCGGTGGGGATAGAACGGGGGCATGGATATTCTGGACAAGATCAAGGCCTACAAGCTGGAAGAGATCGCCGCCGCCAAGGCCGCGCGTCCGCTGGCCGACCTCGACGCGCAGGCCCGTGCGGCCGACGCCCCCCGCGGCTTTGCCCGCGCGCTGGACCGGGCCGCAGCCGGCGGCCCCGCCCTGATCGCCGAGATCAAGAAGGCCAGCCCGTCCAAGGGCCTGATCCGGCCCGATTTCGATCCGCCGTCGCTGGCCCGTGCCTATCAGGCGGGTGGCGCGGCCTGCCTGTCGGTACTGACCGACGGCCCCAGCTTTCAGGGCGCGCCCGCGTTTCTGACGGCCGCACGCGCCGCGTGCGACCTGCCGGCGCTGCGCAAGGATTTCCTCTATGACACCTATCAGGTGACCGAGGCCAGGGCCTGGGGCGCGGATTGCATCCTGATCATCATGGCCTCGGTCGACGACGCCCAGGCCCACGACCTGGAGGATGCGGCTATGGGCTGGGGCATGGACGTCCTGATCGAGGTGCATGACGCGCCCGAACTGGACCGCGCCCTGCGCCTGAAATCGCCGTTGATCGGCGTGAACAACCGCAATCTCAAGACCTTCGAGGTCACACTTGACGTAACGCGCGACCTTGCACCGCGCATCCCGGACGACCGCCAGCTGGTCTGCGAAAGCGGGCTGTTCACCCCGGCGGACCTGGGCGCGATGATGCAGACCGGCGCGCGGCGCTTCCTGATCGGGGAAAGCCTGATGCGTCAGGCCGACGTGACCGCCGCCACCCGCGCCATCCTGGACGTCGCCGCATGACCCTGACGCATTTCGACGCCGCCGGTCAGGCGCATATGGTCGACATCTCGGCCAAGTCCGAAACCGCGCGCGAGGCCGTGGCCACGGGCTGCGTGATCATGACACCCGAGACGTTGACCCTGGCGCAGGGGGGTGTGGCCAAGGGCGACGTACTGGGCGTGGCGCGCCTGGCGGGAATCATGGGCGCAAAGCGCACCGCCGATCTGATCCCGCTCTGCCATCCGCTGGCGCTGGCCAAGGTCGCGGTCGACCTTGTGGCCGATCCAGACCTGCCCGGTATCCGCGTCACCGCGACCGTCCGCACCACCGGCCGCACCGGGGTCGAGATGGAGGCGCTGACCGCCGTCATGACCGCCTGCCTGACCGTATACGACATGCTGAAGGCGGCGCAGAAGTCGATGGAAATTCAGGACATCCGCCTGCTGCGCAAGGATGGCGGCAAGTCCGGCCCCTACGAGGCGCCGCGATGATCTCGGTCACCGAGGCTCTTGAACGCGTTCTGGCCCTTGCCAACCCGCCGCGCCCCGAGGTTGTGTCCCTGGCCGACGCCCATGGCCGCGCTCTGCTGCAGCCCGCCGTGTCCCGGCTGACCCAGCCACCCTTCGACGCGTCCGCGATGGACGGCTATGCGATGCGGGCGGCCGATCTGGACGACGCCCTGACCGTGATCGGCACCAGCGCGGCAGGCCATCCGTGGGGCGGCACTGCCCGCCCAGGCACCGCCATCCGCATCTTCACCGGTGCACCGGTGCCGCAAGGCTTTGACCATGTCGAACTGCAGGAGAACGTGGACCGCGACGGCGACGTGATCCGCGTTGTGACGCGATCCGGGGGCAGCAACATCCGGGCGCGCGGCAACGACTTTGCGCAAGGCGATACCGTCGCGCCGGGGATCATCCTGGGCGCCGCTCATATCGGTCTGCTGGCCGCGATGAACGTCAACAATGTCACGGTCGCCGCCCGCCCCCGCGTCGCCATCCTGGCGGGCGGAGACGAGCTGGTTTCCCCCGGCACGGACCCTGCGGAGGGTCAGATCATCAGCTCGAACGACCTGGCCATTGCGGCCATGGTCCATGAAGCGGGCGGTGAGCCGCACATCCTGCCGATCGCGCGCGACACCGAGGACAGCCTGCGTGCCAGTTTTCGCGCGGCGGCGGACGCGGATCTGCTGGTCACCATCGGCGGCGCATCGGTCGGCGACCACGACCTGATCGGCAAGATCGCGCAGGAACACGGTATCGACCAGGCCTTCTACAAGGTCGCGCTGCGTCCCGGAAAGCCGCTGATGGCGGGCCGGATGGCGAAAGGCGCCATGCTGGGCCTGCCGGGAAATCCCGTATCGGCAATGGTTTGCGCGGTTCTGTTCATGCAGCCGCTGATCCGCGCGATGCAGGGGCTTCCGGCGGATGCGCCGTTGCGCAAGGCAAGGCTGGCCCATGACCTGCCGGCTGAAGGACCCCGTCAGCACTACCTGCGGGCGACATTGGCTGCGGGCGAGGACCTGCCCCTGATCGCGCCCTTTGCGGATCAGGATTCGGCACGGCTGGCGCTGATGGCACAGGCGAATGCACTGCTGGTTCGTCCGCCGCATGATCCGGCCAGGCCGGCGGGCGATCTGGTCGATTACATCCCCCTTGCCGCTAGTTAACTGTTTTTTCACCCTTTCACGGTCAACTGATTGACGCGATTCTGTGGATAAGCTAGAACAGACGCGGAACACGAAGAGAAGGGCGGGCCATGTTGACGAAAAAGCAGATCCAACTGCTTGAGTTCATCCAGAGGCGGATGGCACGGGACGGCGTGCCGCCTTCCTTCGACGAGATGAAGGATGCTTTGGACCTGCGGTCCAAGTCCGGCATCCACAGGCTTGTGACCGCGCTGGAGGAGCGAGGCTTCATCCGGCGCCTGCCGCATCGCGCCCGCGCGCTCGAGGTGCTTCGCCTGCCCGACGCCCTGTCCCACCTGACCGACGCCGCCCCCGAGGAGACGCGTCCGGCCTTCACGCCGCGCGTCATCTCGAACACGCGCCCCGCCCGCCCGCGCGGCGCCATGACGGTCGTCGACAGCCCTGCGGTTCAGTTGCCCCTGATGGGCCGTATCGCCGCCGGCGTGCCGATCGAGGCGATTTCCGAAGTGTCGCACCATGTGGCAGTGCCGGGAACGATGCTGTCGGGCCGTGAACATCACTACGCGCTTGAGGTGACCGGCGATTCGATGATCGAGGCCGGCATCAACGATGGCGACGTCGTGGTGATCCGCGAACAGGACACTGCGGAGACGGGCGACATCATCGTGGCCTTGGTGGACAATCAGGAAGCCACGCTGAAACGCTATCGCCGCAAAGGATCGATGATCGCGCTGGAGGCCGCCAATCCGGCCTACGAGACGCGTCTTCTTCCCGAAGACCGCGTGCGCATCCAGGGCCGGCTGGTCGGACTGATCCGCAGCTATTGACTCGCTTGCCGGGGCTGTGCCCCGGCATATCCTCAGGCGATCAGAAAGCCGGGTCCGGCGCGGGACAGCAGCTCCTCCGCCAGATCCGTTCCCATGGCCGCACCATCCGATGTCAGACCATCACGGACACCGGCGACGACCTCGCTGCCATCCGGGCGCAAGATTTCGCCGCGCAGCGTCATGCGGTCGCCATCCAGCGTAGCAAGCCCCGCGATGGGCGTCTGGCAGGATCCGTCCAAACGGCGCAGGAACGCGCGCTCTGCCTCGATCCGCAGTGCCGTCAGCGGATCGTTGATCGACGACAGCAGCATCGCACAGCCCTGATCGTCGGCACGGCGCTCGATGCCGATGGCCCCCTGTGCGACAGCGGGCAGCATCTCGTCCGGATCGATGGCGCTTTGGGCGACATGACGCATGTCCAGCCGCGACAGTCCTGCCATTGCCAGGAAGGTCGCCACGGCCACCCCGTCTGCAAGCTTCTGCAGGCGCGTCTGCACATTCCCCCGGAATTCCACCAACTGCAGATCGGGACGACGGTGTGCCAATTGGGCGCGCCGCCGCAGGCTGGAGGAACCAACGACCGCGCCCTGCGGCAGCGCGGTGATCGAGGCTACGTGCGGGCTGACGAAGGCGTCCCGAACATCCTCCCGCGGCAGCAGGCAGTCGATGACCAAGCCGTCCGGTTGCAGCGTGGGCATGTCCTTCATTGAATGCACGGCGATGTCGATCGCGCCCTCGGTCAAGGCCTCCTCGATCTCGCGGGTGAACAGGCCCTTGCCGCCGATCTGCGACAGGGGGCGGTCCAGGACGCGGTCGCCGGTGGTCTTGATCGGAACGATCTGGAACACGTCCTGCGGAAGGCCATGCGCAGCCATCAGGCGATCACGCGTCTCATGGGCCTGTGCCAAGGCCAGGACCGATCCGCGCGTGCCGATCCGAAGCGGTCGGGTGGGGGTGGGCATCTGTGTCATGCGCCACGGCATAGCCGCCGGGGCTGCGCTTGACAACGCCTGTCGCCTGACCTTCAAGGGGCGCAGGAGGCCCCATGACCAAACTTCTGCTGCGCGCCCTGGCCGGCGAGACACTGCCCACCCCGCCGATCTGGATGATGCGCCAAGCCGGGCGTTATCTGCCGGAATACCGTGCGACGCGCGCGCAGGCGGGCGATTTCCTGTCGCTCTGCTACAATCCCGACCTTGCCGCCGAGGTCACGCTGCAGCCGATCCGCCGCTTTGGCTTTGATGCCGCGATCCTTTTTGCCGACATCCTGCTGATCCCCCAGGCCCTGGGCGCCGACCTGTGGTTCGTCACCGGAGAGGGACCGCGGCTGTCCACCGTGACCAGGGCATCGGATTTGGCGCGGCTGAAACCGGCGGATCAGGTCGATGCGCAGCTGGCACCCGTCTATGAGACGCTGCGGATCCTGTCACGCGAACTGCCGCGGGAAACCGCCCTGATCGGCTTTGCCGGCGCGCCATGGACGGTCGCAACTTATATGGTCGCCGGCCGCGGCACCAAGGATCAGGGACCGGCGCATCTGCTGAAGGATCAGGACCGCGCGACATTCGCCGCGTTGATCGACCTGATCACGGATGCGACGATCCATTACCTGTCACGCCAGATCGAGGCCGGGGCCGAAGTCGTCAAGCTGTTCGACAGCTGGGCCGGCAGCCTGAAGGGCCAAGATTTCGACGACTTCGCGATCGCTCCGGTCAAGCGGATCATCGCCGCGCTGAAGGCGCGTCATCCCGGCGTGCCTGTCATCGCATTCCCCCGTGAGGCGGGCGAGCGTTATGTCGGGTTTCGGGCGGCGGTCGGAGCCGACTGCGTCGCGCTGGACAATTCGGTGTCGACCGATTGGGCCGCCCGCCACGTCCAGACCGAGGGCTGCGTCCAAGGCAACATGGACCCGCGGCACATGGTCATGGGCGGGCCCGAACTTGTCGCCGAGGCGCAGCGGATCACCCGCGCCCTACGCGGCGGTCCGCATGTCTTCAACCTGGGTCACGGGATCACGCCTGACGCCGATCCCGACAACGTCGCCCGGATGATCGAGGCGGTGCGCAGCGCCTAGCGCGCCACCGCCTTGGGATAGCCGTTCGCCCGCAGATCGTTCAGCGCGGCGATCAGGGCCTGCCGGTCGGTGAAGGGTCCCGCCATGATCAGCCGCAGCGATTTCGTCCTATCCGTTGTTCGCCCCTGCCCCGTCGGATAGCCGCGCGCGGCCAGCGCCCGCAGCACGATCATCGCGTTCCCCTCGTCGCCATAGGCACCGACCTGAACATACCGCGCCGACGCCGGGATCATCTCGGGTCCCGGCACAGCCACCGGCTTGGGCGCGGCGGCGACGGGCGCCGCAGGGGTCCGTGAGGTCGCACGACGGGCGGTGGCGCGCGGGGTCGCGGCAACCGTCGGCCGCGCCGCCGGGGCCGTCCTGACGGCTGCCGGGTCTGGCCGTGGCGGTGCCGCGGTCACTCCCGTGGTCAACGACGCCGTCGCGGTGGCCGCGCGCATGCCGGGACACAGCCCCAAGGTAGAGCCCTGCGCGGATGCCGACGGGTCCGGCTTGTAGCCAAGGCGCGCGCACAGCTCCGGGCTGCCCGAAAGGCCGGTGGCCTCGCGCAGCGTCGGCGCCATGGTCAGGGCATCCTGCAGCGCGGTGTGGATCGGATCGGGCACCCGCGACGCGGCCGGTTCCGCGCGGGTTTCGGCCGGGGCCGGGTCCGCGGTCCATTCGCCGGGGCGCAGGTCGCGCGACAGCTGTTCCAGCAGCATGGTTTCGACATCGGGCGGCGGTGCCTGGGTCAGTGGCAGCGCCCGTTCGGTCAGCGGGTCCGTGCGCCGGACGTCCAGACTGGGGGGAAAGCCGCACAGCGCCTGCCCTTGCCCATCCTGGCGCGCGGTCCAGTCGGTGCCGCTGCGGGTGAAGACGCAGCCGTTGCCGTCTATATACTGCGTCCCCGCGAAATCGGCGGGGGGCGGTGGCGTCGGAGCGGCCTGCGCCGCCCCGCCCAGCAAAAGCATCGCCAAGACCCGCAAGTGCCCGATCATCTGCCATCCATTCCGTTGTCCTGCCCCAGACCTAGCGCAGAACCGTGAAACGGCGGTTAACGGGCGGCCTTATTTCGTGCCGAACATCCGGTCGCCGGCATCGCCCAGACCCGGGACGATATAGCCGTGATCGTCCAGTCGTTCGTCCAGCGCCGCCGTGAAGATCGGCACGTCCGGATGCGCCTCGCGCATGCGTTCGACGCCTTCGGGCGCAGCCAACAGGCACAGGAAGCGCATGTTCTTGGCGCCGCGCTCTTTCAGCATGTCGATGGCCGCGACCGACGAATTGCCCGTGGCCAGCATCGGGTCCACCACGATGGTCATCCGCGCGTCCAGTTCGCGCGGCACCTTGCAGTAGTATTCGACCGGCTTCAGCGTCTCGGGGTCGCGATAGAGGCCGACAAAGCCCACGCGCGCGCCGGGGATCAGCTCCAGGATGCCGTCCATCAGCCCATTTCCGGCCCGCAGGATCGAGATCAGGGCCAGCTTCTTGCCCTCCAGCGTTGGGGCCTCCATCTCGCACATGGGCGTCTCGATGTGCATGGTGGTCAGCTCCAGCTCTCGCGTGACCTCATAGGCCAGAAGCAGGCTGATCTCGCGCAGAAGGCGGCGGAAACCGGCGGTGGACACCTCTTTTTGGCGCATGATCGACAGCTTGTGCTGAACCAGCGGGTGGTCGACGACGGTCAGGTGTTGCATCAGGCGAATTCCTTTTTCAGGCAGTCGCGGGTGGACGCATCGCAGAACGCGGCGTCGGCAGCCCACTGGTTGATCTGTCGGAACTCGGTATCGCCCCAGCCAAAGGTCGACGCAAGCCGATCGTATTCATGGCGCATCGTCGTGTGGAAGAACGGCGGATCGTCGGTGGACACGGTGACCCGAACCCCGGTATCGGCCAGCCGCGCGATGGGATGGGCGCCCCAGGACGGATAGACCCCAAGCGCGATGTTCGATCCCGGACACACCTCCAGCGTCACGCCGCGCTCGACCAGGTCGCGCACCAGCGCAGGGTCGTCGATCGCCTGCACGCCATGCCCGATGCGGGTGCAGCCCAGGTCCAGCGCCTGCCGGACGCTGTCGGGGCCGCCCCATTCGCCTGCATGGCAGGTCAGGCCCAACCCGGCCTCTGCCGCGCAGTCAAAGCTCCAGGCGTAATCGGTGGCCCGGCCGACCTGTTCGGCCCCGCCCATGCCAAAGCCGGTGATCCAGCCGCCCGCGGTCTCGGCAGCACAGCGCGCGGTTTTGCGCGCACGATCCGCGCCGAAGTGACGAATCGCGGTGACGATGCCGCGGCTGTCGATGCCATCCGCCCGGGCGCGGTCCGCGACCTCGGTCATCGCGGCCAGATGATCGCGCCAGGCCGACAGGTCCGCACCGCCGCAGAACTCCGGCGAGACGAACAGTTCCGCATAGACCACGCCCTCCTCGGCGCAGCGGTCCAGCACCTCGGCCAGCAGGCGGGCGTAGTCGCGCGGGCCGTTGATGACGCTGGTCGCGGCCTCGTAGCAGCGCAGGAAGCCCGGAAAGTCGTCATAGGCGTAATGCCCGCGCTCGTCGAAGACGCCGGACAGGTCGGCGCGTTTTTCCTTGGCCAGACCGCGGATGAAATCGGGTGGCGCGGCGCCCTCCAGATGCAGGTGCAGTTCGATCTTCTTCATAGGAATGATGTCCCGTGTCGGGGGGCGGGCAGCCCCAGATGCGCAACGATCGAGGCGCCGATATCCGCAAAACCCACCTGCCCCACGCCGCGCACGCCCGCGCCCCAGCCCAGCACGGGGGCGCGCTCGCGGGTGTGATCGGTGCCGGACCAGGACGGGTCATTGCCGTGATCGGCGGTGAAGATCGCCAGATCGCCGGGCGACAGCGTCGCCAGGAACCGGCCCGCGACACCGTCGAACCATTCCAGTTGCGTGGCATAGCCGGGAATGTCCCGCCTGTGGCCGAAATTGGTGTCGAATTCGACGAAGTTCGCGAATGTCAGGCTGCCGGGTTCGGCCTGGGTGCCAAGCCGGACCAGGTGTTCGGCCAGGGCCGCGTCATCGGCGCCCTTGTGCAGGCGGGTGATGCCGCGATGGCTGAAGATGTCGCCGATCTTGCCGATGGCATGGGTGACCCGCCCCGCACCCTGCGCGATGTCCAGGATGGTGTCGCCCGGCGGCGCGATCGCGAAATCGCGGCGGTTGCCGGTGCGACGGAACGCGCCGGGCTGGCCGACAAAGGGGCGCGCGATGACCCGGCCCACGCGCATCGCGTGCAGTATCGGTGACAGGTCGCGGCACAGCGCGATCAGGCGGTCCAGGCCGAACGCCTCCTCATGCGCCGCGATCTGCAGCACGCTGTCGGCCGAGGTATAGCAGATCGGCCAGCCGGTCTGCAGATGCCGGGCGCCGAAGTCGTCGATGACCTGCGTGCCAGATGCGTGGCAATTGCCCAGGATGCCGTCGGTCCCTGCCAGCTGGCAGATCCGCGCGGTCACGTCGGCAGGAAAGGCGGGGTCGGCGTCGGGGAAATAAGTCCAATCCCACGGCACGGGGACGCCCGCGATCTCCCAGTGGCCGGAGGGGGTGTCCTTGCCGTGCGACACCTCTGATGCCGCGCCCCACAGGCCGCGGGGTTCGGCGCCCAGACCCGGTGCATCCGCGCCCGAGGCCAGCCGCACCGCCGCCCCAAGCCCCAGCCCGTCCAGCACCGGCATCCGCAGCGGACGCGCCTGCGCGATATGCCCGACGGTGTTCGTACCGGTATCGGGGCGACCGTCGTTGAAGAAGGCGTGGGCATCGGGCGCGCCGCCGATGCCCACGCTGTCCATGACGATCAGGAACGCCCGGCTCATGCGCCGATCCGGTCGCGGATCAGTGGGCCGGGCTGGCCGTCGCCCAGGACATAGGCGGCCTGCACGGCGGCGATGGCTACCTGTGCCGCCGTGTCGTCGGCGGCGTGGACCATGCCCAGGGGGCGGTCGGGGCCGACCTCCTCTCCCAGCTTGGCCAGGCGGTCCAGGCCCACGCGGTGGTCGATCGCCTCGGCCGCGCGCACGCGTCCACCGCCAAGCGCCAGGACCGCGTGGCCAAGCGCGGTCACGTCGATGCGCCCCACGCGCCCGGCGTCTGGCGCGGGAATGGACAGGATCAGCGGCGCGCGGGCCAGATGCGCCTCGGGGCGGTCCAGCAGGTCGCGCGGTCCGCCCTGGGCCGCGACCATGCGGCCGAACACCTCGGCTGCGGCACCGCTGTCCAGCGTGTCGGCCAGACCGTCCGCGGACCGTCCCGCCAGCGTCAGGCATTCCGCCGCCAGCGCCAGCGTCAGGTCGCGCAGCGCCCCGGCCTCGCCCCGCAGGGCGCGGATCGCCTCTGCCACCTCCAGCGCATTGCCGGCGCTGCGGGCCAGCGGCTGATCCATGTCGGTGATGAAAGCAGAGGTGCGGCAGCCCGCCCCGTTCGCGGTCTCGACCAGGGCCTGGGCCAGCCGGCCGGCGCTGTCGGCCTTCTTCAGGATGGCGCCCGACCCCGCCTTGACGTCCAGGACCAGCGCATCCAGCCCCGCCGCCAGCTTCTTCGACAGGATCGATGCGGTGATCAGGTCGATCGATTCCACCGTCCCCGATTCGTCACGGATCGCGTACAGGCGACGGTCCGCAGGGGCCACGTCGCCCGTGGCCGCGACGATCGCGCAGCCGACGGTGCGCACGATGCGGCGGAAGTCATCCTCCGGCTGGTCGCACAGATAGCCGGGGATCGCCTCCAGCTTGTCCAGCGTGCCACCCGTATGGCCCAGGCCGCGACCCGAGATCATCGGCACGAACACCCCGCGCGCGGCCAGAAGCGGCGCCAGCACCAGCGACACCGTATCGCCGATGCCGCCGGTCGAATGCTTGTCCACCACCGGGCCCGACAGGTCCCATTGCAGGACATGCCCCGAATCGCGCATGGCGCGCGTCAGCGCCACGCGGCCCGCAGGTCCGACGCCCTTGGTCAGTACCGCCATCGCAAAGGCACCCGCCTGCGCGTCGCTGACCGACCCGTCGGCCAGCCCCTGCGCGATCAGCGCCGCGCCCGGCCCGTCCAGGCCCCGCCCGTCGCGGATCGCCGATATGACAGGACGCGGATCCGTCATGTGCGCGCCATGTGGCCCGCGTCGAACCGGCCGGGCAGCAGGTCGCCCACGGTCGTGTGCATCTGCGCGCCGTCGGTCGTGGCCAGCAGGACCGACACCTCTGCGGATGCGAATTCAGCCAGTTTCTGGCGGCAGCCGCCGCAGGGCGGCACGGGGGTCGGGCTGTCGGCGATGACGGCGACCTCGATCAACTCCGTCTCTCCGGCGGCGACCATCGCGGCGATGGCCCCGGCCTCGGCGCAGGTGCCTTCGGGATAGGCCACGTTCTCGACGTTGCAGCCGCGATAGACGGTGCCCGACGCGCCGCGGATGGCCGCGCCGACCTTGAATTTCGAATAGGGCACATAGGCCCGTTCGCGCACGTCGCGCGCCGCATCCAGCAATGACGTCGTCATGGTTCACCCCGTTCGATCTGGCCGCCAATCTGCGCCCGCGGGCGGGGTTGTGCAAGACGCGCGCGGGCGCGCAGAACCCCGCTGTTCCCCGACGTCAGAATGGTTTAACGGTAAACCAATTCCGAAACCGGAGGGGCGAAAGATGGAAGACCGCAGGCAGGACAGCGCAAGACAGGCCGCGCTGGATTATCACGAGTTCCCGCGACCGGGCAAACTGGAGATCCGCGCGACCAAGCCGATGGCCAATGGCCGCGACCTGGCCCGCGCCTATTCCCCCGGCGTCGCCGAAGCCTGCCTGGAGATCAAGGCCGATCCCGCAACCGCCGCACGCTATACCACCAAGGGCAACCTGGTGGCCGTCATCTCGAACGGCACGGCCGTCCTGGGCCTGGGCAACATCGGCGCGCTGGCCTCCAAGCCGGTGATGGAGGGCAAGGCGGTCCTGTTCAAGAAATTCGCCAACATCGACTGCTTCGACATCGAGGTGAACGAGCCCGATCCGGTCAAGCTGGCCGAGATCGTCTGCGCGCTGGAGCCGACCTTCGGCGCGGTGAACCTTGAGGACATCAAGGCCCCCGACTGCTTCATCGTCGAACAGATCTGCCGCGAGCGGATGAACATCCCGGTCTTTCACGACGACCAGCACGGCACCGCCATCGTGGTGGGCGCGGCCGCGACCAATGCGCTGCGCATCGCCGGCAAGCGGTTCGAGGACATCAAGATCGTCTCGACCGGCGGCGGGGCGGCGGGCATCGCCTGCCTGAACATGCTGCTGAAACTGGGCGTCAAGCGCGAGAACGTCTGGCTGTGCGACATCCACGGGCTGGTCCATGAGAGCCGCGACATCGACATGAACCCGCAGAAGGCCGCCTATGCCCAAGCCTCGGACAAGCGCAGCCTGACCGAGGTGATCGACGGCGCCGACCTGTTCCTGGGCCTGTCCGGTCCGGGCGTTCTGACGCCCGAGATGGTCGGCCGCATGGCCCCGCGCCCGATCATCTTCGCGCTGGCGAACCCGAACCCGGAAATCGACCCCGACGCGGCCCGCGCCGTTGCCCCCGACGCGATCATCGCCACCGGGCGCAGCGATTTCCCGAACCAGGTCAACAACGTCCTGTGCTTCCCCTTCATCTTCCGCGGCGCGCTGGACGTCGGCGCGACCACCATCAACGACGAGATGAAGATCGCCTGCATCGAGGGCATCGCCGCCCTGGCCCGCGCGACCACCGCGGCCGAGGCCGCCGCGGCCTATCGCGGCGAGACGCTGACCTTCGGCGCCGACTATCTGATCCCCAAACCCTTCGATCCGCGCCTGATGGGCGTCGTGTCATCCGCCGTGGCCCGCGCCGCGATGGAGACGGGCGTTGCGACCCGGCCCCTGGACGACATGGCCGCCTACAAGCAGAAGCTGGACGGATCGGTCTTCCGATCGGCGCTGATCATGCGCCCGGTCTTCGAGGCCGCGGCCACCGCCACGCGCCGCATCGTCTTTGCCGAGGGCGAGGACGAACGTGTCCTGCGCGCCGCCAATGCCATGCTGGAGGAGACGACCGATGTCCCGATCCTGATCGGCCGCCCCGACGTGATCGCCACCCGCGCCGAACGCGCGGGCCTGCCGATCCGTCCGGATGTCGACTTCGAGATCGTGAACCCCGAGAACGACCCCCGCTATCGCGACTATTGGGAAACGTATCACGGCATCATGGCGCGGCGCGGGGTCAGCCCCGACATCGCCCGCGCGATCATGCGCACCAACACCACCGCCATCGGCGCCGTCATGGTGCACCGGGCCGAGGCCGACAGCCTGATCTGCGGCACGTTCGGACAGTACAGCTGGCACCTGCAATACGTGCGCCAGATCCTCGCCCGCGACGGGCTGCACCCGGTCGGCGCACTGTCGATGATCATCCTGGAAGACGGGCCGCTGTTCATCGCGGACACCCAGTGCCACAACGACCCCACGCCCCAGCAGGTCATGGAGACGGTGATGGGCGCCGCGCGTCACGTCCGCCGGTTTGGCCTGACGCCCAAGATCGCCCTGTGCAGCCATTCGCAGTTCGGCAACACCGACAGCTATTCCGGCCGCAAGATGCGCGACGCCCTGGCGCTGCTGGACGCACGCGAGCCCGACTTCATGTATGACGGCGAGATGCATGTGGACGCGGCGCTGGACCCCGAGCTGCGCGAACGCATCTTCCCGACCTCGCGGCTGCAGGGTGTGGCGAACGTGCTGGTCTTTGCGGGCACCGACGCCGCATCGGGCGTCCGCAACGCGCTGAAGATGCGCGCGGGCGGCCTGGAGGTCGGGCCGATCCTGATGGGCATGGGCAACCGCGCCCATATCGTGACACCCTCGATCACCACGCGCGGCCTGCTGAACATGTCTGTGCTGGCCGGCACTCCGGTCACGCATTACGGCTGATTCGGCGACATTTTTGCAAATACTGCGGCGCGGCAAAGGAGGATTTGCTGCGCCGTTCTGTTTGCAAACACGATCGCCGGATTTCTGCTAATCAGCGCATGGTCACGCCGCTAACAAGGTTGCGCGACGCCCCCCTTCCTGCGTAACAAAACCCAGGTTCAGGGAGGGGAGTCCATGTCCTATCAAGATCTCTACGCGCGCTGGAAGGCCGATCCCGAGGCGTTCTGGATGCAGGCCGCCGATGCCATCGACTGGACCCAGCCCCCAAGCCGCGCGCATTTCGACCAGGGCCCCGCCGGGGAATGGTTCGCCGACGGCATGGTGAACACCTGCTGGAACGCCATCGACCGCCATGTCGCGGGCGGTCACGGCGACCGCCTGGCGGTGATCCACGACAGCCCGATGACCGGCAGCGTCAGTCGCCTGACCTATGCCCAGCTGCAGGACCAGGTGGCCCGGCTGGCGGGTGTGCTGGCCGCGCGCGGCATCGGCAAGGGCGACCGGGTCATCATCTACATGCCGATGATCCCCGAGGCGCTGCAGGCGATGCTGGCGTGCGCCCGGATCGGGGCTATCCATTCGGTCGTCTTCGGCGGGTTCGCCGCGCATGAACTGGCGGTGCGCATCGACGACGCCAAGCCCCGCGCGATCATCGCCGCAAGCTGCGGGCTAGAGCCGGGTCGCGTCGTCCCCTACAAGCCGCTGATGGACCGCGCCATCGACGAGGCCGCCCACAAGCCGGACTTCACAATCGTGTTCCAGCGCCCCGTATGCGCGGCCGACATGGTGGCGGGCCGCGATCTGGACTGGCGCCAGGCGGTAGCGGACGCGCAGCCTGCCGACTGCGTCCCGGTCGAGGGGAACCACCCGGCCTATATCCTCTACACCTCGGGGACGACGGGCCAGCCAAAGGGCGTCGTGCGCCATACTGCGGGGCATCTGGTCGCCCTGGCGTGGAGCGTGCCGAACATCTATGGCATCGGGCCGGGCGACGTGTTCTGGGTCGCGTCCGACGTGGGCTGGGTCGTGGGGCACAGCTATATCGTCTATGGGCCGCTGATCGCGGGCGCGACGACCGTGGTGTTCGAAGGCAAGCCCGTCGGCACCCCCGACGCGGGTACGTTCTGGCGGGTGATCGCGGATCACAAGGTCAAGTCCTTCTTCACCGCGCCCACCGCCATCCGTGCGGTCAAGCGCGACGACCCGGACGGCAGGTTGGTAGGAAAGTACGACCTGTCCGGCCTGCAGGCCCTGTTCCTGGCGGGCGAGCGCGCCGACCCCGACACCGTCACCTGGGCCGAGGATCGGGTCAAGGTGCCGGTGATCGACCACTGGTGGCAGACGGAGACCGGCTGGCCCATCGCCGCGAACCCCTTCGGTGCGGGGCTGATGCCCGTGAAAAAAGGCAGCCCGACCCTGCCCATGCCCGGCTACGACGTGCAGGTCCTGGACGAGGCCGGGCACCCGGTCGCACCCGGCACCCTGGGCGCGATCGCGATCAAGCTGCCCCTGCCGCCCGGCACCCTGCCCACGCTCTGGAATGCCGAGGATCGGTTCAACCGCGCCTATCTGCAGCATTTCCCCGGCTTCTATGAGACCGGGGATGCGGGTTACGTCGACGATGACGGCTATGTCTGGATCATGGCGCGCACCGACGACGTCATCAACGTCGCGGGCCACCGCCTGTCCACGGGCAGCATGGAAGAGGTTCTGTCCAGCCATCCTGCCGTCGCGGAATGCGCGGTGATCGGGGTCGCCGATCCGCTGAAGGGACAGGCACCCCTGGGCCTTTTGTGCCTGAAGAAGGGGGTCGAGACCGAGCATGCCCAGGTCGTGGCCGAGGTGGTGCGCATGGTCCGCGACCGCATCGGGCCCGTCGCGGCCTTCAAGACCGCCTGCGTCGTCGACCGCCTGCCCAAGACGCGGTCGGGCAAGATCCTGCGCGCGACCATGGCCAAGATCGCGGACGGTGAGACGGTCAAGGCGCCCGCCACCATCGACGACCCCGCCATCCTGGACGAGATCCGCCGATCCCTGGCCGGGATCGGCTATCCCGCCTAGTCCAGCGTCGCGCCCAAGCGGGTCATCAGCGGCACGAAGTCGGGAAAGGACGTGGTGATCGGCCCCGCGTCGTCGATGGTGACGGGCTGCTGGGTCGCAAGGCCCAGGATCAGGAAGCTCATGGCAATGCGGTGGTCCAGATGGGTCACCGCATGGCCGCCGCCCGCCACCTGCGCCGCGCCGTGAACGGTCATGGTGTCGCGCGTGTCCTCGACCGTGACGCCGTTCGCGCGCAGGCCCACGGCCATCGCGTCGATCCGGTCGCTTTCCTTGACGCGCAGTTCCGCGACGCCGTTCATCACCGTGGTGCCTTCGGCGAACGCGGCGATCACCGACAGGATCGGGAATTCGTCGATCATGCTGGCCGCACGATCGGCCGGGACGGTCACGCCCTTCAGCGGGCCGTGGCGCACCAGCAGGTCGGCCACGGGCTCTCCGCCCTCCTCGCGCGGGTTCTCGAAGGTGATGTCGGCGCCCATCTCTAGCAGGGTCACGTACAGGCCGTCCCGCGTCGGGTTCCGGCTGACGCCCGGCACGCGAATTTCGGACCCCGGCACGATCAGCGCCGCAGCCACCGGAAAGGCCGCACTGGACGGATCGCGCGGCACGGCCACGGGCTGCGGGCGCAGTTCGGGGCGGCCGGTCAGGGTGATCTTGTGGCCGTCAGGCGTGGTCTCGGTCCGGATCTGCGCGCCGAACCCGGCCAGCATGCGTTCGGAATGATCGCGCGTCGGTTCGGATTCGATCACCACCGTGTCCCCTGGCGCATTCAGCCCGGCCAGCAGGATCGCCGACTTGATCTGGGCGCTGGCCACGGGGGTGCGATAGGTGACGGGCACCGGATCGGCCGCGCCCTGGATGGTGATGGGCAGACGCCCGCCCTCGCGCGCGGTGATCTGGGTGCCGAATTGCGACAGCGGGTCCGTCACCCGCGCCATCGGACGACGCGACAGGCTGGCGTCGCCGGTGAAGGTCACGCTGATCGGCGTGGTCGCGACCGCACCCATGATCAGACGCACGCCGGTGCCCGAATTGCCGCAATCGATCACCTCGGCCGGGCTGGAGAAGCCGCCCACGCCCACACCATGCACCGACCATTCCCCCGGCCCGTGCTGCGTCACCTGCGCACCAAGCGCCTGCATGGCGCGGGCGGTGTCCAGCACGTCCTGGCCCTCCAGCAGACCGGTGATGCGCGTCTCTCCGACGGCCATCGCGCCCAGGATCAAGGCGCGGTGGCTGATCGACTTGTCCCCCGGCACCAGCGCCTCGCCCGTCAGGGGGCCGGTGCGGCGGGCGGTCATCGGACGGGGGTCTGCGGAATGCGACATGGGCCTACCTCGTGGTTTTGCCGCGCCTTTTAGCCCGCCCGGCGCGCCCCTGCCACCATCATCTTGAGGCCGGCGCCCCTGCGCCCTAGAAGGGGGCCAATCACGGATTGGAGAATCCCATGCAGGAACTGGACCGGCTGCGCGACCTGGCCGACCCCGAACGCGCCGCCCGCGCCAGTGCACGCCACAAGCGTGATCGAGAGACCCTGGGCATCACCCCCGCCGCCCTGGAGGAGGTCGTCGCCGAATGGCGCGCGGAACGCGATCTGGACGCGCGCATCGCGCTGGCCGAGGCGCTGTGGGACAGCGACGTCCACGAGGCCCGCCTGGCCGCCGCCCGCCTGCTGGTGCAGGCCCGGATGCGGCCCGACGACGCGGCCTGGGCCGCGATCATGGACTGGGCGCCGCAGATTGACGGGGCCGAGATCGACGATGCGGTGATGACCGCCGCCGCGCGTCGCGTGGTCGCCGATCCGACCCGCCTGGATCAGATCACGGCATGGGCCGGCAGCCGGAACCCGTGGCTGCGCCGGGGCGTGATGCTGGCCACGCTACCCTGGGCCAAGATGAACAACCCCAAACCCGAGGACCTGGAGATTCGGGAAAAGGTTCTGCAGCTGATGCTGCGCCTGGCGTCCGACCGTCACGGCGGCGTGCGTCAGGCGGCCAAGCTGTGGCTGCGCAACCTGGAAAAGCGCGACCCGGACCGCGTCGCCGTCTGGCACAGCGCCCATGAGGCGATGGCCGCGCCCGAACCGCAGCCTGAACCCCTGGCCGAGGACGCGCCGCAATCCGACGACGCGCCCCGCCCCGACGGCGATCAGGAGCGGTAGACTTCCAGCGTCGGCAGGTCGGTCAGCGGCACGCCCAGCAGCTGCAGTGCCGGCAGCGAGACCTGGCTGCCCGTGCCCGATCCCGACAGGGGCCGCAACTCGACCTGCGCCGACTTGCCCGTGGCGGGGTTCACGATGCGCCCCTGCACGGGCGCATCGACCAGGGGCGTCTTCATCCAGAACCCACCCTCGGACGGGTTGCCAAGCGATCCGACGGTCGTGCCAAGCCGCGTCTCGGCCGTGGCCGGGGCCTGGGCGGCGGCCACGCGCTGTTCTGGCGTCGTGGTGTCCAGCTGTGCGGGTGTCGCGCGTGCCGCGGGCCGGGGGCTGGGCGCGCGCGTCACGGCCGTCGCGGCCGCGGTCTGGGCCGCCGTCGCCTTGGGCGCTTCGGGCCGGTTCATCGTCGCAGCCATCTGGGTGCATCCGGCCAGCGACAGGCCCAGGACGGCAAGGGGGATCAGGCGCATCGGCGTCTCCTTCAATCATCGTTGCCGCAGATTAGTCACGCCAGCGTGGCAAGGTCCACCACCCGACCCACGAATCCCCGCCTTGTGACCGCAGTCCGGCGCGCCTAGATAAGGGGGATGGACATGCACCCGCCCCTGATCGACCCGTTTGCCCGGCCCATCACCTATCTGCGGGTGTCGGTCACCGACCGCTGCGATTTCCGATGCGTCTATTGCATGGCGGAACACATGCAGTTCCTGCCCAAGGCCGACCTACTGACGCTGGAGGAGCTGGACCGCCTGTCCACCGCCTTTATTGGCCTAGGCGTGCGCAAGCTGCGCATCACCGGCGGAGAGCCTCTGGTCCGTCGTGGCATCATGGGCTTTTTCCGCAACGTGTCGCGTCACCTGGGGAACGGCCTGGACGAGCTGACCCTGACCACCAACGGCAGCCAGCTGGCCCGCCATGCGGCGGAACTGGCCGATATCGGTGTCCGGCGCGTGAACGTGTCGCTGGACACGCTGGACGCCGACAAGTTCTCGGCAATCACCCGGTGGGGCCGCCTGCCCCAGGTGCTGGAGGGGATCCGGGCCGCGACCGCTGCCGGCCTGCGCGTCAAGATCAACGCCGTAGCCCTCAAGGGCGTCAACGACAGCGAGCTGTTCGATCTGGTGCAATGGTGCGGCGACGAGGGTCACGACCTGACCTTCATCGAGGTGATGCCTATGGGCGAGATGGGAGAGGAGGACCGGCTGGACCAGTACTGGCCCCTGTCCGACCTGCGCGCCCGGCTGGCCGAACGCTTTACGCTGCTGGATCTTGCCGAACGCACGGGTGGCCCGGCCCGTTATGTCAGGCTGGCGCAGACCGGACAAAGGATCGGCTTCATCACGCCCCTGACCCATAATTTCTGCGAAAGCTGCAACCGCGTGCGCGTCACCTGCACCGGAGAGCTGTTCATGTGCCTGGGCCAAGAGGACAACGCCGACCTGCGCGCGCCCCTGCGCGCCAGCGCCGACGACGAGGCCCTGCGCCAGACGATCCGCGCGGCCATCGCGCGCAAACCCAAGGGTCACGACTTCGACTATTCCCGCCAAGGCGTCGCAGGCCAGATGACCCGCCACATGAGCCATACCGGCGGCTGACAGGGCGCGCCTGCGGGGGGTCCGGAGGGCGCCAGCGCCCCCGGCCCTCGCGGGACGCAACCCTACTCGGCGGCGGCTTCCGCGGCGCGTGCCTCGGCGTCCAGGACCTCGGCCCGTTCCTCGACCAGCCGGACGATGTGATCGACCATCTGGTCGTTCGACAGCTTGTGGCTCTGCTTGCCGGCCATGTAGACCATGCCCGACCCGGCCCCGCCGCCGGTGAATCCCAGATCGGTCATCAGCGCCTCGCCCGGTCCGTTCACCACGCAACCGATGATCGACAGGCTCATCGGCGTCTTGATGTGCTCCAGCCGCTTTTCCAGCGCCTCGACCGTGCGGATCACGTCAAAGCCCTGCCGTGCGCAGCTGGGACAGCTGATGATCTGCACCCCGCGCGTCCGCAGGCCAAGCGATTTCAGGATCTCGAAGCCGACCTTGACCTCCTCGACCGGATCGGCTGACAGGCTGACGCGGATCGTGTCGCCGATCCCCATCCACAGAAGGTTGCCCAGGCCCACCGCCGACTTGACGGTGCCGCCGACGAACCCGCCCGCCTCGGTGATGCCCAGATGGATCGGCGCGTCCGTCGCCTCTGACAGCTGCTGATAGGCCGCAGCCGACAGGAACACGTCGCTGGCCTTCACGCTGATCTTGAATTCATGGAAGTCGTTGTCCTGCAGGATCTTGATATGGTCCAGCCCGCTCTCGACCATCGCGTCGGGACAGGGCTCGCCATATTTCTCCAGCAGGTGCTTTTCCAAACTGCCTGCATTCACGCCGATGCGGATCGAACAGCCGTGGTCCTTGGCCGCCTTGATGACCTCGCGCACGCGGCTTTCGTCCCCGATGTTGCCGGGGTTGATGCGCAGACAGGCGGCGCCCGCCTCGGCAGCCTCGATGGCGCGCTTGTAGTGGAAATGGATGTCGGCGACGATCGGCACAGGGCTCTCGCGGCAGATCTCGCGCAGCGCGCGCGTGGTCTCCTGGTCCGGGGCGCTGATGCGCACGATGTCGGCGCCGGCATCTGCGGCGGCGATGACCTGGGCCAGGGTCGCCTTGACGTCGTGGCCGTTGGTGTTGGTCATGGTCTGCACGCTGATCGGGGCATCGCCGCCGACGGGGACCTTGCCCACCATGATCTGGCGCGACTTGCGGCGCTCGATGTTGCGCCAGGGACGGATCGGGTTCAGCGACATGGCAGGCCTCCGGGGGTTCGCCCCTCAGATAAGCCATGCAGGCCGCAACGACAACCGCCCCCTCAGCGCTGCATCGCCGTCAGCACCGTTCCAAGACAGTCTCGGGGCAGCATCAGCAGCATCGGCCCCTGCACCCGCAGGCTGACCAGCCCCGTCGCCCGGTTCGAGGTGCCGACCCGCTGGCCCGGTGCGAAATCGATCCCGTCGATGGGCCATTCCAGGCCCTGGCTGCTGCCGCGCGCCGGTCCCATCGGGTACAGCGACACCCGCGTCCCGGGCATCAGCGGCAGGGTCAGGCGCGGCGGGCACAGCACGATCACGTCATCGCTGGCCAGCATGACGACGCGCGGAACGCCGGGCTGGACCATCACCGTCAGCGCGGCCAGCGTATGGTCCAGGCGCAGCCCCGCAAAACCCACCGCCATGACCAGCGGCGCGTCGATTCGTCCTAGGCATTTGGCGAAATCCGTGCTGTCCTGCTCGGCTACCTCCAGCACGCGGGCGGCCGGAACCGACCGCCGCGCCGGGTCCGAGATGCTGTCCAGGTCCCCGATCACCCAGTCCGGCGCGTGCCCCAGGGCCAGCGCCCGGTCCGCACCCCCATCCGCGGCGACCAGCAGGGGCGCGACCGACAGCGCCACCGACAGATCGGCGGGCGTCACCATGCCGCCGCCGATCACGGTGACCCCGCGCAGGTGGCGGACCGGTCGGGGCTGGTCCACCATTCCCGCCCTCAGCCCTTGCCGACGCCGCTGAAGACGCGCTTGAACGGCAGCGCCCACAGTACGCCAAGCGCGACATAGATCAGCAGCTCGATCCAGATCGGCTGGCGTCCGAACCGCCCGTCCAGCCAGTTCATCAGCGACACCGCCGCGACGACATAGGCGGGCATGCCGATCACCAGGATCAGGATGGACAGCCGCTTGCGGGTCTTCAGTTCCATGTCGTCTGGCTCTTTCCTCGGTATCCCCGAACGCGCCCCAAGGGGGTCCGGGGGACAGGATGTCCCCCGGCACGTCGCGGGACGCAATCAGTCGGCGAAGGGATCGGTCACCAGGATCGTGTCGTCACGCTCCGGGCTGGTCGACAGCATCGCCACGGGGCACTGGATCAACTCCTCGACGCGGCGCACGTACTTGATCGCGGCGGCTGGCAGGTCGGCCCAGCTGCGCGCCCCGGCGGTCGATTCGTGCCAGCCTTCCATCTCCTCGTAGATCGGGCGCACCTTGGCCTGCAGCGCGGCCGCCGTCGGCAGATAGTCATACGTCACGCCGTCGATCTCGTAGCCGGTGCAGATCTTCAGCGTGTCGAACCCGTCCAGCACGTCTAGCTTGGTCAACGCGATCCCGTTCACGCCGCTGATCGCGCAGGTCTGGCGCACCAGCACCGCGTCGAACCAGCCGCAGCGGCGCTTGCGGCCCGTGACGGTGCCGAACTCGTGGCCCCGCTCGCCAAGGCGCTGGCCGTCTGCGTCATCGAGTTCCGACGGGAACGGACCTTCGCCCACGCGGGTGGTGTATGCCTTGACGATGCCAAGGACAAAGCCGATCGCGCCCGGCCCCATGCCGGTGCCACTGGCCGCCGCCCCCGACGTCGTCGTGGACGAGGTGACATAGGGATAGGTGCCAAAATCGATGTCCAGCAGCGATCCCTGCGCACCCTCGAACAGAATCCGTTTTCCGGCCTTGCGGGCGTCGCCCATGATCTTCCAGACGGGCTGGGCATAGGGCAGCAGCTTGGGCGCCACCTCCATCAGCTTGGCCTTCAGCTCGGCGCGGTCGATCGGCGTGGCGCCAAGACCCGCGCGCAGCGCGTCGTGGTGGGCCAGCAGGCGGTCCAGACGGCTGTCCAGCGTCTCCTCGTCGGCCAGGTCGGCGACGCGGATCGTGCGGCGGCCGACCTTGTCCTCATAGGCGGGGCCGATGCCGCGGCCGGTCGTGCCGATCTTGGCCTTGCCGGCGGCCTCCTCGCGCAGCTTGTCTAGGTCCTGATGCAGCGGCAGGATCAGCGGCGTGTTCTCTGCGATCATCAGGTTCTCGGTCGAGATGGCGACGCCCTGCCCCGCCAGCTTGTCGATCTCCGAGAAAAGCGCCCAGGGGTCCAGCACGACACCGTTGCCGATCACGGCCAGCTTGTTCTCGCGCACGATCCCCGAGGGCAGCAGCGAGAGCTTGAAGACCTTGTCGCCGATGACCAGCGTGTGGCCGGCATTGTGACCGCCCTGAAAGCGCGCGATGACATCGGCGCGTTCCGAAAGCCAGTCGACGATCTTGCCCTTGCCCTCGTCGCCCCACTGGGCTCCGACAACCACAACATTGGCCATGAGCGATCCTTTTCGTTGTCCGAAGTTCTTTTCAGCCCGGCATTAGCGCATCGGGCACGGCGGGGAAAGCCGCTTTGTCGGGACCCTGCCGGGGGCGGCCGCCGGGGGCGCTTCGCCCCCCGGACCCCCGGAGGGTATTTGGTCAAAGAAGAAGCGGACGGTCTCAGTAATGCGGCGGGCGCTGGTCGGCCATCGCGACACTGCCCGCCGCATCAGCCTGACGCTCGGCCTCGGCCAGCAGCAGTTGATCCAGGCGGCGGGTGACGCGGGCAAGGTCGCGGTCCTGTCGGGCGATGACCTCGGACAGCTCATCCGTCAGCCGCGTCAGATGGGCCAAGGCCTCCTCCAGCTGATGCAGGCGGTCCTGCTGCTTGTCCATGTCGTCACCTTCCGTTACAGCGGCGCCTGAATATGGGCCCGAAAAGGCGACTGATACCATGGCAAAAGACAAGAAGCAGCCCCGTCCCAAGGCCGAGACGCCCAAGGGGTTCCGCGACTATTTCGGGCAGGACGTGACCGAACGGCGCGACATGCTGGACCGCATCGCGCAGGTCTATCACCGCCATGGCTTCGATCCGCTGGAGACGAGCGCCGTCGAGACGGTCGAGGCCCTGGGCAAGTTCCTGCCCGACGTGGACCGGCCCAATGCCGGCGTCTTTGCCTGGCAGGAGGAGGCGGTGCCCGGCGGCGGCACGGCGGGCGACTGGCTGGCACTGCGCTATGACCTGACGGCGCCCCTGGCGCGCGTCGCGGCGCAGTACCGCAACGACCTGCCCAGCCCGTACCGCCGCTTTGCGATGGGACCCGTCTGGCGCAACGAGAAACCGGGGCCGGGTCGGTTCCGCCAGTTCTATCAGTGCGACGCGGACACGGTCGGGTCGGCTTCGGTGGCGGCGGATGCCGAGATCTGCGGCATGCTGGCCGATGCGCTGGAGGCCGTGGGCATCGACCGCGGCGACTATCTGGTGCGGATCAACAACCGCAAGGTTCTGAACGGCGTCCTGGAGGCGGCCCAGGTTCGCGAGGATCAGGCCGAGGATGTGCTGCGCCAGATCGACAAGTTCGACAAGGTCGGTCGCGAGGGCGTGCTGGCCCTGCTGACCACGGGCCGCCTGGACGATAGCGGCGCGCGCATCGATGGCGTGGGCCTGTCCGAGGCGCAGGCGGGGCCGGTGCTTGCCTTCCTGGAGGCCAAGGGTGCGGACAACGCCGCGACACTGGACAACCTGTCGACCGCCGTCGGCGGATCGGCCATCGGCGCCGAGGGCGTGGACGAACTGCGCCAGATCGCCGCGATGCTGGCCGCGATGGGCGTGGCCGAGGATCGCGCCGTGATCGATCCGGCCGTGGTCCGGGGCCTGGGCTATTACACCGGCCCGGTCTTCGAGGCCGAGCTGACCTTCGAGATTCTTGACGAAAAGGGCCGCAAGCGGCAGTTCGGATCGGTCGCGGGCGGTGGCCGCTATGACGGGCTGGTGGAGCGTTTCACCGGGCAGAAGGTCCCGGCAACCGGGGTCAGCATCGGCGTCGACCGTCTGCTGGCCGCTTTGCGCGCCAAGGGTCTGGCCGGGGCCCAGGTCGCCGGTCCCGTGGTCGTGACCGTGATGGACCGCGACCGGATGTCGGATTACCAGGCCATGGCCGCCGATCTGCGCGCCGCCGGCATCCGTGCCGAGGTCTATCTGGGCAACCCCAAGAACTTTGGCAACCAGCTGAAATACGCGGACAAGCGCGGCGCACCCGTCGCGATCATCCAGGGCGGGGATGAGGCGGAACGCGGCGTGGTGCAGGTCAAGGACCTGATCCTGGGCGCGAAGATTGCCGCAGAAGCCTCTGTCGAGGAATGGAAATCCCAGCCCGCCCAGACCGAGGTCGCGCGCGCCGACCTGGTTGCCGAAGTCCGCAGGATCATCGGATGATCCCGAAGCAGGCCAAGCAGGCGGTCGGACAGCGGCTGCTGTCGCGGTTCCGCGACGCTGGTGCGACCGAGATCGCGCCCGACATCCTGCTGCCCGCGGGCGACCTTCTGGACCTGTACGGAGAGGACATCCGCGCCCGCGCCTATGTCACCCAGGACCCGATCCGTGGAGAGATGATGCTGCGCCCCGATTTCACCGTGCCGGTGGTCCAGGCGCACATGCAGAACGGCGCCGATCCGGCCCGCTACTGCTATCTGGGAGAGGTGTTCCGCAAGCAGGACACGGGCGACACCCGCCCCGCCACGCCGCGCGACCACGAATACCTGCAATGCGGGTTCGAGCTGTTCACCCGCGACCCCCAGGCCGATGCCGAGGTCTTTGCGCTGTTCCACGATGCGCTGGCGCCCTTGGGCCTGCAGGCGCGCATGGGCGACATGGGCCTGCTGCTGGATGCGGTGCGCGGCCTGCCCCTGACCGAGGCGCGTTCGGTGGCGCTGTTGCACCACATCTGGCGGCCGGGCCGCTTCGCGCGCCTGCTGGCTCGGTTCTCGGCCCCGTCGATCGCGCGGGAGTTTCCCGACGTCACCACGTCCTGGGCCGGGATGCGGACCGAGGACGAGATGATCCGCCGCATCGCCCGCCTGCAGTCGGACGTGGCGGTGCCGCCCCTGGCCCCGGTCTGGACCGACCGGCTGGAGCGTCTGTTCGCACTGCGCGCCCCGGCGCCGCAGGCGCTGTCGACGCTGGCCGACCTGGCCCGCGACATGCCCGCCATCGCGCCGGCGGTGGCCCGCATCCGCGACCGCCTGGACGCCATCGCCGCGCGCGGCATCGACCTGCAGACGGTGATCTTCGACGCCAGCCACGGGCGCACCACGATGGAATATTACGACGGCTTCACCTTCACGTTCCAGGCCGACCGGGCCGGATGGCCGCCGGTCGCGTCGGGCGGGCGCTATGACGCGCTGACCCGCGTGCTGGGCCGCGGCCGCGAGATCCCCGCCGTGGGTGGCATCATCCGCCCCGGCCTTGTTGCCGAACTGGAGGCGCAGGCATGATCCGTCTTGGCGTGCCGTCCAAGGGGCGGCTGATGGAACAGACCTTCGACTGGTTCGCCGACCGCGGCGTGCGTCTGTCGCGGGCCGGGTCCGACCGCGAATATGCGGGCCGGGTCGAGGGGGTCGAGGGCGTGTCGCTGGTCCTGCTGTCGGCCGGAGAGATCCCGCGCGAACTGGCCGCCGGCCGGATCGAGCTGGGCGTGACCGGCACCGACCTGGTGCGCGAAAAGCTGGCCGGATGGTCAAGCGACCTGGTCGAGGTCACGCCGATGGGCTTTGGACATGCCGACCTGATCCTGGCCGTGCCGGATTGCTGGCGCGACTGCACGGACCTGGACGATTTCGCAGCCATCGCGCGCGATTTCCGGGCCGAACATGGGTTCCGTTTGCGCATCGCCACGAAATATCACCGCCTGGTTCGCGCCTGGCTGTCCGCCCACGAGGTCGCGGATTACCAACTGGTCGACAGCCAGGGCGCGACCGAGGGCACGGTCGCCAACCTGACCGCCGAAGCGATCGCCGACATCACCTCGTCGGGCGAGACGCTGCGCGCGAACAACCTGCGCATCCTGGACGAGGCGCCGATCCTGCGGTCGCAGGCGACGCTGTTCGCCAGCCGCGCGGCGATGGGCCCGGCGATGGACGCGCTGATCGCCCGGCTGGTGCCGCCGCAGGCAGACCAGTCAGCCTAACCCCGCAGCACCCGCGTCAAAGCCACGGCAGCAGCACCGCGACCGAGATCGCGGCGATCAGCACCCCTGCGCCCAGTTGCAGCGTTCCGGGCAGCCAGCGCGCGGCGCCCGCCCAGGGGCCGTGTTCGGGCAGCAGGGCAAAGCTGCCGCGTCGCGCCCAGACCGCCAGGCAGGCGACCGCGACCGTCACCACCGCAGTGCCCAGGCCCATCGCTAGCGTCCCCAGGATGCCCATCCCGAAGATGCCCATCCGCCAGGTCAGGATCAGCAGAAACAGCGCTCCGGTGCAGGGTCGCAGCGCGATGCCCGCCACGACCAGCACCCCGTCGCGCAGCGACCGCGTCTGCGCTACCTGCTGCGGCGTGGGGCCATGCGCATGGCCACAGCCGCAGGCGTCGCCGTGGTGGTGATGGTGGTGGCGATCCGCCCGCGCCTGCGCGCGCAGCATCGACAGGCCGCGCCATGCCAGCCACAGGCCGACCGACGCGACCAGGACCGTGCTGGCCTGCACCATCGCGACCTCCGACAGGTCGGTCAGGGTCTGGCGCCCCAGGTCCAAAATGGTGATCCCGCCCCAGACCAAGGCTATGGCCGTGCCTGCCTGCGCCAGCGAGGACGCGACCGACAGCCCGGCCAGCCGGGCCAGCGGAACCTGGGCGCCGAACCCATAGCTGCCGATGATCACCTTGCCATGCCCTGGCCCGACCGCATGGGCGACGCCATAGGCAAAGCACAACCCCAGCAGCGACGCGACCGCCCCCGGCTGGCCCGACCGCAGCGCCCGCAAGGCCCCGGCCATCGCGTTCTGGACGGCGCGCTGCTGGTCGGTGGCCCACCGCTCGATCCCGGCCAGACCGCCGCCCAGCCACAGCGCCACCAGCGTCAGGGCGACGACCAGCCCCGTCAGGGCGACGGCGCGCCTCATGACCCTGGGCCGCAGCGGACCTGCACCGAATCCGCGCCGGTGGCGCCGATGTCCACGGTGATCAGGTCCGCCTCCTCGGCGCTTTGGCCGTCGCCCAGGGCCTCGCCCACTGCGCGGGCATAGGCATCGGCGGCGGCATAGGGATCGCCCATGCGCAGATCGACAGCGCAATCGTCCCGCGCGATGGCCGGGGGTTCGGGGATGCTGAACTGGACATAGTATTCGGGGTCATAGACCTGGATCGTCAGCGGCCGGTCCCCGTCCAGCGGCTCGGCCAGGGGTCGCACATGGGCCGAGATCACCCGCCCGTCCTCATAGCGCGCGGCGAAATCCTGCGGGCCGTCCAGCGCCAGCCTGCGGCCGTCCGCGTCCAGAAACAGCCGCCCGTCAAAGCCCGGCTCCCAGTCCGCGTCGAAGCCCTGCAGGGCCGCCTGTTCGTCGGTGGTCAGGACGCCGTCGCCATCGGGGTCCAGACCCAGATCCTCGATGATCAGCAGGGAATAGAATTCGTCATAGGCCCATTCGACACCCACATGGGTCAGCGCCCCCGCCGCGTCGTGACGCAAGGACAGGCCCGCGTCGATGAACACATGCGGATGGGCCAACGCGCCAAGCGGCGCGACGATCAGCAGGGCGGACAGGCAGGACACGCGCGGCGACATCGGCAGGACACCTTGGCAAGGACGGCGGTTCCAGTTACCCGCGTGCGGCGCGGCTTGCAAATCACCGCTTTGCCAGCCCGGCGGAAAACCACGCGGGCGCCGCTACCCCAGGCCGGGTTCGGACGTGTCTGGATGCAGAGGAACAGGGGACGGCATGAAACGACGGGCATTCACGATGGCGGGGCTGGCCCTGGCGCTGACCGGTTGCGGGCGGATCGTCGATGCCCGCGCCACCGCGCGCGAAACCGCGTTCGAGGCCGAATTCCCCCCCACCGGACAACTGATCCAGGTGCAGGGCCGCACCGTGCATGTCGACATCCGCGGCAGCGGTCCCGACCTGATCCTGCTGCATGGGGCCAGCGGGAACAGCCGCGATTTCACCTTTTCCCTGGCCGACCGCCTGGCGACCCGGTACCGCGTCCTGGCCTTCGACCGGCCGGGGCTGGGCTGGACGGACGCGATCGGCGCGCAGACCGACAACCCCATCGCCCAGGCCGAACTGCTGCGCGCCGCCGCCGACCAGTTGGGCGTGCGCCGACCCGTGGTGCTGGGCCACAGCTATGGTGGCGCGGTCGCGATGGCTTGGGGTCTGCGCGCACCGGGCGACACGGCGGCGCTGGTGATCGTGTCCGGGGCGACGATGCCCTGGCCCGGCACGCTGACCGGATGGTACGCATTCCTGGAGACTCCCCTGGGCGATCGTGTGGGGCCACCGCTGCTGACCGCCCTGGCGCCGGTGTCCCTGGGCAACCGGATCATGGCGGGCATCTTCGCGCCCCAGCCCGTACCCCCGGGATATGCCGACTATATCGGCGTGGGGCTGGCCGCGCGGCGCGGCAACTATCGCGCGAATGCGTCACAGATCAACGGGTTGCGCGCCTATCTTCAAGTGATGGCGCCGCAGTATCCGCGCCTGACGATGCCGGTCGAGGTCATCCATGGCGGTCAAGACAGCATCGTGCCCGCCGACATTCACGCCCTGCCCCTGGCAGAGGCGCTGCCCAACGCCGCGCTGACGATCCTGCCCGATCAGGGCCACATGCCTCAGCATGGCGATCCGCAGGCGATCATCGACGCCGTCGACCGCGCCAGCGTCCGCGCGGGCCTCCGCTGACGAGGGCTTGCAGCGCCCGCGCCCGCGTCCCAAGGTGGCCGCCAAACCAAACCGGGGGCCATCATGCTGACCATCCACGGCGTCACCCGCTCGCGTGCATCGCGTGTCGTGTGGCTTTGTCACGAACTGGACCTGCCCTTCCGGCAGGTGCCCGTCATCCAGGCCTATCGCATCGGCAATGCCGACGCGCCCGATGCACCGCCCAACACCCGCAGCCCCGATTTCCTGGCGCTGTCCCCCGCAGGCGCCATCCCGGTGATCGAGGACGAAGGGCTGGTCCTGTCCGAATCGCTGGCGATCACGCTGCATCTGGCGCGCAAGCATGGCGGCCCCGCAGGCCCGCAGGATTACGCCGAAGACGCGCTGATGACCCAGTGGTCGATCTATGGCGCCACCGCGATCGAGCCCGATGCACTGACCATCCTGATGCTGCACAACCGCGGCACGCTGCAATCGGCCGATGACGTGGGGATCGTGGCGGACGCGGCCGAACGGCTGGTCCGGCCGCTGAAGGTGCTGGAGGACCATCTGGCAACGCACGCCTATCTGGTGGGCGGCCGATTCACCGTGGCCGACCTGAACCTGGCCGAGATCGTGCGCTATGCCCAGGGGCACGGCGCGCTGATGGAGGGGTTTCCCGCGATCCGCGCCTGGCTGTCGGCCTGCCAGGACCGCCCGGCGTTCCAGGCAATGTGGACCGCCCGCATGGCGGAGCCGGAATAGGCGCAATCCTTTGGGGCGGGCCGCGCAGGGGACACAACCCCTTGCCGCCCGCCCCCGCGCCATGAGATAAGCGCCGCGATCCAAATCAGTGAGCGACCCCATGGCCGACGACCTTCTCTCCGGCAACGCCGCCAGCGACGCCTATTCCGCATCCTCGATCGAGGTGCTGGAGGGGCTGGAGCCGGTGCGCAAGCGTCCCGGCATGTATATCGGCGGTACCGACGAACGCGCGCTGCATCACCTGGTCGCGGAAATCCTGGACAACTCGATGGACGAGGCCGTGGCAGGCCACGCCACGCGCATCGAGGTCGAGCTGCTGGCCGATTTCAGCGTCATCGTGCGCGACAACGGCCGCGGCATTCCCATCGATCCGCACCCCAAGTTCCCCGGCAAGTCCGCGCTGGAGGTGATCCTGTGCACGCTGCATGCGGGGGGCAAGTTCTCGGGCGACACCTATCAGACCTCGGGCGGTCTCCACGGCGTGGGTGCGTCGGTCGTGAACGCGCTGTCCGACCTGATGGTCGTGCAGGTCGCGCGCAACAAGGAGCTGTTCGAGCAGCGCTTTTCCCGCGGCATCCCGCAGGGGCCGGTCGCCAAGATCGGGGCGGCCCCGAACCGGCGCGGCACCACCGTGACCTTCCATGCCGACGAGGAGATCTTTGGCCATCACCGCTTCAAGCCCGCGCGGCTGATGAAGATGGTGAAATCCAAGGCCTACTTGTTCAGCGGCGTCGAGATCCGCTGGAAGACCGAGATCGACGACGGAGAGACCCCGCGCGAGGCCACGTTCCATTTCCCCGGCGGCCTGGCCGATTACCTGACCGAGACCCTGACCGGGACCAGCACCTATGCAGACCGCCCGTTTTCCGGCAGCATCGACTTCAACGCCAAGTTCGGCGTTCCGGGCAAGGTGGACTGGGCGATCAACTGGACGCCCGCGCGCGACGGCTTCATCCAGTCCTATTGCAACACCGTCCCCACCCCCGAGGGCGGCACCCACGAGATGGGCTTCTGGGCTGCGATCCTGAAGGGCATCCGCAGCTATGGCGAACGCGTCAGCAACAAGAAGGCGGCCCAGATCACGCGTGAGGATCTGATCATCGGCGGTTGCGCGCTGGTAAGCTGCTTCATCCGTGAACCGGAATTCGTGGGCCAGACCAAGGACCGCCTGGCCACGACCGAGGCTGCGCGCCTGGTCGAGGGCGCGGTGCGCGACCATTTCGACACTTGGTTGGCGTCCGACACCAAATCCGCGGGCGCGATCCTGGATTTCCTGGTACTGCGCGCCGAGGAGCGTCTGCGTCGCCGCCAGGAAAAGGAGACCGCACGCAAGACGGCCACGAAAAAGCTGCGCCTGCCCGGCAAGCTGGTCGATTGCAGCGCCACCAACCGCGACGGGACCGAACTGTTCATCGTCGAGGGCGACAGCGCCGGCGGTTCCGCCAAGATGGCCCGCGACCGCACCAAGCAGGCCCTGCTGCCCCTGCGCGGCAAGATCCTGAACGTGCTGGGCGCGGCATCGTCCAAGATGGGTGCCAACCAGGAGATCAACGACCTGTGCCAGGCGCTTGGCGTCAACATGGGCACGCGTTTCAACGTCGACGACCTGCGCTATGACAAGGTCATCATCATGACCGACGCCGATGTCGACGGCGCGCATATCGCGTCGCTGCTGATGACGTTCTTCTTCACGCAGATGCGGCCGATGATCGACAAGGGGCACCTGTATCTGGCCTGCCCGCCGCTGTACCGTCTGACGCAGGGGGCCCACCGCCTGTACGTGGCCGACGACGCCGAAAAGGATCGGATGATGGCCAAGGGCCTGGGCGGCCGTGGCAAGATCGACGTCCAGCGCTTCAAGGGTCTGGGAGAGATGGACGCCAAGGACCTCAAGGACACGACCATGAACCCCGCCACCCGCAAGCTGATCCGCGTCAGCATCGACGACGACGAAGGCGGCGAGACCGGCGATCTGGTCGAACGCCTGATGGGCAAGAAGCCCGAGCTGCGGTTCGAGTACATCCAGGAAAACGCCCGCTTCGTCGAGGAACTGGACGTGTGATCCCCACGATCGGCCTGTATGTCACGGCCGCCATGGCCGAGATCGCGGGCTGTTTCGCCTTCTGGGCGTGGCTTCGGTTGGACCGGTCGGCGCTGTGGCTGGTGCCGGGCGTGGTCGCGCTGGCGCTGTTCGCTTGGGCGCTGACGCGTGTTCAGGTCGATTTCGCGGGGCGCGCCTATGCAGCCTATGGCGGCATCTATATCGCCACGTCGCTGGCATGGCTGTGGCTGGTCGAGGGTCAGACCCCCGGCAGGCTGGACCTGCTGGGGGCCGGGCTGTGCATCGTCGGGGCCGCGGTGATCCTGGCAGGCGCCCGCCCGTAGGCCGTCGGGCCTTAGACCCACTTGGCCAGCGGCGGCAGGCTCATCAGGACGGCGTCGGCGTTATGGCCGGTCTCGAGCCCGAATTTCGTGCCGCGGTCATAGACCAGGTTGTATTCCGCATAGAGACCCCGGTGGATCAGCTGCGTGTCGCTGTCGACATCGTCGAACGCCTGCGTCATCCGCGCCTCTGCCAGCGGCAGGAACGCCGGCAGGAACGCCGCGCCCACGTCGCGGGTGAAGGCGAAATCCGCCTCCCAGTCCCCGGTGTTCAGATCGTCATAGAAGATGCCGCCGACGCCCCGCGCCCGCCCGCGATGGGGGATGAAGAAATACTCGTCCGCCCAGGCCTTGAAGCGGTCATAGTAGTCCGCCCCGTGCGGCAGGCAGGCATCGCGCAGCGTGTTGTGGAAATGCGCGGTGTCATCCGCGTATTCGATGCAGGGGTTCAGGTCTGACCCGCCGCCGAACCACCACGCCCCCGGGGTCCAGAACATGCGCGTGTTCATGTGCACGGCCGGCGCGTGCGGGTTCCGCATATGCGCGACCAGGCTGATGCCCGATGCCCAGAACCGCGGGTCATCCTCCATGCCCGGCACGCCGCGGGCGGCCATCGCGGCCTGGGCGCGGGGGGCCAGGGTGCCATGCACCTCGGACCAGTTCACGCCGACCTTCTCGAAGGCGCGGCCGCCGCGCATCACCGACATGATGCCGCCGCCGCCGTTGTCGGCGCGTTCCGTGGGCGTCACCTCGAACCGGCCCGCGGGGGCGTTGCCCGGGGCGCGGTCCTCCAGCGCCTCGAAGGCGGCGGTGATGCGGTCGCGCAGCTCGCGGAACCAAAGCGCGGCGCGGTGGCGTTGTTCATCCATGGCGGGCCTCATTCGTGATTTGCCAGCCCCAGGCATCGCGACTAGCATCGCCTGCGTCCATAAAGAGAGCCGCCATGCGCCGCAACACCGCCCTTGCCCTTTGCCTTGCACCGGTCCTGGCCCTTGCCGCCTGCGGCACGCCGCAGGAACGCTGCATCAGCCGGAACACCAGCGAATACCGCACCGTCAGCAGCCTGCTGGCCGAGGTCGAGGGCAATCTGTCGCGGGGCTATGCCTGGGACGAACGCCAGGTCGTGCGCACGCGGTTCGCGCAATGCGAACGCGTAATCCGCGACCACGAGGGCAAGGCGCAGATCAGCACCTATGGCTGCTGGCGCGATTATGTCGATGTCGAACGGTTCCGCGTGCCCATCGACCCCGCGGCCGAGACGCGCAAGCGCGACGGCCTGGTAGAGCGTCAGGCGGCCCTGACGCGCGGCGCGAATGCCGCCGTGGCCGCCTGCCGCGCCGCCTATCCCGAGGAAGCCTAAAGCACCTGTGACGTCACCGGGTCGGCCAGGCTGCGTCCGCCGTCGACGGTGACGATCTGGCCGGTGACAAAGCGCGCGCCGTCGCTGACCAGGTAATGCACCGTCTCGGCCAGTTCTTCGGCCGGGGCGATGCGGCCCAGGGGTGTGCCAGCGATGATCTGCGCCCGCTGGTCGGGATTGTCCTTCAGCGCGCATTGCAGTTCATGCGACATGACACTGCTGAAGCTGACACCGTTCACGCGGATGCGGTGCGGCGCCAAGGCCAGCGCCAGCCCGCGCGTGGCCTGTTCCTGCGCCGCACAGGCGATGGAATAGCCCAGCATCGACGGAATCGGCCGCCGCGCCGCCAAGGTCGAGATGTTGACGATCGCCCCGGTCTGGGCGCTTGACCCTTCGCCGTCGGCCTGACGGATCATGCGCTTTGCGACCATCTGCGACAGACGCAGGCTGGCCAGCATGTTCTGGCGCAGCATCTCCTCCAGCGCGTCCATGTCGGTGTCCAGCGGATCGCTGCCCCGAACGAAACGATGGGCGTTCACCAGGATGTCGACGCGGTCGAACGCATCCAACGTGGCCGACAGCAGGTTCGCCATCGCCAGCTTTTCCGACATGTTCCCGACGAAATGGCGCACCTGGCTTTCGTCGTCGGCATAATCCGACACCGCCGACTGAAGCGCCTGTTCGTCGCCATCCGCGAACATGACCGATGCGCCGCGTTCGACCAGGTGCCGCGCGATGGCCAGGCCCACGCCGCGCCCGGCCCCGGTGACGATGGCCGTCTTGCCCTGGATCGACAGCGTCACCGCCGTGCCCCCCGGGCCCGGACCGTGGCGGTACCCTTGCCCGCCGCGGTCGCTTCGATCACCTTGAAGCGCGTGTCGCCCGCAATCTCATGGACCTGGCCGAAATGCTGCGCCAGGACCGATTCGTAGGGCAGATGCCGGTTGGCGACCATCCACAGCCGACCCGCGCCCGTCAGGATGCGCGCCGCGGTGGCGATGAAGTCGGCCCCAAGCCGGGGGTCGGCCTGTCGCCCCTCGTGGAACGGGGGGTTCATGATGACGCCGTTGACCGGCTCCCGCAGGGTGAAGTTGCGCGCGTCCGCCCAGTGGAACTGTGCCCGCGGATCGGTGACATTGCGCTTGGCCGAGGTCAGGGCGGCGTGGTCGGCCTCGACCAGGTGCAGCTCGGCGATGCCCGGTCGGGCCAGCGCCTGCGCGGAAAGCCAGCCCCATCCCGCGCCCAGGTCGACCACGCGAGTGGGCATCTTGGGCGGCAGGTTATCGGCCAGCATCCGCGACCCCGGGTCGATCCCGTCGGCCGAGAAGACGCCCGGAAGGGTCACGAAGCCCGGCTCGACCTGACGCTCGGTCGCGGTCCAGTCGGCGGGCAGTCCCGCGTCGGGCAGCGTCACCTGAAAGATCTTGCCATGGGCCTTGCTGATGACATCGCGCACCTCGGCATGGCCGCGCAGTTCCTTCAGCAGGGAATCGACGCCGTCGGTCTTCTGCCCATCGACCCAAAGGGCCGCGCCAGGCGCCAGATACGCCGCGGCCAGCGCAAGGCGCGCGCGTGCGGCGGCCTTGGCGCGCGGCAGGCGGACGACGGCCGCGTCGAAACGGCCCTCCGGCTCCGTCCGGACATCGAATCCGCGGGCGGTCAGTCCGTCATGATCGGGAAAATTTCCCTGGACGATGGTCAGCTGTGCGGGGTCGAGGGGGGACAGGTCATCGGCGGCAGTGGCGCCGATGAACAGCACCCGGCCCCCGGGATGGCCGTCCGGAAAGGCCAGGTCCAGTCGTGATTGGGTCACGCGATTACTCTTTTTCCATGGTGCATTGCAGGGGATGCTGCTGGCGGCGGGCCAGCTCCATCACCTGGGCGACCTTCGTCTCGGCCACCTCGTGTGAAAAGACGCCGACGACGGCCAGACCGCGGCGGTGCACGGTCAACATGATCTCGATCGCCTGGGCGTGGGTCATGTGGAACAGCCGCTCCAGCACGTGGACGACGAACTCCATCGGGGTGAAGTCGTCGTTCAGCAACAGGACCTTGTACATCGGCGGCCGCTGCGATTTCGCGCGCGGCTTGACCGCCAGATCGGATTGGTCGTCGGGATTGTCGGGTGCGGTCATCCAGTGCGTCATCGGGCTGCGGTCGTTCCTGAATGCTGAGGCGAGGGGGTGGGCGCTGTCGCCATCCCCGGAAATATAGCGCAATCGCGCCCGGATGAAAGCCCCCCGCGCGGATGCGCCGCGATCCGGGTCCGGACGGCGTCGCCTACAGTGCAGACAAAATAAGCGTGATTGCCCGGTTTCAAGGTGAAAAGAGCCGTGCTATTATAGGTTGATTAACGACGGACGTGCGACAAACGACGCGCCCGCTTGAGGCAGAGAGACAGCGACAGTGACCCGATTTACCCATGCCTTCCGGCTGCTTTGTCATGCCGTCCTGGCCGTTGCCCTGTTGGGGCTTCCGGCTGCCGCGGCACCTTTCGCGGCCTATGTGATGGACGCCCGGACCGGGCAACCCATCTATCGCCAGAATTCGGATACGCGACTGCATCCTGCCTCGCTGACCAAGATGATGACGCTCTACATGGCGTTCTCGGCCATCGAACGCGGTCAGGTGCGGCTGGATTCGAAATTCACCGTGTCCTCCAAGGCCGCGAACGAGCCCCCCTCCAAGCTGGGCCTGCGCGCGGGTCAGCAGATCGAGCTGCGCTATCTTCTGCGCGCGGCCGCGATCAAGTCGGCCAACGATGCCGCGACCACCATCGGCGAGGGGCTGGCAGGCTCCGAACAGGCCTTCACCCAGCAGATGACCCAGATGGCGCGGGCGCTTGGCATGAACAACAGCCAGTTCCGCAACGCTCATGGCCTGACGACCGAGGGGCATTATTCGACCGCCCATGACATGAGCGTTCTGGGACGCCACCTGTTCTACGACTTCCCCCAGTACTACAACCTGTTCTCGCGCCGGTCGGCCGATGCGGGCATCGCGCAGGTCGCGTCGACGAACCGCCGCTTCCTGGATGCCTATGCCGGTGCCGACGGGATCAAGACGGGGTATACGCGGGCTGCGGGCTTCAACCTGACGGCCTCGGCACAGCGCGGCAACCGTCGCCTGATCGCCACCGTCTTCGGCGGCACGTCCACGGCGCATCGCAACCAGGTGATGACCGAGCTGCTGGACAGCAGCTTCACCCGCATCCCCGACCGCGTGCGCGAGGTCCGTCCGCAGCCTCCGCGCCTGCTGGTGCAGGCCACGACGCGCCGCGCGCAGGTCGCCGCCAGCCCCGCCGCGACCCAGGCAGAACCGCAGCGCCTGGTGCTGCAGGCATTGCCGCCCCCCGCGACCCGCCCTGCCGCCGCCGCGTCGACCCTTGTCGCCGCAGCGCCCAAGGTCGACCTGACCGAGGCGTTGCGTCTGGCTGGTGCGACCGCGGCGCCCGCCGCACCGCCGGGCGTCGCCTTGGCCAGCAGCCAGCGTCCGCGCGCCCGCCCCGGATCCGCGGCCCCCGCGGCCGACGCGATCCAGCAGGCGCTTGCCACCGCCGTCGCATCGGACGACGCACCGGCGCAGCAGGCCAGCCTTGCGGCCCCCGTGCTGGCCGGATCGGCGCGCCCTGCACCCTCGCCCCGGCGCACGGCCAGCATCGCCGCCGTTGCCCAGCCCGAGCCTGCAGCCGCGCCCGCCCCGGAACCGCAGATGCAGGCGGCCCCCGGCACCCTGTCGCTGGACAGTTCCAGGGCGCCCAAGCCGCGGTCCGAAACCGTGATCCTGGCCGCGATGGGCGAAGGCGACCTGAGCGCACCCGAGGCACTGGAGGTCGTGCGCCGTCCCACCGACAGCGGCCGCAACTGGGGCGTCAGCCTGGGCCGCTACACCTCTCAGGCCGAGGCTGACCGGCTGCTGCTGCGTCTGGCCCTACAGGACGGCAACCTGTTCGGCGCGGCGCGCCGGCACGTCGCCAACACCAATCGCGGGTTCGAGCCGCAGTTCGGAAACCTCTCCAAGGGCCATGCCGAACTGGCCTGCGAGCGGATGCAAAGCCGGTCGCAGCCCTGCCAGGTCATCGCCAACTGACGACCCGGTCAGACTGACTTGACGCCCCCGCCCGAAAAGGCGGGGGCTTTTTCATATGCGGATGCGACAACCTGCCCGCTATGCCGGCGCGCCGCTTGCTCTATGTTATTTTCAGTAATTTCTGAAATGACGGGAACAAGCGAATGTCAGTGTCGGCCTTGCGTCAGGAGTTCATCCTGCATTTCGGTGAAATGGGATCGCGGTGGGGCATCAACCGCACCGTCGGTCAGGTCTATGCCCTGCTGTTCCTGGCGGATGAGCCGCTGTGTGCGGACGACATCGTCGCCGCCCTGGGCTTCTCCCGTTCGAACGTGTCGATGGCGCTCAAGGAGTTGCAAAGCTGGAACCTGGTGCGCCTGCGCCATCAGCAGGACGACCGGCGCGAATTCTTCACCACGCCCGACGACCTGTGGGAGATCGTGCGCACGCTGATCAACGAACGGCGCAAGCGCGAGATCGACCCGACGCTGACCAAGCTTCGCGAACTGTCGATGGCCGAACCCAACCCGGCTGACCGCGCAGCCCACGCCCGCATCGCCGAACTGCGCCAGCTGATCGAACAGATGACGCGGTTCCACGATGACCTGGCCCGGTTCGAGACCGAGCGCCTGGTCGCGCTGATGAACATGGGCGCCCGTCTTGGCCGCCTTGTCGACGGCGCGGGCAAGCTGATCCCGATCCGCCGCAGCAAACCTCAATCGAAAGGCTGAAACCCATGGACCCGCTGATTCTGTCGCGGATTCAATTTGCCGCGAACATCTCGTTCCATATCCTGTTCCCGACCATCACGATCGCGCTTGGCTGGGTGCTGCTGTTCTTCAAGCTGCGCTTCAACCGCACGGGCGACGAAAAATGGATGGACGCCTATCGCTTCTGGGTGAAGGTGTTTGCCCTGTCCTTCGCGCTTGGCGTCGTGTCGGGCATCACCATGTCGTTCCAGTTCGGCACCAACTGGCCCGGTTTCATGGAAAGCGTCGGCAACATCGCGGGTCCGCTTCTGGCCTATGAGGTGCTGACCGCCTTCTTCCTCGAGGCCGCCTTCCTGGGCATCATGCTGTTCGGCTTTCGCCGCGTGCCGGGCTGGCTGCACACGACCGCGACCTTTCTGGTGGCGTTCGGCACCACCCTGTCGGCCTTCTGGATCCTGGTCCTGAACAGCTGGATGCACACGCCCGCGGGCTATGAGGTGATCGACGGCGTGGTCCACGCGACCGACTGGATGGCGATCATCTTCAACCCGTCGCTGCCCTACCGCCTGACGCACATGCTGCTGGCCTCGGGGCTGACGGTGGCCTTCCTCATCGCGGGCATCTCGGCGCTGCGCTGGATCTGGGGCGACCGGGGGGACGAGGTGCGTGCCACGCTGCGCTTTGGTGCGACGCTTGGCGCGGTGCTGATCCCGCTGCAGATCTATGCCGGCGACATGCACGGCCTGAACACGCTGGAACACCAGCCCGCCAAGGTCGCCGCGATGGAGGGCAACTGGGAGACGCAGGGCAACGTGCCGCTGGTCCTCTTCGCCCTGCCCGATCAGGAGGCGCGCGAGAACCGGATGGAGATCGCCATCCCCAACGTCGCATCCCTGATCCTGACGCACAGCCTGGACGGCGAGGTGCCGGGCCTGAACGATTTCGTGGCCGCCGACGGCACCCCCGAACACCCGCCCGTGGCCCCGGTCTTCTTCAGCTTCCGGATCATGGTGGGCATGGGCATGGCGATGCTGGCGCTGTCCTGGTCTGCCTTGTGGTTCATGCGCCGCGGTCGCGGGGTCGAAGGCCTGCCGCGCCCCTGGATCTATGCCTTTGCCGCGATGGGCTTCTCGGGCTGGATCGCCACGCTGGCGGGCTGGTACGTGACCGAGATCGGGCGTCAGCCCTGGCTGGTCACGGGCGTCCTGACCACCAAGGAGGCGGTCGGCCCGGTCACCGGCGGCATGGTCGCCTCCAGCCTGGTCGCCTACCTTCTGGTCTATGCGGTCCTGATGGCGGCCTACCTGGGCACGCTGACCTATCTGGCGCGCCGCGCCGCACGCCACGACCCGCTGACCCCAGACCTGCCCACCCCCGACGCAGGCGTGCACGCCCTGCAACCTGCGGAGTAGATCATGCACCTCTTCGGTGATCCGTTCATCTGGCTGCCCTTCGTCTTCGCGATGCTGATGGGCATCTCTATCCTGGTCTATGTCGTCCTGGACGGCTTCGACCTGGGGGTGGGCCTGCTGTTCCCCTTCGCCACCCCGTCGGAACGCGACCGCATGGTCGCCTCGATCGGTCCCTTCTGGGACGCGAACGAGACCTGGCTGGTCCTGGCCATCGGCCTGCTGCTGGTGGCCTTCCCGGTGGCGCACGGGGTGATCCTGACTGCCCTTTACCTGCCGGTGACGGTCATGCTGATCGGCCTGATCCTGCGCGGCGTCGCGTTCGAGTTCCGCGCCAAGGCCCCGACCCGTCACCGCGCCGCGTGGAACCGGGCGTTCTTCGCGGGCAGCCTGGCCTCAACCCTGGCGCAGGGGTTCATGCTGGGCCTCTATGTCACCGGGCTGCAGCTCAGCTGGACCAACATCGCGTTTGCGCTGCTGACGGCGGTGTTCCTGACGGTGGGGTTCAGCGTCATCGGTGCGACCTGGCTGATCGGCAAGGCCGAGGGCGTTCTGCAGGCCAAGGCGATCCTGTGGGCACGGCGCGGCATCTGGGGGCTGGTGGCGGGCATCGCCGCGATTTCGGCCGCATCGCCCCTGGTCAGTGCCCGCATCTGGGACAAGTGGTTCAGCTGGCCCGAATTTGCGATCCTGGCCCCCCTGCCGATCCTGTCGGTGGTGCTGATCGCCACCCTGTGGCGGGTGCTGCACGTGCTGCCGATGGAGAACGACCGCATGGCCTGGACGCCCTTCGCCCTGACCACGGCGCTGTTCGTCCTGGCCTTCGGGGGGCTGGCCTACAGCTTCTACCCCTATGTCGTCCCCGAACAGATGACGATCTATCAGGCCGCGGCCGCACCCGAGGCGCTGATCATCATCCTGGTGGGCGCGCTGGTCGTCCTGCCGGTCATCATAGCCTATTCGGTGCTGGCCTACACGGTCTTCCGCGGCAAGGCGACCGAACTGACCTATTCCTGAACGAACAAGGTGGGCCGCCTGGCCCGCCTTTCCTCATCAGCCGCTGAACAGGAAGTGGAGGACGTCGCCGTCCTTGACCTCATAGGTCTTGCCCTCGACGCGCAGCTTGCCCGCCTCGCGCGCTCCGGCCTCGCCCTTGCCGGCGACATAGTCGTCATAGGCGATGGTTTCCGACCGGATGAAGCCCTTCTCGAAATCGCCATGGATCACGCCCGCCGCCTGCGGGGCCAGGGTGCCCTTGGTGATGGTCCAGGCGCGGGCCTCCTTGGGGCCCACGGTGAAATAGGTCTGCAGACCAAGCAGGCTGTATCCGGCGCGGATCAGCCGGTCCAGGCCCGGCTCCTCCAGCCCCATCTCGCCCAGGAACATCTGCGCCTCCTCGGCGTCCAGCTGGCTGATCTCCTCCTCGATCCGGGCCGAGATCACGACATGGCCCGCGCCCTGCGCCTCGGCCATCTCGCGGACCTTCTCGGACAGGGCATTGCCGTTGGCAGCCTCGTCCTCGGCCACGTTGCAGACGAACAGCACGGGCTTTGCAGTCAGCAGCTGCAGCATGTCCCACGCGCGGCGGTCGTCGTCGGACACGGCGATGGTGCGCGCCGGGCGGCCCTCGTTCAGCACGGCCAGAGCCTGGCGCAGCAGGCGGTCCTGATCCAGCGCGTCCTTGTCCCCGCCCTTTAGCTTGCGCGACAGGTTGGCCAGGCGACGCTCGATCGATTCCATGTCGGCGATCATCAGCTCGGTCTCGATCACGTCGGCATCGGCCAGCGGGTCGACGCGGCCCTCGACATGGGTGATGTCGCCATCCTCGAAGCAGCGCAGCACATGGGCGATGGCGTCCGTCTCGCGGATGTTGGCCAGGAACTGGTTGCCCAGGCCTTCGCCCTTGCTGGCGCCCTTCACCAGGCCCGCGATGTCCACGAAGGTGATGCGCGTCGGGATGATCTGCTTGCTGCCTGCGATGGCGGCCAGGGTGTCCAGCCGCGGGTCGGGGACCGCGACCTCGCCCACGTTGGGCTCGATGGTGCAGAACGGGAAGTTCGCGGCCTGTGCGGCGGCGGTTTTCGTCAATGCGTTGAACAGCGTCGACTTGCCCACGTTCGGCAAGCCCACGATCCCCATGCGAAAGCCCATGACAGCACCCTTTCCCGTCTGAATATCCCGCGCCTGTTACGCGCCCCGCGCGGCCAAGTCCAGCCTTGGCCCGGCCCGCGCCCGACCCGCGCCCGGAGATTGCACCCACCCCCCATGCGCGCTAGGGATTGTGCCAAAGAATGCAGGGACGGACATGACCAGAATCGACGACAGGTTTGCGGCGCTCAAGGCCCAGGGCAAGAAGGCCTTCGTGGCCTACATGATGGCATCCGACCCCGACGATGCGACCGCGCTGCAGATCATGCGCGGCCTGCCCGACGCGGGGGTGGACATCATCGAACTTGGCATGCCCTTCACCGACCCGATGGCCGATGGCAGCACGATCCAGGCGGCAGGTCAGCGCGCCCTGGCCCAGGGCGGCAGCGTCAGCCGCACGCTGGACATCGTGCGCGAATTCCGGCGCGACGACACCACGACGCCCATCGTGCTGATGGGCTATTACAATCCGATCTATGCCCGAAAGGGCGGCGTCACCCAGTTCCTGACCGATGCGGTCGAGGCGGGGATCGACGGCCTGATCGTCGTCGACCTGCCCCCCGAGGAGGATTCCGAACTCTGCGTGCCAGCTACGGCCGCGGGGCTGAACTTCATCCGCCTGGCGACGCCGACGACCGACGACCGCCGCCTGCCTGCGGTGGTCAGGAACATCACGGGCTTCGTCTATTACGTCAGCGTCACGGGGATCACCGGCGCGGCCGCAGCCAATGCCGCCGACGTCGCCCCCGAGGTCGCGCGCATCCGCGCCGCCGCCGGCCTGCCGGTGGTCGTGGGCTTTGGCATCTCGACCCCCGAGGCCGCCGAGGCGATCGCATCCGTCGCCGACGGCTGCGTCGTCGGCAGCGCCATCGTCAAGCAGATCGGCGAGGGTCGCCCCGTCCCGGAAATCCTGGCCTTCGTCCGCGACCTGGCCGCGGGCGCCCATCGCGGGTGAGCTTGGCCTTCGATCACGTGGCCATCGCCGCCCGCACCCTGGACGAAGGGGCGGCGTGGCTGGCCGGCCACGGCCTGACGCTGGAACCGGGCGGGCGCCATCCGGGCATGGGCACCCACAACCGCCTGATGTCGCTTGGGCCGGGGGAATACCTGGAACTGATCGCGCCCGATCCGGAGGCCGATGTTCGGCCCTGCTGGTTCGGGCTGGACGGGTTCGACGGCCCGCCGCGGGTGGCGGGCTGGGTGATGCGCGCGACGCCGCTGCGCGCACCCGCCGGCACGCGCGTCGTGCAGGCGCGCCGCGGCGACCTGTCTTGGCAGATCACCCTGCCGCTGGCCGGCCAGATGCCGCGCGACGGGGCGCAGCCCATGCTGATCGACTGGGGTGACGGGCCGCACCCGTCCGACCGCCTGCCCGATCGCGGCGTGCGCCTGACGCGGCTGACCCTGCCGCTGGCCGGCCAGATGCCGCGCGACGGGGCGCAGCCCATGCTGATCGACTGGGGTGACGGGCCGCACCCGTCCGACCGCCTGCCCGATCGCGGCGTGCGCCTGACGCGGCTGACCCTGCCGCTGGACCGGCTTGAGCTGGACGACCGCCGGCTGATGCTGACCGGGGCGGGGACGCCCCTGACCGCGACCCTGGCAACCCCGGACGGAGAGGTGACGCTGTGATCCTGCGCGACGCGACCGCCGCCGATGTGCCCGCCATCGCGGCCATCTGGAACCCCATCGTCCGCGACACCGCCATCACCTTCTGGCCCGATGAGCGCAGCGATGACCAGATCGCGGCCCTGATCGCGGAGCGGCAGGCGGCCAAACAGGCCTTCATCGTGGCGGCCGATGGCGACCGGCTTCTGGGCTTTTCCACCTATTCCCAGTTTCGCGGCGGTGCGGGCTATGCGCGCAGCATGGAACACACGATCCACGCGGCTCCGGATGCGCGGGGACGCGGGGTCGGCCGGGCCATGCTGACCGCCGTTCAGGACCACGCCCGCCAGCGCGGCCACCGCATCCTGATCGGCGGGATCACCGGGTCGAACGACGGCTCGATCGCCTTTCACCGGGCCATGGGCTATGCCGAATGGGGCCGCATCCCGGCGGCGGGATGGAAATTCGGGCAGTTTCACGACCTTGTGCTGATGGGGCGCGATCTTTCGGCCTAGCATGCCGCCACGGCGGCAATGCGCCCCTATCGCTTGGCCGGTTTCAGCGCTAACCTTGGGGCATGGATTGCTGCACCACCCCCGAGACTTGCACGGGCCCCTGCCCTGACCTGCCAAGGCCCCGCAGCTTCTGGCAGCGGATGGCCGACCGCATCACCGTGTTCCTGTGGACGAATCGTCCGGCGACGCCGCCGGAACGGTCGGTCGCCTTCACCATTGCGGTGATCGCGCTTGGGGCGAAGCTGGCCAAGGTCGACGGCACCGTCGAACGCTCCGAGGTCGCGGCCTTTCGCCGGGTGTTCATCATCCCCCGCTCCGAGGAGAAGAACGCCGCCCGCGTCTTCGATCTGGCCCGCAAGGACGTGGCCGGCTTCGATGCCTGGGCGCGCAAGATGGCGTCGATGTTCCAGCCCGGCGATCCGGTCCTTCTGGACGTGATGGAGGGGCTGTTCGTCATCGCCGTTGCCGACGGCGCGCTGCAGCCCGCCGAGATTGCGTTCCTGGACGAGGTCGGTCGCATCTTCGGGCTGGCGCCCGCGCAGATCGCCGCGATCCGGCGGCGGCATGACAAGGGCGCCGGCTGCCCGCCCTGCGAGGTTCTAGGCGTCGCCCCCGACACCCCGCTGCCCGAGGTCAAGCGCCGCTGGCGCCAGCTGCTGCGCGAGAACCACCCCGACCACGCCATCGGCCGCGGCCTGCCCCCCGAAGCCATCCGCCTGGCCGAGGCCCGCACCCGTCGCCTGAACGAGGCCTGGGACAGCTATCGCAACCTCTATCGCGGCAATCTGCAGGCCGGGGCCGCCTGAACCTTGCGCGGCGGGCCGGCACTGCCCATCTCATGGCCCATGACACGCATCCTGACCCCCGCCGCCCTGTGCCTTGCCCTGATGTCCGCCCCCGCCTTTGCGCAAGAGGCGCCGGAGGAACCGGGGTTCCTGGAACGCGGCCTGGGCGCGATCATGGGGCAGTTATGGGGCGAGGAGGAGCCCGGCGCCACGTCGCCCCTGGCCCAGGACCTCGCCGGCGCTCTACGCCAGATGGGCCCCGTTCTGCAGGATCTGGCGGCGCAGGTCGACGACATCCGCAACTATCAGGCGCCGGAACGTCTGCCCAACGGCGACATCCTGATCCGACGCCGTGAGGACGCGCCCGCGCCGCCCCCCTTGGGCCACACGCTGCGCCCCGACGAAGACCCCGCCACGGACGAGCCGCAGATCGCGCTTTAGCGGTTCGCGTCGGCGATCAGCGCGCGGTGGTCGCGGGCCTTGGCCACAACCTCCTCGAACCGGGTGATGCCCTTGGCCTCCAGCGCGGGGATGAGCGCCAGATAGGCCTGCGCGGTGGCGATGGTGTCGCCCATCGCGGTATGCCGGGCTTCGGGCGGAATGGCGATGCCAAGACGCTCGGTCAGCGCATCCAGCGTATGGACCTCTGACTGACCCCAGACCATCGCCGACAGCAGCACCGTGTCCAGCACCCGGTTGTCGAACCGCGTGCCGGTCTGCGCCTCGGCGCGCCGCAGAAAGCCCATATCGAAGGGCGCGTTATGCGCGATCAGCACGCTGTCGTCGCAGAAATGCCGGAACGCCGTCAGCGCCGCGGTCAGATCCGGGGCGTCGGCCACCATTGCGTCGGTGATGTGATGGATCGCGGTCGAGGCCGGGGGAATGGAACAGCCGGGGTTCACCAGCGTCTCGAACCGTTCCCCGGTCAGGCGGCCGCGCGCCAGGCGCAGACCGGCGATCTGGACGATCCGGTCGCGATCGGTCAGTCCCGTGGTCTCGGTGTCGAAGACCACGCAGGTCAGGTCCGCCAGCCGCGACGACGCCGCCCCCCGCGTCGCCAAGGCGAAATCATAGGTCACGCCCGATCCGTCCGCGACGCCCTGCGCCAAGGCCAGCGGCATGACCAGCCGCGCCCTTGCGCCGTCCGTTTCCGGCCAGATGCCGGTGCCGTGGCGGGCCAATATCTCCGCCCCCGTCACATCGGGCTGGCCGGGATCGGGGGCGGCGGTCAGCCAACCCTCCAGCAGGTCGATAGGCACCGGCGACCCGCGCCAATCCAGCACCAGCCGCATCTGGTCGTCGGGGTCCGGCCGGACCGACAGCACCGGGGTGTGCCCCAGGGCGCGCAGCTTGGCGTCCAGCAGCAGCAGCAGGGCGTTCAGGCTGGCCGCCTCTGCACGGAACGCCAGCGGCGGCAGATCCGCGGCCTCCAGCCCCGCGGCCAGTTCCGTCAGCGCAGCCACCGTGGCGGGCGCATCGCTGGCCATGATCTGGGACAGGCTGCGGGTGGCGTTGGCCAAGCCCTGCCCCTCTGCGCGGATCGCCTGAGCCAGCGCGGGCGGGATCGGCCCGTCCAGCGCGTCCAGCATCGGAACCAGGGTGGAGGCATGGCGGCGCAGCGCCTCAAGCGTGTCGCGAGGCGCGGGGCGTTGGACCACGCCATCGCGCAGGATCAGCAGCAGCCCATCGTCAATCGCGCGCAACCGACCCGACAAGCGGACACCGCCGACCGTCAGGCAGGTCAGGTCCGTCGCGGCGGCCCCCGCCGACAGCCGCATCTGTGCCGCCCGCAACGCGCCCGACGTCAAAAGCGTGTCCAGCGCACGGTCCAACGCCAGTCCCGGCAGCAGCCGCGCCGCGCTGGCGTTATAGAAGACCACCCGCCCCCGTGCGTCGGCCATGACCGCGCCCGCGCCGAAATCGGCCAGGATCGCCTCCAGGCTGGCCTTTTCGCGCAGGGTTTCGGCGGCGTGATCCTGCAGCGCCTGCGCCAGCGCCTGATCGGACCGTTCGCGCGCCAAGGCCGCGTCCCGGGCGGCCGGGCCCAGATCGGCAAGGTGACGGGCCTGCGCCAGGTCGGGAACTCGCCCGGTCCGCAACGCCCCGGCCAGCGATTCCAGCGGCCGGGCCAGGTGCCGGTCGAACAGGAACCACAGTGCGGTCATCAGCCCTAGCAGGCCAAGGCCCGCGATCATCGCGGCCTGGATCACCGCATCCTGCCCGCCCTGCACCACCCGCCACAGCGCCAACCCCGCCAGGACCAGCGCCGCGACCAGCGCGGCCAGGAACAGCATCAGGATGCGCCGGCGCATCAGGACAGCAGACGGGCCATCTCGGCCCGCAACTCGGCCAATTCGAAGGGCTTTGTGATAAAGCCGTCGGCGCCGAGCGCCAGTCCCTTGCGCCGCTCGACCACGGAGCCGCGCGCGGTCATCATCAGCACCCGCACCCCCGCCAGGTCGGGATCGGCGCGCACGTCCTGGACGATCTGATACCCCGATACCTCGGGCAGCATCACGTCCAGCAGGACCAGGTCCGGCCGCGTCTGGCGGATGCGATCCACGGCGCCGCGGCCCGTGGCGATGCGGTCATGGCGATGGCCGTCGCGGGTCAGCAGGAAATCAAGCGCGGTGGCGATGTTGTCCTCATCCTCGATGACCAGGATGTCAGCCATTGGTCCCTCCATCCGGGCAGACGGTGGCAAAGGCCGCATCATCGCCCGCGGGCATCCAGTCGGCACGTCCCGGACGGATCCGCGCGCCCGCGCAGTCGAAGTCCTGCGGCACGATCACGGTCTGGCCGCGGCGTTCCACCAGCATGATCGGCGCACGGCGCGTGCCGTCCGCGCCCTGCGTGATCTGCGCGGGGTCCAAGGCCGCAAACCGCGTCTCGACCGGGAACAGATAGGTCCAGGGCGCCCAGGGCTGGCTGTCATGCCCCACGACCAGTACCTGCGAACCGGCAGGCAGGCTGGCCTGCGCGCGGTCGAACCACGCATAGTCGTTCCACACCGAATAGGCGACCATCGACAGCCCGATGCCCGCCGGCAGCAGCCAGGCGGCGGGCGACAGACCCAGCTTGCGCGCCAGATGCATCCCGGCATACAGCACCGCCGCCGCCCCGACCGCCGCGGCGATCACCCCGATCAGATCGCTTCCGATCCCTGTCATCCCAGCATCCCCTTGCCATGTCCCACCGCCGACTGCATTCCGCGCACGACGACGAAGGCGTCGCGCAGGTGGCTGCGTTCGAAATCCGACAGATCCGCCGGCGAGAGGTAATTGTCGGGCCTGCGCCCCGCCCTGACCAGATGCGCCTGATTCTCAAGCCGCACGGTCTGGATCATGTCATAGGCCGCGATCAGGTCGCGCCCGCCCGTGGCCGAGATCACGCCCCGCGCCTCGCCCTCCTCCAGCCGGGCACGTGTGTTGACCGCGCCGATGCGTCCCTGCAGGGCATAGACCCGCGCCAGATCGGTCACCGGGACGACGCCGTTATGCTTCATGTCGATATGGTGGCGATGCTCTCCGGACCGGATCGTGGCAAAGCCGCCGATCAGGCCAAGCGGAGGCCGATGTTTCAGTGAATTTCCAACCATATGCGCAATGAAAATCGAATTCTTCGAGGCCGCGTCCAGGGTCCCGTCCTGCAGGTCGCCCAACAACGTGACGTCGCCGCCGATGGCGCGCAGGTCGAACATGACCGAGGCCAGCATCTGCGCCTCAGGGCTGGGATGGGTCATCCAGTCGCGGAAATAGCCCTGCCAGACGTCCAGCGGCTGACACCAGCGCGGGTTGGTCGCCATCATGTCGCCCGGGCAATGCACATAGCCGCAGGCATGCAGCCCATCGCTGACCCGCCGCGCCAAGGTGGTGAACCACGGGTCCTTCGGATCGGCGCCGGGTGCTAGGATCAGGCAGTTGTCCTGATCGCTGGTGCCGGTCTGTTCCTGGCGGCCCTGGCTGCCGCAGGCGGCCCAGCACCAGGCGGCGGGCGCAGGCCCAAGGTCGGCGGCCGTCAGGTCCAGCAGGCGGCGCGTGACCGCGTCGGCGATGTCGGTGATCATGCGAGTGATGATCTCGTGCCGCTGGCGGGCCTGAACCAGCTGCGTCAGCAGTTCGGGAATGCGGGCCGTGATGGCGGCCATCTGTGCGGTGTCGCGCGCCTTGGCGACCTGTCGGATCAGCCCCGCGGCGGAAATCGCCTGGACCCGCGTCAGGTCGGTCTGGCTGATCATGCCGACGAAACGGCCGTCATCGACCACCGGCAGATGCCCGATGCGCCGTTCCAGCATGATGTTCAGCACGTCATAGCCCAGGGCCGTGGGGGCCAAGGTCACCGGGTCGGGCGTCATCACGGCGCTGACCGGCTGACGCATGTCACGCCCTTCGGCCACGACGCGGTTCGACATGTCGCGGATGGTGACCAGCCCGATCAGGCGGCCGCCTTGGGTGATGCCCAAGCTGCTGACGCGGGCGTCGCGCATCTGGCGGGCGGCCTCGATGATCGGGGTCTCGGGGGTGCAGCTGACGGGTTTGCCCGACAGCAGCTCCCCCACCTTGAGCCGGGCCAGGTCGCCCCCGCGGTCGGAGGGCCCCCTTCCCCGGTCGAAGAACCGGGCGACTGCGCGATGGTCGGCGATCAGGCGCGTCACCTCTGCCCGGGGCAACATAAGGATCACCGCCGGCCGGTCCATGACCCGCGCCGACGTGACCGCCACGCCGTCGCGCAGCAGGCCGCGTTCGCCGAAGGAATTGCGTGGTCCCAGCTGGGATACGCTGTCGCCGTTGCGGTCGGTGACCGCGACCTGGCCGCTTTCGATCAGGTACAGGCCCGGCAGGCGGTCTCCGAACTGATAGATCAGGTCGCCGGGGGCGAATGTCCTGCGGCTGAAGGAGGTGGCGACGCGCGCCAGCTCGTCCCGCTTCAGGCTGTCATAGGGATGCACGGTGGCGATGAAATCGACAATGCTGTCGGGCATCCGGGGTGACCTTGTGGGAAGGAGGGTGCCGCGCCCCCGGTCGGGGACGCGGCAGGATGATCAGTGCGCGACGGCACCGCCCGCGCCGCGCGGGACACGGATCGATTCGACCAGTTCCTGCACATGGGCGGGGGGACGCTTGCTGACGGCCGAGACGCCGAAGGCGACCGCAAAGTTGATCACCGCGCCCACGGTGCCGAAGGATGCCGGCGAGATGCCGAACAGCCAGGCGTCGGGCGTATCGGGGAACATGTTGGTGCCCGCGATGAAGAACCAGCCCTTGTAGGCGAAGATGTAGAGGATCGTGGACAGCATGCCCGCGATCATGCCGGCGATCGCGCCTTCCTTGCCGACACGCTTGGAGAAGATCCCCATCATCAGCACCGGGAAGATCGAGCTGGCGGCAAGGCCGAAGGCCAGTGCCACGGTCTGGGCCGCAAAGCCCGGCGGGTTCAGGCCCAGCAGGGTCGCGACCAGGATCGACAGCGCCATCGAGACGCGCGCGGCCATCAGTTCGCCCTTTTCGCTGATGTTCGGGCGCAGCGTGCCCTTGATCAGGTCGTGGGACACGGCGCCCGAGATCGCCAGCAACAGACCCGCCGCGGTCGACAGGGCGGCGGCCAGGCCGCCGGCGGCGACGATGGCGATGACCCAGCCCGGCAGGTTGGCGATTTCGGGGTTGGCCAGCACCATGATGTCGTTGTTCACGGTGGTCAGCTCGTTCCCGACCCAGTTCTGCTCGGCCGCGGGGGCGCCCGGCAGGGCGGCATGGGTCTCGGCCAGACGGGCGTCATAGGCGGCCTGGGCCGCGTCGATCGCCGCCTGGTCGCCGCTGGTGCGGGCCGCGGCCAGCGCGGTCGCCTGTGCGGCGGCACCGTCGTTGTAGTACTGGATCAGGCCGTCGCCGTTCTTGTCCTCCCAGTTCAGCAGGCCGGTGGTCTGCCAGTTGCGCATCCAGGCCAGGTCCTCGCTGGTCTCGATGTCGGCCAGCGACACGGCGGGCTGGCTGAAGGTCTCGCCCTGCGCGGCGCCCGGCCACATGGTCGCGGTCAGGTTGAAGCGCGCCATCGAACCCACCGCCGGAGCGACGGTATAGAGAAGCGCGATGAAGACCAGCGCCCAGCCTGCCGACTTGCGGGCATCGGAGACCTTGGGCACGGTGAAGAAGCGGATGATCACGTGCGGCAGACCCGCGGTGCCGATCATCAGCGCCATCGTGAACAGGACCATGTCCAGGGTCGAGTTGTGGTGCTCGGTATAGGCGCGGAAGCCCAGGTCGGTCACCAGACCGTCCAGCTGCGCCAGGAACGCCACGCCCGATCCCTCATGGGTGCCGAACAGGCCCAGGGGCGGCAGGAAGTTGCCCGTCAGCTGCAGCGAGATGAACACCGCCGGGATCGTGTAGGCGATGATCAGCACGACGTACTGCGCGACCTGCGTGTAGGTGATGCCCTTCATGCCGCCAAGAACGGCATAGCAGAACACCAGCGCCGCGCCGATCCACAGGCCGGTCGCGTTCGACACCTCGAGATAGCGCGAGAAGGTGACGCCCACGCCGGTCATCTGGCCGATGACGTAGGTGATCGAGACGATCAGCAGGCAGATCACGCCGATGATCCGCGCGGTGCGCGAATAGAAGCGGTCGCCGATGAATTCCGGCACGGTGAACTTGCCGAACTTGCGCAGATAGGGCGCCAGCAGCAGGGCCAGCAGCACGTAGCCGCCCGTCCAGCCCATCAGGTAGGTCGAGTTGTCATAGCCCGTGAAGGCGATCAGGCCCGCCATCGAGATGAAGGATGCGGCCGACATCCAGTCGGCGGCCGTCGCCATGCCGTTCATGACCGGTCCGACGCCACGGTTGGCGGCATAGAATTCGGCCGTGGATTTCGCCCGGCAATAGATGGCGATGCCGATATACAGCGCGAACGAGGCGCAGATGACCAGCAGGTTCAGGGTGAATTGGCTCATGGCTGGGTCCTCACTCGTCCACGCCGTGTTCGGCGTCAAGGCGGTTCATGCGCCAGGTGTAGAAGAAGATCAGCGCGATGAAGCACAGGATCGACCCCTGTTGCGCGAACCAGAATCCCAGATCCGTTCCGCCCACCGAAATGCCCGACAGCAGCGGCCGCAGGATGATGCCGAAGCCGTAGGACACCAGCGCCCAGATCGCGAGGCAGATGTAGATGATGCGTAGATTGGCCTGCCAATAGGCATTCGAGGATTGTCTGTCACTCATGTCCCTAGGTCCCTCCCTGTTCAGACATGTCTGTCACTCCGCCCTAGTGTTCTTCCAAGCCCGTCCCCGGCGATGGGCGCGGGCAGGTTTGCGGGGACGCCAAGGCCCCCGGCCGGTCGTCAGCCGCGGTTCATGCGGTTGGCGATCAGATCGTCCACGACCTCGGGTTCGGCCAGGGTCGAGGTGTCGCCCAGGGTGCCGTGGTCGTTTTCCGCGATCTTGCGCAGAATGCGGCGCATGATCTTGCCCGACCGCGTCTTGGGCAGGCCCGGCGCCCACTGGATCAGGTCCGGCTTGGCAATCGGGCCGATCTCGGTGCGGACCCATTTCTCCAGGTCGGCGCGCAGCTCCTCCGAGGGGTCCACGCCGTTCATAAGCGTGACATAGGCATAGATGCCCTGCCCCTTCATCGGGTGCGGATAGCCAACGACCGCGGCCTCGGCGACCTTCTCATGGGCGACCAGTGCGGATTCGACCTCGGCCGTGCCCATGCGGTGGCCGCTGACGTTGATGACGTCATCGACGCGGCCGGTGATCCAGTAATAGCCGTCCTCGTCCCGCCGGCATCCGTCGCCGGTGAAATAATAGCCGGGATACTGCTGGAAATACGCCTCCTCGAAGCGGGCGTGATCGCCCCACAGGGTCCGCATCTGGCCGGGCCAGCTGTCGCCGATGCACAGCACGCCCTCGGCCGGGTTGCCCTGCTGCACCTCGGCCGAGGCCGCATCCAGGATAACCGGGACCACGCCGAAGAACGGCACCGTGGCCGATCCGGGCTTCGTCTCGATCGCACCGGGCAGCGGCGTGATCAGGTGGCCGCCGGTCTCGGTCTGCCACCAGGTGTCGACGATGGGGCAGCGGCCCTTGCCGACATGTTCGTTGTACCAGTTCCAGGCCTCGGGGTTGATCGGCTCTCCGACGGTACCCAGGATGCGCAGCGACGACAGATCATGTGCCTCGACCGGCTCGGGCCCCTTGGCCATCAGCGCGCGGATGGCGGTCGGTGCGGTATAGAACTGGGTGACCTTGTGCTTGGCGCAGACCTGCCAGAAGCGTCCGGCGTCGGGCCAGGTCGGGACACCCTCGAACATCACGGTCGTGGCGCCGTTGGCCAGCGGGCCATAGACGATATAGCTGTGGCCGGTGACCCAGCCCACATCCGCCGTGCACCAGAAGACGTCGCCGTCCTTGTAGTCGAACGTGTACTGATGCGTCATCGCGGCATAGACCAGATAGCCGCCGGTCGTATGCACGACGCCCTTCGGCTTGCCGGTCGATCCCGACGTATACAGGATGAACAGCGGATCCTCGGCGCCCATGGGGCGGGGCGGACAGTCGGGGGCGACCTGCTCCATCTGCGCCTTGACGTCGATGTCGCGTCCCTCGACCCAGGTGGTCTGGTCGCCGGTATGCTTGACCACAAGGCAGCGCACCTTGTCCGAACAATGCAGCAGCGCCGCGTCGGCGTTCGATTTCAGGTTCGTGCGCCGGCCGCCACGCGGCGCGGTGTCGGCGGTGACCAGAACCTTGGCGCCGCTGTCGTTGATCCGGTTGGCCAGCGCATCGGGCGAAAAGCCCGCGAAGACGATCGAATGGATCGCCCCGATGCGCGCACAGGCCAGCATCGCATAGGCGGCCTCGGGGATCATCGGCAGATAGATCACCACGCGGTCGCCGCGCATCACGCCCTGGCTCAGCAGGACGTTCGCGAACCGGTTCACCTTTTCGGACAGCTGAGCATAGGTGATGTGCTGGGCGGGCGTCTGCGGATCGTCGGGTTCGAAGATGATCGCGGTCTGGTTGGCACGGGTCGGCAGGTGGCGATCGATGCAGTTGACCGAGGCGTTCAGGACCCCGTCCTCGAACCACTTGATGCTGACCTGCCCCAGGGTGAAGTCGGTGTTCTTGACCTTGGTATAGGGCGTCATCCAGTCCAGCCGCTGCCCCTCGCGGGACCAGAAGCCCTGCGGGTCGCGGATCGATTCGTCATACAGCCGCGCATAGTCCTCGGGGCCGGCATGAGCGTCCTCCAGGCCGGCCGGAATGGCGTGTTTGCGAATGTTTTCAGCGGTCATGACTTTCCCCCTCGTCGTCGCCATGCTGCAGCCCGGCCGCGACGACCCCTGTCAGGGTGTGGGCGCAACGCTGCGTCGCCACCATGTTAATCACAGATGAGGGAACAAGTTAACTTGTTTTTTATAAAAGGAAATTTTGTAAATGAATTGACTTGAGGATCACCGATCCTGTCAATGCTTCACAAACGGGCAGGGTCGTCCGCAACCGTGACGCTGCCATGCAGTCCCGCCCGCAGCACCGGCCGCGCATGAACCGCCACGACCCGGGTTCCGCGGCGCGCCGCCGGTCGGACAGGTCGCGGATCATCTGGGCGCCACTTCGGTCGATCAGCATGACCTGTGACATGTCCAGAAGCAGCAGGCGGGGATGCGCGTCGATCCGGGCCAGCGCCCCCTCGATCCGCGCGACGGAGCCGAAGAAGACCGGCCCGGACAGATGGATCACCATCCGGTCCGCCGGGCCATCGGGGTCGGTTGCGGGAGCATGGGCGGTCCCCTCGCGCGACATCCGCGCGATGAACAGCATCCCGGTCAGCGCCATGCCGATCAGGATGCCGGTCGTCAGATCATGCAGGATCACGCCCAGGAAGGTCGCGACCATCACCCCCGCCTCGGCCCGGTCGATGCGGGTCAGGCTGATCATCGCGTGCCATTCGATCATTTTCCAAGCGACGACCATCAGAAGCCCCGCCAGGCCGGCCAGGGGAATGGCCCCGACCAGCGGCGCGGCGACGATCAGGAAGCCCAGCAGCAGCGCGGCGTGGATCATCCCCGATGCCGGGCCGCGGCTGCCGGCCTTCACGTTGGTCGCCGTCCGCGCGATGGTGCCGGTGACGCAAAAGCCGCCGAACAGACCCGCCCCGATATTGGCAAGCCCCTGCCCGATCAGCTCGTCATCGGGACGCATGCGGGTCCCGGCCATCTGGTCGGCGACCATCGCCGACAGGAGCGACTCGATCGCCCCCAGCAAGGTGAAGCCCACCGCGAAGGGCAGCGCCGCCTGAACGGACGCCCAGTCCAGCGCGGGCAGCATCGGCATCGGCAGACCGGCCGGCAGCGCGCCGAAGCGATCAAAGACCGATGGCGCGTCCAGCACCTGTGCGGCAAGGGTGGCGGCGACGATCCCCAGCAGCAGCGCCGGCAGTCGGGGCGCCAGGCGCTGTGCGAACACGATCACCGCGACCGCGGTCAGCGCGACGCCGATGACCTGCGGATCAGCCGTGGCACGGGCCTGCCACAGGGCGGACAGCTTGGGCAGCAGCGCGGCAGGTTCGGGCACGGACAGCGTCAGGCCCAACAGGTCGCGCAGCTGGCTTGCGGCGATGATCACCGCAATCCCGGCAGTGAACCCCAGGATCACCGGATAGGGCACCAGTCGCATCGTGCCGCCAAGACGCAGCAGGCCCAGCACCGCCAGCATGGCACCGGACAGCATCGTGGCCACGATCAGGCCGTCGATGCCGATCGCCGCGACGCAGCCCGCGACCAGCACGATGAACGCGCCCGCCGGGCCGCCGATCTGGTGGCGTGACCCGCCCATGGCGCTGACCAGAAACCCGCCAACGATGGCCGTGACCAGCCCGCGGTCGGGACCGACGCCACTGGCGATGGCGATCGCCAGAGACAGCGGCAGCGCCACGATGGCGACCGTAAGTCCTGCCTGCAGGTCCTTGAGATCGAATGAAAGATCCAGAAAGGCGGGGCGATAGCCCATGGATCCTCCAAACATGGCCTTGGGCCGAGGTTGCCCCCGGCCCAAGGCGCCTGTCAACAGCATGATCGTGCTATTGCGGGCGATCCATCCGCGCATAGATGCAGACCCGGCCGCGCAGGGGCTGTGACCAGGTCAGCCGGATCTGGCGCTTTGACGTGCCCGAATCCGGCACGACCGTCGGCGTCGCATCGACACGGGCGCCGCTGGTCGACTGCAGCGCGACCTCGGTCACGACGGACTGGACGGACCGCGCCCAGCCCTGGAATGGCAGGCCGGTCAGGACCGGCGTGGTCCAGGTCGCCGTGGCGGTGTTCTGGGTCAGCTGGATCATCAGCGGGTTCGACACATAGGTGTTGATGCCGTTGAAGGTGTTGGCCTCGAACTGCAGGTTACGCATGCTGTTGTAGTTCAGGTCGGCGATCGAGGTGTCGACCCGGTCGATCCGCTCCACGTTGCCGTAAAGCGCCTTGAAGACGTTCCCCACGACGTTCAGCCCCTGGATGAAATGCCCCGAGCCATAGGGCTTGACGGTGATCCAGGTGAACCACGCAACGGTGTTCGAACACAGGAAGGTGTTGCCCGTCAGGGTCAGGCCGCCAAAGCTGAACTCGGACCCAGTGAAGTTCGGGATGGCGCTGTGTTCGTTGGTCCATTCGATCGAGGCGTTGTCGATATAGTTGCCCGACACCGTCGTCTGCACGTTGGGCTGGGTCAGCACCAGGCCCGCATAGCGCAGCCCCTGCCCCGACCCGTCGCCCTGGAACCAGTGGTTGCCGCTGATGATGTGGCCGCCGCCGTTCGCCACCATGAAATGCGCGAACCGCACGAAGCGGTTGTTGCGGATCTTGATGTCGTTGGCGTTCACGTTGATCGCGACCGTGGTGCGCTGTTGCGCCGGCAGGTCGAGGTCGTTCGAGATGAACTGGCAGTTGTCGACCAGCAGGTCCTGGCAGCCGCGCCCGATCGAGGTGATCGCCCGGTCCATCGGACGGGTGAAGTAGCAATCGGCGAACTGGATCATCTCTCCCTGCTGGGGCAGCATCACGCCACTGGAGATGCGGTCGCAGCCGAAATCGACCTTGGAGAAGTTCAGGCGGCTCAGTTCGCGCACGCCCGAAAAGTCGAACAGATAGCGATAGCGTTCAAAACTGTACTGCCGCGTCCCCGCGCCGCCATAAAGCGGCTGCGACAGGGTCAGCGTGCCCTGGGCGACGTTCTTGGCGTTCACATAGACCTCGCGGCCGACGCCGCTGCCGATGATGCGGCTGCCGACCTCGATGGCCGCGACATTGGCGACGTTGCTCAGCAGATAGGGCTGGGCCGGGTTGTACGTGCCGGGGCTGGTCGCGCGGCCGGTCTGCCATGCGGGGCCGGGCTTTGCCTGGATCGAGCCGTTCTGGATCACCCGGCGGTTCGCGAACCCCTCCAGCGTGGGCGCCAGTTCGGCCAGCATCAGCGGTTCGCCCAGGTCCACGCGGCGCCCGCCAAGGTCCAGAGAGATGTGGTCGGTATAGCCCAGCAGCGCCTGCAGCGCCTTTTTCATGCCAAGCGTCTCGTCGCCGAAGGCGTCCGCATAGGTCGGAAAATCAAAGCTGCGCAGCAGCGACACGCGTGTCGAGGGCGGGGTGATGAGGCGGCCCTTGAAACGGATGCGGCTGTTGATCGACAGGTCGCCCGAAATGAAGAACGTCCCTGCGGGCACCACGATCGATCCGCCCGCCGCCGCCTGGTCCGCCGCCAGGAACGCAGCCCGGTCGTTCGTGACGCCATCGCCGACCGCGCCGAAATCGCGCACGTCCACCCAGTCCAGCAACGACGGCACGAACGCCGCGGTGATATCGTCGATACGGATCGATTCAACCCGGAACGCCCCGCCATTGGCGCCCACCAGGTCCAGACCGAAATGCCCATAGACCGCGCGCGTGCCCCACGGCAGATCGACGCCCGGCCGGTTGCCGACGCCGACGATGGCGCTGACCTCGACCACCTCGCCGTAGTTGCGCAGCGCGACAGTCGTCCCCGCGGTGACCAGGCCCGCGACCGCGTTGCGCGACCCGTCGCCCGCCCAGCCCGCGATGCGCACGCTGGCCAGCGGGCCGGCGACGATCTTGACCCGCGCCGACACGCGCAGATAGACGCCGGGGATCATCGGCGTCTCTCCCATGAAGCGCAGGCTGGTCGTGGTCTGCTGCTTGACGACCTCGAAGCAGGGACCGAAATCCTGGTCGGCGGGAACGATGCCGGCATTGCCCGCATCGGCCCAGGTAGGACTGCCCGATGTGCCGTCGCTGCGCGACCAGACGCCCAAGCCCGCCCTGAAGGCGGGTGGGGTCAGCAAAAGCCCGTTGGTGATCGCTATGTTCATCGGCTATCCCTTCCGTATCGGCATGGCGGGCGGGTCCGGGAAGACCCGCCGTGATGCGGACAGAAATAGTTGATGAAAGGTTAACGGGGCCTGAACGCAGCGTGCGCTGCAACGGCCCCGTCCGCAACGTCAGCCGTGGTTCAGGACCAGCTTGCCGTCAAGCGCGTCCCGGATCAGGTCACGGGTCTCATCCACGCCGTAAAGCGCGATGAAGCCGCCGAACCGGGGCCCCTGGTCCGCGCCCAGCAGCACCTGGTACAGGGCCGCGAACCAGTCGCGCAGCGGCTCGAACCCGTGCTCCTTGCCGACGGCGAAGACCATCGACTGCAGCGTCTCGGGGTCGGCGGGCTGGTCCCATGCGGCCAGGCGATCGGCCAGGTCCTGCATCGCGGCACGCTCGACTTCGGTGGGTTCGCGGAACTGGCGCGAGGGGGCCACGAAATCGGTGAAATAGCGCAGTGCGAAGCCCGCAGCCTGATCCAGACCGGGATGCGTCTCGGGGCTGGCCTCGGGGGCATAGCGGCGGATGAACCCCCACAGTCCCTCCTTGTCCGCGGCGCCCGCGACGGATGCCAGGTTCAGCAGCATCTGGAACGGGATCGCCATGTCGGACGCGGGCACGTTGCCGCCGTGGATGTGCCAGACAGGGTTCGCCAGCTGCTGTTCGGGGGTCTGGTCGGGAAAGGCGCGCAGCTGCTGGTGGTATTCGTCCACCGCCTTTGGGATCACGTCCAGATGCATCCGCTTGGCCGTCTTGGGCTTGAGATACATGAAATAGGACAGGCTTTCCGTGGACGCATAGGTCAGCCAGTCGTCGATCGACAGGCCGTTGCCCTTGGATTTGCTGATCTTCTGGCCGTCCTGATCCAGGAACAGCTCATAGGTGAAATGCTCGGGCTTTTTGCCGCCCAGGATCTCGCAGATGCGGTCATAGATCGGCGTGTTGGTGCTGTGATCCTTGCCATACATCTCGAAGTCGACGTCCAGCGCGGCCCAACGTGCACCGAAATCGGGCTTCCACTGCAGCTTCACATTGCCGCCGGTGACCGGCAGGGTGATCTCCTCGCCGTCCTCGTCAAACGTGATGGTCCCGGCCTTGGCGTCGACATGCTTGATCGGCACATACAGCACGCGGCCCGTCTTGGGGCTGATCGGCAGGAAGCAGGAATAGGTCTGCTGACGCTCTTCGCGCAGGGATGCCAGCATCACCGCCATGATGTCGTCATAGCGTTCGGCGGCGCGCAGCAGCACCGCATCGAACTGGCCGGACTTGTAGAACTCGGTCGCGCTGACGAATTCGTAGTCGAACCCGAACGTGTCCAGAAAGCGGCGCAGCATGGCGTTGTTGTGACCGCCAAAGCTGTCATATTCGCCGAACGGATCGGGGACCGAGGTCAGGGGAAGCTGCAGGTGCTCCTTCAGCATCTCCTGGTCGGGGACGTTCTCGGGGACCTTGCGCATGCCGTCCAGATCGTCCGAGAAACAGATCAGCCGCGTCGGGATGTCGCTGATCTCCTGAAAGGCGCGGCGGATCATCGTCGTGCGCGCGACCTCTCCGAAGGTGCCGATATGGGGCAGGCCCGAGGGGCCATAGCCCGTCTCGAACAGGACATAGCCCTTTTCGGGGGGCTGCTTCTCGTACCGTTTCAGCACCCGGCGCGCTTCTTCGAACGGCCAGGCCTTCGATTGCATCGCGGCGTCGCGCAGGGTGGTCATGGTCGGATCTCCTGTTGAGGTCCGGAACGCTTATTGAAAGCGCCGCAGATCGTCAATAATTTGCACCCGAACGAAGCGGAGTGTACCATGACCATCGACCTGCCTTCCCTGTCCCCCTGCGATGCGCTTGTCGCGGTGATGGTGGCGGTGTCCTGCTCGGACAGCACCATCCGCACATCCGAACTGGTGGCGATCCAGCGGATGGTCGACCATGCGCCGGTCTTTGCGGCCTATGACGACGACCGCATCCGGCCGATCAGCCAGACCGTGATGACGCTGTTCGACGAAGAGGATGGCGTGGACGCGCTGTTCGGCCTGATCCGCGACGCGCTGCCCGAGAAGCTCTATGAGACGGCCTATGCGCTTGCCTGCGATGTGGGCGCGGCCGACGGACGCCTGTACGAGGGCGAGGTCATGATGCTGGCCGAGATCCGCGACCAGTTGAACATCAGCCGCCTGCACGCCGCGGCGATCGAGCTGTCGGCCCGCGTGCGCCACATGACCGTCTAGGCCAGACGACCCGCGAAACTGTTCAGCAGATCGGCCTGCAGCGCCTTGGCCTGCCGTGTCCAGGTGCTGACCCCTGCGGGCAGTTCCTCTCCGATGGTGGCCCGGCGACGCACGGCATCGGCGCAAAAGATGGTGAACACGCCTTCGGTTCCCGACGTCCCGGTGACATATCCGGCCAGGTTCGACACAAAGTTCAGCGTCCCGGTCTTGGCCGCGACCGGCGCGTTGACTAGGTGGTCGTCATCGGCCAGCGGATTGCGCCGCATCAGGCGCGACAACAGCAGATCGCGCCCCGGCCCCGCCAGCACGCGCGTCATCGCATAGGGGCTGATCCGGCTGGCATCCGACAGGCCCGAATGATCGGCAAGACGCATCCCCTGCCCCAGCCCGTCCAGCCAGCCGCGCATCGCCTGTCCCGACTGCACCAGATCGGGCGCACCGCTGGCATGCAGTCCAAGCGCCTCGGCCGTCAGGTTCGTGGAATATTCCAGCATGTCGCGGACCAGCGCCTCGACCGGGGGGCTGTCATGATGCGCGATGTCCTGGCCCGCTGGCAGGCGGTCGATGACGTCTGGCGCGGGCAGGACCAGACCGCGGGCGCGGCACAGCGTCTGGAACACGTCCGCCGCATAAAGTTCGGGCAGGCGTACCGGCAGCCACCGGCTGCCCGTTCGACGCATCGCAGCGCGCGACACCGTCCAATATTCGCGTTCCAGATCATGGTGATAGGAGAACAGGTCGGACTGGTCGCCCGGCATCGCGGTGACGGTATAGGCGCGGGGGGAATTGTCGGCCGCCCGCGCCTCGACGCTGATCTGATGATCGACGCCCACGCGGGTCCAGCCCAGATGGACGCGGTTGAAGTTCAGCATCAGCCCCGAGATGGCGGGGTTGTAAGGCAGATGATCGTCCTGTTCGGGGGCGATTTCGGCGATGCCGGGCAAGGCGCCGCCCCAGACCGCAAAGCGCGCGGGGCTTGGGGTCTTCAGCCCGACAAGATCGTCGGCCAGACGCGCCAGGTCATCGGTGGTCAGCACAGGGTCGCCGCCGCCCGCCAGGATCAGCGTGTCCCCTGCCCTGATCACCCGCGTGCGGAACCGATGGGCCGGGCCAAGCCGGTCCAGCGCATAAAGCGCGGTGATCGCCTTCATCGTGCTCGCCGGCGCCAGCAGCGCCCCCGCCTGGCGCAGGGCCAGCGGTTCGGTCCCGTCGGTCAGCGCAAAGGCCACCCGCCCGGGCAGACCAGACCGCACGACAAGATCGCCGGGTTCCGGAACAGGTCGCGGCCGGGGGCGCAGGTCCAGCCCTTGCGCGGATAAGGTACCGGGGGCCAGGGTCGCGGCCGCAATCATGGTCAGCATTCGGCGTCGGTTCAGCGTCATCGCAGCCCTTTCCGCAGTTCGGTGGAGGACAGGCCCGACATCGGCAGGTTCAAAAGCACCCAGGCCGGCGGCCGTGCCTGTGCCAGCAAAGCGGCCCGCGCTTCCGGCAGGCGCGCGCGGCGCAGGATGGTGGACGCAACGGCATGACGCGCCGCCAGCCGCGATCCGGGCCGGGCCATCACGGCAATGGGCACCTGGTCGGCGATTACGCGCCAGCGGTCCCAATGGTGAAACTGCACCATGTTGTCGGACCCCATCAGCCAGACGAACCGCACCCCTGGATAAAGCCGCGCAAGCGCGTGCAGGGTATCCGCCGTCTTGCGCAAGCCAAGCTTGGCCTCGATGTCGGTGACAAGGATTCGGGGATCGCGGGCGTTGGCACGGGCGGCGGCCATGCGCGTCGCCAACGGCGCGGGGCCGTGCGCCTTGAGCGGGTTTCCGGGAGAGACCAGCCACCAGACCCGGTCAAGACCCAGCCTGCGCAGGGCGACCTGGCTGATCAGCAGGTGCCCCTGATGGGCCGGATCGAAGGACCCGCCCAGAATGCCGATGCGCTGGCCTGGCCGCGCGAGGGGAAAGCCCGTTCGCATCCGGCCCGATTAGCGCAAGGCGGCGCCCGCGCCAAGCACGCGGACCGCAAAAAGGGGGTGCCGGACCCACGGCCCGGCACCCCTTGGCGTCATTTCACGGTGATGCGGCCATCGACATAGGGGGCATAGCCCTCCTGACGCGCGCCCAGATAATCCGCCACCACTTCGGCCAGGTCGGGTCCGAAATCATAGGCGTTCTGGCCGCCCGTCGCGAAGACCTCGTACCCGTCGCCGCCCCCGCGCATGTAGTTGTTGGTGGCGACGCCATAGGTCGCCGCAGGATCGATGGGCACCCATTCGCCATCCTGTTGCACCATCACCTCGCTGATGCGCGCGCCCGATTCAGCAGCAGGATCGACGGTATATTTCAGTCCTGCCACCTGCGCGAAACGGCCTGCGGCCTCCTCGTACTGGCTGGCGCCGTTCTCCAGTGCGGCGACGATATCGGCACCGGTCAGCTGAAAGGTCGACAGGACGTTCTGGAACGGCAGGACGGTATAGACCTCGCCCATCGTCACCTCGCCTTCGTCGATAGACGCGCGCAGTCCGCCACCGTTCTGGATGGCGATGGTGACGCCCTGATCCGCTACGCGGTCCAGCATGGCGTCGGCCACAAGATTGCCCATCTCGCATTCCCGCGCACGACAGACGTCCCGGTCGCCGTTGATCGGCGCCGAGGTGCTGGCCACCACCTCCTCGCGCAGCGCGGCGATGGGTTCGGCCATCTCGGCCACGCGCGCAGCGATCGCCTCGTCCTCGGGAACCGAGGCGTCCAGCAGAATGGGCTCGCCCTCGACCGACGTCAGAACGCCCGCATCATCGAAGGTCAGCGTCAGATGGCCCAGATACTTGCCATAGGCATAGACCTGCGCCACCGGCACCTTCGCGCCGTCAGCCCCGTCCACCATGGTGGGATAGGCCGCCGTCGCGCCCTCCATGTCACCCAGCAGGGTGTGAGAGTGGCCACCGATAACCGCATCGATCCCCGGCACCTCGGCTGCCAGTTCCAGATCGCGCAGATAGCCGACATGGGTCAGGGCGATGACCTTGTCGACGCCCTGATCGGCCAGTTCCGCCGCTGCCGCAGCAAGGCTGTCGGCGTCATCCTGAAAGATGACATTAGGCCCGGGCGACGCCGTTTCAGGCGTGTCCATGGCCAGGGCCGAGACGATGCCGATCTTGTGGTCGCCGACCTCCAGGATGGTGTGCTTGGCGACCTTGTCGGCCAGCACGTTCGACTGGGAAACGTCGATGTTGCTGGACAGGACCGGAAAGTCGACGCCGTCGGTCAGTACCGCCAGACCCTCGGGTCCGTCGTCGAACTCATGGTTTCCGACCGCCATCGCGTCATATCCGATGGCGTTCATGAACTCGACCACCTCCGTGCCCTTGTAGGTCGTGTAGAACAACGATCCCTGGTACTGATCGCCTGCATCCAGCACGATAACGTTCCCGCCCTCGGCCGTGATCCGGTCGCGCAGTTCCTTGATCTTGGTGGCGATGCGGGCCATCCCGCCAAAGCATTCGCCCGCGGCGGTCTGTTCCGCATCGCATGTGCTGTCGCGGTCGCTGATCGGCTCGATCCGGCTGTGGACGTCATTCGTGTGAAGAATGTGCAGAACGGTTTCGGCCTGCGCGGTTCCTGCGAACAGCGCGATGGCGGATGCGGCGGCAAGAAGGCGTCGTGTCATCCCTGATTCCCTATGTGGCCCTGTTGGTTGGCCCCGGCAGCTTGGCGCAGCCGACGGGGGGGGTCAAACCTTCAGGTCCCTGGGCGGCATGGAGGCCGATGACGTCTTGACCCGCAGCCCCGGGCGGAGGCAAATGCCGCCATGCAGATCTTCAAGGTATTTCGCGCGGCCGAATGGGCCCAGATGCAGCAGGACGGCCGCACCCTCGGGGCGCCCGTCGATCTGGCCGACGGCTATATCCACTTTTCAACGGCCCAGCAGCTGTCGGTGACATTGTCCAAGCATTTTGCGAATGAGGACGGGCTGATCCTGCTGTCATGCGATCCGGACGCCCTGGCGCCCGATCTGCGGTGGGAGCCGTCGCGCGGCGGGGCGCTGTTCCCGCATCTGTACCGGGCATTGACGCTGGCGGATGTGCAATGGTCGCGACCCATTGGCCTGACCGACGCGGGTCACGACACCGGGATCGTGCCATGAGCGTGGTCGAAAAGCTGGGACTTGCCGCGCTGCACCGCATTGACCCCGAACGGGCGCACGACCTGTCGATCGCGGCGCTGGCACGCGGTGTGGTGCCGCTGCACGGTCGAGCCGTGACATCCGACAGGTTGCAGGTGTCTCTGGCGGGAATGACGTTGCCCAACCCGATTGGCCTTGCTGCGGGATACGACAAGAACGCGCGCGTCATCGCCCCCCTGATGCGGTCCGGCTTCGGCTTTCTGGAGGTCGGGGCCGCCACACCGCGATCGCAACCGGGCAATCCCAAACCGCGCCTGTTCCGACTGACGGAACAACAAGCCATCATCAACCGGTTCGGCTTCAACAACGAAGGTGCGGACGTGATCGGCCGGCGCCTGGCGGCGCGTCCCGCGGGCGTGCCGGTCGGATTGAACCTAGGCGCCAACAAGGACAGCACGGACCGGGCCGAGGACTTTGCCCAGGTCCTGCGCGTCGCGGGACAATCAGCGGATTTCGTGACCGTCAACGTCTCGTCGCCGAACACGGAACGCCTGCGCGACTTGCAGGGGGCAGAGGCACTGTCTGCCTTGCTGGACCGGGTTCTGACAACGCGGGACGGCCTGGCGAAGCGCGTGCCGGTTTTCGTCAAGATCGCCCCGGATCTGACCGACACTGAAATCGCGCAGGTCGCGTCGGTCGCCATGAATGCGAAGCTGGACGGCATCATCGCCACGAACACGACGCTGTCGCGTGACGGCATCACCGGACCGCATGCCGGACAGGCAGGTGGGCTTTCAGGTCGCCCCTTGTTCGCCCGGTCCACCCGCGTCCTTTCCCTGCTGTATCGGGAAACGAAAGGCGCTTTGCCGCTTGTCGGCGTCGGCGGTATTACCAGCGTGGACGATGTGTGGGAGAAGCTGCGAGCCGGCGCCACGGCGGTGCAGATCTATTCGGCCATGATCTATCAGGGACTGTCGATTGCGCCCCGCCTGGCAGAGGCGCTGGACGACCGGCTGACCCGCCAGCGCATCACCCTCGACGAGTTGAGAGGCAGCGCCAGCGCCGACTGACCCTAGCTGTAGTCGTCGGCGCCCAGCAGCTGGTTCATGCTGTGCGACGGTTCAGGGCAACCTGCGTCGCCAATGACGCGGGCGGGGACGCCCGCGACGGTCTTGCAGGACGGGACCTCGTGCAGCACGACCGACCCGGCCGCGATCCGCGAATGGTGCCCGACGCGGATGTTGCCCAGAACCTTGGCGCCCGCGCCGATCAGCACGCCGTCGCCGATCTTGGGATGACGGTCGCCATCCTCCTTGCCGGTCCCTCCAAGCGTCACGGAATGCAGCATCGACACGTCGTTGCCGACAGTCGCCGTCTCACCGATGACGATGGAATGGGCGTGATCCATCATGATGCCCGTGCCGATGCGCGCTGCGGGATGGATGTCCACCCCAAAGCATTCCGAACACCGCATCTGGACGAAGTACGACAGATCCTTGCGATCCTGCTGCCACAGCCAATGCGCCATCCGATAGGCCTGCAGCGCCTGGAACCCCTTGAAGAACAGCAGCGGCTGGATCAGCCGATGTGTCGCCGGATCGCGGTCATAGACCGCCATCAGGTCGGCCCGCGCGGCGTCCCCCAGTTCGGGGGCATTGGCATAGGCATGATCGGCGATCTCGCGCAGGATCTGTTCGCTCATCTCGCCCGATGCCAGCTTCAGCGACAGCCGATAGGCCAGTGCTGCCTCAAGGCTCTTGTGATGCAAAAGCCCCGCATGGATCAGCGCACCCAACAGCGGCTCGGCGGCGGCTGCCGCCCGCCCCTCGTCGCGCAGCTGCGCCCAGATCGCATCACGGTCCAGGGACAGCGGTGTCTTTTCGGTATGCAGCATGTTCATCTTGGGCCCGCCCGGTCTGTCAGACCTCCTACATAGGACAGAATGCGGTCCGGGAAAAGACGGGCGGGCCCGGTCGATCAGTTCGGTAGCCGCATTTCCAGCCAATGCACCGCCAGAGAGATGCGCCCGCCCGTGAACGTGCCGCCCTCGGCCGTGACGATCAGCGGATCGGCCTGGTAATAGGCCATGGGCGAACCAAGCATCCCCCTTGCCCATGAATCCTGCTGCTTGCCGAGGCCCTGACCGAAGCGGTTCAACGCCCCCGCCGTACCAAGACGCCAGCCGGTCAGCGAACCGGTCAGGGTGGCCGTGACCCGTCCGACAGCTCCGATCACCAGCGCACCCGCCGGGATGAAGACCCCGGTCACCGTGCTGCTGCCCGTGCCCAGGATGACCTCGCCCTCGGCCATCCCGGTGACTAGGCCCGACCCGCGGCTGCCCATGCTCATCGCGCCGACGATCCAGGCAGTGCCGTCATGGATGGCCTCCACCCCCCTGTCGGCGACGAAACAGCGCATGCCGCGGGACGGCGGCAGAAAGACCCACCCGCCGTTCGATCCGACGGCGATGCGCCCCGTCTGCCCCACCCATGCCCCCGTGGGCGCCGCGGGAACGCCCCAGCACTGGCCATCCAGAACCGTTGCCGGGGGCGTCTGCGTCGACATGCTCTGCAGCACAAGGTTCACCATGCCGTCCAGCCGCATCAGCGCCTCGTTGACGGTGACGTGCTTCTGGGCCTGCGCGGGCTGCAACAGGGCCATCTGAAGGCGCGCGGTTTCACTGGGCATTGAAGTCTCTCCTTGCAAAGGGGCCGCGCCCGAAGGTCTGCGACAATTGGGCCACCTCGATCGTGACCTGTCCGGGCTGCAACTGGTCGCGGACCGCCGCGGGGATGGTCCATGACGGGTCTGCGTCTGGGCTTCGGCGACGACTTGCCCCGCCTGGATCAAGCGCAGCAGGTAGCGTTCCGATTCCTCGCCAAGCGGAACGTCGGCGCCGTCCCAGCCATCACCCTCGATCCGGCTGCGCCTGATCCAGGTGATGTCATTGCCCTGCTTGCGCAGGTGGCAGGGTGCATAGGGCCGCAGCCCGATCCCCGGCGCGACCGTCGTACGGCTGCGGTAGCTGGTGTCGTCCGGCGCCCGCAGGGCCGGACCCACCCGCCAGAACCGCTCCTGGCCGCGAGTGGAGGGTGGCAGGGCGACCTGGCGCGGGCTGCCATCCAGCAGCACGACCAGACTGCCAGCGGGCCAGACATCCGGCATGATCGCATCCGTGCCGGCCTGCCCACGCAGGCGGCGGCTGATCTGCCAGGTGTCCGGCGCCACCAGCTCTGCGTTCGCGAACTGCATGATCTCCCATCGGGTCAGGCTGCCGTCCCCGATCGCAATCGCGTTCGCACCCGACAGCAACGCGCGTTCATTCACGGACCGCAACGGATCGCGAAGCATCCGCAGATGCAGCGGTTCGCCCCGGTCGATCAGACCCGGGCTTGCACGCCCCAATGGCGTCAGCGTCCGACCGATCAGGGCGCGGCGTTGCAGCATCAGGTTCAGGTCGAACCCGCCCTCGGCCTCGGCGGAGCCATAGACCGCGACCGATCCCGGCCAGGGATGGGCCGCGACCGCCAGCCACGGGGCATGCGGAACCTCGTCGCCCCGCAGCAGGGGCAGGTCCATGAACACCGGGAACACGGGCATCGGCGGCAGATAGCGGCCGATACCGCCCTGATCCTGATGCGCCAGACGCGGCGTGTAGAGGCCGGGGTCGACCCTGACGGCATCGACCGTGATGGCGCCCGCACGCTCGACCCGGTCGATCCGCCAGCGGCGGCTCTCCTGCCCCGGCATATGCGTCACGACAACGTCGCCAGGGCCAAGATCCGCACGTGATGGCGAAAGCGCGAACCGTGCCGTATCGCGCGCCACCTCGGCCTCAGCGATCCAGCGGTCGGTGATGGCGCGCCCTTCCGGGCGGGTCAGCACCATGTCCAGTTCGCTTTCGGACACGGCGCGACGGTCGATATCCGTCAAGCTGGCCTCGGCCGTCGCGACCGCATAGTCGCCCCCTGCCGCGACATGGCTGAGGCGCAACTGACCGATGTTCGCAGATTCCATCTGACGGACGGTTTCGAACCCGGTCACGTCGCCGGTGATGGCCAGGTCATCGGGTCCGATCTGCGCGCGTGCCAGTCCGTCACGCGAGACGAACTTCAGCACGCCGTCGCGCTCTACCGCGTCGAAACCATGTGCCAGCATCAGGGGCTGCAATGCGGCCCGCCCGGATTCGGAACCCTGCAGGGCATAGCCCCGCACCACGCCTGATACTCTCGACACATCAACGGCCGTCACACCCGCACCCTTGCAGATGTCCGTGACCACCGCGCGCAGCGTGACGGCGCCCGCACGCCCATTCAGCCAGTGTCCGCGATCCCACGCAGGACCGTCCGACCACAGATCACCACGCCCCGGAAAGGCCGGATAGGGCCGCGCGTCCCAGCACCAGACATGCGCACGGTCCACGTCCAGCATCCGCATGCCATCGGCATTGACCGGGTTGTTGGCGGGGTCGCACCAATGCGCCATCGTCGCCTCGACATAGGCAGCTTGGATCGCATCGTTCCGCGTACCGTTGGAGAAATGCGGCAGCATGCTCTCGGAAGACATCGCGTCCAGGAACTTGTTCGGCTGGTTCGTCGCCTTGTCCAGCGCGGCGCAGCCGAACTCGGTGAACCAGATCGGCTTCGACCCGGGCACCCATGCGGTCGCTTCCCTCTGCCGCACACCACCGGGGCGGTTGTAGTGCAGGTTCTGCCACCAGCCCGTCAAGTCCTTGTAACGCCAGACCCAGGCCTCGTCATAGGCACCGTCCGTAATGGGCGTACGGTTCTGTGTCAGACGGTCGGCGTCGCTGGCATAGAACCAATCGTACCCCTCTCCTCCCGCGACATTGGCGCGCAGATAGTCGATATTGTCGATCCGACCCCAGGACGCATCCAGATGGTCGTCGCCATCGCGCCAGTCGGACAGCGGCATATAGTTGTCGATGCCGATGAAATCGATGTTCGGGTCTGCCCACAGCGGGTCCAGATGAAAGAACAGCTCTCCATTTCCGGGGTGATGGCCAAAATATTCCGACCAGTCACTGGCATAGCCGATCTTGACGTTCGGCCCAAGGATGCCGCGGACGTCCGCAGCCAAGCGGCGCAGGGCCGCCACGGCGGGATAGGTGTTTCCCGGACCGCGGATCTGGGTCATCGCGACCATCTCGGACCCGATCAAAAAGGCATCGATGCCGCCCGCCGCCGCGCAGACATGGGCATAGTGCAAAATGAACCGCCGGTACGACCATTCGGCCGGACCGGAATAGGTAACGGCCTCACCGATGCGCGCGAAATCGGTCGGAGCAGCCGATCCGAAGAACGCGGCCACCTGATCGACGGCGGCCAACGTGCCGTCGGTGGTGCCGGTCCGGCCGGGGGCGACGCTGGTCGTGATGCGGCCGCGCCAGGGCATGGCAGGCTGTTCGGTCGCGCCGTAAGGGTCGGTCAATCCGTTGCCGCCCAGTTGCTCCATCAGGATGAACGGATAGAAGATCGCCTTGCGCCCCGACGCCGACAGCGCCCTGAGCCCCTCGATCACCGAGCGGTCAGACGGCGTGCCGCCATAGATCGGACGTCCATCCTTGCGCGCGACCTCGGCCGCGTCCGCACGGCCGATGCCACCCGCGCGCCACGGCATCTCCGCCCCGTCGACCTGACGGTATTCGACCTTGGGCTGCACGCGGCACTGACCGATGCGCAGATCGCTGCCGAACCAGGACACGATCAACGACACCGAACCCACATTCGGCAGTTCGCGCCCCAGGACATCCAGCGATGCGCGAAAGTCGGTCCCGCCCATCGGCGTGTTCGTGTTGAAGCTGCGGCTTTCGCCCAGGTCACCGCTTTCGGTCACAGGCGTCGTGGCCAGCGAATACTCCCCCGTGCCGGGGATCAGGGCGACGGCCCGGACGTCGCGCGACAGGCCGCTGCCGTCACGTGCCGGGCATGTCACCTCAAAGCTAAGCTGCGGCATGCGGTTGCCCCACCGCTCCAGGCTCAGGTTCTCCAAAACGACATAGGCCGTCCCGCGATAGGCAGGGGCCGCGTCGCCTTCGATGGCGGCGATCACGGGGTCCGGCATCTGCGCCTCGCCACCACGATAGATCCGCATGTTCAGATCCGCCTGTGCAATCTCCTCGCCATCGGCCCAGACCCGGCCCACTGACAGGATCGGACCTTCGGCCAACGCCAATGCGACAGACAGACGATAGCTGATCTGGGTCACCTGGGTGCTGGGCGCGCCCTTGCCACCACCCGCATTCTCGGACCGCGTGACCTCTTCAAGGTCGGATGCCCAGATGACATGCCCAGGCAGGCGCATCTGTCCCCAGATCCGGGGGATGGCCATGCCCTCTCCGGCTGTCTGGATGCGAAGGCGGTCGATCCGGCCCGTCTCGACGGCCTTCGCCCCACCGCCCAGCAGGCGCTGATCGATGGCACGACCCAGGACGGCTCCTGCCGCACGGCCCAGAACGGCACCCGACAGCCCAAGGACCGCCCCCCCCGAAACCTCCGCCAAGCGACGCACCCACGGCAGACAGGACAATCGTGGCCATAAGGGCCTCCTTCGTTCGAATTGGTCAGGGAAAGCGGAACCGTGCCACGATTCTGGATTGCCACGGAGGGGTCAGCGGACTGTCGATGACACCGTGGCCGGTATAGGCATGCAGAAACCGGGGGGCATCGCCCGCGGCCGACAGGATGCCCAAGTGCTTGGCGATGGCGCCCTGCCGCATCCGAAACAACAGCACCTGCCCTGGCTGCCAGTCCGCATCATCGACCGGACGCAGGTGCCGCATGGCCGCGGACAGCAGCACTTCGGTGCTGCCGCATTCGGCCCAATCGGCGGTATAGGCCGGGGGCGCCTCAGGCTCCGCCCCATACAGGTCGCGCCAGACGCCGCGGATCAGCCCGAGGCAATCCGAGCCACTGCCCCGGACGCTGGCCTGATGGACATAAGGCGTGCCCAGCCACAGCCGGGCGGCATCGACGACCGGGCTATCCATTCCGGCGTCCTGCCTGAGGCGCCATCAGCCAATCCTCGGACGGCAGATGAGGAAACCCGCGGAAGTTCAGATGATTGCGAAACTTCAGCCGGCACGTATCCGCAGCCTTGTTGCATCCTGCCGTCAGTCGGATCTGGTCGCCGGTGGCGGGCAGAATGCCCAGACTGGACCACAGCTCGATAATCCTCTGGCCACCGGGGCGTGCAGTGTCGTTCTTGATCGCACCATGCAGACCTTGCGCTGCTCCGGACAGAACCTCCAGCCGCCCATGATCGAACCACGCCGCGTCAAAGGCCGGAAATGCGGTGAACGTGAAGACGCGTCCATCGTCCATAACCTGAACCTGGCGCAGCATGCTCAGACTTTCCGCGCTCAGGTCGACCCTGCACGCCCCATCGCCAAGGCGCGCGCTGCACCGGGGATGATAGACGCGCCCCTGCGGCGCGTTCAGCGCCTCTGACAGGCCGCGAAGCTCGGCGCGGAAGGCCCCGTTCGCACGCGAGACCTCGCCCAAAGACCCGCGAAACACCAGCTTTCGACTGGTGACATCGCTCCAGTCGACCTCCCACATGCGCAGTTCTGCCTGGTCCCACCGACCGGTCATGAGGTCGCGCTCGGTGATCGCATCATCGTTCAGCGCCCCGACCGCCTCGGAGTTGTCGACCGACAGGCCGGTTCCCTGAACCAACGCCCGCGCGGTCAGGCCGCGGTCAGGGCGAAAGGTCACCCCGCCAAAGACCAGTCGCTGGTCATGATCGGTAAAGCCAAGCGTAAGACCATCGGTGCGCCGCACCGACCAAGCGCGTGCAACTGTCGTCGTCGTCATACCCGAACCTCCACGACCGGAATGTCGGGAACCTGCCCGGCCTGGAACGACGCGACGGACACTGCGATCCGGTCCGTGTCGAAGCGCACCGGAACGTCGAATTCGAACCCGGCAGAGATGTCCGCGCCCGCCTCCGGGGCCTCGTCAAAGATGATGCGCCCGGCAACATGGTCTACGGCATAGTTGATGCCGACGAACACCTCTGCCCCCCCGATCCCGGCGCGCACGGAACCCTGGACCGGCTTGGTCACGGGCCGACGATAGACCGTCGCCCCGGATCGATAGGCCTTCGACAACGGAAAGACGCGCGTTTGCCCGTCCCCGACCGCGATCACCTGATCGCCGAATGCCGGGGCCGCTGACGGTAGACAACTCTTGTAGTCGGACCAATCCTTCCACCGAAACCCGTGCAGCTGCCCCGCACGCGCCTCGAAAAAGGCGATGACCTCCGACAGGTCGTCCAACGACCTCAGGCCCATGCCCGCGTCAAAGCGGCGAAGCGCATGCGTCCAGGGTGTGTTGCGCTCCTCGAACCCGCTGGCCAGCGCCACGATCTCGGTGCGCCGCTCGGGACCGCCGATGGCGCCAAAGGACAGGTTCGTCGGAAATCTTACGTCGTGAAACGCCATCGTTTGCCTCCTTTCAGCTGTTTCGCTCGCCGCGGGCCAGCACGCGCGACATCTGCGCCGCGATCTGCGACTGGCTGCGCTGGAACCCGGCCACGTCGGGGGTCTGGATGTTGAACGTCACGTTCACCGATCCCCCTCCCCCGGCTGCGGCAACGCCCAGCTTGCCGTCGGGACCGCGCCGCAGCGGCATGATCGCCTCTGGCCCGGCCTCGCCCATCAGCCCCTGACCGCCGCGCATCGGAAATGCCGTTGGTCCGGAGACGACATCTCCGGCCATGGTGCGTCCGTTGGCGAATGCCCCGCCCTTGGCAAAGGGCATCACCCCGCCCAGCATCCCGCCGATGCCGCCCGCGATCGACCCTGCCAAAGCGTTCTCGACGGGCTTCATGGCGATGCCATAGACGGTATCGGCCAGCGACTGCCCAATCGATTTCAACGCGTCCGACAGCTTGCCGCCGTCCAGGACCAAGCCGTCGATGGCGCGGCCCAAGCCACGCTCAAGCCCCGAGGACAGGGTACCGACCTCGCGCGTGGTGAACATCATCGACTGGCGCAACCTGCCCAGTTCGGCCTGGAACTCCTGCGTCATGCGGGAATTGCGGCCCAGGTCGTCGTCCAGTTGGTCCAGCGCAGTGCCGGTCCCGTCACGTGTGGTCATCTTGATGATCCCCCGTCGTTTCAGCCAAGACCACGCCCGCCGGTGCAGGCGCGTCGGGATATCGAGCTGCCAGATCGGCCAGCCGGTCACGGGTCATGCGGGGCGCCGTCGGACCCATGCCCAGCATCAGGCCCAATTCGGCGGGGGTCAGTGCCCAGAACTGATCGGGATGCAGACGCAGCCCCTGCAGGCCCGCCCGCATCAGGCCCGCCCAGTCCAGCCCCCCGGCGCGCCCGGTCATGCAGGCGCCCGAAAGGCCAAGGCCAGCAGGCGGGCGGCAACGCGGGCGGCCTCCAGCGGACCCCCGTCGATCTGCACCGCCGTCAGATCACCCGCCTGCCCCGTCCAGCCGCCGCCGCGCAGCCCGGCCACCAGCACGGCCAGGATCTCGCGGCTGGAGAAATGCCCGGCGTCAAGACGGGCGACCAGCCCGGTCAACCCGTCCGCCTCAAGCTGCGCCTCCAGTTCGGCCAGGGCGCCCAAGGTTAGGCGCGCGACATGCGGCCGGCCATCCAGCATCAGCGACACCTCGCCGCGCATCGGATTGGCCATCACAGCGCCACGAAGGTCAGCGCCCCCGCCGAAGCCAGCGACATCTCATAGGTCGCCTCTCCGTCGTAGCTGCCCGCGTACTCCAGGCCGGTGATCTGGAACCGGCCCTCCACGGTGCCGAAATCGGGGATGATGACCTGGAACAACGGGATTTCGCTGTCAAAGAACGCCTGGCGGGCGCGCCCGTCGGTGGCCGCGTCGCGGAACACGCCGGATCCGGCGATCGACGCGCTGCGCACGCCGGCACCGCCCAACAGCTCGCGCCAGCCACCGGCGCTGTCCATGCTGGTCACGTCGACGGTGTCGGCGTTGAAGGACAGGCGAGTCGCACGCAGGCCCGCCACGGTCTCGAACGTGCCGTTGCCCGACATATCCATCTTGATCAGCAGATCACGTCCGCTTTGCACTGCCATTGTCCCATCTCCTCAGTTCAGATCGATGCGCGCGCGAAAGGTCAGGTCGACCTGACGAGCCGCGCCGCTTTTCACCCGCCGCGCGGTTGCGCGCAGGAACCACAAACCCGCCAGCTGTCCGCGCGACAGCACCAGTCCGCCCGCCTCCAGCGCATCGGCCACGGCGACCGCTGCGGCCTTGACCGCGCCGAAGCCCGCCCCACTGTCGCTGCCCGCCATGACCGAGATCACGAAATCATGCCGCGATCCGCGTGCCGTGGAATCGCTGGCGTCACGCACCTCCTCGGGACCAAGCGAGACATAGATCCCGCTTGGCGCCGTCACAGGCATCGCGTCGAAAATCGCATCGCCCACCAAATCCGCCAGCGCCTCGTTCGTGCGCAGCTGCTGATAGACGGCCGCCTGCAAGGCGACCCCTGCCCCATAGCTCATGTCAGATCCTCCTCGCGCGCAAAGCAGTCCAGATACCGACCGGACGGATCGCTCTCCGCGACCGCCTCGATCTGGAACAACCGTGTTCCCTGGCGCAGCCGCTGCCCCGGCCGCGGGCGTCGCGCATCACCCACAGGCGCGGCGCGCAGCGTGATGCGCCATTGGACCACGCTGATCATTCCCGCGCCGGTCCCCTGTTCGCGACCCGACCGCGCCTCCATCTGCGCCCACAGCCAGCCCAGTTGACGCCACCGCGTCTCATAGCCGCCCAAGCCGTCCGCGATCCGGTCGGATGTCTCCAGCGCCAGCCGCGTCGACAGGTTCGGGGCGGCCATCAGCGCCACTCCCGGCTGCCGCGCCCGGCCAGGGTGCGGACCGCGCGCCAGCGCTCGATCAGCGCGCTGACACCAAAGGGCAGTGCATGACGCAAACCATCCTGGCTGCGATCGTCGTAATAACGCGCGGCCAACAGGATGACCGCCTGCGCCAGATCCGCCGGAACCTGGGACCAGGCATCCCCGAAGCCCGCCAGAAACGTGATCGTCACCGTCCCCCGCCGCGGAATCGACGGCAGCACGACCCCGGTCGGCAGGATCACGGGGCGCTGTCCGTCCGGGACCAGCCGCCACCCCTCGGGGGGCAGGTGGGTCAGCGTGCCGTTCCCGTCGTCGATCTCGATGCGCTCGACCGAATGCACGGGCGCCAGCGGCAGCGACTGGCCAAGCCGGTCGCGCCAATCGTCCAGCTGCATGCGGAACCGCCGCTTCAGCAGCACCTTGCCGGTGCGCCCCTCGATTGTGGCGATCGCTGCACGCAGAAAGCCCGCCAGTGCCGCCGTCTCAGCGGCGTCGTCGGGCCCTTCGAAACCTTGGGCCAGACGCAAATGCGCGCGCAGGGCGGCCACCGGCAGCGCCTCCGCCGCGGGCGCCGTTTCCTCTATCAGCATCATGTTGCGAACCTCCCGTCGTGCCGTCCGCATGTTCCACCAAAGCCGGGGCCCCCGAACGGGGCCCCGGCTGTCTTGCAGGCAAAAGGGAAGCGGGGCGCGCCGCACGCCGGCCATCAGCGCGCGCGGACAGTTGCTAAACCGGAATGCCCGGCACCAGGCGCGCCCCTCCCTCATCCGATCCCTCGGGGGATCAGATGAAGCGCAGCAGCCTGACGGCGCGGAAATCGGTGATCCCGCCGCCGACACGCTTGGTGGCATAGAACAGCACGTGCGGCTTGGCGCTGAACGGGTCGCGCAGCACGCGCAGGTCGGGACGCTCGACGATCGTGTAGGCCGCGCGGAAATCACCGAACGCGATCGAGAACGAGCTCGTCGTCATGTCGGGCATGTCCTCGCTGATCATCACCGGATAACCCAGCAGCTGGGGCACCTGGCCCACGCTCAGCGCATCGGTCCAAAGGAAGCGGCCGTCGGCATCCTTCATCTTGCGCACCCGCGCTGCCGTCTTCGAGTTCATCAGGAACGAGGCGTTCGAGCGATACTCCGCGCCCAGAGAGTAGATCAGGTCGATCAGGCAATCCATCGGCGCAGCGGCCGGGAAATCGCCAGCCGCGGTGGTGGCGACGAAGCCGATCTGGGCCGTGGTCGCGGTCGCCGCAGGCGCGGTGGGATAGCTCAGCAGGCCGCGCGGCTTGTCGACGCCGTCGCCGCGCAGAAAGGCGTTGGCCTCGGACCGGGCGAACTTCTCGGCGATGCGCTCGGCCAGCCAGCCCTCGACATCAAAGGCCGCATCGTCCAGCAGGCGCTGGCTGGCACGCGGCATCGCGGACAGCTCGTGGACCGGGATGGCGATGCGGTCCAGGGCCGAGTTCGCGGTCTCGACCGTGGCGGCCTCGGTCGCCCAACCGGCGCCCATGTCGCCACGCTCGACCAGTGCCTCATAGACGCTGCCCTCGATGGTCACCACGTTGGCCAGACGGCGCAGCGACAAGGTGGAATGCAGCGTGTTCTGCACGGTCTCGGCAACCTTGGGTGCGGCCAGAAAACCGCCGTCGCTGGCCACCGACAGCGCCTTCTCCTCGATGGCCAGACCGCGCAGGCCGTCATCGTCGCCGCTGCGCAAATAGGCGTTGAACGCCTTCTGGTGGGGCACCTCGACCTCTGCGGTGGCGGACAGGGGCGCGCGGCCCCGCAGGGCGGTCTTGCGGTCGATCATGGTCATACGCTGTTCCTGTGCGTTGAGCTTGGATTGAATATCTTCACGAAAGCCTTTGAGTTCGCTGACGAACCCCATCATGGCCCCCTTCAGGTCGGCGGGCATGTCGCCGCCGCCCGCGGCCTTCACCTCGGTCATGGTCTTCTCCTCGTCACGGTGATCGGGGCCGCGCCCCTGTCGTCGGACCTCCCGCACGGGACCGGTCCGAACCTGGTTGACGGACCGGGATGCACCCGGTCCGAAATCTCATGCGCCGCGCAGGGCCTGTGCCGCCTGCACGAACAGCGCCGCGACGTCGCGCATCTCGTCGCTGTCCTTGCGGTCCACCTTGGCCTCGGCCAGCATCGGGAAGGTCACCAGCGACACCTCCCACAGCTCGACCTCGGCCAGCACGCGCCGACCGGCCTTGTCGCGTTCGGCCCGCAGGGTGCGATAGCCGATGGACAGCCCGTCGATCGCACCCGCCTGGATCAGCGCCGCCGCCTCGCGGGCCTGCGCCACGTCGGGCAGCAGGCGGCCCTTGACCCACAGGCCCTTGCCGTCCTCCCGGACCTCGTCCCAGACCCCAATGGGGCGGGTCGGGTCGTGCTGCCACAGCATCCGCACCTTGTCGCCGCGCGCCGCGATCCGCGCCAGCGACGCGGCAAACGCGCCGGGCAGCACCGCATCGCCGCCCTGATCGGTCAGACCGAACAGGCTGGCATAACCTTCGATCACCTGACCGTCGGTCAGCACGGGCGGACCGCCCGCGAACTTCATCTCCAGACCCGGAACCATCCCTCAGCCTCCTTTCGGCGCATAATCTAGAATACCCTGGACGGCCTGCGTCAGGATCACGGCGACCACGCCGTAGACCGTCATCCACAGCCGCCGCTCCAGCCCTTCGATCATCGCCTCGATCCGCTCCAGGCGCTTCTCGACCTGGCCGAACTGCAGCGCCATGATCCGTTCCTGCGCCTCAAGACGCGTGTCGTGCCACAGCCCGTCCTTGACGAAACGCGACCCTTCCATGCCTCACGCCCCGTCCAGGGGCGGCAGGCCCAGCAGGGCGCGCTTTTCCGCATCCGTCAGGAAGCTCGCACCGCTGATGCGGGCCCATTGCTGGTTGCGCTCCTCGGCCAGGGCCGGGATCTGGTCCAGATCGGGCCGCAGCTCGATCTCGGCGCCCAGATGCTCGGACAGCCACCAGGCGACAGCCGCCGACACCCGCGTCGCCAGCGGCAGCACCGTCAGGCGAAAGAACGCACGGTGCGCCTCGGCATAATTCGCATAGGTCGCGTCCCCCGGAATTCCCAGCAGCATGGGCGGCACGCCAAAAGCCAACGCGATCTCGCGCGCCGCCGACAGCTTGGTCTCGTGGAACTCCATGTCGGACGGGCTGAAACCCATCGGACGCCAGTCCAGCCCGCCTTCCAGCAGCATCGGACGGCCCGCATTGCGCGCGCCCTGATGGTTCATCTCGATCTCGCCCACCAGGCGGTCATACTGCTCGGGGCTAAGCACCCCCTGCCCGTCGACTCCCTTGTAGATGATCGCCCCACTGGGCCGCGCCGCATTGTCCAGCAGCGCCTTGGACCAGGCACTGGCGCTGTTGTGCACGTCCAGCGCGACGGCGGCCGCCTGCATCGGCGACAGACCGTAATGGTCGTCCTGCGGGTGGAACGCCTTGACGTGGCAGATCGGATCGGGGCTGCCGGTCATGTCGAACCGGTGCTTGCGCCCGCCCACCGCATATTCATAGGCGACGGGCCAGCCATCCGCACCGGGCACCACGCTCATGCGGTCGGACCGCAGCACGTGCAGCTCCTCCGGGATGCCCGTGGCGTCCGCGCCCACAGCCTCCAGATAGCCGTTGCCCGACAGCAGGATCTGCCCGAACAGCGCCTCGAACAGCTCGGCCCGACCTTGGCCCGGATTGGGCCTGCGCAGTAGATCCAGAACCGGATGCACCTCATAGCGGTGGTCGCGATCCGCGCAGATCATCGGCACGGCCGCCGCGGCCTCGGCGATCAGGCGCACGCTGCGAAAGCCCACCGGGTTCCCCATGAACCCGCCGCGCGTCAGCGTGCCCGTATCCCTGGCCGACCAGACAGGGCGCCCGGACCCGCTGGCGAATGCCACGACCCGGCCCGTCGCACTGGCCTTCCTCTCTGGCGGGGGGGATGATTTCTCCTCCCGCGAAAACAATCGAAACGCCATGCTCGCCTCCATGCCTCAGCCATGCGAAAGGGCCGCCCCCTGCGGGACGGCCCTTCGTCGGTCCGACCTCTCGGACCCGGTTACAATCGCCGCATCTGCGGCCTGCGCCAGCCTGCGGCGGGCTCGATCATCAGCTCATGGACCGCCCAGACCAGGGCATCCAGCCGGTCGGGACTGCCCCGCCCCTCGAACCCGCGCACCGTCATCTGGCACATCTGATCCTCCAGCGTGCCCAGGGCGCCCTTCAGATGCTTGACGCGCCCCTGCTCGTACAGCGCGGCGACGGGCTCTGCCCGCAACCCCTTGCCCCGCGACGCCCGCAGCGCCTTGAACGGGACCAGCGGGTCGATCTGGCGCACGACGCTCTCGACCAGATCGCCGCCCTGGTTCACCTCGGCCACCAGCTTCTCGGCACCGTGGCGGTCCATCGCGGCAATCGCGGCGCGGGCCCAATCCGTGGGCCCGCCCCGGACGCTGGCATCCTCCAGCACATAGGCGCGCCAATCCTTGGGTTCGCCCTGCGTAACGACGCCCGCCACCACGATCCCGCATTCGTCGCTGGCCCGCCCGCCGGTGACCGACGGGTCGACCGCGACGACGATCCGGTCCAGCTTAGGCGCCTCGGCCACCCGCGCGCCTTCCAGCATCGCGGTCGTCCACAGCGCCCCCTCGACATCGTCCAGAAGCACGCCGTCCAGCTCCTGGCGCCCCAACCGCGTCCCGCCATAGCGGCTCTCGACCTCCGCCAGGAAACTCTCCGCCAGATAGGCGCGGTTCGCATCCGTCGGCGCATGGGTCACCACAGTGCTGGCATTGCCCAGGATGCGCTTCAGCACGCCCACATTGCGCGGCGTCGTGGTGACGACCTGCTGGGGATGTTCGCCAAGCCGCAGCGCGAACTGCAGCATGTCCCAGACATCCTCGGCCTTCTTCCACTTGGCGAGCTCATCGACCCAGGCCGCATCAAATTGCGGCCCGCGCAAAGCCTCCGGCTCATGCGCGGAATAGACCGTGGCGGTCGCCCCGTTTGCCCAGACCAGCCGCTTGCGGCCCGCCTCCCAGACCGGACGACGGTCGGGGGGCGAACAGGCCAGGATGCCGCTCTCGCCGAACACCATCACCTCGCGCACCTGGTCGAAGGTCTCCCCGACCAGCGCCACGCGATGACACTTCCCGGGCGCCGCAGCCGTGGGCCCCTCGACCAGGCTGCGCACCCATTCCGACCCGGCGCGGGTCTTGCCCGCCCCGCGCCCGCCCATGATCACCCAGGATTTCCAGTCGCCCTCCGGGGGCAACTGGTGCGGCAAAGCCCAGAACTCGAACAGCCAGGGCAGGCTCATCAGCGCGTTCTGCGACAGCCCGCCCAAGAATTCCTCAACCTCCTCCGGCCCGGCGGAGGCAAGCCAGGCGGCGCCCGATCTCGTCTCGTGCGGCGCCGAGGTCAAGGCTGCCCCCTCCGACGCCGCCCGCGATGTCCTTGCGAAGTTTGTCAACCTTGATCCCTTCCGCCATCAGCAGCTGGACGGCCTCGCGGACCGTCTTCGCCGTCTCCATGGCCTTTTTCAGCTTGGCCGGGTCAAGCTCCCCGGACTTGAGCGCTTCAAGCTCGGCCTGGTGCCCCCGCAAGTCCTTGACGTAATCCCAGAACAGCCAGCGAAGGACGTCGATCTCGTCCTCGCCCTCGGCGATCTCGGGCATCGCGAACCCGGCCTTCTCAGGCTGGGTTCCAGTCACGAAAGGTCCGTCGGTTTTCCCGGCCCCGCCCCATTCCATATCGTTCATGCACTCTGCCCCGCCTCGTGTTCCTGTCCGCACGAGCCAAGAGACGAAAAAAGCGGCCCAAGGGTTTCCCCCGGCCGCTTGCCCACCTCTTCCAGCATGTAAAAGTTCTACCTTAGGGCGTTCGCCAAGTCAATGGATAAACCCATACGTGCAAAATGTGGCGCATAAACCCTGCGATTACAATGTTATACACTATGCAACACCCCCGGCGTACGCCGCGCAACACGCCCCGGAATCAACTCCGCGCGGCCTCGACGAATGCGCGGATCAGCGCAACATCCTTGATGCCCGGTGCACATTCCACGCCCGAACTGACGTCCACGACAGGCGCCCCTGTCAGGCGCACGGCCTCGGCGACGTTGTCCGGTGTCAGTCCCCCGGCCAGCATCCAGGGTCGCAACCAATGCCGCCCGACCAGCAGCCGCCAATCGAAGGCCAGCCCGTTCCCGCCCGGCAGATCGGCCCCCGCCGGCGGCTTGGCATCCACCAGCAGCATGTCCGCCGCCACGCCGTAATCCATCAGCTGTGGCAGGTCCGCCGGACCCGACAGACCGACCGCCTTCATCACAGGCAGCCCCGTAAACGCCTTGACCTCGGCCACCCGCCCGGCGCTCTCATGGCCGTGGAGCTGGATAACGTCCAGCGCCGCGTGGTCCAGCACCTCTCGCAGCAAATCGTCCGACGGATCGACGAACAGTCCCACGCGGGCGACCCCAACGGGAACCTCCGCCGTCAGCGCTGCGGCTTGGGTCGGGGTCACTGCACGCGGCGACTTGGGAAAGAATACGAACCCCAAAAAGCGCGCACCAGCATCGACGGCCGCCGCGACATGGCGTTCCTCGGACAGCCCGCAGATCTTGACCTCGGCCACGCCTCAGCGAACCGCAGGCAGGGCCGCGCCCTTGGCCGGGGCAGGCTCGTCCAAGATCGCCAGAACTTCGTCACGCGGGGCGGCATGGCGGTCGCGCAGATGCCCGACCTCGCTCTCAAGACGCACGACCTCGGCGTTGCGCTGCCGCGCCTCGCGGCGGAAATGCGCCTCGCGCAGCCACTCCCAGACCAGACCGGCCAGCATGCCCAGGGCAAAGGCCACGAAGATCACCAGGAACAGCGGCACCGTCAGCGACCACGTGCCGCCCAGATACTGTCCGAAATTGGCCGGGAACGCCGACAGGGTGACCATGTCACGGTTGGCCAAGGCGACCGCCACCAGCACAAGCGCCAGTGCTGCGACAAAGATCAGACGGATGAAGCGCATTGAATTTCCTCGATATCGCAGACGGGCGGGATGCCCGGTAAACAGGGGCCTCAAGCGTCGCCGTTCAGGCGGTCGCGCAGCAGCTTACCGGTCTTGAAGAACGGAACGTGCTTTTCGTCAACCTCGACCGATTCCCCGGTGCGCGGATTGCGCCCCGTCCGGGAATCGCGCTTCTTGACAGAGAAGGCGCCAAAGCCGCGCAACTCGACCCGGTCGCCCCGCGCCATCGCGTCGATGACCTCCTCGAAGATCGTGTTCACGATCCTCTCGACGTCGCGGCGGAATAGGTGGGGGTTTTCATCTGAGATCTTCTGGATCAGTTCGGACCGGATCATATTTTCCCCCAATTGGACGGGTCTTCCTGCCGTCAAAGTCGGCACGTCAAACCGCAAGGCCGGTGCAATACCGCCCTTCATGTTTCCGTTCAACGCCCGACAGAAGTCACTGGTTTCATAGCGTTGCCAGCTTTGCCCCAAACGCGCAAGCGGGATGGCGCGCATCCGCCCGGCCGTGGGCAAGAAAAAGCCCGCCCCGGACGAACCGGGGCGGGCAAGGATCGATCGGGTTGGGCCGATCAGCTGTTGCGGTTCAGTGCCGCACCCAGGATGTCGCCCAGGGACGCGCCCGAATCCGAGCTGCCATAGGTGTCGATGGCTTCCTTTTCCTCGGCGATCTCGCGGGCCTTGATCGACAGGCCAAGACGGCGGGTCTTGGTGTCGACGTTGGTCACGCGGGCGTCGACCTTGTCGCCGACGCTGAAACGCTCGGGGCGCTGGTCGGCACGGTCGCGGGCCAGGTCGCTGCGGCGGATGAACGACTTGACGCCGTTGTACTCGACCTCGATGCCACCCTCTTCGATCGCGGTGACTTCGGCGGTGACGATGGTGCCACGCTTCACGCCATCAACGGCCTCGGCCATGTTCTCGTTTTCCAACGACTTGATGGACAGGCTGATGCGCTCCTTCTCGACGTCCACGTCCTGGACGACCGCCTTGACGACGTCGCCCTTGCGGAAGTCCTGGATCGCGTCTTCGCCGCGGGCATCCCAGCTGATGTCCGACAGGTGGACCATGCCGTCGATGTCGCCTTCCAGGCCGATGAACAGACCGAACTCGGTGATGTTCTTGACCTCGCCCTCGATGACGGTGCCGGTCGGGTGGGTTTCGGCGAACACTTCCCACGGGTTGCGCATCGTCTGCTTCAGGCCCAGGGACACGCGGCGCTTGGCCTCGTCGATCTCCAGAACCATCACTTCGACTTCCTGCGAGGTCGAGACGATCTTGCCCGGGTGGACGTTCTTCTTGGTCCAGCTCATTTCCGAAACGTGGACCAGACCCTCGACACCGGCTTCCAGCTCCACGAAGGCGCCGTAATCGGTGATGTTGGTCACGCGGCCCTGGTGGACCGACTCGATCGGGAACTTGTCGGCGACCGTATCCCACGGATCGGCCTGCAGCTGCTTCATGCCCAGGCTGATGCGGTGGCTGTCCTTGTTGATCTTGATGACCTGGACCTTGACGGTCTCGCCGATCGCCAGGATCTCGGACGGGTGGTTGACGCGACGCCAGGCCATGTCGGTGACGTGCAGCAGGCCGTCGACGCCGCCCAGGTCAACGAACGCACCGTATTCGGTGATGTTCTTGACCACGCCGTCGATCGACTGACCTTCGGTCAGGTTCGCGATGACTTCGGCGCGCTGTTCGGCGCGGCTCTCTTCCAGGATGGCGCGGCGCGACACGACGATGTTGCCGCGGCGACGGTCCATCTTCAGGATCTGGAACGGCTGCTTCAGACCCATCAGCGGGCCGGCATCGCGCACGGGGCGCACATCGACCTGCGAACCGGGCAGGAAGGCGACGGCACCGCCCAGGTCGACCGTGAAGCCGCCCTTGACGCGACCGAAGATGGCGCCCTCGACGCGCTCTTCGCTTTCGTAGGCCTTCTCCAGACGATCCCAGGCTTCCTCGCGGCGGGCCTTCTCACGGCTGATCGACGCTTCGCCGCGGGCGTTCTCGACGCGGTCCAGATAGACCTCGACCTCGTCGCCGACCTTGATGCTGGGCTCTTCGCCGGGATTGGCAAATTCCTTCAGATCGACGCGGCCTTCCATCTTGTAGCCGACGTCGATGATGGCCTGGCCTGCCTCGATGGCAATGACGCGGCCTTTGACAACGCTGCCCTCGTCGGGGGTGTCAATCTCGAGGCTTTCATTCAGAAGGGCCTCGAACTCCTCCATGGTCGCTTTAGCGCACATACGTATTCAGTATCCTTTGTGTCTGTTTTCCGGCCTGACGGTTGGCTCCGCCGGTCTTTATGGTGCCGTTGGGGCAACGCCAAAGGGTCGCGGCATGACGCCCGACCCGTTGGAATGCGGTCTGTTCTGACCATGTCGCCCGTGTGACTGCGGCCCCAATACCCGTGTTTGACGCCAATTTCAACGCCTAAACGCGTTTCCACACGCCCGACGCGCGGCTGTAATCCGCGATCTCGGGGGCGCCGAAATCGCCCGCGTCCATCGGCGCGTCATGCCGCTCCAGCCGCAGGTCGGGTCCGTCGATCTCCAGCAGCACGAACTCGTTCTGCCTGTCGGTGATACGCGCACACAGCGCCGTGCCGGTCTGGATCTGCAGCACGCGCGGATGGCGGCCCGTCGCCAGCAACGCGTCCGTCGCCCACCGGTGCAGATGCCCCGACAGGACCACCTGCACCCCCGACGCCTCCAGCCGGTACAGCGCCTCTGACGCGCGCCGTGCCAGCGCCTTGTCGACCCGCGGCAGCTGCTGCAGCGGATGATGCAGCGCCACGATATTCGTGCCCATCGCGTCGACATTGCCGATGACGCGGCCGATCTCGCCCTCGCGGATCTTGCCGCGCTGCCAGGCATAGGGATCGGCGCTGTTCAGCGCCATGACCCGCACGTCGCCCGCCCGCCCCACCGGGGTCAGCACGGGACCGAAATGCCGCCGGAACCCCGCAAAGGGCCAGAACATCCGCGCCACAAGGTTCCATGCCGGTACGTCGTGATTGCCCGGCATGCACATCAAGGGCGCCTCGATGCGGTCAAGAAAGGCGCGTGCCTGCCGCATCTGCGCAGGCAGCGCGCGATGCGTGATGTCGCCGCCGATGACCACCAGGTCGGGGCGCAGCGCCGCAATCCGCGCCAGCAGCGGCTCCTCCAACGCGGCACGGTGAAATCCGAAATGCAGGTCGGTCAGGTGAAGAATGCGCGTCACCGGTGGTCAGCCCTTCGGCTGCTCGGTCTTGCTGACCCCATCGCGGGGCAGCAGGACCTTGAGCCCGTCATGGCGCACCTTCAGCCGGAAGGGGCTCTCCAACGCCGTCTTCTCGCCGTCGTGGGCGATCAGCTGGCGCCGCTTGGGCGTCTCGATGGTTAGCTCGTCCGTCAGGATCAGGTCGAAATCGTCGTTCTTGGCGCTCTTGCCCATCGCCATGCGCAGGGCGGACCGCATCAGCGGCAGGGGGTGCTTCGCCTTGGCGATCAGCACCGCGAATTCGCCGCGCCGGATCTCCTCCGCCCCTTCCAGCCCAAAGCTGTCCAGCTGATAGGCGCTGCGCGCGACAAAGACCAAGGCACTGGTATAGCGGCTCTCCTGCCCGTCGACGCGGGCGACCAGCTGCATCGGGCGGCGCAGACGCCGCAGCGCCACCAGCACCGACCAATAGGCCGCCATCCGCGACCGCCCCCACCGCTTGTAGATCCCCTCGCGCGTCTTCAGGATCTGCGGATAGGCGCCCAGACTGACATTGTTTAGAAAGATCAGCCCGTTGACGTCTCCGACATCGACCGCCTCGACCCGCGCGTCCAAAATCGTGTCCAGCGCCTCCTCGACGGTCTCTCCGACGCCCAGGTCGCGGGCAAAATAGTTGAACGTCCCGCCCGGCAGGACGCCCATCACGACGTCGCGATCAACCAGCGCCCCGGCCACCGCCGATTGCGTGCCGTCGCCACCCGCGGCGATCACCAGGTCGAACCCCTCGGTCGCGACCTTGCGCGCCAGCGCGGGCAGGTCGCTCCCCTTCCGGCTCTCGCGCAGCTCGAAGCTGCCGCAGGCCGGAGCGAGCCGTTCGTTCAGCATCTCACGCAGCTCGACATGCTTCTTCTTGCCCGATCCGCGGTTCATCACAACACAAACCTTGGCACTGGCCAGGTCGAACCCATCGGTCTTGTGCTGCATCGCTGGACTGTCCCCGGCCGTGATTGTCATCTGCTGGGCACCGAACACCCGACCCCGCCGCAGGGTTGCATCTACAGCAGCCGGGCCGCCGCCTCGGCCGACGGTTTCAGCCCCTGCCCGCCGCCGCCGACAAAGGCGACCAGCTGTTCGCGCATCCGCGGCTCCCAGAAATCGCGCAGATGGGCGGCGATCTTTTCAGGTGCTGCGCCGCCGGGCTGGGTGTCAAAGAAACCGGCGATCTGGTTGACCATCAGGACCATCTTGTCAGGCGACATCGGACACCTCGGCGCGCAGCCGTTCGGGGTGGGAAAACAGATCAAAGCCCTCGCCGCGGGCAAAGGCCGCCAGGGTGATGCCCGCGCCCTGCGCCAGGCGCAGCGCATGGGCGGTGGGGGCGGACACGGCGATCAGCACCGCGCCCCCGGCCAGGGCGCATTTCTGCACCATCTCGACGGACACGCGGCTGGTCAGCACAAAGGCGCCCTGCCCTGCATCCATGCCCTGCCGCGCCATCGCGCCGATCAGCTTGTCCAAGGCGTTGTGGCGGCCCACATCCTCGCGCGCCAGCACGATCCCCCGTCCGGGAATCATGAAGCCCGCCGCATGGACCGCGCGGGTCCGGTCATGCAATGGCTGCCAGCCGCGCAGATCGTCAGTCGCCCGCGCGATCTGGCTCGCATCCAGCACCGGCCCAGCGCCCGACAGGTCGGGCAACGCGCGCACCGCCTCCTCAAGGCTGTCGATCCCGCACAGCCCGCAGCCCACCGGCCCCGCCATGAAGCGGCGCCGCGCCGCCAGCGCGTCGGTGCGGTCATCCGCGATCCACATCTGCGCCTCGACGCCGCGGGGATGGGCCAGAACCTCCAGCCGCTCGATCTGGGCCGGGTCGGTCACGATCCCCTCGGTCAGGGAAAAGCCCACGGCGAAATCCTCCAGATCCGCGGGCGTGGCCATCATGACGGCCTGGGTGGACCCGCCATAGACCATCGCCACGGCCGTCTCCTCCGGCAGGGTCCGGGTGACATCCGCGCGGCTGGCCGCGCGGACATGGGTGGCGGGGGCTTGGGTCGTGGGGTCGGGCAGGTTCATCGTCACTCCGCGGCTGACAGGATCCGCCGCGACCTTTCGGCCTGTGCAGTATAGCGTTCCTGCCAGTCCGACGGACCGTTCGAGGGGCTGACCTGCACCGCGGTGACCTTGTATTCCGGGCAATTCGTCGCCCAGTCCGAAAAATCGGTCGTCACCACGTTAGCCTGCGTCGCCGGATGGTGGAAGGTCGTATAGACCACCCCCGGCGACACCCGTTCGGTCAGCGTCACCATCAGCGTGGTTTCCCCCGCCCGGCTGGCCAGCCGGACCCAGTCGCCGTCGCGGATGCCGCGGGTCTCGGCGTCATGCGGATGGATCTCCAGCACGTCCTGGCCGTGCCAGGCGGTGTTCTCGGTCCGCCGGGTCTGAGCGCCCACATTGTATTGCGACAGGATGCGCCCGGTGGTCAGCAGCAGCGGGAACCGCGGTCCGGTGCGTTCGTCGGTCGGGATGTATTCGGTGATCACGAAATGCCCGCGCCCCGACTGGAACCCGTCGACATGCATCAGCGGCGTGCCCGTGGGCGCGGCCTCGTTGCAGGGCCACTGCACCGAGCCCAGCTCCTCCAGCCGATCATAGCTGACGCCCGCAAAGCTGGGCGTGGTCGCGGCGATCTCGTCCATGATCTGGGACGGGTGGGTGTAATGCCACCCCGCCCCCATCGCGTTGGCCAGCATCTGGGTGATCTCCCAGTCCTCATAACCATTGCGGGGCGCCATGACCTTGCGCACGCGGTTGATACGGCGTTCGGCATTGGTGAAGGTCCCGTCCTTCTCCAGGAAGGACGACCCGGGCAAAAAGACATGCGCGTAATTCGCCGTCTCGTTCAGGAACAGGTCGTGGACGATCACGCATTCCATCGCGGCAAGGCCCGCCGCCACGTGATGCGTGTCGGGATCGGATTGCAGGATGTCCTCCCCCTGGCAGTAAAGACCCTTGAACGTCCCCTCGACCGCGGCATCCAGCATGTTGGGAATGCGCAGGCCCGGCTCGGGGTCGATCTGGACCCCCCAGGCGTTCTCGAAGATCGCGCGCACGTCAGGCATCTTGACGTGGCGGTATCCCGGCAGCTCGTGCGGGAACGACCCCATGTCGCAGGCGCCCTGCACGTTGTTCTGACCGCGCAGCGGGTTCACGCCCACGCCGGGCCGCCCGATATTGCCGGTCAGCATCGCAAGGTTCGCGATCGCCATCACGGTCGTCGACCCCTGGCTGTGCTCGGTCACGCCCAGCCCATAATAGATCGCGCCGTTCCCGCCCGTCGCGAACAGCCGTGCGGCGGCGCGCAACTCTGCGGCGGGCACGCCGGTCAGGGTCTCGGTCGCCTCGGGGGCGTGGCGGGGATCGGCGATGAACTCGGCGTAATGCTGGAACTCGTCCCAATCACAGCGGTCGCGGATATAGGCCTCGTCCATCAGCCCCTCGGTCACGATCACATGCGCCATGGCGCTGATGACGGCGACGTTGGTGCCGGGGCGCAGTGGCAGGTGATGGGATGCCTCGACATGCGCGGACCGCACGATGTCGGTGCGGCGCGGATCGACGACGATCAGCTTGGCCCCCTGGCGCAGGCGCTTCTTCAGACGGCTGGCAAAGACCGGGTGGCCGTCCGTCGGGTTGGCCCCGATGATCAGCACCACGTCGGTCTGTTCCACGCTGTCGAAATCCTGCGTCCCGGCCGAGGTGCCGAAGGTCTTGCCCAACCCGTATCCCGTGGGCGAATGGCACACCCGCGCGCAGGTGTCGGTGTTGTTGTTCAGGAACACCGCACGGGTCAGCTTCTGGACCAGATAGGTCTCCTCGTTCGTGCAGCGGCTGGAGGTGATGACCCCCACCGACCGCCGCCCATGCCGTTCCTGGATCCCGCGCATCCGATCGGCGGCAAAGGCCAGCGCCTCGTCCCAGGCGACCTCGCGCCACGGGTCCTCGATCCGCTCGCGGATCATCGGTTTCAGGATGCGGTCCTGGTGAGCGGCATAGCCATAGGCGAACCGCCCCTTGACGCAGCTGTGCCCGCGGTTCGCCTTGCCGTGCTTGTAGGGCACCATGCGCACCAGCTGGTCGCCGTTCATCTCGGCCTTGAAGCTGCAGCCGACGCCGCAATAGGCGCAGGTGGTGATGACCGACCGCGTGGGCGTGCCCAGTTCGGCCACCGACTTTTCCTGCAGGGTCGCGGTCGGGCAGGCCTGTACGCAGGCACCGCAGCTGACGCAATCGCTGGAGAAGAAATCGTCGGCGCTGGTCCCGGCGCTGACGCGGCTGTCAAAGCCCCGGCCCTCGATGGTCAGGGCGAACGTCCCCTGCACCTCGTCGCACGCCCGCACGCAGCGCGAACAGACGATGCACTTGCTGGGATCATAGGTGAAATAGGGGTTGGAGTTGTCCTTGGGAATGAACTGCGGGTTGTCATGCCCCCCGCGCAGCCGGGCCTCGGCCTGCGACCGCGCGCCCGTTCCCGACGGATCGAAATGGTTGTCGCCCGGCGCATAGCGGACGTCGCGCAGGCCCACCTGCCCGGCCGTGTCCTGCAACTCGCAATCGCCATTGGCCGAACAGGTCAGGCAGTCCAGCGGGTGGTCGCTGATATACAGCTCCATCACGCCCTTGCGCAGCTTGCGGATCTTGGCGGACTGCGTGTGAACCACCATCCCCTCGGCCACGGGGGTCGTGCAGGATGCGGGCGTGCCGCGCCGCCCCTCGATCTCGACCACGCACAGGCGACACGACCCGAAGGCCTCCATGTTGTCGCTGGCGCACAACTTGGGGATCTGCACGTCGACCATCATGGCGGCGCGCATCACCGACGTTCCCTCGGGCACGATCACCGCAATGCCGTCGATGGTCAGGGCGACCGGGGCGCCGCTGCGCGCAGGCGTGCCCATGTCGCGGTCGTCGCCGGGCGCGAATTCCGGGATGATGAAGTCTTTCATTCCGCGGCCTCCTTATGGGTGGCGAAATCGTCGGGAAATTGCGTCAGCGCGGACATGACCGGATAGGGCGTGAAGCCGCCCAGGGCGCACAGCGACCCATCCTTCATCGTCTCGCACAGATCGGTCAGCAGGGCGGCGGCACCCGGATCGCCCGCGGCGATGCGGTCGATCGTCTCGACCCCGCGCACCGCACCGATCCGGCAGGGCGTGCACTTGCCGCAGGATTCGACGGCGCAGAACTCCATCGCGAAACGCGCCATCTGCAGCATGTCGGCGCTGTCGTCGAACACGACCAGACCGGCATGGCCGATCAGCCCGCCCGCGGCATCGAAATCCTCGTATCCCATGGGCGTGTCGAACTTGCTGACGGGCATATAGGCGCCCAGCGGCCCGCCGACCTGCACGGCCTTGACCGGACGCCCGGTCGCGGTGCCGCCGCCGATGTCGTTGACGACCTCACCCAGCGGCATCCCGAAGGCGGTCTCGAACAGGCCGCCGCGCGCGACGTTGCCGGCGATCTGCAGGGTCACGGTGCCCCGCGACCGCCCCAGCCCGAAATCGGCATAGGCCTGCGCGCCCCGTTCGAAGATCACCGGGACGGTGGCCAGGCTGATGACGTTGTTGACGACCGTCGGCTTGCCCAGGAACCCCTCCAGCGCGGGCAGCGGGGGCTTGGCGCGCACCGTGCCGCGCTTGCCCTCCAGGCTGTTCAGCAGGCTGGTCTCCTCTCCGCAGACATAGGCGCCGGCGCCGACCCGCACCTGCATGTCGAAGGCCCGCCCGGAGCCTAGCACATCCGCACCCAGCATGCCGCGCTGGCGGGCGATGACGACCGCGCGTTCCAGCACGTCGATCGCCACGGGGTATTCCGACCGCATGTAGACATAGCCGCGCGTCGCCCCGACCCCCAGGGCGGCGATCGCCATCCCCTCGATTAGGGTGAAGGGATCGCCCTCCATGATCATCCGGTCGGCGAAGGTGCCGCTGTCGCCCTCGTCGGCATTGCAGACGATGTATTTCTGATCGGCGACCGCATCGGCCACGGTCTTCCACTTGATGCCGGTCGGAAAGCCTGCGCCGCCGCGCCCGCGCAGCCCGCTGGCCGTGACCTCGGCCACGATGGCCGCACCGTCCATGCCGATCGCGCGGCGCAGCCCCGCCAGACCGCCATGGCGTTCGTATTCGTCCAGGTCCAGCGGGTCGATCAGCCCGCAGCGCGCAAAAGTCAGCCGCGTCTGGCGGGCGAAGAAGGGAATGTCCTCGACCCGGCCAAGGCAGGGCAACGTGCCATCCAGCATCGCGCCCACATCGGCGGGCGTCACTGGGCCATAGGCCAGGCGCCGGCCGTCGGCCTCGATCTCGACCAGGGGCTCCAGCCAGACCATGCCGCGCGACCCATTGCGCACGACCTGGGCATCCAGACCCCGCGCGGCGATCTGCTGCGTCAGGGCGTCGGCCACGGCATCGGCACACAGCGCCTTGGCGGCACTGTCCAGGGGAACAAAGATCCTCATCGTGCGGCCTCCAGAGCGGTGACCAGCCGGTCGCCGTCGACCCGCCCCATCAGCTGCCCGTCCAGCATCGCGGCCGGACCGCAGGCGCACAGGCCCAGGCAATAGACCGGCTCGACCGTCACAGCCCCGTCGGCGGTGGTCCCGTGCCAGTCCACGCCCAGCCGGTCCAGAACGCCCGCGGCCATCGCGGCGCCGCCCATCGACTGGCAGGCCTCGGCGCGGCAGATCTTCAGGATGTGACGCCCGGCGGGATGGTCGCGGAAATCGTGATAGAAGCTGATGACGCCATGAACCTCGGCCCGGCCCAGGTTCAGCACGTCGGCCAGCACCGGCACGGCGGCCTGCGGCACGTGCCCCCATTCCGCCTGGATGGCATGCAGCATCGGCAGCAGCGGCCCCTCCAGCGCGGTCAGGGGGGTGACGACATCGCGGATCTCGTCTGCGGTCGGGGCTGGCGCGTCGTTCAGCATGGCTGGCCTTTCAGATATCCGTTCCCCAGAAGACAGCGGGGACCATCTGAAATCAATATCGCAGTTCCGTTGAACGATAGAGTGTTTCTATCAAACCATACGCCGCGCCTCGCTCAGCAGCGCCTCCAGAACCGGGGTATGCGGCTCTCTCCAAGGGGCGATCAGGCCCACGGCGTGGCCCGGTGCCGACCCCTCCAGCGCGATGAGGCGCAAGGGTTTGCCCTGCGCCAGGAAACCGGCGATATCCTCGGGCAGGATGGTCAGCCAGCCACCGGCCATCACATGCGACACCAGCACCACGGTCGAATTCGATTCCACCGTGGCCTGCGGCACCACGCCTGCGGCGGTCAGGGTGCGGTTGATGATGCGGCGGTTCTGCATGTCCTGGGACAGAAGGCACAGCCGCTGCCCGTCCAGATCAGACCACGCGACCTGCGCCTGCGCCGCCAGCGGGTGATCCTGATGCGCGACCAGCAGATAGCGTTCGTCGTACAGCGCCACGCTGCTGACCCGGCCCAGCGGTTCGTTGTCCAGATACGAGATGCCGGCATCCACCTCGAGGTCGTCGATCATCTGCAGGATCTCGGCCGAGGTGCGCGACAGGATGGTGAAGCCCACGTTCGGATGCGCCGCCCCGAACCGGGCGCTGATCCGTGCGGCCCAGGTCAGCGCGGTGGGAATGACCGCGATGCGCAGCCGACCCGACAGGCCGTGGCGGACGGCCCGCATTTCGTCGCGCAGCTGACGGGTATCGCCCACGATGCGCCGTGCCCAGACCAGGGCCTGCTGCCCCTCGGGCGTCAGCCCGCCATAGCGCGATCCGCGAAAGATCAGCAGGACGCCCAGGCTCTCCTCCAGCTGCTTGATCCCGGCGGATAGGGTGGGCTGGGTCACGCCGATGGTCGCGGCGGCACGGCCAAAATGGCCCTCCTTGGCCACGGCCAGGAACATCTCCAGCTTGTCGATCATGCGTGGTCCCCCTTTGGCCGCCATCAGGCGCGTCCGGGCAGGCGCGGTCAAGGACTTGCCGCGCGGGCCGTCGCGGGTGAGGGTCGGCGCATGACCGATATCCTGCTGATCCACGGGGCATGGCACGGCGGCTGGTGCTGGGACCGGACCGCAGCCCTGCTGCGGGCGCAAGGCTGGCGCGTGGCCTGTCCCGATGTCGCGGGCGACACCCTGGCCACCTGCGCCGCGGCCCTGCCCTGGGCGCCCGTGGTCGTGGGTCATTCCCTGGGCGGCATGCTGGCCGAGGCGATGGACCCGGCACCGCGGGTGCTAATCCACCTGTGTTCCTATCTACAGCTGCCGGGCGACAGCGTGGCGTCGCTGGACCGGCTGATCCCCGCACCGCCCAGGAACTGGCCGCGCGACGACCTGGGGCGGCTGGTTCTGTCGCCACACGCCGCGCGGGCGATGCTGTATGACGATTGCGCCGACGCCGATCTGTCCCGCCTGCGGCCCCAGCCGGTCGGCCCGCTGCGCGACCCGCTGCCCGGACCGCGCAAGCAGACCACCCGCCACTATGTCCTGTGCGACCGGGACCGCGCCATCCTGCCTGCCGCGCAGCGCGCGATGCTGGACCGCGCGCCGGTCGATCACCTGCACCACCAGCCCTGGGGGCATTCGCCCTTCCAGTCCGACCCGCAGGGGCTGGCCGACCTGATCGACGCAATCGCGCGCTAGGGTGCGGGAACGGCCACCACCGCCAGGCAGTCGCCGGTCTGCACCAGCCCCGGAAAGTGCCGCGCAGCCAGCAGGCCGGGGCGGTTCGCGCAGACCGTCACGGGCGCGATGCCGGTGCGGTCCACGGGCCAGATGCAGGCCAGCGGCTGCCCCTCGGCCACGTCCTGACCCAGATCGACCAGGGGGTGCAGCAGCCCGCCCTGGGGCGCGAAGTGGAAGCAGGCATCGTCGGGCATGTCCAGCATGCGACTGTCGTCCACCCCCTCGACCGGGCCGGACAGGATGCCCGCATGGCGCAGCACGTTGCGCGCCCCGCGCAGCGCGATGGACACGGTCGCCGCAGTGGCCGTGCCGCCGCCGCCCAGTTCCGTGGTGACGAAGACCTTGCCCTGCTGTTCCACGGTCGTGTCGAACATGCCAACCGCGTCGATTTCCCGCATCATCATCGACCAGGGCGCGCCAAAGGCCCGCATGGCGGCCACGCAGGCCGCCTGCTGATCCGCGTCGTCCAGGTAATGCGCCGCGGCATAGGGCAGAAAGTCCAGCGTCTTGCCCCCCGAATGGTAATCCAGCACCAGGTCGGCGGCGGGCACCAGGACCGTCGCCAGGTAATCCGCGATCTTCTGCGTGACCGAACCGTCGGGGCGCCCCGGAAAGGCGCGGTTCATGTTCACCCCGTCGATGGGGCTGACCCGTGTGCCCGCCGCGACCGCGGGCGCGTTCATCGCGGGCAGGATGATCACGCGGCCCATCACCTGCGCGGGCTCCAGCTCCCATGCCAGCTGCTGCAGCGCCAGGGGGCCTTCGTATTCGTCGCCGTGATTGCCCCCGGTCAGCAGGGCGGTGGGCCCGTCGCCGCCGCGGATCACCGTCAGCGGGATCATCACGCTGCCCCAGGCGCTGTCGTTGCGGCTGTAGGGCAGGCGCAGAAAGCCGTGATGCTTGCCCGGCGCGTCCAGCGGGATGGTGGGCGTGATCGCGGTCATCCCTTCACCAGCATCCGGCGCGGCAGGGTGCAGAACAGGTCGGGCGCACCATCGGTGATGATGATCGATTCCGTCGTCTCGTACCCCCAGTCGTCCATCCACAGCCCGGTCATGAAATGAAACGTCATGCCCGGCTTCAGCACGGTCTTGTCGCCCCGGCGCAGCGACATGGTGCGTTCGCCCCAGTCGGGCGGATAGGACAGGCCGATCGGGTATCCGGTGCGGTTGTCCTTGACGATGCCGTGGCGGTCCAGCACCCGGAAGAAGGCGTTGGCGACATCCTCGCAGGTGTTGCCGGCGCGGGCGGCCTCCAGCCCCTCGTCCATGCCCTCCAGGACGGCCTTCTCGGCCTCCAGCATGGCGTCGGGGGGCGTGCCCAGAAAGATCGTGCGCGACAGCGGCACGTGATAGCGCTGATAGCAGCCGGCGATTTCAAAGAACGTGCCCTCCTCGGGCTTCATCGGCTGGTCGTCCCAGGTCAGGTGCGGCGCGCCCGCATCGGGACCCGACGGCAGCAGCGGCACGATGGCCGGATAGTCGCCGCCATGGCCGGACCATTCGTCATAGCGCAGGCCCGCGTCATAGATCTCGGCCACCAGGTCGCATTTGCGCATGCCGACCTCGACCTTGTCGGCGATGCGGCGGTGCATGCGCTCGACGATGCGCGCGGCCTTGCGCATGTATTCCAGTTCCTTCTCGGTCTTGACGGCGCGCTGCCAGTTGACCAGCGACGCGGCATCCGTCAACCGCGCATCGGGCAGGCCCGCCGCCAGGCAGGCATGGGCCTTGGCCGAATACCAGTAGTTGTCCATCTCGACCCCGATGGTGCCGCGGTTCCAGCCCAGATCGGTCAGACGGGCGGCCAGGTATTCCATCGGGTGACGCTCGGTCGATTGGACGTAATGGTCGGGATAGCCGATGATCGCGTCCTCGGGCATCCAGACGGTGCGCAGCGCGCCCTGCGCGTCCTGCCCGCGCCCGAACCAGACGGGCGGGCCCGACGGCCCGACGATCACGCATTGATGCACATAGAACGACCAGCCGTCATAGCCGGTCAGCCAGGCCATGTTGGACGGGTCGCTGACGATCAGCGCGTCCAGGCCCTGGCGCGCCATGCGGGCGCGGGTACCGGCCAGCCGGGCCTCGTATTCCTCGGTCGCGAAACGTTCGGGCGTGCGTTGCAGTTCAGGCATGGGACGGACCTTGCGTCGGGGGGTGAATTACCAGCTGCGGGTACGGAACAGCGCGCCCGGCCCGCGACCCGGGATGCGCGCGCGGTCCAGCATCGCCCAGAACAGCGCCTGGTTCGAGGTGACGACCGGTTTGCCCAGTAGCCCCTCCAGCGTGTCGATCAGATCCAGCGCGGGCAGCGCGGTGCAGGACATGAATAGCGCCTGCGCGTCGGGATGGTCGCTGGCCAGCGCCATCTCGGTGATCTCGGTCGGGTTCAGCATGGCCATGTCGCGGTCGTCGGCATGGCCCATCGACGACCGGCGGACGACGTCGATGCCATTGGACGCGAAATGATCGCCGACCAGGTCGGTCGTCGCCGCCAGATAGGGCGTCATCAGCGCGACCCGCGCCACGCCCAGCGCCGCGAACGCCCGCAGCGCCGCGCCCGCGGGCGTGGTCACCGGCGCGCGACCCCCGGCCAGCGCATCCATCGTGTCGCCCAGCACCGCCGCAGCGGAGGTGCAGCCGAAGCCGATGCCCGACAGCGTCACGCCCGGCACCAGCAGGTCCACCGCGTCACACAGGCGCGGGCCGGTGGCGCGCAGGTTGTCCTCGGTCGTGGGGTTGTCAAAGGCGATGCGCGTGACGTGCAGCCGGGTTCCGGGCGGCATCAGGCTGGCCGCGTCACCCTCGATCGTCAGGTCGGTGGCCAGGGCCACCAGCCCGAACCGGTTCAGATTGTCCTGCATGCGGCTCCCCTTACCCGTCGATGGACAGGTCGCGCAGGAACAACGCGATCTGCGGGAAAAAGATCAGCAGGACCGATACCGTCAGCAGCATGATCACGAAGGGCGGCGTGCCGCGGATGACCTCCCAATAGGGCCGGCGGAACACCGCGATGGCCGTGAAGATGTCGCAGCCGAAGGGCGGCGTGGCGCTGCCGATGGCGACCTGCAGGGTGATGATCGTGCCGACCAGCACCGGGTCCAGCCCCGTCGCCTGCACCACCGGCGCAAAGATCGGCACCAGCACCAGGATCACCACGATCGGGTCCACGAACATGCAGCCGATGAAGAACGCGATGGAGATGGTGAACAGCACGCCATAGGGGCCCATGCCGTCGATGCCGATGACGGCCAGGATCTCCTGCGGGATCTGGGCGAAGCTGATGACATAGCTGAAGGCCGCGCCGGCGCCGACCAGGATGAACACCACCGCGGTGATCAGCCCGGTCGATTTGGCGGTCGCAAACAGCTGGCGGGGCGACACCTGTCGAAAGACCAGCATCTCCAGCACCAGGGCATAGAGGACGCAGGCGGCCGCGGCCTCGGTCGGAGAGAAGACCCCGCCATAGATGCCGCCGATGATCAGCACCGGAAAGCCCATCGGCCAGATGGCCCGGCGCACGGCGCGCAGCCGGTCGGGCCAGGGCATCCGCGGTTCGGTCGGCACATTGTGGCGCACCGCATAGATATACGAATAGATCGAGAACATCACCAGGATCAGCAGCCCCGGCCCGATCCCCGCCAGGAACAGCTCTGCGATCGATGTCCCCGACACCACGCCATAGATGATCATGCCGATCGATGGCGGGATCAGAAAGGCGATGTCGGAGGCGTTGATGATCAGCGCCAGCGTGAAGCGGTCGCTGTAGCCCGCCTTGAGCAGGCGCGGCCGCATCGGGCCGCCAACCGCCACGACCGTGGCCTGCGTCGACCCCGACACCGCGCCGAACATCGTGCAGGCCCCCGCGGTCGAGATGGCCAGCCCGCCCTTGATGTGACCCAGGAACGCCATGACCACGTCGATCAGGCGGCCCGCGGACTGGCCGCGGGTCATGATCTCGGCCGCGAAGATGAACATCGGGACGGCGATCAGGCTGGCGGGCTGAATGCCCGCGATGACCTGCTGAACCAGCGTCTCCAAGTGGCCGATGCCGCCGAAGATCGCGACGAAGCCCACGACCGACGCGACGATCAGCGGGACCATCATCGGAAAGCCCAGCAGCAGCAGCACGATCATCGTGCCAAGGATGGCGGTGGTCATGCGTCGGCGTCCTTCTGCGGCAGGTCGTACCCGTCGCGCACGGCGGTCGACAGCCAGATGTCGGGGTCCCTGAGGTTCTTCAGCGCGGTCAGCGCGTATTGCAGGCCGGTCAGGAAGAAGCCGGCGGGAACCCAGACGATGATCCACCATTGCGGGATGCGCAGCGCGGGCAGAACCCTGCCCCGGCCCGCCTGGCTCATGACATAGGACAGCGCGAACCACGCCAGCACCAGCAGCAGCACCGCCGTCAGCGCCGATATCGCCACCAGCATCGCCTTGCGCGCCTTGGGCGGCAGCGCGTCGGTGATGGCCGACATGCGGATGTGGCGCCCGTGCCGCGCGGCATAGGACATGCCCGTGAAGGTCACCAGGACGATCAGCGCCTGGTTGACCTCCTCGGCGAAATAGAGCGAGCGGCCAAAGACGAAACGGCCGACGACATTGGCGACGGTGTTGAACGCCATCGCCAGCACGCCGATCGCCAGGGCCACGGCCTCCAGCCGGGCGATGGCGCGGTCGGCCACGCCCAGGATGCCGGGCAGACCGGATTCGTACAGCGCATCGTCGATGTCGTCCTGCGCCTGCGTCGCCTCGGCCGCGGCAAGGATGTCCGGGTCGTCGGCCGGGCCTGGGGGCCGGTCACCTTTGGTCTCTGGCGTCATGGCCACCTGTCCATCATCGTTCGCTCGGGCGCCCCGCCCCGCAGGGCGGGACGGGGCACCGGGATCAGCCCTGGGCCGCGGCGGACAGGTCCGCCTTCATCTGGTCCAGGACCTCCTGGGCGCGGGGACCGCCGATCTCCAGGAAGGTCTCCTCGACCTGGGCGGCGGTGTCGCGGAAGGGCGCGCGCTGCTCCTCGGTCAGGGTGGTCACGGTGACCTCGGGGCGGTCGGCAGTGATCTTCTCCAGCGACGCCTCGGTCAGGCCCTGCTGATATTCGATGATGTGGTCGAATGCCGTCTGGGCCGCGTCGCGGACCACCTGCTGGTCCTCGGCGGACAGGCCATCAAAGAACTCCTGGTTGGCCATCAGCGCGGTGGTGAAGTTGTTGTGGCCCAGCCGGGTGATGTGGTCCTGGACCTCGTACATGCGGGTGGATTCGATGAAGAAGGCCGGGTTCTCCTGCGCATCGACGATGCCGGTCTGCAGGCCGCCATAAACCTCACCCCAGGGCAGCGGCGTCGGCGTGGCGCCAAAGGCCTGATAGCTGCTGACCAGCAGCGGGTTGGTCATCACCCGCACCTTGACGTCGTCGAAATCGGCAGGCGCCGCGATGGGCCGGTTCGAGGTGACCATCACCTCGCCCTCGGGGTACATGCTCAGCAGCTCCAGCCCCTGCTGGGCGTACAGCTCGGGGAAGATCGTATTGATCGCCTCGGAATTGCGGAAGAAGGCGAACAGCTGGTCGTCATCCTCGGGCAGCAGATAGGGCACGAAGAACACCTGCGCCTCGGGGATCAGCGATCCGGTGAAGCCGGGCGACTGGTTCACGAACTGCAGGATGCCCGACTGGGTCTGTTCCATGATGTTGTCGGATTCGCCCAGCGTGCCAAAGGGGAACAGCTGGACCTCGTGGTCGGAATTGGCCTCGACCTCCTCCTTGAACTTCTGGGCATAGACGCCCTGGACCTCGTCCAGCGCCTCCTCGAAGGCATAGCGCCAGGTGTCGGCAATGGCGGCCCCGGATCCCAGGATCAGGGCGGTCAGGCTGGCGGTGGCAAGGCGGAATGCGGGGCGGGTGGTGATGGTCATGATACCTCCTGTTGGGGCGGGCCCTGCGCGCGGATCGCACGGGCCCTTCTGCGGCAGGATTCGGACCTTTCGGACCGTTCCGATTGGACCCGATGGTTCGGGACAAGCGGAATCCAAGTCAATTGATGTATTAAATCATGACAATTATGACCGCGAAAGTCAAACAGGTCGCCCGATTGTCCTGCCCTCAGCCCGGAAGAACTGCCGAGACGATGCGCAGCGCCTGTTCAAGATCGCGCGTCGTGGCCCCGCCCAGCGACACGCGCAGCGCCGGCCCCTGGGGCAGGATCGCAAAGCCCGCGCCGGGCGCCAGCGCGACCTGGTGGGACAGCGCGGTGGCCAGGGCCGCGCCTTCGTCGGTGCCGGGGTCCAGCGGCATCCAGCGGTGCAAACCGTGCAGGAACCCCTGCGCACGCTGGCCCAGGACGCGCACCGCCAGCCGGTTCCTTGCGGCCAGTTCGCTGCGCTGCGCCGCCAGCAGCGCGTCGGCCGTGCCGCCGGTGATCCAGTCATGCGCGATCTCGGCCATCAGGGGCGTGGCCATCCAGGCCATCGACAGGTGCCGGTTCAGCGCGGCCTCTGCCATTTTCTCGGGCATCGCCAGAAAACCCAGGCGCAGCCCCGGCGACAGGCATTTCGACAGGCCCGTGAAATAGAAGCTGCGCTCCGGCGCGAATCCCGACAGGGCGGGCGGGCGGCGCGGCGGCATCGGCCCCGTGGGGTCGCTTTCCAGGATCATCAGCCCGGCTTGGGTCGCGGCGCGGGCCAGGGTCTCGCGCCGGTCTCGGTCCATCACCCGCGCCCGCGGCCCCCCGCCCGAGGGCAGCAGGAACACCGCCTTCATCCGCCCGCCCGCCGCCCGCGCGGCCCGGATCAGCGCGTCGGGGTCCATGCCGTGTTCGTCATCGGGGATGCCCTGCAGGCGCAGGTGCAGATGCTGGGCCGCGGGCCGCAGCGTGTGGCAGGTGGCGGATTCGGTCGCGATGATGTCACCCGGCAACGCCACGCATTGCAGCGCGACGAACATCGCAGGCGTGGTCCCGTTGGTGATCAGAATCCGCTGCGCCGGGACCACCATCCCGCAGCGCGCCAGCCACGCCGCGGCCATGCCGCCATACAGCGACATCGTCTGGCGCGGGCGGAAGGACAGCATCGCCGGGTCGGGCAGACGGTCCGACAGGCGCAGCAACGTCTCGCTCCAGGCCGTGCGGATCTGGGGCAGCGCCACGGGGGTCATCATCGACAGGTCGATCGGCGGGCGGTCGGTGGGCGCGCGGAACCACGGCACCTCGATCGTCTCGCGCGGGCCGGATCGCACGAAGCTGCCGCGCCCGACCTCTCCCGAGATCAGGTCGGCGCGGATGAGCTCCTCGTACGCGCGGCTGACGGTCTGGACGCTGACGCCCAGCTGCCAAGCCAGGTCGCGATGCGGCGGCAGGCGCGTGCCGGGCGGCAGGCTGCCCGCGTCGATCGCCGCGGCGATGCCCTGGGCCAGGCTGCGATAGGCGGGGCGGGTGATGTCGGTGCGTCTCAGGGGCCAGTGGGACATGGGGTGCAGGATCGCCCGCCGCGCGCGGATTGACAAGCGGGCCGCGCGCGGGAACATGCGCGCCATGATCCCGCCCCGCAGCCTGCGACTGGACGACCGCGACATCGCCATCCTGGCGGTGCTGTCGCGCGAGGGGCGCATCACCAAGACCGACCTGGCCGCCCGCGTGAACCTGTCGCCCACCCCCTGCTGGGACCGGATGCGGCGGCTGGAACAGGCGGGCCTGATCCGGGGATACCGCGCCCAGATCGACCTTTCCACCCTGGGGCCGCATGTGCAGGTCTTCGTCACGGTCGAGCTGGACCAGCACCGCAGCGAAAGCTTTCAGCGGTTCGAGGCGGTGATCGCGCGCATGGACGCCGTCACCGGCTGCTGGGCGATCGGCGGGGGGTTCGATTACCTGATGTCGGTGATCGCCCCCGACGTGGCGGCGTTCCAGGGGGTCATGGACGGGCTGCTGGACAGCGGCGCAGGGGTGCGGCGCTATTTCAGCTATATCGTGACCAAGCCGGTCAAGGATCAGCCCGCCTTGGGCGCCATGCTGGAACATCATCGGCTTGAGGGCTGAAGTTCAGGGATTTCCTCGGGCAGAGCCCATCGGATCAGAGAAATCTTCGGGCCCCACCGCCCTATCCTGCCCCCAGCAGGAACAGGAGCGATGATGCTGACGAATGATGAACTGGCCCGTTGGGACCGCGAGAGCTTTTTCCACCCCTCGACCCATCTGGGCCAATTCGCGCGGGGCGAGGCGCCGCAGCGCATCGTCACCGGGGGCGAGGGCTGTCACATCACCGACCGCGACGGCAACCGCCTGCTGGACGCCTTTGCGGGCCTCTATTGCGTGAACGTGGGCTATGGCCGCCCCGAAATCGCGCAGGCCATCGCCGATCAGGCGCATCAGCTGGCCTATTACCACGCCTATGCTGGCCACGGGTCCGAGGCCGCGATCACGCTGGCGCAGATGGTCATGGACCGCGCGCCCCAGGGCATGGCGCGGGTCTATTTCGGCCTGTCGGGGTCGGATGCGAACGAGACGAACATCAAGCTGGTCTGGTATTACAACAACATCCTGGGCCGTCCGAAAAAAAAGAAGATCATCAGCCGGTGGCGGGGTTATCACGGGTCGGGCCTGATGACCGGATCGCTGACAGGGTTGCAGCTGTTTCACGCCAAGTTCGACCTGCCGCTGGACCAGGTGATCCATACCGAGGCGCCGTACTATTTCCGCCGCCCCGACGCGGCCATGTCGGAGGCGGACTTCGTCGGCCATTGCGTGGCGCAACTGGAGGCGCTGATCGCGGAACACGGCTCCGACACCATTGCGGCCTTCATCGGAGAGCCGGTGCTGGGCACGGGGGGCATCGTGCCGCCGCCCGCGGGTTACTGGCCCGCCATCCAGGAGGTTCTGGACCGCCACGACATCCTGCTGATCGCGGATGAGGTGGTGACGGGCCTTGGCCGGTTGGGAACGATGTTCGGGTCGGACCATTACGGCATGCGCCCCGACCTGATCACCAGCGCCAAGGGCCTGACCAGCGCCTATGCGCCCCTGTCGGCCAGCATCGTGGGCCAGCGCGTCTGGGACGTGCTGGCGCGCGGCACGGACGAGAACGGCGTGATGGGGCATGGCTGGACCTATTCCGCCCATCCCATCGGCGCGGCGGCCGGGGTGGCGAACCTGAAGCTGATCGACAGCCTGGGGCTGGTCGGGAATGCGGGCACCGTCGGCGCCTATCTGAACGACCGGATGCAGGCGGCCCTGGGCGATCACCCCCATGTCGGAGAGGTGCGCGGCGAAGGGATGCTCTGCGCCGTGGAACTGGTCGCGGACCGCGATGCCCGGCGCTTTTTCGACGCGTCCGAGGGCAAGGGCGCCAAGGTCGTGGCGGCGATGCTGAAGCGCGGCGTGATCGCGCGGGCGATGCCGCAGGGCGACATCCTGGGCTTTGCCCCGCCCCTGTGCCTGACGCGCGAGGAGGCCGACCGGATCGTCGCCGTCACGACCGAGGCGGTCGCCGAGGTGTTGGGCTGAATTGCGTCCCGCGACGGCGGGGGGATTTCACATCCCCCCGCACCCCCCTGCGGCGTCATGCGGCCGCCCCGATGGCGGCGGGCTGATCTGTTCGGGCAGGTCGATGTCGCGCAAAAGGCCCGGCGCGGGAACCTGTCTGGACGGCGCAAGATCGCGCAGCAGCCGACCCGCGCCCTGATCCCCGGTCAGCTGCGCCAGCCGGGGCAGCCAGTCGCGCGGAAAGCAGGCGGGGGGCAGGGGCGCGATGCCGTCATGGCTGCAGGACGGCAGACCATCCGCGGCCAGGCTGACGATCTGCGTCAGATGCGCCGCAGTGACGTCGGGCATGTCGCCCAGCGCGATCAGCAGGCGGTCAGGAGTGCCGGCCGCGGACAGGCCCGCGCGCAGGCTGTCGTACTGCTGGCCCTGCGCGATCAGGACGATGCGGAAACCATCTAGCAACGGTGCCAGTGCGGGATTGGCGATGACGGCGATGCGGTCGTCCAAGGGAATGGCCCGCATCGCCTGCGCGGCATGCGCCACAAGCGGCATCCCCGCAACCGTCGCCAGCAGCTTGTCCGACGGACCGAAACGGCGCGAGGCGCCAGCCGCTAGCAGCAGGCCGGTGCAGGTCACGCTGTCAGCACCTCGTAGGCGGCCAGGATCTGGGTCAGGGCCGAGGCCGCGATCAGGCGCGGATCGCGGGCCGGGCTGACGACGCCGATAGGCCCGGTGATCCGGTCCAGCGTCACCAGGTCGAACCCCTGTTCGGTCAGCGCGGCCAACCGTGCCGCCTGCGCCCGCCGCGACCCCAGCGCGCCGATGTAGAACGCCTCTGACCGCAGTGCGCGGGCCAGCGCGGGCAGTTCGCGGTCGTGGTCGTGAAACAGCGTCACCACGGCGGTATGGGCATCCGGCGTCGCGTCCTGTCCCATCACGGGCATGTCCATCGCCGTGACCAGGGTGGTCAGGGCCTGCGCCTCGTCCCCCTCTCCGTGGATCTGGAACGCGGGAGGCGGCGGCAGGACCAGGGAAAAGTCGTCGGGGTCGGGATCGCCCGCGCGGCAGGGCGCACCGGTGCGCAGGTTCAGGCACCATCTGCCGGTCCGCCGGCGGATGCGGTCGTCCCAGATGGCGCCCAGCCAGTCGGGGTCGGGCTTATGGATCAGCGCGATCTGCACCGTGCCGCCGCAGGGCAGCGGCAGATCGACGGGGCCGCCCACGCCATAGGTCAGCCGCGTCACCGGGCCGGGCGCGTCCAGATGCGCCGCGATGTCCGCATCGATGCAGCCCGCGCCAAGACGGCCCACGCGACCGCCATCGGGCCACAGTGCCATCATCGCGCCGGGGTGGCGGGGAAAGCCGCCCTTGGCATCGGTCAGCATGGCCAGCGACCCGCCGGGACGGCGCAGCAGCGCCTTGACGGGACAGTCGGCGGTGGCGGTGATGGGGGCGGAAATCGACATGGCGCAGGCTTTCGGCAATCGGTGCTGGCAGCCTAACGCAGTCGGCCCGATTTGGATGCCGAAAAAGCGACCAGGATGGTCATTCCGGACAGGGTTGTCCGGCTGCCCCCCATTTCACCACGTCGTCGATATGCGCCTGCAGGCCGAAGGGCGCGGGTTCGCGGCCACCGCCGGGCGCGAAACCCCAAGCGACAAAGCCGCCGTGGCTGGCATCGTCGCGCAGGTGTTCGGCCAGCTCGACCCAGTCGCGCCCGCCGTTCCGCTGCGGGTCGCGCAGCTGGCGGCACAGGGCGGGACCGTCCAGGCCGAACCATGCCATCTCGACCGGGGGCAGCTGCCAGGGGATCATCGCGTTCGGTGCCTGATGCGGATCCGATTCCAGCGTCGAAGCGGTGACGTGGCAGGTGGCGCAGGGCAGCGTCTCGACCCCCATGCGGCTGTCGCCGCCGCTGACATGCATGCCGTGCGGGCGGGGTTCGGGATATTCGGGGCCGGACCACATGGGCAGGTGATCGGGCCCGACATGGCAGTTGGCGCAGCGCGGATGCGACACGACCTGCCGCACGCGGTCCCATGCCGCCAGACCGTCGGCGGTGCTGACCGATCCCGCCGCAGGCGGAGCGACGATCGAGGGCATGACACCCTCGGCCCAGGCCGGGCCGGTCATCAGCAGCAGGGCCAGCAGACGCATCATGCGAACCGCACCCCCCGGGCAAAGGGCAGGTCGCGCAGGCGCAGGCCCGTCGCGGCGAAGATCGCATTGCCCAAGGCCGCGGCGGCGGGCGGAACGCCGGGTTCGCCCAGGCCCCGCAGGGGGCCGTTCTCCAGCAGGCGGACCTGAACGGCGGGGGCCTGGTGCATGCGCAACCCCTCGTAGGCATGGAAATTGGTCTGATCGGGGCGGTGGTCGCGATAGGTCAGTTCGCAGTTCATCGCATGGCCCAGCCCGAACAGCATGCCGCCCGACAGCTGCGCATCGGCGTTCACCGGGTCCAGCACGATGCCCACATCGGCCACGGCAAAGGCCTGGGTCAGGCGGATGCCCTGCGGTGTGTCCTGAACCTCGACCACCTGGGCGCAGGGCACGCCGAAGGACAGGCAGAACGCCACCCCCCGCCCGCGCCCCTGCCCCGCGTCGCGGCCGGTCCAGCCCGACAGGTCGCGGACCCCCTCCAGCACCGCGCGCGAGGGGGCGTGGTCGCACAGGCGCAACAGCCCCTCCAGCGGGTCGATGCCGGCCTGCGCGAACATCTCGTCCAAGGCGGTGCCCAGGAAGAAGCCGTTCGACGATGCGCCCACCGACCGCCAGCTGCTGACCGGCACCGATTCGGGCGCGCGCAGGCCCGTCACGCGGAAATGCGGGATCGCGAAGGGCTGGTCCCATGCGCCGGTGGTGATGCTGAGGTCAGGTCCGGGCGGCGCGCTGGCCACGCGCCCGAACCAGGAGGCGATGACCGACGGGCTGGCCACCGCCAGGTCCAGCGCCTGCACGCCATCGGCGGTCACGCGGCCCCGGACGCGGGCGATCTGCGCGGGGCGGGGCTGGTCATAGGCGAAATCCTCCTCGCGCGACCAGGTCAGCTTGACCGGACGACCGGGGACGGCCATCGCGATCTGGACAGCCTGGGCGATGAAGTCGATCTCCAGCCGGCGGCCGAAGCTGCCGCCGATCATCTGGTTCTCCAGCCGGATCGCGGTCTTGGGCAGACCGGTCAGGGCGGCGGCGCGGGCGACCGCGAAATCGGGGACCTGCGTGCCGGCCCAGATGGTGCAGGCATCGTCCGTCACCAGCACGGTGGCGTTCATCGGCTCCAACGGCGCATGGGCCAGGAAGGGCACGCGGTATTCGGCGGTGAAATCGCCGGGGCCGATGGCCGCATCCACGTCGCCATCGTCCCGCTTGCGGCTGTCGATGTCGCCCGCGTCATGGGCGGCCTGCAGCGCGGCCCAGATCGCCTGCTGATCGCCCGCCGTATCGGGGGCCGCAAATTCGACGTCCAGCGCCTGCGCGGCCCGCATCGCGGACCAGGTGTCGCGCGCCAGAACCGCGACGCCCCCCGTGATCGGCAGCACGCGCAGGACGCCGGGCAGGCCTTCGGCCGCGACGGGGTCCAGCCGTGCGACCGTCCCGCCCCAGGGCGCCATCCGCACCGTCGCGTGCAGCATGTCGGGCAGGACCAGATCGATCCCATAGACCTGCGTGCCGGTCGATTTCGCGACCACGTCAGCGCGCGACATCGGCTTGCCCAGCCAGCGCCACTGCGACCGGTCGCGCAGCACGACCTGGGTCACGGGGGGCGTCGCGGCGGCGTCGCGGGCCAGGTCGGGATAGGGGATGCGCGTGCCGTCGGGCAGGATCACCGCGCCCTCCGCGGTGTCCAGATCGGCGCGGTCCAGCCCGTGGCGCAAGGCGGCGGCCTGCTTCAGCGTCTCGCGCGCGACGGCGCCCGCCTGGCGCAGCTTGTCGAAGCCGTCGGTGGTCGAGCTGGACCCACCGGTCATCTGCCAGCCCAGCAGGCGCGCGGGAATGTCGGCAGCGCCCCGTGCGGTTTCTGCCAGCCAACCGGTATCGGTCGGCGCAAAGGGCATGAAATCCGAGATCAACGCGCGGTTATAGTACGTGGCGCTGACCGGGCCCGGCACGATACGGGCGGTGGCGGGGTCGATGTCCAATTCCTCGGCGATCAGGGCGGCTTGCAGCCAGCGGGCGCCCTGCCCCTTGTCGGCGCGCGGCGCGACCAGCGTGACGCCATCCACGTCGATCAAGACATAGGGGTTCAGCGCGCCTGCATCCGTCCCCGCAAAGGGATCCGGCAGCGGGCGCGCATAGCGCCAGGCGCCAAAGGCCACGCCCCCGGCCACGGCGACCGACCCGATCAGGAAACCCCGCCGCGCGATCCGCCCCGCGCGCGGCATCAGGCAGACCCGATGCGGATCGCCGCCGACCGGATCGCCGCGCGGATGCGGGGATAGGTCGCGCAGCGGCACAGGTTGCCCGACATCGCGTGGTCGATGTCCGCGTCTGACGGGTCTGCATTCAGCGCCAGCAGGGACGCGGCCTGCATGATCTGGCCGGACTGGCAATAGCCGCATTGGGCGACCTGCTGCTCGATCCAGGCGGCCTGGACCGGATGCGGGTCGTCGGGCGTGCCCAGCCCCTCGATCGTGGTGACCACTCCGACCACGTCGGCCAGGCGGATCTGGCAGGCGCGCACCGCCATGCCGTCCATGTGCACCGTGCAGGCCCCGCATTGCGCGATGCCGCAACCGTATTTCGTGCCGGTCAGGCCCAGCAGATCGCGCAGCGCCCACAGCAGCGGCATCTGCGGGTCGGCGTCCAGGTCATGGGTGTTTCCGTTGACGATCAGTCGCATGGACGCAATCTGCCGCAGCCCGCCGCGTCGCGCAAGCGGGCGCGTCCATGGCAAAAGGCCGCCAATCCTTGCGGATGGCGGCCCCTGCGCAGTCGGACAGACAGATCTTACTTGATCTTGCCTTCCTTGTATTCGACGTGCTGACGCACGACCGGGTCGTATTTCCGGACGGACATCTTTTCGGTCATCGTGCGGGCATTCTTCTTGGTCACATAGAAGTGGCCGGTGCCGGCGGTCGAGTTCAGCCGGATCTTGATGGTGGTCGGCTTCGCCATGGTTGTTGCTCCTGCTTCGGGGCAATCGCGCGCCGCAAACCCCGTGGAATTCTTATCGAAGCCGCCTTTTAGCCCCGCAGGTGGCGGAGTCAACCGCCAAAGCCGCGGATTGGCACGAAAACATGGGTCTTGGTCGCAGAAAACGGCGCGCCGACGATAAACGCCCTGCACCATGCGAAACGCCCCTGGCAGGAAGCCGAGGCGTTGGTCAGTCCGTCGATGTGGGGAAAGAAGTGGCAGCCCGTAGGGGAGTCGAACCCCTCTTTTCAGGTTGAAAACCTGACGTCCTAACCGATAGACGAACGGGCCACTTTCTGTCCGCTGCCAGTCTTCCCTGGCGGCGTGAGGCGGTGTTTAGGCAAAGCCGCGAGAGGCTGCAAGCCAAAAAAACGGACCTGCCCGAAAAAAATCGCACGCGGCCCTCAGGCCCCAAGAAATCCTGCGAAAATAAGCCACAAGGGCAAGGTCAGTGCCGCAAGGACAGTCTGCCAGGTGAAGATCGCGGCATAGAAATCGGCGTCTCCGCCCATCTGGCGCGCCAGGATATAGCCGACGGGCGCCCCCGGTGCGGCCGTGGCCAGCACGCCCGACGCGACCTGCCCTGCAGGCAGGCCGATGACCAGCGCGGCGGCCAAAAAGATCACCGGGCACAGCGCCAGCCGCAACCACACCCCCAGCCATAGCGCCGGGTCGCGCTGCCACAGGCGCGCGGGATCGATCCCCGCCCCCACCGCCAGAAGGCCCACGGCCAGCGCCCCCTGCCCCAGCCAGTCCAGCGGCGACAGCACGACCGCGGGCAGCGCGACGCCCGACAGGTTCAGCGCCAGCCCCGCCGCGCAGGACAGCACCATTGGGTTGCGGCCGATCTCGGCGCCGATGCGGGCCGTGGCCCCCGCGGGGCGCGGCCCGTCCGACAGCAGCGTCAGCGCCACGATGGCCGAGATGTTGAACGCCGGGATCAGGAACGCAAAGGCCACTGCCAGGTCGCCAAGCGCCTGCCCGCCCAGGCCCTGGGCCGCGACCGCCAGGATCAGCAGCGAATTGACCCGCAACGCGCCCTGGAACAGCGAACTGCTGCGCGGCCCGGTCTGATCCCGGCGCGCGGCCCAGATCAGAGCCAGCGCCCCGGTCGCCGCAAAGGCCAGCGCCATCGCGCCCAGATAGGGGCCAAGCCGCCCCAGGGACAGCTCTGACCGATAGATCGACGTCAGCAGGATCGCCGGGAACAGCACGCGGTATCCCAACTGCTCGATTCCCGGCCAGCTGGCGGCGGGAATCAGCCCGCCCCGCCGCGCCAGATGGCCCAGCAGGACAAGGGCTATGACGGGGATGACGGCCAGGGCTGCTTGCATGGGGACCTTTCGGCCGTGCGTCTTGCGGCCTTTCGCGCGGGGTTGTAGACCCGCGGCCAACGAAAGGAAACGTCATGTCGATCTCCGAGGATCAGGCCCGCAAGGTCGCCCATCTGGCGCGCATCGCGGTCGATGATGCCGCCCTGCCCGCCCTGGCGCGCGATCTGTCCGGCATCCTGCATTTCATGGACCAGCTGAACGAGGTCGATGTCGAGGGCGTGGAACCCATGACCGGCGTCACCCCCATGCGCCTGAAGCGGCGCGAGGATGTTGTGACCTCGGGCGGCATGGCCGACAAGATCCTGTCCAACGCCCCCGACGCCCGCGAGGGGTTCTTTGCCGTGCCGAAGGTGGTGGAATGACGAACGCGAACCGACTGACCATTGCCGACGCGCGCGACGCGCTGCGCGCAGGCGATCTGACCTCGGTCGAGCTGACCGATGCCTGCCTAGGCGCCATCGACGCCGCGGGCGCGCTGAACGCCTTCGTGCATCACACCCCCGACATGGCGCGCGACATGGCCCGCGCTGCCGATCAGCGCATCAAGGCGGGCGACGCCGCGCCGATGACCGGCATCCCGGTGGGCGTCAAGGACGTCTTCTGCGTCAAGGGCGTGCCGTCGCAGGCCGGCAGCCGCATCCTGCAGGGCTTCACCCCGGAATACGAATCGACCGTGACGCAGAACCTGTGGAACGCGGGCGCGGTGATGCTGGGCAAGCTGAACCAGGACGAATTCGCCATGGGTTCGACCAACGAATCCAGCTGCTATGGCCCGGCGGTGAACCCTTGGCGCGGGCCGGACGGCGCGCAGCTGACCCCGGGCGGCAGTTCCGGCGGTTCGGCCGCAGCCGTCGCGGCCGATCTGTGCCTGGGCGCGACCGGCACCGATACGGGCGGATCGATCCGCCAGCCCGCGGCCTTCACCGGCACGGTGGGGCTGAAGCCGACCTATGGCCGGGTCAGCCGGTGGGGCGTCATCGCCTACGCCTCCAGCCTGGACCAGGCGGGGCCGATGACGCGCACGGTGCGGGACGCCGCGATCATGCTGGGCGCGATGGCATCCGCCGATCCCCAGGACAGCACCTGCGCCGACCTGCCCGTCCCCGATTTCGAGGCCGCGCTGACCGGCGACATCCGTGGCAAGCGCATCGGCATCCCGCGTGAATACCGCGTGGATGGCATGCCCGACGCCATCGACGCCCTGTGGCGTCAGGGGGCCGAGATGCTGCGCGATGCGGGCGCCGAGGTCGTTGACATCAGCCTGCCGCACACGAAATACGCCCTGCCCGCCTATTACGTGATCGCGCCCGCCGAGGCATCGTCGAACCTGGCCCGCTATGACGGCGTGCGGTATGGCCACCGCGCCACCTTGGGCAAGGGCGACGGCATCACCGAGATGTACGAGAAGACCCGCGCCCAGGGCTTCGGCCCCGAGGTTCAGCGCCGGGTGATGATCGGCACCTATGTGCTGTCGGCGGGCTTCTATGACGCCTATTACAACCGCGCCCGCCGCGTGCGCGCGTTGATCAAGCGCGATTTCGACCAAGCCTTTGCGGCAGGCGTCGATTCGATCCTGGCGCCCGCGACGCCCTCGGCGGCCTTCCCGCTTGGCTCGGGCGACAAGGGCGATCCGGTGCAGATGTATCTGAACGACGTCTTCACGGTGACGCTGAACCTGGCGGGCCTGCCCGGCATCGCGGTGCCGGTGGGACAGGACGCGCAGGGCCTGCCCCTGGGCCTGCAGCTGATCGGTCGCCCCTTCGAGGAGGGCGGTCTGCTGAACCAGGCGCAGGTGCTGGAACGCGCTGCGGGATTTGTGGCCAAGCCGGATCGCTGGTGGTAACGTCCGCGAAACGGACCGATGGAGGCGTCATGCGCGGCTGGTGGATGATCGGGGTGCTGGCGCTGGCCGGATGCGGGGAACATCGGGGCTGGAACCCGAACTATCAGTTCGAGGCCGACCGGTACGGCCAGTACCGCACCGCACGCGAGGCGGCGCTGGTCACCGGCACGACCCCGGCCGCGACGATCCCCATCGCCCTTCCGGTCCAGGCGCCCACCGGCGCGCAGATCGCGGGCTCGGACCCCGTGCCGATCCCGCCCACGATGGGCCTGCGCATCCGCCGACCCGCGCCATAGGGCGACCGTGACAGCCTTTCCCAGCCCGAATCACGGCGACCGCCGCGGGCAGGTGCCGTCCCTGATCGTGATCCACTATACCGGCATGGCGGACAGCCCATCGGCACGAGCGCGGCTGTGCGATGCCGCGGCCGAGGTCAGCGCGCATTGGCTGATCGATGCGGACGGCACAACCGAACAACTGGTCTGCGAAACCCGCCGGGCATGGCATGCGGGGGCTGGACGGTGGCAGGAGCTGGACGACGTCAACAGCCGGTCCATCGGGATCGAGCTGGCCAATCCCGGCGACCGCCCCTATCCTGCGCCGCAGATGGCCGCGCTGCGCCGCCTGCTGCGCGACATCATGGACCGCTGGTCCATCGGGCCCGCTGGCGTGATCGGCCATTCCGACCTGGCGCCGGGCCGCAAGATCGACCCCGGCCCCCGCTTTGACTGGGAGGCCCTGGCGGCCGAGGGTCTGGCGACGTTCGCCCGCCCCGCGCCGACCGACCCTGACCCCGCTCTGGCGGAGGGCCTGTCCGCCCTGGGCTATCCCGACGTGCCAGCGCGTCTGGATGCGTTCCGCCTGCGCCACCGTCCCTGGGCCGCGGGCCCTGAGACGGCCGACGACCGCCGCACCGTCGCGCGGCTTCTTGGGGCGGCAGCCCCTTGACGCCCCGCGCGCCGCGTCCCATACGGGCGGCGCGCGGAGGGCTGGATGACCGCGGCAGGGCGACCTGTCGAGGAAAGTCCGGACTCCATGAGGCGATGGTGCCGGGTAACGCCCGGCGGGGGCAACCCCAGGGATAGCGCCACAGAGAACAGACCGCCCATCCCCGGATGGGTAAGGGTGAAACGGTGGGGTAAGAGCCCACCGGGGGGCTGGCAACAGCGCCCGCATGGCAAGCCCCACCAGGAGCAATGCCGAATAGGGATCGCGCGCGGAGCAATCCGCAGGGCCGCCTTGCCCCAGCAGATCCGGGTAGGCAGCTAGATCCGTCCGGTAACGGACGGACCAGAGGAATGGTCATCCAGCCGCGCAAGCGGTGGACAAAATCCGGCTTACAGGCCCTCCGCGCAACTCAGGCCTTCTTGCCGCCCTTGCCCCGCGCCTCGGTCGCGGTGGCGATCGCCTTGGCGGATTCGCCCTGCATCTTCTGGGTGAAGGCGACCATCTGCGCGGCATACGTCTCGGCCCAATCGGCGAATGCGCTGCCGCCGGTGCCGCCCGCGGCGGACATGGCCTTGGCGCGCATCTCCTCGCCCTGCTTCTGCATGGTGGCGAACTGGTCCTCCCAGGCCTTCTGCATCTGCTGCCACTGGCTCTGCATGGCCTCGCTGGCGCCTTCCATCTGGGCCATGACGCGGGCGTTGACCTCCTGCTGCTGCTGCATGGCCTGGGCCTGCCACTGGCGGGCCTGCTCCATCGCCTCCTCCTGGCCCTTGGCCATCGCGGCCTGCCATTCGGTCAGGCGTTCCTGAAACTGGCGGGCATTGTCGGTCAGCGTTTTCAGCATGTCGGGCAGTATCATCACGGCTCCTCCCAAGGCTATGGGGCCATGAGAAAGGCCCCCGGATGCAAGCCTGCGTCCGGGGGCCGTGTTTGTCAAACCTGCGCGATCAATCCGCGGTCTGGACCGGGCTGTCCGCGGGCAGGCCCTGCTGCCGTTCGATCTCGCGCCAGCGGGCGACGGCGGCGTTGTGTTCCTCCAGCGTGCGGCTGAAGGCGTGCCCGCCGGTGCCGTCCGCGACAAAGTACAGATAGTCCGTCTCGTCGGGGTTCAGCGCCGCGCGGATCGCAGCCCGGCCCGGATTGGCGATGGGCGTGGGCGGCAGTCCGTCGATCCGGTAGGTGTTGAAGGGCGTGGGCGTGTCCAGCTCCGACCGGCGCAGGCCGCGGTCCAGCACCGCCTGCCCGTTCGTGACGCCATAGATCACCGTGGGGTCGGTCTGCAGGCGCATCCCCTGGCGCAGGCGGTTCACGAAGACGCTCGCGACCTGCGGGCGTTCGTCCGCCTGCCCCGTCTCCTTCTCGACGATCGAGGCCATGATCAGCGCCTCCTCGGGCGTCTCATAGGGCATGCCGAAGGGACGCGCCTCCCATTCCTGCGCCAGGATGGCGGCCTGGCGGCTGGCCATCTGGGCCAGGATCGCGTTCCGGTCGCCGCCCTTCTCCAGCAGGTAGGTGTCGGGCGCCAGGCTTCCCTCGGCCGGGATCTCGGCCACCTCTCCGGTCAGGAAATCGGCGGCGCGCAGCGCCTCGACCACCTGCCAGCTGGTGACGCCCTCGGCCATGACCAGCGACAGGCGCACGTCGGCGCGGTCCTGGGCCTGGACCAGGGGCGCCGGACGGTCGCCGCTGCCGGGGGTCCAGCGCGCCATTTCCTCATAGGCGCCGGTTTCGGGGTTGGTGTCGCGCAGCAGGACAGTGTTCTCGCGCACGCCGACGCGCACCACGACCTCGGTCCCGCAGGTCGAGGGGCCGCCCGCCGTCACCGTCTCGACGATCTGCTCCATGCTGGCCTGCGGCGGCATCAGGAAGCTGCCGAACTTCAGGTCGCGCGCCTTGTCCATGTAGTCGGCCCCGGCGCGAAAGATGTAGGCGTTCGAGATCGCCCCCTGCGCCGCCAGCTGGTTGCTGACCGCGTTCAGGCTGGCGCCCGGAGAGATCTGGACGCATTGCGCGATGGCGCTCGGGCCCGGCCCGCTGAATTCGCGCTTGGCCCAGGCCACGGCCGCCGCCGCCGCGATCAGCAGCACGATGGCCAGCGTCAGGAAGTTCGAGGCGATGTTGCGCCAGATCATCCGGCGACCTTCCCCAGCACGAGGCTGGCGTTGGTCCCGCCAAAGCCGAAGCTGTTGGACAGCGCCACGTCAACCTTGCGGCGCACCGCGGCATTGGCCGCCAGATCCAGCTTCGGCGTCACGGCGGGGTTGTCCAGGTTGATCGTCGGCGGGCAGATCTGGTCGCGGATCGCCAGCACGCAGAAGATCGCCTCGACCGCGCCGGCCGCGCCCAGCAGGTGACCGATGCTGGATTTCGTCGACGACATGACCGCACCAGACGCGGCATCGCCCATCAGCCGTTCGACCGCGCCCAGTTCGATCGTGTCGGCCATGGTCGAGGTGCCGTGCGCGTTGATGTAATCGATGCGGTCCGGCGTCAGGTTCGCGCTGCGCAGCGCCGCCTCCATCGCGCGGTATCCGCCATCGCCGTCCTCGCTTGGCGCGGTGATATGATAGGCATCGCCCGACATGCCATAGCCCAGCACCTCGGCATAGATCTTGGCGCCCCGCGCCTTGGCGTGCTCGTATTCCTCCAGCACGACGACGCCCGCGCCCTCGCCCATCACAAACCCGTCGCGATCCGCGTCATAGGGGCGGCTGGCCGCCTGCGGGTCGTCCTCGCGCTTGGTCGACAGCGCCTTGCAGGCGTTGAAGCCCGCGATGCCGATCTCGCTGATCGGGCTTTCCGCGCCACCCGCGATCATCACGTCGGCATCGCCATAGCGGATCATCCGCGACGCATCGCCGATGGCGTGGGCGCCGGTCGAACAGGCCGTGACCACCGCGTGGTTCGGCCCCTTGAAGCCGTAGCGGATCGACACCTGCCCCGAGATCAGGTTGATCAGCGCGCCGGGAATGAAGAAGGGCGACACCCGCTTGGGCCCGCGCTCCTTGATCAGCACCGCCGTGTCCGCGATGGACGACAGCCCGCCGATCCCCGAGCCGATCATCACGCCCGTGCGCAGGCGGCTTTCCTCGTCCTCGGGCATCCAGCCCGCGTCGGTCACCGCCTGATGCGCGGCGGCGATGCCGTACAGGATGAAGTCGTCCACCTTGCGGCGGTCCTTGGGCTCCATCCAGTCGTTCGCGTTGAAGGTGCCGTCGCTGCCGTCGCCCAGGGGGATCTCGCAGGCGTATTTCGTCACCACGTCGGACGCGTCAAAGCGCGTGATCGGTCCCGCGCCGGATTTCCCGGCCAGCAGACGTTCCCACGTCGCCTCGACGCCGGACGCCAGTGGCGTGACCATCCCAAGCCCGGTGACAACAACCCTGCGCATCGGCAATTCCTTCAGCTGCTCGTAATTTCAGCCCTGATACACGCGCCCCCCCTGCCGCGCAACGCCACGAAATTGCGATGGGCGGGCCATGGCGGCGCGCCGCCGGGGGGTCCGGGGGGCTGGCCCCCCGGCACCTCGCGGGACGCAGATCAGCCCAGGCCCGCGGCCCGGAACCGGGCCCGGATGTCGGATTGCGGGCGCGCGCCCACATGGCCGATCACCTCGGAGGCCGCGATGATGCCCATGCGTCCCGCGACCTCCAGCGGATGCCCCGAGGCAAGGCCATAGATCAGCCCCGCCGCGAACTGATCGCCCGCCCCCGTCGCGTCCACCGGCACGACGCGCCGGACCGGCACCGTAACGCGCTCGCCACTCCGGATCAGGATCGCGTCGTCGCCCGACCGCGTGCAGATCACCGTGCCGCAATCCGCCTGTGCCAGGCGCAGCGCCTCTTCCAGATCCTCGACCTGGTACAGCGACTGCCATTCGTGGACGTTGCCGATCACGTAATCCATCGGACCCGCGACCAGGCGGCGGAAATCATCGCGGTGACGGTCCACGCAGAACGGGTCCGACAGCGCGATGCCCGCCTGTCCCCCCGCCGCGTGACAGCAGTCGGCGGCCTTCAGGAACGCGGCCTTCCCCTTGTCCTTGTCGAACAGATAGCCCTCCAGGAACAGCCAGCCCGCGCCGTCGAACACCTCGGGCGCGACATCCTCCGGCCCCAGCTCGGCCGAGATGCCCAGATAGGTGTTCATCGACCGCTCTCCGTCGGGCGTGACGAAGATGATCGTGCGCGAACTGGGAAGCCCCGCCCCCGCCACCGGCGCGTTCACAAAGCGCGTGCCCGCGGCCTCGGTCTGGCGGGCATAAAGCCGCCCGATCTCGTCATCGGCGACACTGCCGATGAAGGCCGTGCGCAAGCCCAGCCCGCCGATGCCCGCCAGCGTGTTCGCCACGCTGCCGCCCGCGACCATGCGCGCCTGGTCGCGGCGCGCCGAATGGTCGTCGGCCTGGGCGGCCATCAGGTATTCCGACCGCTCTCGGTCGACCAGCTGCATGATGCCCTTGGTGATGCCCAGGGCCTCCAGCCGCGCTTCCTCGGTCGGCGCGATGATGTCCATCACGGCATTGCCGATGCCGATGATATAGGGCCCAGTCCGGTCCGGGGTGGTCATGCGGTCTTCTCCTCATAGGGGCACAGGTCGCGGATCGGGCAGATGCCGCAGCGGGGTTTGCGCGCCTGGCAGACATAGCGCCCGTGCAGGATCAGCCAGTGATGCGCGTGCGTCTGGAACCGGACGGGGACGTTGTCCTCGATCGCGCGCTCGACCTCGTCGACGTCGCGGCCCGGGGCGATGCGGGTGCGGTTGCCCACCCGAAAGATATGCGTGTCGACCGCCTGCGCCGGATGGCCGAAGGCACAGGACAGCACGACATTGGCCGTCTTGCGCCCGACACCCGGCAGGCTGGTCAGGGCGGCGCGGCTGTCGGGCACCTGCCCGGCGTAATCGTCGACCAGGATGCGCGACAGGGCGATGACGTTCTTGGCCTTCTGACGATAAAGCCCGATGGTCCTGATATGCTCGGTCACGCCCTCGATGCCCAGTTCCAGCATCTTCTCGGGCGTGTCGGCCACCGCGAACAGGCCCCGCGTCGCGCGGTTCACGCTTACATCCGTCGCTTGCGCCGACAGCGCGACCGCCACGACCAGGGTGAAGGGGTTCACGAACAGCAGTTCGGTCTCGGGCGCCGGGTTCGCCTCGGCCAGGCGCGAAAAGATCGCAACCTGATCGGCAAAGGGCAACGGGGGCGGAATGCGACGCTGGATGGCCATGCCTGCTTGTGACCGCCGCCGCGCCCGTTTGCAAGCGCGCCCCGTCCCGGCGGGACACGGGCGGGTTTCTGCCGCGTTTCCAGTGGCCTCCACGAAACAGTGACTTTCCTTTGGCGCGGAACTGCGACAGCTTGCCACGCGTTGACGGCAGATCCCGGAATCGGTTCCACCAACCGCCGGGGCAGCCACGAACGCACCGGGTGCGGCACCAAGGCCCGCCCGCGACCCAAGGAAAGGGAGCCCGATGAACCTCCGCAAGACTTCGATCCTGGCCGTTTGTGGCCTGACCCTACTGGGCGCCTGCGCGCCCGCGATGACCGATACCGGCACCGGTGCCACCGGCCTCAGCCGCACCCAGCAGGGCGCGCTGGCCGGCGCCGCCGTGGGCGCGCTTTATGGCGGCACGCGTGACAGCGACAGCAACAACCAAGGCCGCGACGCCGCACGCGCCGCGATCATCGGTGCCGCCGCAGGTGCCGTGGCCGGCAACATCCTGGACCGCCAGGCAGCGGCGCTGGAACAGTCGATCAGCAACCCCAACGTGCAGATCGTCAACCGCGGCAGCTACCTGCAGGTCATCCTGCCGGAAGGCATCCTGTTCGCCACCGGATCGGCCGCCGTGTCCGGCCCGGCGCAGACCGACCTCTATGCCGTCGCGCGCAACCTGAACCAGTACCCGAACAGCCGGGTCGAGGTCGTGGGCCACACCGACAACACCGGCAGCGCCGCCCTGAACCAGGACCTGTCGCAGCGCCGCGCGCAATCGGTCGCGGGCATCCTGGCCGCCGCCGGCGTGGCATCGGGTCGCCTGTCGGCGCTTGGCGCCAGCTACAACCAGCCGATCGCATCGAACGATACCGCCGCGGGCCGCGCGCAGAACCGTCGCGTCGAGATCCTGATCCGCCCGACGCAGTAATCCTGCCGCATCGCGACCAGAGGCCGGGCCATTGCCCGGCCTCTTTGCATTGGCAGGGTCCGGTTCTAGGATGGCCTTCCAGAACCCCGGGATACCGCCATGTCCGACGCCGACAGCCCCTTCCAGCCCATCGACGCCGCCCGCCTGTCCGACGCCGTCGTGGCCCAGATCGAGGCCCTGATCCTGCAGGGCGTGCTGCGCCCCGGCGAACGCCTGCCGGGCGAACGCGAACTGGCCGAACGCATGGGCGTCAGCCGCCCTTCCCTGCGCGAGGCGCTGGCCACAATGCAGGCCGACGGGCTGCTGGTCACCCGACCGGGCGCGGGCGTCTTCGTGGCCGACGTGCTGGGCAGCGCGTTCTCTCCTGCCCTGGTCCGCCTGATCGCGCGCCATCCGCAGGCGGCCGACGACTATCTGACTTTCCGCAAGGACCTGGAAGGGCTGGCCGCCGAACGCGCCGCCATGGCCGCCGGAGAGACCGACCTGGCCGTGCTGGACCGCATCGTCCAGGCCATGCGCCATGCCCATGCCAGCCCCGATCCGCAGATCGAGGCCGCGCTGGACGCCGATCTTCATATGGCCATCGTGGAATCCAGCCACAACCTGATCGCGCTGCACCTGATGCGCGCGATGCAGGATCTGCTGCGCCAGGGCATGCTGTTCAACCGCCCGCGCATCTTTGCCAGCCCGGAACTGCGCGACCGCCTGCTGGACCAGCATATCGCGATCAACGATGCGCTGCAGGCCCGCGACGGCCCCCGCGCCCGTGCCGTACTGGAGGATCATCTGGACCTGGTCGCCCGCACCCTGACCGCGCAGCGGCGTGCCGACGATCACGCGGCCGTCGCACGGCTGCGCCTGCAGAACCGCCGCGCGCCATAGCAAAAAGGCCCCCGAAGGGGCCCTTTCGATCAGTCTTGGCCGGGTGTGGGACCGGGCGATCTCAGTTCAGGCGACGCGCCACGTCCTCGATGGCATCGTCGATGCCGGCCGAACGCTGTCCGGCGCGCACCTGGCCTGCCAGGATCTCGGCGGCGGCGGCGATGGACGCGGCGACCGCACGGTCGCGGACCGCACGCACGGCGTCGTTCTCGGCGCTGGCGATCTGGTCCTGGGCCGCCTGCAGGCGACGGTCGATCGACCGGGACAGATCCTCGCGTGCCGTGGCGGCCTGGGCCTCGGCCTCGCGCTTGGCGTTGGCGACGATCTGGTCGGCCTGCGTCTTGACCTCGCGCGAGCGACGCTCGTAGCTGGCATAGATCTCCTGCGCTTCCTCGCGCAGGCGACGGGCCTCGTCCAGGTCGTTGCGGATGCCCTCGGCGCGCTTGTCCAGCAGGCCGCCGATCAGGCCGGGGACCTTGAAGTAGACCAGCACCCCGATAAAGCCCAGGAAGGACAGCAGCACGATGAAGTCGGTGTTGCGCAGCGAGAAGAAACCGTAGTCGCCCGATGCGGCCATGGCGGGTCCGGCGCTGAACAAGATCAGCGTTGCGATCATGCGGTTCATTGCACGGCCCCTTTCATGCGCCCGTCCAGGGCTGCGCCCACGGTGGCGTCGTCGGCCTGGCCGCCGAAGGTGCGGACCAGTTCGGCGGTGACATCTTGTGCCACCTCGCGCGCGCTGACATCGGCGGATGCGCGGACCTCGCGGATGCGCGCCTCGGATTCGGCGGTGCGGGCGGCGATTTCGGCATCGGCCTTGGCGATCGCCTGGTCCAACTGCGCCTGGATCTCGGCACGGTTGCGGGCGACGATGGCCTGAGCCTCGGTGCGGGCATCGGCCAGCGCCTTGTCATAGGCAGCCTCGGCCTCGCGGGCCTTCAGCTTGAATTCTTCGGCGGCCATCAGATCGCCGGTGACGGCACCCTGACGGTCGGACAGAACGGCCGCGATCCGCGGCAGGGCCACGCGCGACAGGACCAGATAAAGGACCACCAGCGTGACGACCAGCCAGAAGATCTGGTTGCCGAACGTGGCGATATCCAGCTGCGGCAGGCCCGCGGCTTCGGCGGCGTGTCCGGCTGCATCGACCCCGTGGGTCGCGGCATCGGCGCCGTGGGTCGCGGCATCGTCGATGACGATCGCGCCCTCAGTGGTTTCGACCGCGGTGGTGGCGGCCTCTTGCAACAGGCTGAACATATCCTACCCCATGGCCTTGGAACGAACGAAGGGGCGGGGGACAGGCCCCCACCCCGCCGCAAGGATGGCCGTGGATCAGACCGCGAACATCAGCAGAAGCGCGACGAGGAACGAGAAGATCCCCAGTGCTTCGGCGAATGCCATGCCGATGAACAGCGTGGCGGTCTGGCCGGCAGCGGCCGACGGGTTGCGCAGGGCACCGGCCAGGAAGTTGCCGGCGACGTTGCCGACGCCCAGGGCGGCAAAGCCCATGCCGAACGCGGTCAGGCCGACGCCGATGTACTGGCCCAGTTCTGCGATATTGCCTTCCATGGTATTTCTCCTTGCGGTTGGAAGTTGGTCGATCTTGGTGGATGCGGACCCGATGCGGGACCGCGCAGGGGCTGCGAGGACCGTCGCGTCAGTGCGACGGGTGCAGCGCGTCCTTGAGGTAAACGCAGGTCAGGATGGTGAACACGTAGGCCTGGACGATGGCGACCAGCACCTCGAAGGCGTACATCCCGATGACCGCGATGATGGCGACAGGGGCGACGGCGGCGATGGCCGCGAAGCCCGCGAAAACCTTGATGACGGCGTGGCCGGCGATCATGTTGCCCGCAAGACGAATGGACAGCGACAGCGGACGCACGAAGTAGCTGATGACCTCGATCACGGCCAAGACCGGGCGCACGGCCAGCGGCGCCGAGCGCACCCAGAACAGGTCCAGGAAATGCGCGCCGTTCTTGACGAAGCCGATGATGGTGACGCCGAAGAACACCGCCAGCGCCAGAACGCCGGTGACGGCGATGTGCGAGGTCGTGGTGAAGGCCAGCGGCAGCAGGCCCAGCAGGTTCGCGAAAACCACGAACATGAACAGCGTCAGGATGTAGGGGAAATACCGCAGGCCATCCTTGCCGGCGATGTCCTCGATCATCTTGTGGACCAGGCCGTATGCCATCTCGGCGATGGACTGGGCGCGGTTCGGCACGATGGCGCGGCCGCGGGTGCCCAGCACCAGCAGCGCGATGGATGCCAGCGCCGTCAGCGCCAGCCACAGCGTCACGTTGGTGGGCGTGTACCACGCCACGGGCCCGTCACCGAACAGCGGCGAGACCACGAACTGGTCCATCGGGTGGAATTCAAGGCCGCCGCCAGTCGCTTCCGTCGCCACGATCAGTCCCTTTCGTCACGGTCCGGCCGTTCGCCGGATTTTTCGCCTTCCGGCGCGGGGCCGGATTTCCTGTCAAGCTCGGACGCGGTGCGCATCATGGATTTGACGCCAGCCGCAAGGCCGAGGAAGATGAACAGGACCATCAGGAAGGGCGTCGTGCCCATCAGATAGTCCAGCCCGTAACCGAACACGAAGCCCAGCCCCAGGCCGGTCACAAGTTCGATCACCATCCGCCAGGCAAGGTTTGCCTGTTCGTACTTTCCCATCGGGCCGGGGCCTTCGGGTTTTGGCGTCAGGGCGGCCAGCTTGGCCTCCAGTGCGCGCAGCCGGTCGGCATCCGCCGCCCTGTCCGCATCGCCCTGGGGTCTTTCGGCCATCTGTCACGCCCCTGACGTCGTTGGGCGCTGTCTAGGGGCAGACGCCCCCCAAGTCAAGCAACTGAGACCTGCCTGCAACGCATTGATCCACATTGTCTTTCTTCGATGACGGCAATCTTGCAATCCCGATCGCGCCGCGCCATCATTCAACCGCCCGGTTGACCATCGCCCTCCGCAGAAAGCCCCGCCATGACCCCGCCCACCCCGCCGGACCGGCTGGATCTGATCTTTGCGGCCCTGTCGGACCCGACGCGGCGTCGGGTGTTGTCGATGCTGCTGGAGGATGACATGGCGGTCAGCGACGTGGCCGATCCGTTCCAGGTCAGCCTTGCGGCGATCTCCAAGCATCTGGCGGTGCTTGCGGCCGCCGGCCTGATCCGGCAGGAGAGGCGCGGCCGGATCACCTGGTGCAAGCTGGACCCGGACGGGATGCGCCAGGCCTCGGTCTGGATGCAGGGGTTCGGGCAGTTCGACCCGGTGGACCTGGACGATTTCGAACGTTTTCTGAACGCCCAGCTGGGGGATGACGATGACCAAGACGCCTGACGTGCTGTGCATCGGCGCGATGCTGTGGGACGTGATCGGCCGCGCGCCGCGCCGCATGGCGCCGGGTGCCGACGTGCCGGGCCGCATTCGCCACCTGCCGGGCGGCGTGGCGCTGAACGTGGCTGTCGCATTGGCGCGGTGGGGCATGACACCGTCGGTCCTGTCCGCCGTGGGCCGCGATTCCGAGGGCGAGGGCCTGATCGCCGAGGCGCAGCGTCTTGGCGTGATGACCGAGCATCTGACGCGTGACGCGGGCCTGCCCACCGACTGCTATATGGCGATCGAGGACAGCGAGGGGCTGATCGCTGCCGTGGCCGACGCGTTGAGCCTGGAGCTGGCCGGCGCCGCGATCCTGGCGCCGCTGGACACCCTGCCCGCCTGGACCGGCCCCGTAGTCCTGGACGGCAACCTGACCGAGGAGCTGCTGGCCGCCATCGCGCGCGATCCGCGCCTGATGCGCGCCGACCTGCGCGTGGTGCCCGCCAGCCCCGGCAAGGCCGAACGCCTGGAGCCGCTGATCGCCGCGCGGCGCGGCTGCTTCTATCTGAACCGCCTTGAGGCCGAAATCCTGGCCGGACGCGCCTGCGCCAACGCGGCCCTGGCCGCCGAGGCGGTCGTGGCGCGCGGCGCCGCCCGCGTGTTGGTCACCGACGGCCCGAATCCCGCGGCCGAGGCGATCGCCGGAGGCCCCACGCTGACCCATCAGCCCCCCACCGTCACCGTGGAACGCGTGACCGGTGCGGGCGACTGCTTTCTTGCGGCCCATCTGGCCGCTGAACTCAAGGAAATGCCGCGCGACGCGGCGCTGCGGCAGGCCGTCAGGGCCTCGGCCGCGCATGTCTCCGGAAAGGACGTCCCGTGACCCACACTGCCCCCCTCACCTTCGCCCCCGAGGTTCGCGACGCGCTTGATCGCGGCCTGCCCGTGGTGGCGCTGGAATCGACGATCATCACCCATGGCATGCCATGGCCCCAGAACCTGGAGATGGCCGAGAAGGTCGAGGCCACCATCCGCGAGGGCGGCGCCGTCCCCGCGACCATCACCGTCATGGGCGGCCAGATCCATATCGGCCTGACGCCTGCGGCCCTGCGCGCCCTCGCGCAGACCCCGCCGGCGGACGCGATGAAGCTGAGCCGCGCCGACCTGGCCGTCTGCATCGCCAATGGCCGGACCGGCGCCACCACGGTCGCGGCCACCATGATCTGCGCGCAGCTGGCGGGCATCAAGGTCTTCGCCACCGGCGGAATCGGCGGCGTCCATCGCGGGGCCGAGGACAGCTTCGACATTTCGGCCGACCTGCAGGAGCTGGCGCAGACCGCCGTGACGGTCGTGGCCGCAGGCGCCAAGGCCATCCTGGACCTGCCCAAGACCTGGGAAGTGCTGGAGACCCTGGGTGTGCCGGTCATCGCCTATGGCCAGGACGAGCTGCCGGCCTTCTGGTCGCGCGCCTCGGGCATCCGCGCGCCGCTGCGCATGGACAGCCCCGAGGAGATTGCCGCCGCCGCCGCGATGCGCGCGGCCCTGGGCCTCAAGGGTGGCCAGCTGGTCGCGAACCCGATCCCGGTCGAGGCCGAGATCCCGCAGGACCAGATCATGCCCGTGATCGAACAGGCCTTGTCCGAGGCCGCGGCCCAAGGCATCGCCGCCAAGGCCGTGACGCCCTTCCTGTTGTCGCGCATCTTCGAACTGACCCAAGGTCGCTCGCTGGAAAGCAACATCGAACTGGTGCTGAACAACGCGCGGCTGGCGGCGCGCATCGCCGCCGCGATGGCCTAGACCACGCGCTGCGCCGGGAACAGGGCCGCCAGATCGAAGCTGTCGGCCCTGTTCAGCTTGTCGGCATGGTCGGACAGGAAGGTGTCGGCGGCCTGCTGGCCCGCCGCCTTCATCGCCGCCAGAAGGCCCGGGCGCGGCATCAGCTTGGAGCGCGCCGACAGGTCGGTCATTAGCTTGTCGTCGTCGATCAGGTGGATCAGCACGTTCTTCATCGCGTCGCCGTCCATCTTGCCCTGGGCGAACAGGCGCTTGACGAAATTGATGGCGCGCAGCTGATTCATCAGGCTGCTGTTGAAGCTGACCTCGTTCACGCGGTCCGATATCTCTACCGGGGTGCGGGGCAGCACCTCGCGCATCAGCGGGTTGATCGCCACGATCAGGATGTCGCGGGGCAGGCTTGCGCGATACAGCGGGAACAGCGCCGGGTTGCCCGCATAGCCGCCGTCCCAATAGGCCTCGATGCGCCCGGTGTCGCTGTCGTGGATCTCGACCGCGCGGAACAACGTCGGCAGGCAGGCCGAGGCCATCACCGCATCGACCGTCGCCTGGCCACCGGTGAAGACCTTGATGCGGCCCGTGCGGACGTTCGTGGCAGCGACATACAGGTCCGGCCCCCGATCGCAGGTGAAATCGGCCCAAGGCAGGTCGCGCAGCAGCGATTCCAGCGGGTTGACGTAGAACGGGCCGTAATCATAGGGGCTGAACAGCCGCGTCAGGTTGTCCATCCAGGCGGCCGGGGACACCATCTCGGTCCAGCGCTGCATGCCGCGGGACATGGGCATCACCGACTGCGTCCAGCGCACCACGCGGTTGTCGCTTTTCGATCCGACCTGCATCCACAGGGCATCCAGGTTCTCGCGCGCGGCACGCCGCCCGGCCAGGCCCTTGCCCGCCGCCAGCCCCGCCTTGAGCGCCGCGCCATTCAGCGCCCCGGCCGAAGTGCCGCTGATCGCCGCGAATTCCAGCCACTCCTCCTCCAGCAGGCGGTCGAGGACGCCCCAGGTAAAGGCCCCATGCGCGCCGCCGCCCTGCAGGGCCAGATTGATGCGTTTGATCTCCATGGCCCGCCCCTTGTTCATGATGCAGTCGCAGCATCATACAAAGGTCCGATATCATGGCAAGTTCCGCGCCGATGCCGCGCTGCGGCATCACGCCCAGCCTTCGGGCCCCTGCGCCATCGCGGTGCCATAGCGCGCGCCATGCGCCCACCCGGCGGGCAGGATCGCGTCGATCCGGGCCAGCTGGTCGGCGCTCAGCGACAGGCCCGCGCCGCGGGCGATCTGACGCCAATGCTCCAGGCTGCGCGATCCGGGCAGCGCGATGACATGCGGCGCGCGCGACAGCACCCATGCGATCGCCACGGCCGCCGGGCTTTCGCCCTGATCGCGCGCCCAGTCCGCAAAGGCCCGCAACCGCGGCAGGTTGCGCGCCCAGGTGTCGACCTGAAACCGCGGCATGCCGGCGCGCAGATCGCCCGGCGCAAAGCCCGCCGGGTCCGGCGGCACATCGGCAAAGACCCCCCGCCCAACCGGAGAGAACGCAACCAGCGCCGCCCCGTGACGCGCGCAGGCATCGACCATGCCCAGTTCGACCTGGCGCGACCACAGCGAATATTCCGACTGCACGGCGGCCACCGGACCGATGGCGCAGGCGCGTTCCAGCGTGGACGGCGCCACCTCGGACAGGCCGACGGCGCCGATCTTGCCCTCGTCGCGCAGGCGCATCAGCGTCTCCATCGCCTCCTCGACCGGGCGTGCGGCCTCGCGGCGGTGCAGATAGTAGAGGTCGATCCGCTCGACCCCCATGCGGTGCAGCGACCGCTCCAGCGCGGCGCGCAGATAGGCGGGCGAATTGTCGAAGGGATGGTCCGGATTGCGGGTGATGCCCGCCTTGCTGGCGATCGTCACGCGGCCCCGGTGGCGCGTCAGGACCGGGGCCAGCATCTCCTCGGCCCCGCCCGCGCCATAGACGTCGGAGGTGTCGATATGGTCGATCCCCATGTCGATGCAGGCGTCGAACACCCGCTGGCTCTCCGCCGCGTCAGCCGCGCCATAGGTGCCTTGAAAGTTCATCGTCCCCAGGGCCACGGCCCCGACCAGGGGACCGCCCTGCCCCAGCTGGCGCCGTGCGATCACTCGGCGTTGGCCTCGGCGCGGCTTTTCCCGGCCACGTCCAGGGCCAGGGTCGCGGCCATGAAGCGGTCCAAGTCGCCGTCCAGCACGCCCTGGGTGTCGCTGGTCTCCTCGCTGGTGCGCAGGTCCTTGACCATCTGATAGGGGTGCAGGACATAGCTGCGGATCTGGTTGCCCCAGCCCGCATCGCCCTTGGCGGCATGCTGGGCGTTCACCTCCGCGTTGCGGCGGTCCAGCTCCATCTGGTACAGGCGCGCCTTCAGCGCGGCCATGGCGTTGGCGCGGTTCTGGTGCTGGGATTTTTCCGACGACGTGACGACGATGTTGGTGGGCAGGTGGGTGATCCGCACGGCGGAATCCGTGGTGTTCACGTGCTGACCGCCAGCACCCGACGACCGATAGGTGTCGATGCGGATGTCCCGGTCGGGAATGTCGATCTCGATGTTGTCGTCGACCACCGGATAGACCCAGACGCTGCTGAACGAGGTGTGCCGCCGCGCCGCGCTGTCATAGGGGCTGATGCGCACCAGCCGGTGCACGCCCGATTCCGATTTCAGCCAGCCATAGGCGTTGTGCCCGCTGACCTTGTAGGCGGCGCTGCGGATACCGGTCTCCTCGCCCTGCGTCTCGGACAGCAGCTCGACCTCGTATCCCTTCTTCTCGGCCCAACGCACGTACATGCGCGCCAGCATCGACGCCCAGTCGCAGCTTTCCGTGCCGCCCGCGCCCGCGTTGATCTCCAGGAAGGTGTCGTTGCCGTCAGCCTCGCCGTTCAGAAGCGCCTCCAGTTCCTTCTGGGCGGCCATCTTGGCCAGCGCCTTGAGGTTGCCCTCGGCCTCGGACACCAGTTCGGCGTCGCCCTCCTCCTCGGCCAGCTCGATCATCTCGGCATTGGCCGACAGGTCGCCCTCGATCCGGCGATAGGTCTCAATGGCGTCCGACAGCGACTGCCGCTCGCGCATCAGCTTCTGCGCGCGGGCCGGGTCCGACCACAGGTCGCCATCCTCGATCATGGCGTTCATCTCTTCCAGGCGATGCGGCGCGGTGGTCCAGTCCAGGCGCTGGCCCAGCAGGGTCAGGGAACGGCGGATGGCCTCGATGGTGGACTGCGTCTCGGCGCGCATGGGCGGATTCCTTCGGTCAGGCGTCAGGTCCGGGGTGATACCGCGAAGGCCGCCCTTGGGCAAGACCGGCACGGCCCTACGCCACGCCCGCTGCGCCATGCACCCACCGGTCCCGCTCCGGACGCCCCCCGTGACACCTCATCGTCACCGCGATGGGCGGGGGGTGCGGGGGGCAGCAAGCCCCCCGCCCGTCGCGGGACGCAAACGGGCGCGCGGCCTCAGTACAGCCCGCCCGACGACATGGTGCCGAAATCGGTCCGCCCCGGAATGACCCGCCTCTCGCCGGTCGAGGTCGTGATCGCCTGCCCCCCACCGCTGGCCCCGGCTTCCCAGGGCAGGATCACCACCTCGTCGCCAAACCCCGACACGACATAGGGTGTCAGCCAGTCGGGATCGGTGCCGTCGCGGAAATACTCGGCGATGACGTTCGGGCCGCTGGCATCGTCCGGCAAGCGCTGGCCGGTGATGCGGTCGATCTTGACCCAATAGCCGCCCGGCGGGACGGTGAACTCCGTCCCGCCATACTCGGCCACGGCCTCGCGCATGAAGGCGTTGAAGACCGGAACGCACAGCGTCCCCCCATAGGCCCGTTCGCCCAGCGAACGCGGCTGGTCATAGCCCAGATAGCAACCCGCCACGATGTTGCTGGAATAGCCGATGAACCACACGTCCTTGGCATCGTTGGTCGTGCCGGTCTTGCCCGCGATCGGCACGGGCAGATCGACGCCCGACCCCGAACCGCGCTCGACCGCGCCCTCCAGCATCGAGGTCAGTTGATAGGCCGTGACCGCGTCCATCACGCGTTCGCGGTTGGTGTCGATCACCGGCGCCTGCCCGGCGGGCATGGCCTGCATCGCGCAGGTCTCGCAGACGCGCTGGTCGTGGCGATAGACGGTGCGCCCGCGGCGGTCCTGGACACGGTCGACCAGCGTGGGCTCAACCCGCTCGCCGCCGTTGGCGAACATCGCATAGGCGGCGACCATCTTGAACAGCGTCGTCTCCTGCGCGCCCAGGGCGTTGGCCAGGAACGGCGCAAGCGTGTCATAGACGCCGAAATCCTCGGCATACTTGGCGACCCGATCCATGCCGATGTCATCCGCGATGCGGATGGTCATCAGGTTGCGCGACTGCTCGATGCCCGTCCGCAGCGGCGTCGGCCCGTAATGGCGCCCCGACGAGTTCTGCGGTTCCCACAGGCCCTGGGGCGTGTTGATGCGGATCGGCTCGTCCACGACGATGGTTGCGGGGGTATAGTTGTTGTCCAGCGCCGCGGCGTAGACGAAGGGCTTGAAGGACGATCCCGGCTGGCGCTGCGCCTGCGTGGCACGGTTGAAGACGCTGCTCTCGTACGAGAACCCGCCCTGCATCGCCAGGACGCGGCCGGTATTGACGTCCATCGCCATGAAACCGCCCTGCACCTCGGGCACCTGGCGCAGGCTCCAGCGGTTGAAATCGGCACCATCCATCATGGCGCGGACCAGGACCACGTCGCCCACCTGCACCAGATCGCCCGCAACCTGCGCGCGCGGTCCCAGCGTGCGCGTCTCGCGGTCCAGGGGCCGGGCCCATTGCACGTCGGATGCGGGGATCCAGTGACCGTCGGTGTCCTCCTCGATCCCCTCGATGCCGATGCGGGCGTCGGATGCCCCGACCTCCAGCACCACGGCCGGGTGCCAGCCCGGAATGTCGCGCGGCAGGCGCAGGTCCCACAGCGCGCCGCGCCAGCTGGCCTCGTCGGTCAGCAGTCCGGCCTCGATCACCTCTCCGGTGCCGCGCCAGACGCCGCGGTTGCGGTCGTAATCCTCCAGCGCGGTCTGCAGCGCGCTTGCAGCCTCCGACTGTAGGTCGGGATCGACGGTCGCGCGGATGGTCAGCCCCCCGCCAAAGAATTCCTCCTGGCCGAACTCCAGGCTCAGCTGGCGGCGGATCTCGTCGGTGAAATAGTCGCGCGGTGGCAGCGCACGGCGGAACGACGGATAGTCCCCGTTCTGTACCGACCGCAGCGGCAGCTTGGCCTCGGCCTCATAGGTGGCCTCGTCGATGAAGCCGTTCTGCCACATCTCGCGCAGGACATAGTTGCGCCGTTCGGTCACGCGCTCCTTGGCGGTCACGGGGTGATAGCGGCCGGGCGCCTGCGGCATGGCGGCCAGCATCGCGGCCTCGTGCGGCGCCAGTTCGGACAGCGACTTGTTGAAATAGGTCTGGGCCGCGGCGGCCACGCCGAAGCTGTTCTGACCCAGAAAGATCTCGTTCAGGTACAGTTCTAGGATCTGGTCCTTGGACAGGCTGCGTTCCAGCCGCGCGGCCAGGATCAGCTCCTTGACCTTGCGTTCCACGCTGCGGTCGCTGGACAGAAGGAAGTTCTTCATCACCTGCTGGGTGATCGTGGACGCGCCGCGCACGCTGGACCCGCCAGAGACCGCGGCCTCGAAGGCGGCGGACAGGATGCCGCGCAGGTCATAGCCCGGATGGCTGTAGAAGTTCTTGTCCTCGGCGCTGACGAAGGCCTGCTTGATCAGGTCGGGCACCTCGTCGATGGGCACGAAGATGCGGCGCTCCTCGGCGAACTCGTCGATCAGCTGGCCTTCGGCGGAATAGATGCGGCTGATGGTCTTGGGCGAATACTGGGCCAGCGTCTCGTGGCTAGGCAGGTCGCGCGAATAGATCCAGAAGATGCCGCCGACGGTCAGGACCGCAAAGAACACCCCGGTGACCACCCAGGAAAAGATCGCACCGAAGAAAGACAGGATGGGTCGCAGCACGGGGTCAGCCTTTGTCGGGGTTTCGCCGCGTCTATAACGGCCACGGGTCCCCCGGTCAAAGCAACACTGGGTGTGTCAGTGACGAAGCAGTCCCGCGCGCGCCTGTTCGTCGCGCCACCAGCCGGTCGTGGCCTCGGCCACGGCCTCGACCATGCGGGCGCGCCATTCGGGGTCGGTCAGGTTCGCAAGGTCCGTCTGGTCCGAGATGAACCCCAGTTCCAGCAGGACCGACGCGATGTCGGGCGATTTCAGCACCGAAAACGCCGCCCCCTGCACCGGCCGCCCGTGCAGCCCGATCCCCCGCAGCGCCATGCGCGAGGTCAGCAGCCGCGCGAAGGCCTCGGACCGGGGCTGGGTGTCGGTGCGCGCGAAATCCATCAGCACCGTGGCCAGCGCGTCGTCCTGGCCGCGCAGGTCCATCCCCGCCAGCAGGTCATCGCGCTGATGGCGCATCGTCAGCTGCTGGCCCGCCCGCGTGTCGGACGAACTGTTCCAGACATAGACCGTGGCCCCCGCCGCCTGCCCCTGCGGCAGCGCATCGGCATGCAGCGACAGCAGTAGGTGGGACCCCGACTGCCGCGCCGCGGTCATCCGGTCCTCCAGCTTGACATAGACGTCGCTGTCGCGGGTCATCGTGACCGTCACGCCCCGCGCCTCCAGGGCGGTGCGCAGCTCCTGCGCGAATGTCAGGACCAGCGCGGCCTCGGTATCGGGGCCCGCCTGCGCGCCGGGGTCGAAGCCGCCGTGGCCGGGGTCCAGCGTCACCGCCAGCCCCGTCGCGGTGGCGGGCGGTGGCAGGTCCGCCGGATCGGGCAGGTTGCGCAGCGCCGCCGCGGCCGACGGGCGCGGCGCGAAATCCTCGGGCGCTACGGGGTTCAGGGCGATGCGCAGCCGCGCCTCGGCCCCCTGGGTGCGCATCCCGGCCTCGGCCACGCGGAACGGCCCCGGCAGTTCGATCACCATCCGCGACCAGCCGCGCCGAAAGCTGCCCCACCGGATCGCAGGCGCCAGGTCCTGTCCGAACAGGTCGGCAGGGCTGCGGCCGCTCAGGTCGACGCCCTGCAGATCGACGACCAGGCGTGCGGGATCGCCGACCAGGAATGTCCGCCACGGCACCGGGCGGTCCAGCGCCAGCGACAGCTCCAGCGGCTGCGGGCCAAAGGCGCGGTGCCACCAGCCCTGCGGCGCCTGCGTCAGGGACGACCCGCCCAGGATCAGCCGTGCCGGATCCTGGGCCTGGACCGGCCCCGCCAGCAGCAGCAGGATCAGCAGCAGAAGCCTCATCTGGCCGCCATGAAGGCCGTCAGCCGGGCCAGGCCCTCGGCGATGTCCGCCGTTGCGCGGGCATAGGAAAAGCGCAGCGTGCGCGCGCCGCGGTCGGGGTCGAAGTCCAGCCCCGGCGTCACGGCGACGCCCGCCTTGTCCAGGATCTCGGCCGCAAAGGCCACGGAATCGTCGGTCAGGTGCGACACGTCGGCATAGATGTAGAACGCGCCCTCGGGCGGGGCGATGCGGTCAAAGCCCGCGCGCGGCAGCCCCTCCAGCATCAGGCGGCGGTTCTCGGCATAGACGGCGCGGTTGGCCTCGGCCTCGGGGATGCAGTCCAGCGCGGCCAGGGCCGCCACCTGGCTGGCATGGGGCGGACAGATGAACAGGTTCTGGGCCAGACGCTCGACCGTGCGCACCATATCGGGCGGCACGACCATCCATCCGACCCGCCACCCTGTCATGGAAAAGTATTTGCTGAAGGAGTTTACGACCAGAACCTCATCCGTCACCTCAAGCGCGGAATGGCAGCGGTCGGCATAGGACAGCCCGTGATAGATCTCGTCCGATATCACCGCCATGCCCCGCGCGGCAGCGGCCTGGGTCAGGCCCGCCAGCTCCGGCACGGTCAGCACCGTCCCTGACGGATTGCCCGGAGAGGCAAGGATCAGCCCCTGCACGTCGTCGGGCAGATCGTCGGGCCGGGGCTGATAGCGGTCCTCGGGGCGGGTCGGGATGCCGACCGGGGTCAGCGACATCGCGCGCAGGATCTGGCGATAGCTGGGATAGCCCGGATAGCCCATCGCCACCCTGTCGCCCGCATCGAACAGCGCAGAAAAGGCCAGGATGAAGGCCCCGCTGCTGCCCGGCGTCACGACGACCCGCGCAGGGTCCAGATCGACCCCGTACCAGCGGCGATAGAGGTCCGCGATCCCCTGTCGCAGCGCGGGCAGGCCCAGGGCCACAGTATATCCCAAAGGCTGTTCCAGCGCCTGCGCCAGCGCCTGTCGCGCGCCCAGGGGGGCGGGGGTGCCGGGCTGGCCGACCTCCATGTGGATGACATGGCGACCTGCCGCCTCGGCCCGGGCGGCCGCCTCCATCACGTCCATCACGATGAACGGGTCAACCTGTCCGCGCAGGGAGTGTCGCATTCGCTCGGCCTCATTTTTGCCTTGTGATAGCGCGGGACGGCGGCACGCTCCAGCCTTTAGGCGGGGGCGTGCCGTCACGCAGCCGTGTCGGGGGCGTTCTTGCCATCGCGGACGCGGCGGTCCAAGCTGTCGCCCACATCAGACCAAGGGATGCCCCATGACACGCCTGACCGCCGCCTTTTTCCTGGGAACCAGCCTGGCCCTGTCCGCGCCCGCGACGGCCTTCGACATCTCGGCCATGACCGACGATGAAAAGGCCGCCTTCGGCGAGGCGGTGCGCGACTATCTGATGGAGAACCCGCAGGTGCTGATCGAATCGATCAACGTGCTGGAGAACCGCCAGGCCCAGGATGCGGCGCAGACCGACCTGCAGCTGGTCGAAGCCAACAGCGACGCGCTGTTCGACGATGGGCACAGCTGGGTGGGCGGTAATCCGGACGGCGACCTGACCATGGTCGAGTTCATCGACTATCGCTGCGGCGTCTGCCGCCAGTTCAACGCCGAGGTCCATGACGCGGTCGAGGAAGATGGCAACATTCGTTTGATCCTGAAGGAATTTCCGATTCTTGGAGAGGAAAGCGTACTGTCCAGCCGCTTTGCCATCTCGGTCCACCAGATCGCCGGGGACGAGGCCTATAAAAAGGCCCATGACGCGCTGATGGCCCTGCGCGCGCCCGCGACGGATGAATCGCTGCGCGGCATAGCCGAAGAGATCGGCGTCGATGCCGACGCGATCATGGCGCATATGGACACGGATGCGGTGAACATGGTGCTGCAGAAGAACCACGAGCTGGGCCAGACGATGGCGATCCAGGGGACGCCGACCTTCGTGATCGGCGACCAGATGCTGCGCGGCGTTCCGCGGGCGGGCGTGGCCCAGACCATCGCCCAGATCCGCGAAAGCATGTGATCAGTCGGCGCTGCTGCGCGAATAGACATCCTCGTAGCGGATGATGTCGTCCTCGCCCAGATAGCTGCCGGTCTGCACCTCGATCAGGACCATCGGCACCTTGCCGGGGTTCTCCATCCGGTGGACAGCGCCCAGGGGCACATAGATCGACTGGTTCTCGGTCACCAGGGTCACGCTGTCGTCGACGGTGACCCGCGCGGTGCCCGACACCACGATCCAGTGTTCCGACCGGTGGACATGGCTTTGCAGCGACAGGGCCGCACCGGGTTTCACCACGATGCGCTTGACCTGAAAGCGGTCGGCCAGGGCCAGCGTCTCGAACCAGCCCCAGGGGCGATGGTCGCGGGGGAACGCCTCGGCCTGCTTGGCGCGCTTGGCCTTCAAAGCGGACACGGCCAGCCGCACGTCCTGCGCCCGGCCCCGGTCGGCGACCAGCACCGCGTCCGAGGTCGCCACCACCATCACGTCGCGCAGCCCGATGCCCACGACCTTGAGATCGTCGCTGTCCGACCGCAGCAGCACGTCCTGACAGTCGATCGCGGTGGAATTGCCGTCGGTGACCACGCCGTGATCCGACGGCGCATGGTCCAGCGCCTCGCGCCAGACCGCGTCCCAGCCGCCCAGGTCCGACCAGCGGCCCGAAAACCGCACCACGGTCAGGTTGTCGGCCTTTTCCATCACGGCATAGTCGATCGACTGATCCTCGACCCCGGCCCAGGGCGCCTTGGCCAGCCGCAAGAAACCCAGGTCCAGATGCGCCTGGTCCAGCGCCTGCTGGACCGGCTCCAGATAGGCAGGGGCGTGGGCGCGGAACGCCTCGATCATGGTGCGGGCGCTGAACAGGAAGATGCCCGCGTTCCACAGATAGTTGCCCGCCGCCAGCATCTGGCCCGCCCGATCGGCGTCAGGCTTCTCGACAAACCGCGCCAGGGGCTGCGGCCCCTCTCCGGCACCGGCCAGTTCCAGATAGCCGTAACCCGTCTCCGGGCGGTCGGGGGTGATGCCAAAGGTCACGATGCGCCCCTGCGCCGCGGCCTGGGCGCCCTGGGCCACGGTCGCGGCAAAGGCCTGGGCGTCGGGGATCACGTGGTCGGACGGCGCGACCAGCACCAGCCCGTCGGGATCATCCGCCGCCACCATCAGCGCCGCCGCCAGGATCGCCGGCGCCGTGTTGCGGCCCGCGGGTTCGATCACGATGCGGCCCGGCGCGATGCCCGCCTGCTCCAGCTGTTCGGCCACGATGAAGCGGAAGTCGGAATTGGTCATCACCACCGGCGCCGCGAATCCCGCGCTCGACAGCCGCCGGGCCGAGGCCTGGAACAGCGTCTCGTCCCCGGTCAGGGCGGCGAACTGCTTGGGAAAGCTCTTGCGCGACACGGGCCACAGCCGCGTGCCCGAACCGCCCGCCATCAGCACCGGTGTAATCATCGTCATCGCAAACCCCTTGGGCGAACCCCGCCCTGTCATCATTCCTGCCGGTTGCAGCCGGTCGTTCCCGCAGTCAAGGGCCAAGCGCCGTCAGCGTCAAGTCACGCCCTGAAATCGCCGTGAAAAAGACCCCCGTGCACGGGGCCGCGCACGGGGGTCAGTCGTCGCGCGTCTGTGCGCGCTTGCTGCTGCGACGGGTCGGGCCTGTCGATAGGGAAACGGCACAGGGGGCCGACTTATTCCCCACCCATGCTCAGCTGCAGCCGCTGGTGCCGCCGCAGGTGTTGCATTTCATGCAGGTGCCGTTGCGCACCAGCGTGTAGTTGCCGCATTCGCCGCAGGGATCGCCTTCGTATCCCTGCATCCGGGCCTTGGCGCGCAGGTCCAGCCCCGTGGCCATGCCCGTCGTGACCGCCGTCACCGATACGCCGGCCTGCAGCGCCATCAGGTCCTGCGGCATCCGCTTGCGCAGATAGCCCGCGCTGCTGATCTGCTTCAGCATCGTCAGCGACTTCAGCTCGGACGGCTGGCTGGGGCGCCCCTCGTCCTCGCCGCCGCCCATCTCATCGAAACGCGCGCCCTCGGGGGCGACATGGGCCAGGTCGGTGCGGTCCAGATAGCTGACGGCCAGCTCGCGGAACACATAGTCCAGGATCGAGGTCGCGTTCTTGATGCTGTCATTCCCTTGCACCATCCCCGCCGGCTCGAACCGGGTGAAGGTGAAGGCGTCCACGAACTCCTCCAGCGGCACGCCGTATTGCAGGCCCACAGACACGGCGATGGCAAAGTTGTTCATCATCGCCCGGAAGCCTGCGCCTTCCTTGTGCATGTCGATGAAGATCTCGCCCAGCTTGCCGTCGTCATATTCGCCGGTGCGCAGATAGACCTTGTGACCGCCGACGATGGCCTTCTGGGTGTACCCCTTGCGGCGCTGCGGCAGCTTCTCGCGGTTCGACCGGACGATCTCCTTGACGATGACGCGCTCGACGATCTTCTCGGCCAGAACGCGGGCCTTTTCGTGGGTGGACCCGTGGGCCAGGATCTCCTCGGCCTCGTCGTCGTCGTCGATCAGGGCGCTGGCCAGCGGCTGGCTCAGCTTGGAGCCGTCGCGATAGAGGGCGTTGGCCTTGATCCCCAGGCTGTGCGACAGCTCGTACGCCGCCAGCGTGTCCGCGATGGTCGCGCTGGAGGGCATGTTGATCGTCTTGCTGATCGCCCCGGAAATGAAGCTCTGCGCCGCGGCCATCATGTGGATGTGGCTTTCCACCGACAGATAGCGCGTGCCGGTCTTGCCGCAGGGATTGGCGCAGTCGAACACCGGCAGATGCTCGGCCCGCAGATGCGGCGCGCCTTCCAGCGTCATCGTCCCGCAGACATGGTCGTTGGCCGCGTCGATCTGCGCCCGGCTGAAGCCCAGATGGCGCAGCAGGTCGAAGCTGGGGTCCGACAGCTTGTCCGCGGGGATGCCCAGGGTGCCGCGGCAGAAATCCTCTCCCAGCGTCCACTGGTTGAAGACGAAGCGGATGTCGAAGGCCGACGGCAGGGCCGCCTCGACCTTGGCGATCTCGGTCGCGCCGAAGCCGTGACCGGCCAGCGATGCATGGTTGATGGCGGGGCAGTTGCCCAAGGTGGCGTGGCCCACCGCGTGGCCCACGATCTCCTCGATCTGCGCGGGCGCATAGCCCAGCTTCTCCAGCGCCGCCGGGACCGACTGGTTGATGATCTTGAAATAGCCGCCGCCCGCCAGCTTCTTGAACTTGACCAGGGCAAAATCCGGCTCGATCCCGGTCGTGTCGCAATCCATCACCAGGCCGATCGTGCCGGTGGGCGCGATGACGGTGGTCTGGGCGTTGCGGAAGCCGTGCGCCTGGCCCAGGGCCAGCGCCTCGTCCCAGGCCGCGCGGGCCAGGTCGACCAGGCCAGCATCCGGGCAGTTCGCGGCGTCCAGCGCCACGGGGGCGACGTTCACGCCCTCGCACGCCGTGCCATGCGCCGCGGCGCGGTGGTTGCGGATCACGCGCAGCATGTGGTCGGCGTTGCGGGCATGGCCCGGGAACGCGCCCAGTTCGGCGGCCATCCGCGCGCTGGTCGCATAGGCCGTGCCGGTCATGATCGCCGACAGCGCCCCGCAGATCGCGCGGCCCTGGTCGCTGTCATAGCCCAGGCCCATGTTCATCAGCAGACCGCCGATATTGGCATAGCCCAGCCCCAACGTGCGGAAGTCATAGCTGCGCTGCGCGATCTCGCGCGAGGGGAACTGCGCCATCAGTACGCTGATCTCCAGCGTGACGGTCCACAACCGGCTGGCATGGACATAGGCGTCGGCGTCGAACCGGCCGTCGGTCCAGAAGGTCAGCAGGTTCATGGACGCCAGGTTGCAGGCGGTGTCGTCCAGGAACATGTATTCGCTGCACGGGTTCGATCCGCGGATCGGCCCGTCCTCGGGGCAGGTGTGCCAGGCGTTGACCGTGTCGTGAAACTGGATGCCCGGATCGGCGCAGGCCCAGGCCGCGTGGCCGATCTGATCCCACAGGTCGTGCGCAGACACGGTCTTGGCGACCGTCCCGTCGGTGCGGCGGATCAGCTCCCACGGCGCATCCTCGCGCACCGCGCGCAGGAAGGCATCCGTCACCCGGACCGAGTTGTTTGAGTTCTGGCCCGACACCGACACATAGGCCTCGGAATCCCAGTCCGTGTCATAGGTCGGGAACTCGATGCTGTCGAAGCCCTGGCGCGCGTATTGCAGCACGCGGTTCACATAGGTCTCGGGGATCATCGCGCGCTTGGCGCTGCGGATCGCGGCCTTCAGGGCGTCGTTGCGGGCCGGATCGACCTCTCCGCCGCCGATGCGGATCGCCGCGAAGATGCCGTTCAGCTCACGCTCGTGCAGCTTGGAGCCGGCGACCAGGGACGCAACCTTCTGCTCCTCGATCACCTTCCAGTTCACGAAGGCCTCGATGTCGGGATGGTCCATGTCGCAGATGACCATCTTTGCCGCGCGGCGCGTCGTGCCGCCCGACTTGATCGCACCCGCGGCCCGGTCGCCGATCTTCAGGAACCCCATCAGGCCCGACGACTTGCCGCCGCCGGACAGCCGCTCACCCTCGCCGCGCAATGACGAGAAGTTGGTGCCGGTGCCGCTGCCGTACTTGAACAGGCGCGCCTCGCGGACCCACAGGTCCATGACGCCGCCCTCGTTCACCAGATCGTCGCTGACCGACTGGATGAAGCAGGCATGCGGCTGCGGATGCTCATAGGCGCTGGTCGATGCGGTCAGCGTGGCCGTCTTGTGATCGACATAGAAATGTCCCTGCCCCGGCCCGTCGATGCCATAGGCCCAATGTAGGCCGGTATTGAACCATTGCGGGCTGTTGGGCGCACCCATCTGGCGGGCCAGCATGTGGCGCATCTCGTCCAGATAGGCACGGGCATCGGCCTCGGTCGTGAAATAGCCGCCCTTCCAGCCCCAATAGGTCCAGGCCCCCGCCAGGCGGTCAAAGACCTGCGCGGCGCTGGTCTCTCCGCCGAACCGGGCATCCTCGGGCAGATCGGCCATTGCGGCATGGTCGGGAACGTGGCGCCACAGGAATTCGGGCACGCCCTTTTCGCGGACGGGCTTCAGCCGCGCGGGAACGCCGGCGCGGCGAAAGTATTTCTGGGCGATGACGTCGCTTGCGACCTGGCTCCAGCCCTCGGGGACCTCGACCGCGTCGTTGCGAAAGACCACCGTCCCGTCCGGATTGCGGATCTCGCTGAGAGTGGTGGTGAACGCGATGCCGCCATAGGCCCCGCCGGTTTCCGTGGTAAAGCGCCGCTCGATCTTCATCCTGCTTGTCCTTCCGGTCCCCTGCGCGCAGCCGCGATCCGCCCGTGCAGGGCGCGTCCGCCCCAGGGGACGGCCGTCAGATCAGGACTGCTGCGACGTTCCTGTGGTCGCCCCCGATTAGAACCACCACATCTTGTGCCACACTGGCGATTGCCCACAAACTGCCGCCGCTTCGATGCTGTTTCAACCGAATTTTTTAGCAATCGGCCCCGCGAAAGCCGTTGACAGACAGCCCCATGGCTGCGTGCGGGATTCGCGCACAGAGACGTGCAGGACCAGGCGGTGCACGTGGCATACGGCGTCAAAAACCACGTCCGAACAGTCCCTTGCCGACCGCATTCCACGACTTGTCCACAGGCTTATCCGCAATTCATCCCCCGGTTGCGCACAGCCGATGCAGATCTGCCACGCCCGGCGGAAATCAGCGCATGGGCGTCAGGACACCATCATCGGTCACGATCAGGTCCAGCGGCTGGTCCGTCGGCTCGGCCGGGATCAGGTCAAGCTGCTGGCAGGCATAGGCCAGCCCGATCGCCGTCACCAAGCCAGATTTTCGCAATGATTCCAACGTCCTGTCATAGAACCCGCCGCCATAGCCAAGGCGATTTCCCTGCCGGTCGAACCCCGCCAGCGGAACGATCAGCACGCGGGGCGTCAGCACCTCGGCCGAATCGGCCGGGTGCGCCGTGCCGAAGGGTCCGGGCACCAGCGGCTCGTCGCGCCAGCGGCGAAAGACCAGCGGGCGCGCCTTGCCGGTCACCACCGGCAGCACCAGCGGCCCGTCATGCGCGGCCATCGCGGCACGGGGATCGGCCTCGTCGCGCATGGGCCAGTATCCGGCCAGAACCGTGCCCGCGTGTGATGCCAGCGTCGCGATCAGGTTGCGCGACAGGGCCTGCCCGTCGCCGCCCGCCCCGCGGGCTGCCAGCGCCTGCGCGCGCAGCAGGGCCTTGTCCGCGGTCACAGCAGCACCGCCGTGGCCAGCCCCAGGAAGGCCAGGAAACCGATCACGTCGGTCATCATGGTCACGAAGGTTCCCGACGCCAGCGCCGGGTCCGCGCCCAGCTTGTTCAGGCCAAGCGGGATCAGGATGCCCGCCAGCGCGGCGACCAGCAGATTGATGATCATCGCCGACCCGATCACCGCCGCCAGACCCGGATCGCGGAACCAGACCCAGGTGATCGCGGCCATGATGACCCCGAAGAACACCCCGTTGGTCAGCCCCACGATGACCTCGCGCCGGACGACGCGCAGGGCGTTGGCCCGGCTGAGGTCGCGCGTCGCAAGGCCGCGCACCGCGACGGTCAGCGTCTGCGTCCCCGCGTTGCCCCCCATGGACGCCACGATCGGCATCAGCACGGCCAAAGCCACCAGCTGGGCGATGGCGTCCTCGAAGAAGGCGATGACGCTGGCGGCGGCCAGGGCGGTGACGATGTTGGTGGCCAGCCACGGCACGCGCTGGCGCACCGTCTGCATCACGCTGTCCGAGATGCTGGATTCGTCGCCCACCCCGGCCAGGCGCAGGATGTCCTCCTCGTGCTCCTCGTCCAGGACCTGCATCGCGTCGTCTATGGTGATGACGCCCACCAAGCGGTCATCGCGGTCCACGACGGGGGCAGAGATCAGGTGATACTGGTTGAAGACATAGGCGACCTCGGCCTCCTCGGCAAAGGCGCTGATGGTGCGAAAGCTGTCCTCGGCCAGCTCGCGCAGCGTGGCGTCGCTGCGCGATGCCAGCAGGCGACCCAGCGTGACATAGCCCACCGGATGACGGCGCGGATCGACCAGGACGATGTGATAGAACTGTTCGGGCAGCCATTCCTCGGCGCGCAGGAACTGGATGGCGCGGGCCACGGTCCAATGCTCGGGCGCTGTGACGACCTCGGACTGCATCAGGCGGCCGGCGGAATATTCGGGATAGGCCAGCGACTGCTGGACCGCCGCGCGGTCGCCCGCATCCAGCGCGGCCAGGATCAGCGCCCGCTCGGCGTCGTCCAGGTCCTCGACCAGGTCGACGACGTCGTCGCTGTCCATCTCGCGGACGGCATCGTCCAGGACCGCGCGGGGCAGCTGCTCCAGCACCTCCTCGCGGATGGATTCGTCGATCTCGGACAGGACATCGCCGTCGATGCCGTCGGCATAAAGCGTCAGGAAGGCACGACGGTCGCCTGGGGTCAGCCGCTCGATCAGGTCGGCGATGTCGGCCGGGTGCATCGGCTCCAGGGCCGCGTCCAGTGCGGCGCGGTCGCCGGCCTCGACGGCCGCGTCGACGCGGTTCAGCAGATCGTCGGTTTCGGTCGCGCGGTTTTCGTCGGCCATGCTGCCCCCTGCGTTCTTGTCGTGTCAGCCGTTCAGCAGATCCAGCGCCGCGCGGTGCAGCGCCTCGGACGCGGCGGCGATCACCTGACCGCCTTGGGCGGCGGACCCGCCCTGCCAGTCGGTCACGATGCCGCCCGCGGCCTGCACCACCGCCAGCGGACCCGCGATGTCATAGGACTGCAGCCCCGCCTCGATCACCAGATCGACCTGGCCCAGGGCCAGCAGGCCATAGGCATAGCAGTCCAGCCCGTATCGCGTCAGCCGCGCCCGGTCGGCCACGCGGCGAAAGGCCGTGGCCTCGGCCGCCGTGCCGATTTCGGGAAAGGTCGTCAGCAGCGTCGCGCGCTCCAGCGGCGTGCCGCCGCGCACGCGCAGCGCCCGTTCGCCGGCGGCCGAGGTCAGCCGGGCATGGCCAAGCCCGCCCTCGAACCGCTCGCCGACATAGGGCTGGTCGATCAGGCCATAGATCACGTCCCGCCCGTCGGACAGGCCGATCAGCACGCCCCAGCTGGCCGCCCCGCACAGGAATGCGCGCGTGCCGTCGATCGGATCCAGGATCCAGGTCAGCCCGCTGGTGCCGGGGGTCGCGCCATATTCCTCGCCCAGGATGGCGTCATCGGGCCGCTCGCGCGCCAGCACGTCGCGCATCGCGCGTTCGGCATCGCGGTCGGCCTGGGTCACGGGGTCGAAATCGGCCGGCCGCTTGTTGTCGGCCGCCAGATCCGCGTGGCGGAACCACGGCAGGATCGCCCGACGGGCAGCGTCTGCCATCAAATGCGCGGTGCGGGTGATCTGGTCTGCGTCCTGCATGCGGCCCCCTGCGTGTCGTCACGCCGGGTGTAGCCTGTCATGCGCCGGGGGACCAGCGGTCAAAGGGGGCCGTCGTCCGGCGGTCAAGCGGCGCGGGACGGCGGCAGGGTCATCCGCCTTCTGGCGGTCAGGCCTTTCAGGCCGCGTCGGACAGGACGCGGGCCAGCTCGAAGATCTGGCGACGCTGCGCCTCGGGCATGGCGTAATAGGCGCGCACCAGCTGCAGCGCTTCCTTGTCGGCGAAGATGTCGCCTTCGACCACGCCGGGAACTTCGCCCTCGGACAGGCCTTCGAAGAAGAAGCTGACCGGAACGTCGACCGCCCGCGCGATGTCCCACAGACGCGAGGCCGAGACGCGGTTCATGCCGGTCTCGTACTTCTGGATCTGCTGGAACTTGATGCCGACTTTGTCGGCAAGTTGCTGTTGAGTCATGCCAATCATCCAGCGACGATGGCGGATACGCTTACCAACGTGAACATCTACACTATGCTTCATTGCCCCAACCTTTTGCAATCTCAGGATGCTCTAGCCCGGAAAGGCACAATTTTCGAGTGTCAACTTGGTTAATCGGGGCTTTCCTGACCATAAAGACAGGTCCAGGGGTGTCCTTGCGGCCATATCGGCATCGCGTTGACTTGGCCAGCGGGGATGCGAACGTGCAGACAACATCCGAGGGCCACAATACATGTCACAACTGATTCGCGCAGCCTTCATCTCGGCCCTGGGTCAGGACCCGGTGATCCGGGATGTTCCGCCCCCCGTGGCCGGTCCCGATCAGGTGCTTTTGCGCATAGGCGCGGCGGCATTGAATTTTGCCGACCTGCTCAAGGCCAAGGGACAGTACCAGGAACCGGCCGATCCGCCCTTCGTGCCGGGGCTGGAGGGGGCCGGCACCGTCCTCTCGGCGCCCGCCGGATCGGGCCTGGTTGCCGGCACACGCGTGGTCGTTTCGGCACCGGGCACGATGTCGCAGGTGATGGCGGTCGATCCGGGGGCCGTCCAGGCCATTCCGGACGCCATGACGCTGGAACAGGCGGCGGGCTTTCAGGTGGCTTATGGGACAAGTCACCTGGCCCTGGCCGGGCGCGGCGCGCTGCAGGCGGGACAGACGCTGGTCGTTCTGGGGGCCGCGGGCGGGGTCGGGCTGACCGCCGTGCAGATCGGCGCAGCGATGGGCGCGCGGGTGATCGGCATCGCGCGCGGCGCCGACAAGGTCGATGTGGTCCGCCAGGCGGGGGCATCCCACGTCATCGACAGCGCCACCTGCCCCGATCTGCGCGCAGCGCTGCGCGATCTTGGCGGCGCAGACGTGGTCTATGACCCCGTGGGCGCCGAACCTGGCGAGGCGGCGTTCCGCGCCCTGCGTCCCGGCGGGCGGTTCCTAGTCATCGGCTTTGCCGGCGGCCGCCCCCCGGTGCTGCCGCTGAACCACGCGCTGGTCAAGAACATCGCCATCCACGGCTTCTACTGGGGCGGCTATCGCGCGCTGGACCCGCAGGCGCTGCGGGACAGCATCGACGCGCTGTTCGATCTGTTCCGCGCGGGCCGGCTGGACCCTGTCGCTGGCGCCACCTTGCCCCTGGACGATCTGGCCCAGGGCTACGCCATGCTGAGAGAGCGGCGCAGCGTCGGCAAAGTGGTCATCACGCTGTGATCACGACGCATTTGAGCCAAGCGCGGCATTGAAAAATCCTGCCTTTCCACCGATATTGGACCCAAGCCGGCACTGCGTCGGCATGCCTTCCAAGGGAGACATCGATGGCAGATTACAACACGTACCGTACCGCGCAGGGCGTAGGCCACCGCACGGCGGCGGTCGACCAGGGCCTGCGGGCCTACATGAACAAGGTTTATGGGCTGATGGCGGTCGGCATGGGTGTAACCGCCGCGACCGCCTATGGCACCGCGACCGCCGCCATGACCAACCCGGCCGTGGCCAACACGCTGTACAACTCGCCGCTACGGTGGGTGATCATGTTCGCGCCGCTGCTGATGGTGTTCGCCTTTGGCGCGGCCCTGAACCGGCTGTCCGTCTCGGCGGCGACCGGCGTCTTCTACGCCTTCGCGGCGTTGATGGGCGTCTCGATCAGCTCGATCTTCCTGGTCTATACCGGGGTGTCGATCGTCCAGACCTTCCTGGTCACGGCCATCGCCTTCGCGGGCCTGTCCCTGTGGGGCTATACAACCAAGAAGGACCTGTCGGGCTGGGGCACGTTCCTGCTGATGGGCCTGATCGGCCTGATCGTTGCGTCGATCGTGAACATCTTCATCGCCTCCTCGGCCATGCAGTTCGCGATCTCGGTCATCGGCGTGCTGATCTTTGCGGGCCTGACCGCCTACGACACGCAGAACATCAAGAACACCTACCTGCAGATGCAGGGTTCGGGTGCGGATTTCCTGGGCAAGTCCGCCATCATGGGCGCGCTGAAGCTGTACCTGGACTTCCTGAACCTGTTCATGTTCCTGCTGTCCTTCATGGGCAACCGCGAATAATCCAACGCACCTGCGACATGAAAAAAGGCCCCCTTTCGGGGGCCTTTTGCTTTTGAATGGCGGGGGCTCAGGCGGCCTGCCGGACCGGCGGCAGGGACGATGCCGCCTCGGCCGCGATCTCGAAGCTGCGCAGCCGGGCCGTATGATCGTGGATCTGGCCGGTCAGGATCACCTCGTCGGGGCAATAGGTCTCGACCAGACGCGACAGCTGGTCGCGGACGCGCTCGCGGTCACCCACTGCACTGATGCGCAGCGCACCGTCGACGGCCTGGCGCATCTGCGCGCCGATCTCGGCGTCGATGTCGCGGACCGGGCGCGGCAGCTTGCCGGGCTGGCCGGTCCGCAGGCGCGCGAAGGCCAGCTGCATCGTCGTGCGCAGATAGGCGGCCTCTCCGGCGTCGTCGGCGGCAAAGACGTTCGCCGCCAGCACCGCATAGGGCTTCTGCCCCCAGGGCGAGGGGCGGAACCGTTCGCGATAGATGCTCAGCGCCTGTTCCAGCTGTTCGGGGGCGAAGTGGCTGGCAAAGGCATAGGGCAGGCCCAGATGCGCCGCCAGCTGCGCGCCGAACAGGCTGCTGCCCAGGATCCAGACGGGGATGTTCGTCCCCTCTCCGGGCAGCGCGCGGACGGCCGCGCCCGCGCGTTCAGGGCCCAGATAGTCCAGCAGCTCGACCACGTCCTGCGGAAAGCTGTCGGCCATCGGATCCCGGCGCAGGGCGCGGATCACCGCGCCGTCACCCCCGGGCGCGCGGCCCAGGCCCAGGTCGATGCGGTCGGGAAAGGCCGTGGCCAGGGTCCCAAAGGCCTCGGCCACGGTCAGCGGCGCGTGGTTGGGCAGCATGATGCCGCCCGCCCCCACGCGGATCGTCTTGGTCGCCTGTGCGACCAGTCCGATCAGGACCGCGGTCGCGGCGCTGGCGATGCCGGGCATGTTGTGATGCTCGGCCAACCAGAATCGGTGATAGCCCCAGCCCTCGGCATGTTGGGCAAGGTCGATCGTGTTGCGGATGGCGTCCTGCGCCGTGGACCCTTCGGGAACCGGCGACAGGTCGAGAACGGAATAGGGAAGATGCTGTGTCATTCCCCTGATCTAGGCCGCCTGCCCCGCTTTGCAATAACGGGACAGGACATATCAGGCAGTCGTTCAGACCATCTTGCGCAGATAGGTCCAGGTCGGCACCCGGCCGCCCCGCGCGACGGACCAGCTTTCGGCATCGCCCAGATAGACGAAGCCGCAATTGGTCAGCACCCGGGCCGATCCCGGATTGTCCTGAAACGCCTCGGCGAACAGGGTCCGTGCCCCGTGCGGGTTCGCCGCGACAAGGGCCGCCACGGCCTCGGTCGCGAAGCCGGTGTTCCAGAAGCCCGCGCCGATCCAGAAGCCCAGTTCCGACTGCGACCCCTCCATGCGGGTCAGCGACACGACGCCCAGCAGCTCGGCCAGCTTGTGGTCCGACCCGTCGATGGCCCAGACATCCTCGGACCGATCCGCGGCCAGGGAGCGGGCGACGAAACTTTCGGCGGCGCCGCGGGGCAAGGGATGGGGGATGGCGCGCGTGCCTTCGGCCACGCGTCGGTCGGCGGTGTAATGTTCGATCAGGCCGGCATCAGAGGCGCGCAGCGGTCGCAGCGTGAACCGCTCTGTCGCGATCACGGGCTGGGCCGGGCCATCGGCCAAGACGGGCGCAAGGTCGTCCAGACGACTCCCCTCGCGCATGGGTGCAGACATCACCATGTTTCCTCCCCAAGAAACCGATCAATAAATGTGACGATAAAACGGTTCGGGGGACCGGCTCTCGCCGATCCCCCTTAGCATCAGAATATTACGCTAAGGTTACTCGGCTGCTTCCAGCTCGGCGGGGACGATCGAAATGAACGTCCGGCCCTTCAGGCCCTTCTTGAAGCTCACATGGCCGTCGGTCAGCGCGAACAGGGTGTGATCCTTGCCCATGCCGACGTTCACGCCCGGCCACCAGGTGGTGCCGCGCTGACGTGCGATGATATTGCCCGCGATGGCGGCCTGGCCACCGAACAGCTTGACGCCAAGACGGCGTCCCGCGCTGTCGCGACCGTTGCGGGAAGAACCGCCTGCTTTCTTATGTGCCATGGGTCGTTCTCCTTAGGCTTCAGCGGCGTCTTTGGCCGGTTTCTTGGTCTTGGCGGGCGCATCGGCGGCCTCGACCTTCGTGCGGGCGCCGACGGCGGACTTGACGCCGGTCTTGTCCGCACCCTTGTCCAGCACGTCGGTGACGCGCAGCAGCGTCAGCTGCTGGCGGTGACCGCGGGTCCGCTGCGAGCTGTGCTTGCGGCGGCGCTTGACATAGGTGATGACCTTGTCGGCCTTGATCTGCTCGATCACGGTGGCCTGCACGCAGGCACCGGCGACCAGGGGCGCACCCAGGGTCGAGCCGACCATCAGCACATCGTTGAACTGGACCGTATCGCCAGCCGCGGCATTCAGCTTTTCAACGCGCAGGACGTCGCCCGCCTGCACCTTGTACTGCTTGCCGCCAGTTTTCAGAACCGCGAACATCGCTTTCTTCCTTCATCACCGCGTCCTGCGGCCCCGACAATGTCGGCGTTGGGGGGCGAACCCCGCCTTCGGACGGCGCACCCTTGTGCGGGTGTCGTTAAAAACAATCGACCGGCCAAGGGCGGATGCCCTGCCGGTGCGCTGCATTTGCCCGATCCGGGCCTGCCTGTCAAGGCCGGTGCGATGGTGCGGAACCCTGCGGCACCGCGGGGCTTGTACCCTGCCACTGACAGGACCGGACCCCAGCTGATGCAACGCTTCTCCTGCCCGCATTGCGGCACGCGCGCCTATTTCCACAACCTGATCTGTCTGTGCGGAGAGCCGCTGGTCTATGCGCCGGTCGTGCGGCGGATGGTAGCGGACGCCCCCCATTGCGCCAACCGCCCGCGCATCGCCTGCAACTGGGCGGCCGAGGTTCCGGGCGGCTTCTGCGCGTCCTGCGCCATGTCGCATGTTGTGCCGGTGATGAACATCGGCGACAACCAGCGCCTGCTGGCCAGCGCCGAACGCGCCAAGCGGTGGGTTTTGGCCAACCTTGCGGAATGGGACTGGTTCACCCCGGCCGATCCCGGGCGGCGTCCGCGGTTCCTGATGCTGTCCGAACATACCGGCGGGCGCGATCAGCAGATCATCATGGGCCATGCCAACGGAGAGATCACCATCAACGTGACCGAGGCGGACGAGCTGATCCGCCTGAAACGCCAGCTGAAGCTGGGAGAGCAGTACCGCTCGATGGTCGGCCATTTCCGCCACGAGATCGCGCATTTCCTGTTCGACCGCCTGAAGGTGCTGCCCGATTTCCTGCCCGCCTTCCGCGCCGTCTTCGGCGACGAGCGGGCCGATTACGCCCAGGCCCTCAAGAACCACTATGCCGATCCGCGCGACCCGGCAGGCGATTTCATCACCAGCTATGCCACCTCGCACCCGCACGAGGACTGGGCGGAGACGGTCGCCCACCTGCTGCACCTGACGGACGTGGCCGACAGCTTCTGCAGCACGCATCTGGACATGCCGGGCGTGCCGCCGGACTATCACCCCTATTCCGAGACCGATCCGTATCGCCTGCTGAACATCGCGGCCGAGATCACCATCGCGGTCAACGACATCAATCGCGCGCTGGACAACAGCGACCTCTACCCGTTCGTGCTGACCGTGCCGGTCCGGCACAAGATCGCCTTCGCCCATGGCTGGCTGCAGAACCACCTTGCCCGCGGCGAGGGGAAGGCCGCCTAGACGGCGGCCTTTTCCTCCAGCGACATCCATTCCTCCTCGGCATCGGCCAGGGCAGCCTGGCGTTCGGACAGGGCCAGGCTGGCCTTTTCGAACTTGGCCGGGGCGGTCTGGAACAGCGTCGGGTCGGACATGAATTCCGACAGCTTGGCGATCTCTGCCTCCAGCTTGGCGATGACGCCGGGCAGTGCCTCCAGGCGGTGGCGTTCGGTGAAGCTCAGGCCATCGCGCGCGGCCTTGGGCTTGTCCGTCACGGGCGCGGCCTTGGCGACCGCGACGGGTTCCTCGACCATGGTCTCGCCGCGCTGCGCCTGGTAATCGCTCCACCCGCCGGCATAGACGGTGGCGCGGCCGTCACCCTCCATCGCCACGGTGGTGTCGGCCACCCGGTCGATGAAATCGCGGTCGTGGCTGACCAGCAGCACGGTGCCGTCATATTCGCCCAGCAGGTCCTGCAGCAGGTCCAACGTCTCGACGTCCAGATCGTTGGTAGGTTCGTCCATGACCAGCAGGTTCGACGGCCGCGCCATCAGCCGCGCCAACAGCAGACGCGCCTTCTCGCCGCCCGACAGGCTGCGCACGGGTGCGCGGGCCTGGGCGTCGTCGAACAGGAAATCCTTCAGATAGGCCACGACATGCTTGGGCTGGCCCCGCACCATCACTTGATCGGCGCGGCCCGACACGCGCATCTCGGGGTCGCCGGTCAGCGATTCCCACAGCGTCTGGTCGGGGTTCAACGCGGCGCGGCCTTGGTCGAAGACCGCGATCTCCAGGTTGGTGCCCATCGTGACCGTGCCCTGGTCGGGGGCGATCTCTCCGGTCAGCATCTTGATCAGCGTGGTCTTGCCCGCGCCGTTCGGCCCGACAAAGGCGATGCGATCGCCGCGCTGGATGCGCAGGTCGAAGGGCCGCAGGATGGTCTTGTCGCCGAAGGCCTTGGCGATGCCGGTGGCCTCGACCACCTTCTTGCCGCTGGTGGTGCCGCTGTCGAACGCCATCGCGGCGGTGCCCTGACGGCGGATCTGGCTGCTGCGCTCGGCCCGCAGGGCGGCCAGGGCGCGGACGCGGCCTTGGTTGCGCTTCCTGCGCGCGCTGATGCCCTCGACGGCCCACCGGGCCTCGGCCTTGATCTTGCGGTCCAGCTTGTGGCGGGCGTCATCCTCGGCGGCCCAGGTCGCCTCGCGCCAATCCTCGAAGCCTTCGAAGCCCCGTTCCTGCCGGCGGACCTGGCCGCGGTCGATCCACAGCGTCGCCTTGGTCAGGCGGCGCAGAAAGGCGCGGTCGTGGCTGATCAGCACGAAGCCCGCACGGGTCTGGGACAGATGATCCTCCAGCCAGCCGATGGCCTCGATGTCCAGGTGGTTGGTCGGCTCGTCCAGCAGCATCAGTTCGGGCGCCTGCGCCAGCAGGCGGGCCAGCGCGGCGCGGCGACGCTCGCCGCCCGATGCGGTGGCCACGGGGCGGTCTGGGTCGAACTTCAGCCCCTCGGCGGCCATGTCGACGCGGTAATCCTCGCCCGGCTCCAACCCGTCGCGGGCAAACTCGCCAAGCGTCTCGAAGCCCGACAGGTCCGGGTCCTGCTCCATGTAGCCGGTCGAGACGCCGGCCGCCAGGACCACCTCGCCCCGGTCGGGTTCGACGAAACCGGCCATCACCTTCATCAGGGTGGACTTGCCCGACCCGTTCCGACCGACCAGCGCGACGCGGTCGCCCGGCTGGACGTTCAGGGACAGGCCCTCGAAATTGGGATCGCCGCCATAGGTCAGCGAGATCTCGGAGAGTTGCAAAAGGGGTGCGCGTGCCATGACCGCGCCCTAGCCCGGCGCCGCGCCGGGGTCAATCCACCGCATTGCTTGACAGGTTCGGTCGGAATTGCCACAAGACGCGGGAATTCTGACCAAAGGAGTCAACATGCGTCCCCTGATCATCGCCACGCTGCTGGGTGCCACCGCCATGCCGGCCCTGGCGCAGGAAGTGAACGTCTATTCGCACCGCCAGCCCGAGCTGATCCAGCCGCTGATCGACGCCTTCACCGCCGAGACGGGCATTCCGGTCAACGTGGCTTTCGTCGACAAGGGCATGGTCGAGCGCCTGCAGGCCGAGGGCGACCGTTCGCCCGCCGACCTGGTGCTGACCGTCGACGTGGCCCGCCTGGGCGAGGTCAAGGACGCGGGCGTCCTGCAGCCGGTCGAGGACCCGGCGCTGGAGGCGATCCCCGCCGGCCTGCGCGACGACGAGAACCAGTGGTTCGCCCTGACCACCCGCGCCCGCATCGTCTATGCCAGCAAGGAGCGCGTGGCCGACGGAGAGGTCACCACCTACGAGGACCTGGCCGATCCGAAATGGGAAGGCCGCATCTGCACCCGCAGCTTCACCAACGACTATAACGTCGCGCTGACCGCGGCCTATCTGGCCCATCACGGCGAGGAGGAGACCGTCGCCTGGCTGGAGGGCGTCAAGTCGAACCTGGCCAAGCGTCCCGAGGGCGGCGACCGCGACCAGGTCAAGGCGATCTGGGCCGGCGAATGCGACATCAGCCTGGGCAACACCTATTACATGGGCGCGATGCTGAAGGATGACGAGCAGAAGGAATGGGCCGAATCGGTCCGTATCGTCTTCCCGACCTTCGAGGATGGCGGCACGCATGTGAACGTGTCCGGCGTTGCGATGACCAAGTCCGCGCCGAACCGCGACGCGGCGCTGCAGCTGATGCAGTTCCTGGCCGGCGAAGAGGCACAGCGCATCTATGCCGAAACCAACAACGAGTTCCCCGTGACCGAAGGTGTCGAGCGGTCCGAGCTGGTGGCCAGCTGGGGCGACTTCACCGCCGACGACCTGACGCTGACCGAGATCTCGGACCTGCGCCCGCAGGCGCTGGACCTGATCGAGCGCGTCAACTTCGACGGGTGACGGCTTCTTGCGTCGGGGCCCCACCCCCCCGACGCAAGGAAACTTACAGATGTCCGCAAAAGGCGCAGGCGCGGGCTTGCGCCTTTTTCGTTGCTGACGCAATCATCGCCGCTTGTGAGCCTTGGAGACGCGGTTTGGCACAGAAGATCATCATCGACACGGACCCCGGTCAGGACGACGCGGTGGCCATCCTGCTGGCGCTGGCCTCTCCGGAACTGCATGTCCTGGGCATCGTCGCGGTGGCCGGCAACGTGCCGCTGGCCCTGACGGAGGTGAACGCCCGCAAGGTGGTCGAACTGTCGGGCCGGACCGACGTGCCGGTCTTTGCGGGCCGCGACCGGCCCCTGTCGCGCGATCTGGTGACGGCCGAACACGTGCATGGCAAGACCGGGCTGGACGGAATCGAGCTGCCCGCGCCCACCTTACCCCTGCAGGCGCAGGACGGCGTCGATTTCATCGTCGAGACCCTGCGCACCCATGATGCGGGCACCGTGACGCTGGTGCCCATCGGCCCGCTGACCAACATCGCCGAGGCATTCCGCCGCGCCCCCGACATCATCGGACGCGTGCAGCAGATCGTGCTGATGGGCGGCGCCTATTTCGAGGTGGGCAACATCACCCCCGCGGCCGAATTCAACATCTATGTCGATCCAGAGGCCGCGGCCGAGGTGTTCGCCGCCGGCGTGCCGCTGGTCGTCATGCCGCTGGACGTGACGCACAAGGCGCTGACCGACCGGGCCTGGGTCGAGGCGATGCGCGCCCTGCCCGGCCGCTGCGGCCCGGCCGTCGCGGGCTGGACCGACTTCTTCGAACGCTTCGATACCGCGAAATACGGCAGCCTCGGCGCGCCGCTGCATGATCCCTGCACCATCGCCTGGCTGCTGGACCCCGACCTGTTCCAGGGCCGCCACATCAACGTCGAGATCGAGATCGAGGGCCGCTGGACCACCGGCATGACCGTCGCCGACTGGTGGCGCGTCAGCGGGCGGACGCCCAACGCGCTGTTCCTCAAGGACGTGGACCGCGACGCGCTGTTCGACATGATCCACGACCGCATCGCGCGGCTGCCCTAGGGCGCATCCTCGGACGGGGGCGGTTCGGGCAGCGGCACGACCCCCTCTCCGTCGCCGATGCGATCGTCCAGCGCCGCGACCAGCTGTTCGGTGACGTCGATCGCGTCCAGCGACACGAAGATCGTGCGCCGGTCCAGAACCGCCACGGCGCCCCGGTCCTGCATCACCTGACCCATCACCGGCAGCGCGGCCCGAAAGAAGGCCGCCCGGTCGGCCTCGGCCCAGGCATTCAGGTCCTGGACCGCCTGCGCGCGCTCCCGGCGGATGCGCGTCGCGCGGATGTCGAAGCTTTCGGCCAGCTCGCGGAATTCGGCCGCGGGCAGCGTGCTACGCTGCTCAGTCAGGCGCGCCTCCTCCGACGACAGCAGCTGCGTCAGGCGGTCGTTCTCGGCAGTGACCTCCTCGCCCTTGGCCTCCAGCCGGGCCTGCGCACGCAGACCCCAGGCCGAGGACAGGTACAGAACCTCCTGGTCCAGCGTCAGGATCGGCGCGCTTTCGGCCGCCTCCTCGGGGCTGGGAATGGTGCTGTTGGGCAGGACGGGCGGCGTGGCGATCGGCGGGATCTCGGGCGCCGGGATGTCGGGCACCGTCGCATCCTGCGCGGCGGCGGGCAGCGCCATCAACGCCGCCGCCACCAGCCCCAGTCCCGTCCGAAGGACCGGCATCAGAAGTTCGTCTGGATCGTCAGGTCGAAATTCTGCTCCAGGTCATAGTCTTCCTTCTGCAGCGCCTGCGAGAAGTTGAAGCGCAGCGGACCGATCGGCGTGGTCCAGAAGATCGACGCGCCGACCGCGGCGCGCGTGTACATGTCGTCATCGACCGGGACGCCGCCGGTGCCGATGGTCCGGTCCAGACCCCATAGCGAGCCGACATCGACGAAAAGACCGCCCTGGATGCCGTATTCCTCGGGCAGGCCGATGGGAAACTGCGCCTCGCCGCGCGCCGCCCAGTAGAAGTTGCCGCCCAGGCCGTCCTCGTTCACCGCAGCCAGGTCGCGCGGCCCGATGCCGTTCGGCTCGAACCCGCGGACGCGGTTGCCGGTGCGGAAGCGGTCCAGGATCCAGGTCGAATAATCGCCGTAGGTATAGATCGCCCCGGCCTCCACCTCGCCGCGCAGGGTCACGCTCTCGCGCCAAGCGGTGCTCTCGACGCCGGCCAGCGCGGTCGTGGTGATCGTCTTGGTGTCGCCCCCCGCACCCGCGAAATCCTGCGAGAAGCGGAACCGGTACGCGGTCAGCGGGTCCAGCCCAGTGCGGCGCGAATCCCAGTTGTAGGTATAGCCAAGCGACGAGGTCAGGCGCGTGCCCTCCTCGGCGATCAGCAGGGCCGAGCTGTCCTCGGTCACGTTGGACAGCTTGTCCTCCGAGATGCGGTAGCGCAGCTCGATCCGCGCATTGGCCGAGATCGGGAATTCCAGCGACGGCTGGATGCGGATCTGACGGGTGTCGAAATCCGAATTCAGGCCCTCGGTCTCGGTATAGTTGGCCGAGAAACCAAAGCGCAGGTCGCGGCCCAGGAAGAACGGCTCGATGAAGGTGACCCCGGCGGCGCGGTCGTCGGTCGCGGTCTGCAACTGCAGGCCCAGGGTCTGGCCGCGGCCCAGGAAGTTCTGCTCGGTCAGGCCGATGTTGAAGCCCACGCCCGAATTGACGCCATAGCTGGCGCCCAGGGACAGCGACCCGGTCGGCTGTTCCTCGACATTGACGCCGACGATGACCTGGTCGGGGCTGCTGCCCTCGCGGGTCTGGACCTGCGCATCCGCGAAATAGCCAAGCGCGCGCACGCGTTCGGCCGAATTGCGGATCTCGCGCGGGTTGAAGGGGTCGCCCTCGACGGTGGTGAACTGGCGGCGGATCACCTGGTCCAGCGTCGTGGTGTTGCCCTCGATGTCGATGCGCTCGACGAAGACGCGCTGGCCGCGGGTCAGCGCAAAGGTCAAGTCCAGCGTCTGGTTTTCCGGGTTGCGCGTGACGCGAGGCTCGATGTTGACGAAGTTCAGGCCCTGCTGGATGGCGATCGTCTCCATCCGGCGGATCGACGTGTCGATGACCGACGGGTTGTAGAACGACCCGCGCCGGACGCGGCTCTGCTCGGCGAACAGCGACGCATCGACGCCCGGGATCTCCGAGATGGTCTCGACCCGGCCAAAGCGATAGCGCGGCCCTTCCGAGATGTTGAAGGTGATGAAGAACGCGTCGCGTTCACGCGCGATTTCGGGCGCCACGCCCTGCACGCGAAAATCGGCGTAACCCTGCGAACGATAGAAATCGGTCAGCAGCTGTTCGTCCAGCGGGATGCGCTCGGGCGCAAAGGTGTCGCGGCGGATGAAGGTCCGCAGCAGGCCCGCCTGCTTGGTCTCCAGCACGTTGCGCAGGCGGCGGTCCGAATAGGCGCGGTTGCCGACAAAGCTGACGCGTTCGATCTCGGTGACGTTGCCTTCGCGGATCTCGAAGACCAGATCGACGCGGTTGCCGCTGCGGCGGATGATGCGCGGATCGACGCGGGCGGCCAGGCGTCCCTCGGCGGCATAGGTCTGGGCGATGGCCTGGGCATCCTGGATGGCCTGGCTGGGCTGATAGACGCGGCGCGACTGGCTGCGCACGATCTCGGCCAGACGCTCGTCGTTCAGGCGGCGGTTGCCCTCGAAGGTGATCTGGTTGACGATCGGATATTCGCTGACGCGCACGACCAGGGTGGACCCCTGCGGGATCAGTTCGACCGTCTCGAACAGGCCGGAATTCTGCAGGCGCTGCAGACCGTCGTTGATCTGGCCGGGGCTCAAGTCTTGGCCCTGCGGCAGGGCCAGCGTGGACAGCACGGCGCCCGTCTCGATCTGCTGGTTGCCCTGAACCTGGATGCTGCCGAAGACCACGGCGGCGGCCTGCTGCGGGATCATTCCGATTGGCGCCGCGATCGCCAGGGACGTCACCAGCGCCAATGCGCCCTTGCCCAGTTTCCGTTCCATGATGGCCCCTCTTGTATCCGCCTGCACGCGCCCGGTTCGGGCTGTCGTTTTGCCTATGGTCTGTAGCCCCATCGGGGCAGGGCTGTCAAAACCGCAAGCGCATCAAGGGCAGAAAAGATCGTTCGTGAGCCCGAAAATCATCAATGACAGGACTGCCGCCATGCCGATCGCGGTCAGCAGGTTCAGCGCCTTGTCCGAAGGCGGGCGTCCGCGGACGGCCTCGTAGGCGTAGAACATCAGGTGACCGCCATCCAGCACGGGGATCGGCAGCAGGTTCAGGAACCCGATCGCCGCCGACAGGACCGCAATCCACCACAGGAAGTTGGCGCCGCCCGCGCTGGCTGCCTGACCGGTGCTTTCGGCAATGCTGATCGCGCCGCCCAGGTTGCAGGTGCCGATCTGCCCCGAGATCATCGCCCACATCCCCGTCAGCGACGACGTGATGATCCCCCAGGTCTGCCCGACGCCCAGGCCAAGCGCCTCCAGCGGCCCGGCACTGCGCGTCTGGGGCGAGAAGAAGCTTTCGCCGCCCGTCACCCCGATCAGCCAGCGCTGCTCGAACCCGCCGCCATCGGCGGGCAGGTCCGACAGCTTGGGCGACAGGGTCACGTCCAGCTCTCCGGTGCCGGGGCGCCACAGGCGCAGGGCCAGGGGCCGGCCCTCGGCAGCCTCGACCGCCTCGCGCATCTGGGTAAAGCGGGTGACCGGCTGGCCGTCGATGGCCAGCACCACGTCACCCGCGCGCATGCCGGCATCGGCCGCGGCACTGCGCGGCGCCACGCCGCCGATGCGCGCCGGCATCGGGTCGGGGCCGGTCACGGTCAGCGTCCGGCCGTCGCGTTCGACCTGCCAGTCCTGCTGCCCGGCCACCGGCAGCGTTTCTGTCAGCGCGCCGATGTCGCGCCAGGTGGCGACCGGCTGGCCGCCAAGGGCCAGGATGCGGTCGCCGGGCTGCAGGTCGTTGACGATGGCGGGCGGCGCCTCGCTGACGGCGCCCACGCGCACCTCGTCCACCGGCAGGCCCTGGACGATCGCAAAGCCCGCAAACACCAGGATCGACAGCACGAAATTGAACACCGGCCCCGCCAGCAGCGTCGCGAACCGCGCCCACAGCGGCGCGCCCTGCAAGGTCTGGCGGCGCAGGGCGGGATCGACGGCGCGCCCCGGCCCGGCACTGGCCGCGTTGTCGTCGCCCAGGAACCGCACATAGCCGCCAAGCGGCAGCGCCGCGACCTGCCACAGCGTCCCGCGACGATCACGGCGAGAGAACAGGCGCGGGCCAAAGCCCACGCTGAACACCTCGGCCCGGATGCCCGACCAGCGGGCGACGATGTAATGGCCGTATTCGTGGACGGTCACGATGACCGCCAGGGCGGTGACGAAGGCCAGCAGCGTGCCGGCGGTCTGGGCAAAGGCGTCGATCACTGGGCGGCCTTTCGTCGGGCCAGGCCATCCCAATGCAGGACGGCGGGCAGGTCTTCGGGGTCGCGGGCAAAGCCGGGCTGGGCGGACAGCGCCTCCAGCGTGGCCTCGACCCGGGGGGCCATGTCGGTAAAGCGGATGCGCCCGGCGATGAAATCGTCCAGCGCCTGCTCCTTGGCGGCGTTGAAGACCGCGCCGGCGGCCCCGCCCGCGGCCATCACCTCGCGCGCCAGGCGCAGGGCGGGCCAGCGCGTCTCGTCGGGGGCGCGGAAGGTCAGGCTGCCAAGCGCGGCCAGATCCAGCGCGGCCACGGGCAGCGGCCGCCGTTCGGGCCAGTGCAGCGCATAGCCGATCGCGTGGCGCATGTCGGGGGCGCCCAGATGGGCTATGGTGCCGCCGTCATGATGGGTGACCATCGCGTGAATGATCGATTCCGGGTGGACCAGAACCTTGATGCGATCGGCGGTCAGGCCGAAGAACTCCTTGGCCTCGATGACCTCCATCGCCTTGTTGAACATCGAGGCGCTGTCGATGGTGATCCGCTGACCCATTGCCCAGTTCGGATGGGTCGATGCCTCGGCCACCGTCGCGGCAGCCAGCCGCTCCAGCGGCCAATCGCGGAACGCGCCGCCCGATGCGGTGATGGTCACATCCTTGACGGATTCTAGCTTATCAGTCCCAAGCGCCTGAAACAAAGCGGAATGTTCACTGTCGACGGGCAGGATCGTGGCACCCGACCGCGCGCCGGTATCCCGCAGCAGCGCGCCCGCGCAGACCAGCGATTCCTTGTTGGCCAAGGCCAGCACACCGCCCTGCGACAGCGCCGCAAGACCCGGCGCCACGCCCGCGGCGCCGACGATGGCCGACAGGATCCAGTCGGCGGGCCGATGCGCGGCCTCGATCAGCGCGGCCTCGCCGGCGGCGGCCTGAACGTCGGTGCCGGCAAGAGCGGTCCGCAGGTCCTCCAGCAGTTCGGGATGCGCGGTGACAGCGATCTGGGCGCGCAGATCGCGCGCCATCTGCGCCAGCCGTGCGATGTTGCGCCCGCCGGTCAGGGCCACGACCTGATAGGATTGCGGATCGCGGCGGATCAGATCCACGCCGTTCGCGCCGACCGACCCGGTCGCGCCGAAGATGGAAATGCGTCGCATCGGTCAGTTCACCACGGGCAGTTTCGTCAGAAACCCGATCAGCATGGTCGCCAGGACCGCCCCGGTCACTGCGTCAAAACGATCCATGAAGCCGCCATGCCCCGGTATCAGGTTCGAGCTGTCCTTGACCCCCGCGCGCCGTTTCAGCCAGCTTTCGGCCAGATCGCCCATCTGTCCGGCAAGGCAGACGATGGGGGACACCCAGATCAGCGTCGCGTCGCCCTGCCCCGCCATCCACAGGATCGCGCCGAACAGGCAGGTGCCGATCCAGCCCGCGATGGTGCCCGACCAGGTCTTCTTGGGGCTGAGCGCGGGCCAGAATTTGGGCCCGCCCAGGATGCGGCCGAAGAAATACCCCGCCGTGTCCGAGATGATGATGACCCCCATCAGCCACAGGACAAAGTTCAGGCCGTAATTCTCACGAAACCCAACAAGGCCGAAGGCCACGATCAGGATCGCGATGCCGAAGAGGGTATAGGTGGCGCGGTCGCGCCGTGCCGCGCCCGGCAGGCCCAGCAGGATCGGAACGGCCAGCGCCATCCACGCCCAGGGCATCCCGGTCAGCGCAAAGGCCTGCGACACGCCCGCGATCGCGGCTAGCGCGATGGGGCGCGACCGTCCGAACAGCGTCACGTGCCGCGCCGGATTGCGCCAGCCGGTCATGGCCGCCAGTTCCCAGAACGTGATCGCGGAGATGACCGCCATGCCCAGGCGCAGCCACGGTCCCTGCGCCACCGCCAGCATCACGCCGATGCCCAGCAGGACCAGGGTCGAGGCCACGCGACGCGACAGGTCGCCCCATTTGCCGCCCGACTTGCCGGGACCGCCAGCGCCGGGCACGGACCCGGCGGAATGCCGTGCTGAGGTCATGCGCCCCCAAAGCGCCGGTCGCGCAGGCCGAAGCGGTCCAGGATCGTCGCCAGGTGATCGGGGGTGAAGTCGGGCCACAGGGTCGGCGTGAATTCGTATTCCGAATAGGCCGCCTGCCAGGGCAGGAAGTTCGAGGTCCGCGTCTCCCCGGAGGTGCGGATCACCAGGTCGGGATCGGGATGCCCGGCGGTGTCCATGCAATCGGCCAGGTCGGCCTCGGTCGGGTTGATCACGTCGCCGCGGGCGATGCGTTCGGCCAGACGCCCGGTGGCGCGGACCAACTCGTCCCGGCCGCCATAGTTGATGGCGACAGTCAGGTTCAGCCGCGTGTTGCCCGCCGTCCGCGCCTCGATCGACGCCATCAGGTCCTGCAGCTTGCGGTCCAGGCGGCCGCGTTCGCCGATGAAGCGCATCCGCACGCCCTCGGCCGACATGTCCTCGGCCTCGCGCTGGATATAGCGGCGAAAGATCTTCATCAGGCCCAGGACCTCTTCGGTCGAGCGCTTCCAGTTCTCGGTCGAGAAGGCATAGATGGTCAGCCAGTCCACCCCCAGGTCGGGGCAGGCGCGGACGATCTGCTTGACCCGCTCGGCCCCGCGACGGTGACCGACCAGACGCGGCCAGCCGCGTTCGGTGGCCCACCGGCCATTGCCATCCATGATGACCGCGACATGGCGGGGACGGGTCGTCCCCCCAGTTTCGGCAGCTCTCGACAAGCCCCACGCCATCGTCGGATCAGACCTGCATGATTTCGGCCTGCTTGGCCGTCAGCGCCTCGTCGACCGATGCGATCATGCGGTCGGTCAGGGACTGGATTTCGGTCTCGTACAGCTTCTGGTCGTCCTCGGGCATGCCGTTGGCCTTGCCCTTCTTGACCTGGTCCATGCCGTCGCGGCGGACGTTGCGGATCGAGACGCGGGCGCTCTCGGCGTATTGCGCGGCGACCTTGGTCAGCTCGCGGCGACGCTCCTCGTTCAGTTCCGGGATCGGCAGCATGATGATCGTGCCGTTGGTCTGCGGATTGATCCCCAGGCCGCTTTCGCGCAGGGCCTTTTCGACCTTGTTGACCATGCCCTTGTCCCAGATGTTGATCGTGACCATGCGCGGTTCGGGCACGTTGACGGTGCCCAGCTGGTTGATCGGGGTCATCTGGCCATAGGCCTCGACCTGCACCGGCTCGATCATCGAGGCCGAGGCCCGGCCGGTCCGCAGGCTGGCGAATTCGCCCCGCAGGCTTTCCATCGCGCCCTTCATGCGGCGCTCCAGGTCGTCAATATCGATCTCGATGTCCTCAGCCATTGTCGGACTGCCTCTGCTTTGAATTTTTTTCGCTTGTAACGGGAATGCCGCAGCTTGGCAAAGCCTTTGCCCGCCTTTCGGCCCCGTCAGGGATCGTTCCGCGGGGGTTCGCCCGCGGACAGCCGCGCCTCGATCTGGGCCAGCCGGGCCAGGACCTCGTCGCGATAGGCCTCGGTCGCAGCGGTGCCTTCCTCCTGGTGGGCCTCCTGCATCGAATTCACGATCAGACCCACCACAAGGTTCATCACCGCAAAGGTGGTGACCAGGATAAAAGGCAGGAAAAACAGCCAGGCGTTCGGGTGAACCTCCATTACCGGGCGCACGATGCCCATCGACCAGCTTTCCAGCGTCATGATCTGGAACAGCGAATAGGCCGAATTGCCCATGTCCCCGAACCAGTCCGGAAAGGTCGGCCCGAACAGCTTGGTCGCCATGACCGAGAAAATGTAGAAAATGATACCCATCAGCAGGAAGACCGACGCCATGCCGGGCAGCGCGGACAGGAATCCCTCGACCACGCGGCGCAGGCGGGGCGTGACCGACACGATGCGCAGCAGCCGCAGGATGCGCATGGCGCGCAGGACGGACAGACCCTCGGTCGCGGGCAGCACGGCGATTCCCACGACGATGAAGTCGAACACGTTCCAGCCGTCGCGGAAGAACCGCAGCCCGCGGGCATAGAGCTTCAGCCCGATCTCGATCACGAAGATCGCAAGGCACACCCGGTCCAGCGCGATCAGCACGGGGCCGGCCGCCGCCATCACCCGCGGCCAGGTCTCCAGCCCCAGGATCAGCGCGTTGAACAGGATCACGGCCGTGATCACGCCCTGGGCCCGGGGCCCGTGGATGAAGCCGTCGATGCGGCTCCGCAGGCTGGTGGTCATGTCAGTTGTGGACCCGCGTATAGGTGCCGCGGCCTTCCAGGATCGACCGGAACCCGCCCGGCGCGTCCAGAGAGAAGACGATGATCGGCAGCTTGTTGTCGCGGGCCAGCGCGATGGCTGATGCGTCCATCACGCCCAGATGCTTCTGCAAGACCTCGTCATAGCTGACATTGCCGTACCGCTTCGCGTCGGCATGCTTGACCGGGTCCTTGTCATAGACGCCGTCGACCTTGGTGCCCTTGAAGATCGCCTCGCAGTTCATCTCCGACGCGCGCAGGGTGGCTGCGGTGTCGGTGGTGAAATACGGGTTGCCGGTGCCGGCGGCAAAGATCACGATCCGCTTCTTCTCCAGGTGGCGGATGGCGCGGCGACGGATGTAGGGCTCGCAGACCTCGTCCATGCGGATCGCGCTGATGACGCGGCAATGCAGGCCGCGGCTTTCCAGCGACGACTGCATGGCCAGCGCGTTCATGACCGTCGCCAGCATGCCCATATAGTCGGCGGTGGTCCGCTCCATCCCCTGCGCACTGCCCTGCAGGCCGCGGAAGATGTTGCCGCCGCCGATGACCATGCAGACCTCGACGCCCATTGCCTGGACGGCCTCGACCTCGCTGGCGATGCGGGCGACGGTGGGGGGATGCAGGCCGTATCCCTGATCCCCCATCAGCGCCTCGCCCGAGATTTTCAGCATCACGCGGCCATATTGCTTGGGGACTTCGGTGGTCATCGGGGGCTCCTGTCGCCGGCTGCTTTCATCGCGCCGTTAAATGTCGCAAAAGGGCTGCCGGATCAACTGCCCGGATCGGCCATGCGTGACCCTGACCTGACACAGATCGACGCCGCCCGCCACCTGCTGATCGCCGGACCCACCGCCAGCGGCAAATCTGCGCTGGCACTGGCGGTCGCGCGGGCACAGGGCGGCACGGTGGTCAATGCGGATGCCCTGCAGGTCTGGTCCTGCTGGCAGGTGCTGACCGCCCGCCCGTCCGCCGCCGACCTGGCACAGGCGCCCCACGCCCTTTACGGCCATGTCGCGCCGGGCACCGCCTGGTCGGTCGGCGACTGGCTGCGCCAGGTCGCGGCGCTGCGGGGGCGGCTGATCGTGGTGGGCGGCACGGGGCTGTACCTGACCGCGCTGACCCGCGGGCTGGCGCAGATTCCGCCGACGCCCCCCGCCATCCGCGCCACGGCCGATGCGCGCATCGCAAGCGGTGGTCTGGCCGCGATGGTGGCCGAACTGGACCCCCGCACACGCGCGCAGATCGATCTTGCGAACCCGGTCCGCGTCCAGCGCGCGTGGGAGGTTCTGACCGCCACCGGCCGCGGCATCGCCGATTGGCAGGACGACACGCCCCCGCCCCTGCTGGCCCCAGACGACTGTCAGCGCGTGCTGATCACCAGTGACCGCGACTGGCTGGCGGACCGGATCGCCGGGCGATTTCACGCGATGCTGGACCAGGGCGCCCTGGAGGAGGTGCGCGCGATGCTGCCCCTGTGGGACCCGGCCGCGCAATGGGCCAAGGCCATCGGCGCGCCCGATCTGGTCGCCCACCTGCAGGGTCGTGCGACCCTGGCCGAGGCCACCGAACGCGCCATCATCGCCTCACGGCAATATGCCAAGGCGCAGCGGGTCTGGTTCCGCGGCCGGATGCGCGACTGGCAGATGTGGCAGGCGGGCAACGCCGGGCTGATCACGGTTTAATTCCCGGAAACCCATACGGCGTTCATTGAGTTTTCCCACAGATCGGCGATAATCCGCCGATAGGATCCGTGATGTGGGAGGGTGTCATGTCGGTATGGGATCGCTCTGACTGGACCAAGGGGTTTCCGTTCACACCGACCCGGCTGGCGCCGCTTGGTCGGGGCATCCGCGGGCAAGGCGGCCAGATCGACGTCAACGGCCCCCACCTGCAGACCGAAGGCACCGCCCCTATGCCCGTGCAGCGGGCAAGGGCCGCGGACCGCGTGGCCGTTCCGCAGGCGCTGTCCGTCCGCGTGGCGCCCGCCTCGCACCGGTTCGGGCCGCGGCAGGCCAGCCTTCGCCTGCTGCCTGCAGGCGCCTTCACCTGGGGCGGGCGTGCCGTGCCCGTCCAGCCGCGCACGCGCCCCGACCATGTGCTGATCTGGGTGACCGAAGGGCGCATGCGCATCGACTTTCCGCGCAGTGGCGGCATTCTGGCCGCAGGCGACGTCCGCTTCGTCCCCGCCGGAACCGCCTTCGCCGCCCGGCCGCTGGACGGGGCAGAGGGTCAGGTGCTGCTGATCGCGCCCGAACTGACCGCGCAGGTCGATCCGCCCCTGCCCCGTTCGGTGGTTGCGGGATGCCCGGGCAGCGGTGCCACGCTGCTGTCGGCCACCTTGGCCGAACTGATGGCCGAGGCCGCCCGTAGCCCCGATCACCGCACCCTAGGCTGCTATCTGAACATGCTGTCGCTGCGCCTGTCGCGTCTGGACCCGCCGCGGGATCACCGGACCGATCCCGGCGCGGTCCACACGGATCGCCCGCTAGTCGACCGCTTCCTGGCCCTGGCCGCGGTCGAGATGGGGTCGTGCCGGACCCTGGCGGATCTGGCGCAGGACTTGGGCACCACGCTGACCCATCTGGACCACGCCTGCATCGAGGCGCGGGGCCATCGCGCCATCGACCTGCTGCATGAATTGCGGGTGGACCGCGCGGGCGAACTGCTGCGCCATACCGACCGACCCGTTCCGCGCCTGGCTCAGGAGCTGGGCTATGCCAGCCACGCCCATTTCACCCGCGCCTTTGCCGCCGCGACCGGCCGCACGCCCGAGGCGTACCGCAGCCAGATGCGAAACGCCCCACCCCACGATTAGGCTGGGCGCCCAGCAGGGGGTCCGGGGGACGGCCAGTCCCCCGGCGTCGCGGGACGCAAGGGTGCTCAGTCTTCGGCGGGGGTCTCCCGGCCCCTGAACCCGGTGGCCACCACGAATTTCTCGGACGAATCGCTGCGGCTGGCGGGGGGCTTCACGTTCGCGACCTTGATGAAGTTCTTCTTCAGCATGGTCTGCATGTCGGTCTCGGCACCGCCCGCCAGGACCTTGGCGACGAAAGTACCGCCCGGCTCCAGCACGTCGAAGGCCAGCTGCGCCGCCGCCTCGACCAGCGCCACGATCCGGTTGTGGTCGGTGTTCTTGTGCCCCGACGACGCCGCCGCCATGTCGGACATCACCACATCCGCAGGTCCGCCTAGCCAGGCCTTGACCTTGTCGTCGGCCCCGTCCTCCAGAAAGTCCAGCACGTGGATCTCGGCCCCCGCGATCGGATCGACCTCCTGCAGGTCCAGACCCAGCACCCGCCCGACCTTCTTGCCCGATTTCGTGCCCAAGGCGTTCACGCGGGCCACCGCCACCTGGCACCAGCCACCGGGCGCGCAGCCCAGGTCAAGCACCCGCGCGCCGGGCACCAGGAAGCGGTACTTGTCGTCCAGCTCCAGGATCTTGTAGGCCGCGCGCCCACGGTAGCCCTCGCGCTTGGCGCGGGCCACATAGGGGTCGTTCAGCTGCCGCTCCAGCCACAGGGTGGAGGACAGCTTGCGCCCCTTGGCCGATTTCACCCGCACGCGCAGATCGCGCGCACCGCGGCCGCTGGTCTTGCCGTCCCGGCTGGTCGGTGTCTTCGTCATCTCATGCCACTCCGTTCAAACCTTCCGGCGCCAGCACCCCATCGCGCACCATCTGGGCATAAAGCAACCCCTCGCGCAGGCCGCGATCCGCGACCGACAGCTTGTTCGTGGGCCAGACCCGCATCAACGTCTGCAGGATCGCAGCCCCCGACATGATCAGCGCATGGCGTTCGCGCCCGATGCGCGGGTCCGTACGCCGCCCCTCGGGGCCCAGCTGCAGATAGGAATGGATCACCCGGTCGATCTGGTCGCTGGTCATCTCCAGCCCGTCCACCTTGGTCCGGTCATAGCGGCGCAGGCCCAGGAAACTGGCCGCGACCGTGGTGACCGTCCCTGATGTGCCGATGATCTGGAACCCCTCGTCGGGCGATCCGTCCGCATAGGGGGTGAAATTCGCCAGCGCCTCCTCGAAGAACCACGACATCAGCGCGAAGCGGCCCTGGTCGTCCTCGACATCCGCGAACTGGTCGCGCAACGTCGCGACGCCCAACGGCACGCTGATCCAGTCGACCACGCGGGCGCCGCCCGGCTGCGGGTTCCCGAAACCGTCCGACAGGCGCATGATCGCGCGGGGTCGCTCCTTGGGCTCCACATCCTCCAGGTCGATCCAGACCAGTTCGGTCGATCCGCCGCCGATGTCGACGACCATCAGCGTCTCGGTCTTATGGCTGACCAGCGGCGCGCAACTGATGACGGCCAGCCGTGCCTCCTCCTCGGCGCCGATGATCTCGATGGGCAGGCCGGTCTCGCGCCGGATCGTACGCAGGAAATCGCGGCTGTTGCGCGCGCGCCGGCATGCCTCGGTCGCCACGAGGCGCATGTTGCGCACCTTGTGCTGATCAAGCTTTCGCTTGCAGACCTGCAGCGCGTGCACGGTACGCGCCATCGAGCTGCGGGACAGGCGTCCCGAAGCTTCCAGCCCCTGACCAAGCTGAACCGGCTTGGAGAAGCTGTCGACGACCTGGAACTGACTGCCCGTCGGTCGGGCAATCAGCATCCGGCAAGAATTCGTTCCCAAATCCAGGGCAGCATACAGCGCCCCTTCATCAGGTTGTCGGGTGCCCGACGGCTCGACCGTATTTCTCGGGAACGCGTCCGCACCCGCAGGACGCTTGGGCGTCATAACACACGCCCTCCGATGACAAGTTGAACAAAACGTAACCTGCCATCGGCGACCATTCAAGGGGCCGCGACCGCCGCGGCCACTTGACGGGCGCGCGGGGGCGCGGCAACCAGAAGCGATGATCGACATCCGTCCCGTTGCCCATCCGATCGGCAAGATCCTGACCGCGATCGGTGGCATGATGCTGGCGCCGATGATGGTCGACTGGTGGCATGGCGACCCGCACTGGATGGTGTTCCTGCAATCGGCGGTGATCACCATGGCGGCGGGCGTCTTCGTCGCGGTGGCGACGGCCGGGCGCTATGACCACCTGTCGCTGCATCAGGCGTTCCTGCTGACGTCGGGGATCTGGCTGGTCCTGCCCCTGTTCGGCGCCCTGCCCTTCATGCTGGGCGCGCCGAACGCGACCTTCACCGACGCGATGTTCGAATCGATGTCAGGCTTCACGACCACCGGCACCACGGTCCTGCCGCAGCTGGATTCGCTGGCGCGCGGCATCCACCTGTGGCGCGCGATCCTGCACTGGGCCGGGGGCCTGGGGATCGTCGTCGTGGCGATGGTCTTCCTGCCGGTGATGAAGGTCGGCGGCATGCAGTTCTTCCGGTCGGAAGGCTTTGACACGCTTGGCAAGGTCCTGCCCCGCGCCGGCCAGATCGCGACCGAGATGACGCAGCTGTACCTGATCCTGACCGGGGCCTGCATCATCACCTATCTGATCCTGGGCCTGACCGGGTTCGACGCCGTCGTCCAGGCGTTCAGCACGATCTCGACCGGGGGCTTCTCGAATTACGACGCCAGCTTCGGGGCGTTCCTGGGGCCTGCGGAATGGGCGTCGTCGGTCTTCATGGTGCTGGCGTCGATCCCGTTCATCCGCATGGTCCAACTGATGCGCGGCCAGGCGAAACCGCTGTGGCGCGACATCCAGGTGCGCGCCTATCTGCGCTGGATCGGCTATGCCTGCGTGATCATCCTGCTGTACCGCGTCCTGTGGCTGGGCCAGACCGGTCACCCCGAGGAGATGCTGCGGGAGACCGTGTTCAACGTCATCTCGACCTTCTCGGGGACCGGCTTCGCCTCCACCGACGTGACGCAGTGGGGCCATCTGCCGCTGATGGTCCTGGTGATCTGCGGGCTGATCGGCGGCTGCACCGGATCGACCGGCTGTTCGGTCAAGGTCTTCCGCTATCTGGTCCTGTTCGAGGCCGTGCGCGCCCAGATCCGCCGGATGCATTCGCCCCACCGCGTCTATCCGCTGCGCTATGACGGCCAGCCGCTGGAACAGGACGTGGTCGATTCGGTCATGGCGTTTTTCACGCTGTTCTTCCTGACCTTCGGCCTGCTGATCGTGGGGCTGTCGCTGACCGGCCTGCACCCGCGCACCGCGCTGACCGCCGCCTGGACCGCCATCGCGAATATCGGCCCCGTCTGGGGCCCCGAGGTGACGCGCAACGGCTCGATCGCGGAATTTCCGACCTCGGCCAAGTGGCTGATGACCGTGGGAATGTTCCTGGGCCGGCTGGAGCTGGTGTCGGTCCTGGTCCTGCTGCTGCCGCGGTTCTGGCGCGACTAGGGCAGCGCGGTGGGCGCGGCGCCGGCATTCGGGCCGGGCCCGTGGCGCGTCAGGCTGTCGCTCAGTTCCGCCTGCAGGCGGGTCTGGGTTTCCGCGTCCGACGCCGGCCAGATCAGCACGAAGCCTTCGGCCCGGCCATCGCGGACCCATCCTTCGGCCGCACCGATATGGGCGTCATTCGCGCCATGCAGGGTCACGTGGCCCGGCTTGACCACACGGTCGGGCCGGGGCACCCAGCCAAGCGCCGTGACCAGACCGGCCAGATCCAGCAGCTCCTGCTGGCCACCCGGCTGGCTGAACAGGATCAGCGCCGCCCCCGATCCGTCCTTCGGACCATAGATCGACAGCGCCCGTTCGGCCCGGTCGAAGGTCAGCGCGCGCAGGGGGGCGGTGACCGTCAGCCCGGTCGCCGCGTCGACCAGCGGTGCCAGCCCCTGCGCCTCGGCCCAAGCCGCGCGGCGTTCCGCCAGCAGCCGCAGCGCCGTGCCCGGATCGGTCGAGGCGCGGGTCTGCGTGATCTCGGCCTGGATCGCGGCGCGGGTGCGGGGACCGTCCTTGCCGTCGATCTGGCCGTCGTAATGCCCCGCCCACCGCAAGGCGCGCTGGACCTGGTCCAGCGGCGGCAGGGGTTCGGGCGCGCCGGGCGCGGGCAGGTCCGGGGCCTGGCCCGCGTCCAGCGCCTCGCCCAGATCGGCGGCGCGGGCCAGCATGGCGTCGTCCGGGATCATGTCGGCCTTGGCCAGCACCGGCAGCCAGGCGGAGGCCGCATCCTCGGCCACCGGGCCAAGCGCCACCGCGAACCACCCGTCGGGCAGACGCCACAGCCCGGCCTCGGGGAAATCGGCCCGGAACCGCGCCAGCGCGGCGCGGGCCTCGGGTTCGGCCTGAACCGATTCCAGCCGCAGATAGGCGTCGGGCGACGGCGGGGCCACCACAGCCGGGGCCGTCGCCGCGGTATCGCCCACCGGCATCAGCGCGGTCCCCGGCGCGGGGGTGCTGACGAACGCGTCCTGGGGCACCTTGCCGGCCTGCTTCAGCCGCTCCAGCAGGGGCCCGGCGCGATCCTCGGGCAGCGGCCCAATGGCGATCCCCGTCCAGCCGCCCGGCAGGGCCAGCGTCACGACCCCGTCGAACCGGTCGGCCCATCCCTGCGCCGCCTGCGCCGCCGCCTGGGGATCGCGCTTGGCCTCCAGACGGATCACCGCGCCCTGGGCCAGCGCCGCACCGGGCAGCGCCCCCGCCAGGACCAGTCCCATCACCAAGCGCAAAGGCGTCGTCATCCTGTCCATCCTGTCGCGGGTGTCCTGCCCGCCGTCGGGCCTTCATTGACCCTGTTGCATCGCGCGCCTAGAAGACGCCTTGCCCGATCTACGCAAAAGGATGGCCCGATGACCAGCCCCAACCGACCCCGCAGTTTCCAGGAGATCATCTTGGCGCTGCAGACCTATTGGGCAGGCCAGGGCTGCGCCGTCCTGCAGCCCTATGACATGGAGGTGGGCGCCGGGACGTTCCACCCCGGGACCACGCTGCGCTCTCTTGGATCGCGGGCCTGGGCCGCGGCCTATGTCCAGCCGTCGCGCCGCCCCACCGATGGCCGGTACGGAGAGAACCCCAACCGCCTGCAGCACTACTATCAGTTCCAGGTCATCATCAAACCGTCGCCCCCCGACCTGCAGGAGCTGTATCTGGGCAGCCTGCGCGCCATCGGACTGGACCCGATGGTCCATGACGTCCGCTTCGTCGAGGATGACTGGGAATCGCCTACGCTCGGCGCATGGGGCCTGGGCTGGGAGGTCTGGTGCGACGGCATGGAGGTCAGCCAGTTCACCTACTTCCAGCAGGTCGGCGGTCATGACTGCCGCCCCGTCTCCGGAGAGCTAACCTATGGCCTGGAACGCCTGGCCATGTACGTGCTGGGCGCGGAACACGTGATGGACATGCCCTTCAACGACCCGGACAGCCCGATCGCGCTGACCTATGGCGACATCTTCCGCCAGACCGAACAGGAATACTCGCGCTGGAACTTCGACCAGGCCGACACGGACATGCTGTTCCAGCATTTCAAGGACGCCGAGGCCGAATGCGCCCGCATCCTGGCCGCCGACCGCACCGACGGCGCGGGCCGCACCATCCCGATGGCGCATCCCGCCTATGACCAGGCGATCAAGGCCAGCCACCTGTTCAACCTGCTGGACGCGCGCGGTGTGATCTCGGTCACGGAACGCCAGGCCTATATCGGCCGGGTTCGGGCGCTGGCCAAGGGCTGCGCCGATCTGTTCCTGACCACCGATGCGGCGGGGTCGCCCGCGTGAACTGGGGCAAGGTCGCGGCGCTGGCCCTGCTGGGCAGCACCATCGCCGCGGGCGCGGGCATGTGGTACGCGCAGGAATACCTATACTATGACCCGATCGACCCGAACGGCCCCGATGCCGCCATCGCGGTGACCACCCCTGCCGGCGAACGACCCCTGACCCTGACCGGGTTCGAGGGGATCGACGCCGACAGCAGCCCGCTGCGCTGGCGCGCCTGCGCCACGGTGGACACGGTTCCCGCCGACGCCCTGCCCTTTGACGGCGCCACGCCCCTGAACGCGCCCGGCTGGTTCGCCTGCTTCGACGCAGCGCGGATCGGCGGCGACCTGGAAAGCGGCGCCGCCCGCGCCGTGCTGTCGGTCAGCGAGATCCGCCCCGACGTGGACCGCGTACTGGCCGTCTATCCCGACGGCCGCGTCTACGGCTGGCACCAATACAACGACAAGACCCCGGAACGCGGAGTGATGGACTGATGCCCGACCTGCTGATCGAGCTTTTCTCGGAGGAAATTCCCGCCCGCATGCAGGCCCGCGCGCGCGAGGACCTCAAGCGCCTGGTGACCGATGGCCTGGTTCAGGCCGGCCTGACCTATGCCAGCGCAGGTACCTTCAGCACGCCGCGCCGCCTGGCCCTGGCGGTCGAGGGCCTGACCGCCGCCAGCCCTACCACGCATGAGGACCGCAAGGGCCCCCGCACCGACGCCCCCGATGCCGCGCTGGAGGGCTTTTTGCGATCCACCGGGCTGACCCGCGACCAGCTGCAGGCCCGCGACGACAAGAAGGGCCAGGTCTGGTACGCGACCGTCACCAAGCCCGGCCGCCCCGCCGCCGACATCGTGGCCGAAGTGCTGGAGACGACAATCCGCAATTTCCCCTGGCCCAAATCCATGCGGTGGGGGTCGGGCAGCCTGCGGTGGGTGCGCCCGCTGCATTCGATCCTGTGCATCCTGTCGGACGAGGCCGGCGCGACCGTTGTGCCGCTGACCGTCGACGGCATTGCAGCGGGCAACACCACCCGCGGCCACCGCTTCATGGCGCCCGACGTGTTCACGGTCAGCGGCTTTGACGACTATGCCGCCAAGCTGCGCCGCGCCCGCGTGATGCTGGACACCCAGGAGCGCGCCGCCGAGATCCGGTCGCAGGCCGACAACCTGGCCTTTGCACGCGGCTGGCAGATCGTCCCCGACGACGCCCTGCTGGCCGAGGTCGCGGGCCTGGTCGAATGGCCCGTGCCCCTGATGGGCGTGATCGAGGACCGCTTTCTGGCCCTGCCCCCCGAGGTGCTGCAGACCTCGATGAAGGAGCACCAGAAGTTCTTCTCGGCCCGCAATCCGTCAACGGGCCGGATCGAAGGGTTCGTGACCGTCGCCAACATCCAGACGCCCGACGACGGCGCGACGATCCTGGCCGGCAACCAGCGCGTCCTGGCCGCGCGCCTGTCGGACGCGGCGTTCTTCTGGGAAAACGACCTACGCGAGGCGAAATCAGGAATGGCGGCCTGGGCCGCGGGCCTGGCTTCGGTCACCTTCCACAACAAGCTCGGCTCGCAGGCCGACCGGATCGAACGCATCGCGGCCCTGGCCCGCGAAATCGCTCCCTTGGTCGGCGCCGATCCCGATCAGGCCGAACGCGCCGCGCGCCTGGCCAAGCTGGACCTGCGCTCGGCCATGGTCGGAGAGTTCCCCGAACTGCAGGGCACGATGGGCCGCTACTACGCGCTCGAGGCCGGCGAACCCGCGGCGGTCGCCGACGCCGCCCGCGACCACTACTCGCCCCTCGGCCCCTCCGACGCGGTGCCCACCGCGCCGGTCTCGGTCGCCGTGGCGCTGGCCGACAAGATGGATACGCTGACGGGGTTCTGGGCCATCGACGAAAAGCCGACCGGGTCGAAGGACCCCTTCGCACTGCGACGGGCGGCCTTGGGGGTGATCCGGCTGATCGTCGGGAACAACCTCACTGTGCCCCTTCAGAGCGTCATGTCGACAATGGTGCGGAAGTCCGACATGTTGCACGCCGAAAGCGACAGCGGGATCGTCGGCCCATCTCCTGACCAATATTTGCGGGACCTCCTCTCCTTCCTCCACGACCGCCTGAAGGTCTATCTGCGCGATCAGAGCATCCGCCACGACATCATCGACGCGGTGCTGGCGCAGGAGGGCAATGACGACTTGGTCCGCGTGGTGGCCCGCACTACCGCACTGAACGCGATGCTGGCGACTGAGGACGGCCGCAACCTGACCCAGGGCCTGAAACGCGCCGGCAATATCCTGGCCCAGGCCGAGGAGAAGGACGGCGTCGAATACAGCTTCGGCGCCGACGTCAAGTTCGCCGAGACGGACCAGGAACGCGCCCTCTTCACCGCGTTGGACACCGCCGAACCGGCGATCCGCCACGCCATGGCCAGGCAGGACTTCCCCGCAGCCATGACCGCCATCGCAGCCCTGCGCACGCCGATCGACGCGTTCTTCGAGGCCGTGCAGGTCAACACCGACAGCCAGATCGTCCGGCGCAACCGCCTGAACCTGCTGTCCCGCATCCGCGAAGCCGGTCGCCAGATCGCCGACTTCACCCGCATCGAAGGCTAAAGCCCCCCAAACGAAAACGGCCCGGAGATTGCTCTCCGGGCCGTCTTTGTATGTCCGCCCTGCCGCAGGGGAGCCCGAGGGGACGGCACGTCCCCTCGGCGGGGGGTGCGGGGGGCTGGCCCCCCGCCGGCCGTCGCGGGACGCAATCAGACCGCGCGTTCCACCATCATGTGCTTGATCGACGCGATGGCCTTGGCGGGGTTCAACCCCTTGGGGCAGGTGTTGGTGCAGTTCATGATCGTGTGGCAGCGATACAGCTTGAAGGGATCCTCAAGCTCGTCCAAACGCTCGCCCGTCGCCTCGTCGCGCGAGTCGATGATCCAGCGATAGGCGTGCAGCAGCGCGGCCGGCCCCAGGTACCGATCGCCGTTCCACCAGTACGACGGGCAGGCCGTCGAACAGGAGGCGCACAGGATGCACTCGTACAATCCGTCCAGCTTCTTGCGGTCCTCGATCGACTGCCTCCACTCCTTGCCGGGGGTCGGCGTCTTGGTCTGCAGATAGGGGTTCACGGACGCGTGCTGCGCATAGAAATGCGTCAGGTCCGGCACCAGGTCCTTGACCACCGGCATGTGCGGCAACGGATAGATCGCGACGTCGCCCTTGACCTCGTCGATGCCGAAGATGCAGGCCAGCTTGTTGCCGCCGTCGATCACCATCGCGCAGGACCCGCAGATCCCCTCGCGGCAGGACCGGCGGAAGGACAGGGTCGGGTCGATCTCTGCCTTGATCTTGATCAGGGCGTCCAGCATCATCGGCCCGCACTTGTCCAGATCGACGAAATACGTGTCCAGACGCGGATTCTCGCCAGTCTCGGGGTCCCACCGATAGATCTTGAACTTCTTTACGTTGGTTGCGCCCTCGGGCTTGGGCCAGGTCTTGCCGACGCGGATCTGACTGTTCTTGGGCAGGGTGAACTGGACCATGGGTAGCTCCTTTCAGAGAGTGCCTTCGGACGGCACATGGGCCGCAAACAGGGGTTGCGACCGGGCCACCAGATCGGCCACCCGGTCGCGGGCATGAGGGTTCAGCGCCAGCCCGTTCAGGCGGCGCAGGAATTCAGTGGCGCCGGGCGTCAGACGCTCCATCGCGCGGGATTCCAGCGGCGGCAATGCGTCCAAACGCGCATCAGGGACACCCACCAGCGACAGCAGCTGACGGCCGGGACGATCGGCGTCCGCCTCGTCCTCCAAACGCAGCCGGGTAACAGGAACAGACGACAGCGCGCCGTCCAACCGCCGCAGCAGGTCGCCCCATCCGGGCAGTTCGGACGTCTGCGCGCGGAATTCGGGCAGCGTCAAGGCATAGCCGTCGGTGCGCACGGCCTGCGCCCAGACCGACGGAAGCCACGCCGTCATCCGACGGGTATAGACCACCACATGCGGGGCAAAGCCGCGATCGGCCGCGACCTGCACCAGCGTCGCCAGCATCGCGGGCAGTGCCGGGAACAGACGGGTCTCTCCGCCGTTGCCGGGCATCGCGCCGGCCAGATTCTCATGGGACAGGATCACCGGGCGGTCGTCGTCCGGCAGACCGTCCAGCACCGTCTCGAACGTCGAGACCAGCGTGGCGCGGTGATCATCGTCGGGGGCAAGGCTGCATGCGATGGCCGCACGTCCAAGCGGACGCATCGGCGTCCCCTCCTCGGGCGTGCGGATCACGACCGCGTCCGCCAGCACCGGGGCCGAACGGCGCAGGAACCGTTGCAGGCTGGTGGTACCGGTCTTCTGGACGCCGACATGCAGGAACAGCGGACGGCTCACGGCGTCCCCCGCCAGCCGGGCTGGTCGGCCAGCGCGCGCTCGGGCATCTGGCCCGACCGGCGCTGGACGCAGCGGTTGAAGACGTCGGACGGATCGCGGCCGCGGATGTAGTCGCTACTGATCTCCAGCTCGACGCTGCCAAAGCCACGCGTGCCCCCCGACCCCGAGCCGACACCCATCGCGATACTCCCGCGCGGGCGTTCGGCCATTTCGGCGTCGCGCAGGCAGCTTCGTTCGGCCTGGTCCACCGGGACCGGACCGCAGGCCGCCACCACAGGCAGCAGACCCACGAAGATTGCCCGCGCGATCATCAGATCACGCCGTGCGCGCCGCGGCGGCGATGCACTGCGTCGTCGCCGGACGCGACACGATCGCGGCCACGCTGTCGGCGGTGCCGGTCACGCCCGAGCGCGACATCTGCGCGATGTCGATCAGCTCGGCGGTCGAGGCGTTGTTGACCACGCAGTCGGTATAGGGCGTGACATTGACGCCCGGCAGGCGGCGCTGCATCTCGCTGTCGACGACGTTGCGGGCGATCTGGCGCGACGCCGCGTCCAGCACGGTCGGCGCGGGCGCGACGCCGGGGGCGGTCGGCACGGCGGGGCCGGTCATGGGGACCGGGGCGACGCAGCCCGCCAGGGTGGCGGCGGCAATGCCGAAAGCGGCGATGAGATTGAAGCGCATCAGTAAACCCTTTTCTTCGGAGCGATCTTTTGCAGGTCGATCCCGCCTTCCTCGGCCGTGGTCAACGGCTCCAGGTGGACGGGGCGGTAGGCCAGTTTAACCTTGTTCCCATCGACCCAGGCAAGCGAATGCTTGCGCCAGTTGGCGTCATCCCGCTCAGGGTAATCCTCGTGCGCATGGGCGCCGCGGCTCTCCTTGCGGGCCTCGGCCGCGACGATCGTTGTCAGGGCGTTGGGCATCAGGTTGGTCAGCTCCAACGTTTCCATCAGGTCCGTGTTCCAGATCAATCCGCGATCGGTGACCTTGATGTCATCCATCTTGCCCGCGATGCCCTCCATCTTGACCACGCCCTCGGCCAGGGTCTTGTCGGTGCGGAAGACGGCAGCATCCAGCTGCATCGTGCGCTGCATCTGGTCGCGCAGCTCCGCGGTGGCCATGGTGCCTTTGGCATGGCGCAGCCCGTCGAAACGGTCCAGCGCGCGGTCGACCTCGGCCTTGTTGGTTGCGGGAACGGCACCGGCACGGTCCACGACCTCGCCGGCGCGGATCGCGGCGGCGCGGCCGAACACCACCAGGTCGATCAAGCTGTTCGACCCAAGACGGTTCGCACCATGCACCGACGCACAGCCAGCCTCGCCCACGGCCATCAGGCCGGGGAAGATCGCATCGGGATTTTCTTCCGTCGGCGCAAGGACTTCGCCCCAATAGTTCGTGGGAATTCCACCCATGTTGTAGTGAACCGTCGGCAAAACCGGGATCGGCGCACGGGTCAGATCGACACCGGCAAAGATCTTGGCGCTTTCACTGATGCCGGGCAGGCGCAGGTCCAGCGTCTCCGGCGGCAGGTGCATCAGGTTCAGGAAGATGTGGTCCTTGTCGGGACCGACGCCGCGACCTTCGCGGATCTCCATCGTCATGCAGCGGCTGACGACGTCGCGGCTGGCCAGGTCCTTGTAAGTGGGCGCATAGCGCTCCATGAACCGCTCGCCTTCCGAGTTCGTCAGGTAACCGCCTTCGCCCCGCGCGCCTTCGGTGATCAGGCAGCCCGAGCCGTAGATGCCGGTCGGGTGGAACTGCACGAATTCCATGTCCTGCAGCGGCAGGCCCGCGCGGGCGACCATGCCGCCACCGTCGCCGGTGCAGGTATGGGCGCTGGTCGCGCTGAAATAGGCGCGGCCATAGCCGCCGGTCGCCAGCACCACCATCTTGGCGTTGAAGACGTGCATCGTGCCGTCATCCAGCTTCCAGCAGACGACGCCGGTGCAGCGGCCATCGGTGATGATCAGGTCCAACGCGAAATATTCGATGAAGAACTCCGCGTTGTTCTTCAGCGACTGGCCGTACAGGGTGTGCAGGATGGCGTGGCCGGTGCGGTCGGCCGCGGCGCAGGTGCGCTGGACCGGGGGGCCTTCGCCGTATTCGGTGGTATGGCCGCCGAAGGGGCGCTGATAGATGCGCCCGTCCTCGGTCCGGCTGAACGGGACGCCGTAATGCTCAAGCTCGTAGACGGCCTTGGGGGCCTCGCGCGCCAGGTATTCCATGGCGTCGGTGTCGCCCAGCCAGTCCGACCCCTTGACGGTGTCGTACATGTGCCACTGCCAGCTGTCGGGGCCCATGTTGGACAGCGACGCGGCGATGCCGCCCTGGGCCGCGACGGTGTGCGAGCGCGTCGGAAAGACCTTGGTCACGCAGGCCGTGCGCAGCCCCTGTTCGGCCATGCCGAGCGTCGCGCGCAGACCCGCGCCGCCGGCCCCGACGACGACCACGTCATAGTCATGAACGATTGTTTCGTAAGCTGCCATGTCGTCCTCAGATCGCGGGAAGGGTGAAGGCCATCTTGGCCAGCGCAAAGATGGCGGCGGCGATCACGCCCCAGCCAAAGATCGCGATGGCGACCATCGTCAGTTGCTGGGCGGTGCCGTGGACATAGTCCGCGATTGCCCCGCCCTGAGAGCCCTTAATGAAATGGATCATGCCTACGATGACGAACAGCGCGGTGATGATGCCGGGAAAGGGTCGGCCGAAATGGGCCACGACCTGATCCTGGGGCAGGCCGATGGCGCCGCCCACGGCGATCAGGAACAAGGGCGTCAGCACGATCAGCGCATAGCTGCTCATCGTGATGTTCCAGTGATGCGCGGTGCCGGCGCGGGCAGAGCCCAGACCCTGGGCGGCCTTGCGGGGGGTGATGTAACGCATGATGCCCTCAGCCGATGAAGAAGATGATCAGGCTCAGCACGGTCAGCGCGACCGAACCGATGATGATGGCCCAGGAGCCGCGCTTGGCCTCGTCGATCTCAAGGCCCAGGCCGTTGTCGTAGAACAAGTGGCGCACGCCCGACAGCGCGTGGAACCACAGCGCCCAGGTGGAGGCTGTCATGATCAGGAAGCCCAGCCAGGACCGCAGGACCCAATCGGCCGTGGCGAAGGCGCCGGGGCTGCTGACTGCGGCGACCAGCCACCAGACCAGCAGCAGGATGCCCACCGACAGTGCGTGCCCGGTGATGCGCGTCAGGATCGAGGTGACCGCGGGGATCGGCAGGCGATAGACCTGAAGATGGGGGGAAAGGGGCCGGTTGCCCCGGTTCACGTCGGCCATCGGCGGCCCTCCTTTGTCGGTTCAGCTTGTCCCGTCGCAGGGGCCCGGAAGGGACCGGGCTGGCCGCGCGGGCTGGCGATTGGTGCCGTTCTTGACGCTACAGATGCCATCTGTCATCCGCAGATACCACCCCGCGCGCGCAAATGACGCGGAAATGGGGCTTTGTGATCACAGGCACGGCGGCTGTGATCACAGGTTTCCCGCCGTTAGCGGCGGACATCGAAACGTCGCGACTCGACGCGCCGTCACACCGGCATCAGCGCCCAATAGTCCAGATCCAGCAGCACGTCCGGCAGGTACTTGCCCTGATCGTCGCGCAGCGTGCCGGCCGGCGCGCCGTTCCGCGTCGCGACCAGCCGCAGGCGGATCGCGCCGATGCCCGGCGCATCCGTCGGCGCACGCTCCAGCACCTGGGACCAGGCGCGCACCGTATCGCCGGCAAAGCATGGATTGGCATGCGCTCCGGCATTCAGCGCCACGATCATCTGCGCGTTGGCCAACCCGTTGAAGGACAGCGCGCGCGCCAGGCTAATGACATGGCCGCCATAGATCAGCCGCCGCCCGTCGGGACGATGCGTGGCGTCGAAATGCACCTTGGCCGTGTTCTGCCACAGGCGGGTGGCCAGCATGTGCTCGGCCTCCTCGATGGTGACGGCGTCGACATGATCGATGACCTCGCCCACGGCATAATCGCCCCATCGGTGCGGTTCCCCTGCCAGATCAAAGTCGTATTCGGCAAAGCTCAACCCCTCCGGCACGATCAGGTCGGCCGCGTCGACGCTGTCGGCCAGATCGGGAACCACCGCCTCGGGCGCGGGGGACTGGGGGTCGCGCTTGCGGACCATGACCCACCGGACATAGTCCAGCACGACTTCGTCCACCTGGTTCAGACCCTGGGTCCGCACCCAGACCACGCCCGACTGGCCGTTGGAGTTCTGCCGCAGGCCGATCACCTCGCTCTCGGAGCGCAGCGTGTCGCCGGGCCAGACCGGCCGCAGCCAGCGCCCCTGGGCGTATCCCAGATTGGCCACCGCGTTCAGGCTGACATCGGGCACCGTCTTGCCGAAGACCGTGTGGAAGGCCAGCAGATCGTCCAGCGGGCTGCCGTCCAGACCACAGGTGATCGCGAATTCGTCCGACGAATACAGCGCATGCCGCGCAGGATAGAGCGCGTGGTACAGCGCCCGTTCGCCTTCCGCCACGGTGCGGGGCACGGCGTGGCGGATGGTCTGGCCGACGGTGTAATCCTCGAAGAACCGGCCGGGATTGGTCTTGGTCATTGCTGTCCCAGCTTCATGTCGGGGTGGTATTCGGCCTCGATCTCCTTGGTGACGGCCTGCCCCATGCGCATCACGCCCTTGATCGGGTCATGGGCCATTGACGGGCTGCCATGCAGCGACCAGCCCTTGGACAGGGCCTCGCTGACGCGGTGGCAGAACTTGGACGTGTCGTCGTCGGTGATGCAGCGATAGATCAGGGGCATGTCAGGCTCCTCCGAAGGGCCAGGGGCCGATCCAGCCGTGGATCAGGCCGATCACGATCATGACGATGACGGCGCCGACGGCGGCCATCGCCTCCTTGCGGGCGGGGAAGGGTCCGGTCGGGCGGACCCAGGGGCTGGCGCGGTTGATCGCCACCATCTCGACGAAGGACCAGGCCAAGAGGCCGCCGAACAGGATGAAGGACGGCGTGTCGCCGTTCACCAGCAGATGCGCGCCCGCCCACAGGGCAAAGCCCCACAGCATCGGGTGGCGGGTCATCGCGGTCACGCGGGTCTTCATGCCGCTGGCCGCGAACAGATAGAGGGCGACCAGGACCAGCAGGTTGTTGATTCCCACCAGCGCCGGGTTCGGCCCCCAGAAGAACGCGCCCGTCGCGCCCTGATAGCCGATGACCATCAGGATGATCGACAGGACCAACAGGCCCGTGACCATGCCTTTGCCCCGCTCGCCCATCGAGGCGCGGCTGGCGGGGGCCACCCGCTTGTAGAGATGCGCCGCCCACCACAGGGCCACGCCTAGGATCAGGATCAGCATCTGGCTTTCCTCTTGCTGGAGCTTGTGGCGCGCAGACTGCCCTTATTGCGCCATGGCCGCAATCGCCTGCGCACGGTCCAGCGTCTGGCGCGCGGTGGCGACGTGCAGGTTCTCGACGATGCGGCCATCGACGACGGCGACACCCTGCCCCTGCGCGGTGGCCGCATCAAACGCCTCGATCTGGCGGCGGGCCAGGGCGACCTCCTCCTCGGTGGGCGCGAAGGCGGCGTTGGCGATGTCCAGTTGGGCGGGGTGGATCAGGGTCTTGCCGTCGAACCCCATGTCGCGGCCCTGTTCGCATTCCGCGCGCAGGCCGTCTTCGTCCTTGAAGGCGTTGAAGACGCCGTCGACGATCACCACCCCATGCGCCTTGGCCGCCAGCAGGCACAGCCCCAGCCCGGCCATCATCGGCAGGCGGTCGGCGCGGAAGCGGCTGCCCAGATCCTTGGCCAGGTCGTTCGTGCCCATCACCATCCCCGCCAGCCGCGGATGCGCCGCGATGCCGGCGGCGTTCAGCATGCCCAGGGGTGTCTCCATCATCGCCCAGAGCGGCGTGTCGGGGATCAGCGCGGCCACGCGGTCCAGATCGTCCGGGCCGTCCACCTTGGGGATCAGCACCGCATCGATGTCCAGCCCGGCGCAGGCGCTGGCATCGTCCGCGCCCCATGCCGTGGACAGCGCATTGATGCGCACGATCCGCGCACGGGGGCCGTAATCCTGGGTCAGGGCCTGGGCCAGCGCGTCGCGCGCGGCGGCCTTGGCATCGGGGGCCACAGCATCCTCGAGGTCAAAGATGATCGCGTCGGCGGCAAGGCCACGGGCCTTTTCCATCGCACGGGCATTGGCGGCGGGGATGTACAGAACCGAGCGGTAGGGACGAGCCATGAGAAACCTCCGGGCAACAATGTTGCGCCTTGGTGCCGCGTTGCGCCATATATGGCAAGCGAAAAATGCCGCACTGCGGCGATCAGCCCGCCAGCCCCTGCCAGATCAGCCGCAGCGACACCGCCAGCAGACCCCAGGTGATCAGCCGATAGAACAGCGCGGGTGGAATGATCCGCACCAGCCGCAGCCCCACCCAGACCGCCGCCAGCGACACCGGCATCAGCACCGCCGCCGTGGCCAGGTTCGCCGGCGACAGTTGGCCCAAGGCGGCATAGGGGATCAGCTTGACCCAGTTGCCGATGGCAAAGAACCAGGTCGTCGTGCCTGCATAGATCAGCGGCGACAGACGCAGGGGCTGGGCATAGACCTGCCACAGCGGCGCGCCCGCATGGCTGACGAAGCTGGTGTAACCCGCAAGCCCGCCCCAGATGGTGGCCGCCCTGCCCCGCGCGGGCCGGGGCACGGCGTCCAGTGCCGGTCGGATCAGCGCGTTCAGCGCGAATCCCAACCCGATGACCCCCACGATCAGCGTGACGCCCCGCACCGGCACGATGCTGGCCGTGGCCCAGCCCACCGCGATCCCCCCCATCGCCCCGGGGCAGCGCCAGCAGCAGCACGCGCCGGTCCAGGTTGCGGCGGAACGCGATCAGCCCGCCCACGTCGGACACCACGTAGATCGGCAGCAGCAGCCCCGCCGCCTGCACCGGCGACATCACCAGCGACATCAGGGGCACGCTGATGATGCCCACCATCGCCAGCCCGCCCTTGGACAGGCCCACGGCGATCGCCGCGATCACGGCCAGCGCCCAGCCCGCGCCCGACAATTCCAGCATGGGCCTCTCCCTGCACGACGTGCAATCTGTGGCCCGTGGCGGGGATGAAGACAAGTGTTAGCACAACCATGCCACCCGGCCGTGGGACCGTCTTGCGATTCCTTGCGCGACCGCTTACCCCTGCCGCACCTTTTCACCACCCAATCGGAGGTTAACCATGGCCCGACCCAAAATCGCACTGATCGGTGCGGGGCAGATCGGCGGCACGCTGGCGCATCTGGCCGCGATGAAGGAACTGGGCGACGTCGTCCTGTTCGACATCTCGGAAGGCACGCCGCAGGGCAAGGCGCTGGACATCGCGCAATCGGGCCCGTCCGAGGGATTCGACGCCCGCATGAAGGGCGCCAACGATTACGCCGACATCGCCGGCGCCGACGTCTGCATCGTGACCGCGGGCGTTCCGCGCAAGCCGGGCATGAGCCGCGACGACCTCTTGGGCATCAACCTCAAGGTCATGAAATCCGTGGGCGAGGGCATCGCCAAGCACGCCCCCGACGCCTTCGTGATCTGCATCACCAACCCGCTGGACGCGATGGTCTGGGCGCTGCGCGAGTTCAGCGGCCTGCCCCACAACAAGGTCTGCGGCATGGCCGGCGTGCTGGATTCGGCGCGCTTCCGGCACTTCCTGTCGCTGGAGTTCAACGTGTCGATGCGTGACGTGACGGCCTTCGTGCTGGGCGGCCATGGCGACACGATGGTGCCGCTGACCCGATACTCCACCGTGGCGGGCATCCCGCTGCCCGACCTGGTCAAGATGGGCTGGACCACGCAGGAGAAACTGGACGGCATCGTCCAGCGCACCCGCGACGGCGGCGCCGAGATCGTGGGCCTGCTGAAGACCGGCAGCGCGTTCTATGCCCCCGCGACCAGCGCCATCGAGATGGCCGAGGCGTACCTGAAGGACCAGAAGCGCGTCCTGCCCTGCGCGGCGCATGTGGACGGTGCCTATGGCCTGAAGGGCATGTATGTCGGCGTGCCGACCGTGATCGGCGCCGGCGGCGTGGAAAAGATCATCGACATCAAGCTGGACCGCGACGAACAGGCGATGATGGACAAGTCGATCGAGGCCGTGAAGGGTCTGGTCGAGGCCTGCAAGGGCATCGATTCCTCGCTGGCCTGATCTTCGCTTGCGAAATCCCGGAACGGCGCGCCATGATCGGCGCGCCGTTTCCCGTTTCAGGTGTGCCATGCGCTGTCTTCTTGCCGTCCTGTCGCTGCTTGCCGCGCCCGCCCTGGCGCAGGAGACGTCGGCCCTGATCGCGGAGCGGGGCCTGGCGGGGGCACGGACGCAGCTGCTGGCGCAGGCGCCCTCGGCCGACCGCGACCTGGCCATCGCCGCGACACGGTTCCTGGGCGGGGTCGAGGCCGCGTTCCAGGCCCGCCACCGGATCGGCGCGACGGACCCGCTGGTGCCCCTGTCGCTGCTGGGGGCGACGCTGCCGCCGAACCCCGATCCGCAGCCGATGACGGCCGATTTCGTCACCGCGATGATGCGCGACCTGTCGCAGGCCATGCGGGACACCCGCGACGCCCTGCCCGACGGCCCCGCGACGCTGACCCTGGACCTGCGCGACCTGTGGCTGGACGTCGACGGCGACGGCACGCGCGGTCCGACCGAGGATCTGGCGGCGCTGTCGGGCCTGCCCCTGCCCGAAGGCCCGGCTGTGGTGCGGTTCGACGCCGCCGACATCCATTGGCTGCGTGCCTATACTCATCTGATCGACGGGGTGGCGACGCTGATCCTGGCCTTCGATCCCGAACCCGCGCTGGCGCAGCGGATCGCGCTGGATGCGGCGCTGGCCGAACAGTTTGCCCAACCGCCCGGCCAGATGGCCCGCGCACCCAATTTCGACATGCAGGCCCGCGCCTTCGGCCCGATGGTGGACAGGATGGCGGTGGTGATCCAGACGCTGCGCCGCCAGCCCGACCCTGCGCTGACCCGCGCCGCGGGGGATCATCTGCGGGCGATGGTCGCCGCCAACCGCGTCTTCTGGACCGAGGTCGCGCAGGAGACCGACGACGACCGCGAATGGATTCCCAACGATGCCCAGCAGGCGGCGCTTGGCTTTGCCCTGCCGCCGGAGACGGGGTCGATGTGGCTGGCGATCCTGGACGAGGTCGACCAGGCACTGACCGGCCGGATGCTGATCCCCTTCTGGCGCTTTGCCCCCGGACATGGGGTCGACCTGGCGATGTGGCTGGACGATCCGCGCCCGGTCGATGTGGCGGACTGGGTCCAGGGCACCGCCGCCCTGCCCTATGCCCGCCCCGGCCTGACCGTCGGGCGCGACAACTGGGACCGGTTCCTGAACGGCTTTCAGGGCCGGGCGGGGCTTTACATGCTGCTGCTGAACTGACCGCGGCGCGCGAATCAACCTGCTTGCGCTATCGGCGCGGATGTTTGTGATCACGGCAAATCTGGCTGTGATCACATTCGGCGGCTTCCCGCCGGTTTTCGGCATTTTACGGGGAATTCGTTTCTGTGTGCCCTTCATGCGTGGCACAAGGCCCCAAATCTGTCGAACCGAATGAGGGGGTCGAGATGAACATCCACGAATACCAGGCCAAGGCGCTGCTGCGTCAATACGGCGCGCCCGTCAGCGAAGGCCGCATCGTGATGAAGGCCGACGAGGCCAAGACCTGCGCCAGCGAGATGGACGGTCCGCTGTGGGTCGTCAAGGCGCAGATCCACGCCGGTGGCCGTGGCAAGGGCCATTTCACCGAGGCTGCGGCCGGTGAGAAGGGCGGCGTCCGCCTGGCAAAGTCGGTCGAGGAAGCCGAGGAACTGACCCGCCAGATGCTGGGCCGCACCCTGGTCACGCACCAGACCGGACCGGCCGGCAAGCAGGTCAACCGCATCTATATCGAGGACGGCAGCGACATCGCGCGCGAGCTGTACCTGGCCCTGCTGGTGGACCGTCAGACCTCGCGCGTCAGCTTCGTCGCTTCGACCGAGGGCGGCATGGACATCGAGGAAGTGGCCGAGCACACCCCCGAGAAGATCGTCAGCTTCAGCGTCGATCCGGCGTCGGGCCTGTCGGATTTCCACGGCCGCCGCGTGGCCTTTGCCCTGGGCCTGGAAGGCCAGCAGGTCAAGCAGTGCGTGGCCCTGGTCAAGAACCTGTATCGCATGTTCATCGAGAAGGACATGGAGATGCTGGAGATCAACCCGCTGATCGTCACGCCCGAAGGCCAGATCAAGTGTCTGGACGCCAAGATGGGCTTTGACAACAACGCACTCTATCGCCAGCCCGACATCATGGCGCTGCGCGACGAGACCGAGGAGGACAGCAAGGAGCTGGCCGCCTCCAAGTTCGACCTGAACTACATCGCGCTGGACGGCGAGATCGGCTGCATGGTGAACGGCGCAGGCCTGGCGATGGCCACGATGGACATCATCAAGCTGTTCGGCGCCGAGCCCGCCAACTTCCTGGACGTCGGCGGCGGCGCCACGACCGAGAAGGTCACCGAGGCGTTCAAGATCATCACCAGCGACCCGAACGTCAAAGGCATCCTGGTCAACATCTTCGGCGGCATCATGCGCTGCGACATCATCGCGGAGGGCATCATCGCCGCCGTGAAGGAAGTCGGTCTGCAGGTCCCGCTGGTCGTCCGCCTGGAAGGCACCAACGTCGAGCTGGGCAAGGAGATCATTGCCAACAGCGGCCTGAACGTGATCGCCGCCGACGACCTCAAGGACGGCGCCGAGAAGATCGTGAAAGCGGTCAAAGGCTGATCCATCCGGGCGCGCGGGTCACGCGCGCCCTCCTCTGGAACATCGCGGTGCGTCTGGCGCCGCTTACGCAAGGAGGCCATGATGGCCGTTCTCGTCGACAAGAATACCAAAGTCATCTGCCAGGGGATCACCGGATCCCAGGGCACCTTCCACACCGAACAGGCGATCGCCTATGGCACGCAGATGGTCGGTGGCGTGACGCCGGGCAAGGGCGGCACGGATCACCTGGGCATGCCCGTCTTCAACTCGGTCCACGAGGCCGTGGCCAAGACCGGCGCCAATGCGTCCGTGATCTATGTCCCGCCCCCGTTCGCGGCGGATTCGATCCTGGAAGCCATCGACGCGCAGATCCCGCTGATCGTCTGCATCACCGAAGGCATCCCGGTGCTGGACATGATGCGCGTCAAGCGCGCGCTGGCCGGGTCGCAGTCGCGCCTGATCGGGCCGAACTGCCCCGGCATCATGACCCCCGACGAATGCAAGATCGGCATCATGCCGGGCAGCATCTTCCGCCGCGGGTCGGTCGGCGTCGTGTCGCGTTCGGGCACCCTGACCTATGAGGCGGTCAAGCAGACCTCGGACGTGGGCCTGGGCCAGTCCAGCGCGGTCGGCATCGGCGGCGACCCGATCAAGGGCATGGAGCATATCGACGTGCTGCAGATGTTCCTGGACGATCCCGAGACCGAGTCGATCATCATGATCGGCGAGATCGGCGGATCGGCCGAGGAAGAAGCCGCCGAGTTCCTGGCCGAGCAGAAGCGCAAGGGCAAGTGGAAGCCCACCGCGGGCTTCATCGCGGGCCGCACCGCCCCTCCGGGCCGTCGCATGGGCCATGCCGGCGCGATCGTGTCGGGCGGCAAGGGCGACGCGGAATCCAAGATCGAGGCCATGAAGAAGGCCGGCATCATCGTCGCCGACAGCCCCGCGGGCCTGGGCGAGGCCGTGCTGAAGGCGATCAAGGGTTGATGATTTGACAGTCCGCCCCCCGGTACCCACCTGTTGGGGGGCGGATTGACGCAAAGGGAAAGACCGTGGACCAGCAGGCAGGCCAACACGACATGACCGCATCCGCGCCCCGCGCGGGCCGGTGGCTGTCGCTTGTGGCGCTGCTGGGCCTTGCGGGCTGCGGGGACAGGATGACCAACGACATCCTGCCCGGCGGCATCCCGGCGCGCACCAACCTGCACCAGGCCAGCGGCCTGCCGCCGGAATCGGTGCGCACTGTCTCTCGGCGGGATTTCGGGTGGCGGGTGATCTATCGCCCCGCCTATGCCCCGCCGAATGCCGAAAGCCGCACCGCCGTCGCGCTGTGCGGCCTTGAACGTCGGGCCCCGCTGCGGATCCAGCAGCAGCCCCGGCTTGACCCGACCGCCGATCCCGGCGCCCGCATCTTCGACATCTACTGCGCCTGATCCAACCCATATTTGCCCTGAACGGGGACCAGCCATGACCGACCAGCCAAAGAACACCGATTTCCACGATTCCTCGTTCCTGCAGGGCCATAACGCGGCCTATGTGGAACAGTTGTACGGCCAGTGGGCCAAGGACGCAGGCGCGGTGGACGAAGCCTGGGACAGCTTCTTCCGCTCGCTTGGCGACGATCAGGACGTGGCCGTCCGCGAATCCGAGGGTGCAAGCTGGAAGCGCGCCGACTGGCCGCCGGTCCCCCAGGATGACACCACCAGCGCCCTGACCGGCGAATGGCCCTCCGCGTCCAAGGGCGACGCCGACGCCGCGATCAAGAAGATCGCCGCCAAGGCCGAGGAAAAGGGCCTGAAGCTGTCGACCGACCAGATGCGTCAGGCCGTGCTGGACAGCATCCGCGCGCTGATGCTGATCCGCGCCTTCCGCATCCGCGGACACCTGCACGCGCAGCTGGACCCCCTGGGCCTGCGCGAAGTGCCCGATCATGGCGAGCTGAAGCCCTCAACCTATGGCTTTGGTCCCGGCGACATGGACCGTCCGATCTTCATCGACAACGTCCTGGGCCTGGAGATCGCGTCGATCCGCCAGATCACCGACCTGATGACCCGTACCTATTGCGGCACGTTCGCGCTGCAGTACATGCACATCTCGAACCCCGAGGAAGCCGCCTGGCTGAAGGAGCGGATCGAGGGTTACGGCAAGGAGATCGCCTTCACCCGCGAAGGCCGTCGCGCCATCCTGAACAAGCTGGTCGAAGCCGAGGGCTTTGAGAAGTTCCTGCACGTCAAGTACATGGGCACCAAGCGCTTCGGCCTGGACGGCGGCGAGGCGCTGATCCCCGCGATGGAGCAGATCATCAAGCGCGGCGGCGCGCTTGGCGTGAAGGAGATCGTGTTCGGCATGCCGCACCGCGGCCGCCTGTCGGTCCTGGCCAACGTGCTGTCGAAACCCTATCGCGCGATCTTCCACGAGTTCCAGGGCGGCAGCTTCAAGCCCGAGGACGTGGACGGTTCGGGCGACGTGAAATACCACCTGGGCGCCAGCGCCGACCGTGAATTCGACGGCAACAATGTCCACCTGTCGCTGACCGCCAACCCCAGCCACCTGGAGGCCGTGAACCCGGTCGTGCTGGGCAAGGCGCGCGCCAAGGGCGACCAACTGGGTGACCTGACGGACCGCAGCTCGGTCCTGCCGATCCTGCTGCACGGCGACGCGGCCTTTGCGGGCCAGGGCGTCGTGGCCGAATGCCTGCAGCTGTCGGGCATCCGGGGTCACCGCACGGGCGGCTGCATCCACATCGTGGTGAACAACCAGATCGGCTTTACCACCGCGCCGGCGTTTAGCCGCACCTCGCCCTATCCGACCGACATTGCGCTGATGGTCGAGGCGCCCATCTTCCACGTGAACGGTGACGACCCCGAGGCCGTGGTCCATGCCGCCCGCGTGGCCATCGAGTTCCGCCAGAAGTTCCGCAAGGACGTGGTTCTGGACATCATCTGCTATCGCCGCTTCGGTCACAACGAAGGCGACGAGCCGATGTTCACGAACCCGGCGATGTACACCAAGATCAAGGCGCAGAAGACCACGCTGCAGCTGTACACCGAACGCCTGGTCGCCGACGGGCTGATCCCCGAGGGCGAGATCGAGGACATGAAGGCCGCCTTCCAGGCGCACCTGAACGAAGAGTTCGAGATCGGCAAGAACTACAAGCCGAACAAGGCCGACTGGCTGGACGGCAAGTGGTCGGGCCTGAACCGCGAGGGCACGGACTATATCGCAGGCGAGACCGGCATCACCCCCGAGGTGATGACCCAGGTCGGCCGTGCGCTGACCAACGCGCCGGATGGTCTGACCCTGCACAAGACCGTGGGCCGCCTGCTGGAAGCCAAGAAGCAGATGTTCGAGACGGGCGAAGGCTTTGACTGGGCCACGGCCGAGGCGCTGGCCTTCGGTTCGCTGGTGACCGAGGGACATGGCGTGCGCCTGTCCGGTCAGGACAGCACCCGCGGCACGTTCAGCCAGCGGCATTCGGCCTTCATCGACCAGAAGTCCGAGGACCGTTACTATCCGCTGAACAACATCGCCGAGGGTCAGGCCCGCTATGAGGTCATCGACAGCATGCTGTCGGAATACGCGGTGCTGGGTTTCGAATATGGCTATTCGCTGGCCGAACCCAACACGCTGACCCTGTGGGAGGCACAGTTCGGCGACTTCGCCAACGGCGCGCAGATCATGTTCGACCAGTTCATCTCCTCGGGCGAGAAAAAATGGCTGCGCATGTCCGGCCTGGTGATGCTGCTGCCGCACGGCTTCGAGGGCCAGGGCCCCGAGCACAGCTCGGCCCGCCTGGAGCGGTTCCTGCAGCAATGTGCCGAGGACAACTGGATCGTCGCGAACTGCACCACGCCCGCGAACTACTTCCACATCCTGCGCCGGCAGATCCACCGCGGCTTCCGCAAGCCGCTGGTGCTGATGACGCCGAAATCGCTGCTGCGCCACCCGCTGGCCATCAGCCGCGCCGAGGAGTTCCAGTCGGGTTCGACCTTCCACCGCGTGCTGTGGGATGACGCGCAGCGCGGTCGTTCGGACACCAAGCTGGTGGCCGATGACCAGATCAAGCGCGTCGTCGTGTGTTCGGGCAAGGTCTATTACGACCTGCTGAAGGCGCGCGACGAGGCCGGCATCACCGACACCTATCTGCTGCGCCTGGAGCAGTTCTATCCGTTCCCGGCACAGTCGATGGTCAAGGAACTGGGCCGCTTCAAGCAGGCCGAGGTCGTCTGGTGCCAGGAGGAGCCCAAGAACCAGGGCGGCTGGAGCTTCGTCGAGCCCTATCTGGAATGGGTGCTGGAGCGGCTTGGCGCCAAGCACACCCGCGCGCGCTATGCGGGCCGGAACGCCGCGGCCTCGGTCGCCACGGGCCTGGCATCGCGCCACAAGGCCGAACAAGAGGCGCTGGTCGCCAACGCCCTGAACCTTGAAGGATGATCCGATGACCACCGAAGTCCGCGTACCCGCCCTGGGCGAATCCGTCACCGAGGCCACGATCGCCACCTGGTTCAAGAAGCCCGGAGACCGCGTCGAGGTCGACGAGATGCTGTGCGAGCTGGAGACCGACAAGGTCACCGTCGAGGTGCCCAGCCCCGCCGCCGGCACCCTGGCCGAGATCGTCGCCGCAGAGGGCGAGACGGTCGGGCCCGACGCGCTGCTGGCCCAGATCAGCGAGGGTGGCGAAGCCGCCGCCCCCGCCCCGAAACCTGCCAAGGCCGAAGCACCGGCCGAAAAGACCGAGGAACAGAAGACAATGAGCGGCAATTCCGTGGACGTGATGGTCCCGTCCCTGGGCGAAAGCGTGACCGAGGCGACCGTCGCCACCTGGTTCAAGAAGCCGGGCGACCGCGTCGAGGCCGATGAGATGCTGTGCGAGCTGGAGACCGACAAGGTCTCGGTCGAGGTCCCGGCCCCCGCCGCGGGCGTCCTGGCCGAGATCCTGGCCGAGGAAGGCGCGACCGTCGATGCCAAGGCGCGCCTGGCGATCATCACCGAGGGTGCCGCCGGCACCACCGCGCCCAAGGCCTCGGATGCGCAGGAGACCGTCCTGCCGAATGCCGGCCCCGAGGAGACCAAGCCGCGCGACGTCGAGGATGCACCCTCGGCCAAGAAGGCCATGGCCGAAAAGGGCGTCAGCCGCGACCAGGTCCAGGGTTCGGGCCGCGACGGACGCGTGATGAAGGAGGACGTGGCCAAGGCCAAAGCGGCCCCTGCGCCCGCCGCGAAGGCCCCCGCCGCCCCCCGCCCGGCCGAGGATGCCGCGCGCGAGGAGCGGGTCAAGATGACCCGCCTGCGCCAGACGATCGCCCGCCGCCTGAAGGACGCGCAGAACACCGCCGCGATGCTGACGACCTATAACGAGGTCGACATGTCCGCGATCATGGGCCTGCGCAACGAGTACAAGGACGCCTTCGAGAAGAAGCACAAGGTCAAGCTGGGCTTCATGTCCTTCTTCGTAAAGGCCTGCTGCCACGCGCTCAAGGAAGTCCCCGAGGTCAATGCCGAGATCGACGGCACCGACGTGGTCTACAAGAACTACGTCAACATGGGCGTCGCGGTGGGCACGCCCTCGGGCCTGGTCGTGCCCGTCGTGCGCGACGCGGACCAGAAAGGCTTTGCCGCCATCGAGAAGGAGATCGGCGAGCTGGGCCTGAAGGGCCGCGACGGCAAGCTGTCCATGGCCGAGATGCAGGGCGGCACCTTCACCATCTCGAACGGCGGCGTCTACGGCTCGCTGATGTCGTCGCCGATCCTGAACCCCCCGCAGTCGGGCATCCTGGGCATGCACAAGATCCAGGAGCGTCCCGTGGTCGTCGGCGGTCAGATCGTCATCCGCCCGATGATGTATCTGGCGCTGTCCTATGACCACCGGATCGTCGACGGCAAGGGCGCGGTGACCTTCCTGGTCCGCGTCAAGGAAGCGCTGGAAGATCCGCGCCGCCTGCTGATGGATCTCTGATCCCGCCGGGGGCCCTTCGGGGCCCCTCTCGCACGACGGGCTTGCGCTGCCACCGGCGCAAGACCAAAGCTGGGCCGTCACGAACCGGAGCCTGACCCATGCAACTGATCGTCCGCTACACCCACGCCGACCCCGCCACGTTCCGCACGGCCTTCGACGCCGATGCCGAGGATCGGGGCCGCAACGGCCTGACGCTGCTGCAACTGTGGCGCGAGGATGACGGTCATTCCTGGGCGCTGTTCCAGGTCGGCAACCCAAAGGCTGCCCGCGATTACCTGGACGGCGCGGCGGCGGTCTTCGCGGCCCAGGCCGGCGTCACCGGCACCGACGCACATTTCGTGGAAACCGTCTGATGCCCCCCGAGGTCGCAGCCCTGGCCGTCGCCGGACTGATCCAGACTGCGCAGTTCGCAACCTATTCCGTGATGGCGCAGCGCCAGGTCGGCCGCCGCGCCGCCATGAGCCCGCGCGACCGCGGCAAGGTCGAGCTGACCGGGACGGCCGGTCGCCTGCAACGTGCCTTCAACAACCATTTCGAAGGCCTGATCATGTTCACCCTGGCGGTGGTCGTGGTCACGCTTGGCGACGCATCCGGCACGCTGACCGCGATCTGCGCCTGGACCTATGTGGCCGCGCGCATCCTCTATATTCCCGCCTATGTGCGGGGCTGGGTGCCGGGCCGCTCGATCATCTGGATCGTCGGCTTTGCGGCGACGGTGCTGATGATCCTCATTGCCCTGATTTCTTCTTTGTAAAAATACCCCGCGGGGCCCGGGGGCGCGAAGCCCCCGGCCGCGGTCTGACAAAAGGAACTGCCATGTATGATCTCATCGTGATCGGCGCCGGCCCCGGCGGCTATGTCTGCGCCATCCGCGCGGCGCAGCTGGGCCTGAAGGTCGGCGTGGTCGAGGGCCGCGAGGCTCTTGGCGGAACCTGCCTGAACGTCGGCTGCATCCCATCCAAGGCCCTGCTGCATGCCAGCCACATGCTGCACGAGGCGCATGAGAACTTTGCCAAGATGGGCCTGATGAACGCCCATGTCGACGTCGACTGGACCAAGATGCAGTCCTACAAGGCCGACACGGTCCAAGGGAACACCAAGGGCATCGAATTCCTGTTCAAGAAGAACAAGATCGACTGGATCAAGGGCTGGGCCTCGATCCCCGAAGCCGGAAAGGTCAAGGTCGGCGACACCGTCCACGAGACGAAGAACATCGTCATCGCCACCGGATCGTCCCCCGCCGCGCTGAAGGGCGTGACGGTCGACAACGACGCGGGCGTGATCGTCGATTCCACCGGCGCGCTGGCCCTGCCCAAGATCCCCAAATCCATGGTCGTGATCGGCGCAGGCGTCATCGGTCTGGAATTGGGTTCGGTCTATGCGCGCCTCGGCGCCGAGGTGACGGTGGTCGAATACCTGGACGTCATCACCCCCGGCATGGACGGCGAGGTGCAGAAGCAGTTCCAGAAGATGCTGTCAAAGCAGGGCCTGTCCTTCGTCATGGGCGCCGCCGTGCAGTCGGCCGAGGCCAAGGACGGCCAGGCCACCGTTACCTATGCGCTGAAGAAGGATGACAGCACCCACAGCCTGACCGCCGACGTGGTCCTGGTCGCCACGGGCCGCCGCCCGCATGTGGATGGCCTGGGCCTCGACGCGCTTGGCGTGACCATGACCGATCGCGGCTTCGTCAAGGTCGACGACCACTGGGCGACCAGCATCAAGGGCGTCTATGCCATCGGCGACGCGGTACCCGGCCCGATGCTGGCCCACAAGGCCGAGGACGAGGGCATGGCGGTGGCCGAGGTCATCGCGGGCAAGCATGGCCATGTGAACTATGGCGTCATCCCCGGCGTGATCTACACCACCCCCGAGGTCGCCAATGTCGGCCTGACCGAGGAGCAGGCCAAGGAAGGCGGGCGCAAGGTCAAGATCGGCAAGTTCCCCTTCATGGGCAATGCCCGCGCCAAGGCGCAGTTCCTGGGCGAAGGTTTCGTCAAGCTGATCGCCGATGCCGAGACCGACCGCATCCTGGGCTGCCACATCATCGGCCCGTCGGCGGGTGACCTGATCCACGAGGTCTGCGTGGCGATGGAGTTCGGCGCCTCGGCCGAGGATCTGGCCCTGACCTGCCATGCGCATCCGACCGTGTCGGAAGCCGTGCGCGAGGCGGCGCTGGCCTGCGGCGGCGGCGCCATTCATGCCTGACGCGCGTATGGTGGCGGGGGCCCTGCCCCCGCGGCCTGCGGCCCATCTGGGTCGGCGCGGGCTGCTGATCTCGATCCTGGCGCTGGCCGCGTGCGGCAGTGGCGGGGTCCGGTCAGGCAGCAACGGGCGGATCGGCGGGTCGGGCCTCTACCCAAACGAGACGCCCTATCTGCGCCAGCGCATCAACTTCTGGGCACGCCATTATGACGTGCCCAGTTCGCTGGTCCAACGGGTGATCCTGCGCGAATCCAGCCACCGTCCCGACATGCGGAACGGCCCGTATCACGGGCTGATGCAGATTGCGCCGCAGACGGCGCGCACGATGGGCTATCGCGGGCCGGATCGTGGTCTGCTGGATGCCGACACGAACCTGCGCTATGGCGTGAAGTACCTGCGCGGCGCCTGGATGGTGGCCGAGGGCGACCCCGACCGTGCCGTCATGTGGTATTCGCGCGGCTATTACTACGAGGCCAAGCGCAAGGGCCTGCTGAAGCGGACCGGCCTCAGCGGCTGAGGATCAGCCGCCCGCGATGATGCGGACATAGTTCCGCGTCTCGCGATAGGGCGGGATGCCGCCGTGCTTCTGCACCGCGCCTGGCCCCGCGTTATAGGCGGCCAGCGCCAGCGTCCAGTTGCCGAACTGGTTGTACATCATCCGCAGATAGCGTGCTCCGCCGTTCAGGTTCTGCACCGGATCGTTGGGGTTCACGCCCAGCTTTGCGGCCGTTCCCGGCATCAGCTGCGCCAGCCCCATCGCACCCTTGTGGCTGCGCGCGTTCGGGTTCCAGCCCGACTCCTGCTGGACCAGCCGCAGGAACAGGTCCTCGGGAATGCCGTGACGCTGCGCCGCCTGACGCGCATGGGGCAGGTATTCGCTGCGCCGGCCCGTATAGCGGGGAATGTTCGGCGCCGTTTCCAGCAGCACCTCCTGGCGGCCCGCATTCGGCTGCAGCCGGGCAGACGACTGGTACTGGGTCGACAGGCGCGAATCCATCAGCCGGGTCTGGCGCGCGAACTGTTCGGCGCGCGACTTGGAGGAGGCGCCCGACAGGCGCAGGCCCTGCGCGTCGGCAGGCAGTGCCAGGCTTCCGATCACCGCTGCACAGAAGGTTGCCTTCAGGGTATGGCCTAGCCGCATGATCTCCGCCCTCGTCCTTGTCGCACCGGCCTGTCGCCGCTTTTGTCCCGGACTATACACGAAATCGGTCATGCTGCCAGTCGGGCCTTGGCGCTACGCGACTTCCTGCTTGGCTTCACCCGGCGGGCTGGGCTAGACCCGACGCAAAGGCACATAATCCAAGGATCCTGATCATGGCAGGCAGCGTCAACAAGGTCATTCTGGTCGGCAATCTTGGCCGCGACCCGGAAATCCGCAGCTTTCAGAACGGCGGCAAGGTCGCGAACCTGCGCATCGCCACCTCCGAGAACTGGAAGGACCGCACCACCGGAGAGCGCAAGGAGCGCACCGAGTGGCACACCGTCGCCATCTTCAACGAGGGCCTGGTGGGCGTCGTCGAACGCTATCTGAAGAAGGGCAGCAAGGTCTATGTCGAGGGCCAGCTGGAAACCCGCAAGTGGCAGGACCAGTCCGGCCAGGACCGCTACTCGACCGAGATCGTCCTGCGCGGCATCGGCGGCACGCTGACCATGCTGGACGGCGCCAGCGGCGGTGGCGGCGGCATGGGTGGTGGCGGCATGGGCGGCGGTGGTCGCGACAGCGGCGGCTACGACGACTATAACCAGGGCGGCGGATCGTCGTCGCGCGGCGGCGGCGGCGGCCAGGGCGGCGGACGCGCCGATTACGACGACGAGATCCCGTTCTGATCCGATCAGGGCGAATCACCGGAAAGGGGCGGCCATTGGGCCGCCCTTTTTCGTTGCCGGCGCGCGACGCGATCTTGCCGGCGCGCACCCCGCCCTTGCCGCAAGTTGCGCGGTAGGCGGTACGGGCTTTGCGAATGATCCTGCGCTTGCATTGCGTCCGCGCTGGCGGTTTCTGGGCTGATCCCTGCGCGGGACGGCCCGCGCGCCTGCCACAGGAAGGCTTGCAGATGGCACTGACACTTACCGATCTGACCGCACCCCAGGGGTTCGAGCGTCTGGTTCTGGCACAGGACCCGCAGGCCGGGCTGCGCGCGCTGATCTGCCTGCATTCGACCACGCTCGGCCCTGCCGCGGGCGGGTGCCGCATGTGGGCCTATGCCGACGACGATGCCGCGATCCATGACGTGACGCGTCTGGCCCGCGGCATGACATACAAGAACGCGATGGCCGACCTGGGCCTGGGCGGCGGCAAGGCGGTCATCATCGGCGACGCGCGCACCGACAAGACCCCGGCGATGATGCGCGCCTTCGGCGAGGCCGTCGACGCGCTTGGCGGCACCTACTGGACGGCCGAGGATGTCGGCATCTCTCCGGCGGACATGGCCCATGCGGCCGAGGCGACGCGCTTTGCCGTGGGCCTGTCCGGCGCATCGGGCGACCCCTCGCCCTGGACCGCCGAGGGCGTGTTCCGCTGCCTGCGCGTGGGCGCGCGCCATGCGTTCGGCACGGACGATCTGACCGGGCGGCGGGTGCTGGTGCAGGGGCTGGGCCATGTCGGCCTGTCGCTGGCCGAAAAGCTGGCCGCCGCGGGGGCACGGCTGATGGTGACCGACATCCATCAGGCGGCGCTGGACGACGCCGCGACACGCCTTGGCGCAACCGTGTGTGCGCCCGACGTGGTCTTCGATCAGCAGATGGACATCCTAGCTCCCTGCGCCCTGGGCGGCGTGCTGACGCGGGACACCGCCACGGCGCTGACCGCGACGCTGGTCTGCGGCGCCGCGAACAACCAGCTGGCCGATGACGGCGTGGCGGACATCATGGCCGAACGCGGCATCACCTATCTGCCCGACTATGTCGTGAACGCAGGCGGCATCATCAGCGTCGCAAGCGAGATCCACGGCAAGCCCGACGCCTGGCGCCTGGATCGCCTGACCGCCATCGCCGGCCGCGTCGACCAGATGCTGACCCGCGCGCGCGACACGGACCAGCTGCCCTCGGCCGTGGCCGATCAGATGGTCCACGACATGCTGACCACCCGTCGCGCCGCCTGAGGCGGCTTCGGCGACAGCCAGCCGTGGCGGCCTCCTCGATGGGGGCTGTCGCGGCTTCGCGGGCCGGGACGGACGCCTAGCGCGCGTCGTGCAGGACGCGTGCCAGCATGTTACCTTCGACCGCATCGCTGACGAAGGCCTCGCCGATCCCGCGGGCCAGCACGAAACGCAGCTGGCCGTCCACGACCTTCTTGTCCTGCCCCATCAGCGCGATCAGGCCCCCGTCGTCTGGCAGGGCGCCGGGGATCTCGGACAGTCGTGCGGGCATGCCCATCTGGCGCAGATGCGCCAGGACGCGGCTCGGCGCCTCCTGCGAACACAACCCCATCCGCGCCGACAGATCGAAGGCCAGCGCACAGCCGATGGCCACGCCCTCGCCATGCAGCAGCCGGTCCGAATACCCGGTCGCCGCCTCCAGCGCGTGACCGAAGGTGTGGCCCAGGTTCAGCAGCGCGCGTTCGCCCTGCTCGGTCTCGTCGCGGGTGACGATGCCCGCCTTCATCGCCACCGAATGCGCGACCGCCTGCTGGCGCAGGCCCGCATTCCCCGCCAGGTCAGGGCCGTTCTCCTCCAGCCAGGCAAAGAAAGCCGCATCCCCCAGCAGACCGTACTTGGCGACCTCGCCATAGCCCGACAGGAAATCGCGCGAGCTCAGCGTGTCCAGCACGTCGATATCGGCCAGGACCAGCGAGGGCTGGTGGAACGCGCCGACCAGGTTCTTGCCATGCGCGCTGTTGATCCCGGTCTTGCCGCCCACACTGCTGTCGACCTGCGCCAACAGCGTCGTGGGCAGCTGCACGAACCGCACCCCGCGCCGCAGGATCGCCGCCGCAAAACCCACCAGGTCACCGATCACCCCGCCGCCAAGCGCCAGGACGACGTCGCGCCGCTCGACGTGCTGGTCCAGCAGCCAGTCGACGCAGGCCGTCAGATGCGGCCAGCTTTTGGTCCCCTCCCCGGCCGGCAGGACCAGCGCCTCGCTGGCGATCCCCGCGTCGCGCAGCGCGGCCTGCAGCGGTGCCAGATGCAGCCCTGCCACCGTTGCGTCGGTGACGATCGCCACGCGCGGCCGCGACAGAAGCGGTGCGATCTCGGCGCCCGCGCGACCCAGCAGGGCCTGCCCGATGCGGACGTCATAGGCGCGCGCTCCAAGGGGCACGGGAACGGTGACGGGATCGGTCATGGCTTCTCCTGGGTCAGGGTGGGATGGGCGGCGGTCAGTTCGGCGATCAGGCGGGTCGCGGTCGCCTCGATCGTGTCGCCGGCGCGGGACACGAATTCCAGGTCCGCCAGCGCATAGACGGGGCTGCGTTCCGCCAGCAGGCGCAGCAGCGTGCCCTTTGGGTCGGCGGTCTGCAGCAGGGGGCGCGTCGGGCGCTGGCGCACGCGCGCCCACAGCGTCTCGGGCGAACAGTTCAGCCAGACGGACAGGCCCCGTTCCCCGATGATCTGCCGGTTCTCGGGGCGCATCCACGCGCCGCCCCCGGTCGAGACGACGCCCGGCGCCCCCGCCAGCAGGCGCGACAGCACCTGCGCCTCGCGCGCGCGAAAGAACGCCTCGCCGTCGCGGGCAAAGATCTCGCTGATGGACATGGCCGCCGCGGCCTCGATCTCGGCGTCGGAATCGGTGAACGGCACGCGCAGCCTGCGGGCCAGTTCCGACCCGATGGCGGTCTTGCCCGCGCCCATCATTCCGATCAGCACGATATGGCGCGTCAGCACCTGTGTCATCCGGCCCCCCGTCAATCGGGTGACTGAATGACGTGATCTTTCGGAAATTGCCATATATATTCGCCCCGAGCCGGCCCAAGACCGGTGCAAGAACACAGAAAACACGGTCGAGCAAAGGCGAATGCAATGCGGATGTTGAAACTGCTGGTGGTGCTGATTCTGGCGGGACTGATCGGCCTCGCGGGCTATGCCTATTTCGGCGACATGGCCCCGACCCGCCAGGAGGTCCGCACCCCCCTGCAGCTGGACACCCCCGCGGCCGAACAGCCGGCCGAGGCTGCCGGTGACTGACAGAACCACCCTCTGCGCACTGGTCCTGGCGCTGCTGCCCAGCCTTGCCCTGGCGCAGCAGCAGCCCCTGTCGGCCAGCGACTGGCTGTCGGGCAGCGTCCGCGGCCCGGTGCGCGAAAGCTCGGCCTGGCGGCCCGGCGACGCCCCACCGCCCCGCCCAAGCGCCAGACCCCAGCCGGTGGCCACCAGCGGCGCCGTGGGTCCGGTACAGGTCACCCGCCTGGACCAGGGCAACCCTGACCACACCGGCACGCAAAGCCCCCGCCGTGCCGGGCTGCCGGCCGACCTGTGGTCGGGCAGCGACCCCGCGCAGCTGTCGCAGATGGTGCTGGCCACGCCCGCCCGCCTGCAATCCATGCAGGCGTTGCTGAAGCGTGTGCTGACCGCACAGTTGGCCCCCCCCACCGCGCCAGAAGGGATGCGGGGACAGCTGTTCCTGTCGCGCGCCGACCGCCTGCTGGACATGGGCGCGCTGGACGAGGCGCAGTCGCTGCTGGTCGCCGCCGGCCCCGGCCAGCCCGAGATCTTTCGCCGCATGTTCGACATCGCCCTGCTGGAGGGCGACGAAGGCCGCGCCTGCGCGATCATGAACGGCACGCCCGGCATCGCGCCCAGCTTTGCGGCGCGCATCTTCTGTCTGGCGCAAACGGGCGATTGGGCCGCGGCGGCGATCGGCCTGCACGGCGCCGAGGCGCTTGGCCTGATCGACGAACGCCAGGCGATCCTGCTGACGCATTTCCTGGACGACGCCTTCGTCGACACGGCAGAGCTGCTGGCCCCCGCCGACCGCATGACCCCGCTGGAATTCCGCATCTACGAGGCCGTGGGACAGCCCCTGCCAACGCAGCCCCTGCCGGTGGCCTTCGCGCAATCCGACCTGCGCCTGAACAGCGGCTTCAAGGCCCGGCTTGAGGCTGCCGAGCGTCTGGCGCGCACCGGCGCCCTGCCCGCCACGACCCTGCGCCAGATCTATGGCGAACAGCGGCCCGCGGCATCGGGCGGGGTCTGGGAACGCGCCGGAGTCATGCGCACGCTGGAGGCGGCGCTTGCGGGCGGCGATCTGGCGCAGGCGTTGCCCCGCGCCTTCGACGAATTCCGCGCGGCCGGGATGGCCGACCTGCTGGCGGCGATGGTCGCGGCCGACCTGCCCACCGGCATCACCGATCCCCGCGCCGCCGAGGTGGCCGACCTGATGCGCGCCTGGATGGGCCTGCCCGACAGCGTGATCCCCGATCCCGCGCCCGAGATGGCCGCACCCCCCGCCACGCCCCCCGACACCCGTCGCGGAGAGGCGCTGCTGACCGCGATGGCCGATATCGACGCGGCGCTGGAGGGCGATCTGGCCCGCGCCGGGCGTGGCATAGCCATGCTGCGCGCCCTGGGTCTGGACCCCGATGCCGATCACGCCGAGGCGCAGATCACCCTTCTGCCGCAGATGCAGGCCCCGCAATGAGCGCCGACCACAACGCCATCGGCGCCTTTCTGGACGCCCAGGCCGCCGAGGCCGGGGCCGCGCGGAACACGCTGCTGGCCTATGGCCGCGACCTGCGCGACCTGTCGGACTGGCTGGGCGCGCGGGCGCTGTCGCTGGCCGGGCTGACGCGCGAGCAGGTCGAGGATTACCTGTCCCATTGCGACGCGCAGGGCCTGTCGCGGGCCACCCGTGCCCGCCGCCTGTCGGCCATCCGCCAGTTCACCCGCTTTGCGCTGGAGGAGGGCTGGCGCGAGGACGACCCCGCCATCCGCATCGCGGGCCCCGGCCGCGCCAAGCGCATCCCGCGCACGCTGGACCGGGCCGAGATCCAGGCGCTGCTGGACGCAGCCCCCGGCATCGGCCGGGGCCGGATCGACCGCACGCGCAACATGTGCCTGATCGAGCTGCTGTACGCGACCGGCATGCGCGTCACCGAACTGGTCAGCCTGCCGGTGGCCGGGTGCCGGGGCGATCCGGCGGTCCTGGTGATCCGCGGCAAGGGCGGCAAGGACCGGATGGTCCCCCTTGGCCAGGCCGCCCGGACCGCCCTGCGCGACTGGCTGGAGATCCGCGACAACGCCCCCCAGGGCAGCCCGCTGTACCGCCTGCTGGCGGGTCGCGGCGCGCGCTGGCTGTTTCCCGCACCGGGCGCGGCGGGCCACCTGCCGCGGCAGAGCTTTTCGCGCCTGCTGGGCCAGATGGCGGTGGCGGCGGGCATCGATCCCGCGCGCGTGACGCCGCACGTGATCCGCCACGCCTTTGCCACCCACCTGCTGGAAGGCGGCGCCGACCTGCGCAGCATCCAGATGCTGCTGGGCCATGCCGATCTGGGCACGACGGAAATCTATACTCATGTGCTGAACCATCGCATGCGCGATCTGGTTCTGAACCACCACCCTCTGGCGCGCGGCGTGTCGCCTGACGATGCCGCCAACACCAACTGACCGGGACCTCATGGACCAACTTACCTCTGCGCTCGACTTTGCGGCCGTCGTCACCATCGCGGCGATCCTGATCTGCCTGATGCTGTCGGCCTTCTTTTCGGGGTCCGAGACCGCGCTGACCGCATCCAGCAAGGCCAAGCTGCGGGCCCGCGCCGATCGGGGCGACAGCGGCGCCGAAGCCGCCGTCCGCGTGACCGCCGACAGCGAGAAGCTGATCGGGGCGATCCTGTTGGGCAACAACGTCGTCAACATCCTGGCCGCCAGCCTTGCGACCGCGCTGTTCACGCGCCTGCTGGGCGCGGGTGGCGTGGCGATCGCCACGCTGGTGATGACCGTGCTGGTGCTGATCTTCTCCGAGGTGATGCCCAAGACGTACGCCATCTCTGCCCCCGAAAAGGTGGCAAGCCTGGTGGCACGTCCCATCGGCATCCTGACCGTCATCCTGTCCCCGATCGTCAGCGTCGTGCGCCTGATCGTGGGGGGCATGCTGTCGGTGGCCGGCCTGAAGACCGATCCCGGCAAGCACATGTTTTCCTTGGAGGAGGAGATCGAGGGGGCGCTGTCCCTGGGCCACGCACAGGGCGCGGTGAACAAGGAGGACCGCGACCGCCTGCTGGGTGCGCTGGACCTGGGCAACCGCACGGTCGAGGAGATCATGCGCCACCGCTCGGAGATCCAGATGATCGACGGCGACCTGCCGCCCGAGAAGATCCTGGAACTGGTCCTGGCCAGCCCGCACACCCGCCTGCCCGTCTATCGCGAGGAGCGCGAGAACATCGTGGGCGTGATCCACGCCAAGGACCTGCTGCGCGCGGTGAACCGGGCCGTGGGCGATGCGGGCGATGCCAGCGCCGCGCGGCGGTTCGATCTGGCCGCGGTGATGATGCCCCCCTATTTCGTCCCCGAGACCAGCGTCCTGGACGAGCAGATGCGCGAGTTCCTGAAGCGGCGCACGCATTTCGCGCTGGTTGTGGACGAATACGGATCGCTGCGCGGCCTGATCACGCTGGAGGACATCATCGAGGAGATCGTCGGAGAGATCGCCGACGAGCACGACACCGAGGAGGATCAGACCCTCAAGCCCAACGCCCAGGGCGATTACCTTGTCGAGGGCGGCATGACCATCCGAGACCTGAACCGCCAGCTGGACTGGACCCTGCCCGACGACGAGGCCAACACCATCGCGGGCCTGGTGATCCACATGGCGCAGTCGATCCCCGAGCAGGGACAGGTGTTCAGTTTCGCGGGCTATCGCTTCGAGGTCGTCACGCGGCGCGAGAACCGCATCACCCGGCTGCGCATCCGCCCCCTGCCCACGGCCACCGACGGCTGACCGGCGGCGGCTTGCAACCGCCTGTGCCAACCCATAACAACGCGCCAACCCCACGTGCCGCAAGGAACATCCCATGGACATCGCCGCCCGCCGCACCGCAGACCCCGCCCATTGGAACCTGGCCAGCGCGATCCGCGTGCTGTCCATGGACGCGGTCGAGGCTGCCAATTCCGGCCATCCCGGCATGCCGATGGGCATGGCGGACGTGGCCACCGTCCTGTTCCGCAACCACCTGAAGTTCGACGCCAGCGCGCCGCACTGGTTCGACCGCGACCGGTTCATCCTGTCGGCGGGCCACGGGTCCATGCTGATCTACAGCCTGCTGCATCTGACCGGCTATGAGCAGATGACGCTGGACCAGGTCCGCAACTTTCGCCAGCTGGGCGCGATCACCGCGGGCCATCCGGAATACGGCCATGTCGAGGGGGTCGAGACGACCACCGGCCCCCTGGGCCAGGGCATCGCCACCGCCGTGGGCTTTGCCATCGCCGAGGAGGCGATGCGCGCCGAGTTCGGGGCCGATCTGTGCGACCACCGCACCTGGGTCATCGCCGGCGACGGCTGCCTGATGGAGGGCATCAGCCACGAGGCCATCGCCCTGGCCGGCCACCAGAAGCTGGGCCGCCTGATCGTGCTGTGGGACAATAACGACATCACCATCGACGGCCGCGTCAGTCTGTCGGACGCGACCGACCAACATGCCCGCTTTGCCGCCGCAGGCTGGCGCGTCCTGTCCTGCGACGGGCATGACGCCGCCGACATCGACCGCGCGCTGAGCCAAGCCGCGCAGGATGACGGCCGCCCGACGCTGGTCGACTGCAAGACGATCATCGGCTTTGGCGCTCCGAACAAGGCCGACAGCAGCAAGGCCCACGGCTCTCCGCTTGGCGCGGACGAGATCGCGGCCACCCGCGCGGCCTATGGCTGGAGCCATGAGCCCTTCCACCTGCCCAACCAGATCGTCGCGGACTGGCGGGCCATCGGCCAGCGCGGTGCGGCGCAGCGCGCGGCGTGGAACGACCGCGTGGACGCGCTGTCCGACGAGGCGCGCAACGACTTTGCCCGCCGCATCGGCAACGAGGTCCATCCGCGCCTCAACGCGATCATCGACGCCTTCAAAGTCCAGACGCTGGAGGCCAAGCCCAAGGTCGCCACCCGCAAGGCCTCCGAGAACGTGCTGGAGGTGCTGAATGCCGAAATGCCCGAGAATTTCGGCGGATCGGCCGACCTGACCGGATCGAACAACACCAAGACCGGCGGCCAGGGCGTCTTCAGCGCCGAAAACCGTATGGGCCGCTATCTGCATTACGGCATCCGCGAACACGGCATGGCAGCGGCGATGAACGGCATCTGGCTGCATGGCGGGTTCCGCCCCTATGGCGGGACGTTCCTGACCTTCACAGACTATGCGCGCGGGGCGATGCGCCTGTCGGCCCTGATGGGCCTGCCGGTCGTCTATGTGATGACCCATGACAGTATCGGCCTGGGCGAGGACGGCCCGACCCACCAGCCGGTCGAGCACCTGGCGATCTGCCGCGCCACGCCCAACACGCTGACCTTCCGCCCCTGCGATCAGACCGAGACCGCCGAAGCCTGGGAGATCGCCCTGTCGCAGGACGCGACGCCGTCGGTCCTGGCCCTGTCGCGCCAGAACCTGCCGCTGCTGCGCCAGGAGACCGGAGAGAACCTGACCGCCAAGGGCGCCTATGTCCTGCGCGAGGCCTCGGCCACGCCCAAGGTCGTACTGATGGCCACCGGATCGGAGGTCGAGATCGCCGTCGCCGCGCGCGATGCGCTGGAGGGTCAGGGCATTCCGACCCGCGTCGTGTCCGTCCCTTCGATGGAGCTGTTCCGCGACCAGCCGCGCGACTATCGCGCCGAGGTGCTGCCTGCGAACACCGTGCGCATCGCGATCGAAGCCGCGGTGCGCCAGCCTTGGGACTGGCTGCTGCTGGGAGAGCGCGGCCAGGAGGACCGCTCTGCCTTCGTCGGCATGGAGGGGTTCGGCGCCTCGGGTCCTGCACCCGAGTTGTACAAGGAGTTCGGCATCACCGCCGAGGCTGTCGCAGAGCGCGCGAAAGCGCTGCTGTGATACCCGGACCGACCGTCGCGATGGGTATTTGGGCAAAGGAGAAACTGTGTCTTCGTTGCCCAGACGCCCATGACCGCGCCTTCTGATGCGCGTCCTGGCGCGCGCATTCGCGCTGATGGGTCGGGAGCGGGATGGATTGCGGCGGCCCGGATCGGACCAGGCACGGGGCATCGCGCTGCTGCTGGCGGCGATCCTGGGTTTTACGCTGATGGATGCGACGGCCAAGCACCTGACGCAGACCTATCATCCGGCGCAGGTCATCTGGGCGCGGTTCATCGGAAACCTGCTGATCTTTGCGCTGATCTTTCGCGGGGCCATGCTGCCTTTGTTGCGCACGCGCCAGCCGGGCATGCAGTTCGCTCGGGCGATGATGCAGCTTGGGTCGGTCGGGCTGTTCTTCACCTCGCTTCAATACATCGGGCTGGCCGAGGCGACGGCGATCATGGACCTGAACCCGGTCCTGATCACGCTTGGGGGGGCCTTGTTCCTGGGTGAGAAGGTCGGCCCGCGGCGGCTGGCGGGGATCGCGGTGGCACTGGTCGGCGCGCTGCTGATCATCCGCCCCGGACTGGGCGTGTTCCAGCCTGCGGCGCTGCTGCCACTGGCCGGGGCCTTCACCTATGCCGCGGGGGCGTTGCTGACGCGCGTCGTGCGGACCGATTCGGTGGCGACCTCGGTGCTGTGGTCGGCCGTCGTGGGCACCGTCGCCTCCAGCATCGTGGTGCCGATGTTCTGGCAGCCGATCGCCGCGAGCGATCTGTGGGCATTCGCCGCGCTGGCAGTGTTCGGCACGATCAGCCAGTACCTATTGGTCAAGGCGTTCAGCGCAGCCGAGGCGGGGACGCTGGCGCCCTTCGGCTATACGGGGCTGATCTGGGCCGGGCTGTGGGGGTTCGTCTTCTTCGGGCAGCTTCCGGATGTCTGGACCGTCACTGGCGCGGTCATTATCGTGGCCGCGGGGCTGTATGTCTGGTCGCGCGAGGCGCGGGCCGCCAAGGGGGCGTGATGCGCGATGACCGATCCACGATAACCGACCGGCTGGCCAACGGCGCGTTCGTGGCAATCATGGGGCTGGCACGCCTGCTGCCCTATTCGCGCCGCATCCCGGCGATGGGCTGGGTGTTTTCGCACGTGATCGCGCCCATCGCCGGCTGGCGCAGGCGCATCCGCGACAACCTGGCGCTGGCCCGCCCCGACCTGTCCCCGGCAGAGATCGAGGCGCTGGTGCGCGCCGTTCCCGACAATGCGGGCCGGTCGGTGGCAGAAATCTATTCCGCCGACGAATTCACGGACCGCATCCGCACGGCCGATCCGCTGCAGGGCGCCGGCCTTGCCGCGCTGGAGGAGGCTCTGGACAGCCATCGCCCGGTGATCCTGGCCTGCGCGCATTTCGGCAATTACGACGCGATGCGGGCCGCGCTGGCCGCGCGCGGCTGGCCGGTCGGCGCCCTGTACCGCCCCATGAACAACGAGGCGTTCAACCGCCATTACGTCCCCGCCATCACCGCCATCGCCGAGCCGCTGTTCCCGCGCGGCCGGGCTGGATTGGCGGCGATGCTGCGGTTTCTCAAGGGTGGCGGCTGGCTGGCCCTGGGTTTCGATCAGTTCGACCGCGAGGGGGCGGAGCTGCGGTTCTTCGACCTGCCCACGCGGACGGTGCTGACGCCGGCGGACCTGGCCCGCCGCTATGACGCGCTGCTGGTACCGATCTGCGGCATTCGTCAACCGGACGGGCTGTCCTTCAAGGTTCATGTCGGCGCGCCCATCGCGCATGGCGATTCCCGCGCGATGATGCAGGCGCTGAACGACGATCTGGAGATGCTGGTGCGGCGCCACATGGACCAGTGGTTCTGGGTCCACCGCCGCTGGAAATGAAAAGGCCCCGCATCGGCGGGGCCCTGTCGTGATCAGATGTTGGCGGCGGTCCGCACGGGCGCGGCGTCCTCGCGCCGGGCGCGCAGTTCCTCGGCGACCAGGAAGGCCAGCTCCAGCGACTGACTGGCGTTCAGGCGCGGATCGCAGGCAGTGTGATAGCGGTCCGACAGATCCTCGTCCGTGACGGCGCGCACGCCGCCGGTGCATTCGGTCACGTCCTTGCCGGTCATCTCGAAATGCACGCCGCCGGGGATCGTGCCCTCGGCCTTGTGGACGCCGAAGAATTCGCGGACCTCGCGCAGAATCGAATCGAAGGCGCGCGTCTTGTAGCCGGTCGACGACTTGATGACGTTGCCGTGCATCGGATCGCACGACCAGACGACGTTCGCGCCCTCGTCCTGCACCGCGCGGATCAGGCGCGGCAGGTGGTCGCCCACCTTGCCCGCACCAAAGCGTGCGATCAGCGTCAGGCGCCCGGCCTCGTTGGCGGGGTTCAGCTTGGCCATCAGAACCTTGAGGTCGTCCGCCGTGGTCGTCGGGCCGCATTTCAGGCCGATCGGGTTCTGCACGCCGCGGCAGAACTCGACATGCGCGCCGTCAGGCTGACGCGTCCGGTCGCCGATCCAGATCATGTGGCCCGACCCCGCCACCGGCAGGCCGGTGGTGCTGTCGATGCGGGCCAGGGCCTCCTCGTACTCCAGCAGCAGCGCCTCGTGGCTGGTATAGAAATCGACCTTGGATAGCTGGTGCGCGGTGTCGGAATTGACGCCCGCCGCCTGCATGAAGGCCATCGCATCGCCGATGCGGCCGGCGATGTCGCGGTACCGCGCAGCCTCGGGGCCGCCCACGAAATCGGCGATCCAGCTTTGCACGCGGTGCATGTCCGCGAAGCCGCCGGTCGAGAAGGCGCGCAGCAGGTTCAGCGACGCCGCCGCCTGGGTATAGGCCGCCAGCATCCGCGTCGGGTCGGGAATGCGGGCCTCGGGGGTGAAATCGAACCCATTGATGATGTCGCCGCGATAGCTGGGCAGCTCCACCCCGTCCATCACCTCGGTCGGCGCGCTCCGCGGCTTGGCGAACTGGCCTGCCATGCGCCCGACCTTGATCACGGGCATCTGCGCGCCCCAGGTCAGCACCACGGCCATCTGCAGCAGCACCTTGAAGGTGTCGCGCAGGTTGTCGGCGCTGAATTCGCTGAAGCTTTCGGCGCAGTCACCGCCCTGCAGCAGGAAGGCCCGGCCCGCGGCGGCGTCCGCCAGCTGGGCGCGCAGGCGGCGCGCCTCTCCGGCAAAGACCAGCGGGGGATAGCGGCGCAGTTGCGATTCCACCCCCGCCAGCGCGGCGGGATCGGTATAGTCGGGCATCTGGACGCGCGGATAGGCGCGCCAGCCGGCCTTGTCCCAATCCTGGGTGGCGGTCTTGCGGGTCTGCTGCGTCATGTCCTGCGCTCCTTGAAAATGTCGCGTCGGTATAAACGCTAACAGTCGGCAGGAAAAGGGTCTGCCGCGGCCCTCTGGAAAGCCCCCTTGCCGTGGCGTCAAAAGGCTGTTTGGGTGCGGGGCGCAACCGCATGCAAAGATAGCCCCCATGCCATCCGAAAAACCGCGACGCTTCACCTTCCTGTTGCTGGATCGATTCACCATGCTGCCCTTTACGGCCGCGATCGAGCCCCTGCGTCTGGCCAACCGCGCGTCGGGGCAGACGCTGTTCGACTGGCGCCTGGTCGGGCCGCGGGGCGACGTGGCGACGTGCTCGAACGGGACGCGGGTGATGCTGGACGGCGGGCTGGACCTTGACGCCCCCCCGCCCGGCCGGGACGAGGTCGTGATCGTCTGCGGCGGCACCGACATCGCGCGCGAGGCGACGCGCCCGGTGCTGGCCTGGCTGCGCCGGCAGGCGCGCGGCGGCGCGGCGATGGGGGCGGTCTGCACCGGCACCTGGATCCTGGCCGAGGCCGGGTTGCTGGACGGCCGCAAGGCCACCATCCACTGGGAGAACCACGACGGCCTGGCCGAGGCCTTCCCCGAGGTCGACCTGTTCCGGTCGGTCTTCGTCCATGACGGCAACCGGCTGACCGCGGCGGGCGGGACCAGTTCGATCGACCTGATGCTGCACCTGATCGCGCTGGCGCAGGGGGACGCGCTGGCCGCGGACGTGGCCGACCAGATGCTGCACACCGCGATCCGAACCGACCAGGACAGCCAGCGCCTGTCGATCCCCACCCGCATCGGCGTGCGCCATCCGCGCCTGGCCGCCGTCATCGCCCGGATGGAGGCGAACCTGGAGGACCCGGTCAGCCCTGCCCAGCTGGCGCTGGACGCGGGCATGTCCACCCGGCAGCTGGAACGCCTGTTCCGCCGCTATCTGAACCGCAGCCCCAAGCGGTACTACATGGAAACCCGACTTTCCCGCGCCCGCAACCTGCTGATGCAGACCGAGATGTCGATCATCGAGATCGCCCTGGCGTCCGGGTTTTCCAGCCCGTCGCATTTCTCGAAATGCTATCGTGCGCAATATGGCAGCACGCCCTATCGGGAACGCGGCACCTCGGCGTCGATCCCGGCCTGAGCTGCGGAAATCGTTAACTTTTCCTGAATCGGTTAACCAAGCGTTAACCATTGTCGCCCTAGGGTCCGGTACTGCCCGGTGACATGTGACTGCCGGGTCCGTTCGACCGGCAGCACAAGGGTTTTCCATGGAACATACGATCACGGTCCTGACGATCAGCAATGTCATCCCGGCAGGCGGCATCGGCTTGCTGGCCGACGCCCCGTGGTCGAACGGCGCGCCGATCGTGATGAATGACCCGGTCCTCAGCACGATCGTGATCAGCGATGACGACGACGCGTTCCGCAGCGGCACCTATACATACGATGAGACGGACCAGCTTCTGGTTCATGACGCGGTCTTTGGTCATGGGGACAATGCAAAGATCACCCCTGCGGGAACGCAGATGTCGAACTTCGTCGCCTCGATCATCACCTCTGACGCGGAAGACAGCTATGTCGTCATGTATCCGCGCAGCTACGAGCATTATGGCGCCGGCATCGAATTCGGGGGCCGCCAGTCGCTTCTGATCTTCCCCATTCCCGATGACAACGGGATCGAGCCGGTCTTCGACCCAGGGGCGCGCTATACTTATGCAGGCGTTCGCAGCTTCGGGCCGGGTGACGACGCCCAGCCCTGGCCTGCCCCCACGGCTTCGGCCTGTTTTGCGCAGGACACGCTGATCCAGACGGCATCCGGGCCGTGCAGGGTCCAGGACCTGCGTCCCGGCACGCTTTTGCGGACGATGGACCACGGATATCAGCCGGTCCTGTGGATCGGTCATCGCCGGATGCAGGCCCGCGATCTGGACCAGCGCCCCGACCATCGGCCAATCCGGATCGCGGCCCATGCCCTGGGCCCCGGCCAGCCCGGGCGCGATCTGGTCGTGTCGCCCCAGCATCGGCTGATGATCCGCTCTCCCATCGCCGAGCGCATGACCGGCGAGGCGGAGGTTCTGGTCGCGGCGCGTCATCTGGTGGGCCTGCCGGGCATCACGGTGCAGGGCGAGCGTTGCGACGTCACCTATTGGCACGTGCTGCTGGCCGATCATCAGGTGCTGGTGGCCGAGGGCGCATGGGCGGAAAGCCTGCTGCCCGGTCCCGTCGCCCTGCGCGCCCTTGGGGCGCAGAACGCCCGGCGGATCAGGCAGCTGACGGCGGGACGCGCACTGACGCCCGCGCGGCCGCTGCTGTCGGGTCGCCATGCCCGGCGCCTGGTGCAGCGGCACGACCGCAACCGCAAGGCGCTGCTGGACGCCTAGAGACCGACCAGGGCGCGGGCGAATTCGTCCGCATCAAAGGCGTCCAGGTCGTCGATCTGTTCGCCCACGCCGATCGCGTGGATCGGCAGGCCGAAGCGGTCGGCCAAGGCCACCAGCACGCCGCCGCGCGCCGTGCCGTCAAGCTTGGTCATCACCAGTCCCGAGATATTGGCCAGCTTGCGGAAGGTCTCGACTTGGCTCAGGGCGTTCTGGCCGGTGGTAGCGTCCAGCACCAGCAGGGTGTTGTGCGGCGCGTCGGGGTCCTTCTTTCGGATCACGCGGACGATCTTGGCCAGCTCCTCCATCAGGTCCTGGCGGTTCTGCAGGCGGCCGGCGGTGTCGATCATCAGCAGGTCGGCGCCCTCGGCCTCGGCCCGGACCATCGCGTCCCATGCCAGGCTGGCCGGGTCGCTGCCCTGCGGCGCGACCATCACCGGCACGCCGGCCCGCTGACCCCAGACCTGCAGCTGTTCGACCGCCGCGGCGCGGAACGTGTCGCCCGCGGCGATCACCACCGACTTGCCCGCGGCGCGGAACTGGCTGGCCAGCTTGCCGATGGTGGTCGTCTTGCCCGCGCCGTTGACGCCCACGACCAGCACCACCTGCGGCTTCTTCGGATAGATCGGCAAGGGGCGCGCGACCGGAGCCATGATGCGCCCGATCTCGGCCGCAAGAAGCTGCTTCAGCTCGGTCGAGGAGATGCGCCGGCCCATGCGCCCCTCGGCGATGTTGGCTGTGACGCGCAGGGCCGTCTCGACGCCCAGATCGGCCTGGACCAGCATGTCCTCCAGTTCCTCCAGCATCTCGTCGTCCAGGGCGCGGCGAGGCTCCTCGACCTGCGCCTCGGCGCGGCCGAACAGACGTCCGACCAGCCCCGACGGTTCGGGCGCCGCGGCAGGGGCGACGGGGGCCGTCGCGGTCTCTCCGACGATATCGTCCAGCCCCGCCCCGATCTTGGAGGAGGACCGCGTCAGCCGCTCTCGCAGTTTGGTAAAGAACGCCATGATCCGACCTTTCGCTGTGCCGGGCGGACCCTACCCGCTTGCGGCGCCAAGGAAAAGCCGCCCCGACGGATCGGGGCGGCTTTGATGTCCCACGGTTCGGGCGCGCGTCAGCCGCGCATCTGCCGGATCAGCCCCGCCAGCCTCTCGGTCGAGGGGTCGTGGCCGGGCGCGGCCTCTCCCTTCAGCAGCGGTTCGACCTTGAGGGCCAGTTCCTTGCCCAGCTCGACCCCCCACTGGTCAAAGCTGTTGATGCCCAGGATCACGCCCTCGACGAAGACACGCTGTTCGTACAGCGCGACGATCTGGCCCAAGGCGAAGGGGGTCAGCTGCTCCATCAGCAGCGTGGTCGAGGGCCGGTTGCCGGGGAACACGCGATGGCGGGCCTGACGGTCCAGTTCGGCACCCTCAAGGCCCTTGGCCTGCATCAGGGCGCGCGCCTCGTCCAGCGACCGGCCCCGCATCAGCGCCTCGGACTGCGCCAGGCAGTTGGCGGCCAGCAGGATGTGGTGATGCGTCAGGTCCGGCTCGTGCCCGCGCGCGGCAAGGATGAACTCGCAGGGGACGGGCATCGTGCCTTGGTGGATCAGCTGATAGAAGGCGTGCTGGCCGTTCGTGCCGGGTTCGCCCCAGACGACGGGGCCCGACACGACCTCCAGATCGCTGCCGTCCATGGCCACGCGCTTGCCGTTCGATTCCATCTCCAGTTGCTGCAGATAGGCGGGCAGGCGCATCAGGCGGTTGTCATAAGGCAGCACCGCGCGGGTCGGATAGCCGCAGATCTGGTGATGCCAGATGCCCGTCAGGGCCAGCATCACCGGCAGGTTCTGCGCCGGTTCGGCCGTGCGGAAATGCGCGTCCATCGCCGCGCCGCCGGCCAGGAACTGGTCGAACGCCTGCGGCCCCACGGCCAGCATCAGGGACAGCCCGATCGGGCCCCAGACGGAATAGCGTCCGCCGACCCAATCCTCGAAGCCGAAGACACGGTCTTCGGCGATTCCGAAATCGGCGGCCTTGGCGGCGGCGGTGGACAAGGCCACAAACTGTGCGCCCGGATCGGTGACCGAGGCGGCCATCCAGTTGCGAGCCGTCTGGGCGTTGGTCATCGTCTCGATGGTGGTGAAGGTCTTGGAGGCGACGATCACCAGCGTCGTGGCCGGGTCCAGCCCCTTCAGCGTGTCGGCGATGTCGGCACCGTCCACGTTGCTGACGAAATGCGTGCGCGGCCCGTCGTGATAGGGCGCCAGCGCCAGCACCGCCATGGCCGGGCCAAGGTCCGACCCGCCGATGCCGATATTGACCACGTCGGTGATGCGACCGCCCTGCCCCGCAAATCCGCCGTCGCGGACCTGGGTCGCAAAGCGGGTCATGCGCTGATGCGTCTCGCGCACGGCGGGCATGACGTCCTGGCCGTCGACGGTGACGCTGCCCTGCAGGTTGCGCAGCGCGGTGTGCAGGACGGCGCGGCCTTCGGTTTCGTTGATCTTCTCGCCCGCGAACATCGCGTCGCGGCGGGCCGCCACGGGGGCCGCCAGTTCCAGCAGCAGATTACGCGCGCCCGCGTCGATCATCGTCTTGGAATAGTCGAAGGTCAGTCCGTCCGCCTGCACCCGGTAATCGGTGGCGCGGTCGGCGTTGAACAGCGCCTCGATCCGTCCCGACCCCTGGGCCTTGCGATGATCCTTGAGGCGGTTCCAAAGTGCGGTCATGTCAGTTCCTCATTCGGCCCAATGGACGGTGGCCTGGTCAAGAAAGGCGCGGATCGGCGCCTGCATCGGGTCCGACTTCTGCGCGCGCTCCAGCGCTTCGCGCTTTTCGGGGCCCATGATCAGGACGTGGATGTTCAGCGCGTCGGCCAGGACCGGTCGCGTCAGGGTGATGCGCGGCTCCTCGGCGCCATCGGCGCGGATGGCCATGACGGGAGGCGCGCCTGCGGCCATCGCGGCCTCCAGGTGATCGGCGCCGGGGAACAGGCTGGCGGTGTGCATGTCGTTGCCCATGCCCAGCAGAACCACCGTCAACGGCAGCGTCGGCGCCAGCTGCTCTGCCAAGCCATCGGTCGCCAAATCGGGCGAGGCGTCGCCGGTATAGAGGTCGATATACTCGGCCGCGGCCGCCTTGTCCTTGAGCAGGTGGCGCCGCAGCAGGCGAGAGTTCGACCGCTTGTGATCGCCGTCCACCCACCGTTCGTCGCCCAGGACGACGGTGACGCGGGACCAGTCCAGATCGGTGCCCGACAGCGTCTCGAACACGGGCGCCGGAGAGGTGCCGCCCGGCACGCACAGAGTGGCGCGGTCATTGCCACGCAGATGCTGCGCCAGCTGCGAGGCGATGCGGTCCGCGACCGACAGGGCCAGCATCTCGCGGTCGGGGTATTCCTTGAAATCCATGCTCATGCCCTGATCTCCCTCCAGCGACGGTTGTCGCGGTGCATCAGGCGCAACGCCTCCTCGGGCCCCGAGGATCCGCTGTCATAGGGTTCGGGCCGGCGCTTGCCCTCCTCCCAGGACTTGATGATCGGGTCGGTCCAGGCCCAGGCCGCCTCGACCTCGTCACCGCGCATGAACAGCGTCTGGTTGCCGCGGATCACGTCCATAATCAGCCGCTCGTAGGCGTCGGGCATGTCCGCGCCCTCCGGCCCCAGGGCATCGGCAAAGGACATATCCAGCGGCACCTGCACCAGGCGCATGCCGCCCGGCCCCGGCTCCTTGATCATCACCTTGAGGTTCATGCCCTCGTTCGGCTGCAGGCGGATGACCAGCTCGTTGGCCTTGGGATGGCCGCTGTCGTCAAAGATCGAATGCGGCGGTTCCTTGAAGGTGATCGCGATCTCGCTGGTCCGCGCGCGCAGCTTCTTTCCGGTGCGCAGATAGAAGGGCGTGCCCTGCCAGCGCCAGTTGGAGATGCGAACCTTCATCGCGACATAGCTTTCGGTCCGCGAATCGGGGTCCTCGGCGTCGGTCAGATAGTCGCTGCCCTCGCCCTGGTACTGGCCGCGGACGATGTCCTTGGGCTCCAACGGCTCCAGCGCGCGGATCACCTTCAGCTTTTCGTCGCGCACGGCGTCGGGGTCGAAGTGATAGGGCGGCTCCATCGCGATCAGGCACAGAAGCTGCATCATGTGGTTCTGGACCATGTCCCGGATCGCGCCGGACTTGTCGTAATAGCTGCCGCGTCCGGCCACGCCCACGGTCTCGGCCACGGTAATCTGGACGTGGTCCACGTATTGCGCGTTCCACAGCGGTTCGAACAGCACGTTGGCAAAGCGCACCGCCATCAGGTTCTGGACGGTTTCCTTGCCCAGGTAATGGTCGATCCGATAGATCTGCTGTTCGTTGAAATGCTGCGCCAGCGTGGCGTTCAGCGCCTTGGCGCTGGCCAGATCGCGGCCGAAGGGCTTTTCCACCACGATGCGGCTGTCGTCATCGGCGATGCCGTGGCCCGCCAGACGCTCGGCGATGTCGCCGAACAGCGCCGGCGCGACCGAGAAATAGAACGCATGGACCGCGCCCTTGCGCATCCGGTCCTTCAGCGCCTGCCAGCCGCCCTCGCCCTTGGCGTCGATGGGGACATAGCCCAGCAGGCCCAGGAACTCGGTCAGCTGCTGGTCGTCCGCCTTGGCGCCCGCGAACTCGCAGATGGCCTTGGACGCCTCGGCGCGGAAGGCGTCGTCGTCCTGGTCGGTGCGCGCGGCGCCGATGATCTGGCTGGTGGCCGGGAACTGTCCCGCCTTGAAGCGCCGGTAGAGACCGGGCAGGATCTTGCGATGGGCCAGATCGCCCGTGGCGCCAAAGATCACGAGGTCGAAGTCATCGACCGGAATGACACGAGAGACCATGCTGTCCTCCTGTTGGGTGGCGTTCGCCTTACCCCTTGTTAGCGATAACAGCAATGCCGTTCAACCTTTCACTGCACGCGCCAGCCGCGGAAGCCGACAGCGCTTCAGCATCTCGGCCATGCTCATGGCACCGCCCGCCGCCTCCGCACGGTCGCGGGCGGCCTGCAGCGCGGACAGGACCGCGGGCCGGTCGCGCGCCAGTAGATCCAGCAGGAACGCATCGGGATGGATGGCGCGCAGGCCCAGCACGGCCATCATCCGCTGCGGAAAATCGCGCAGGTTCGCGGTGACGATCAGGGATGCGCACCCGGCCAGGGCGGCCTCGACCACATGGCGGTCGCCGGGGTCGGGAAAGTCTAGGTCGATCGCCGCCTGACCGTCATTGGGCTGCACCGCCTGCGGAAAGCGCAGGCGCAGCAGCGCGATCTGGGCCCCCGCGACGCTTTCGGCATCGGGACCGATGCGGGCGGCGGCGCGGTGCCATTCCTCCAGGATGCGGTCCGACCAAAGCGCGTGGTAAACCCCCGCCTGCGCCAGATCGGTCAGGATCTCGCGCAGGATGGTGGGGAACAGCACATTGGCGTCCAGGACGGCGCGCATCAGTCCAGCCGGAAGAACAGCGCCTTGAGATAGCCCGTCTCGGCCAGCTGCGGCAGGGTCGGATGGTCGGGCCCGGCCTGACCCGTGTGGATCAACACCCCGCGCCGCCCGCCGCGTCCGATGCCGCGCGCGCTGACGTTGCGGAAGGCGGTCAGGTCGGCGGCGTGCGAACAGCTGCACAGGACCAGATAGCCACCCGGCGCGACCAACGGCGCGGCCATCTTGGCCACCCGCTCATAGGCGCGCAGGCCCTTCTCCAGCGCGGGCTTCGACGGCGCGAAGGCCGGCGGGTCGCAGACCACCACGTCGAAGGTCCGCCCCTGTTCGGCTAGGGCCTCCAGCGCGTCGAAGGCATCCGACTGCTGCGTCTCCAGCCGGTCCGCGGCACCCATGGCGGCTGCACCGCCCCGTGCCAGCTCCAGCGCAGGCGCGCTGCCGTCGATGCAGAGCGCGCTGTCGGCCCCCGCCGCCAGCGCCGCCAGGCCGAAACCACCCACATGGCTGAACACGTCCAGGACCGACCCGCCATCCACCAGCCGCTGTGCGAAGGCGTGGTTCGGGCGCTGATCGAAGAACAGGCCCGTCTTCTGCCCGCCCAGAAGGTCGGCCAGATAGGTCGCGCCGTTCATGCGGACCTGGACCGGGCCGGATGGGGCGGTGCCGCGGATGACCTCCAGCCGCTCGGCCAGACCTTCCAGGCCCCGCGACCGGCCCTGCCCGTTCAGGACGACCGTGGAGACGCCCGCGACGTCGATCAGCGCATCGGCGATGTCCTCGGCCATGCCGTCGGCCCAGGCCGCGTTGGGCTGGATCACGGCCGCGTCGCCGAAGCGGTCGATGACCAGGCCCGGCAGGCCGTCGGCCTCGGCATGGACCAGACGATAGAAAGGCTCGTCATAGATCCGCTCGCGCATCTGCAGGGCGCGGGTCAGGCGCGCGCGCAGCCAGGCGCCGTCGATCACCGCGCCCGGGTCGGTGTCCATCACGCGGGCGATGATCTTGCTGACCGGGTTCACGGTCACCAGGGCCAGCAGCTGACGTTCGGCATCCTCCAGCACGGCCAGGCCGCCGGGGGGCAGCGCCTTGGTGCGGCGGTCCAGCACCGCCTCGTCGGCAAAGACCCAGGGGAAGCCGTGGCGGATCGCCTGCGGCTTGGATTTCGGGCGCAACCGGATCACGGCACGATCGTTGGGATGGCCGGCGGTCTGGTCGTCGCTGTGCAGTTCGCTCATGGCAAAACTCCTTTTGCGGTCGATCTGACATTTCCCACCCCCGCGCACAAGGCTGGCCACCGCCGATGGTTGAACCGTTAACGCTAACGGCGTATAGTGCCGCAAAGCCAGAGGAGGCACCCATGACCCTTCACGCCATGATCGACCGCGTCACCGACCGCATCCGCGAGCGGTCCCATGACAGCCGCAGCGCCTACCTGGCCAAGATCGCCCGTGCGGCGCAGGACGGCCCGGCCCGTGCGCACCTGTCCTGCGGCAACCAGGCCCATGCCTATGCCGCGATGGACGACAAGGTCGACATGGCGACGACGCGAAAGCCCAATATCGGGATCGTGACGGCCTATAACGACATGCTGTCAGCGCATCAGCCCTTTGAACGCTATCCCGACGTGATCCGCGCCGCGGGCCGCGCGGCGGGGGCCACGGTGCAGGTCGCGGGCGGCGTCCCGGCCATGTGCGACGGCGTGACGCAAGGCCGCCCGGGGATGGAGCTGTCGCTGTTCTCGCGCGACGTGATCGCCCTGGCCGCCGGGGTGGCCCTGTCGCATGACTGCTTTGATTCGGCGCTGTACCTGGGCGTCTGCGACAAGATCGTGCCGGGGCTGATCATCTCGGCCGCGACCTTCGGGCATATTCCGGCGGTCTTCGTCCCCGCGGGTCCGATGCCCTCGGGCCTGCCCAATGACGAGAAATCCAAGGTCCGCCAGCAATTCGCCACCGGAGAGGTCGGTCGCGACGAGCTGATGAAGGCCGAGATGGCCAGCTATCACTCGGCGGGCACCTGCACCTTCTACGGTACCGCAAACACCAACCAGATGCTGATGGAGTTCATGGGCCTGCACCTGCCTGGCTCAAGCTTCGTGAACCCGAACACGCCGCTGCGCGAGGCGCTGACCGTGGCCGCGGTCCAGCGCGCGGCGCAGATCACCAATCTGGGCAACGAATACACTCCCGCCGGTCAGGTGCTGGACGAACGCGCCTTCGTGAACGGCATCGTCGGCCTGATGGCCACGGGCGGGTCCACGAACCTGGTCCTGCACCTGCCCGCCATGGCGCGGGCTGCGGGCGTCATCATCGACATCGCCGATTTCCACGACCTGTCGGAGAATGTGCCGCTGATGGCGCGGGTCTATCCCAACGGGCTGGCCGACGTGAACCATTTCCACGCGGCGGGGGGCCTGGGCTACATGATCGGGCAGCTGCTGGAGGCGGGCCTGCTGCATCCGGACGTCAAGACGATCACCGGGTCGGGGCTGGACAGCTATGTCCGCGAACCCAAGCTGGACGGCGACACCATCCGGTGGGAGGACGGCGCGCGCACCACGCTGAACGACCGCATCCTGCGCCCCGCCAGCGATCCGTTCGCAGCCACGGGCGGGCTGAAGCAGCTGCAGGGCAACCTGGGCCGCGGCGTCATCAAGATCAGCGCCGTCGCCCCCGAACGCCACCTGATCGAGGCCCGCGCCCGCGTGTTCCAGGACCAGGAATCGGTCAAGACCGCCTTCCGCGCCGGCGAGTTCACCGAGGACACGATCGTCGTCGTCCGCTTTCAGGGGCCGCGCGCCAACGGCATGCCGGAACTGCATTCGCTGACCCCGACGCTGGCGGTCCTGCAAGACCGCGGCCTCAAGGTCGCGCTGGTCACCGACGGGCGCATGTCGGGCGCGTCGGGCAAGGTGCCTGCCGCGATCCACGTCTCGCCCGAAGCGGCGATGGGCGGTCCGCTGGCGCGGCTGCGCGACGGCGACCGGGTGCGGCTGGATGCGGCGAACGGCACGCTGGAATGCCTGGAGGCCGATTTCGACAGCCGCGATGCCGCCGTCTTCGACCCCAAAGGCAGCCGCGAGGGCCTGGGACGCGAGCTGTTCGCGGCCTTCCGCGCCAATGCCGGGCCTGCGACCGAAGGCGCGGGCGTGGTGGTCTGATCCGTCAGGCGGCGGCGGCGACCTCACAGACGACGCGGCGCAGATAGCCCGCGAAGTCCGAGGCCGTCCGCCGCGCCGGGCCGTCCGTCACATAGACGTTCAACCAGGTCGGCGGCAGCGGCGGCAGCCCGCCGCCATGTTCCACATCCTCCAGCCCCGCCTGCGGAATGCCGCGGGGGCGCACGGTGACGCCCAGATCGGCGGCGGCCAGGATGTGCCAGTTCTCGTCCCCGCCCTCTCCGGCAGGGTGGGTCCAGGCGATCCCGGCCGCGTCCAGCGCCGCGATGGCCGCCGGGTAATAGGCGCAATGCGACGATGTCGCCAGGGCCAGCGGCCGCTCCTGCCAGGCGCTACCGCCGACCGCGCCGACCCAGGCCAGATCGACCTTGGCCAGATGGATCGCGCCCGCCGGTGCCTCGAATTCGGTGGTCAGGATGACGTCGTGTTCGCCCCGCCGCATCTGCGCCCGCAGGTCCTTGGTCCGGGCGTCGCGCATGACCAATTCAACCCGCGGGTAATCCTTGCGAAAGGCGCGCACGGTCTGGGCGACCTTGGCAAACAGCCAGTCGCTGCTGAGACCCACGCGCAGCTTCTGTTCGGGCTGCAGCCCGGTATAGCGCGACAGGATCGCATCGTTCAGCGCCACCAGCTTGCGGCTTTCGCCCAACAGGTCCTGCGCGAAATCCGACAGGATGACCCCCCGGCCGACCTTGGCCAGCATGGGACGGCCGAACACCTCCTCCAGCCGCTTCATCTGCATCGACAGGGCGCTTTGCGTCATGTTCAGCGCCTCGGCCGCCCGGGTGACGGCACCGTATTCGGCGACCGCCTGCAAGGACCGCAGCGTCGCGATATCCAGATTGCGCATCATCCATTTTCCCTGATGGATCACATCAAAACCATTCGTTTCACAAATACGCCCCCGGACGATATTCATCAACTGGAAAGATGATCGGAACAATATCCATCATCGCTGATGATGTATTCAATCAAGGAGGCTGAACGATGACCCAGAAGAACGCCCTGCTGCGCGTGGTGACCGGCCATGGCATCCTGCCCCGCCCTTGGTGGGTGGAACGCGTATTGACCATGTTCGATGTACGCCGCACCCGGATCGACCTGTCGCGTCTGTCCGACGACCAGCTGCGCGACATCGGGCTGACCCGCGACGACGTGATCGCCGAAATGTCCCGCCCCATCTGGGACGTGCCCGCCCATTGGCGCCAGGACCGGGACGTCCGCTGCTAGGTGGGGTCGTGCGGCGGGCCGAAGCGGGCGCGCATCCGCGTCTCGATCTGGTCGCGGGTCTGGCGATAGGCCGCCAGCCGCGCCTCGCGCCCTTCGGCAAGGCCGGTCGGGTCCATGATCGGCCAGTATTCCACGTCCAGATGCGCATGACGCGTCATTTCCAGCGCCATCCGCTGGCTGGCCGGCGACAGGGCCACGATCAGGTCGAACTGGCCCAGGTCGTCGCCCCAGTCCTGCATCTCCTCGAAGCTGCGGCTGCGGTGGTTGGCCAGCGGCACGCCGATCTCGTCGCAGACGGCGATTGCGAAGCCGTCGACCTCCATGTCGTTCTTCACGCCCGCCGACTGGACATAGGCCGCGCGACCATAGAACTTCTTCATCATCCCCTCGGCCATGGGCGAGCGGATGGAATTGTGGTCGCAGCAGAACAGAACCGATGAGGGGATCTTGTCCTGCGTCATCGGATCAGCCCTGCGGGATCAGCGCACAGATCAGGGTGAACAGGCGGCGCGCGGTGTCGATGTCCAGGCTGGCCTTGCCCTCCAGCCGCTCCTGCAGGGTGCGCGCGCCTTCGTTGTGGATGCCGCGCCGGGCCATGTCGATCGCCTCGATCTGGGCGGGGGGCAGGCGCTTGACCGCGTCGAAATAGCTTTGGCAGATCTGGAAATAGTCCTTGACCACCTGCCGGAACGGCCCAAGGGACAGGTGGAACTCGGCCACCTTGGTCGCATCCTCGGCAGTGACGTCGAAGACCAGCCGCCCTTCGCGGATGCACAGCTCCAGCACGAAAGGCCCGTCTGGCGCGGCACCCCCGTCGCGGCCGGGAACGGCAAAGCTGTTGTCCTCGATCAGATCGAAGATGGCGACGCGCCGCTCCTGCTCCATTTCCGGCGTGGCCGGGGCGATGGCGCTGTCGTCAATCTCGATCCGGGTGATGCGGCTCATTCCAGCGGTCTTTCGTTCAGTGTCCCGAGCCGAGCCTGAACCGAAGCGCCATGCGCCTGCAAGCCCTCGGATGCGGCCAGACGCACCGCGGCGGGACCGATCGCGGCCAATGCCCCCGGCGTCAGCCGCGCCATGGTCGTGCGCTTGAGGAAATCCATCACCGACAGGCCGGAACTGAACCGCGCCGACCGTGCCGTGGGCAGGACGTGATTCGGGCCGCTGACATAGTCGCCCACCGCCTCGGGCGTATGCGCGCCCAGAAAGATCGCGCCGGCGTGGATGCATTTGGCCGCCAGCCCCTCGGGGTCGGCCACGCACAGTTCCAGATGCTCGGGCGCGATGCGGTTCGACAGGGCTGCGGCCTGATCCAGGTCATCCACGACGATCAGCGTGCCGTAATCACGCCAGCTGGCCCCCGCAATGGCCGCGCGATCCAGCGTCGGTATGATCCGCTCGACCTCGGTCGCGACCGCTCGGGCCATGGCGGGGTCGGTGGTGATCAGGATCGACTGCGCATCCGCGTCATGCTCGGCCTGCGCCAGCAGGTCCCAAGCCAGCCATTCGGGGTTCTGGTCCGCGTCCGTGATGACCAGAACCTCGGACGGGCCCGCAATCATGTCGATGCCCACGCGGCCGAACACCTGCCGCTTGGCCGCGGCGACATAGGCGTTGCCGGGACCGGTGATCTTGTCGACCGGCGCGATGGTGTCCGTGCCGTAAGCCATCGCCGCCACCGCCTGCGCGCCCCCGATGCGATAGATCTCATCCACCCCCGACAGCTGCGCCGCCAGCAGGACCAGCGGGTTGATCACCCCGTCCGGCGTCGGCACGCAGATAACCAGCCGTTCCACCCCCGCGACACGCGCCGGGATCGCGTTCATCAGCACGCTGGAGGGATAGGCCGCCTGCCCGCCCGGCACATAGAGGCCTGCCGCCGACACGGCACTCCACCGCCAGCCAAGGGTCGCACCCTCGGGGTCGGTCCAACTGGCATCCTCGGGCATCTGGCGGGCGTGATAGGCGCGGATGCGCTCGGCCGCCAAGGCCAGGGCGGCGCGGTCCTCGGGCGTCACGCGGGCCACCTGCTCCGCGATCTCCTTGGGCGAGAAGCGCAGCGTCGCAGGCGTCAGGTCCAGCCGGTCGAACCGGGTCGTCAGATCGCACAGGGCCGCGTCGCCGCGGTCGCGGACATCGCGGATGATGGCGGTGACCGCGTCGTTCACGTCCGACGAATCCTCGCGCTTGGCACCCAGCATCGCGCGGAAGCCCTGTTCGAAATCGGCATCGGTGCTGTTCAGAAAGACCGGCATCATCATTCCCTTCGTGTTCCCGCGCGCCCCTATCCTGCGCCCCCGTCCGGCTCAAGCGTCAGGGGGCGGACAGGATGCCGCGGGCTTCGTTCTTGCCCAAAGACCCGGAAGCGGCCCTAGTCAGGATGCCGCGGTGCCTTGCCCGACACCGCCCGATGCGGGCGCGTCACGTCGCGCAGGTCCAGATTGATGCATTCCACATCGGCCAGGATGGTCCCGTCCCCCGCGAAATCCAGCGACAGGCGACCTGTCCCGTCCTCTCCAGCCTGCCAGCGGATCGCCAGCAGCGACAGGACGGTGTCCCCGTCGTGCCCGACGCCGTCGCTGACGACGCGCATCACGTCGCTGATGACCAGCACCGAACGCACGCGTTCGAATTCGCGGTTCTGCAACCGGGCGTCCGCGGCATCCTCCCACCGAAAGCGCGTGATCAGCAGCGACAGCCGCCGCGCCTTGGCATCATGACTGATGTCGGCGCCTGTCAGCACCGCATCCTGGACCAGCGAAGACAGGATGCGCAGGTCGGCCTCGTCCTCGGCCCTCAGGGCCAGCGGCCGGGGGTCGGCATCGGCGAAACGGGCATCCTCTGCCATGGATCACTCCTCCTTGACGCGTTCGATATGGGCACCCACGCCGCGCAGCTTGCGCACGACATGTTCGTAACCGCGATCCAGGTGATAGACGCGGCTGACGGTCGTCTGCCCCTGCGCGGCCATCCCGGCCAGGATCAGGCTGACCGAGGCGCGCAGGTCGGTGGCCATCACCGGCGCCCCGCGCAGCTTCTCGACCCCGGTGACGGTCGCATGGCCGCCATGAACCTCGATCTGCGCGCCCATGCGGGCCAGTTCGGGCGCGTGCATGAAGCGGTTCTCGAAGATTGTCTCCTCCAGCACCGACGTGCCCTCGGCCAGGCACATCAGGGCCATGAACTGCGCCTGCAGGTCGGTGGGGAAACCGGGGAAGGGCTCGGTCCGAACATCGACAGCGCGCACGCGGCCGTTCCTGCGCGCGACCTTGAGCCCGCGCTCGGTCTCCTCGACGCTGATCCCGGCCTCGTCCAGCTTCTCGCAGAAGGCCGCCAGCAGCTCGATCCGGCCACCCAGCAGCTCGACTTCGCCACCGCACATGGCGGGCGCCAGCATATAGGTGCCCAGTTCGATCCGGTCGGTCACCACCGGATGCGTCGCGCCATGCAGGGCCTGCACACCCTGGATGGTGATGGTCCCGGTCCCCTCGCCCTCGATCTGTGCGCCCATCGCGCGCAGGCAGCGGGCCAGATCGACGATCTCGGGCTCGCGCGCGGCGTTCTTCAAGACGGTCGTGCCGCGCGCCAGCGTGGCGGCCATCAGCGCGTTTTCCGTCGCGCCCACCGACACGACCGGGAACTCGAAGACCGCGCCCTTCAGGCCCCCCGCCGGTGCCTTGGCGTGGACATAGCCCTCGCACAGGTCCAGCGTCGCGCCCATCGCCTCCAGCGCGCGCAGGTGCAGGTCCACGGGCCGCGCGCCGATCGCGCAGCCGCCGGGCAGCGACACCTCGGCCACGCCGTCCCGCGCCAGCATCGGCCCCAGCACCAGGATCGAGGCACGCATCTTGCGCACGATGTCGTATTCCGCCCGGTGGCTGGCCATCGCATGGCTGGACAGCGCCAGAACCTGGCCTTCCTGAAGGCTGGCGACCTCGGCCCCAAGCGAGCCCAGCAGTGCGGTCATGGTGCGAATGTCGGACAGGCGCGGCGCATTGGTCAGCGTCAGCGGCTGATCGGTCAGCAGCGTCGCGGGCATCAGCGTCAGGCAGGCGTTCTTGGCACCCGCGATGGGGATTTCCCCGTGAAGGGGGCCGTTCCCCGTGACGATGATCTGGTCCATCAGCTGTCCTTGCCTGTCTCGCCGCCCGCATCCGGGGCAGTCTTGTTGTCGTCCCGATCCGCCCGCGCCCGCGCCTGTTCCTTGCGCCGTGTCAGATTCGCGCGCAGCGCCTGTCGCAGGCGTTCCTCGCGGCTGTCGGGGCTTGGCTTGTCATTGCGTCGGTCGGTCATGGCAGTCCTGTTAGCGCCGCGCGGGCCGCACGTCCAGCAAACGCACACGCCGCGCGCGATCAATCGCCAAAATCCCGAAAAATCGTTCGGACCCCCTTGCAGGGGTCGAAACCTTTGTCTAAACGCCCCCTCACGTTGCTGTGGTAGCTCAGTGGTAGAGCACACCCTTGGTAAGGGTGAGGTCGAGAGTTCAATCCTCTCTCACAGCACCATTTTTCTTGAGTATATGCAAGAACTTGTGGTAGTTCAGAGGCTTGAAGCCCCCTCAGTGGTATACAGAGGTGGCATACATGGCCCTCCGAATGCCCAGTCCGACTAAGCATCCGAAGACCGGCATCTACTATCTGACAGTCCGGTCACCTTCCGATCTGGTGCGCGCTGGCGCCCGCCCGGTCCTGAAAGAATCCCTCCGCACGAAAGACCCGGCAGAAGCCAAGCGTCGATTTTCCCTTCGCTATGAAGAATTGCAACGGGAGTGGCAGGCAATGCGCTCCGGCCCGGCGATGATCCCCTTCGCCCAGCTTGTAGCCCTTGCTGGCGAGTGGCGGCGTGAGTTGGACGCGATGGTCGAACAAGAGCCGGGAGAGACCCAGCTTTGGGCGATCCTTCGGGAGAAGACGGCTGTGCCAGATGCCACCCCCGAGGGATTGGCAAAGTGGTATGGCGACGACGCGGACAGGTTGCTTCTTCGGGCCGCGCTGAACGCAGACGATTACAGCCGCCATCGGTTCATCGGGCAGGTGCATATGGTTGCGAAAGAATGGGCTGACTTCCAACATCGCCGGTCTGAAGGCGACTTCCGCCCTGACCCGCTGGCCGAGAGGTTTCCCGCTTGGGTCCCCCCCACATTCCCCGAACAGCCGCCCTCCCCAGCTGACTTCTCAATCACCGATGCGTTCAAACTCTGGGAACGCGATCATCTCGCCAACGGGAAAGCCGAATGGTCTCACGGCGGTTTCCGTGCGGGTGGATGCTCCGGCCTTTAAGTCGTCTTTTTTCAAGCGTCCTTGCGCTGAAAGGCTCATGTGCAGAGAATAGTCGAGAATGGATTGCAGGAGAGCCGCATGGACTGGGCGTCAGTGGACTGGGCAGTAGTGATTGCAACTTTTTTCGGCCCGATCTTTGCGGTGGCCGTAACCCTTTGGCACCAAGGCCGCAGCGAAAAAAGGCAAGCGCGGCAGACTGTTTACGGATGCATGATGCGTCTTCGTCGTCACCCACTGAATCCGGAGTTTGTCGGCGCATTAAACATGGTTCCGATCTACTTTCACAAGAGCAAAGCGGTTCGCGAAAGCTACCGTGAGGTGATGCGCATGACAGAAGACGCAGGGTGGAAAAACCCAGAGACTATGGGTCTGACATTTGAGCGATTTCAAAGCGCAATCGGCCTCCTCCTGTCAGACATGTCCAAGGTGGTCGGAACGAACATCAGCCAACTAGACATCTTGCGTGGAGCATATGCACCAGAGCAATGGGCAACTGATGAAACCGAAATGCGCGAACTGCGCCGCGCGGCCTTGCAGGTCCTTTATGGTCATCGGAATGTGCCCGTCGATGTAAGGTCCCTGGTTGACCCTGCCGCGCCAACTCAACAGCAGGACATTTAGAGTAAGTTCACGTCACCCGCACAAGCCCTCCGTTGCACCTCCGAAGCCTTCCTACCATATGCCTTCAGCGCGCTGCTTGGTTTCCTTCAGTCTGGCGGGTAGGGCACGGAGGTGGTATACAAGGCTTGTCAGCGCCCTTAAATTCATTAACAAATACAGTATACTGCAACGAAATGCGCCGAGTTCAATCCTCTTTCACAGCACCATTCACCCACAGATGCACCCAGATCCCGCGCCGCAGGGTTGTTGCGTCACCCGCAGATCCTGCGGATGACGCTTGGCGATCACACGTCCGCTTCGCAGACGGCGTCGCCCCAGGGGCTCATGATCTCGGTCGCGCCGCAGTTCCGGCCCGCCTGGCGCATGACGCCCGCGGGCACGGCGAAGGCATAGGGATGGACCGTTCGCCGGGCGGTCGTCACGGGGCCTAGGGCGGCCAGCGCCTGCGCCACGTCCTGCGGCAGATCCTCGTCCATGACCGTGCCTGTCGCGGCGGAGGCGTCGATCCGCGGCGTGTGGAACGCCTGTTCCAGGTCCATCCCAAAATCCGCCATGAAGCTGACCAGGTTGGCCACCGCAGGCAGGATCTTGCGGCCGCCCGACGCGCCGATGGCGAACATCCGGTCGCCCACCTGCCCGACGGTGGGACAGACGTTCATCAGGCACCGCTTGCCCGGCGCCAGCGAATTCGGTCGACCCTGCTCGGGGTCGAACCACATGATGCCGTTGTTCAACAGCATCCCGGTCTGCCCGGACACGACATGGCTGCCGAACATCGACAGCAGGGTCTGGGTGACGTTCACCATGTTGCCGTGCCGGTCCACGACGCTGAAGCTGGTGGTGCAGGCCGGGGCGCGCGGGCTTTCCCCCGTGTCGCCCGCATGGGCCAGCCGGTCGCGATAGGCATCGCCCAGGCCTGACGCCAGCGCGGCATAGCTGGCCGCCGACGGCGCATCACCGGGATCGAAGGCCGCCTGCATCTGCTGCAGGGCCGTGACCAGTTCCGCCCCCGCGGACAGACCCGACGGCGCATGGATGACGGCATCGCGATAGCGGACCGTCCGGGGCGCACGGGCCTCTGCCTGATAGCTGCGCAGATCCTCCATCGACAGGCAGCCGCCCTTGGCGCGGACGTCGTCGACCAGCATCCGGCCGATGTCGCCGTGATAAAAATCCCGGGCACCATGTTCGGCCAGCCGGCGCAGGGTGTCCGCATGGACGCGCTGATCCAGTCGCGCGGCCGAGGCCGTGGTCCAACCGGCGATGTCGGGCCATTGCCCGTCCGCCAGGAACAGCGCCGCCGCATCGGGGTCCTGCGCCAGCTGGCGCGCCGCGGACGCGATCAACAGCGACGAATACCAGTCGAGCAGCATCCCCTCCTCTGCCAAGGCCACGGCGGGGGCCAGCAGATCGCCCCAGTCGCGGGTCCCGTACTGCCGATGGGCCAGCGCCATCCCGGCGACCGTGCCCGGCACCGCGACAGAGGTCGCGCCATAGATGTTGCGGTCGTCCCTGACGCGCGTCCAGGGAAACAGGTCCGCCGCCTGCCGCCCCGGCTCCAGCGGATAGTCGGCTGCGTCAAGGCCCGCGGGTGCGCGCATCCCGAACTCGATCGTCTCGGCCCGCTGTTCACCCGCGCGCCACAGGGTCATCATGCCACCGCCCATCGGACCCGACATCCACGGCTCGACCACGCCCACCGCGAAGGATATCGCGACCGCCGCGTCCATCGCGTCGCCCCCGGCGGCCAGGACCGCGGCGCCGACCTCGGCCGCCTTGCGATGCTGCGCGGCGACGACGCCGCCATCGGTCCAGACGACCTCCTTGCGGATGCGTTGCGTTCTGGAGAAATTCGACATGGCCTGGCCTTCCGTGATCGACATCGCCTGCGGGGGGACGCCCCGCCCCACCTGAGCGCGCCGGGCAGCGTCATGCAAGGGCGGGCCGCCCGACATGTGCAAACTTGACACCGCCGGTCGTCCGGTTAAGTCGGCACCGGTCGTTCACGACGGAACGGCCATCCGACGATCCTCCTCCGTACAGGCCGACGCATCAGGGCTGCATCATCAGCGCCGGTCGCAGCGCACGGGCCGAGATCCTCTGAAATCATGCGCCCTATGGACCCGCCATGACATCCACCCGACCATCCGCCCCGCCCGCCGGCGCGGTTCCCGCCAATTCGCCCGCCCAGGTCCTGACGGCCAGCCTCATCGGCACGACGATCGAATTCTTCGACTTCTACATCTATGCGACGGCCGCGGTGCTGATCTTTCCGTCGCTGTTCTTTCCGGGATCGGACCCAACCACGGCGCTGCTGGCGTCCTTTGCGACCTTCTCGATCGCATTCTTTGCGCGGCCGTTGGGGGCCATCGTCTTTGGCCATTACGGCGACCGCATCGGGCGCAAGGCCACGCTTGTCGCCGCGCTTCTGACGATGGGGGTGTCTACCGTCACCATCGGCCTGCTGCCGACCTATGACCAGATCGGCGTCTGGGCGCCGCTGCTGCTGGCGCTGTGCCGGTTCGGACAGGGCTTCGGCCTGGGCGGCGAATGGGGCGGGGCCGTGCTGCTGGCGACCGAGAACGCACCCGAGGGCAAGCGCAGCTGGTACGGGATGTTCCCGCAACTGGGCGCGCCCGTCGGTCTTCTGCTGTCGTCGGGGTTCTTCTGGGTGCTGCTGCACTTCATCACCCAGGACGAGCTGCTGGCCTGGGGCTGGCGGCTGCCGTTCCTGTCGTCGATCCTGCTGGTCGGGATCGGCCTGTGGATCCGCCTGTCCATCACCGAGACCCCCGAATTCGCCGAAGCCGTGAAGAAGGACAAGCGCGTGTCCGTCCCCCTGGCCGAACTGTTCCGCCATCACAAGCTGAGCGTCTTCCTGGGCACCTTCGCGGCGCTGGCGACCTTCGTGCTGTTCTATCTGGCGACGGCGTGGCTGTTGTCCTACAACGTTAAGGTCCTGGGGATCCCGTTCAAGGATGCCTTGCTGATCCAGATCTATGGATCGGTCGTCTTCGGCCTGACGATCCCCTTTGCCGGCAAGATCGCGGATCGCACCGGGCGCTATGGCTTCCTGATCATCGTGACCATCCTGATCGGGGCCTTTGCCCTGTCCTTCGGGTCGCTGATGCAGGGCAGTGCCCAGAACGAGTCCAGCGTCTATCTGTTCGTCACGATCAGCCTGATGCTGATGGGCCTGACCTATGGCGTCATCGGGGCGGCGCTGGCCGCGCCCTTCCCGGCCCAGGTCCGCTATACCGGGTCGTCGCTGACGTTCAACTTTGCCGGCATCTTCGGCGCGTCGCTGGCGCCTTATGCGGCGACCTGGCTGCAGATGAACTATGGCATGGCGCAGGTCGGATACTATCTGCTGGGCGCCGCCGTGATCTCGTTGATCTGCATCGTGGCCACGGGGCGCGACAAGATCTGATCGCCGACCGGTGATCTTTGCACCCCGCGCCCGGCGGCGCGGGATGCACCCGTCATGCGCCGCCGCGCAGACAGGCCCCAAGCGTGCGCCGCTGCCCACCATCGGCGTCGAAATTGTCGGGCGCCAGCCACACCAGATAGCCGGGCCGCAGTTCCTGCCAGTCTTGATCGGTCATCGCGAACCAGGCCGTGTCGCGGTTGGTCCCCTTGACGACCATGTGCTGGCGAAAGACCCCCTCGGGCCGAAAACCGAAACGCAGGGCGGCCCGTTTCGAAGGCGTGTTCAGGTCGTTGCATTTCCATTCGAACCGCCGATAGCCCAACGCAAAGACGTGGTCGGCGAACAGGAACAGCGCCTCGGTCGCCATGCGGCTGCGCTGCAGGGCGGGGCCCCACATGATGCTGCCGATCTCGATCACGCCATGGGTGCGGTCGATCCGCATCAGCGCCTGACGACCCTCGGCGCGGCCCGTGGCGGCATCGACCACCGCAAAGAACATCGGGTCTGCCGATGTCGATGCATGCTCGACCCAATCCGCAAAAGTGTCACGATCCTGGGGCGGATGCTCGAAAAGCCAGCGAAAGCGGTCATCGGCCCCACCTGCGGATGCGGCCGCGTACAGCGTCCCTGCATGACCGGCCTGAAGCGGTTCCAGCCGCACGTATCGTCCAGCGATCACCGCCCGCGCTGGGGCCGGGGGCGGTGACCAGCGGGTCAGGTCCACATGCATGTCCCATCGCTCCTTTCCAAGGCTGGCGGTCCGTTGCGCCACGGACGGACCCGCGCGACGCGTGACTCGGGATGGCCCCTGGGCATCACACCGGCGCCTCGACCAGCGTCAATGCCCCGTCGGGCAGCGGCCGCTGCAGCTCAGTCGCCGGTATGCCGTCCAGCCAGGCGTGCCATTCCTGGGGGCGCGTCAGGATCACCGGCATCGCCTTGGGATGGATCGGCGCGACCTCGGCGTTCGGAGGACAGGTCAGAAAGGCATAGAGGTCGTCGACCGTCTCTCCGTCCTTGACCTTGCGGACCGATCGCCAGCCGCGCGTCTCGATCCCGGCAAAGAACAGGGTCGCGCCTGGATCGGCGGGTGCGAACCACTGCACGCCCTTGCCCTTGCCGCGCGGTTCGGAAAAGCTGGTCAGCGGCACCAGACAGCGATGCTCGCGGCCAAGCCAGCGCCGCCAATGGGGCGACTCCAGGTTGCGGACATTCGTGACGCCCGGGTCGCGCTCCGTCTTCAGCGCAAAGCGCGGCGACGGCATGCCCCACCGCGCCTTGACCAGTTCCGGCCCGTCCGCGCCGTTCCGGATGATCGGCGCCAACTGGTCGGGATAGACGCTGCCCGGCGCCAGATTTCCCGACCGGTCCGTCAGCCCGTCGATCAACCGGACCAGCGCCTCCTGCGGCGTCGTGTGGTTGTAAAGGTTGCAGATCGCCCCGCCCTCCGCTGGTTCGCGTCCATTTCTGGGCCCGCCCCGGACCGGCGTCAATGACCCGCCGGCCACTGTGACAGGCATCGCGGGCATGGGGCCGCCGCTGTGTCAGCCGTGCTCTTCGGCGGCGGTCTGTTCCAGGGCCTGGTTCAGGGCGCGCAGGACGTCGATGTGATGGACGCTGCCGATCAGGCGCAGGGGGTCGTCCGGGCCGTCGCAGGCCGTCACGGCCAGAAACACCGCGCCGCTTCGTTCGAACAGCGGCAGGGCCTCGGCCAAGGTGGTGGTCGGGGCCACGGTCGGACCGCGTTCCGCCATGGCACGGACCAGATCCTCGGCCGGGGCATCCGGGGCGTCCAGCGCGCGGATGACCGGCGTGACGCGCAGCTGATGGGGCAGCCAGGCCTGCGGCCCTTCGGAGAGGTGGATGCCCCGCCGCTCCAGCTGGGTCAGAAAGAACGACCGCCTGACCAGGGTCGACGCCAGGGCCGAACTGAGCGAGACCGAGGTCATCACCGCGATGCCCGTCTGCCAGTCTCCGGTCATCTCGAACACGATCAGCGCGGTCGAGATGGGGGCGCCCAGGACCGCCGCGCCCACCGCGGCCATGCCGGCAAAGGCATAGACATTGACGCTGCCGGAATAGCCGGGCGCAAGGGTCGTGGCGATGATCCCGAACGCCAGGCCGGTCAGCGACCCCATGACCAGCGCGGGCGAGAACACCCCGCCCCCCATGCGCCCGCCCAGCGTGATCGCGACCGCCACCGCCTTGACGACCGCGAACATGACCGCCTGCCCCAGGCCGATCTGGCCGGACAGCGCCGCGGCGGTGGTTTCATAGCCCACGCCGATGATGTGCGGAAAGGGAATGGCGATCACACCAAGGGCAAGCCCCGCCAGCGCGGGCCGGGACCAGCGCGGCCAGCCGATCCGCGCCATCGCCCGCGTCGCCAGGCTGTCGGCGCGAAAGATCCCGCCCATCATCGCCGCCGCGACCAGCGCGCAGACAAGGCCCAGCACCATGAAGGCGGGCAATTCGATATGGAAGGCCAGGTCAGGCTCGACCGGCAGCATGAATTCGGTCAGGCCGCCGAACTGCAGCCGGTTGATGACCGTGCCCGCCACCGCGGCGATCGCGATCGGGGCAAAGGCGCGCGTCGCGAAATGCCGCAGCACGACCTCATGCGCGAAAAGCGCCCCGGCGATGGGCGCGTTGAAGCTGGCGGCGACCGCACCCGCGACGGCGCATCCCAACAGCTCCCTGCCGGTCATAGGGCTGGCCTTGATGCGCCGCGCGACCGCGGTCGAGACGACGCCGGCCAGATGCACGACTGGCCCCTCGCGCCCGGAACTGCCGCCGGTGCCCAGCGTGATCAGCGAGGCCGCGGCCGATGCCAGACCCTCGCGGACCTCGACCCGGCCTCCGTCCAGCGCCGCGCCCTCGATCACGTCGGCCACCGCGCGCACGCGCCCGTCGGGGGTGAAGCGGTCCAGGATCAGCCCGACGACAAGTCCGCCCAAGACCGGCACCACCAGCACCCAGGCCCAAGGCAGGTCGCGCGCGACGCTGGCCAGCGTCAGGTCGTCGGCGCCGTAGAGGGCCGTCTGAACCCCCGAGATACCCAGCCTGAACCCAAGCGCCGCAAATCCCGCCGCGATGCCGATCAGCAGCGCCAGCACCCAGAACTGCACCTGTCGCAGGGCCCTGTCGGCCGCAATGCGCAGGACGGGATACAAGTCGCGACGCCACCGGCGCAGGGTGCGTCTGACAAGAAGGGCGAAGGCAGGTCTCATTCGGGCAAGGCTGGCACAGCATCGTCATCTTGGCGAGGGTGATCCGTCATGCGGACATGGTGCACGGCCCATGGCCGGGACCGGCACGGCGTTCCACCGATACCGGGCACCCCACATCGGCGGCGGCTGATCCCCCACGACGCGGCCGATGGCGGCGTCAGAGGGCCAGCCCCTCGCCCCGGGGATCATGCGCGCCAGAACAGCCCGTCGCGTCGATGCGGATCGCGCCTGCGCAGCCGAAGATCGGGGACAGGGTCGGCAGTTCGGCCGTCTCATGCCCCATTGCGGCCAGAGAGGCGATCGCCGCGTCGCCCAGGGAGGCCTCGACCTTGAGGCTGTCGCGGCTGTCCGAAAAGGTTCGCCCCAGAAGAAAGCGCGGCTGCGCCAAGGCTGCCTCGGGCGACAGCCCCAGGTCGATCAGGCCGCTCAGCAGGACGGCCAGTGTCTGCGGCTGGCCATCCGCGCCCTGCGTTCCATAGAGAAGATGCGGCCGACCATCCTTCAGCGCGATGCCGGGGTTCAGCGTATAGAAGGGCCGCTTTCCGGGGGCGATGACATTCGGGTGGGTCGGATCGGTAGCAAAGCTTGCGCCACGATTGTGCCAGATGATCCCGGTATCACCGATGACGCAACCGCTGCCCCAGTCGAAATAGGTGCTCTGCAGGACCGATGCGCAGCGCCCCTGCCCGTCCGTCGCGGCGAAGAACACCGTATCCCCATGCCGGACCCTGTGCGGCCAGGCCAGTGCACGATCCGCGCGGATCGCGCCCGCCTTGGCGTCCAGCCGATCCGGGTACAGCAGCGCCGATATGTCGTCCCCCGCGTGGTCCGGGTCGGCGATACGCCCGCGGTCCAGGAAGGCCTGCTTGACCGCCTCGACCAGCAGGTGGGTCCGCATTGCAGGGTCGCGGGGGATCCGCAGCCGGTCGAGGATGCCCATGATGGCCAGCGTCGTTATCCCCTGCGTGGGCGGCGGCGGCGCCAGCAGCGTCAGGTCGCGATAGGGCTGGGACAGCGGTTGCGCCGCCCGGCTGTGCGTCGCGGCAAGGTCGGCGGCGGTCAGCGGCGCGCCCGCCTGGGCCAGGCCCTGGGCGATCCGCTGCGCCGCCGGTCCCTGATAGAAGCTGCGAAACCCGTCCCGGACCATCAGGGACAGGATCTCGGCCAGTTGCGGCTGGCGCAGCAGGTCGTTTTCGGCAGCGGCGAACTGGGCCGCAAAGCCCGGCCAGTCCGGCCAGTCCGCGGCGCGGAAATCCAGCCAGAACCGTTGGCTGTCGCTGGGCCGAAACCCGTCGCGCGCAAGGGTCAGTGCGGGCGCCAGCAGCGCCTCCGGCGTCATCGCCCCGCTCCATCGGGACGCAGACAGGCGCAGGGCATGGTCCCAGCTGTCGACGGCGCAGGCGGTCGTCAGCATCGACCCCGGCCCCCGCAGGGGCAAGGCGTCGGGCAGGTCCGGCAGGACGCCCGGCGCCTGGCCGATGCCCATCAGCGTCGTCGCCCAACCGTCGCGGTCGGCCATGAGCCAGACCGCGTCGCCGCCCAAGCCGCAGAAATGCGGCATGACCACGGCCAGAACCGCGCCCATCGCCACAGCGGCCTCGGCCGCGGTGCCGCCACGCTGCAGGACGTCCGCCCCGGCCCGTGTCGCCAGCGGGTGCGGGCTGGTGGCCATCGGCTGCATCGCGGCGGCCGCCATCAGTCGGCCAGGACCAGCTGGCGGTCGTTCAGCGGCGGCAGGAAGCTGCGGTCGAAGACCTGCCCGGCTGCGGGCGTGGTCTGCAACTGATAGCCCTCGGCGACGATGTCGATGGCGCGCGACAGGCGGTCGTCATCCAGATCGCCCAGACCGATCCGCGTCACCTCGTCCGAAGCGATCAGGTTCTCGTACGAGAACATCATCCGCGCCATCTCGAGGTCGCGATTGGCCAGGTTGTCGAAGGCCAGGACGGCATCGACGCCTGCCTCGTGGTCCTGGGCGATCTCGACCGCGGCGCGGTTGATCGCACGGACCAGGCCGGTCACGGCCTCGGGGTTGTCGGCGATCATCGCCTGAGAGACCATGACCCCGTTGGCATAGAGGTCCAGCCCGTGATCGCCGAAGTTCAGCCAGTTGAAATCGGCGGCGGGGTCCTGGCGGTTGTTGATCAGGTTGAACCAGGCCGTGATGTTGAACACCATCGCCCCGTCGATGTCGCCGCGGATCAGCATGGGCTCGGTCAGGTTCGGCGCTAGGCTTTCGATGGTGATGCTGTCCAGGTCGACGTCGTTCATGCGCGCAAAGACCGGAAGCAGCTTGGTCGTGGGCGTCCCGGGTGCGCCGCCCAGGGTCTTGCCCGTCAGATCGGCAGGGGTCGTAATGCCGCTTTCCTTGCGGGTCACGACCGTGAAGGGCGGATCGTTCCACAGCTGATAGACCATGACCGGGGTCTGGTCGGGGCGTTCGGCGGCGTTCTGGATGATGGCGTTGATGTCGCCGAAGCCCGCGTCATAGGTGCCCGACATGATCCGGGTGACGGTGGCGGCGGACCCCTCGCCCTGGTCGATGGTGACGTTCAGGCCCTCCTCCTCGAAATAGCCCTTCTGCTGGGCCAGCAGGATGGGCGCATCCGACCCCTGCGTCTTCCAGCCCAGGGTGAAGCGGATGTCGGTCTGGGCCAGCGCGGGGGCGGCCATCGCGATCAGGGATGCGGCGGCAAGCAGCGATTTCAGCATCGGGATACCTTTCGGATCAGGAGGGGGACAGGTCGGTGCGGCGGTTCGCCCAGCCCACGACGCGGCCTTCGATGACCGAGAACAGGACGTAGAGGGCGACCCCCAGGAAGGCCAGGATGAACAGGCCGGCTAAGACCAGCGGCACGTCGAAGTTCGACGATGCGCTCATCATCACGTTGCCGATGCCCTTGTTCGAGGCGACGGTCTCGGCCAGCACGGTGCCGACAAAGGCATAGGTCGCCGCGATCTTCAGCGAGGCGAAGAAGAACGGCATGGTGCGCGGCAGGCCCACGTTCAGCAGCAGGTCCATCTTGCCGGCGCCCAGGGATTTCAGCACGTCCTCCATCTCGGGCTCGGTCGTGGCAAGGCCGGTGGCGATGTTGACCACGATGGGAAAGAAGCACATGGCCAGCGCGGTCAGGACCGCAGGCACCGGCCCCGCCCCGAACCACAGCACGAAGATCGGGACGACCGCGACCTTCGGGATGGACGAGAACCCGATCAGCAGCGGATAGGCCGTGTCATAGGCCACCCGCGACGTGCCGATCAGCGCGCCGATCACGACGCCGACCGCCACGCCAAGGCCAAAGCCGATCATGGTCGTCCACAGCGTCTGGATGATGTGCGGCCACAGGACCGGAAAGCGCGCGACCAACGTCGCCATCACCTGCGACGGGCGCGGCACGACCAGGTCGGACACGTTCAGGGCCAGGCACAGAACCTCCCACCCCAGGAAGAAGGCGACGATCAGCGCGGCGGACCACATGCGGCGACGGATGGCATAGTTCATGACGCGACCTTTCGGGCGGATTCGCCGCGGGCATCGATGATGCGTTCGCGCAGGCGCTGGTTCAGGGCCACGAAATCGGGCTGAAAGGTCATCTCGACCGTGCGAGGGCGGGGAAAGGTGACGGGGCTGTCGTCGATGATGCGGCCGGGGCGCGCGCTCATCACGCAGATCCGCGTGCCCAGAAAGCCGGCCTCCTTGAGGTCATGCGTGACCAGGATCACGGTGGGGCGACGCTTGATCCACAGATCCTGCATCGTGCCCCACAGCTCCTCTCGGGTGAACTGGTCCAGCGCGCCGAAGGGTTCATCCAGCAGCAGCAGGCTGGGTTCGTGGATCAACGCGCGGCACAGGTTGGCACGCTGCAGCATGCCGCCCGACAGCTGCCAGGGGTAATGACCGGCGAACTTTTCCAGACCCACATCGGCCAGCAGCGCGTGGACCCTGTCGCGGTACTCGCCCCGCTTCTTGCGGGCGTAATCCTGTCGGAACGGGCGCACGATCTTCAGCGGCAGCATGACGTTCTGCTCGATCGTCAGCCATGGCAGCAAGGTCGGATTCTGGAACGCCATGCCGACGCGCAGGGCGCGGGCCGCGACCTCGCGTCCGCCCACGATGATCTCTCCGCCGGACGGGCGGGTCAGGCCGCCGACCAGCTTGAGGATCGTCGACTTGCCGCAGCCGGACGGCCCGACAAGCGCCAGGAATTCGCCCTCGTCCAGGTGCAGGTCTGTCGGTTGCAGCGCCTGGACGCGCTCTGCGCCCTGTCCGAAGGCGACCGACGCCCGCGACAGCTGAACCGCTGGTCGCTTTCGTTCCGGCGCGATCTGTGCAAGATCCGGGTTCATGAGGTTCCCCTGTCAAAGGTGCATGACAAAAGTGCATACACTTTATACCGATTTCGTAGCCCGCCGGTGCCTAACCGCGCAAACCGCGGGGCGCTGGAAAATGGTGGCCGGATGGTCGATGCCGAAACTTTCGCCAGTTTCGGGCCACATGCCCGATCTGCAGGCGGTCGCATGACTGCGGGGGCGCGTTCCGTCGGCGGCGACCGCATGGCCGCGATCTGCCAGGGCATACGTCGGGCCATCATCGAAGGGGCGCTGATACCCGGCGACCGCCTGCCCGAGGATGCCCTTGGCGAAAGCTTCGGCGTCAGCCGCACCATCGCGCGCCATGCCCTGGGGCAACTGGCCGCCGAAGGCCTGGTCGATCTGCGCCGCAACCGCATCGCGACCGTGACCGCGCCCACGCCGGCCGATGCGCGCGACATCTTCGACATCCGCGTGGCCCTGGAACGTCAGGTCGTGCAGCATCTGGCCGGTCACCTGTCGCCCGACCAGATCGCCGCCCTGAAGGAGATCGTCCGCCAGGAACATGATGCGCGCCATGGGCCCGACGGCGCGTCGATCCGGCTGGCAACAGAGTTCCATATCCGCCTGGCCGAGATGACCGGCAAGCCGATCCTGGTCCGCTATGTCACTGAAATCTGTTATCGCGCGGGCCTGTCCCTGTCTGCGCTGGCCCGCCCGCATTCGTCGGACTGCGCCATCAGCGAGCATCTGGCCCTGATCGACCTGATCGCCAAGGGGCCCGTCGACAAGGCCGCCGACCTGATGGCCGAGCATCTGGAGGCCGTGGCCGCCCGCGCCCTGCTGTCGGGCGATCGCAGCCGCCGCCGCGATCTGGTCAACATCCTGCAGCCCTATGCCAAGGGCTGATCAGCCCTTGGCGATGCTGGGATCAAGGATCCATTCGGCGCTGTCGTTCCAAACGTCCGTGTCCAGGATCAGCCCATCCTGCACCGTGAACCGGTCGATATAGCGGTTCCCGTCGAAAGGCGTGCCGTCCGGCCAGGCGCCATGCAGATAGCCCAGGCTATAGACGATCGTCTGCTCGCCCGCCGGCACGACGTCGTACCGCTCGATCCGCTTCTTGACCCAGGCATAGCGGGCGGCGTTGAAACCGGTCGGCCCCGACGGCGTGTCGAAGACGCGCCCGCCCGTGAACCGGCAGGTAAAGCCCGGCGCGACGAAGGTCGCGGCCAGCACCGGATCGGGCGCCATCGACGCCGCAAGATAGTCCTTGACCGCCTGCAGGTCTTTTTCGGTGTTCTGGTTCATCGCGCTCTCTGCTTGTCTGTGGCGGGGTGAAGTGCATACACTAGCAGAATACAGAAGGTCGCCGGGGACACAAGAACGATGCTGGATCTGATCCTGAAGAATGCCCGCCTGCCGCAGGGTGCCGCAGATATCGGCATCGCCGGCGGTCGCATCGCCGCCCTTGGCCGTGACCTTGGCCCGTCGCGCGAGGTCCGCGACATCGAACACCGCGCCGTCCTGCCGGGGCTGGTCGAGGCGCATATCCACCTGGACAAGGCCGGCTTGCTGTGCCGCTGCGGTCAGGCGGACAGCGTGCAGGCCGCCGTGGCTGCGGTCAGCGCGCTGAAGCGCGACTTTACCATCGACGATGTTCGCAGCCGCGGCGCGCAGGTGATCGAGGCCGCGATCCGGCAGGGCACCATGCACATGCGCACCCATGTCGAGGTCGACCCCCGTGCCGGATTGCGCAGCCTGACGGCAGTGCTGGCCCTGAAGGACGACTATGCCTTTGCGCTGAACCTGCAGGTCTGCGCCTTTGCCCAGGAGGGCCTGACCAACGATCCCGGCACCGAGGCGCTTTTGGAACAGGCGCTGGCGCAGGGGGCCGACCTTCTGGGCGGCTGCCCCTATACCGACAGCGACCCGCTGGCGCAGATTAACATCCTGTTCGCGATGGCCGTGCGGCACGACGTCGATCTGGACTTTCATCTGGACTTCGACCTGGACCCCGACGGGTCCCAGATCAAGGCGATCTGCGACCGGACGATCCGCCACGGCTGGCAGGGCCGCGTGAACCTGGGCCATGTGACCAAGCTGGCGGTGATGACCGACGGTGCCCTGCGCGATCACGCCGCGATGCTGGCCCAGGCCCGGGTCGCCGTGACCGCCCTGCCCGCCACCGACCTGTACCTGAACGGCATGGACCAGGGCCACCGTGCGCCCCGCGGCGTGGCCCCCTTGCACCTGCTGGAAGGGGTGACGGTCGCGGTGGCGACGAACAACGTGATGAACCCGTTCACGCCTTATGGCGACTGCTCGCTGCTGCGGATGGCCAATCTCTATGCCAACGTGATGCACCTTGGCGCTGGCGAGTTCGCGGCCTGCCTACGGATGATCACCGACGGTCCGGCCCGCATCCTGCGCGTGGCCGATTACGGGCTGTCGGTGGGTGATCGCGCCGACCTGATCGTGCTGGATGCCGCGACGGCCGAGGATGGACTGGCCACCATCGCGGCACCACTGATGGGCTTCAAGGCCGGTCGCCAGAGCTTCGACCGGCCCGCGGCGCGATTGCTGCGCCCCGCGGCGGGCGCCCTGCCCGCCTGACGCAGCGCCATGCACCACCTTCCGGCGCTGTCTGTCATCGTTCAGCTGTCGTGTTCGGCCAGCCAGGCCTCCATCATCTTGATCTCGGCCTCCTGCGCCGCGATGACCTCCTCGGCCAAGGCGCGCACCTGGGGGTCCTGGCCGTGTTCAAGGACGATGCGCGCCATGTCGATGGCGCCCTGGTGGTGGGGGATCATTCCCCGCATGAAGTCCACGTCCGCGTCATTGGTGTATTCGACGTCCATGTTCGCGTGCATCTCGGCCATCGCTGCGCGATAGGCCGTCGTCGCCGGCGTGTCGTCGGGTCGTGCACCGGACATCGCCATGTCGCCATGCGCGGAATGATCCATCTGCGCCATGTCGCCATGGGCGGAATGGTCCATCGTCTGTTGGGCAAGACCCGGCGCGGCGACGGCAAGGGCGGTCAGCAGGATGGGGACGAACGTTTTCATGGCAGTGCTCTCCTTCTTCCCGATCTCAGATAATCCTTCCCATCGTTGCAAGGTCAATGCCGCGCAGACGACGTCATCACGCCCTTGACCTTCCCATGATAGGAAGCTCCATATCCCTGTCATCGCAATGACGGAGCCCTGCCATGAACATCGGAGACGCCGCCAACCGCTCGGGCGTATCGGCCAAGATGATCCGATACTATGAACGGATCGGCCTGATCCCGACAGCCAGCCGGACGGCCTCGGGCTATCGCGAATACGAACCGCGCGACGTCCATATGCTGCGTTTTATCGCCCGCGCGCGTGACCTGGGCTTCTCGGTTGCCGAGATCACCGAGCTGCTGGACCTGTGGCGCGACAAGGACCGGCGCAGCGCCGACGTCAAGGCGCTGGCGCAGGCGCGGGTCCGGGACCTGCGCCACAAGATCGCGCACCTGCAGGACATGGCCGACACGCTGGAGGAACTGGCGAATGCCTGCGCCGGAAACGAGCGTCCGAACTGTCCGATCCTGCAGCGGCTGGAGACCTTGGACACGGATGACGATCCGTTGTCCCGCAGGCGGCCCGAACGGGGATTCAAGGAAAGGATCGGCTGATGACGGATCGACGCATGTTCATGACGGCGCTGGCGGCGGGCATTCTGGCCGGCCCGGCGATGGCATGGTCCGGTCAGGCGCCGGTCCGCACGCGAGTCTTTCGCGCGCCCGATTGCGGATGCTGCGGCGCGTGGGTCGCGCATCTGCGGGATCACGGCTTTGCCGTGGAGGTGGTCACGACCGATGACATGCAGGGGGTCAAGGATCGCCACGCCGTGCCTGCGCCGCTGCGCTCCTGCCATACGGCCCTGATCGACGGTTATGTGATCGAGGGGCATGTGCCCGCCACCGACATCAGCGCCCTGCTCGCGCAGCGTCCGCCGGCCGCAGGTCTGGCAGTGCCCGGCATGCCCGCCGGATCGCCCGGCATGGAGATGGGCGGGCGGCGCGATCCCTATGACGTCATCCTGTGGACCAGGTCCGAAACCCGCATCTTTGCAAGCCATCGAGGTTGACCATGGCCCTGACGACCCCCAGAACCGCCACCCTTCACCGCATGGTGATGGCCAAGCACATGTGCCCCTATGGCCTCAAATCGCTGGACCTGCGGCGCCAGGGCTTTCGCGTCGAGGACCACCACCTGACCACCCGTGCCGAGGTCGATGCCTTCAAGGAACAACACGACGTCGGGACCACCCCGCAGACCTTCATCGACGGTCGGCGGATCGGCGGCTATGACGACCTCAGGCGGCATTTCGGCAAGGCCGTCCGCGACAAGTCCGCGACCACCTACCGCCCCGTGATCGCGCTGTTCGCGATGGCCGCCGAGATGGCCCTTGCGACCAGCTGGGCCGCGTTCGGCCAGCTGATCACCATCGCCGCGGCCGAGTGGTTCGTGGCCTTTGCCATGTGTCTGCTGGCCCTGCAGAAGCTGAAGGACGTCGACAGCTTTGCCACGATGTTCCTGAACTATGACCTGCTGGCGCAGCGGTGGGTCCGTTACGGCTACGTCTATCCCTTCGCCGAGGGACTGGCGGGCGTCCTGATGGTCGCGGGCGCGCTGATGTGGCTGTCCATTCCGGTCGCCCTGTTCATCGGCACGATCGGCGCCGTGTCGGTCTGGAAGGCCGTCTATGTCGACAAGCGAGACATCAAATGCGCCTGCGTCGGCGGCGACAGCAACGTCCCCCTGGGGTTCGTCTCCCTGACCGAGAACCTGATGATGATCGCCATGGCTGTCTGGATGCTGATCAAGGTCACGGTGCTGGGGCACTAGTGGCTATCAGTTGGGGATCAAGCGGCTGGAAATGGCTTCTGAATGAAAACGGGAAAGAAAAACGACCGGCCATTCCCGACCTGCGTCCCAATGAGGCTCCAGATTGATTCAGTATCAGAGCCAAAACAAAACAGCTGCGGTGAACATAGCATCGGAAGAGCGGTCCCGGGGAACCGGTCGCATTGATTGCGACGGGCCTCCATTCCGTGAGGCGACCAAGCAGGATCCCGATAGATCTCCCATGAAAGATTCTAGGATGATCTTTCGTCGCCATAAGGTGCCCCAACCCCAGCAAGCCTATCGCGATTGAGATGCGAGCGCAGAATGTCGACGTTTCGCAGGTTGGACTTGAACCAGGCATCAAAGACGCTTCCGACAAGAGGGATGCTGCCGAATGTCGTATCCACGGCAACGTTGATCCCCTGCCTTACAAGCTTATGCCTAGGCAGCCCCATGCGATAACTTTCCAAGACGATCCATGCCGCCGGCAGCATTGCCGCAGCGTCGCCGAGCCCCGGCACCAAACCTGCGATCGCGTCGTATCCGACCCGAAACCGTGTACCGGGGATTCGAAACACCGAATCCAGTTTGCCGGAAAGCTGTTCCAGCCGTTCAAAGCGCGCCTTGTGCAAATCATCGTTCATGTGGTTGCAAGCACGACAGCACCGCCATGGTTCCCAAATGCCTTGATCTGCTGGCGCGTTGGCGTAGCGTGACAATGTGGCCTTTCCGCCAAGCACCTGTCGTGGTTACCGGCGCATGCGCGGCCGTGCAAAGGGTACAAACCGCCCGGCAGCCAAGCCGATGACCACACCGATCCCGAGACCGATCAGGTCCGCAACCCAGTCCCCAAGACTGCGGTCACGCCCGACGAATGGCTGAAGGATCTCAATCAAACCACCAAACGCCAGATAGGCGGGTAAAGCCAGCATCAGCCAACGCGGCCGAAGATAGGCCATCGGAAAGGCAAGCACCCCGAACGCGACCATGTGGTAGATCTTGTCAGATTCCGCGACTGCCCCCAAAGGCGGCGCTGGTACCGGCGTTAGCGTCAGGACCGCAATCGCCGTCGCGATCAGACATGACAGCCCTAAGGCGAGTTTCGACTGAAGGCGCATGAACTCTTCGCGTTATGAACATCTGCCGGGCAAAAGCCACGACGATACAGGCCTTACACCATGATGGGCCTGAATACAGGGTCACCTTCACCTGTTGAGGAAGCATAACGGTATGCAGCATGACGCGGGCGTCGGGCAGCCGACGGTTCAACGCGTCAAACCTCTTTGTAGAAAAGAAGCAGCTCCCGGAGCTTACCCGGGAGCCCACGCATGTCATCGACAGTGCGTCTTTGTCGTACTGCTCGTGCCCTCGATCTCTGCCGCCGAAGTGCGCTCAACTACTGAGGTAGTTCTTATTATTATTTTCTGCTTAAGGTTAACAGGGCGCGCTGTCTAACGTTATTTTTGTAGCGGGGTCAGTTTTACAAGATACAGGGCAATGCCTTGGGAAGCGGCCCACTACCAGGCATTGCGATAGCGCATACAGTTTTCCGGATGGACAACGCGACCCTCTCTGATCGCCTGAACAACGGCGGCTTTATGGGCTGCCAAACGGGCGGCGTATCCTGCCCTGGAGAAGTATTCAGGCTGGAACAGGATCATGCCATTCTCATCTGCCACGAGATGAAAGTCGCGACCGATGCCAAGTCCCCGGTGCGCGGGTGACCTGCTACGGGATTTTTCCTCCACCATCGATTAGAGTCCGATCCAACTTGAGGACGGACAATGAAGCGAACGAGATTTACGGACGAGCAGATCATCGGCATCTTGGCCGAGCATGAGGCCGGCACGAAGTGCGCAGACCTGTGCCGCATGCACGGCATGTCGGAAGGGACCTTCTACAACTGGAAGGCCAAGTTTGGCGGCATGACAGTGCCGGAGGCAAAGCGGTTGAAGGCGCTTGAAGACGAGAATGCCAAGCTGAAGAAGCTGCTGGCCGAGCAGATGTTGGACTTGGCGGCGATGAAGGAACTGGTTTCAAAAAAGTGGTAGCGCCTGCCGTGAAGCGCGAGGCGGTCGCGCATCTGAGGTCCTTGCTCGGGCTCTCGGAACGGCGGGCGTGCCGGATTGCAGGGGCGGATCGTAAGATGGTCCGTTATCAGGCGCAGCGTGCTCCGGATACGGAGCTGCGTGGCCGTCTGCGCGAACTGGCCAACGACCGTCGACGGTTCGGCTATCGGCGGCTCTTCGTGCTGCTACGCCGCGAGGGCGAGCCGTCCGGGATTAACCGGATCTATCGGCTCTACCGCGAGGAAGGCCTGACGGTGCGCAAACGGAAGGCCCGGCGTAAGGCGGTCGGAACACGGGCCCCTATCTTGGTCGAAGCCCGTGCCAATGCTCGCTGGTCGCTGGATTTCGTCCATGACCAATTCGCCAGTGGCCAGCGTTTTCGGGTGCTCAACGTGGTCGACGACGTCACCCGGGAATGCCTCGCGGCGATCCCGGACACCTCAATCTCAGGACGGCGTGTTGCCCGTGAACTTTCGGCTCTGATCGAGCGGCGCGGGAAGCCTGGCATAATTGTTTCGGACAATGGGACGGAACTGACCTCGAACGCCATCCTGCGGTGGTGCTCCGAGAACAGGGTCGAATGGCATTACATCGCGCCTGGAAAACCAATGCAGAATGGCTTCGTGGAGAGTTTCAACGGGCGGATGCGCGATGAACTGCTCAATGAAACCATGTTTCGCAACCTGGCCCACGCCCGGGTTCTGATCTCGGCCTGGGCCACCGACTACAACACCGAACGCCCGCATTCGGCTTTGGGTTACGAAACCCCGGCCGACTACGCGCGGACTCTGACCACCGCAATCGCCCGCCCCGCTGCGCGAGATGAAAGCTCCGCACGTCGGGCGATTGCTCAACCTGCGCCAATCGGCGTAAACAACCCTTGGACTCCGGTCGCGGCTGGATGAAAGACCCGTGGCAGGTCAGAAGAATGCACTCTTCGCCGGAAGCGAAATCGGGGCCGAGAACTGGGCCATGCTCGCCTCTCTGGTTGCAACCTGCAAACTATCCGACTTGGATCCCTTCGACCACGTCGCCGATACCCTCGGAGCCATCCGCGGAGGACACCTGATATCCCGCATTGAAGGCCTCATGCTCTGGCGGCACGCACAGCCGTCAAGCTGTGCCGCAAAGGCCTCGTCGTCGCTCTTACGGCTTTCGCTGTACTGGCCCTCCTCAAGGGGTCGGCGCAGAGGCGAAACTTGAGCCATGATGATCACTGGTAACGGCGCTATGGCGATCATTCACACCGCGAAATTTGGCCATCTTGCATCCGAATCTTACCTAACACATGACAGAGGAACGAGTAAGTGTTGCGGTTGTGAGGATACGGTAATCGGCAACATTTCATGGTATTGAGAAGTGCGCAGGAGATCATCGCTCGTCATCCATTTATGATATGACGGCGAGCAGGCTGCTATACAAAGGATATAGCAGCTTTTTGGATCATGCGTTTCACCAGCTCATAGCTTTCCAACACGATCAGCTGTTTAGCATTCTGATTACCAACGGTCACAGCCAGATCTATCGAAGTGAAAGTTGTGCCGACGACCGGTTGCATGTTGACGATCTGTGCGACGTTGATAGTCACTGGTTGTTCAGCGTCACAATTGGTGAGTTCGATGAACATTGCTGGACCTTACCTTTAAGCAGGGTGAAAGTGACGATATCACTTACACAAAGTGCAGACTAAAAGGTCAATAGCAGGTCGCCAATATAAGCCTGACGTTGAGACAGGCTGCGCATCCGATTCAGATTAATCGGCGGGATTTAAGCTGCCAGGACATGAGCCGCTTTTTCGCGGCGCGCCATATCCGATCAACAACATGACGCCCTGAAAATGATCGGCACCGCAGTTTGTACAGATCCAGCCCGCATCCAATTCCGACTTGCAAACCAAGCAGGGGCCCTCTTCGATGTCGAAGTCGAGAGGGAAGGGGTTGGGGATCTGGGAGTCGTCTGGCATGCGTAGTTTTACCAAGAAAATATTATTCGATCCAGTTCAGTTGCTCGCACTCCTCTGAAGAGTGCGCAAAACTGCTCCCAGATCATTGCGGCACAGACAATCGACAGCGGGATCTAATCAGTGATCTCGTTGGCCGTCCCAAGCGTTCTGACCACGGGGAGATGGCGGTGGCGCGCAGCATATCGTGCAGCCTCCTTGTCCGCTTCCTCGACGGCGCGGCGTTGGGAGAATGTTTGTTGTTGTGACCGTTCGGGCTCATGGATGATCCCTTCCTTGTTGATCTTGCGCCATCAGGGCGGCGATCACGCGGAAGCGTCAGGACCGTCTTTTAGTTCCGGTAGTAACCGATGGCAGCGAATAGCCTGGTTTTAGAGCGCCAGCTCGAAGACACGAACAGTCCCGTATGTCATCGGTCCTCTTTATCACCACGTGCCGCAGTCGGTTTTGGTAGAACGATTGGTACCGCGGCTAGGATGATCAGGACAATGACTGCTGACAGAACGGCGGTCGCTTCAAGCCCGAGACCTGCCATGACGCCTATGCCCGCCGTGGCCCAGATGTTCGCGGCTGTTGTCAGTCCCTCGATCTGATGCCTTGTCGACCGTACCATGATCGCCCCTGCCCCTATGAAACCAATGCCCTGCACAATGCCTTGCAGGACGCGCGACATGTCCCCGATTTTCATCCCGCTCTGCAAAGGTCCCAGGACAAACAGCGCTGCGCCCACCGCAACCAGCATATGAGTGCGGACACCCGCGCTACGACCCTTCAGCTCTCGTTCATACCCGAGAACTCCGCCCAGGATGGCTGCAAGGATCAGGCGCACCGTGATCCGCGTCAACGTTGATAGATCCGGTACGTCTGAAAATTCACTGCGAATGGTAAGCCATATCTCTTCGCCCATCGCCGTCCCTTCCCAGACTGATACGTTCATGACACTTGCGTAACAACCAAGCTGAGGCATTCCAAGTGAGCGTTATGGGCATGTAAAACCTGCGGAGGAGAGCTCTCAAGCCGTTCATGACTTTGGATCTTGGAGCCTAATCTCCGCTCCAAATGCCAAGTCGGCTTACGCCCTCCAGATTGCCAAATCCGAACGGTACCTTGGCACCAATCCACGATACGTCGGATGGCTAGGGACTCCGTGAGACGCGGCAGGGCAATAGTGGCGACTAACTTATATTGCCCACCGGAAACCGGAACGAACCGTGGACGGTAAGGTTGTCGAGCATCACGGAGGGATGTGATGACGTCTGACCAGAACCAGAACCTAGACAAGCAGACCGTCCCGCTTATGGAAGAGCGACTGACGGTCACGAAGCGGAAGAGGGTGACAGACAAGGTCAGGGTCTCGACAGTCACCGAGACGGTGGACAGCCTTGTTCCTGTCGATTTTTCCGACGTCGAAATAGATGTGGTCCGGGTCCCAATCGAGCGGGACATCGACGTCGTCCCGGATATCGTGACTGAAGGGGACCTGACGGTCATTCCCGTGGTCGAAGAGCGCATCGTCATCACGCGGCAGCTTGTCTTGCGGGAAGAAATCCATGTTCGCCGCAACGAACGTCGGGAAACTTCCAACATTCCGGTCACTATCCGGCGCCAGCGTGCCGTGATTGACCATCTCGGCCCTCAGACTGAGGGTCAAATCATCAGCGAAGAGGAAACTCACGATGACCTATGACAATGAAGCCGGTACTTCCAACGGAAGCATGTCCGTCTCCGCCATGTTCGATACGAACGCCGATGCCCAGAATGCCGTATCGCGGCTCGAGACGCTCGGGATATCGCGTACGCAAATCCGAACAGTCGAGGGTGCTGCCCAATCCACGGAGCAACGAGCCTCGACGACCGACGATAAGGGATTCTGGGATAGCCTTGGCGATTTCTTCTTTCCCGACGAAGACCGCTACACCTATGCCGAGGGGCTGTCGCGCGGTGGGGTTCTCGTTACCGTGACTGGCCTGACGGCCGCTCACTATGACCAGGTTCTCGACATTCTGGATGACGAAGGCACCGTGGACCTGGCCGAGCGCGAAGAAAGCTGGCGATCGGAAGGCTGGGGTGGCTATGAAGTCAGCCCCCATGTGACCGGAGCCAGGACCGTCGGGTCAGCCGTCGGGGCGGACGGAAGCTATGCTGACACTTCCTCTAAGACGGGTGACGAGAGCATTCCGATCGTCGAAGAGCAACTGCGTGTTGGCAAGCGAGACACCAGCCATGGGCGCGTGCGCGTTCGGGCGTATACCGTCGAGGAACCGGTTAGCGAAACGGTAAACTTGCGCGAGGATCGCGTTGAGTTGGAGCGCCGCCCGGTTGATCGGGCCGTCACCGATGTCGACACCGCGTTCCAGGACCGGACAGTCGAAGCCGAAGAGTTTGTCGAGGAGGCGGTCGTCTCAAAAGAGGCGCGCGTTGTCGAGGAAGTTAGCCTGCGCAAAACCAGCGATACGCGCCAGGAAACGGTGACCGACAGCGTACGTCACACGGAAGTCGAGATCGACGACGAACGGTCCGACACCCCCCGCACGACCCGCTGAGCTCAGAGATATTCGCAAACTAATTCGGGGCGCATCCTTACGGGATGTGCCCCGAAATTTACGATTTTGCTGTTCTCGAAACGAGCCATATGCCTGCAACACTGTTGCGCGTTCTCCGAGGGGTCCGGCTATTCTGCGGAGCGTTACGAGTATTCTTAGGCCGCAGGGCTGATTGCGGCAGAGACCGCGTAAAGTCGCGAGTTTCCTCACGCTCAACGCCTTCCTGATTATCACGCGCCACAGATAGGATATTGAAATCGGGTTTTATTCGGCTAGTGCTGCGTGCGCACCATCCCGCGCCAATCTCAGCCGTGTCGTTGTCAAGACTGTGCCATCCCCGGAGCAAGTCAGTCTGACGCGCCAGTCTGGTGACTGAAACGTCAGACGAAGCTTGCCTGCATCGGCCCCGGTGCCGCGCTCGACTCCGGTTCTGATGCAGCCTGACTGCATTAGAACCTGGAAGCCGATCACGTCCAGATCCATCAGCGGGGCGATCAGCGCGGCATCAGCAATAGGCTGGTCACCTCTCAACTCGATTTCCAAGGTAGATCTCCCCGTGCCGGTCTTGCGACCCATCAGGCCGCGAGCTGCTCATCCGCGGGACCGAAGAACTCGTAGTGGATCCGATCGGCAGGAACACCCGCCTCCCTCAGGCCCGCAACGAAGTAGCGGAGAAACGGACGCGGGCCGCACAAGTAGATGTCGGCATCGGTCAGCGGGACGCTGGTCCGCAACCAATCCATGCTGATCCGACCGGGATGGGCCGGGACGTCTGCGCCGCTCTCGTAAAAAGTACTGACGACAATATTTCCGTGGCGCGTCGCAGCGTCCTGCACCTGCCGGGATAGTGCGTGGTGTGCAGGACTGCTTGTTCCGTGAACATAATGGACCGGGACGTCCCGATGCCGCCGGGCCAGGACTTCCAGCATGCTGACCATGGGCGTCAGACCAACCCCACCCGACAGAAGGACAACCGGCCGCGGCGGATTGTCTGACAGGTGGAAGTCGCCGGCGGGCGGCGTCGTTTCCAGGATCGTCCCCACCAACGCATGGTCATGCAGGAAGCGAGACGCTTCTCCCTCTGCCTCGCGCTTGACGGTAATGCGATAGCTCTCGTCGCTCGGCATGCTGGAGATCGAATAGTTGCGCTTGACCCCGGGCAGTCCGGCCGCGTCAAAGCGCAGCGTCAGATATTGGCCTGGTCGGTGGGCAACGACAGGACCGCCATCCTCGGGGCGCAGCACGAATGATACGATGCCGTCGGCCTCGACATGCCGCTCTGCGACCGTGAAGCGGCGCCAGTCGGTCCAGCCGCCGCGCTGTGCCTCGATTTCGGCACGGATAGCGGCTTCGCGCGCGATCAGCAGATCGGCCAGGAACCAATAGGCCTCGCCCCAGGCCGCCAGGATGTCGGGCGTGGCGGCGTCGCCCAAAACCTCCTCAATGGCGCCTAAAAGGGCTTGGCCAACGAAGGGATAATGCTCGGGCAGGATCGCGTAGCCGATATGCTTCTGGGCAATCCGTTCGACCGCCGCGCCCAGAACCTCCAAATTTTCGATGTTGCGGGCATAGGCCAGAACAGCATGCGCCAAGGCAAGCCGTTGCGTGCCTTTCTGCTGGTTTGCCTGGTTGAACAGGGCGGCGATACGGTCGTTTTCGAACAGCCGCCGGTACATTGTCTCGGTGATCAATGGGCCGTATTGCTCCAGCGCGGGAACGGTGGCTTTTACCACCGTGATGGTCTGCAAGGATAGCGAGCGGGCCATGTGATTCTCCTAAACATGCTTTTCATATGCATCTATACAGCTCTATACATGCGAAGAAAATACCTGTATTTACGTTTCATGAAATTGAGCCGCTACACCGACTATGCCCTTCGTGCGTTGATCTATCTCGCAGCGAGCGACGGTAGGTTGGTATCGATCCGCCAGATCGCCGAGGCCCATGACATTTCCCAGAACCACCTGATGAAAATCGTGCAGGACCTCGGGAGCGCGGGATTTATCCAGACCACGCGAGGCAGACAGGGTGGGCTGCAGCTAGCGCGGCCGGCCATCGAGATCACCATCGGCCAAGTCGTACGACACACCGAAGGCGGCGACCCCCTGGTGAATTGCAGCACATGCCGCATTTCCCAAGGCTGTGGATTGCCTGCCGTCATCTCGCAAGCGAGAGAAGCGTTCATGGGTGTTCTGGACACATGCCGCCTATTGGATGTGGCTCGGATGCCCGGCGCGTTTCAGCATTTGTTCGCGGTAGATGACCATTAATAGTGCCGCACTTTTGAGGCGCTGGCCCATAATGCTTCCTTCCATTCCTGGGAAAGGATCGCACCATCAAACTGTGGGATCAAACACCTAGGCAGCGTGCATTTCCGCGGGGTGCGCCGGTGCAGGCTTCGATCATCCCTTTCAGTGGGGTCGCTCCGCCATCTCTCGGAGACGTACTGAGCGGATGCGGTTCGACCAGAGATCCTTCACCTCTTGAAGGCCCTTATTCCCAACGCCACAGTAAAATCGAAAAAGTCTCATGTTATCAGATTATTGCAAGCTAACCACCGCTCCGACGCAGTCATCAGCTTCGGAGAACCGCGGTCGCTAGAGAGCAAAATGAAGCCTACCTGCGCCAGGACCGGTGAAGACCTCCCGTCGCATAACCCCTGAATATAATGAAAAAATCCGGCTGAAGCCGGACTTAAAGACAAGTTCGTTCAGGGCATTTGGCGGAGGGGATGGGTCTCAAATCCAACCTTCTCTGCTTTTTCTATTTGAGATCGGGGACAGGAAACTCGTATTCAAGAGCCACTGCTTTATCGACACCGGTGGCCGCCTTCATTGTCGAGAACGCCTATCTGAACGGTGAAACGATTCGCATCGACGGCGCGTTGCGGCTGCGCTGAACCCCCCTGCCCCGCCCCGTCGCGCCCCACCCGCGCAGAAGGAGACCCGATGTCAGACGCCCCCGCCGCCGGACCGATTGACTGCCTGATCGTCGGGGGCGGTCCGGCCGGCCTGACCGCGGCCATCTATCTGGGCCGCTTCCACCGCAAGGTGGTGCTGGTCGACAAGGGCGAGGGGCGGCTGAAGATGATCCCGCGCTCGCACAACCACGCGGGCTATCCGCAGGGCGTGGTCGGCGCCGACCTGCTAGAGAACATGGCCGACCAGGCGCGCCGCTACGGGGCCGATCTGCGCCGAGGGGAAGTCACCGGGCTGCGGCGCGACGGCCGGCTCTTCACCGCCCAGACCGACGCAGGCCCGATCACCGCCCGCACCGTCCTGCTGGCGACCGGGATGGTCAACCACAGCCCGCCGGTCCCCGAGGACGTGCACGCCGACGCCGTCGACCGCGGCCTGCTGCGCTATTGCCCGATCTGCGACGCGTTCGAACAGACCGGCAAGCGCATCGGCGTGCTGGGCGGCGACCGACACGCTTTGGCCGAGGCGCTGTTCCTGCGCACCTACAGCCCGGACATCGTGATGATCTCGCTGACCGGCGAGGGGCTGGACCCCGACGCCCAGGCGCAGGCCGACGCGGCCGGGATCAGCGTCGTCGCGGCACCCGTCTCGAGGTTTGACTTCTCGGGCGACCGGGTGGTGCTGACGCTGGCCGACGGCCAGACCGAGGTGATGGAGACGCTGTATGCCGCACTAGGGTCGCACACCCGCAACGACCTGGGGCGGATGCTAGGGACCGATCTGGTCGGCGGCCAGTGCTATGCGACCGATCCCCACCAGCGCGCCAGCCTGGACGGGGTCTATGCCGCCGGCGACGCGGTCGATGGGCTGGACCAGATCGGCACGGCGATGGGCACCGGCTCGCGCGCCGCGGTGGCGATCCACAACGATCTGCGCGACCAGGACGGGCAGACGCTCGACTAGTCGAGCAGCCCGTCGGCCACGGCGGCCTCGACCAGGTCCAGCGCCACATCGTGAAGGTGGCAGTCCGACCCCATGATCGTCGTCTTGGGTACGATCGGCATGGCGCTGGTGTTCCTTTTCGTCGGGATCTTCCTCGCGCGCAATCCGGTCGGGGAAGGCGCTCACGATCATCACTAGAGCGTTTCTGCAAAACCCGGAATCATGGGATTTTCATAGGGGTCTGCTTGTGATTCATCCTTTCTAGGAGGATGGATCATGTCAGCACCTTTACCGAATGCGCTGCGTGCGCGGTTCAAGGCTTGTCTCGAAGAGGGTTTGAGTGGGCGAGCTGCCGCGGCGCGATTGATGCTCTCGCCTGCGACGGGGTCTCGTTGGGCCCGGGCAATTCGGCAGCACGGGGATGCAGTGCCCGCGCCGCAGGGGCGGCCACGCGGGCGCGGAAAGCTTGCGCCGCATCAGGCCTTTTTTGAAGAGCTGGTCGCCCAGGATCCGGATATCACGCTCTATGAATTGCGCGATGCGCTGGCCATGGCCGAGGGCGTGAAGGTTCATCACTCCTCGATTGCGGCTCTGCTCAAGCGGCTTGGTTTCACCTATAAAAAAAATCGTTGGTGGCCTCCGAACAGCACCGCGCCCGTGTAAAACAAGCCCGGCACGAGTGGCAGGAGCGGCGCATTCCCTTTATGCGTCGCCAGCCCGAACGGCTGGTGTTCATTGACGAAACCTCCGTGAAGACGAACCTGACCCGACTGCGAGGGCGCGCCTGCCGCGGCCAGCGGTTGCGGATGGACGCGCCTTTCGGTGGCTGGGGCACACAGACCTTCATCGCAGGCCTCACGTCGGAGGGGCTCATTGCGCCCTGGGTGATCAAAGGCGCGATGGATGGCTCCGCCTTTGCGACCTATGTCCGCGATGTCCTGACCCCGGAACTGACGCCCGGCACGGTCGTCATCCTCGACAACCTGGCCACTCATCGCAACGTCGAGGCCGCCGAAGCCATCCGTGACGCCAAGTGTTGGTTCCTGTATCTGCCGCCCTATTCACCCGACCTGAACCCCATCGAGCAGGCTTTCTCGAAGCTGAAGGCGCATCTCCGCAAAATGGGCGCACGAACCTTCGATGACCTGTTCAAAGCCCTTGGTGACATCTGCAGCATGTTCTCACCCCAGGAGTGCTGGAACTACTTCCACGCGGCAGGGTATGTATCAGGTTAATACAGAAACGCTTTAAGCAATACGAACCATCTCAGTTAATGGGCCATGCCAAACGGCCAGGTTTCAGCCAAAAGCTTCGGCATGATCGTTTCTACAAATTGCTCCGGCGTTGCGCCCGCAAATAGATACTGTGCTTTTCCGTCTACGACCAAGTTCGCCATGCCATGGATCGACGACCAAACCACGAAAATCTCGGCCATATTGTCTTCCACAGCGCCTTTTTGACGCGTGATCGCGGCTGCAAAACCTGACAACGCACGGGTGGCAGCCGCCACATAGCGGGGGTTGTCGCGATCGACGAGATCAGGTCGGAACATCAGCCGGAACCGCCCAGCATGGGCCAGCGCGAAGCTGACATAAGCAATCGCCATTTGCCGCAGATCGGCAATAGGGTCATCAGTCGGTATGACCGCGTTCAGCGACGCGCCAAGGCTATCATAGCCTAGCAGAGCCACCTCTGTCAGCAGCCCCGAGGTGGAACCGAAGTGGTGCGCGGGTGCACCGATTGATACACCTGCACGCCGTGCAGCCTCGCGCAGCGAGAGGCCCTCGATCCCGCGGTCGCGGATGATGCCATCGGTCGCTTCGATCAACGCCACCCTCAAATTTCCGTGATGGTAGCCGGATTTCCCGGAGATGGAATCACTGTGCATCTATGCAGTGCTCAATTCTTGTGTTACGCGCCGTATCTTCACCGCGCTCCTGATAGTAACGAGGATACGACTAGAATGAAACACCGACTGATAGCGGCTTAAAACTAGGGATTTTCGCGTTCTTTTGCCTTTGCGGCGCTGGAGCGGGCTGACAAGATCGAAGCAACAGCTCCGTTGGGCGGGCCTCGTAAAGCTGTTAAACCGTTTTGTTAATGCCTTGGTGCCACTAACTCTTGATGGGATAAACCGAGCTTGCATTCGAAGCTCTATATGCAACCTACGTGCGGTTTGCACCTGTGGGATTTCATCTGCGCAGATTTCTCGACTGTTCCAGCAACGGGGCGTCTTTTGGTTCAAGGGCTCTTCATCTGTGCAGGAGTCGCGTTGCCCCCGGAAAAACAGCTGAAACTCTGAGCATTGGAAAGGTTGAGTCTTCCTGGCAGCACCTTGATTGGGTCCACATATCGCGACTGCGTCCCGCTGCTTCGACTTTTTCCGAACACCAGACGCTGCGCTTGACTAGGCACATAGCTGGGCAGGCTCCTGTGACATTTTCCGTTCAAAACCGGCCATGCCATCTGGCGACGATCCATGCACGAAGGCTACTTTTATGAAATTCAATATCTCTGCGGTCATTTCCCTGACGCTTCTGGCGTCTTTGTCTCCAGCATTCGCACAGGTGGGCGATCCGGGCGAAAGCCTGCGCCCGGCCAAATTGATGGTCCTGGAAGAGGCCGCCGACTTCGTCGAGCGGCGGTTTTTCGGGCGAATCGCGGCCAGATCGACCGTTGATCTGTCCTTTCGGGCGGGCGGCCAGATTGAGGAACTGCCTATCCGACAAGGCCAGTTTGTCGAAGCGGGCACTCTTCTGGGACGACTTGATCGCGGTCCCTTCGAACGCGCCGTGAATGAGGCGCAGGTACAGCTTAATCAGGCCGAACGGCAGTTGGCACGTCTCAGTGAATTGGGGGCGGGCGTCGTAGCCCTAGCTGAAATCGAGAATGCCCAGAGCACACGTGACGTGGCACAGGTGGCCTATGAGGATGCATTGGACAGCCTGAACTATGCCACGATGCAAGCTCCCTTCGACGCGCTCATCTCGCAGCGACTGGCGGATCAATATGCGACAGTTGCGGCGGGCGAACCCGTCGTTCGAGCACATGACATGAGCGAAATCCAGGTTCACATTCAGGTGCCGGAAATCCTGTTCCGCCAGTTCGGCGGCCAGCTGGAGTTTCAGGCCAGCGCGCAGATGGTCGTCGACGGCCCTCTTTATCCATTGGAATACCGCGAGCTGACCGCCGAGGCTGCCGAAGCGGGCCAGACCTATCGCGTAGCCTTCGCGTTCGGCGAGGATCAGCCCGAAAATCTGTTGCCGGGGGCCTCGGCCACGGTTCAGGTCACCGTCCAGCGCCCGGGCTCGGACAGCGTCGTGACGCTGCCGGCCAGTGCGCTGCGCTATGCGCCCGATGGCCGCCCTCAGGTGCTGGTTTATCGCCCCGATGACGCCGACCCCGATCGCGGCACGCTGGCCAGTCGCAGCGTCACGATCGAACCCGCCGGGGGCACCAGGTTTTACATGCTGGACGGTCCCGAGCCGGGCGTGACCATCGTCGCCTCGGGCGCGGCGATGCTGGCTGACGGGACGCGGGTAGGCCGCTTTACTGGTCTGTCCAACGACAATGGTCCTACGCCCGAGGCGTCGCAATGAACCTAGCACGTAAGGCGATCGACGCGCCGCTTCTGACTTGGCTTTTGATTCTCGGCTGCCTTCTGGGCGGCCTGTGGGGGTATGCGACCGTAGGCCGGCTGGAGGACCCGAGCTTTACCATCAAGCAGGCGGTGGTGATCACCTCCTATCCCGGGGCCTCGGCGGAACAGGTCGCCCGCGAGGTCAGCGAGCCCCTAGAATCCGCGATCCAGCAGATGGCCTCGCTGGACACGGTGACCTCGTCGAACAAGCCCGGCTCATCGCGCATCGATGTCGAAATCCTGTCTACGGTCAGTGGGGCCGAGCTGCCGCAGGTCTGGGACGAGCTGCGCAACCGCGTGGCCGATGCCGGTGCCCAATTGCCCGAAGGCGCGAACCTGCCGGTCGTAAACGACGATTTCGGCGATGTGTTCGGGATCTTCATGGCGGTGACCGCGCCCGGGTTTTCGGATGCCGAGATCCACGAGATCTCGACCTATCTGCGGCGCGAGATCCTAACGGTCGAGGGCGTGTCGAATGTGGCCATCGCCGGTTTGCCGGAAGAGGCGGTCTATGTCATGCCAGACATGGCCATCGCATCCAATCTGGGTGTCCCGCCCGGCGCTTTGATCGACCAGATCAGCGCGGCGGCAGCCGTGTCACCCTCGGGGTCTTTGGCGGCGGACGGCAACCGCTTCGGGATCGACGTGCCGCGCGGCACCAACAGCGTCGATGCGCTGCGCGAGCTGACCGTGAACGTGGGAACCTCGGTATTTCAGATGACCGACATCGCCACGGTCGAACGCGGTCGCGTTCCCACCCCGCGCGAAATCATCCGCTTTGACGGGCAAGAGGCGTTCACGCTTGGCATAGCGGGTGTGTCGTCGCAGAACATCGTCGATATCGGCATGCGCGTCGATGCCAAGATAGCCGAACTGTTGCGGGAGCTGCCCCATGGCGTGCAGCTCCACCCCATTTATCAGCAACATCTGGTCGTGGACGAATCCTCGTCCGCATTTCTGGTCAATTTGGCGATGTCGGTGGCGCTGGTGGTGGTGGTGCTGGCGCTCTTTATGGGATGGCGGTCGGCGGTCGTCATCGGATCGACGCTGTTTCTGAACGTGATCGGAACGTTCTTCTTCATGTCGCTTGGCGGGATAGAAATGGAGCGGATCTCGCTTGGCGCGCTGATCATTGCGATGGGGATGCTGGTCGACAATTCGATTGTCTTGGCCGAATCGATGCAGATCAAGATGGCCTCGGGCAGCTCGTCCCGCGACGCCGCCGAGGATGGCGCGAAGCGGGTCCAGCTGCCGCTGCTGGGCGCGACGGTGATCGGCATCATGGCCTTTGCCGGCATCGGCCTGTCGCCGGATGCGACGGGCGAGTTCATGTTCTCGCTGTTCGCGGTGGTGGGGATCTCGCTGCTGCTGTCCTGGGTACTGGCGCTCACCGTCACGCCGCTTCTGGCCCATTACGTCTTCAAGCGCGGCAAGGGCGACGGTGAGGGTGGCGATTACAATGGCCCAGTCTTTCGGGCCTATCGCACGGTACTGGGTGGGGCGCTGAGGGCGCGCTGGCTGTTTCTGGCGGCGATGATCGTCATCACCGTGCTGTGCTTTCGCGGCTTTGCCTCGGTGCCCCAGCAGTTCTTTCCCGACAGCAGCACGCCGGTCTTTTATGCGCATTACAAACTGCCGCAGGGCAGCGACATCCACAGCGTGTCGGACGACATGCGCAAGGCCGAGGAATGGTTGCTGCAGCGCGACGAGGTGACGTCGGTCGCGACCTTCGTAGGCTCGGGGGCGACGCGCTTCATGCTGACCTATTCCCCAGAAGAGGCGCTGCCCAGCTATGGCCATCTGATCATCCGTACCGCCACGACCGAAACGATCCCGCGGCTGTTGGAGGATCTGAACGAATTTGGTCGCGAAACGCTGCTTGAGGGCGAGTTCCGGACCGAACGTCTGGCCTTTGGTCCCGGCGGCGGCGCGCCCATTCAGGCGCGGATTTCGGGGCCCGATCCAAAGGTTCTGCGCGCGCTGGCCGATCTGGTCAGCACCACGCTGACCCGGCAGGATGCGGGATTGATTGATATCCGGACTGACTGGCGCGAATACGAGCCCGTGCTGATCCCAGAATATGCCACGCAGCGCGCGCAGACGGCCGGGATTTCGCGCGCCGATCTGTCAGATGCCGCGCTGATGGCGACCGAGGGCCTGCCCGTCGCGATCTATCAGGAAGCCGACAGGCAGATCCCGATCCGCCTGCGCGGCAGCGGCGCCAATCCCGATCTCGCCCAGCAGATCGTCTATTCCGAGGCTGCCGAGGATTACGTCAGCATGGAGCAGCTGATCGAACGCGTTGGATGGGAGCCCCGCGACACCCTTATCCAGCGCCGCGACCGGGTTCCGACGATCACGGTCGAGGCGGGGATCCCCACAGGGGGCAATGCATCCGATGTCTTTTCTACCATCCGCGCCCCGGTCGAGGCAATCACCATGCCCGATAGTTATGTCCTCGAATGGGGAGGGGAATATGAAAACAGCACCGACGCGCAACGCAGTCTGGGCCAGCAATTGCCGGCTTCACTTCTGATCATGGTGCTGATCTCGATCCTTTTGTTTGGCAAGCTGCGCCAGCCGCTGATCGTGTGGCTTCTGGTGCCCATGGCCGTCAACGGAGTGGTGATCGGTCTTCTCATCACCGGCCTGCCATTCTCCTTCACCGCGCTTCTGGGGCTGCTGTCACTGTCGGGGATGTTGCTGAAGAACGGCATCGTATTGGTCGAGGAGATCGATCTGGTTCGGGCAGAGGGCATGCCCTTCCGAAAGGCGATCATTGAAGCATCGACATCAAGGCTGCGCCCGGTCGTGCTGGCGGCGGTCACCACAATCCTGGGGATGGCTCCGCTGTTGTGGGATCCATTCTTTGCCTCGATGTCGGTGACCATCATGGGCGGTCTGGCCTTCGCAACTATCCTGACCCTGATCGCCGCGCCGGTCCTCTATTACGTGTTGTTTAGCAAGGAAAGAAAAATGGAGGAAGGCGGGAGTGCTAATCCGGTCGGGGCAAGCGGATGATGCGCGGCCTTGCGGCGAATGGGGCTGCCTTCAGGTCACCCATGACAGCACCTGCTGAGAGGCTTCGTGGCGCTAGCAGACTCCGGCAGCAATGCGCGTCCCGCAAATCGGGTGCAGATCAGCGGTAACGGCCTGCGGGACGTGTTTGATAGACAGCCAGCGGCGGCTGGAACAATGGATAATGGGAGAACTGGAATGACCAACGCTCAAGGGTGCTTGCACGCGAACAGGGCATCCTGCCTTTTGATTATGGCCATCACCCTGTTCCTTGGCGGGTGCGCTGCCAGACCCGGTCCTGAGGTTCTGCGAACGATCGAGGCGCGCGTTCCCGGCGCGCAGACCGTCACCATCTATGCCGCCACGACCCGTGAGCGGGCGGCTGAGAACGCTAATGTCTTCACCTCGGGGCGTGCCAGCCAGCCGAACTACTCGTCCTTCGATATCTCGGTGCCGCCCAACCATCAGCCAGGCGTGATCGAATGGCCGGACGAAGAGATCGACCCGCAGACCAGCTTTGCCACGGTCGGGCAAAGCATCCTGACCCGGCAGGGCTTCCTGCAAAAGGTCGCCGCATCGCAAGACAGCAGAAAGGACGTGCTCATCTTCGTGCACGGCTATAACTACAACTTTCCCGAGGCGCTGTACCGGCTGACCCAAATGACGGTCGATGCCGATCTGGACAACACTCCGATCCTGTTCGCCTGGCCTTCTCAGGCTGCCATTGCGGGCTATGTGGCCGACAAGGAATCCGTTACCTATTCGCGCGATGCGCTGGCCGATCTGCTGGCGGCGCTGGCGCGGGACCAGCGCATCGGCACGATCACCGTCTTTGCCCACTCGATGGGCGGCTGGCTGACGGTCGAGGCGTTGCGCCAGCTGCGCCTGTCGGGGCAAAATGACATCCTTGACCGCCTGACCGTCGTGCTTGCGGCGCCCGATATCGACGTCGATGTGTTCCGCGCGCAGATGCAGGTCCTCGGCCCGATGACGCAGCCGATGGCAGTGCTGGTCTCGCCCGATGACCAAGCCCTGCGCGTCAGCAACCGGCTGAGCCGCACCCGCATGCGCGTCGGCGCGCTGGACATCACCGACCCGGCCGTGCAGCAGGCCGCGCGAGAGGCTCGCTTGGCGATCATCGACATCTCCAGCCTCGAGGCTTCGGACGGCCTGAACCATGACCGGTACGTCAGGCTGGCCTCCTTCTACGCCAATCGGGGGCGGGAGGGAGGAGACGGCCCTGGCCCTAGTCTTCGCCGCACAGGGGCCTTTGTATTCAACACGGTCGGCGCCACCCTTTCCAGCCCATTCTCGATCGTGGGCGAGGCTTTGGCGGGTGAGTAGGACCATCCCGCAGACCCGGCGTGGACGACGGTGGCTTGCCGGGGCTGCCTTCACGCTTGTCGTGCTGATCGCCGCAGCCCTGGTGGGGCTGGCCCTGAGGTATCAGCTGGATGGATTCGCGCGCTGGTTCTGGATCCTTGCCGTCGGCGTGACGGCCCTTGCCATTCTGGCGCTTCGGGCCGCCGGGCGACGCGGCGCGAGCCGGGCGGTGCTGCTGCCCCTCGTCGCCGTGGCTTTGGGATGGTGGCTGACGATCCGGCCCTCGGGCGATCGGGACTGGGCGCCAGATGTCGCCCATGGCGTGACCGCGCGGATCGAGGGGCAGACCGCCATTCTGGAGAATGTCCGCAATTTCGAGTGGCGCAGCGAACAGCATTTTACCCCGCACTGGGAAACGCGCCGCTATGATATCGGCGCGTTGTCCTCAGTCGATCTAGCAACATCGACATGGGGCAATCCAGCCATCGCCCATACGCTGATCAGCTTCGGCTTTTCTGACGGCGCCTTCCTGACCTTTTCAGCCGAGATCCGGCGAGAGCGGCACGAATCCTTTTCCGAGATCGGCGGCTTCTTCAAGAAATTCGAACTGGTGATGATTGCCGCCGACGAAGCGGACATCCTTCGGCTGCGGACCACCATGCGCCGCGAGGATGTCGCCCTGTACCCGTTGGACCTGACAGCGTCGCAACGCCGGGCGCTGTTCCTGACCTATCTGGACAAGGCGAACCAGCTGGCCGCGCAGCCCGCCTTCTATCATACGATTACCGCCAACTGCACCACGATCATCTTTCAACTGGCCCGGGTGGTCGAGCCGGGCATCCCGATGGACTGGCGCATCCTTCTATCCGGCTATCTGCCAGATTACCTGCATGACCATAGGGTGACCGGCGCCGGGCTGCCGCTAGAGGAGGTCAGGACTGACGCCCGTATCAGCGCCAAAGCACAGCAGGCCGACCCCGCCATTCCCTATTCCATTGCCATCCGTGCCGAGGATCCCCCCCGGCGCTGACCGTCGCCTTGCTTCCGCCGTTATCCTCGACTTTTCTTTCCTTCGCAAAACATAGAGGGTGTCATCCCCGGATTTCGTACGCCCGAGGGAAAGAGCGGAAGTTTGCGGTGAGCGGTGGCAATGCCGACTGAACTTTGCAACGGCATGAAGATAGGATCGTTGTGTGGCCGGCGACAGGTTGCGAAGCGTCATGTCGTCGATCATACGGCGACGCAGCGGGCTAACCGCTGATGTGGCATCAGCCATGGGATGGTCTCCTGATCAAAGGTTGGTCTCAGCAACCAAACCTTCTCATCAGGAGGCCATTCCCGCCAAGAGCGACGCCCTCCCGCGTCAGCGGGTTCGTTCAATCCCATGATTCCGGTTTTTGCAGAAACGCTTTAAAAGGGCTTGAGCTTCCAGTCTCTGGAAAGTGCAAGTTAAAACAAGACATCGAAAGGCTGGCAGACCATAGACCACGATCATCATCACGCGGCGCCCGAAATTCCGGCGGGGACCGAAACGGCGAAGGACCCGGTGTGCGGGATGACGGACGCTGTCAAGCCGGACGGACGTCACGCCGAGTTCCAAGGCGAGACCTTCCATTTCTGTTCGGAGAAATGCCGGACGAAGTTCAAGGCGGATCCGTGGTTCTACGCCTCGGGGCGTGCCGCCGGACAGAAGAAGGCTGCCCCGCCCGACGTCCAGTAGGGGAACTCGCCCGAGGCGGGGATCAGGGTGACGGCCTGCGTCAGTCCCTCGGCGGTGTCGGGATCGGCGAGCGGCCGGAAGACCTCGAAGGACAGCTGCGGCAGGCGGTTGCCGTAGGTCGAGAGCGGCAGTTCCTCGAAAACCGCATAGGCCGTGCCGCGATAGGCGGGGGTGCTGGCCGCGCCCATCCTGGCGGCGATGAACGGGTCCGACGTCTGCGTCTCGTTGCCGGGATGCACATCCGACCGAGCGTGGCGTCGCGGGCGGCCTGCCAGTCGAAGCTGGCCTGGATGCCCTGTGGGCCGCCGATCTCGATGCCCGGGCGCGGCAGATAGACGGTATGGACGGTGACGGTCAGGCCTTCGCCCGAGACGAGCGTCCAGGAGAACTCCAGCTCGCAGGGCGTGCCGTTGATCTCCTGCGTCACCAGCGTCGTATCGGCGAAACGCACCTCCGTCCGGCCGGTCAGCGCGGCAATCGAGGGATCGGCGCCGTCGATCATGCCGTCGGCGCGGACGGTCTCGATGCGGTCGAGATTGTTGGCGTAGGTGATCTCGGTCGAGATTACGTTGCCGAGCGCCGTGCCGTTCCTTTTGATCGCGCCGTTGAAATGCCCGAAGCGGATCAGGTCCAGTTCCGACGGTGTTCCCGCGCCGCTGGTCGTTGCCACCGTCTCGCCCTGAGCGACCAGCCGCGCGGTGGCGGTGAGCAAGCCCGAACGCTGCATTTGCCAGCTGAGCTGGTCCAGCACCACGCCGGAATAGATCGCATAGCGCGGCACCTCGGGCATGGCGGTCTCGATCGCCAAGCTGGCCGCGCCGTCCACCGGCAGATTAACCGGCTGCGGGGCTTCCGCTTCCACCCAGTCGCAGAGACCGCCGAGCGGGCGGTCGGCGGCGAGCGCCGTGCCAATGCTGGCGCAGAGCGTGTCAAACGCAGCGTCCCGGATCGCGCCCTGCACCACGGCCTTGATCTCGGCGCGGTGCTGGTAGTGATAGGTGAGCGGCGACAGCGTCACTTCCGGCTCGCCGTCACGCAGGATCAGCAGCCCGGCTGCTAGCACACGTTCCGGCAGTACCTCACCGCGCTGCGCGGTGGCGGGCAGCGCCGACAGCCGCGTGTGCAACGCGGCGAGGATGGTTTAACGAGTGGAGGGCATTGGGTATTCCCAAGCTCAATGTAGGTTCGAGCCCAGAGCCGTCATTCGATCCAGGCTGGTATAGGGAGCGTGAGATGCTTCAGATAAGGAGCGACATTGCCGCCGCTCAACTGCCTGGCACGTGCTTTTCCTCGCTCACATAGCCCACAACAGCAGTTAGACTGCTGGAACAACGGCGGCAGAGGGAGAGCCATGGATATTGGGAAAGACGGTAATCGTGTCGTGCGAGTTCATGAGATCGGCGGGCCAGAGGTGTTGCGCATCGACCAGCTTCCGGCAGAGCCTCCGGCTCCTGACGAGGTCGGCATTCAGGTGCACGCCATCGGGTTGAACCGGGCGGATGTCATGTTTCGCCGGAACACCTATATCGAGAAGCCGGTGCTCCCGTCTCGCCTCGGCTTCGAGGCTGTGGGGCGGGTCACGGCGCTTGGCGCCGGAGTCCAAGGGTTTCAGGTCGGTCAGCGGGTCAGTGTCGTGCCGGGTGCGCCGCTTGGGGCGCATGGCACCTGTGGAGACTGGGTCAATGTCCCCGCCACGCGGGTTCTGCCGGCCCCGGAAGGCCTGAATGATGTTCAGACCGCCGCGCTGTGGATGTCCTATGGAACACCCTATGGCGCATTGATCGAGGTCTGCCGCCTGCGTGAAGGGCAACGGGTGCTGATCACGGCGGCGAACAGCACCGTGGGGCTGGCCGCGATCCAGATTGCCCGCATGGCTGGGGCGATCCCGATCTGCACCGTGCTAACCGAGAACCTGCGCCGGCCCATCCTCGAGGCAGGGGCCGATGCGGTGATCGCCATGGAGAGCGAGGATCTGGCTCAGGGACTAGAGGCGGCGGCCCAGGATGGGATCGACGCGGCATTCGACGCGGTTGGCGGGCCGCAGGTCGCCGATATTGCCGAGGCCATGCGCCCGCGCGGCACCATCGTCATTCACGGCGCGCTCAGCAATGAGCCGACCCCATTCCCGCTGAAGCTGGCGCTGCGCAAGAACCTGTCCCTGCGCGGCTATTATTACACCAAAGTCACGGATGACCCCGCCGCGCTGTCCCGGGCGCAAGGCTTCCTTTCCGACGGTATTGCGGCAGGAATCATCGCCCCCCGGATCGATCGCAGCTTCACGCTCGATGAGATTGCCGATGCCCACGCATATCTGGAAAGCGGGCAGCCGTTCGGCAAGGTCGTGGTATTGACGTAACCCTTCAGTCGACGGCAACTGCGTCCCGCTTCACGGATATCACTCCCTCCGTCCGTCCCCCCAGTTCGCCACGATCAGCCCCGGCACCGCATCGCGCCCCCGCTCAGCATCCCGCGCGAGGTCCAGACGCTTCGGCAGCCTGACCTGTGGCACCAGCAGAAAGATCGGCGCGCGGGCGGGCCCGTATTCCTTCGGCACATCACACCACCGCAACCCATTGCGGTTGATGAAGATTATGCCGCTGAGAACGCGGCGATCATCGACGCGGGGCTTGCCATGACTCTTGGGAAAGAACGGCTTCAGGCATTCCATCTGGGCATCGCTCAGCAAGTAAAGATTGCTCATCGATAAGGTCTCCCTGCGGAGCCTGAATCATGCCAAACGCCTGAAATCAATGGGTCTGGAGCCTAAGTAAGACATGCTGGCGCTGTACTGCACTGGGGCTCGCCTCTGAACGGATTTACATCATAAGATGGACAAGCCTCGATAGGAGAAGCAGATGGGCAGTCAGGTTGTGGATGCAGTACATGACACCGCCGCGTATGGTGCGCCCGACTTCGCAGCCGTGGTCGTGCTGCTAGCCGCAGCAGTCATTGCGGTAACGCTTTTCCGGCGACTAGGCTTGGGGTCGGTCTTGGGATCCCTGGTCAGAATGATGAAGGAGAGCGTCAGCTTTTCTTCGGCGCCAGACCGCATCATCAGAGCATCCATGACCAGTGACGCATCGCGATCTGCCTTCATGGACCAACCGACCGCGCGGCGGGAAAACAGGTCCAGAATCGAGCCGTAGGAACGCCACTGGTCCGAGTGACCATGGCGAGGCGCGACATACAGCCAGCCCTCGGCAGTCCAGATGTATGTGAAATCGGCCAGCCACTTTTGGTTTGGCCGATCTGCCTGGAAATCCCGGTCCAGGCCTCGCCGGTTCACTCGAACCAGTGGCGTTCACCGGCTCGATGTCGGCAATGATTGAGCGTTCACCATCGTCCTTGGACTAGCCTGTGCGCCGAGGCCGAGCCCAGAAGGCGTTGCAGCGCATCAGTCGCAGGGTCCTGTGCAAGCCGCAGGCCAGTCCTTCTTCCAGAACATCGTGCCACACGCGCCGCGCGCCATAGGTTCGATCACTGGCTTTGAAGCTCGTCTCGATCGCCATGACCAACTTGGCATCATGGATCTCGCGGGTGCTGGTCGGGCGGTTGAGCCAGGCGTGGAAGCCGGAGCGCGAAACCTCCAGCGCCTCGTAGAGCCAACTTAGACTGGCCAAATGTGCCGGTGCTTGGCAATGCAGGCGAATCTCATGTCGCCTCGCGCGCGAAAAAAGCCGTCGCCTTCTTGAGGATGTCGCGCTCCGCCCGGAGCCGGACGACCTCTTTCTTCAGGGCTGCGATCTCCGCTAGGTCGGCACGCATTTGTACGTTTCCGGGAAAGGCAGCAGCCGGGGCTGCACTCAGCTCCCTCATCCAGCGGCGCAGCACACTCTCGGATAGGTCGAGGTCGCGTGCGGCCTGCGACACCGCTACGCCCCGATCGGTTACCAGCTTCACGGCCGCTGACTTGAGCTCACGGCTGAACTTTCGTTTCGTCATATCCACTCTCCAGTTCCTTGGTCACGATCTTATCTTCGTGTCCACGAAACCGGCAGCAGCTCACGCCGGTGTCGCCGGGGGAAGTGCGCCTGTGGCAGGCCACACGCTTGCCGGCGCGGAAGATCTCGACGGTGCCCGCCGTCATCCGTGCCCAGAGCTGCTGGCGGATCAGGTCGTGTGGCACCGAGTAATGGTGGCCTTCCAGTCGGACATGATAGACGGCACTAACCGTGGCGCGGCGCCAGTCGGCATGGACGAAACGCTCCGGAGGCAGCGGCTGCATGGCCTGGCGATCGAGCGTGTCGAGAAGGTTCTGACGCGCGGCGCCCAGATGACGGCTGACACGGGCGTTCATCTCCAAGTCGCCGTTAGCGAGTTTGGGCCTATGATGAATGCATTATCAAATGAGCCATGCGGTCCCGCACACATGCGAAACCGCATGAGGGTCATGTCGGCTCAGGTTTCCTCAACCACTCGCATGTATAGGTCGCCGCCCTCGCGGTATTTCTGCGCCATGGCGGCCATGCCCTCTTTCTGCGCCTCGGCACGGATGTCGTGGGAAATTCGCATCGAACAGAATTTCGGCCCACACATCGAACAGAAATGTGCGACCTTATGCGCCTCTTTCGGCAGGGTTTCGTCGTGGAAGGCGCGCGCCGTCTCAGGGTCCAGTGACAGATTGAACTGGTCCTCCCACCGAAACTCGAACCGAGCGCGAGACAGGGCGTCGTCGCGAAGCTTTGCCGCCAATTGCCCCTTGGCCAGGTCGGCGGCATGGGCAGCGATCTTATAGGTGATGACGCCTGTCTTTACGTCATCCCGGTCGGGCAGACCCAGATGCTCTTTGGGCGTGACATAGCAGAGCATCGCTGTGCCGAACCAGCCGATCATCGCCGCGCCGATGCCCGAGGTGATGTGATCATAGCCCGGCGCGATGTCGGTCGTCAGCGGCCCGAGGGTGTAGAACGGCGCCTCGCCGCAGACGGCAAGCTGCTTGTCCATGTTCTCCTTGATCTTGTGCATCGGCACATGGCCGGGGCCTTCGATGATGACCTGGCAGTCCTTGGCCCAAGCGATCCTGGTAAGCTCGCCCAAGGTCTCCAGTTCGGCGAATTGCGCTGTATCGTTTGCGTCCGCAATGGAGCCGGGGCGAAGCCCGTCGCCAAGGCTGAAGCTGACGTCATAGGCGCGCATGATGTCGCAGATCTCCTCGAAGCGCTCGTAGAGGAAGCTCTCGCGGTGGTGATGCAGGCACCATTTTGCCATGATTGAGCCTCCCCGGCTGACAATCCCCGTGACGCGATCCACCGTAAGCGGGATCATGTGCAGACGCACCCCCGCATGGATGGTGAAGTAGTCCACCCCCTGCTCGGCCTGCTCGATCAGCGTGTCGCGGAAGATCTCCCATGTCAGGTCTTCGGCGATGCCGCCGACCTTTTCCAACGCCTGGTAGAGCGGCACGGTGCCGATGGGCACAGGCGAATTGCGGATGATCCATTCGCGGATGTTGTGGATGTTGCGGCCCGTGGACAGGTCCATCACCGTATCCGCGCCCCAGCGGGTCGCCCAGACCATCTTCTCGACCTCTTCGGCCATCGAGGAGGTCACAGCGGAGTTGCCGATATTGGCGTTGATCTTGACCAGAAAATTGCGACCGATGATCATCGGTTCGGCTTCGGGATGGTTGATGTTGGACGGAATGACCGCCCGCCCGCGCGCCACTTCGTCGCGGACGAATTCGGGGGTGACGAAATCAGGGATGGCGGCGCCGAGGCTTTCGCCGTCGCGTACTATCCTTTCGCGGATCGCCGTGCGGCCCAAATTCTCGCGGATCGCGATGAATTCCATCTCGGGCGTGACGATGCCCGCGCGCGCATAGGCAAGCTGGGTGACCGCTTTCCCGTTCCGCGCCCGCAAGGGGCGGTGGCGGATGGGAAACTCGGGTGTTAGCCGGTCGCCTGAGGCAAAACCGTTGTCCTCGGGCTTCACAGGCGCGGAAGGCCGCGTTCGATCGCGATTTCGGCGGCCGGATCGGTATAGGGACCTGAGGAGTCATAGACCGTCACCGGCGGCTCGCCCGCGCTTGGATGCAAGGCGATCTCGCGCATGGGCACACGGATGTCGGGGTGCAGCACGCCCGGCCTGAACACCTTGACAGAGGCGGGCAGTGGTCCGGTGGTAACCGTCGGGGTTTCTTTAGATGTCATGTCGAGGCTCCTCGCGTCGCAGCATTGAAGACCCAGCACCGACGGGAGGGAATAGAATGCCCCACTGGTCGCATGCGACCGGAAAGGCATCCGCACCGTCCCTACGCCAGTATGAACTGGATCAGGTTCGTAGGGTCACAGCGCTGCCTTGCGGCCCAGCCGTATCTCAGCCCCTTGTCGGGACACCCCTGGTGAGGACGTAAGAATGCGAAAGGGTGCCTCTCTTGTCAATTGACCTCAACGACGCTCCAAGGATCGAAATCGTTCAAGATTCAAACCTCATTTACCACTTGGGTTAACCGGCTGCTTGGTCGGCATAGCTGCCGCTTGGCGGCGTCCTGGCGTTCATATTCGGAGAGCCTGATTGTACGCTGACCTATCCCCTATCAGGCGCTCCTACGAAAGATTTCAAAGTGGCGAGCCGCAGAACTGGCGCCGCGCGTTGCAATGCGGAACAGATCCGCACGACGACACTCAGCACCTCGACGGATCGACACGACGGGGAAACCTTGCCTGCCGGTCACACAGCGTTTGTGCCACTTCTTCATGCTGACAGCCGCCGAGGCGGAGGTGTCCCTTACCTTTGCTGGCGGCAGAACCAAGGAATGTATTGCAGCCGACCAGGCCTCGACGTTCTGGACAAAGGTCGAAATCGCTCTTGATAAAACCGGAGCAACCAATCTGTATAAACTCAATCGTTCGTTGGCGATCCCGGTCGGTTCTTATTAGCCGACGCGATTCAGAAAATGGCCAGCCGTACCTGTTCGTTCTTTTCAGGATAGAACCCGCTGCGACAAGACGGAAGGTCATGTCGTTTTGCGTAGGGAGGGCCATACCGATGTCTGTCAAAGTCACGTTTGCCGACTTGAAGTGGTTCAAGGGAATGCACGATTTCCAGACCGACGCGACCCCCGTCGCTAAGCTCTTGATCCTCAGCGTCCGCACCCATCATGAGTACGGGCGCCGTGGATGCGCGGCCCAGACGTCAGTCCGTTGGCCGAGGCGACGAGAGCGTCGCGGTCTATCTCAAAATGCCGATAAAGATCGCCGATGGTGCCGGTCTGTCCGAAATGCTCGACACCGTGTGGAATGGTAGCATGGCCTGCGACCGAACCCAGCCAGGCCAGCGTAGCGGGATGCCCGTCAATGACTGTGATTAAGCGGCATTGGCGCGGCAGATCGCCCAACAATCTCTCGACATGGCTGATGGCTTGGCTGTTCCCGCGTGCGCGTTCGCGCTGTGCCGCGATCCACCCGGCGTTCAAGCGGTCGGCCGAAGTAACCGCCAGCACGCCGATGTCGCGGCGCGTGGTGCCGATCAGCCCTGCCGCCGCGATCGCTTGGTCGGCCACGGCGCCTTGATAGGCGATCACGATCTCGCAGTTGGGGCCTGGTTTGCGCAGCCAGTAGGCGCCGTCGATTGCACCCTGGCGGAAGGCCTGATCGACGCGGGTTCCGGGCTGTTCCAAAGGCTTGGTGGTCAGGCGCAGATAAACCGATCCACCTGTTTCGTCGCGAAGCCAGGTGCGTTCATCGAAAGCGCCGTCACCGTCGCGCTGTAGATAGTCGAAGGCCCATTCCATGATGACGGCAAGCTCGTCGGCGAAGGCCGGCTCGAAGCTGGCGAGCCCATCCTGCGCCATTCCGGTCAACGGCGTGCCGATGGACTGGTGCGCGCCCCCTTCCGGCGCCAGGGTCACGCCCGAGGGCGTCCCGACGACGATGAAGCGCGCATCCTGGTAGCAGGCATAGTTCAGCGCATCCAGCCCCCGATGAACGAAGGGGTCGTATAGCGTTCCGATGGGGATCAGCCGCTTGCCGAACAGGCTGTGCGACAGGCCGGCGGCGCCCAGCAGCAGGAACAGGTTCATCTCGGCAATGCCCAGTTCAAGATGCTGGCCCTCGGGCGCAAACTCCCATCTTGCGGTCGAGGGGATACGGTGTTCGATGAACGCATCGGCTCGCGCCTGCCGTGAGAACAGCTTGCGGCGGTTGACCCAAGGACCCAGCGATGTGGTTCCGGTCACATCGGGCGAGGTGGTGATGATCCGTTCGGCCAAGGCGCTATCCCCCTTGGCCAACTGGTCGAGGATCTTGCCAAAGGCTGCCTGTGTGGAGATCTCCCGATCCGCCACGGGCGAAAGGTCTGGTATCGCCAGCCGCGCATCGCCGTGTCGCCGCGTCCCGCCGGCAAAGAAGGGCACGCGCGACAGGAAGTCCTGAAACGCTTCCCTGTCCACCACGCCCGCAAAGGGGTCCCATTCGTGCCCTTCCGCCACGCCCATGTGCCGCCGCCATTCCTCCATCTGCGCCTTGGTCATCAGGCCGCCATGGTTGTCCTTGTGCCCGGCAATGGGCGTGCACCAACCCTTAATCGTATAGGCGATAAAACAGGTTGGGCGGTCATGTGTCACTCCCGCAAAGGTCTGCGCCATGGTTTCCACGCAGTTGCCGCCCAAGTTCTCCATCAACGCTGCAAGCTCTGGGTCCGAGCGGCGTTCGATCAGCGCGGACACCTCGCCCTGATCGCCCAGATCATCCATCAGCCGTTTGCGCCAAACCGCGCCGCCTTGATAGGTCAGCGCCGAATACTGGGCATTCGGACAGGCATCAATCCATTCGCGCAAGCAATGGCCGCCCGGTTCATCAAAGGCCACGCGCTGCAACACGCCGTACTTGATGCGGATCACATTCCAGCCAAAGGCCTCGAAGATCTTCTCGACGCGGCCGAACAGACCCTCGCGCACGATCCCGTCCAGCGACTGACGGTTATAGTCGATGATCCACCAGCAATTGCGCAGATCGTTCTTCCAACCCTCCTGCAGGGCCTCGTAGATGTTGCCCTCGTCCAGTTCGGCATCGCCGGCAAGCGCCACCATCCGACCCATTGGCAGGCCCGCAGCCCACGGCTTGGCCGCCACGAAATCCTGCACCAGCGACGCAAAGCTGGTGATCGCCACGCCCAGACCGACCGAGCCGGTCGAGAAATCCACATCGTCGGTGTCCTTGGTCCTGCTAGGATAGCTTTGCACGCCGCCCAAGCCGCGGAACGCTTCCATCCGCGCGCGGGTCTGCCGGCCCATCAGATACTGCATGGCATGGAAGACCGGCGAAGCATGCGGTTTCACGGCCACCCGATCCTCGGGGCGCAAGGCCGAGAAGTAGAGCGCCGTCATGATCGACACCATCGACGCGGACGACGCCTGGTGCCCGCCGGTCTTTATGCCATCCACCTTGGGCCGGATATGGTTGGCATGATGGACCATCCAGTGTGACAGCCACAGCAGCTGTTGCTCGACGGTCTTCAGATGTCCGGCTTCGATAATCATCGTTCCCCCCAATGCTTTTGTGTCAGTTTTTCCGTTGCGCGCTTGTGGCCGCCACCATCCCTGCAAGGACCAGGGCAAGCCCTGCCAGAAAGACGGGCGACAGCCGGTTGGACAGGATTACAACCGATGCCGCGATGCCAATCAGCGGCACGCCAAGTGTGAAGTTCGACATGGCAAAGGTCGAGATCCGGCGCCCGTGCTCTGCCGAGATCACAAAGCAGGCTGAAGTAGCGACAGGTCCGATGAAGACCAGAAGCTCGACAAGATGCACGCTCCAGCGGATGCCGTGGGGCAGGCCCTCGAACGCCAGCGCAAGGCCGGCAAGCGGCACAGTTGCCAGCAGCATCTGCCACGGCGCTAGCGTCAAGGGCGTCGAAATCCAGCGATGGAGCCGGACGTGCAGGATCACTGCTGACCAAGCCAGTGCCGCGATCATCAGAAAGCCCGCCCCCATGAAGGCGCCCGGCGCGCTCCAGTCGGTTTCGAGGGGAGAGCAGATCAAGGCGACCCCGGCCAGGCCTGTCAGCAGCGCCGCGACCTGCGCCCGGGCTGGCCGCGCGCGAAAGACAAGCCAGGCAAGCGCGACGGTCCACAGCGGTGTGGTATAGGCCAGCAGCACCGAATGGCTGGTATCGGTTCGGGTCATAGCAATCATACCCAAGCCCGTGAAGGTCATCATCTGCAGCAGGCCGGTGCTGAGAACGATGGGCATGTCGCCGCGTTTCGGCATGGTGACTCCGCCGCGCAGCGCCAAAAACGCGAACAGGCAGACGGCGGCCGACCCGAAGCGGAAGGTCGCAAGCCATAAGGGCGGCACCGCGGTCAGCGCCATCTGCGTCGCAGGCCAGCTGAAACCCCACAGCAGCACCATCAGCGACAACCACAACCGGCTGTTTCCGGTCCGGCAAGGGTGCGAGGTGGCGGCGGGGGCAGCGCAGGACATGGACAGCCTTGACAGATGGGATATGAGGCCATTGTGACACCGATGCGACGGGCAATCCGACCTATTCGGACCCAAGCTGAAGATGTAATAGGAAAACTCTACCTAGGTCTTGGCTGTTGGAGGAAAACATGACCCCAGAAGAGCCCGAACTGGACACGGCCAGTTTGCGAATCCTTGATTCGCTGCAGCAGGATGCCGAACTCAGCAACGCTGAACTGGCCGAACGCGTGAACCTATCGGCTTCGCCCTGCTGGCGGCGCGTGGCCGACATGCGTGAGCGCGGGGTGATCCGCGGCTCGGTCGCCTTGGTCGATCCAGTCAAGCTGGGCCTGCTGGTCAACGTGTTTGTCCATGTCACGCTGGCACGTCAGGACAAAGCCTCGCTCGGGACGTTCACCGACGCCATCAAGGACCGGCCCGAGGTGATGGAATGCTACCTGATGACCGGTTCCGAAGATTTCATGCTGCGCGTGGTAGTCGAGGATCTGCTGCGCTATCAGGATCTGGTGATGAACGTCCTGACCCAGATCCCGGGCGTGGCCAACATCCGGTCAAGCTTCGCCCTGGATCAGGTGAAATACACCACGGCCCTGCCGACCGGACATCTGCGCAAGGGCTGAGGGTCAGGTCGTGTCGCGTGGATCGTGTCCAACCGGCTTGCCGTAAAGGCCGATGTTTTCGTCGCCCCAAGTCTTCAGGGCACGCAGGATCGGCTCCATCGTGCGCCCCAGATCGGACAATGAATACTCTACCTTGGGCGGTACCTGGGCGTAAACCTTGCGGGTGATCAGCCCATCCTCCTCCATCTCGCGCAACTGGTTGGTCAGCATGCGCGGCGTGCAGTTCTGCATGTGGCGGCGGATCTCGTTAAAGCGCAGTGTGCCGGACAGCAGGTGCCACAGGATGATCGACTTCCACTTGCCGTCGATCAGCCCGATTGCCGCCTCGACCGAACAGCCGGGCGTGCAATCGAAGCGGGAATGGCGGGCCTTGACCATGACAGTATCCTTTTCGACACTATATGCATTGTTTGTGCGTATTGTCGAAACCCAAAAGTAAGACCAGTTTCGCCTTGACGCAAACGAAACAGTGGAGCGATCTCATGAAGGCCATCGGCTACAAGATACCCGGACCCATCGACCACCCGAATGCGCTGCAGGACATCGAGCTGCCGCGTCCGATCGCGACCGGCCATGACCTGCTGGTCGAGGTGGCGGCGGTGTCGGTCAACCCGGTGGACACAAAGGTGCGCAAAAGCGCCACCCCGACCGAGGGCGACTGGAAGGTGCTTGGCTGGGATGCGGTCGGCCGGGTGGCCGAGGTCGGGCCCGAGACCCAAGGCTTCGCCGTCGGCGACGAGGTTTTCTATGCCGGATCCATTACACGCCCCGGCGCGAACAGTCAGTTCCATCTCGTCGATGCCAGGATCACCGGACACAAGCCCAAGTCGCTGACCAATGCCGAGGCCGCCGCCCTGCCGCTGACGGCCATCACCGCGTGGGAGATGCTGTTCGACCGGCTGGACATCCGCCGCCCCGTTCCGGGCGCGGCCAATGCCATCCTGATCATCGGCGGCGCAGGCGGCGTCGGATCCATCGCCATCCAGCTTGTCCGCGCGCTGACCGACCTGACGGTGATTGCCACCGCCTCGCGTCCGAAAACACAAGGCTGGGTGCGTGACCTCGGGGCGCACCACGTTATTGATCACCACGGTGATCTGGCGGCGCAGGTCGAGGCCCTGGGCATCGGGTCGCCGGGCTTCGTGTTTTCCACCAACCAGAGCGACCGGCATTTGAAGGGCATTCAGACCCTGATCGCGCCGCAAGGTCGCTTTGGCCTGATCGACGACCCCGAAACGTTGGACGTGCTGGGCTTCAAGCGCAAGGCTGCCTCGGTGCATTGGGAACTGATGTTCACCCGCTCGATCTTCGGCACGCCGGACATCGGCGAGCAGGGCAAGCTGCTGAACGAGGTGGCGAGACTGGTCGATGCCGGGCGCATCCGCACCACGCTGACCGAAACGCTGTCGCCGATCAATGCCGAGACCCTGAAGAAGGCCCATGCCCTGATCGAAACGAACACTGCACGCGGCAAGATCGTGCTGGAAGGGTTCTGATGTCCGGAATTATTCACCTGGTCGCGACGCTGGTGGCTATACCCGGGGGCGGTCCCGCAGGCCGCCCTCACTGGGATGCTCGCGGACGTCCGCGCTGAGCAGGGCTGCGTGCACTACGACCTGAATCGCGATCGTGACCGCCTGCGGTCGGCCGAGTAAGGGAGCTGCCCCGGCCCGCCCAACTCTATGTTCCAGCCGATCGACTGGCGGATTTCGACCATCCATCAAAATTCGAGGGGCATTGAGGCGGAGCGGCCGGCGCGAAAGCGACCATTATCTTTGCCATAACCCCGACATAGCCAAGGCTTTCGGGTTACGAGATGCGGGGATCGGCCCATTGGCCCGTAGACTCGTGCGATTTGGTCCATGGAGGCGCCCTCCTGCAGACGTGCGCAGCGCGCGGCATGGGCCGCACGGCTGCCCTGCGCGCCAATATAAAAGGGGGGCTATATACTTAACTAGCCGGAAAGCGGCTAGTTAGGTATATAGCCCCCTAAAAAATGTATGGTCTGCCCCACTATTGCAAGGTTTTCGCTCTGACCGTCCGGCTTGCGTAAATGTATCCGGCCTCTGATCAGTCAGCCGCTTTTGGCGACAAGGCCTTGACGAGATCCGCCCCTCGGGTTCCAGATTAGTGGCGCGGGATAAAGTCCCGTTTTTTTGCGCGTGGCTTACCTGTGGTCGATCAACCGTTTGGACATCACATCCCCTGCAATCGGTTCTGCGGCGAAGAGGTCAGCGCGCGGCTGCGCCGCTCGACTGCAGATAGACGGTGCCGGGTCTGGTCGGGATGGCCCAGACGATCCGGGTCAGCTTGTTTGCCAGGGCGACGACGGCCTTGTTGCGGTGCGTTCGCGCTTCCAGAGCCGAGAGCCAGCCGCCCAGAGCGTGGCTTGCACGGTTGCGATGCAAAAAGCACGATCTCGCGCCGTGAATGATCAGCCGCCGCACGTAACGATTGCCCCGCTTGCTAATACCCAGAGGAGTCTGTTTGCCCCCGGTCGAATGCTCTGCTGGCACCAACCCCAGCCAGGCGGCCAGATCACGCGCCTTGCGGAATCGCCTGTCGTCTCCGGCGGCTGCGATAATTGCGGTTGCACCCAATGGCTCGATGCCCGGAATGGCGACAAGACGGCAGACCGCCTCATGTTCGCGGGCATAGGCGTCGACCTTGGCATTCACGGCTTTGATGCGCCCTTCGGTATAGGCAAGATCATCGAGCAGCGCCCGCATGGCAGGTGTCAGATCGTTCCCCGCATTGGCCAGATGCCTGCGGATGTCGGCATGGAAACCGCCGGCGCCGACACGCATCGCCAGCCCGTATTCAAGGCATAAAGCGCGCGCTTGGTTCATCAGCGCCGTTCTATGTCCCACCAGCCGGTGGCGAATGCGGTGGAGCGCCTGAAGATCGACCTGCTCGGGCGTCCGCACTTCGACAAATCGCATGGTCGACCGCGTCACAGCTTCGGCGATCGCCGCCGCATCTACGGTGTCGGTCTTGTTGGACTTGACATAGGGCTTCACGAAGCGCGCCGGAATAATCCGGGCATCATGACCCATCGCGACAAGCCGCCGCGCCAGCCATTGCGATCCGGGGCAGGCCTCCATGCTGATCAGCACCTTCGGCGCCGCTTCGAAGAACGCCATCAGCGTATCACGCGAGAACTTTGCGCGTTGGATCGTTGCGCCGGAGGCATCCAGCGCAACGACATGGAACACCGTCTTACCGATATCAATGCCAAAGGCGGCAGTCTCAGGGACAGGTTTGGTTCGCATCCTTTCTCTCCTCATGGTCAGGTGACACCCCGATGCTACGCCGGGGCGCGGGGCGGGCCATCCCATTAGTGGTATGGCCCGCAGTGAAGCGTGAAGTCGTCGCATATCTTCGGGCTGAGCATGGCCTGTCGGAGCGGCGGGCCTGCCATATCGTCGACGCGGATCGAACGATGATCCGCTATCGATCTCAGCATGCCCCGGACACGGTTCTGCGCGGTCGGTTACGAGATCTGGCCAACAAGCGCCGGCGGTTCGGCTATCGGCGCCTCTTCGTGTTGTTGCGCCGCGAGGGCGAGCCGTCCGGTATCAACCGGATCTACCGGCTCTACCGCGAAGAGGGGCTGACGGTGCGCAAACGGAAGGCCCGGCGCAAGGCTGTCGGGACGCGGGCGCCGCTCCTTGTCGAGACGGGACCCAATGCGCGCTGGTCGCTGAATTTCGTCCATGACCAGTTCGCCAACGGCCAGCGGTTCCGGGTGCTCAACGTGGTAGACGATGTCACCCGGGAATGCCTCGCGGCGATCCCGGACACTTCGATATCCGAACGGCGCGTCGCACGAGAGCTATCGGCCCTGATCGAGCGTCGAGGGAAGCCTGGAATGATTGTCTCAGACAACGGCACCGAATTGACCTCGAACGCCACCCTGCGGTGGTGTTCCGAGTACAAGATCGAATGGCACTACATCGCACCGGGAAAGCCTATGCAGATTGGGTTTATCGAGAGCTTCAACAGGCGGATGCGCGATGAACTGCTCAATGACACCATGTTCCGCAACCTGGCACACACGCGCGCGTAGTGATCGCGGCTTGGGCCGCAGACTACAACACCGAACGCCCCCATTCGGTCTTGGATTACAAAACACCGGCCGACTACGCACGGACCCTGACCACCGCAATCGCCCGACCCGCTGCCCGAGATGAAAGCTCCGCGCGTCGGGCGATTGCTCAACCTGCGCCCATAGGCGTAAACACCAAGCGAGCTCCGGTCGCGGCTGGATGAAGGATCAGTGGCAGGTCAACAATCAACAACTGCGACAGCCCTTTGACATTTCGGAATGCCGTCATCAAATTTAATGATGATCATCATCATTAAATACTCAATCTCTAGGGCAGGCAGTTGCACCAATGACCGATAAGACAGTTTTTGACACCTACACGCTAGGCGGGATCACTCTCTCCAACCGCGTGGTGCTCGCGCCGCTCACACGCAACCGCGCCGGCGAGGGCCTAGTTCCGAGTGAGTTCGCAGCGGAATACTACTCGCAGCGTGCCAGCGCAGGCCTCGTGATCACCGAGGCGACACAGATTTCCAAACAGGCGCAGGGTTATCAGAACACGCCAGGCCTTTATACGCCCGAACAGATCGCTGCATGGCGCAAGGTGACCGATGCGGTCCATGCGAAGGGCGGGCGCATTTTCGTGCAGCTTTGGCACGTCGGCCGCGTCAGCCATGTCGATCTGCATGGAGGTGAAGCACCGGTTGCACCATCGGCGATCCGGGCCGAAACCAAGACCTTCGTGAACGACGGCTTTGCCGATGTGTCCGAGCCGCGGGCTCTGGAGACAGCCGAAATTGCCGACATCGTCGAGGATTTCCGCAAGACGGCAGCCAATGCCATTGAGGCCGGGTTCGACGGTGTCGAAGTTCATGGCGCCAATGGCTATCTGCTCGACCAGTTCCTGCGCAGTTCCTCCAACGTCCGCACCGATGCCTATGGCGGATCGGTCGAAAACCGCGCCCGTCTGCTGCTTGAGGTCGTGGCGGCCGTAGCGAAGGAGATCGGCGCGGATCGCACCGGCGTTCGGCTGTCGCCTGTATCGCCCGCCAGCGGGGCCGTGGTTACTGGCGAAGAACAAGAGCAGTTCAACTATGTCGCCGAGAAGCTGAATGGCCTCGGGATCGTCTACATCCACGTGGTGGAAGGCGAGACCGGCGGCCCGCGCGATGCCGCACCGTTCGACTACGCGGCGCTGCGGAGCCGCTTCAAGAACACCTACATCGCCAACAATGGTTACGACCTTAACCTCGCGAACCAGCATCTGGCGGCTGGCAAGGCCGATCTCATTGCCTTTGGCAGGCCGTTCATTGCGAATCCCGATCTGGTCGAGCGATTAAAGACCGGGGCGGAACTGAACCAGATCGATGAGACAACGCTCTATGGCGGCGGCGCAAAAGGCTACATCGACTATCCGACGCTCGACGGCTGAGATCGCACCGCCAAGGGACGGCCTTGCTGCCGTCCCTGATCAGACATCCATAGATAATGTGAGGACGAGATGACCAATACCCATATCACTACACCGACGCAGTATGTCGAAGCCGATGGTGTGCGTTATGGGTACCGGCGCTTTGGTGCGGAGACTGGAACGCCGCCGCTGTTCTTACAACACTTCCGTGGTGGTCTGAACAACTAGGGTGCGGGCCGCCCGCTATTTCGCGGCCAGCAGGGTGAACTTGTGAATCTGCGGCGGCTCAGAAAACAGTTCTTCTGCCTTGTCCATCAGTGCGGCGGCTACCTTGCCGTCAAGATGGGCCTGCCGATCCTCCTCTGTATCGAACGTATCGAAGATCGCGTACGCACCGGGACCTTCCTCGATCGCATACCAGGTCAGAGTGCCCTCCTCAGCTTGAACGAGCGGCAATGCCGAGGTCAGGAAATCTGCGACATCGCTCTCTTTTCCGGGCTTGGCCTTCAGTGGCACATACAGCGCAAGTTTGGGCATCATCGACTCCTCAAGTTAAACGGAAAGATATAATTTGGCAGGGCAACGCGCGAGCGGGCCGGTACGTTCCCCAGGAGGCGGAGCACACGCGGCCCCGCCTCCTCGTTGGGATCAGAACTCCTGCGCGGTCGGTCGGATGACGATCGCATTGACGTCGACGTCATCAGGTTGTTCGACAGCGAACGCGATAGCACGCGCCACCGATGCCGCCGGGATGGCCTGCTTGTAGAAGTCGAGCACAGTCTCGGCAGCCGTGCCGGACGTCGTGAACTTCAAATTGCTTTCGACGGCTCCAGGCTCGATTGACGTGACGCGGACCTTTTCACCCACTTCGTGGCGCAAGCCCTCGCTGATCGCGCTGACGGCGAACTTGGTGCCGGAGTAGACCGTGCCGCCCGGTGCGAAGACCTTGATGCCCGCAACCGAGCTCAAGTTGATGATGTGACCGCTGCCCTGCTCGAGAAAGCCGGGAAGGGCCGCCGCGATGCCGTAGAGCGTACCCTTCAGATTGACGTCGATCATCTGGTCCCACTCGTCGGTGTTGACCTCGGACATCGGACGGATCGGCATCAGCCCGGCGTTGTTGATCAGCACGTCGAGGCGGCCGAAGTCGGCAATGATTGCGGCAACGACGGACTGGACCGCCGACTTGTCGGTCACGTCGAGCGCGTAGCTACGTGCCGTGCCGCCCTTTGCGGCGATGTCCGCGACGACCTCGTCGAGCCTGTCTTTGCGCCGCGCGGCGATGGCCACCTTCGCGCCGCGTTCCGCCAGAAGACGCGCGGTTTCTGCGCCGATGCCGGTGCTGCCGCCGGTGATGAGAACGACCTTGCCTTCGATACCCTTGGTCATGACTGTATTCCTTCAAGTCAGTTGTTGATTTTTCGCCGGATCGCGGCTCCGCCTCAGCGTTAGCCGCGTGGATGAAATAGGTCCAAAAGGCACCACGCGATGCGCAGGTGCCAACAGGCCGATCATCCGCAACTCGTCTGTGTTGAACGCTTGTACAAGCCGTGCCTAACCCACCCATTTTACAGGCTTGCCCATTGGCACCATCCTCAGGTCGCCGAGACGGGGTTGAGGACAAACGCGGCGCGCTCGGCCAGATCGCCGATCTGAGAAAGGTAGTTCTGGAAGTGGGGCGTCGCACGGTGGGCGGCGACCGCATCTGCGTCCGCGTACAGCTCGTCGAGCACGAAACGGTTCGGATCGCTCTGGTCCTGCCAGAGATCGTAGCGCAAATTGCCCTGTTCAGCACGGCTCGGCTCTAGCATGGCGTCGAGCAGAGCGCGCAGGCGGTCAACGGTATCCGCACGGGCGGTTAGGACGGCGACGATCTTCACGTTGGCGGTCATGGCAACATACCCTGTCCTGGTTATATCCGAAGCGGGGCGCACCCTTAGCGCCCCGCCGGTCATCCTGGTACTCACGCAGCGGCGCGATCGAGGGCTTCGATCAAGGCGTCGGCCATGGCCCGGTCCGATGCCGGATTCTGACCCGTAATCAGCTCTCGGTCGACGACGACATTCGAAGCGAAGTTCTCGTCGGTGACCGATACGTCGCCACCGGCCGACCGCAGCGCCTTTTCCATGTCAAAGTAGAGCTCGCCCTTCAGCACTTGCTCCTCAGCGATCTTCTCCTCGTTGGCCGAAAAGACGGTCATGCGATAGCCCGCGTAGATCCAGTCTTGGGCCAGGTCGGCCGCCCCGGCGTCATCGCCTTCCTCCAGCGCCTTGCGGAAGGCCGGAGCATCGTCGAGCGCGGCGACAACGACCACCGGTCCGTGGCAGAGGAGCGCGGTCGGCTTGGCCGCCGCGTGGAAGTGACGGAGGATCGTGCCCACATCGCGGTCCTCCATCAGGTCGACGATGGGCGCGTGACCTCCCGGCACGAACACGCCAACGAAGCCGTCCAGACCCTCGTCGACGACCGATTTCAGCGTGCGGACGTCGTTCATGGCCGGGTGGCTCGCGAAGAAGTCCTTGGCGCGCTGGAATGCCGTCTCATCGCCGCCAAAATGATCAACCGAAACGGAGCCGGCGTCGATATGCGGCTTGGTCCCATCGGGCGTAGCGAGAACAATATTATAGCCGGCGTCGAGCAGAGCCAGCGCGGGGACTGCCGTCTCGTTGAGATACTGACCGACCGTCGCGGTACCGCCGCCACGTAGACCGATATGCGTCGCGTTCGATCCAAGAACGAGAACCTGACCCTTGCTCATCTGAACCTCCATGTTCGCGGCGTCCGTCGCCGATGGATGGGAAATGGGCCTTGTTGACTTATTTTAGAAGTTTATCTTTCTAATTCCAGATATACGTCTGACAGGATGACTGCATGCGCTACGATCTGAACCTTCTACCGATCTTCGTCGCGTTGATGGAGGAGCGTAGCGTCACCCGGGCCGCCGAGCGCATGGGTATGACGCAGCCCGCCCTGTCCAACGCCCTGGCGCGTCTACGACAGATGCTTCAGGATCAACTGTTCGTCCGCGAGCGCTATGGCATCCAGCCGACCCCGATCGCGCTTGAACTCTCACCGCTGATCGCTGAGGCACTCGCCCAGCTCGACGACGCGGTTCTCGGTCAGCAGGCCTTCGACCCCGCACACGCCGAACGGCTCTTCACGATCGCGCCGAACGGCTATGTCGAGTTCGTCATCGTCCCCGCTGTCCTGGCGCGCCTGGAGAAGGTCGCGCCGGGCATCAAGCTCCGTCTGACGCCCTACGGCAACGATCTCGTTGAGACAGGCGTTGTGTCGGGCACGACGGCGCTCGTGCTGGGCCGCATCGTCGACCCGCCCGACAACCTCGTCGTCCAGCACCTCATGGACGAAGGGCTCGCCTGCGCCGTCCGCGCCGACCATCCGGACATCGGCGATGCCATGACGCGCGAGCAGTTCGAGACGATGAAGCACGTCAACATCGTGCCACCTGGCCGGATGCGCGCCGGGCTCTTCCAGGCGCTGTCGCAGCACCAGCTAAAGCGCGACGTGGCGATCTCCGTGACCAATTTCTTCGCGGTAGCCGAGATGGTGGCGGTGACCGACTATTGCGCCACCTTGCCCTCGCTCATCTGCAGGCGGCTGATGCACGATCCCCGGCTGAAGATCCTGCCCGCCCCGGTCGACCTCGGCAGCTTTCCCGTGGAAATGGCTTGGCATGTCCGCTACAGGCACGATCCCGCACACCGCTGGCTACGTGGGCTGATCGGCGAGGTCATCACTGACATCAAGGGCAAGACAGCAGCGACAGCCATGCCGTCGCCAGCGTGATGGACGTCTGTAGGCCGCGCGACGACGGTTTACTTCCGTACTTTTCGTTGATGACCGGAATTGATCTTTTCAGTAGACGGCAGTCAGCGCCTCGACGTCACGGCCCAGGTTCAATCCTCCCTTATCATCGAGCGTCATTCCGATCAGGCCAGTGGAAGCGAACAGGATCGTGGCCTCCGACCGTTACCGGGTGGTCCCAGCCGACCGACCGCCACCATACTTGCTCTGCTGTTCATGCGATCGCTGGATGCCGACTAGGGTCAGGATGCATTGATTTCTGTTGCGCTGCGTGATTCACGCCTCCGAAAACGGAGCGGTGACATGAGCGATCTCTTCTGGCTGACCGACGCGCAGATGGCGCGCCTGGCTCCCTTCTTTCCCAGGTCGCACGGGAAGCCCCGGGTTGATGACAGACGGGTGCTGAGCGGGATTATTTTCATCAATCGCAATGGCTTGCGTTGGCGCGATGCGCCCGCCGCGTATGGCCCACATAAGACGCTCTACAGCCGGTGGAAGCGTTGGAGCGAAAAGGGCATCTTCGCGCGGATGATGGCCGGGCTGGCGGCGGAACACGGCGAGAAAACGACCGTGATGATCGACGCAACATACCTCAAGGCCCATCGAACGGCGACCAGCATGGCCGCCAAAAAGGGGGGCGTGGTCGCCTGATCGGTCGAACCAAAGGCGGTATGAACACCAAGCTGCACGCCATCTGCGACAGTCAGGGGCGACCGATCGACCTGTTCGTCACCGCTGGACAGGTCAGCGATTATATCGGCGCTCGGGCCCTGCTGAGTGGCCTGCCAAACGTCAAATGGCTACTCGGAGATCGTGGCTATGACGCTGACTGGTTCAGAGAAGCGTTGCAGGACAAGGGGATACGTGCCTGCATCCCAGGCCGGAAGAAACGCAAGACGGCGATCAAATACGATAAGCGGAGATACAAGCGGCGTAACCGCATCGAGATCATGTTCGGCAGGCTCAAGGACTGGAGGCGCGTCGCGACCCGCTATGACCGATGCCCCAAGGTCTTCCTCTCAGCCATCGCCCTCGCGGCTCTCGTCATCTATTGGTTATGAATCCTGACCCTAGATGAACCAAGAGTCAAACGAGGCCTACAGCCGTGATACGTTTTCCGCCAAGTTCTGTCAAAAGCTAAGGCCTTCCCAGAGCAAATGGGGGAATTTTCGGGGGAAGAAAACCAACCCCGGTGCGTAAATGCAATTAATAACAATAGGTTACGAAAGAAATATGGCGGAGCGAGAGGGATTCGAACCCTCGAGACGGTCTCCCGCCTACACACTTTCCAGGCGTGCGCCTTCGACCACTCGGCCATCGCTCCGTGAGGCGGGTCTAGCCCGACGCACGGCGCGGTGCAAGGGGATCACAGCTTGGAAACGCGCTTTTGCAGTTCGGCAAGCTGGCGGCGGATCTCGGCCATGTCGCGCTCGTCTTCGGGGGTTGCGGGTCCGGCAGGGGGCGCGGGCGTGCCATCCTCGCGTTCGGGGCCCGAGGCACCACCGCGCCAGCCGCCCATCATCGCCTTGAGAAACATCTGCTGCTGGCGCTGCAGCGCGTCGAATCCCGGCATGGTGGCCATCGGATTGGGCATCGCCGCCATGTTCTCCATCAGCTTGGACTGTCCCTCGCGCAGCATCTCGAAGCTCGCGGCAAGGAACTGCGGGACGACCGATTGCGCGTTGGTCGTATAGCTGCGCACCAGGTCGGTCAGAACGTCCAGCGGCAGGACGCTCTCGCCCCGGCTTTCATGTTCGGCGATGATCTGCAGCAGATATTGGCGGGTCAGATCGTCACCCGACTTCAGGTCGATGATCTTGACCTCGCGGCCATCGCGGATGAAGCCCGCGATATCCTCCAGCGTAACATAGTCGCTGGTCTGCGTGTTGTAGAGGCGGCGGCTGGCATAACGCTTGATCAGCAGCGGCGCAGTCGATGCGGCCATCCTGGGTTCCTTGAATTCATCCTGGCCGCCATGATGAATTCTGCACCCGCAAAACGCAAAGGAAAAAGCCCCGGCGCGCAAATGCGAACAAGGGCGACCGAAGTCGCCCCTGCCCCGTCGTTTCTGGTGATCAGGCGATCACTTGTCGGCGGTCGCCGTGGCGGCCTTCTTGACGGCGGTCTGGGTGTCGCGGGCGGCCTTTTCGGCCACCTTCTGCGCATCCGACGCCATGTCCTTGCCGGCGGTCAGCATCAGGTCGACGGTGTCCATCTGGACCTTCTTGGCGACTTCGGCATAGGCAGCCATGTGCTCGGCGGCCATTTCGGCTGCGGCCGAGGCGAAATCGCTCATGGCCTTGGCGTATTCGGACGGGTCCTGCTTGACGGCAGCCAGCTCTCCCATGCGCGAGATCGAGTCCTTGGCCCAGCGGGCCGAGATCTCGGTCGAACGCTCGGCGGCGCTCAGCGCGACGCGGGCCAGCTTCTCGCCCATCATTGACTGCGACTTCATCGCGTCCTGCATCGAGCTGGTGTCGATGGGAAAGTTCGCCATCATGTCCTGCATCGTCTTGGTCATATCGGGGGTCTTTGCCATGTCGTTCACTCCTGTGATGCAGCGACCGAGAGACAGAGGGAACGGGTCGCTGCGATCCATTCCATGCCACCAATATGAATGCTGCACCGCAGCATTTCAAGTATTTTTTCTGCGGCGCGGCGAAAATCCGGCGGGTCGGCGCAAGCCCTTGGAAAGTCCCGTGCGCCAGCCCCGCTTCAGCCTGCGCGCTCGTGGACATAGCGGCCGGGGGCGGGATCAAGACCCGCTCCGGGGTCGCGGGCGGGCACCATCGGACCGGCTCGCTCGGCCAGCCATGCGCCCCAGGTCGGCCACCAGCTGGACTGCTGGAACGCCGCCGCGTCCTTCCAGTCCTGATGCGTGCCGTCAAAGCCGTGATCGCTGAGATAGTGGCCGTATTTCTGCCGCGTGGGCGGGTTCACGATGCCCGCCACATGCCCCGACTGCGACAGGATGAAGGTCTTGTCCTTCGATCCCATCTGCGCCACCCCGCGCCAGCAATCCTTCCAGGGTGCGATGTGGTCACCCTCGCAGGCGATCGAACACAAGGGCACCGTGACGTCGGACAGGTGCAGGCGGTGGCCCAGCAGCTCGAACCCCTCCTTGGCAAAGGCGTTCTTCTGGCACAGGCCGCGCAGGTACTGCATCGCCATGCGTCCGGGCAGGTTCGTGCTGTCGCCGTTCCAGAACAGCAGATCGAAGGCCGGCGGCGTCTCTCCCATCATGTAGCTGCGGATGGCAGGGCCCCAGACCAGGTCGTTGGCGCGCAGGAAGCTCATGGTGCGCGACATCAGCTGCGCCCGCAGCAGGCCGTGGCGCTGGACCTCGGCCTCGATGCCGCCGACGAAATCGTCCTGCAGGAAGCTGGTGAATTCGCCCTGGTCGGAAAAGTCCGTCAGCGTGGTCAGCAGCGTGGCCGAGTTCACGCGGCGATCGCCCTTCTGCTTCAGCAGCGCCAGAGTCAGCGACAGCGTGGTGCCCGCGATGCAATAGCCGACCGCGTTCAGCCGCGCCTGTCCCGTCAGGGCCTGCACCTGGTCCATCGCGTCCAGATAGGCCTGGACGTACTCCTCCATGCCGGTGTCGGACAGGCTGGCATCGGGGTTCTTCCAACTGACGACGAACAGCGTCTGACCCTGATCCACCAGCCAGCGGATCAGACTGTTCTGGGGCTTCAGGTCCAGAATGTAGAACTTGTTGATCCAGGGCGGAAAGATCACCAAGGGCAGGGCATGCGCCTTGGGCGTCGTGGGCGCGTACTGGATCAGCTCGAACAGTGGCGCGCGATAGACGACGGTGCCGGGCGCGGTTCCGATGTTCTCTCCGACCGTGAAGGCGCGGCGATCGGCCAGGGACACGATCATCTCTCCGCCATGCTGCTCGACGTCGCGAACCAGGTTCTCCAGCCCCTTGACCAGGCTCTCGCCCTCGGTCTCGACGGCCTTCTCCAGCGCGTCGGGATTGGTCGCCAGAAAGTTGGTGGGCGCCATCATGTCGATGATCTGCGCGGTCATCCAGTGGACACGCTTGCGGGTCACATCGTCGGGCAGGTCCAGCGTCGCCGTCGCATCCTTCAGCGCGCGCGCATTGGTCAGGTACTGCTTCTTGATCAGGTTGAAATAAGGATGGGTCTGCCACAGCGGGTTGGCAAAGCGGCGATCGGCGGGGCTGTCATCCTCGGGAGCGGTCAGCTGCCCGGTGGCCAGCGCCTTCTGCGCGCGGGCATAGTTCGACAGGGTCTGCCCCCAGAAGGTGACCTGCGTCTCGATCATCTTGGCGGGATGTTCCGCCAGCGTCTTCAGGAACGCGTTCGCGGCGGTCAGGTACAGCTCGGCGCCCGGCCCCTCGACGCCGGGATTGGGCAGGTTGCGATCGGCCAGCGCGGCCATCAGGCGGTGACCCAGGGTTTCGATCCGCTCGATGTTCTCGGCCAGCTTGTGGGCGGCAGGGGCGGGCTTGGGCGCCGCGACCTTAGCTTCGCCTTCGGGCGGCGTGCCTTGGACCTGGGGCGTCTCGATCTTGGGTTCGGCGGCCTCCACCTTGGCCTGGGGCGTCTTCACCTCGACCTCCGGGGTCTTGGCCTGGGGCTTGGGCTTCGCGCGCGCCTTTGCGGTTGTTGCCGGTTTCGCACGTAATTTGGCAACATTTTTACCCGTCTTGTCCGGCTGTCTTGCCATGATCCGTAATCCCCCCTACTTATACGGTCATGATATGCGCAGGGCAGGCAAGGCGTAAACCCGGCTTCTGACCCCGTTCCCGCCGCCCCGTCGCGCGCAGATCATGTGCCGCGGCGCAGCAATTGTGGGGTTACATGTCGGTCAAAGGTCTTCGCGGCATCGTGTCCTATGACGCGATGGAGACGATTCGGAACACGAACGAATGGATGGGCGCGACCGCCCGCGCGATCGGGGCCTATCCCGCCTTCGCGCTGGTCCCGCATCCCGCGTTCCGGATGCTGGGGGCCTGGGGCCGTGTCACCGAACGCAGCTTCGCACGCATGGTGATCAAGCCCGACTGGGAGATCCCCCCCATCGCCGGAGAGGACGGGCAGGACCACGTCGTCTATGTCGAGCCGGTCCTGCGCCGGGCCTTCGGCGACCTGATCCATTTCCGCGTCGCCCGTCGCGACCCCCTGCCCCGCAAGGTCCTGCTGGTCGCGCCGATGTCGGGTCACTATGCGACCCTGATGCGCTCGACGGTGCTGTCGCTTTTGAACGACTGCGAACTCTACGTGACCGACTGGCACAATGCCCGCGACATTCCTGTCAGCGAGGGCAAGTTCGACGTCGAGGATTATACCCGCTACTTGGTCGACTTCATCCGCCACCTGGGCCCCGACGTGAATGTCATTGCGGTGTGTCAGCCGGCGCCCCTGGCCCTGGTCGCGACCGCCATCCTGGCGGAGGAGGAGCCGGCTGCGCAGCCGCGCACCCTGACCCTGATCGGCGGCCCCGTCGACCCCGACGCCGCCGCGACCGAGGTCACCGATTTCGGCAACCGCATCACCATGGGTGAGCTGGAGCATCTGGCGATCCAGTCCGTGGGGTTCAAGTATCGCGGTGCCGGGCGCATGGTCTATCCCGGGCTGGCGCAGCTGTCGTCGTTCATCACCATGAACATGCAGACCCATACCCGCGCCTTCATCGAACAGATCTATGCCGAGGCGCGCGGCACCGCCAGCGAAGGCGACAAGCACAACAAGTTCTATGACGAATACCTGGCGGTCATGGACATGACGGCCGAATTCTACCTGTCGACCGTCGAACGCATCTTCAAGAACCTCGAGATCGCGCAGAACCGCTTCACCGTCGACGGCCGTCCCGTCGATATCGGCAAGATCACCGACGTTGCCGTGATGACGGTCGAGGGGGCGAATGACGACATCTCGGCGCCGGGCCAATGCGTCGCGGCGCTGGACCTGTGCACCGGCGTGCCCGACGCCAGGAAGGTTCAGCACCTGGAACCGGGCGCCGGCCATTACGGCATCTTTGCCGGCAAGTCGTGGCGCCTGAACATCCGCCCGCTGGTTCTTGACTTCATTGACGAAAACGCAGCGCTGCCGGACAGCGTCAAGCCGCGTCGCAAGCGTCGGGCAGGCGGCGCGGCCGCCGATTGCGGCGTCAACGATCCGGTCCACTCGGACAACGTCGCGGTCTGACGTCGGTCCCGCGGGACGGGGGAACCCGGTCCCGCGGATCGTTGTTTATCCCGCGATCGCCGCCTGATGCGGCACGAAAGGATCGCAGGATGACCGACCACAATCACCAGTTCTGGAGCCGTCTGGACGACATCAACAGCGGCATGCTGGGTGTGACCCAGGATTCGCGGCTTGTTCCGATGTCGCATTATACCGACCGCAAGGTCGGCGTGCTGTGGTTCATCACCGCCAAGGACACCGATCTGGCCCGCAGCGTGGCATCGGGTCCGCAGGATGCGATGCATGTGGTCAGCGATGCTGGCCAAGGCCTTTACGCCCGCATCCACGGCACCCTGTCCCTGTCCGACAACCGCGCCAAGCTGGACGAGTTGTGGAATGCCGTCGCCTCCAGCTGGTTCGAGGATGGCAAGCAGGACCCCGACGTCCAGCTGCTGCGTCTGGACCTGACCGAGGCGGAAGTTTGGGCCACTGGCGGCAGCATGGCCTTCCTGTATCAGATCGCCAAATCCAAGATCACCGGCGACAAGCCCGACATGGGCGACCATTATTCCCTGACGTTCTGAACGACCTCCTCGATCGTCGCGACGATCAGGTTCAGACATTCGGGCGAGGAGAACCGGTGATCGGCCCCCTTGACCAGGGTCAGCCGCAGATCCTCGCCCGACGCGTGGTCCAGCAGGTCCATCGCCCAGGACACCGGCACATCCGCATCCGCTGTCCCCTGCAGCATCCGCGCCGGACAAGGCAGCGACAGCGGCTGGTTCAGGACCAGTTGGTCGCGGCCATCCTCGATCAACCGGCGCATCAGGACCAGCGGCTCTCCGTACTCGCTTGGCAGGGCAACGCGGCCGTCGCGCATCAGCGCCTCGCGTTGGCCGGGTGAAAACCCGGCCCAGAACCCGCGTTCGGTGAAATCCGGCGCCGCGGCAATCGTGACCAGCCCGGCAACGCGGTCCGGGATCGTTCGTGCCATCAGCAGGCTGATCCACCCGCCCATCGACGATCCGACCAGAACCTGCGGGCCCTGTGTCAGCGCCTCGATCGCTGCACGGGCATCGGCGGCCCAATCACCGATGCAGCCCTCTTCGAACACGCCATCGCTGGCGCCGTGCCCGGAATAATCGAACCGCAAAAAGGCACGCCCCTGCGCCGCCGCCCAGTCCCGCAGATGGACCGCCTTCGACCCCTGCATGTCGGACCGGAATCCGCCCAGAAACACGATGCCGGGGCCCTGCCCGTCCAGGCGATCGTAGGCGATGCGCCGTCCCGTATCCGTCGTCAGATAATCCGTCATTCGCTCACCTCGTCCAATCCCCATGCGACCCAGGCCCCCAGGGCCGACGCCGCGGCAAAGGCGGCCACCGCCCATTGCGCGCCCAGCACCGCCAGCCCCGCAGAGGCGGCGCCGGCCACCAGCAGGACGACACCGACCACCAGGTTCGACACCGCGGTATAGGTGGCGCGCTGATCATCGGGCGCCATGTCGACCAGATAGGTCGTCCGCCCCTGCCGCACGCCGTGATAGGCGATCATCAGGCCGAACAGAACCACCGCAATCGCCCCCGTCACCTGTGCCAGCCCCATCGCCGCCAGAACCAAGGCCGCACCCAGGGCGATTGCCCCCGCGACGCCCGACGAGATCAGCACCCGGCGGGCCGACCGGTCCGACATCCGCCCCCAGACCCAGGATGACAGCAGGGATGCCAGCGCCGATGCCAGCACCAGAAGGCCCAGCTGACGGTCTCCCTGCCCCGCCGCGGCCAGCACCAGCAGATAGGGCGGCGCCAAGGCCGATCCCACCAGCAGCGACCGCGCGACGATGAACCGGGCCAACTGTCCATCCTCGCGCACCAGACGCAGCTGGCCGATGGATTGCGACAGGCTCAGCACCTCCTCACGCGGCTGCGCCTCCTCGTCCAAGGTCGCAAAGATCGCGCCGCCCAGAATCCAGGCGACGCCCGCCAGCGCCACTGCGCCGATGACCAGCACCGCCCGGTCCAGCGGCTGCCACAGCAGCAGGCCGGCAAAGACGATGACCCCGGCGGCGCCCACGCTGCTGGCGAAACCCGTGGCCGCGCCGCGCCGCGACTTGCCCACCGTCTTGCCCAAGACATCCTTGTAGCTGGCCGAACAGACCGACCGCGCCAGGGCCAGCACCGCCAGGGCTGCGATGATGGCCCCGCCCGCGGCCGGCCCCTCCATCGTCAGGGCGATGCCCGCGATGGCCAGCGCCGCCAGACCCTGAACGACGCTGCCCACGGCCCAGGCCCATTTGCGTCGCGGCAGTGCGCCGATGGCCCCTGCGGTGAACAGTTGCGGCAGCAGCGACCCGGCCTCGCGGACCGGAACCAGCAAGCCGATCACGCCCGCCCCCGCCCCCAGATGGGTCAGCAGCCAAGACAGAACCAGTTTTGCGTCGACCAGCCCGTCGGCCAGTTTCGACGCGGCCAGAGACAGGATGTGGCGCAGGAAGTTGCGCGGCTCGACCCGGCTCTGGGCGTCGGACAGGCCGCCGTCACTGTCGGGGTCCTCGACCAGACGCTCGAACAGTTGCTCCTCGAAATCGCTGTGGTGGCTCATGCTGGCTTCCCGTGTGTTGCCGTAATCTTGACTAATCGCGCGGGCACGTCCATGCCTGCCCGACCATAACCCGCAACCGGGCGTTCCGTGGGCGCCAAACCGACGAGGAGGACAACATGTCCCAGATCACCCTCACCTTTCCCGATGGCAATGCGCGCGACTATCCCGCCGGCGTGACCGCCGCCGAGGTCGCCGAGAGCATCGCGCCCAGCCTTGCCAAGCGCGCCATTTCCGCCAGCCTGGACGGCACCCACATCGACCTGGCCTGGCCGATCACCGCCAGCGGCCAGATCGCCATCCATTCGATGAAGGACGAGGCGCAGGCGCTGGAGCTGATCCGCCACGATTTCGCCCATGTGATGGCCCGTGCGGTCCAGGCGATCTGGCCCGACGTCAAGGTCACCATCGGCCCGGTCCGCGACCACGGCTGGTTCTACGATTTCGACCGGGCCGAACCCTTCACTCCCGACGATCTGGGCGCGATCGAGGCCAAGATGAAGGAGATCATCAACGCCCGCGAACCCGTCCGCACCGAGATATGGGACCGCGACCGCGCGATCGCCCATTACAAGGCGGCGAACGAGCCCTTCAAGCTGGAGCTGATCGACCGCATCCCCGAGGGCCAGGACCTGCGCATGTACTGGCACGGCGACTGGCAGGACCTGTGCCGCGGTCCGCACCTGCAGAATACCGGCCAGCTGCCCGCCGATGCTTTCAAGCTGACCCATATCGCCGGGGCCTATTGGTTGGGCGACGCGACGCGACCCATGCTGCAGCGCATCTATGGCGTGGCCTTCCGCAACCGCGACGACCTCAAGGCGCACATGACGATGCTGGAGGAGGCCGCCAAGCGCGACCACCGCAAGCTGGGCCGCGAGATGGACCTGTACCACATGCGGGAGGAGGCGCCGGGCCAAGTGTTCTGGCATCCGAACGGCTGGAACATCTATACCACGCTGCAGGACTACATGCGCCGCAAGCAGCGCGCCGACGGTTATGTCGAGGTCAACACGCCCCAGGTCGTCAGCCGGAAATTGTGGGAAGAATCAGGGCACTGGGAGAACTATCAGGAAAACATGTTCATCGTCGAGGTCGATGAGGAACATGCCAAGACCAAGACGATCAACGCCCTGAAGCCGATGAACTGCCCGTGCCACGTGCAGATCTTCAACCACGGACTGAAATCCTATCGCGACCTGCCGCTGCGCATGGCCGAGTTCGGGTCCTGCAACCGCTATGAGCCCTCGGGCGCGCTGCACGGCATCATGCGCGTACGCGGCTTTACCCAGGACGACGCCCACATCTTCTGCACCGAGGACCAGATCGAGGCCGAGACCAAGAAGTTTATCGACTTCCTGGCCGGGATCTACTCCGACCTGGGCTTCGAGGGCTGGCGCATCAAGCTGTCGACGCGCCCCGAAAAACGCATCGGGACCGAGGAAAGCTGGGACCGCGCCGAGGCCGCCCTGGGCAACGCCTGCAAGGCCGCGGGCCATGACTACACGGTTTTCCCCGGTGAGGGCGCGTTCTACGGGCCGAAGCTGGAATTCGTGCTGACCGACGCCATAGGTCGTGACTGGCAGTGCGGCACGCTGCAGGTGGACCCCAACCTGCCGGAACGTCTGGATGCGGAATATGTCGGTGCCGACGGGCACAAGCACCGGCCCATCATGCTGCACCGCGCGGTGCTGGGCAGCTTCGAGCGTTTCATCGGCATCCTGATCGAGAACAGCGCCGGCAAGCTGCCCTTCTGGCTGGCGCCGCGTCAGGTGGTCGTGGCCTCGATCGTGTCGGATGCGGACGCCTATGTGCACGAGGTTGTGGCCGCCTTGCGCGCCCGCGGCATCCGGGCCGAGGCGGACATCCGTAACGAAAAGATCAACTACAAGGTCCGCGAGCATTCCGTCGGCCGCGTTCCGGCGATCCTGGCCATCGGCATGAAGGAGGTCGAGGACCGGACCGTCTCGCTGCGCCGCCTGGACGCGCAGGGCAGTCGCACCGTGACCCTGGACCAGGTCGTGGCCGATCTGGCGGCCGAGGCCACGCCCCCGGACCTGCGCTGAACCCCGCCTGCGTCAAACGCGGCACCACGGGGCCGCGTTTGACGCTTGCGTTTTGCAACGATTCGGGCATCCTCTCAGTCGCGTGAGCGAAGACTTTCTACCGCCTCCCTCTTGGGCAGCCGGAAGACCGAAAGCGGGCTGCACGGCCTGGCGCAATCCTGCGTCGGGATGACTTGAAGGAGAATACGGTTATGGCGACCGGAACGGTAAAATGGTTCAACTCGACCAAGGGCTTCGGCTTCATCGCGCCCGATGACGGCGGCAAGGACGTGTTCGTGCACATCTCGGCCGTGGAACGTGCCGGGCTGACGGGCCTTCAGGACAACCAGAAGATCGCATTCGAGCTGCAGTCCGGCCGTGATGGCCGCGCCTCGGCCAGCGATCTGAAACTGCTCTGATCCGCCATCGCGCGTGATCCGGACGGCCCGTTCGCGCGGGCCGTTTTTTATTGGGCGACAGGCAGGACGCAGGAATGAACCTGGCCGAACATGTGCTGCGGGCGGGGCAGGCTGTCCCGGACCACCAGGCCCTGGTCGTCATGGGCGCGGACGACGCGCAGGTCTGGACCCATGGCGATCTGCGCCGCGCGGTGCTGGGCACGGCCACGGGCCTGACGCGCGCGGGCCTGCGCCCGGGCGACCGGCTGCTGATGCGTCTGGCGAACCGCCCGGCCTTTCCCATCGCCTATCTTGGGGCCATCGCTGCGGGGGTGATCCCGGTGCCGACCTCGGCCCAGCTGACCGGGGCCGAGATCACGCGCATCGCTGCCCGCATCGCACCCGCGATGATCGTGGCCGGCGCGGGCGTGCCCCTGCCCGACCATCCCGCCCCCGTCCTGACCGAGGGCGACCTTGACGGCTTTGCCACGCTTCCCCCGGCCGATTTCGCCCAAGGGTCCGCGGATCGGCTGGCCTATATCGTCTTCACCTCGGGCAGTTCGGGCCAGCCCCGGGCCGTCATGCACGCGCATCGCGCGATCCTGGCGCGGCAGGCGATGATGGCGGGCTGGTACGGGCTGCGCGCCGACGATCGCCTGCTGCATGCCGGGGCGTTCAACTGGACATTCACCCTTGGCACCGGGCTGCTGGACCCGTGGACCCTGGGGGCGACGGCATTGATTCCCGCCGACGGCACCCCGATCGAACGCATCCCCCTGCTGGCCGCGCGTCACGGCGCGACGATCCTGGCCGGGGCGCCCGGTGTCTTTCGCCGGATGCTGCGCGCGGACTGGCCCCCGATGGCCACCCTCCGCCACGCCCTGGCCGCCGGAGAGCGGTTGGACCCCGGCCTGCGCACCGCCTGGACCGCCCGCACCGGCACCGACCTGCACGAGGCGATGGGCGCCTCCGAAATCTCGACCTTCCTTTCGGGCAGCCCGTCCCGGCCCGCGCCCCACGGCACGGCGGGCTTTCCGCAGCCCGGCCGACATCTCGCGATCCTGGGCGACGATGGCCCCCTGCCACCGGGACAGCCGGGCGCGCTGGCGGTCCGGCGCGACGATCCGGGGCTGTTCCTGGGCTATCTGGACGATCCCGATGCGACACGCGCCTGCTTTCGTGGCGACTGGTTCGTGACCGGCGACATGGCGCAGGCCGATGATCGCGGCGCGATCACGCTGCTGGGACGGGCCGACGACATCATGAATGCCGGCGGCTTTCGCGTCGCCCCGCCCGAGATCGAGGATCATCTGGCCAGCCATCCCCATGCGGGCGACGTGGCGGTAGCGGAACTGCCCACCGCGCCGGGGGTCAGCATCATCGCGGCCTTCTGGACCGGTGCCGCGACGCCCGCCCAGATGCAGGCTCTGGCCGCGGCCGGCCTTGCCCGCTACAAGCAGCCCCGCGCGTGGATCCCGCTGGACGCGCTGCCGCGCACGCCCACCGGCAAGATCAACCGCCGCGCCCTGCGCGAGGCGCATCGCAAGGACCGACCATGACCCGCCTGGACATCTTCGCCGATCCCGTCTGCCCCTGGTGCCTGATCGGCAAGGTCGAACTGGACCACGCCCTGGAAAGCCGCCCCGATCATCCCTTCGCGATCACCTGGCACCCGTTCCGCCTGAACCCTGCCATGCCGCCCGAAGGGATGGACCGCGTGGCCTATCTTCGGGCCAAGCTGGGCGATCAGGTCGATGCCGCCACGCGCGCGCTGGCGGAACGCGCCGCGGCCCTCGGCCTGACGCTGAACCCCTCGCCGCGCGAACCCGACACGACCGATGCGCATCGCCTGATGCACTGGGCCGGGCTGGAAGGTGCACAAGGCCGGGTGATGTCCGGCCTGCTGCGGGCGCATTGGCAGGATGCCCAGGACATCGGTGATGCGTCCGTCCTGTCGGCGATCGCCGGGGCGGCCGGCATGGACCCTGCCCTGACCGCGCGCTTGCTGGCCAGCGACGCCGACCGCGACGAGGTCGCCCGTCGCGAATCGCATGCCCGACAGCGCGGGATCTCGTCGGTCCCGACCTTCATCGTCGCGGATGCCCATGCGGTCAGCGGCGCCCAGCCCGCGGACCTGTGGCAGAGCGTCATCGACGAGATCATGGCAGCATCCCGTTAGGGTCAACTTGCAGACTCTGCAAGATGGGCCTATCTGAGGGTCTGACCCAACCGGTGACCCCATGACAGACGTTTCCCACCCCGGGCTTGCGCAGCAGCAACGCCTGCCCCTGCCCGAATTCATCGCGATGCTGGCATTCCTGTTCGCCACCATCGCCTTTTCCATCGACGCGATGCTGCCCGCATTGCCTGACATCGCGGCGGACCTGACGCCCGACAACGTGAACCGCGCCCAGCTGATCCTGACCACCTTCGTGGCCGGGATGGGGCTTGGCACGCTGTTCGCGGGCCCGCTGTCCGACGCGCTTGGCCGCAAGCGCACGATCACCATCGGCTTTGGCATCTACATCGCCGCGACCATCGCCGCGATCTATGCCGATTCGCTAGAGTTGCTGCTGGTCGCGCGTTTCGTGCAGGGCCTCGGCGCCGCCGGTCCGCGCATCGTGGGTCTGGCCCTGGTCCGCGACCTCTACGAAGGGCGCGAGATGGCCCGGATCAGCAGCTTCGTCATGATGATCTTCATCATGATCCCGGCCGTGGCGCCGACGCTTGGTGCGGGGATCATCGCGATCTCGGACTGGCACGGGGTGTTCCTGGCATTCATCGCCTTCGCGCTTATCGGTGCGTTGTGGCTGAACATCCGCCAGGCGGAGACGCTGCCCCCCGCCGCCCGCCGTCCCCTGCGCATCGGCACCCTCTATGCCGCTGCGCGCGAGGTCCTGTCCGACCGCCAGGTGATGCTGGCGACGCTGATCCTGACGCTCGGCTTTGGGCAGATGTTCGGCCTGCTGTCCTCGGCCCAGCAGCTTTTCGGCGAAACCTACGGCAAGGGAGAGAACTTCCACCTGTGGTTCGCCGCCATGGCGCTGCTGTCGGGGTCGGGAACGGTGCTGAACGCTACCTTCGTGATGCGCTTTGGCATGCGGCGGATCGCGAAATGGGCCTATGTGATGCAGACCATCGTGTCGGGACTGGCGCTGACGCTGATCCTGTCCGGCGTGCTGCCGCAGGGATTGGAATTCCCGGTCTTCTTCTTCTGGGCGGTCAGCGTGTTCTTCATGGCCGGGGTGACCTTCGGCAACCTAAACGCGCTGGCGCTGCAGCGCATGGGCCATATCGCGGGCATGGCCGCATCCATCGTCGCGGCGATCTCGACGCTGGCGGCGGTGCTGATCGCAGCCCCGGTTGGACTGCTCTACAACGGCACCGCGATCCCGGCGATCACGGCGACGCTGATCTGCTCGGGCCTGGCCTGGGCGCTGATGCGGCGTCTGAACGACTGAAGACGGGCGGGGCCTTGCGGTCCCGCCCGTTCGTCATGGAACCGGCCACGGGGGGTCCGGGGGGCTGGCCCCCCGGCCGCCGCGGGACGCAAGGCTCAGGCGGCAACCCCTTCGGGTGCACGCGCGCCGGTCATGTAGGCCACGGCATCCGACATCGAATGTTGCTTGGGGTCGATCACGCACAGCCGCTTGCCCAGGCGATGGATGTGGACGCGGTCCGCCACCTCGAACACGTGCGGCATGTTGTGGCTGATCAGCACGATCGGGATGCCCCGCGACCGCACGTCCTGGATCAGGTCCAGCACCCGGCGGCTTTCCTTGACGCCAAGGGCGGCGGTCGGCTCGTCCAGGATGATCACCCGGCTGCCGAAGGCCGCCGCCCGCGCCACGGCGACGCCCTGGCGCTGACCGCCGGACAGGGTCTCGACGGGCTGGGCGATGTTCTGGATCGTCATCAGGCCCAGTTCGGACAGCTTGGCGCGGGCGAAATCGTCCATCGCCTGCTTGTCCAGCATCCCGAACCACTGGCCCATGATGCCCTTCTTGCGGATCTCGCGCCCCATGAACATGTTGTCCGAGATCGACAGCGCGGGCGACAGGGCCAGCGTCTGATAGACCGTCTCGATCCCCATCTTGCGGGCATCCAGCGGGCTGTCAAAGCTGACCACCTGGCCGTTCAGCCGGATCTCGCCCTCGTCGGGCTTGACCGCGCCCGAGATGGCCTTGATCAGGCTGGACTTGCCGGCGCCGTTGTCGCCGATCACGGCCAGGATCTCGCCGGGATACAGGTCGAAGTCGGCATGATCCATGGCAGTCACGCGGCCATAGCGCTTGACCAGGTTGCGGGCGGTAAGCAGCGGCTCGGTCATGACGACACCTTTCTGATCCATTGGTCGATGGCGACGGCGAAGATGATCAGCCAGCCGGTCGCAAACAGCTGCCACAGCACGTCCACACCCGCCAGTCGCAGGCCCGAGTTGAACACGCCCACGATCAGCGCCCCGATCAGCGGCCCCACGATCGACCCGCGCCCCCCGAACAGCGAGATGCCCCCGATGACCACGGCCGTGATCGATTCCAGGTTCGCCTCAAAGAACGACGTCGGGCTGATCGACCCCACGCGACCGATAGACGACCATGCCGCCAGGCCGCAGATCAGGCCCGCCACGACATAGACCGACAGCAGCACGCGCTTGGTCTGGATGCCGGCCAGCGCGGCCGATTCCGGATCGTCGCCGACCGCATAGACCCGCCGCCCCCAGGCGGTATAGTACAGCGCATAGAACAGCACCGCGAACACGACCAGCATCAGCACCACGCCATAGGTCAGCACGGCGCCGCCCAAGTTGAACCGGGTGCCGAAGAACTTCAGCAGCGGCGCGTCCATGTCCAGGGTCTGGCTGCGGATCGTCTCTCGACCCGACAGGTAGTAGTTCAGCGCCAGGAACACGTTCCAGGTCCCAAGCGTGGTGATGAAGGGCGGCAGCTTCAGCCGCGTGACCAGGAAACCGTTCAGCGCGCCGGTTCCCGCCCCGCAGGCCAGGCCGACCAGGATGGCGATCGGCACCGGGATGCCGAAGTTGACCGCCAGCTGCCCCATCACGACCGAGATCAGCACCATGACCGCGCCGACCGACAGGTCGATGCCCGCGGTCAGGATGACCAGCGACTGCGCCGCCGCCAGCGTGCCCACGACGGCCACCTGCTGCAGGATCAGCGACAGGTTGAACGCCGAGAAGAAGTTGGGAGAGATCAGCCCGAAGGCGATCAGCGACAGGACCAGCACGATGACCGGAACCATGGTGGGATACTGGTGCAGGAAATGCTGCACCCGGTCCAGCGTGCTGCGGTGACGATGGTCGAACTGCGCGACCTTCTCACCGGCAACGCGCTCGACCACGGGATCGGGGGTGTCGGACATCGGGGACCTCGTGGCGTGTCACGGAAGGCGACGGCGGCCAACCCGCCGTCGCGACGTCATGCGGCGGGGGGCATCAGCCCCAGCACTGCTCCAGGCCTTCGGCCACGCTGATCGACGGCACGCCCTCGACCGGCTTGTCCGTGACCAGGTTGACGCCGGTGTTGGTGAAATCCAACCCCTCGCTGGTTTCCGGCTTGGTGCCGTCGGCGGCAAAGGCCGCGATGGCCTCGATGCCCATCGACGCCATCAGCAGCGGATACTGCTGGGCGGTGGCGCCGATCACGCCCGCCTCGACGTTCTGGACGCCGGGGCACCCTCCGTCGATCGACACGATCAGGGCGTTCTCTTCCATGCCAAAGGACTTCAGCGCCTCGTAGGCGCCGGCCGCGGCCGGTTCGTTGATCGTGTAGACCAGGTTGATCGCCGGATCGCGCTGCATCAGCGCCTCCATGGCCTGCTGGCCGCCTTCCTCGTTGCCCGAGGTGACCTCGTGGCCGACGATGCGGGCGTCGTCCTCGTCACCGATGACGTTCTCGTCCTTCACGTCGATGCCAAAGCCCGCCATGAAGCCCTGATCGCGCAGCACGTCCACCGACGGCGCGCTGGCCGACAGGTCCAGCATGGCGATCTTGGCATCCGCCGCAGCATCGCCCATCTGGCCCGCGGCCCAGGCGCCGATCAGACGGCCCGCCTCGCGGTTGTCGGTGGCAAAGGTCGCGTCGGCCGCATCGATCGGGTCCAGCGGCGTGTCCAGCGCGATGACCAGGATCCCCGCCTCGCGGGCCTGGCCCAGCGATTCGGTAATGGCCTTGGTGTCGGACGCGGTGATCAGGATGCCCTTGACGCCCGCCGCGATGCAGCTTTCGACAGCCTGCTGCTGGGTCTCGTGGTCGCCGTCGATCTTGCCGGCAAAGGTCATCAGCTCGATGCCCAGCTCCGCGGCCTTGGCGGTGGCGCCTTCCTTCATCTTCACGAAGAACGGGTTGATGTCCGTCTTGGTGATCAGGCAGGCCTTGGTGGCCTCTTGCGCTTGGGCAAAGCCTGCCGACAGGGCAAGCGTGGACACCGCGACGGATGCGCGGATAACGGTTTTGATGGTCACTTGACTAACTCCTCCAGCACGACGGTTCCTCGGCCGTCTTGACGTTACAAAGCACCAGAAGATTGCGCTTGTCAATAAATCAATCATGTTGATTAATGCGATTCAGGAGGACGGAACCCATGCCCCTAGATCGTGACGGCCCCGGCGCGCTCAGCCGGAACGAACGGCTGATCCTGTCGCTGATCCGACGGCGGGGACCGATGCCGCGCGCGGCGCTGGCGCAGCTGACGGGGCTGTCGGCACAGTCCATCACCAACCTGACGCGCAAGCTGATGATGGCGGGCTATCTGGACGCCGGTGCGGTGGTGCGGGGCAAGGTCGGCCAACCCTCGACCCCGCTGGCGCTGGCCCCGGACGGGGCGTGGTTTCTGGGGCTCAAGATCGGGCGCCGGCTGGTCGAACTGGCGCTGGTCGATTTCGCGGGCCGCGTGCGCATGCACCGCCAGGAGGTCTATGCCCACCCCACCCCCGACCGCGTGCTGGCATTCGCGCGTCAGGGGCTGGACACGATGACCGCATCGCTGGACCCCGGCCAGCGCGCACGTCTGATGGGACTGGGTGTCGCGACCCCCTATCGGCTGTGGGATTGGGGCCAGGAGATGGCCGACTGGCTGGACCACGACCTGCAGGCCGAACTGTCGCGCAGCCTGCCCGTCCCGATCTTCGTGGAAAACGACGCCACCACCGCCTGCGGGGCAGAACTGATCTTCGGCAAGACCGACCTGCCGCGGGACTTCATCCACATCTACATCGCCCATTTCGCGGGCGGCGGCATCGTGCTGGACGGCGCGCTGCGCCACGGCCCGACCCGCAACGCGGGCGCCCTGGGGTCGATGCCCATCCCGGTCGTGGGCGCACAGGGCGGCCAGCTGTTGGAAAAGGCCTCGGTCTCGGCGTTGGAGGCCCTGATCGGACGGTCCCTGCCGCCCGACGATTCGGGCTGGGACGTTCCCGCCGAGATCGAGGCCGAATGGGCCGACCAGGCGGGCCGGGCGCTGGCCTTCGTCGCACTGTCGGCGGTGGCTCTGGTCGATCTGCCGCTGGTGGTGATCGACGGGGCGGTGCCGCCTGCGACGCGCGCGCGGCTGGCCCAGGGGACCCGCACGGCGCTGGAGGGGATGCCGACCGCCGGCATCGACCGTCCGCAGGTGATCGAGGGATCGCTTGGCCGCAGCGCGCGCATCCTGGGGGCCGCGGGGCTGCCGCTGGCGCATTTCTTTCAGCCGGACGGGGCGCTGGACTAGGGCGATTGCGGTTGACACCGGGGCCTGCGCGTCTATACGGCACGCTTCGTTGGTGTTGGTGGACCCCGCAAGGGGAACCCTGTCAGGCCCCGGATCGCAAGACCCCTGGGCCAAAGGACAACGCCCTTCGCAACCTGTTGAAGGAGATCAGCCGTGACCAAACGCACGTCTGCCAAGTACAAACTCGATCGCCGCATGGGCGAGAACATCTGGGGCCGCGCCAAGTCGCCCGTCAACCGTCGCGAATACGGCCCCGGCCAGCACGGCCAGCGCCGCAAGAACAAGTTGTCGGACTTCGGCACCCAGCTGCGCGCCAAGCAGAAGCTCAAGGGCTACTACGGCGACCTGACCGAAAAGCAGTTCCGCCGCATCTATGGCGAAGCTGAGCGGATCCGCGGCGACACCGGCGAGAACCTGGTCGGCCTGCTGGAGCGTCGCCTGGACGCCGTCGTCTACCGCTCCAAGTTCGTGGCGACCATCTGGGCCGCCCGCCAGTTCGTGAACCACGGCCACATCCAGGTCAACGGTCAGCGCGTGAACATCGCCTCCTACCGCGTCAAGGAAGGCGATGTCATCTCGATCCGCGAGCGTTCGCGTCAGCTGGCCATCGTGCTGGAAGCCGTCGCCCTGACCGAGCGTGACGTTCCGGACTATCTGGAAGTCGACCACAACAAGATGACCGCCACCTTCGTGCGCACCCCGGCCCTGGGCGACATCCCCTATGCCGTGCAGATGGAACCGAACCTGGTCGTCGAATTCTACGCGAAGAACTGATCTTCGCCAGATCGACCGTCTTTGGGCCGCATCTTCGGATGCGGCCTTTTGCATGGCACCGCGCCCATTTTCCCAATCGCCCTTCGATCAGGATCGGCTGGCGGGGCGGCATTCGTCCCCTTCGGACTGCCGTTATCGCCCCCATCCAGCGCGGACCCTTTGAACTGACCGACCCGACCAATCCCGGTTCTGGCCGCTTGATCGGAAACAGGGCTTGGATCGCGCATCCCAGCGGCCATCGGGTCAAGTCGGATTGCGGATCTGCGCATCATTGATCGGAACACGGTCATCCGCTGTGGCGGCGATGGCATCGTGCTGCGCCATGTCGACGTCCCGCCGATCAACGCAGCGGATTTCGTCCTTGCCCAAGCATGCGGCACGCGACGGTTTGGGGGCTTTCCTTGGCATCGGCACGGCACTAAACGGGGCCGGACACAAGGATGGACCCCCATGACCCAGACCCCCGTGCAGCCCGGCATCATGGATATCGCACTTTACGTCAGCGGCGAAAGCACGCTGGCGGGCCGCGACGACGTGCTCAAGCTGTCGTCGAACGAAAACCCGCTTGGTCCCAGCCCCGCGGCGCAGGAGGCCTTCCGCCGCGCGGCGGGCGATCTGCACCGCTATCCGGCCACCGATCACGCGGGGCTGCGCGCGGCCATCGGGCAGGTGCACGGGCTGGATCCGGACCGCATTATCTGCGGCGTGGGCTCGGACGAGGTGCTGCAGTTCGTGGTTCAGGCCTTTGCCGGTCCGGACGACGAGGTCATCACGACCGAGCACGGCTTTTCGATGTATCCCATCCTGGCACGCATGGTCGGCGCGATCCCGGTGACCGTGCCGGAGGACACGCGCCGGGTCGATGTGGACGCGATCATGGCCGCGGTGACCGAGCGCACACGCGTCGTCTTCATCGCGAACCCGGCCAATCCGACCGGCACGATGCTGGGCGCGGACGAGTTGCAGCGCCTGGTGGATGGCCTGCCGCCGCAGGTGCTGTTCGTCCATGACGGCGCCTATACGGAATTCGCCGACGGGTTCGACGGCGGCGCGTCGCTGGTCGACCGGCATCCGAACGTGATCATGACGCGGACCTTCTCCAAGGCCTATGGCCTGGGCGGGCTGCGCATCGGATGGGGCTACGCCGCGCGCGAGGTGATCGACGTGCTGAACCGCATCCGCCAGCCCTTCAACCTGTCCAACGCCCAGATGGAGGCCGCACGTGCCGCCGTCCTGGACCGCGACTTCACCGACCGCTGCATCGCGCTGAACGCGCGGATGCGCGACCGGATGCGGCAATCGCTGATCCAGATGGGCATCGGCTGCGACGAAAGCTTTGCCAATTTCGTGCTGGCCCGCTTTGACAGCCCCCAGACCGCGACCGCGGCCGATGCGGCGCTGCGCGCCGAAGGCATCCTGGTGCGGCGCGTGGGCGGATACGGCCTGCCCGACGCGCTGCGCATCACCGTGGGCGACGAGGCGGCCGTGACGCGGGTGCTGGACTGCCTGGGCAACTTCATGCAGGGGCGCGCGCAATGACGCAGGTCTATGACAAGGTGGCGCTGATCGGGCTGGGCCTGATCGCGGGATCGATGGCCCATGCCATTCGTGATGGCGGGCTGGCGGGCCGCGTCACCGGCTATGCCCGCAGCCAGGCGACGCGCGACACCGCACGCGAGATCGGCCTGTGCGAGGTCTGCGACACCGCCGCCCTGGCGGTGGCCGGCGCCGATCTGGTGGTGCTGGCCGTCCCCGTCGGCGCCATGGCCGAGGTCATGGCCGAGATCGCGCCCCATCTGGCCCCTGGTGCCACGATCACCGATGTCGGTTCGGTCAAGCAGTCGGTCATCGACGCGGTCGCCCCCTGCCTGCCCGCGGGCGTGCATTTCATCCCCGGCCATCCGCTGGCCGGCACTGAACATTCAGGGCCCCGCGCGGGCTTTGCCAGCCTGTTCCGCAACCGCTGGTGGCTGCTGACGCCGCTGCCCGACACCGACCCGGAGGCGCTTGCGCGGCTGGACCGGCTGATCACCGCGATGGGCGCCAAGACCGACCGGATGGACGCCCCCCATCACGACCTGGTCCTGGCCGTGACCAGCCATGCGCCGCACCTGATCGCCTATACGATGGTGGGGGTGGCCGACCACCTGCGCCGCGTCTCGGGCGAGGAGGTGATCCAGTATTCCGCCGCCGGTTTCCGCGACTTCACCCGGATCGCGGCCAGCGACCCGACGATGTGGCGCGACGTGTTCCTGCACAACAAGGAGGCGACGCTGGACATCCTGGGCCGCTTCACCGAGGAGCTGTTCGTCCTGCAGCGCGCGATCCGCATGGGCGACGGCCAGCAGCTGCACGACTACTTCACCCGCACGCGGGCGATCCGCCGCGGCATCATCGAGGCCGGACAGGACACCGAGGCGCCCGATTTCGGCCGCACCCCCGGCGCCCGACCCGCGGGCTAGATCGCCGGGGCGGGGCCGATCGGCACACCGCCCAGGATCAGCTGGCCATCGCGCATGATGACGGCCACGCGCAGCTCGCCCTCGGCCGCTGCGGGAAAGTCGGGGCCGGGCAGCGTGTCGTCCAGATCCGCCTGCGACAGCTGCGACAGGCCTGCCCGCAGCAGCATCGCGGCCTGCGCCGGGATCAGCCCCAGCCCGGTGGCCATCCCGATCATCGCATCCGCGTCTGCGGAATACAGCGCCACCTGCCCTTCGGCCAAGCCCTGGTCGTCGCGCGACAGGCGCCCCACGATGCGCAGGCCGATCGTGTCGGCGCGCAGGTCCAGCCCGGCGGTCTGCCAGCCGACGATCTGCGGCGCGGCGTCGTCGGTGACCGTGGGCGTGCCGTCCAGCCAGATCCGCAGCGGCCCCGAGACCGACAGCGGTCCGGGGATCGGACCGGGGTCCAGCCCCAGCTGCGCCAGTCCACCGACCTGCAGGTCGGTCAGCCCCAGATCGAGGTCATAGGCCGCCCGCGCGGGACGCGGCGCATCCGATCCCAGCCCCGCCAGCCGCGCCTGCAGCGACAGGCCCTGCGCCAGGGGCTGGCCGTCCAGCGTCAGGTCGCGGGCCTGCACGTCCAGCCGGTTGGGCGCCATGCCGTTCAGGGGTGACAGGGCCATGCTGGCCACGGGCGCCGACAGACCCAGCTGCATCACCTGCCCGCCTTGGGTCACCGCCGCACCGTCGGGCAGGTCCAGCTGCGCGGTCAGCGGCGACGACGGCGACAGGAACAGGCGCGCCCAGGGCAGGCTGATGGAAAGCGCCGGGTCCGACCAGGACGGTTCGGACAGCGCGACGCCGATCCGGCGCGGATCGCGCAGGGGCGAAACCGATGCGGCCTGCAGCGCCGGGTCCTGCGCGATCAGTGCGGCCACGCGGTTGCTGGCCAGCGTCTCGGCGCCCAGCCAGCCGCCCGCCAGCAGCGCCAGCACCAGTCCCGTCCCGATCACCATCCCGCGCATCCCCGCCCTGCCCTTTTTTCCCGCCCCGTCCTGCCCTACCTTGTGCCCCGAAAGGACGGACAATGAAACGCATCGATTGGGTCTTCGGCTATGGCTCGCTGATCTGGAACCCCGGTTTCGATCCGGCCGAGGCCGTGCATGCGCGCCTGGCCGGATACGCCCGCAGCTTCTGCCTGCGGTCGATCCAGCATCGCGGGACCGAGGCCGTGCCCGGCCTGGTGCTGGGCCTTGATCCGCAGGATGGCGCCAGCTGCCAGGGCGTGGCCCTGCGCATCCGCCCCCGCGATCATGACCGCGTCCTGGCCGACCTGCGTGCGCGCGAACTGGTGACCGACGCCTATCGCGAGGCGATCCTGCCTGTCGATCTGCAGGACGGTCGGCGGGTGCAGGCGCTGGCCTATGTGATGCGGCGCGACCACTGGCAATATGCCGGCGGCCTGCCCGCCGACGAACAGGCCCGCATCATCGCGCAGGCGCATGGCGGGCGCGGCCCGAACGCCGAATACCTGTTCAACACCGCCGCCCATCTGGCGCAGATCGGCATGCCCGACGACCATCTGGACGCGCTGTCCGATGCCGTCCGGGCGCTGTTGCCGCCGCCAGGCTGACCCGCGCCGTCGGAATGCTTGGCAAGTGAGGCGCCCCGTCCTACAGTCGAGCAAAAGCATCGATGGGACGGGGATTTACCGGTGAGCGATCCGACACATGGCGACCCCAGGGCGCCCTCGCGGCTGACCCTGACGAACCGGCGCATCTCGGCCACGCGGGACAAGGCACTGATCGGGGCGGCGGGCGCGCCGCGCTTTTCCCAACCGGTGCGGCAGATCCTGATGATGCTGATCGTGCTGGGGCTGGTCCTGGCGGGGGGCTGGTTCGCCTATGGACGGATCCTGTCCATCTTCGACGCGAACCGCTGGCTGAACGGACTGATCCTGACGGTCTTTGCCCTAGGCGTGCTGGCCTGCTTCTGGCAGGTGGGGCAGCTGACCCGGTCGGTCAGCTGGATCGAACGGTTCGCCGCCCGGCGCCGCGACACCGACCGCAACGGCACCACCCAGGACGAGGCCCCACGCCTGCTGGCCCCCCTGGCGGCCCTGCTGGGATCGCGCGGGCCCGGAGGAGAGGCGATCAGCGCCAGCGCCGCAAGCTCGATCTTGGATTCGGTCGCGACGCGCATCGACGAGGCGCGCGACATCACCCGATATCTGGCAAATCTGCTGATCTTTCTGGGGCTTCTGGGAACATTCTACGGTCTTGCGACAACCATCCCGGCGGTCGTGGCGACTATCCGGGCACTGTCGCCTGAAAACGGACAGTCGGGGCTGGACCTGTTCCAGAACCTGATGACGGGCCTTGAATCGCAGCTGGGTGGGATGGCTACGGCATTCTCCTCCTCGTTGCTGGGTCTGGCGGGGTCGCTTGTGGTGGGCCTTCTGGAGCTGTTCGTGACGCACGGCCAGAACCGGTTCTATCGCGAACTGGAGGAGTGGATGTCGGGCTTTACCCGGATCAGCATCGCCTCGGGTGACGGGGACGGTGTCGATCAGGCCGCGCTGGCCGGGTTCCTGGACCAGATGGCGGGGCAGATGGACCGCCTGCAGGCCTATCACGCCGAACGCGACGCCATGCGGGACGAGGCCGCGCTGATGGCCGACGAACGCGTCGTGGTCATGGCACAGGCGATCGACGCGCTGGTCCAGCAGGCGCAGGCCGACCGCGACGCGCCCGATGGCCAGTCCGAACGCCTGACCCAGGCCCTGACGCGGCTGGCCGATCACCAGCCGCCCGCCCCCGACCTGACGCGGCTGGAGGCCGCGCTGGACCGCCTGACCACCGAACTGACCAATGGCCGGAACGAGGCGGTGGCCGATCTGCGCGCCGACATCCTGGTGCTGACACGCGCGGTCCGCGCCGCACGCTTCGGCGATCCGTTCCGCGACGACCTGCTGGGCCGCGACCCCGCCCGCGGCGAGGGCTAGACCGATGCGCCTGTCCCGCGGATCCTCGGCGCAGCGTTTCTCGTCCACGATCTGGCCGGGCTTCGTCGACGCGATGACGGCGCTGCTTCTGGTGCTGATGTTCGTGCTGACGATCTTTACCGTGGTCCAGGGGGTGCTGCGCGAACAGATCACCACCCAGGACGACACGATCAGCACCCAGGACGAGACGATCACCGATCAGGGTCAGGTCATCTCGCGCCAGGAACGCCAGCTGAACGAACTGGGCGCGCAGGTCGCGTCCCTGGGCCAGGCGCTGAACGCCTCTCAGGATCGCGAGGCCGACCTGACCCGGTCCCTGGAGACCGAGGCCGAGCGTGCCGCCCGCGCCGAGGCGGAGGCCCGCGACCGTGCCGCCCGCATCGCCCGCCTGTCCAGCCAGCTGGCCACCGGAGAGACCCAGCTGGCCGAGGCGCGCACCCGCCTGACCGACTTCGAGGCCGAGGTCGCGGCCCTACTGGCCGAACGCGCGCAGGGCCAGGCGCGGCTGGAGACGTTGGAGACGCGGCTGGATCAGGCAGAGGACCGCGCATCCGCCGCGGAACTGGCGGTCGCGGCCGCCCGGTCCGAGACCGACGCGCAGGCCGAGGCCGCGCGCCTTGCCGCCGCCCGCGGCGACGCGCTGGAGGCGCTGGCCGCGGACCTGCGCGCTCAGGTCGGCCAGCAGCAGGCGCAGCTGGACCGGACCCAGGCCAGCCTGACGGAGGCCGAACAGACCCGGCTGGCCGAGGCCGAGGCCGCAGCCCTGCTGCGCGAGCGGCTGGAGGGGGCGGATGCCGAACTAACCGCCATGACCCTGGCCCTGGAGGAGCGTCGCCGCGAGGCGGAGGAGACGCTGACCCTGCTGGCCGCCGCGAATGCCGCCCGCGACGCGGCGGAGACGCAGGCCCAGGCCCAGCTGTCCGAGGCAGAGCGTCAGGCCGCCCTGCTGGCCACCGCGCGGGCGGAGCTGGCCGATCAGGAGGACCTGTCGCAGGACAGCCAGCGCCGGGTGGCGGCGCTGAACGAACAGGTGGCGCAGCTGCGCTCTCAGCTGGGGTCGTTGCAGGCGCTGCTGGATGCGGCGGGGCAGGAGCAGGCCGACGCAGAGCTGCGCGTGTCCGACCTGGGCCAGCAACTGAACGCCGCCCTTGTCCGCGCCGCCGAGGAAACCCGCGCCCGCTTGGCGCTGGAAGAGGAGGCCCGCCTTGCGGCCGAGGCCGAGGCCCAGGACCTGGCCCGCTATCGGTCCGAATTCTTTGGCCGGCTGTCGCAGATCCTGTCGGGGCGCGAAGGCGTGCAGGTCGTGGGCGACCGCTTCGTGTTCCAGTCCGAAGTGCTGTTCGCCCCCGGAGAGGCCACCCTGTCCCAGGCTGGCCGCGAACAGGTCGCCGGGCTTGCCACCCTGCTGCGCGACATCGCCGACGAGATCCCGCCCGAAATCGACTGGATCATCCGCGTCGACGGGCATACCGACAACCTGCCCCTGTCGGGGACTGGCCGCTATGCCGACAACTGGGAACTGAGCCAGGCCCGCGCCTTGGCCGTGGTACGCTATCTTTCCGACGATCTGGACTTTCCGGCCGCGCGCCTGGCGCCGACGGGCTTTGCCGACACCCGCCCCATCGCGACCCAGGACACGCCCGAAGCCCGCGCCCTGAACCGCCGGATCGAACTGAAGCTGACCGAGCGTTAGTGCCCGACGGTACGGGAGAACACGTTGATCACGACGACCCCGGCAACGATCAGGCACAGCCCGATCACCGCCGGCAGGTCCAGCCGCTGACCGAACACAACCAGCCCGATCATCGCGACCAGGGCCACGCCGAACGCGCTCCAGATCGCATAGGCCACGCCCAGGGGTAGCACCTTGAGGCTGACCGACAGCAGATAGAAGCTGGCCAGATAGCAGACGGCCATCCCCACCGTGGGCGCCAAGCGCGTGAACTGTTCCGAGCGCTGCAACAGCGTCGTGCCCAGAACCTCCAGCGCGATGGCGAACCCCAGGGGGATATAAGGGGACAGGGTCATCGGGCCTCGCGCTTCAGGGGACGGTCGTCGGGCAAGCCTGCCATATGTTTCAGGTGGCGTTCCAGTTCGGAATTGATCTCGGCCCCGACCAGCACGATCGTCGCGTTCAGCCACAGCCAGGTCATCAGTGCGACCACCGCACCCAGCGATCCATAGGTCTCGTTGTAATTGCCGAAATTCACCGCGTACCAGGAAAACAGCATCGAGGTCGCGACAAGCGCCAGCCCGGCAAAGACCGCGCCCGGAGAGATCCAGCGCCAGCGCGACTTGGGCGCCGCAGGCCCCCAGCGATAGACCGCCGCCAGCGCCGCGATCAGCAGGCCCAGCATCAGCGGCCAGCGGATCACGGCTAGGATCGTCTCGGCCCCCCAGCCGATGGGCAACAGCCGCAGCAGCATGGGCACGACCGCGATCACCGCCAGCATCAGCGCGATCATCGCCAACCCGCCGATGGTAAAGCACATCGCCACCAGGTTCAGCCGCACGATGCCGCGCGTCTCGCGCTGAAAGAATGCGACGTTCAGCGCCGAAAGCAGCGCCTTCATCCCGCCATTCGCCGAATAGAACGCGACCAGCAGCGCGACGACCCCGGCCAGGGACAGCGCGCCCGTCGAGGCTGAGGCAATGGACACGACCTGCGCGCGGATGATCTCAAGCGAGCTTTCGGGAAGCAGCGGTTCGATCAGTTCCAGATGGCTCTGGATGGTCGAGGGGTCCGCCCACAACCCGTAAAGCGACACGAAGGCGGTGATCGCCGGGAACAGCGACAGCAGGCCGAAGAAGGTGACGCCCCCGGACACCGACGTGACGCGATCGTCGCCGATCTGGCGAAACGTCGATTTCGCGACCGCCAGCAGATCGGCGCGCCTCATGTCGCGAAGCCCCGGCATCCGCTTGGCGGGCACCGGGGCGGGGTCATCGGCCATCAGGCCGAAACGCCGTTTCGTGTCGTCATCCAGCGGGCCGAACAGGGCGTCGCGAATGCCGGTCCCTTGGGTCATGCGTCGTCCCTGATGGGCGGATCAGATCCGGGTGTCGTCGGATTGCGGGCGCGGGGCACGCTGCTGGACGGGACCCGGATTGGGACCGGGCGCGCCATTCAGGATGGCACGCAACTGATCGGCCGCAGCCACGAAATCGCCCACGATGGTCGTCGCCTGGCTGGAAACGCCGCGGAACGACTGGAACGCCCCTGCCAGCGACTGTGCGACGCCGTTCAGACCGTCCGACAGGTCGGTCGCAGTGCGCGTCAGGTCCTTGGCGAAATTGCCGCTGCGGCCGCGCGACGCCTTGGCGCGCAGACGGGCGGCATGGGCGTTGTCCTCGCGGGCCTGGGCACGGACGCGGCGGCGCATCGCCTCGCGCTCGTCCTCTTCCAGATGGGCGAACCGGGGGGCGGCTGCCGGGCGATAGGCCGGGCGGGGCGCGTCGTCCGTTCCGGCCAGCTTGCGCGCGGCGATGGCCGCGGCGGCCGTCACCCCCGCCATGCCCAGAGCGACGCCGGCCCAGACGACGGCCTTTGCGACGGTCGATGTGTCGTCCGTGCGGCGCGGCTGCGGGCCACGATGGCCGGCAGGCACGGGGCGCGGACCAAAGCGGGTCTGGCTGGTGCGGTCGGCCTCGGTCAGGGGCGGGCGGGGGGTCTGGGGGCGGCGCATGGCAATCTCCGGTCGGTTGTCGCGTCTGTTGCCACCGAACCCCCCTTGCGCAGGGAATGTTCCCGCAAAGCCAGCCGGGGCGCATGAAAACTTGCCCCCGTCCCCCTGCCCCGCTATGCCCCGACCCAGCAAAAGGAGCCCGCCATGATCCCGCGTTACAGCCGCCCCGAAATGGTCGCCATCTGGTCCCCCGATACCAAGTTCCGCATCTGGTACGAGATCGAGGCCCATGCCTGCGATGCGCAGGCCGATCTGGGCGTGATCCCGCGCGAGAATGCCGAGGCCGTCTGGAAGGCCCGCGACGTCCAGTTCGACGTGGCCCGCATCGACGAGATCGAGGCCGTCACCAAGCATGACGTCATCGCCTTCCTGACGCATCTGGCCGAGCATGTGGGCGCCGACCAGGCGCGTTTCGTCCACCAGGGCATGACCAGCAGCGACGTGCTGGACACCACGCTGAACGTGCAACTGGTCCGTGCCAGCGACCTGCTGCTGGCGGGCATGGACCGGGTTTTGGCCGCCCTGAAGGCCCGCGCGCATGAACACAAGGACACCGTCCGCATCGGCCGCAGCCACGGCATCCACGCCGAACCGACCACCATGGGCCTGACCTTCGCCCGCTTCTATGCCGAGATGGCCCGCGGCCGCGCGCGCCTGCAGGCCGCGCGCGAGGAGATCGCCACCGGCGCGATCAGCGGCGCGGTCGGCACCTTTGCCAATATCGACCCGGCGGTCGAGGAGCATGTCTGTGCGAAGCTGGGCCTGCGCCCCGAACCGATCAGCACCCAGGTCATCCCGCGCGACCGCCATGCGATGTTCTTTGCCGTGCTGGGCGTGATCGCCTCCAGCATCGAGAACATCGCCAGCGAGATCCGCCACATGCAGCGCACCGAGGTTCTGGAGGCCGAGGAGTTCTTCAGCCCCGGCCAGAAGGGCTCGTCCGCGATGCCCCACAAGCGCAACCCCGTCCTGACCGAGAACCTGACCGGTCTGGCGCGGCTGGTGCGCATGTCGGTCATCCCCGCGATGGAGAACGTCGCCCTGTGGCACGAGCGCGACATCAGCCATTCCTCGGTGGAGCGCGCGATCGGGCCGGACACGACCATCACGCTGGATTTCGCGCTGCACCGCCTGGCGGGCGTGGTCGAGAAGCTGGTGATCTATCCAGAAAACATGCTGCGCAACATGAACCAGTTCAAGGGTCTGGTCATGTCCCAGCGGGTGCTGCTGGCCCTGACGCAGGCCGGCGTGTCGCGCGAGGACAGCTATCGCCTGGTTCAGCGCAACGCCATGAAGGTCTGGGAAAAGGGCGCCGATTTCCGCACCGAACTGCTGGCCGATGCCGAGGTGACCGCCGCCCTCACCCCGGACGAGATCAACGAGAAGTTCGATCTGGGCTATCACACCAAGCATGTCGATACGATCTTTGCCCGCGTCTTCGGCGCCGACCCGCTGTAATTTCGGGTCGCCGTCAACCTTGCGTTAAGGCTGTCGTGGCAATCTGCCGTCGGATGCGATGACGGAGGCGGCGATGACGGGCCAGACAGGGCTGAACCAGCGGCAGAAGGCGGCGGTGATCGTGCGCCTTCTGCTGGACGATGACGAGGTCGCGGGACTGGACCGCCTGAACCCCAATGCCCAGACCCTGCTGGCGCAGGAGATGGCGGGGATGGAGCTGATCGACCGCAACACCCGCGACGCCGTCATCACCGAATTCTGCGACCGGCTAGAATCGGTCGGCGTCACCTTTCCGGGCGATTTGGACGGCACGCTTGCCATGCTGGGCGCACGGTTGTCGGACGACAGTTCTGACGCCCTGCGGCGCACCGCGGCGATCACCGGGCAGTCCGACCCCTGGGTGCGCCTGTGCAACCTGCCGAAGGAATCCCTGATCGCGCTGGCCAATGCCGAATCCGTCGAACTGGTGGCGCTGATGCTGTCCAAGCTGCCGGTCGAGGCGGCATCGGCCACCTTCATCGCCCTGCCCCGCGACCGGGCGCGCGTGGTGGCGCAGGCGATGTCGATGACCTCGGGCGTGACGCCCGCGGCGCTGCGCCGGGTCGGGCTGGTGCTGCTGCAGGCGGCCGAGGCGCTGCCCAAGCCCGCCATCGCCACGCCGGCCTGCGACCGCATGGGCGCGATCCTGAACTTTGCCACTGCCGATCTGCGCGATGACGTGCTGGGCGCGCTGGACGAACGCGACATGGAATTCGCGGATGGCGTGCGCAAGGCGATCTTCATCTTTGCCCATATCCCCACCCGGATCGAACCTCGCGAGGTGCCCAAGATCGTCCGCGAACTGGATCAGACCACGCTGGTCCGCGCCTTGGCCGCGCCGGCCGAGGCCGATGCGGCCGCCGCGGAATTCATCCTGTCGAACCTGTCGCAGCGCATGTCCGACGGCCTGCGAGAAGAGCGGGAGGCCTTGGGCAAGCCCCGCCCCAAGGATGTCGAGGAGGCAATGACCGAGGTCATCAGCGCGATCCGCCGCCTGCAGGAGGCGGGTCAGCTGACCCTGAAGATGCCGCAGGACGACGAATAGGGTCTTGGCGCGGGCAGGTCCCCGCGCGATAACCCCGACGACCGGAGGCGCAGATGACCAACCAGATCGCGATTGCCCTGCTGCTGCTGATCGCCGCGGCCTTTGCCGTGGACCATGTGTGGCTGGACGGACACCTGCCGCTGATGGCCGCGCGGGCGATGGATCGGTTGATAGAGTATCTCAGCTTCTGGCGCTGACGGGCGGGGCGCTGCCCGTTTCGGCATTTGCATCGCCCCTGCCGCCACGCTACACCACGGGCAACCATCACCTGCTCGAGAGGGATACCCATGGCAGTCAAGGTCGCCATCAACGGCTTCGGCCGGATCGGTCGCAACGTCCTGCGCGCAATCATCGAATCGGGCCGCACCGATATCGAGGTCGTCGCCATCAACGATCTTGGCCCGGTCGAGACCAACGCCCATCTGCTGCGCTATGACAGCGTCCACGGACGCTTTCCGGCACAGGTCACGGTGTCGGGCGACAGCATCGACGTGGGCCGCGGCCCGATCAAGGTCACAGCGATCCGCAACCCGGCCGAACTGCCCTGGGGCGATGTCGACGTGATCATGGAATGCACGGGCCTGTTCACCTCCAAGGAAAAGGTGCAGGCGCATCTGTCCACCGGTGCCAAGCGCGTCCTGATCTCGGCCCCGGGCGAGAACGCGGACAAGACCATCGTCTATGGCGTGAACCACGACACGCTGACCAAGGACGACCTGGTCGTCTCGAACGCCAGCTGCACGACGAACTGCCTGTCGCCGGTGGCGAAGGTCCTGAACGACACGATCGGCATCGACCGCGGGTTCATGACCACGATCCACAGCTATACCGGCGATCAGCCGACGCTGGACACGATGCACAAGGACCTGTACCGCGCCCGCGCCGCGGCGTTGTCGATGATCCCGACCTCGACCGGGGCCGCCAAGGCCGTGGGCCTGGTCCTGCCGGAACTGAAGGGTAAGCTGGACGGCGTGGCCATCCGCGTGCCGACGCCCAACGTCTCGGTCGTGGACCTGGTGTTCGAGGCCAGCCGCGACACCTCGGTCGCCGAGATCAACGGTGCCATCAAGGCGGCCGCCGACGGCCCGCTGAAGGGCGTCCTGGGCTATACCGAGGAATCGCTGGTGTCGTCCGACTTCAACCACGACCCGCATTCGTCGATCTTCCACATGGACCAAACCAAGGTCATGGAGGGCCGCATGGTCCGCATCCTGACCTGGTACGACAACGAATGGGGCTTCTCGAACCGCATGTCGGATACGGCCGTGGCGATGGGCAAACTGATCTGACACCCCTGCCATGCCAAAGGAAAGGGCCCCGTTGCGGGGCCCTTTTTCATGGCAAGACGCCACATTCAGTCGGCATAGATCATCCGCACCGTCATGCCGCCATCGACCACAAAACGCTGGCCCGTCACGAACCCGGCCTCGTCCGAGGCCAGCCACGCGACCAGCCCGGCGATATCTTCGACCCGGCCCACGCGGCCCACGGGATGCTGATTGCGGTCGGCGTCGGAATGGTCCGCATCGCTGCGGTTCGCGGCCTTCTGCCACGGCCCTGTGTCGATCCAGCCGGGCAGGATGCAGTTCGCGCGCACCTTGGGCCCCAGGCTGACCGCCAGTGCATGGGTCATCGCGACCAGCGCGCCCTTTGCCGTGGCATAGGCCTCGGTGTCGGGTTCCGATTGCAGTGCACGGGTCGATGCCATCGTGACGATGCTGCCCCGCGCCTGACGCAGCAGGGGCACCGTCGCGCGGATCACCAGAAAGGCCCCAGTCACGTGGCTGTCCTGCCACCGCTGCCAATCCTCGAGGCTCAGATCCTCGATGGGGCCGCTGACCGGGTCGGCGATACCCGCATTCGACACCACAAGGTTCAGCCCTGCCCCCTTCAGCCAGCCCTGCAGGGCCAGCATTCCCTGCGCTACCTGCCGTTCGTCGCCGACATCGATGGGCAGGGCCAACAGGCCGGGATCGGCTGCGCCGATCTCATCCAGCGCCTCTGCATCCAGATCAAAGACCGCGACGCGCCAGCCGTCTGACCGCAGGCGGGTCACGATGCCCCTGCCGATGCCCTGTGCGCCGCCGGTGATCAGTGCCGTCTTCATCCGCCCGCTCCATCCCGATGTTGCGTCATGGACCAACGGGGCGGATGCATGGCTTGTTCCGCCTTAGCCGGCCTTGACCGCGGACAGGCGCCGGGAATTCGCGCGGGTCCTTCGGGCATAGGGACGCATGCCGGCCGACAGCATGCGTTCGGCGCTGTGCCCACGAATCCCGGCGCTGGCCATCGCGAACAGCGATTCAGATACCGCAGCCTGCTTTTCGGCGACCATGCGGAACGGCTCTCCGGGGGCCTGGACCATCAGGCCCATCATCCCCGCCATGCGCAGCCCGATCACCATGTTCGATTCGATCGCGATCCGTGCGAACTGGGACGCAAGCCGGGCCTGGGCTGCGGGAAGAATCATCGGCATCATCGGGTTCATCGGCGAGGGTCCTTTCGGCTGCCATCACAGGAACTGCCCGGCAAAGCCACATTGCGCCCCATGGCGCAGACACTCAACCGCGACTTTCGGACAGGGTTCCCGAAATCTGAACGCGGCTGCTTGGCAAGACGGTGCTGCCGTGGTTAGAGGCAGCCTCATGACACAGACGCTGACCCTTCGCCGCCCGGACGACTGGCACCTGCATCTGCGCGACGGCGCGATGCTGGCCGCGGTCGCGCCGCATTCCGCGCAATTCGGCCGCGCGATCATCATGCCCAATCTGGTGCCGCCGGTCACGACCGGCGCCCAGGCTGCCGCCTATCGCGACCGCATCCGCGCCGCCCTGCCCCAGGGTGCCGCGCTGGACCCGCAGATGGTGCTGTACCTGACCGACACGACGGACGCGACCGATGTCGTGGGCGCGTTCCGTGACGGGATCATCCGCGCGGTCAAGCTGTATCCGGCGGGCGCCACCACGAACAGCGCATCGGGCGTGACCGATTTCGACCGCGTCCAGCCCGTGCTGGAGGCGATGGCCGAGGCCGGCGTGACGCTGTGCGTGCACGGAGAGGTCACCGACCCGTCCGTCGACATCTTCGACCGCGAGGCCGTGTTCATCGACACGGTCCTGGACCCGCTGCGCCGCCGCACGCCGGGGCTGCGCGTGGTGATGGAGCATATCACGACATCGCAGGGCGTCGATTACGCCCGCACGGGCGGCGACGACCTGGGCGCGACGATCACGACGCATCACCTGGTCATCAACCGCAATGCCATTCTGGCGGGGGGCATCCGGCCGCATTACTACTGCCTGCCGGTCGCGAAACGCGAATCCCACCGCCTGGCGCTGCGCGAGGCCGCGACCAGCGGAGATGCGCGGTTCTTCCTGGGCACCGACAGCGCGCCGCACACGGATGCGGCGAAGCTTCAGCCCTGCGGCTGCGCGGGCTGCTTCACGGCGCCGAACACCATGTCGATCCTGGCGCAGGTGTTCCAGGACGACGGAGCGCTGGACCGGCTGGAGGCCTTTACCAGCCTGAACGGCGCAGCCTTCTATCGCATGGCGCCGAACGAGGACCGCATCACCCTGACGCGCCGCGACACGGCCGTCGACTATCCGGCGCAGATCACCGCGGGCGACGAGACCGTCACCGTCTTCGACCCCGGTTTCCCGCTGTTCTGGCATCTGGAGGACCAATGAGCTTGACCTTTCCCGCGCGCGACGAGATCGCCCGCCTGACCGCCCGGATGCTGCTGGAAATCAAGGCCGTCGACTTCAACGCGGCCCAGCCCTTCACCTATGCGTCCGGTCTCAAGGGGCCGACCTATGTCGATTGCCGCCGCATCATCAGCTTTCCGCGCGTCCGCGCCACGCTGATGGATTTCATGGCAGCTACCGTCATGCGCGACGCGGGCTTCGAGGCCTTCGACAACGTCGCGGGCGGTGAGACCGCGGGCATCCCCTTCGGCGCGCTGGTCGCCGAACGCTTGGGCCTGCCCATGACCTATGTGCGCAAGAAGCCCAAGGGTTACGGCCGCAACGCCCGGATCGAGGGCGTGATGACCGAGGGCCAGCGGGTCCTCCTGGTCGAGGATCTGACCACCGATGGCGGCAGCAAGCTGTCCTTTGTCGACGCGATCCGCGAGACGGGCGCGACCTGCGCGCATACGGCGGTGATCTTCTACTATGGCATCTTCCCGGAGACCACGCAGCGGCTGGCCGATCACGGCGTGGCGCTGCATCACCTGTGCACCTGGTGGGACGTCCTGGCCGAGGCCCGCGCCCAAGGGGCCTTCGACGACGCGACCCTGACCGAGGTCGAGGCCTTCCTGACCGACCCCCGCGCATGGCAGGCGGCAAACGGCTGATCCGGGGTTATCCCCAACAAACTGCGGCCGGCCCCATGACGCGGCCGGCCGCTTCGGTTTAATCTGGACCGCAACCAACGAAGGGGCAGGCAGACCATGAGCACTCTCACCGTCACCAGCGCGCATTTCATCGTTCCCGGACAGGCCGACGGGCCCGAGGACAAGCAGGCCATCCCCTTTTCGCTTGAGGCGGAGCAGCAGTTGCTGGGCGCGCTGCTGACCAACAACGACGTATTCGACCGGGTCAGCCAGATCATCAAGTCGGACCATTTCTATCACCCGGTCCATGCCCGCATCTTCGACATCTGCGCCGAACGCATCCGCCGCAATGCGCTGGCCAGCCCCGTCACGATCAAGGCCTTCCTTGAGAACGACGACGGCCTGAAGGAACTGGGCGGCCCGGCCTATCTGGCCCGCATGGCGGCGGCGGCGATCAGCGCCTATGCCGCGCGCGACTATGCCCAGATGATCCGCGAATTCGCCCTGCGGCGCGAGTTGATGACCCTGGGCCAGGACATCGCCGCCCGCGCCGCCACCGTCGAGGTCGGCGACGACGCCGAGGAGCAGATCAAGGCCGCGGAACAGACGCTCTACAAGCTGGGCGAGGCCGGGGTGGCCGAACGCGGGTTCCAGTCCTTCCTCAAGGCCGTGACCGGCGCGGTTCAGGTCGCCAACGCCGCCTATCAGCGCGACGGCAAGCTGTCGGGGATTTCCACCGGGCTGATCGACCTGGACGGCAAGATGGGCGGTCTGAACAATTCGGACCTGATCATCCTGGCCGGCCGCCCGTCGATGGGCAAGACCGCGCTGGCGACCAACATCGCCTTCAACATCGCCAAGTCTCACAAGCTGGGCGAAAAGCCCGACGGCACCCAAGGCTCGATCGAGGGCGGCGTCGTCGGCTTCTTCAGCCTCGAGATGTCGGCCGAACAGCTGGCCGCCCGCATCCTGTCCGAGGCCGCCGAGGTGCCGTCCGAGCGCATCCGCAGCGGCAACATGGACGAGGGCGAATTCCGCCGCTTCGTCGAGGCCGCGCATGCGCTGCAGAACTGTCCGCTGTTCATCGACGACACGCCCGCCCTGCCTATCAACCAGCTGGCCGCCCGCGCCCGCAAGCTAAAGCGCACACATGGGCTGGACGTGCTGATCGTGGACTACCTTCAGCTCTTGAAGGCCGCGACCGCCAAGGACAGCCGCGTGAACGAGGTGTCCGAAATCACCCAGGGCCTCAAGGCCGTGGCCAAGGAGCTGAACATCCCCGTCATCGCCCTGTCCCAGCTGTCGCGCCAGGTCGAGAACCGCGAGGACAAGCGCCCACAGCTGTCGGACCTGCGCGAATCCGGCTCGATCGAGCAGGACGCCGACATCGTGATGTTTGTGTTCCGCGAGGAATACTACAAGGAACGCGAAAAGCCTTCGGACAGCGACCTGGACGCGATGGCCCGCTGGCAGCAGGTGATGGAGAACGTCCATGGCAAGGCCGAGGTGATCCTGGGCAAGCAGCGCCACGGCCCCATCGGCACGGTCGAGCTGGCCTTCGAGGGCCAGTTCACCCGCTTCGGCAACCTTGCCCGCGACCGCCAGAGCCAGTGGGACTGACGCCATGAACCTACCCGTCCCCGTGGCGACCATCGGCCTCCTGCTGGCCTCAAACATCTTCATGACGGTGGCCTGGTACGGTCACCTCAAGTTCAAGACCGCCCCCCTGGTGACGGTGATCTTCATCAGCTGGGGCATCGCCTTCTTCGAGTACCTGATGCAGGTGCCCGCGAACCGCATCGGCTACGGCTATTTCAGCGCCGCTCAGCTCAAGACCATCCAGGAGGTCATCAGCCTCTCGGTCTTCGCAATCTTCTCCTGGGTCTATCTGGGCGAACGGATCGGCTGGCAGCACGGCGTGGGCTTCTCCCTGATCTGCCTCGGCGCCTGGTTCATCTTCCACGACTTCGGCTGATCGCGGGGGTGGCCCGGAGGGGGCGTCGCCCCCACCGGCGGGGGGTCCGGGGGGCCGGCCCCCCGGCTCGCAGCGCGGGACGCAATCCATCTGGCGCATCCCCCCGCAGCCGCGCTATGGATTTCGCGCGGAGGTTTTGCAGATCGTGCATTCCGCCCCTCGAAAGGTCCGACCATGCGCACCCCCCCCCATCTTCTGACCCTCGTCGCCCTGTCCGGGGTGTCCGCGCTGTCGATGAACGTGTTCCTGCCCTCGCTGCCCGGCATGGCGCGCGATTTCCAGGTCGATTACGGCGTGATGCAGCTGTCGGTCTCGGCCTATATCGGGGCCAGCGCGGTCCTTCAACTGCTGGGCGGCCCGCTCAGCGACCGCTTTGGCCGCCGGCCCGTGGTCATCTGGGGGCTGATCGGCTTCCTGCTGGCCACCATCGGTACGCTGCTGGCGACCACGGCCACCACCTTCCTGGTCTTCCGGCTGGCGCAGTCGGTCATCACCGTCTGCATGCTGGTCCCCCGCGCCGTAATCCGCGACCTCTATGACGGCGATCGCGCCGCCTCGATGCTGGGCTACGTCACGATGGGCATGGCCGTCGTGCCGATGATGGCCCCCGTCTTTGGCGGCGTTCTGGACGAGCTGTTCGGCTGGCAGGCCAACTTCGCCGTCATGGGCCTTCTGGGCATCGCCGTCTTGGCGCTGGCCTATCGCGACATGGGCGAGACCGTCCGTGGCGGCGGGATGAGCCTGCGCGCCCAGATGGTCAACTATCCGATCCTTGCCCGATCGCACCGGTTCTGGGGCTATTGCCTGGCCGCGACCCTGTCGTCGGGGGCGTTCTTCGCCTATCTGGGCGGCGCGCCCTTCGTCGGGGAACAGGTTTTCGGCCTGACCCCCGCCCAGGTGGGCTACTGGTTCGCGGCGCCCTCGATCGGGTATCTGCTGGGCAACTTCCTGTCGGCGCGCTTCTCTCCGGTCATGGGCCTGAACCGGATGATCCTGATCGGCGCGGTCATCTGCCTCGTCGCGCTGTCGGCCGCGCTGCTGGTCGACCTGTCGGGCGTGGTGCACCCGCTTGTCTTCTTCGGCGCCATCGCGCTGATGGGGCTGGGCAACGGCATGGTCCTGCCCAACGCCAATGCCGGCATGATGAGCGTGCGCCCCGAACTGGCCGGGACCGCGTCGGGCCTGGGGGGCGCCCTGGCCGTGGCCGGTGGCGCAGCGCTTTCGGCGCTGGCGGGCGCGCTGCTGCAACCGGGCAGCGGCGCCACGCCCCTGCTGGCGATCATGTGCGCCTCCGCCCTGGGCGGGTTGCTGGCGATCACCTGGGTGCTGCGCCGCGAACGTCAGCTGGCCCTGCAGGGCTGAACCTCTTGCCCGACCGCCTTTGCAACCGCTAGAACCGGCTTTGCAAACGGGGGACGCGACGTGGCGACACAAAAGATCTATGCCGGCAGCGCGCTGCGCGAAACCCGCGCCCGGGCCGCCCTGACCCAACGCCGCTTTGCCGAAAAGCTGGGCGTGTCCCTGCCCTATCTGTCCCAGATGGAGAACAACCACCGTCCCATCAGCGCGGGCGTCCTGCTGCGCCTGGCGCAGGAATTCGGCGTTGACCTGACCACTCTGGCCGCGGGCGATGCCGAGCGGATGGTCATCGACATGCAGGAGGCCCTGGCCGACCCGCTGTTCGATGCGGCCCCCCCTTTGGCCGACCTGCGCCTGGCCGCGACCAATGCCCCGGTGCTGGCCCGCGCCTTCCTGGACCTGTACCGCGCTCATCGCGAAGGCCAGGAACGCCTGGCCGCCTTGGACGAGGCGATCGGCGCCGCCAGCCAGAACAGCCTGTCGACGCCATGGGAAGAAGTTCGTGACTTTTTCCACTATTGCGACAACTACATCGACGCCGTCGACCGTGCGGCCGAACGCTTTGCCTGCCCCGACGGGCGGCGGGGCGACCTCTGGGCGATGGCGGTTGCAGCCCTGGCCGCCAAGGGCATCCGTGTCCAGCTGACCGAGCTGCCTGCCAACGCGGTCTTCCGCCGCGACGGCGACCGGCTGCTGGTCAATGCCGCGGCCGAGGCGCCGACCCGCCTGTTCCAGCTGCTGCATCTGGTCGCCCTGGAACGCCAGTCCGACCTGCTGGAGGCGACCCTGGACCTGGCACGCTTTCGCAGCCCCACCGCCCGCCAGATCGCCCGCCTTGGCATGGCCAACTATTTCGCCGGCGCCGCGCTGATGCCCTATCGCGCGTTCATGGCCGCGGCGCAGGCCGAACGCCATGACCTGGAACGGCTGTCGCACCTGTTCGACGCGTCGCTGGAACAGGTCGCGCATCGGCTGTCCACGCTGCAGCGGCCGGGCGCCAAGGGGGTGCCGTTCTTCTTCGTGCGCGTCGATCAGGCGGGCACGATCACCAAGCGCCATTCGGCGACCCGCCTGCAATTCGCCCGCTTTGGCGGTGCCTGCCCGCTGTGGAACGTCCATCAGGCGTTCGAGCAGCCGGGCCGCTTCCTGCGCCAGCTGGCAGAGACGCCGGACGGGGTCCGCTACCTGCTGCTGGCGCGCGACGTCTCGAAGCATGCGGGCGCCTTCAACGCGCCGGTCCGCCGATTTGCCATCGGGTTGGGGGTCGAGGTCGCGCATGCGGGCGGGCTGGTCTATGCCGACGGGCTGGACCTGACCAAGCCGCGCGCCTATCAGCCCATCGGGATCTCATGCCGGATCTGCCCGCGCCCGGACTGCCATCAGCGCTCGGTCCCGCCGATCGACCGGCCACTGCGAATCCCCGCGGATCGTGATGGCCCCCTGCCCTATGAAATCACTTAGGTTTCTCGCCCCTAGGTTGCACGATTGGCGGATCCTTGCCGATAAAGGCAGGGTTCCGCCAATGCGGGGAACCAGACCCCAGGGTCTTGTTGCCAAGAAGGCACAGCTGCTGTTTACCCGTGACCGAACGGAACAACCCGCCGACCTGCTGACAACGGCGTGCCTTCGAGGGACAGTATCTGACAATGACGGTGATGGATCGACTGAACGCGTCGCTGGAAAAGTGGCTGCCGGAGCAACGGCTTTTCCTCCGCTCGGATGATACGACACGCTTTGTCCGCCTGCGCCCCGTGACCCAGATGGTCGGCATCAGCGGCATCACGCTGGTTTTCGGCTGGACGCTGGTGGCCAGTTCCTTCCTGGTCATCGACGCCGTCAGCTCGGGCAACACCCGCGAACAGATCCAGCGCAGCCAGGCCGCCTTCGAGGAGCGCCTGGCCGAGCTGCAGGCCGAACGCGACGCCCGCGCCGCCGAGGCGCTGGCCGCGCAGTCGCGCTTTGCCGTGGCGCTGGACCAGGTCTCTCAGATGCAGTCGCAGCTCCTCTCCTCCGAGGAGAGCCGCCGCGAGATGGAGACCGGCCTGGCTGCCGTCCAGTCCACGCTGCGCGACACGCTGGCCGATCGCGACACCGCCGTCGCCGCCGCCGATGCGGGCACGACCCCCGCCCCCGACCGGACCGAGGAATTCTCGGTCGCGCTGGATATCCTGTCGGGAGAGCTGCGCAGTTCGGCCGACCAGCGGTCCGAGGCCGTCGAGGAGGCCGAGGCCGCCAAGCTGACCGCACAGGAACTGACCGTCGAGCGCGACCAGATCCTGGCCCGCAACGACGAGATCCTGACCCAGCTGGAGGACGCCGTGACCGTGTCCGTGGCCCCCCTGGACGAGGTCTTCCGCAATGTCGGCATGAACCCGGACGAGGTTCTGCGCACCATCCGCAGCGGCTATTCCGGGCAGGGCGGACCGCTGACGCCGATGTCCTATTCGACCCGCGGCAACGCGGCGCTGACCGACACCGAACTGAAGGCCCGCCAGATCATCGTCACGCTGGACCAGATGAACACCTATCGCATCGCGATCGAGAAGCTGCCGCTGGCCATGCCGGTCACCGACAACTTCCGCTATACCTCGGGCTTCGGCCGCCGGTGGGGTCGCTTGCACGAGGGCATCGACATGGCCGGTCCCGTCGGCACGCCGATCCACGTCACGGGCGACGGCGTCGTGACCTTTGCCGGGCGCAGCGGCGCCTATGGCAACCTGATCAAGATCCGCCACGAGCTGGGCACCGAGACCCGCTATGCCCACCTGAGCCGCATCGATGTAAAAGTTGGCGATCGGGTGTCGCAAGGCGACCGGATCGGTGATATGGGGAATACCGGACGCTCGACCGGGCCGCATCTGCATTACGAAGTGCGCATGAACGGTCGGGCCGTGGACCCGATGAGCTTCATCAAGGCAGCAGACAATGTTCAGTAAGACCCGCGTGACCGAGACCCGCCCGACCCCCGACGCAGCGCCGCAGGCGGCCCCCGTCGCGCCAGAGCGCAGCACCCCCGAGGCGCAGGCACCGGCCGCCGCACCCCGTGCGCGCGTGGCACCCTCGGTCCTGTCGGCCGACCTGACGGTGACGGGCAACATCAAGACGCAGGGCGACATCCAGATCGAGGGCACGGTCGAAGGCGACATCCGCGCCCATCAGCTGACCATCGGCGAAACCGCCACCATCAAGGGCGAGATCGTCGGCGACGACGTCATCGTCAACGGCCGCGTCATCGGTCGCGTGCGCGGCCTCAAGGTCCGCCTGACCGCCACCGCGCGGGTCGAGGGCGACATCATCCACAAGACCATCGCTATCGAATCGGGCGCCCATTTCGAGGGTTCGGTCCAGCGCCAGGAAGACCCGCTGAACAACGGCGGCACCAAGAAGCTGGCCCCGCCGACCGAGTGATCGGCCCCTGCCACCCATCCCGACAAGGCCCGCGTTTCGCGGGCCTTTTTCATGGATTGCGGTCCCCCTGCGGTGCGGGTCCAATGCGCCCGAACCGCGGGACGGCGACGGATGCCCATGCGGGCGGGCCCGTCACAGGATAGGCGATCACGGGAGAAAATGATGAAAAGCATTCTGATCACGGGCGCCGGCAGCGGCATCGGACAGGCCACGGCGCGGCTGTTCCTGGACCGCGGCTGGCGCGTGGGGCTGATCGGTCGCAGGCCCGAACCCCTGCACCAGACCGCCGACGGGCATGACGGCGCGCTGGTCCTGCCCTGCGACATCACCGACGACGCCGCGGTCGAGGCGGCATTCGCGCAGGCCGTCCGCAGCTGGGGCCGCCTGGATGTCCTGTTCAACAATGCCGGACGCGCCGCCCCGCTGGCCGATCCCGACCATCTGTCGCCGGACGATTTCCGCGACGTGATCGCGACCAATGTGACGGGCATGTTCCTCTGTGCGCGCGCGGCCTTTGCGGCGATGCGGGCGCAGTCGCCCCAAGGCGGGCGGATCATCAACAACGGCTCGGTCGCGGCCCATGCGCCGCGGGCGGGGTCGGTCGCCTATACGATGTCCAAGCATGCCGTGACCGGCCTGACGCGCAGCCTGTCGCTGGACGGGCGCGCGGTGAACATCGCCTGCGGCCAGATCGACGTGGGCAATGCCGCGACGCAGTTGCTGCGCGAGGCCGCCGCCCGCGATCCCGATGCCGAACCGGTGATCGACGTCGCCACCGTGGCCGATGCCGTCTGGCACATGGCCACGCTGCCACAGGGCGCGAACGTTCAGTTCATGACGCTGATGGCGACCAACATGCCCTTCATCGGGCGCGGCTAGCCATAGCGGCGCAGCAGCGCGTCCGCGACCGGGGGGGTGACGAATTTGGACACGTCCCCGCCCAGGCGCGCGATCTCCTTGACCAGCTTGGAGGCGATGGCCTGGCGCCGGGCGTCGGCCATCATGAAGACGGTCTCGATGCTGCTGTCCAGGGCACGGTTCATGCCGACCATCTGGAATTCGTATTCGAAATCGGCCACCGCGCGCAGGCCGCGCACGATGATACTGGCACCCACGTCGCGTGCACAGTCGATCAGCAGGTTCTCGAACGGGTGGACGACGATCTCTCCGCCGGTCTTGGCGACGATGGCGTCGCATTCGGCCTGGACCATGGCCACGCGCGCCTCCAGGTCGAACAACGGGCCCTTGTCACGGTTGATCGCCACGCCGATCACCAGACGATCGACCAGCGCCATCGCACGCTGGATGATGTCGATATGTCCAAGCGTGATCGGATCGAAGGTTCCGGGATAAAGGCCGATGCGCATGGATGTCGCGTCCTTGGGGTCATGGTCCTGACCCCAAGGCAAACCGCATTTGACCCCGGATTGCAAGATCGTGAACGGCTGCGACGATGCGTCAGCTGCCCATGATCATCCCGGTCAGGGCTTCCTTTTCGGCCGCCAGTTCCTTCAGGCGCCCGCTGACCGCATCACCGATCGAGATCACGCCCAGCATGTCGCCCTGACCGTCCACCACCGGCATGTGGCGGAACCGCCCCTGGGTCATGCGTTCCAGGATGGTCAGCGCGTCCTCTCCGGTGGTGCAGGTCTGGACCTGGGTGGTCATCACGCCGCTGACGGGCTGGGACAGCACGTCGGGTCCGTGCTTGCCCAGCTGACGGACGATGTCGCGTTCGGACAGGATGCCTTCGGGCCGGCGTCCATCGTTGGACACGACCACCGCGCCGATGCGCTTTTCGGCCAGCAGCGTCGCGGCCTCGCCCAGGGTGGTGGTCGGCGCGATGGTCACGATCGTCGCGGAATCGATCCACGGCTTGGCATTGTCGGACTTCATCGACAGCAACTGTTTGACCAGCATCACGGGCCTCCCTCGGACTTGTTCCCCTTCATCATTTTCGCCAAATCGGTTCGCGTCAAGTGCGACCATCGGGGGCCGCGGAAAGCTGCCCCTCCAGTCGGGCGACCTCGGTGCGGATGCCTTGGGCCACCGCCTCGGCCAGCAGGGTCAGCCGGCGCGAGGCGCGGTCGTCGGCATGCCGGATCAGCCAGAAGCTGCGTTTCAGCGCGATGCGTCCGGTCAGCACGCGGCGCACCCCCGGGGCAAAGGGGATCGCGAAATCATGCACGATGCCAAGGCCCGCCCCGGCGCGCACGGCCTGCATCTGCACCGCCACGGAATTGCTGCTGATTTGGGCCGCCTCGACCCCCGTCGCGGACAGATAATCCAGCTCGCGGTCAAAGATCATGTCCGGAATATAGCTGATCATCCGATGCCCGCGCAGATCCTCCAGCCGGTCCAGCGGCGGGTGGCGCGACAGGTAGTCGTCATGCCCCGCCAGGTGCAGATGATAGTCGACCAGCCGCTGGACCATCAGCCGCCCCGTGTCGGGCGGCGACACGGCGATGGCCATGTCGGCCTCGCGCCGGGTCAGGTTCACGACGCGCGGCAGGGCCACGATCTGAATCTCCAGCCCAGGATGGGCGGCGCACAGGTCGCGCGCGACCTGCGGCAGCAGATAGTTCGCGCAGCCGTCGGGCGCCCCGATGCGCAACTGTCCCGACAGGCCCGCATCCCCGCTGACGGCCTCGGCTGCGGCGGTGGCGGCGCGTTCGGCGGCCTCGGCCGGGGCCATCAGGCGCGACCCTTCGGCGGTCAGCTGATAGCCGCCGGGCGTCTTGAGAAACAGCGCCGCCCCAACCGACGCCTCCAGCCGTGCGATGCGGCGGCCGACGGTCGATGCGTCCATCGCCAGCCTGCGCCCGGCGCCCGACAGGCTCTCGGCCCGCGCGACGGCCAGAAAGATGCGCAGATCATCCCAATCCATCGCCGTCCTTTGCAAAAACGCAAAACCCTTTTGCCAGCATTCCCCTTTCTTCCGCAAATCCGCAAGACTAGGCTGCGCCCAACAGTTGCAGGAGGACGCGATGAAAGAGATACATCACTGGATCGACGGCAAGGAATACAAGGGCACCTCTGGCCGGTTTTCCGATGTCTACAACCCCGCCACGGGCGAGGTTCAGGCCCGCCTGTCGCTGATCAACAAGGCCGAGATGGACGACGCCATCGCCCGCGCCGCCAAGGCCCAGATCGCATGGGGCGCCACCAATCCGCAGCGCCGCGCCCGCGTGATGATGGCCTTTGTCGGCATGATCAACCGCGACATGGACAAGCTGGCCGAGGCCCTGTCCAGCGAGCACGGCAAGACCTTCCCCGACGCCAAGGGCGACATCCAGCGCGGGCTGGAGGTGATCGAGTTCTGCATCGGCGCGCCGCATCTGCTGAAGGGCGAGTTCACCGACAGCGCCGGCCCCGGCATCGACATGTACTCTATGCGCCAGCCCCTGGGCGTGGTCGCGGGCATCACGCCCTTCAACTTTCCGGCCATGATTCCGCTGTGGAAGATGGGCCCGGCCCTGTCCGCCGGCAATGCGATGATCCTGAAACCCTCCGAGCGTGACCCCTCGGTGCCGCTGATGCTGGCCAAACTGCTGCAGGAGGCGGGCCTGCCCGACGGCGTGCTGCAGGTGGTCAACGGCGACAAGGAATCGGTCGACGCGATCCTGGACAGCGAGGTCATCCAGGCCGTGGGCTTCGTGGGCTCGACCCCGATCGCGCAGTACATCTATGAACGCGCCGCCGCGACCGGCAAGCGCGCGCAGTGCTTCGGCGGTGCCAAGAACCACATGATCATCATGCCCGACGCCGACCTGGACCAGGCCGCCGACGCGCTGGTCGGCGCGGGCTACGGGGCTGCGGGCGAGCGCTGCATGGCGATCTCGGTCGCGGTGCCGGTGGGCGAGAAGACCGCCGATGCGCTGATCGAGAAGCTGATCCCGCGGATCGAAAGGCTGAAAGTCGGTCCCTGGACCGCCGGCAACGACATCGACTACGGCCCGGTCGTGACCAAGGCCGCCAAGGAGAACATCCTGCGCCTGGTGCAGTCGGGCGTGGATCAGGGCGCTGAGCTGGTCGTCGACGGCCGCGACTTCAACCTGCAGGGCTATGAGGACGGCTTCTTCGTCGGACCCCACCTCTTCGACCGCGTGACCCCGGACATGGACATCTACAAGACCGAGATCTTCGGCCCGGTCCTCTCCACCGTCCGCGCCGCGACCTATGAGGATGCGATCAAGCTGGCGCTCGACCACGAATACGGCAACGGCACCGCGATCTATACCCGCGACGGCGACACGGCGCGCGACTTCGCGAACCGCATCAACATCGGCATGGTGGGCATCAATGTGCCGATCCCGGTACCGCTGGCCTATCACACCTTCGGCGGCTGGAAGAAATCGGGCTTCGGCGACCTGAACCAGCACGGCCCCGATGCGTTCCGCTTCTATACGCGGACCAAGACCGTGACGGCGCGCTGGCCGTCGGGGATCAAGGAAGGCGGAGAGTTCAACTTCAAGGCCATGGACTGACGCTGGAATCGGCCCTTCCGATGCGGGGGGCGCTGCGCGGGGGGGCCGGGGGGCAGCCAGCCCCCCGGCACGTCGCGGGACGCAAGCCCGGCGCGTCCATGGCAACCAGGACGGACCCATGACGACCGATCGCGACCTCACCCCCGACTTCACCTTGGGCATCGAGGAGGAATATCTCCTCGTCGACGCCGACACACTGCAGCTGGCCGCGGCCCCCGAGGCGCTGATGCAGGCGCTCACGGCCGATCTGGGCGAGCAGGTCAGCCCCGAATTCCTGCGCTGCCAGGTCGAGATCGGCACCCCGGTCAGCGCCGACATCCGCGCCGCGGGCGATCACCTGCGCCACCTGCGCGGCACCGTCGCCCGGCGCGCCGCGGAACATGGGCTGGCGCCCATCTCGGCCTCCTGCCACCCGCAGGCCGACTGGCGCGAACAGGATCATACCGACAAGGACCGCTACAACCAGCTGTCGCGCGACATGGGCGGCGTGGCGCGGCGCATGCTGATCTGCGGCATGCATGTCCATGTGGGCATCCCCGACCCCGCGCAGCGCATCGACCTGATGAACCAGCTGGCCTATTTCCTGCCGCATCTGCTGGCCTTGTCCGCCTCCAGCCCCTTCTGGATGGGCGAGGATTCGGGCCTTGCCTCGTACCGCACCACGGTCTTCGGCGACATGCCCCGCACCGGCCTGCCGCCGCAGATGGGCAGCTGGGACGAATTCGAACGCTCGGTCCAGGCCCTGACCGACCTGGGCATCATCGAGGACAGCAGCAAGATCTGGTGGGACCTGCGCCCCAGCAGCAAATACCCCACGCTGGAGACCCGCATCTGCGACGCCTGCCCGCGGATCGAGGATGCGCTGACCCTGGCTGCCCTGATCCAGACCACCTTGCGCATGTTGTGGCGCCTGTCGCGCGGCAATCAGCGCTGGCGGCAGTACGAGCCCTTCCTGCTGGCCGAGAACCGCTGGCGCGCGCTGCGCTATGGCACGACCGAGGGGCTGATCGACTTTGGTGCCGGGCGGATCATCCCGTTCGACCAGATCGCCGACGACTGGCTGGGCCTGATCGCGCAGGATGCCGACGCGCTGGACTGCCAGCCCCATGTCGCCCGCCTGCGAGACATGGTGGCGCATGGCACCGCGGCCGAGGCGCAGCGCGCCGTCCATGCCCGCGCGCGCCAGGCCGGGGTCGACCGCGACGACGCCTTGCGCGCCGTCACCCGCCATCTTGTGCAGGAGTTCACCCGCGACCTGTAACCGCTTGCAACACTGTCGCAACATCTGGCAATTAAACACCTGTTCAATTCAGACCGGTCCGGGGAGGGGCTGCCGATGGATTTCGCACTGACCGAGGAACAGCAGGCCATCTTCGACATGGCCCGCGATTTCGGGGCCGACCGCATCGCGCGCCATGCGCAGGACTGGGAACGTCAGGGCACCATCCCGCGCGACCTCTGGCCCGACGTGGCGGCCCTGGGCCTGGGCGGCATCTTCGTCTCCGAGGATCACGGCGGCACGGGGCTGTCGCGCCTGGACGGCACGCTGGTCTTCGAGGCGTTGTCGATGGCCTGCCCCTCGGTCGCGTCCTTCCTGTCGATCCATAACATGTGCGGCGGCATGATCGACAAATTCGGCACCGATCAGGCCCGTGACCGCTGGCTGCCCGACCTGTGTTCGATGACCCGCATCTTCAGCTATTGCCTGACCGAACCGGGTTCCGGGTCGGACGCGGCCGCCCTGCGCACCCGCGCCGACCGCGACGATCAGGGGTGGCGGTTGAACGGAACCAAAGCGTTCATCAGCGGCGGCGGCTACAGCGACGTCTATGTCGCCATGGTCCGCAGCAGCGGCGACGGCCCCAAGGGGATCAGCACCGTCATCGTCGAGAACGGCACGCCGGGCCTCTCCTTCGGGGGGCTTGAGGACAAGATGGGCTGGCGGTCCCAGCCCACGACCCAGGTCCAGTTCGACGACTGCATCCTGCCCGCCGACAACCTGCTGGGCGAGGAGGGGCGCGGATTCTCCTACGCCATGGCCGGGCTGGACGGCGGGCGCCTGAACATCGCCGCCGCCGCCCTGGGCGGCGCGCAAGCGGCGCTGGACCGGACGCTGGCCTATATGGGCGACCGCCGCGCCTTCGGCAAATCACTGGACCAGTTCCAGGCCCTGCAGTTCCGCCTGGCCGAGATGGAGACCGCCCTGCAATCGGCCCGCATCTTCCTGCGCCAGGCGGCGTGGAAGCTGGACCAGGGCGCGCCGGACGCGACCAAGTTCTGCGCCATGGCAAAACTGCACGTCACCGACCGCGCCTTCGAGGTCGCGAACCAGTGCCTGCAGCTCCATGGCGGATACGGCTATCTGGCCGATTACGGCATCGAGAAGATCGTGCGCGACCTGCGCGTCCACCAGATCCTGGAGGGCACGAACGAGATCATGCGCCTGATCATCAGCCGCGCCCTGTTGGCGGAAAGGGCCTAACATGGACGACCTGACCATCCGCACCGCCGGGCGCGCCGGGCGCATCACCTTCACCCGGCCCAAGGCGCTGAACGCCCTGACCCATGCCATGGCCCGCGCCATCCACGACGCTTTGGACGGCTGGCGCGACGATCCTGCGGTCGCGCTGGTCATCATCGATGCCGAAGGGGACCGCGCCTTCTGCGCCGGGGGCGACATCGCCGCCGTCTATCACGCGGGCCGCGCGGGCGATCACCAAGTCGGGCGCGACTTCTTTCGCGACGAATACCGCATGAACGCGGCCATCGCCGATTTCCCCAAGCCCATCGTGGCTTTCATGCAAGGGTTCGTCATGGGCGGCGGCGTGGGGGTGGGCGGTCATGCCAGCCACCGGATCGTCGGCGACACGACGCGCATCGCGATGCCCGAAAGCGGCATCGGCCTGATCCCCGACGTGGGCGGCACCTGGCTGCTGGGTCGCGCGCCGGGGCGGATCGGTGAATACCTGGCGATGACCGGTGGCCGGATGACGGCAGGCGACGCGATCCATGCCGGCTTTGCGGACATGTATATTCCCGAAGCGGACTGGCCGGGCCTGATCGCCATGCTGGAGGACAGCGGCGACGTGACCGGCCTGCGCGGCCACCCTGCCCCCGCGGCGACGCTGGACCGGCGCGACCTGTCCGCCTTTGGTGGCCGCACCCTGGCCGATATCACCGCCGCGTTGCAGGAGGCGGGCGACGACGGGTCGCTGGAGGCGCTGCGGCGCAATTCGCCGCTGTCGATGGCGGCGGGGCTGGCGATGGTGCGTGCGGCCCGCGGCGACGATTGCATGCAGCAGTCGCTGTCGCGCGAATACCGCTTTACCGCCCGCGCCACGGCCGAAAGCGATTTCCTGGAGGGCGTGCGCGCCCAGATCATCGACAAGGATCGCAAGCCCGTCTGGCGCCGCGACGCGTCCGATGACACGCTGCGCGCGATGCTGGCCCCGCTTGGGGATGACGAACTGCAATGGGAGACTGCAGAATGAAGATCGGCTTCATCGGACTGGGCAACATGGGCGCGCCCATGGCCGCCAACCTGGCTGCCGCGGGACATCAGGTCACGGGTTTCGACACCGCGGCCCCCGCCCCCGCGGGCGTGACCCTCGCCGCCAGCGCGACCAAGGCGGTGTCGGGCGCGGATGTGGTCTTCACCATGCTGCCCAATGGCCAGATCCTGCGCGACGTGGCCGACCAGATCATCCCCGCCATGCAGCAGGGCGCGGTCCTGTGCGACTGTTCCACCGTCGACGTGGACAGCGCGCGCGCCGTGGCGCAAGCGGCCCGCGCAGCGGGGCTGGGTGCGCTGGACGCGCCCGTCTCGGGCGGCACCGGCGGCGCACAGGCCGGCACGCTGACCTTCATGGTGGGTGGCGCCGAAGCCGATTTCGCCACCGTCCAGCCGCTGTTCGCGGTCATGGGCCAGAAGGCCGTCCATTGCGGCGACGGCGGCGCCGGACAAGCGGCCAAGATCTGCAACAACATGATCCTAGGCGTCACCATGATCGCCACCTGCGAAGCCTTTGCCTTGGCCGACAAGCTGGGGCTGGACCGCCAGAAGATGTTCGACGTCGTGTCGACCAGTTCGGGCTATAGCTGGTCGATGAACGCCTACTGCCCGGCGCCGGGCGTGGGCCCTGTCAGCCCCGCGGACAACGGCTACAAGCCCGGCTTTGCCGCCGAACTGATGCTCAAGGATCTTGGCCTGTCCCAGCAGGCGGCCGAATCGGTCGGCGCGCAGACCCCGATGGGGGCGTTGGCGCATCAACAATATGACGACTTCGTCACCCGCGAAGACGGCCGAGGACAGGATTTTTCGGCCATGCTGCCCCGATTTACGGCGCGGAACGGTTGATCGGAGCAGGTTGTTAACCCCTGCCGTGGTGATATGCGGTGGCGAGCCTGCGAACGGGGTGCAGCCATCATGGACCGGATCTTGCGACGTCTCTCCACCGCCCTGCTGATCGGCGCATGCGCGCTGGTCCCTCAGGACGGCTTTGCCCAGCAGCGCCCCACCGTCGGTGAGGTGCCGGCGCCCGAACAGGTTCGCCAGATCGACAAGCCCGGCGCCGTGGGCCTTGGGCCGCAGCTGCCGGGCAGCGTCTATGCCGTCGTATCGGGCCATCTTGTCCGCATCCAGATCGGCAGCGGCAAGATCCTGTCGATCCTGCGGCCCCTGCCCGACTGAACGTGGCAGTTCCGCATCGGCATGCCTGCCATGCGGCGTCGCAGCGGAACCGGTCAGGCAATCCCGGGTTGACCCGTTGTAACTGATCCGAGGATATGATGACGCCGCTGCACCCCCTTGCCGCCGTGGCGGCCGGGACAATGCTCGGCCTCGCCGCCCTGACCGCCCCCAACACCACGCCGACCCGTGGCCTGCAGGCCGTGCCGGCATGTACGACGGAATGTCTGGGCGGGCATGCAACCATGCCGATGGTCGGTGACAGCGTTCCCGAGGACCAGCTGCATCGTGTCAGCGCACCGGGTCGCTATGGCCTGTCTCAGGCGCCCGATGGCGACAGCTATGCCGTGGTCGGTGGCCATCTGGTGCGGATCGATGCAGATGACGGGCGTATCCTGTCGGTTCTGCGACCCGCACCGCGGATTCTGGACTAACCGTCCAACAAGGCGCGCGCAGCCTCGGTGGCGGCGTCGGTGACACGGTCGCCCGACAGCATGCGCGCGATCTCGGCCACGCGCTCGGGTTGGGGCAGCGGCGTGACGGTGGAGGTGGTCATCCCGTCCGTCACGGATTTCGACACGCGGAAATGCACCGCGCCCAAAGCCGCGACCTGCGGCGAATGAGTGATGACCAGCACCTGCGCACCATCCGCCAAATTCTGCAGACGGCGGCCGACGGCATCGGCGGTGGCCCCGCCGACCCCGCGATCGATCTCGTCAAAGATCATGACCAGCGCGTCGTTCCCCCGCGCCAGGCAGACCTTCAGCGCCAGCAGAAAGCGGGACAGTTCGCCACCGGAGGCGATCTTGTCCAGCGGTCCCGACGGTGCGCCCGGGTTGGTCGCCACCGTGAACGCGACGGTATCGCGCCCGTCCGGCCCGGGTTCGGCGGGCGACACGACGGTGCGAAAGACCGCACGTTCCATCTTCAGCGGCACCAATTCAGCGGTCACGGCGCGGTCCAACCGGGTCGCGGCCTCGGTCCGGGCGGCGGTCAGCGCATCGGCCGCGGCATCATAGTCCGCCTGAGCGTCCCGCGCGGCACGGCGCAGGTCGCCCATCCGCGCCTCGCTGGCGTCCAGACGCTCCAGCCGGTCGCGCAGTTGCTGCGCCAGCCCGGCCAGATCGTCGGGCAGGATGTCATGCTTTCGCGCCAAGGCACGCAGCGCGAACAGACGCTCCTCGGTCGATTCCAGCGCGTGCGGATCGAAATCCAGCGCGGCCAGCGTGTCCTCGACCCCGCGGGTGGCCTCGCCCAGCTCGATCAGCGCGCGTGACAGGGCGGCCAGGGGCTCGTCCAGTCGACCTTCGGCCTGCTCGGATGCGCCCTCCAACCAGCGCGCGGCGTCGACCATCGCGCCTTCGGCACCGTCTCCCGCCAGCATCTGCAGAGCGCGCGCCACGTCATCCCGGATGCGCTCCGCGCCCTGCATGGCGCGGCGCGCGATGTCCAGGCGCTGTTCCTCGCCGGGTTCGGGGGCCAGCTTGTCCAGTTCCGCCACGGCGTGGCGCAGGAACTCTTCCTCCTGCCTGGCGGCGGCCAACGCGGCCTCGGCCTCGGCCAGCGCCCGGTCCGCATCGCGCCGTGCGGCCCAGGTGCGGCGGACCGCCGACAGGTCCATCGCGCCGAACGCGTCCAGCAGGGTGCGATGCCCGCGCGGATTCAACAGCCCGCGGTCGTCATGCTGCCCGTGCAGCTCGACCAGGACCTCGGACAGCTGCCGCAGAACCTCGCCCGACACCCGGCGGTCATTGACCCAGCCCGTCTTGCGCCCATCCAGCGTGTTCACGCGGCGCAGGATCAGTTCGTCGTCATCGATCGTGATCCCGGCCTCGGCCAGCAGGGCGCGGGCGGGATGAACCTCCGGCAGGTCGAACACCGCCTGAACCTCGCCCTGCGCCGCCCCCTGGCGGACCAGTTCGGCGCGGCTGCGCCAGCCCAGAACGAACCCCAGGCAATCCAGCAGGATGGACTTGCCAGCGCCGGTTTCTCCGGTCAGCACGTTCAGGCCGGGGCCGAACGACAGCTCCAGCCGGTCGATCAGCAGCATGTCGCGGATGTCCAGCGATCTCAGCATGGGCCACGGCCCCTGCGCACGGCCTGCATTACAGCCAGCGTCCCTGGATGGTCTGGCGATAGACGTCGGTCAGCCAGCTGTCACCGCGCACCTCGGCCGACAGGCCGCGGCCGCGCAGCTGCCGGAACGCGTCGTCATAGAAGGGCGAGGACTGGAAGTTGTGTCCCAGGATGGCGCCCGCCGTCTGCGCCTCGTCCAGCAGTCCAAGGGCCAGATAGGCCTCGACCAGACGCAGCAGCGCCTCGGGGGTCTGGGTGGTCGTCTGGAACTCCTCGACCACCACGCGGAACCGGTTCACCGACGCCGCGTAATGCCCCTGCTTCAGGTAATAACGCCCGATCTCCATTTCCTTGGCGGCCAGGTGATCGAACGCCAGGTCGAACTTCAGGATCGAACTGCGGGCATATTCGCTGTCGGGATACTGCTCGATCACCGTCCGCAGCCCCTGCAGTGCCTGAAAGGTCAGGCCCTGATCGCGACCGACGTCATCGATCTGATCGTAATAAGACAGCGCCAGCAGATACTGTGCATAGGCCGCATCCTCATCGGTCGGATAGGTGTCCAGGAACCGCTGCGCCGCGCCGCGGGCCTCTTCGTAATTGCCCGCCTTATGGTTGCCATAGGCCTGCATGATCAGCGCGCGCTTGGCCCATTCGGAATAGGGATACAGCCGCTCGATCTCGCTGAAATAGACGACGGCATCCTCGGGATCGCCGCTGTTCTCCAGCTCGAACTCGCCCCGCTTGTAGATTTCCTCGGCCGTAAAGCGGTCCAGATTCTGCTTTTGCGCCGCGTCCCGGTTGCCGCCGCAGCCAGTCAGGACAACGCCCGCCAGCACCGCAGCCACCACCGAAGCCGAGATTTTCGAGCCCGCCATCTTTATCCTGCCCTACGATTTGCCGATGCGCTGCCCGCACGCGGGCGGCGCTGCCGGGATCCTCTAGCACAGAACATCAGGGGGCGCAAAATGGCAATCCGTTGAATTCGGCCAAGGTCCCGGCGCCCCGCGCCGTCACTCGGCCGCAAAGGCCGCGGCAAGTTCGGGACGTGCATAGTCGGCGACACCCGCACCCGGCAGGCGGCCTTCCAGCTCGGGCGTGCACCGCTCCCAAGTCCATGCAGTGGGGTCGGCGAACAGCGCCCGCAGCAGGCGGTTGGTCATCGCGTGGCCCGCACGGTGGCCGGTATAGCGCGCCAGCAGCGGCGCACCGGCCAGCGCCAGATCGCCGGTGGCGTCCAGCATCTTGTGGCGCACGGCCTCGTCCGCGTGACGCAGGCCGCCCGGCGACAGGACGCGCCCGCCATCGACCACGACCGCGTTCAGATAGGTCCCGCCCAGGGCCAGGCCGTTGCGGCGCATCGCCTCGACATCCGACGCGCGGCAGAAGGTGCGGCTGTCGGCCAACTCGCGCAGGAACGCGCCATTGGCCATGTCCAGACGCTTTTCCTGATGCCCGATCGCGGCGTCGGTAAAGTCGATCTCGAAATCGATCTCCAGGTGGTCGGCGGGCGACAGGCGGGCAAAGGCTTCGCCCTCGCGGACCTCGACCGTGCGCAGGACGCGGATCGCGCGCAGCGGTGCGGCCTGACGCGCGATGCCGGTGTCCAGGATCGCGTCCACGAAGGGCGCGGCCGAACCGTCCAGAATCGGAATTTCGGGCCCATCGACGGTGATCAGCGCGTTGTGGATACCCGTGCCGGCCAGCGCAGCCATCACGTGCTCGACCGTCGAGAGGGTCACACCCAAACCGTTGTCCAGCAGCGTGCACAGCTTGGACGGCGTCACATGGTCCCACAATGCCGGAATGTCGACCGCAGGCGACAGGTCGGTGCGGCGAAAGACGATCCCGTGGCCGGGCTGTGCGGGATGCATGACCAGACGCGCGGGCGCACCGGAGTGGAGCCCGACGCCCTGCAATGTCACCGTGTCTTTCAGCGTCGCCTGCATGATCTGCCTGCCTTCGGATTCGTCGTGGGGCGCACCTGCCCCTTCTGTCACTCCAGCTAGGTCTGGCAGTGAACGCATTCAATTAACGTTTTGTAACGGGGTGAAACATTCCCCTGCCCTGCCCTGCAACCCGATGGCCGTTTTCGCCCAAGAGGTTGACTGGCAAAGGGAAAGGGCCGCTTTGAAGCGGCCCTTGCAACCAGTGGATGTGCCGGTTTCGTGATACGTCAGTTGGCCTGACGGCGCAGGAAAGCCGGGATCTCGACATTGTCCTTGCCGTTCGAGTCGGGGCTGGCCAGATCGTCGAAGTCGGTGTCGTGCTGACGGGCGCGGACGGCGACGCGGTCGTTCACACGCTCGGCGATCGAGGATGCGGCCGGCTTGGCGCCGCCCGGCTGGTCGTTGCCATGGCCTGCCATGCGCTCCAGCATGCGGCCCAGACCGCTCATCCGGCTGGTGGCGGGCTGTGCAGGCTGCTGCTGCGGCTGTGCGGGGACGCGACCGTGGTTGTCCACGGCGCGGCGCAGGCGGTCCATCACCTCGGGTGCGGGCTGGCCGGCACGCGGGGACTGCGGCGCACGGGGCGCGACAAAGGCCGACGCGTCGTCGTCGATGCGCACGGCGTTCTGGCGGGCGCTGTCCTTCGGCTGATAGGCCGGCTGCGGCATGTCGTCCTCGGCGCGCGGGTCGTGGCGCGGGGCCTCGACGCGGGCCGTCTCGGCAGAGGATGCGATCGGGGGCGCCACGCGGCGCGCCGGGATCGCCGGCTGCTCCTCGGCGGCGGCACCGACCTGCGGGTTCTGGGTCAGCGGCGCAGCCATGCCGCGGCGGGGCGAGGGAACCTCGGCCACCGCGACGGCGGCGTCGATGCCGGTCGCCACGACCGAAACGCGGATCGTGCCGTCCATGTCGGGGTCCAGGGTCGAACCGACGATGATGTTGGCATCGGCGTCCACCTTGTCGCGGATGACGTTGGCCGCCTCGTCCAGTTCGAACAGGGTCATGTCATAGCCGCCGGTGATGTTGATCAGCACGCCGCGCGCGCCGTTCAGGCTGATCTCGTCCAGCAGCGGGTTGGCGATGGCACGCTCGGCGGCTTCCTGGGCGCGGTTCTCGCCCGAGGCCTCGCCGGTGCCCATCATGGCCTTGCCCATCTCGTCCATCACCGACCGCACGTCGGCAAAGTCCAAGTTGATCAGGCCCGGCTTGACCATCAGGTCGGTCACGCCCTTGACGCCCTGGTACAGCACGTCGTCGGCCAGCGCGAAGGCGTCGGTGAAGGTGGTCTTTTCGTTGGCCAACCGGAACAGGTTCTGGTTCGGAATGATGATCAGCGTGTCCACGACCTTCTGCAGGGCCTCGACGCCCTCCTCGGCCTGGCGCATCCGCTTGGTGCCCTCGAACTGGAAGGGCTTGGTCACGACGCCGACGGTCAGGATGCCCATCTCGCGCGCGGCCTGCGCGATGATCGGCGCCGCACCGGTGCCGGTGCCGCCGCCCATGCCCGCGGTGATGAAGCACATATGCGCGCCCATCAGGTGATCGACGATATCCTCGATCGTCTCCTCGGCGGCCTTGGCGCCGATCGTGGGCTTGGCGCCCGCGCCCAGACCCTCGGTGACCTTGGGCCCGATCTGGATGCGCGAGGTCGCACGCGACTGCTGCAGCGCCTGCGCGTCGGTGTTGGCGACCACGAACTCGACCCCGTCGAGCTGCTTCTGAATCATGTTGTTGACGGCGTTGCCACCTGCGCCACCGACACCGAAGACGGTGATGCGCGGCTTCAGCTCTTCTTCGTCATTCATCATCAGATTGAGGTTCATGGTGTCCGCCTGTTACCGCTGCTGCATTGGGGAGGCGGGTGTACCGCTCGAATCCCGTTTCTTAATGGTTACCGTAACAATTGGCACCAGTTCCGTCACCCGAAAAAGCCGGGCGTTTCGCAAAATCTGGAGGGGCTACCCTTGAAATAGGCGGCATCTTGCCATGTCTTCCGAATGTGGTGGGAAAACCCTTGCCACCCCCCAGAACCAAGGTGGTGCAATCACCAGTTGTTCTTGAACCAGCGATAGGCGCGACGCAGGCTGCGCGCGGGATAGCGGTCGGCCGGCATCTCGAAATCCCACCATTCATCCTGCGGATGTGCGGCGAACAGCGCCAGGCCCACGGCGCTGGAAAAGCTGGGATCGGTCAGCTGATGGGCCAGACCGTCGATGCGCAGCGGCCGCCCGCAGCGCACGTTCGGACCCAGGATGCGCGTCGCCAGCCCGTCCAGGCCGGGGATCTGGCTGCCGCCCCCGGTCAGCACGATCTGCTGGCTGGGCATCCAGTCGAACCCGGCCGCGTCCAGCACCTCGCGGACATGCTCCAGCATCTCCTCGACGCGGGGGCGCATCACGCCGATCACGTCGGCGCGGCTGACCTGGCGGCGGTCCGCCTCCCAGTCCCCGGTTTCTCCGCCGACCTCGATCATGTCGCGGTCGTCGCGGCCCGTCGCCTCGACGCCCCCGTTCAGCGTCTTCAGGCGCTCTGCCACGGGCAGGCTGACACGCAGACCCTGGGCGATGTCCTGGGTGATCAGGTTGCCCCCGATGGGCACGTGATCGGAAAAGATCATGTGCTTCTTGACGAAGATCGACACGCCGGTGCCGCCACCGCCGAAATCGACACAGGCCGCGCCCAGCTCCTGCTCATCCTCCACCAGCGACGCGCGGGCCGAGGCATAGGGCGCCGAGGCGATCCCCGCCAGTTCAAGGTCGCAGCGCCGGATGCACTGGACCAGGTTGCCGATGGAATCGCCGTCCACGGTCAGCACATGCATGTCGCAGAACAGCTTGTTGCCCAGATGGTCGCGCGGGTCGGCCAGGTTGCTGCGGTTGTCGACCGCGAAATTCACCGGCTGCGCGTGCAGCACCTCGCGGCCGCGGCCGAAATCGGGGGCGTCGCAGGCGGCCAGCACGGATGCCACGTCATGTTCGCCGACCTTGCCGGATTCCAGCACGATCTCTCCGGCCAAGCCATACGAGGCCGGCCGGCCGCCCGACAGGCAGGCGATGACATGATCGACGCGCACGCCCGCGACCTTCTGCGCGGCGGCGACGACCGTGCGGATCGCACGCTCGGTCTCGGCCATGGTTTCGATCTCGCCGCGGCGCATCCCGCGCGACCGGGTCGATGCCGCGCCGATCACGCGGAAATTGACCTGCCCCGCCATCGGGCCCACGCCGTCGGTTTCCCGGAAGGTGCCGTTGCCGTCGATGCGCAGGACAAGGCAGGCGATCTTGGACGTGCCGATGTCCAGGATGCCGATCACGCCCCGCTGCAGGGCCGCCCGGCGGATGTTACGCATCGCGCGTTGCGTCTGATACAGGTCCACCATTCCTCAGCCCTCCGTCTTCTTGTCATCGGGCAGCACGCTGCCATCGGGTCCCAGCAGCGGCAGGCCGCGTGCGGTGCGTATCGTGTTGCGCGCATCGATCCCCAACCGCAGGACGGGCCGCGTCGGGTCGCGCAGATCGACGATGGTGATGTCGCGGCCCAGCATGTCCTCGGCCCGGTCCATCGCGATCGCGGCCTCCAGCGCGATCACCGCACCGGTCTCGGGCAGCAGGATGCGCTGGCCGTGATCCAGCACCAGGTCCCACCGCCGTTCGCCGCGCCGCACCAGGCCGCGCACGCGGGGCAGGATCGGACCCGCGGCGTCGAACAGGGCCAGCGCCTCGGTCGTGGCCAGGTCCGCCCCCTCTCCGGTGATCAGCGGCAGGTCGGCGCGCACCTCGCGCGAGGTCAGGCTGGCCACGCGATGACCGCCGGCGTCCAGCATGTCGATGCCGCGCGCGTGGCGCCACAGGATCGCGGGTTCGCGTTCCTTGACCACCGCCGACAGGATGCCGCCCGGCTTGATGCGCAGGTCGATGGATTCGACCGCGTCCAGCTGCAGCACCTGCAGGCGCAGCGCCGCCAGATCGATGTCGAAGCTGGAGGCCGGCAGATCCACCGGCAGCATCGCGCGAAGGGCGCGGTCCACCACCGGGGTCGCCCCCTCGATCGTCATGATGCGGACCTGGAATTCGTCGCGGCTCTGGACCTTGGTCACCACGCTGGCGACGGTGTCGTTAAGCGCGGCGCGACGGTCCTCGTCGGCCAGCCACAGCCCCCCGATCATCGCGATGGCAAAGGCCGGAAGGCCCACGCGCAGCACCCGGCGGTACAGCGGCGTCAGCCACATCCGTTCCAGGCGGTACTTCAGGCGCGACGGCGCGGGGTCGCGGCGCTGCCGCGCGGCGGGCGGGGTGATCTGCTTTCCGGGACGGTGATCGATCACGACCGGCACAGCGCGTCCTCCACCATCCAGCGCATCAGCGCGGGAAAGTCGATGCCGGCATGGGCCGCCTGTTCGGGGGCCAGACTGGTCGGCGTCATGCCGGGCTGGGTGTTCAGCTCCAGGATGATCAGCCCGTCCACGCCGCGCGTCTCGTCCCACCGGAAATCGGTGCGCGTCAGGCCGGTGCAGCCAAGCGCCTTGTGCGCGCGCACGGCCATCTCCAGGCAGGCGGCGCGGATGTCGTCGGGAATGTCCGCGGGGATCACGTGGCGCGACCCGCCGACGGTGTATTTCGCGGCGTAATCGTACCAGCCGCTGGTCAGGATCTCGGTCACGTCCAGCGCGCGGTCGCCCATGACCGTGGTCGTCAGCTCCCGCCCGGGGGCATAGGTCTCGACCATCACGCGCTCGGGCATGTCGGCGGACAGCGCGGGCGGCTGGTTGGCGCCGTCATGGACGATATAGACGCCGACGGACGATCCCTCGTCATTGGGCTTGACCACATAGGGGGGCGGAATGACGTGGCGCAGGCGCACCTCGGCGGCGTCGGCGATGACGCTCTCGACCACGGGCAGGCCGGCGGCGCGGAACGCCTGCTTGGCGCGCGTCTTGTCCATCGCCAGCGCCGAGGCCAGCACACCCGAATGGGTATAGGGAAGGTCCAGCCAGTCCAGGAGGCCCTGGACGCATCCGTCTTCTCCCCACCGGCCATGCAGGGCGTTGAAGACGACGTCGGGTGCGGCATCGGCCAGACGCCGGACGATCTCGTCCCCGCGCGCGGCGCCAAGATCGATCTCGGTTACCTGATATCCCGCCACCCGCAGCGCATCTGCGCATTCGCGTCCCGACGACAACGACACCTGGCGTTCAGCCGAGGGTCCGCCCATCAGAACAGCGACCGAGTGGGCTGTCCTGCTCGACCTGCCCGCCACTTTTCGCCTTTCGTGCCCGGTTGATCCGGGCTTGATCTGGTCCGCGCCCCCTTGAACGGAGGCGTCATGTCGCATCAGGTTACAAGCAAAGCGCGAACCGCAAAAGCTCAATTTCGGCTGTCTGCGCAGAATGTTGCGCAGCGGGCGTCAGTCCGTGTCGGGACCGGGGTCGCCGATGCGGATGACCTCCCATTGCAGGTCGTGGCCGCTCTCCTCCAGCACGCGGCGTCGGACCAGTTCGCCCAGGGCCTCCAGCTCGGCTGCGGTCGCGCCGCCAGTGTTCAAAAGGAAATTCGGATGCTTTTCCGACATCTGCGCGCCGCCCCAGCTGTGTCCGCGCAGCCCCGCCCGGTCGATCAGCGACCATGCCTTCAGGTCGTGCACGTCATCCGCCTGCCCGGTCGAGCTGAACCCCGCCGGGTTGCGAAATGTCGAACCGGCGCTGCGTTCGCGGGTGGGCTGGCTTTCGTCGCGCCGTGCCAGCTGATCGGCCATCTTGGCGTGCAGCCGGTCGGGGTCGCCCGGCGCGGCACGCAGCCGGGCACTGGTGATCACCCAATCGGCCGGCAGATGCGTCTCGCGATAGCCGAAACGCAGATCGGCGGGCGTCAGCGTGACGCGTGCGCCCTGCCGCGTGACGGCCTGCGCGTCGATCAGGTGGTCGGCCACATAGCTGCCATAGCAGCCCGCGTTCATCCGCACCGCGCCGCCGATGCTGCCCGGGATCGTGCGCAGGAAGGTCAGGTCCAGCCCCGCCTCCGCCGCCCGCCGCGCGACCTGTGCGTCCAGCGCCGCGGCACCCGCGGTGACGGTGTCGCCGTCGATCTCGACGCTGTTGAAGGCGCGGCCAAGGCGGATGACCACGCCGCGGATGCCGCCGTCGCGCACGATCAGATTGCTGCCCACGCCCATCGGAAAGACCGGGACACCGGGGTCCAGCGCGGCAAGGAAATCAGCCAGGTCATCCTCGTCCGCGGGCTGGAGCAGCCAGTCGGCGGGGCCGCCGACGCGCAGCCAGGTCAGGCCGTCAAGGGTTCTGTCGGGGATCAGGCTGCCGCGGGGGGTGGGAAGGTCGATGCTCATGGCCTTGGGTGGTAGCCAGCGGCGCCCCGCCCGTCAACCGCGGGACTAGAGGACCAGCGTCGCCGCGGCGGCCAGACCCGCGACCAGCATCGACGCCAGCGTCAGGACGATCTGGGGGCTGCCCCACGCCAGGCGGTGGCCGCGGATCCGCGCCAGTGCCAGCCCGGTCACCATGCCCAGCAGTGCGGGCAGGACGGTAAAGCTTTGCGCGACGACGGCCGCCAGATCGTGAAAGCCCCCCTGCCCCTGCGCCGCCCGAAACAGCTGCAGCGCGATCGCCGCCAGCAGTGCCGCCAGGACCAGCAGCGGCCAGCGCAGCTGCAGCCGCGCGCTGCCCCAGGCGATGACGCCCGCGCCCGACAGGCACAGGCCCGCGATGATCCAGGGATTCATCGCTGTCCTTCGGCGGTGTTCATGGGCGCGGGCGTGGGCAGCCGCGCCGCGCGGCGCCGCGCGGTCGGACGGCCCAGCAGCATCAGCAGACCCAGTCCAAAGCCCAGAACGCCCAGGCCCGGTCCCCATTCCAGCGTCAGCCAGCCCAGAACCGGGACGCCTGCCAGCACCAGGACCCAGCTGGCGCGTCGCTGCCAGCGGCGGTTCAGGCGCGGGGTCAGGCAGGCCAGCATCAGCCAGACCGCCGCCCCCGCCAGCGCCAGCAGCGGCAGGATCGCAAGATCGGGCGTGGCCGTCACGCGGCCTGGCCCTGCAACCGCGCGGGCAGCCCGTTGGCCCAGGTCGAGATCGTGCCCGCCCCCAGGCAGACCACCATGTCACCGGGCCGCGCCTGTTCGCGGACCAGTCGCTCCAGGTCGTCCTCGGACAGGATGGCGCGGGCGTGGCGGTGGCCGTGGGCGATCAGCCCCGCCACCAGGTCATCGCGCGAAGCGCCGGGAATGGGCTCCTCTCCGGCGGAGTAGACGTCGGCGATGGCGACCACGTCGGCCTCGTTGAAGCAGGTGCAGAAATCCTCGAACAGGTTCGACAGGCGCGAATAGCGGTGCGGCTGGTGGACCGCGATCACGCGGCCGGTGCTGGCCTGGCGCGCGGCCTTGAGGACGGCGGCGATCTCCACCGGGTGGTGGCCGTAATCGTCGATGATGGTCACGCCGTTGATCTCTCCGATGCGGGTAAAGCGGCGACCGACCCCGCCGAATTTCGCCAGCGCGGTGCGGATCTCGGATTTCTTGATGCCCAGGTGGCGTGCGACGGCCACGGCCGCCAGGCAGTTCGAGACGTTGTGATCGCCCGGCATGGGCAGGGTGCAGCCCTCGATCATCGGGATCGGACCGTCGGTCGCCTCGCCCTGCAGCGCGATGTCGAAATGCGCGATGCCCTTGTCATAGGTCAGGTTCATCGCCCGCACGTCGGCCTGCGCGTTGAAGCCGAAGGTCACCACACGGCGATCGGTCAACCGACCCACCAGCGCCTGCACCTCGGGATGGTCGGTGCAGCAGACGGCCAAGCCGTAGAACGGCACCGAGGACGCGAAGTTGGTGAAGGCCTGGCGCAGCGCATCGAAGTTGCCCCAATGCTCCATGTGTTCGGGGTCGATGTTCGTGACGATCGCGATGTCGGCGGGCAGGCGGTTGAAGCTGCCGTCGGATTCGTCGGCCTCGACCACCATCCACTCGCCCGCACCGGCCCGCGCGTTCGAGCCATAGGCGTGGATGACGCCGCCGTTGATGACCGTGGGGTCCAGCCCGCCCGCATCCAGCAGGGTCGCGACCATCGTGGTGGTCGTCGTCTTGCCATGCGTGCCGGCGATGGCGATGTTCGATTTCAGCCGCATCAGTTCGGCCAGCATCTCGGCCCGGCGCACGATGGGCAGGCCGCGCAGGCGCGCCTCCTCCAGCTCGGGGTTGCCCTTCTTGATCGCGGTCGAGATGACGATGACGCCTGCGCCCGCGACGTTCTCGGCGCGCTGGCCCTCGAAGACGGTGGCGCCCAGGGTCTCCAGCCGGTCGGTGATCTTGGATTTCTTGGAATCGCTGCCCTGGACGCGATAGCCCAGGGTCAGCAGCACCTCGGCGATGCCCGACATGCCGATGCCGCCGATGCCCACGAAATGGATGGGGCCCAGCTCTCCGGGCAGTTTTGTCGCTGCGTTCATCGCGTGATCTCCTCGACGAGGTCGTACAGGCGGCGCGCCGCATCGGGGCGCGCCAGGGTCAGGGCCGCCTGCGCCATGGCCGTGGCCTGGGCGGGGTCCGTCAGGATCGCGCGGATGTCGCGCGTGAGGCTGTCCGCGTCAAGCACGGATTCGGGATGGACATGCGCCGCGCCCGCATCGGCCAGCGCCTGCGCATTCGCGGTCTGGTGATCGCCGGTGGCGGCGGCAAAGGGGATCAAGATCGCCGGGCGGCCGATCACGGTGATGTCGGCCAGCGACGATGCGCCCGACCGGCTGATCACCAGATGCGCGGCCGCGATGCGGTCCGGCACGTCGGTGAAGAAGGGCTGAACCTCGGCCGCGATGCCGGCTGCGGCATAGGCAGCCGTGACCTGATCGGCATCCTCGGGACGGGCCTGGTGGCTGACCTGCAGACGGGCGCGCAGGTCCGCAGGCAGGCCGGCGATGGCGGCGGGCACGACCTGCGACAGGACGCGCGCCCCCTGGCTGCCGCCGATGACGAGCAGGTTCAGCGCCCCCTCGCCCGGCGCGACATAGGGGCTGGCGGCCCGGTCCAGGACCGCGCCGCGGACCGGGTTGCCAACGTGCTGGCCCGAAATGCCCTGCGGCAGGATCGTGGGCCAGGTGCCGCAGGCCACGCGGTGCACGCGCGCCGCGAACATCCGGTTCACCCGACCCATGACGCCGTTCTGTTCGTGGATCATCCGCGGCAGGCCCATCAGATGCGCCGCCGACAGCGCCGGGATGGTCGGATAGCCGCCGAACCCGATCACGACCGACGGGCGGTCGCGCCGGAAGGCCCGGCGGGCGGCCAGCACCCCGGCTGCGATCTTGAACGGTGCCGCCAGCTTGCCCGACAGCCCGCCGCGCGCGGTGGTCGCGGATTTCACGACCTGGCGCTCGACCGCGTCGGGGAAGCCGCCGGCATAGCGCGCACCGCGGTCATCTGTAGACAGCTTGACGCGCCAGCCCTGCGCCAGCAGCAGCTCTGCCAGGGCCTGGGCCGGAAACATGTGGCCGCCGGTGCCTCCGGCGGCGATCAGGGCAAGGGGGGCGGCCATCAGCGGGACCGGCGCAGGATTTCGGCGAACTCGCCCTGCGGACGGGTGCGGGTCAGCGCCAGCAACATGCCAAGCGCAATGCCGGACGCGATCATGGACGAGCCGCCATAGCTGACGAAGGGCAGCGTCATGCCCTTGGCGGGCAGCAGGCGCACCGCGACGCCCATGTTGATCAGCGCCTGCACGCCGAAGGCGCAGGCCAGGCCCGTGCCGGCGATGCGGGCGAAAGGATCGCGTTCCCGCACCAGCCGCAGCAGCGAGCGCATGACGATGGTCATGTAGAGGAGGATGATCGCCAGGACCATGATGAAGCCGTATTCCTCGGCCGCGACGGCGATGATGAAGTCGGTATGCGCATCGGGGAGCGACCATTTCACCGTCCCCTCGCCCACGCCGACGCCGAAGAAGCGGCCTTCCTGGATGGCGTTCGTGGCAAAGTAGATCTGGGTGTTCGCGTCGATTTCCGATGACAGGAAGCTGTTGATCCGGCGGGCAAAGTGTTCGGACGCGTTATAGGCGAACAGACCGCCCATCCCGGCCAGTCCCGCGACGCAGACGATCAGGATGACCGGCGACCCGGCGACGAAATACATCACCAGCCACGAGAACAGCACCAGCGAGGCCTGGCCGAAGTCGGGCTGCAGGGCCAGCAGGATGACGATCGTCATCGCGGCGCCGAAGGAATAGATCCGCCCCGGAGGGCCGCCCGGTTCCTGCGCCGAGGCCATGAACCACGCGCAAAGCGCCACGAAGCCCGGCTTGAGGAATTCCGACGGCTGCACCGACACGAAGCCGAGCGACAGCCACCGCGTCGCGCCCTTTCCGAAGTCCGTGCCGATGATCGGCAGGGCCAGGATCAGCATGAAGGACACGGCAAAACCCAGAACGCCGATGCGGCGGATCTGGCGGGGGGTCAGCATCGAGATGACCAGCATCACGAACAGGCCCATTCCCCCGAACACCATCTGTCGCTGGACATAGTAGAACCGCGGCAGGTTGTTCTTTTCTGCCAGGGGCACCGATGCGGCCAGCCCCAGCAGAAGACCGATGGCGAACAGGCCAAGGACGCAGGTCAACGACCATTTGTCCAGGGTTCGCCACCAGCGTGGAAGAATCGGGTCGCCCGCCCGAACGGGCGTCGTGCCGAAGACCATCTCGGTCATGGGAATACCGCCGTCACTGCCTCTGTCCTGTCCGGTTTGCCCGGATCTGGGCACAAGGATAGCGCGATTGTCGCAGGCGCGCTACCACAGATTGTCCGCGGGGCGGGGCGCGCGCCGCAACGTGATCGCGCAACGGGGCCGGAGCCCGCAAGCGGCCTCCGGCGCGCTGCCGCCCGGCCCCGTGTCGGCTGTGCGGTTCAGCCCAGGGTGGCCAGGGCGGGGAACGTCTCCAGCAGCCAGAAGCTGAAGGCAGAGAAGGCACCGGTCAGCAGCATGACACCCACGACGACCAGAAGCGCGCCCATGACGCGTTCGATGGTCTTGAGGTACGGCTTGACGCGGTTCATCAGGCCGATGGCCCGGTTGATGAAGATTGCGGCCAGCAGGAACGGGATCCCCAGCCCAAGGGCATAGACCGCCAGCAGTGCGGTTCCGCGGGACAGTTCGCCCCCGGTGGCCGCAAGCGACAGGATCATGCCCAGTTGCGGGCCGATGCAGGGCGTCCAGCCAAAGGCGAAGGCCAGCCCCAGCACATAGGCGCCCAACGCGCCGCCGCCCTGCTGGCCCGATTGCAGCCGGGCCTCGTGGTCCAGAAGGGGGATGCGGATGACGTGCAGGAAATGCAGGCCCATCACCACCACCATGACACCGGCGACGCGGGCCAGGATGTCTTGGTACTGCAGAAAGGCGCGTCCGAAGGCCGACGCGGCAAAGCCCATCACAAGAAAGACCGTCGACAGGCCCAGCACGAAGAACAGCGCGGGCACGACGGCGCTGCGTTCGCGGGTCTTCAGCCCGTTCACCCCCACCCCGGTCATGTAGGCCAGATAGGGCGGCACGATCGGCAGCACGCAGGGCGACAGGAAGGACAGGACACCCGCCAGCAACGCCACGAAGGCGGCAGGCAGGAAGGCGGCGGTGGCGAGTTCGATTCCCAACATCGCGACACCTTAGCGGGTGGGGATGCAAAGGACAGGGGCCATGGCGTCACGGATGCGTGGGCCGGATGGCAAAAGGGGCGCGGTGTTGCCACCGCGCCCCTGGTTCAGCGAACCTTACCGGCCCGACCACCATCCGCGCCGCTTGGAGGGCGCGGCCTCGGCGACGGGTTCGGGCTGGGCCTCGGCCCGCGGTTCGGGCTCCGCGGATGCCGCATCGACCGGGGCCGCGGCAGTCTCGACCAGCGCCTCGGCTACCGCTTCGGCGGCGACGGGGGCGGCGTTCAGGCCGGGCAGCGCATCGGCGCGGGCATCCTGGCTGTCCTGCAGATCCACGACCTCGGCCAGGGGCTGCGCATCGACCGGCTTTCTGGACCGCGACCGGCCGCGCGAACGCGTCCGGGTGCGACCGGCAGGAGCCTCCTCCTCGGCCTGGGGCGCATCGGCCTCGGGCTGATCATCGGCAGCAGCGGCAACCGGTTCGGCGGCGGCGGCGGGGGCTGCCACGTCCTCGTCGGACTGGTCCTCGCCCTCGTCGTCCTGATCGTCATCGGCGCGCAGATCCTCGCCCTCGGGACGCTCGCCGGATTTCCGGCGACGACGACGACGGCGGCGACGCGACCGACCCTCGCCATCCGCGTCCGCATCGGCAGGACGCTCGGCGCGCGGCTCGGCGGCGGGTTCGGACGCCTCGACGGCCTCGGCAACCGGCTCCTCCTGCGGCTCGGCGACGTCCAGGTCCTCCTCCTCGTCGATGCTGGCCATCAGCTCGGCATTGACGCCCAGGGGAACGTGGCTGGGCTCGGGCAGCACGCGGGTCGCGGTCTTGAACTTCTCGATCGCGAAGTCCGGGGACACCAGTGCCGGGTCAGCCTCGACGCGCACGGACAGGCCGTAACGCGCCTCGATGCCCGCGACATGCTCGCGCTTGGCGTTCATCAGGAAGTTGGCGACGGCGACGGGCGCCTTGACCAGAACCTCGCGCGAACGCTTGCGGGTGCCCTCGTCCTCGATCGCGCGCAGGATGGTCAGCGCCAGGCTGTCATCGCTGCGGATCAGGCCGGTGCCGTGGCAATGCGCACAGGGCTGCGTGGTCGATTCCAGCATGCCGGGGCGCAGGCGCTGGCGCGACATCTCCATCAGGCCGAACCCCGAGATGCGGCCGATCTGGATGCGGGCGCGATCGGATTTCAGCTTGTCCTTGATACGCTTCTCCACGGCGGCGTTGTTGCGACGCTCGTCCATGTCGATGAAGTCGATGACGATCAGCCCGGCCAGGTCGCGCAGGCGCAGCTGGCGGGCGACCTCGTCTGCGGCCTCAAGGTTGGTCTTGAGCGCGGTCTCCTCGATCGAGCCCTCCTTGGTGGCCCGTCCCGAGTTCACGTCGATGGCGACCAGCGCCTCTGTGATGCCGATGACGATGTAGCCGCCCGACTTCAGCTGCACGACCGGGTTGAACATGCCCGCCAGATAGCTTTCGACCTGGAAGCGCGCGAACAGCGGCATCTGGTCCTGGTAATGCTTCACGCTGTCGGCATGCGTCGGCATGATCATCTGCATGAAGTCGCGCGCCTGCTGATAGCCGCGCTCGCCCTCCACCAGCACCTCGTCGATGTCCTTGGAATACAGATCGCGAATGTTGCGCTTGATCAGATCGCCTTCCTCATAGATGGCGGCCGGTGCGATCGACTTGAAGGTCAGGTCGCGGATCTGCTCCCACAGGCGCAGCAGGTATTCGTAGTCGCGGCGGATCTCCATCCGGGTGCGCTCGCTGCCCGCGGTGCGGATGATCAGGCCGGCGCCCTTGGGCACATCAAGTTCGCCCGCGATGTCCTTGAGTTTCTTGCGATCCGCGGCATTGGTGATCTTGCGGCTGATGCCGCCTCCACGCGCGGTGTTGGGCATCAGGACGCAGTAGCGGCCGGGCAGCGACAGATAGGTAGTCAGCGCGGCACCCTTGTTGCCACGCTCCTCCTTAACGACCTGCACCAGCATGATCTGGCGGACCTTGACGACCTCTTGGATCTTGTAGCGGCGCGCACGCGGCTTTCGGGGTGCGCGGACCTCCTCGGTCACGTCCTCGTCGGCGACCGATTCGATCTCGTCGTCCTTGTCGGTCGCATCCTGGCCCGCGTCGTCGGTCGTCGTCTCGTCCGAGGCATCGACCGCCTCGGCGCGGGGCTTGCGGCGCGAACGGCCACGCTCCTCCTCGGCCTCCTGGGCCTCGGCATCGGCGCGTTCCTCGGCCTTCAGCGCCTCGCGGTCGGCCGCGGGGATCTGGTAATAGTCCGGATGGATTTCCGCGAAGGCCAGGAAGCCGTGGCGGTTCCCGCCGTAATCCACGAAGGCCGCCTGCAGCGAGGGCTCGACCCGCGTGATCTTGGCCAGGTAGATGTTCCCGGCGATCTGGCGCCGGTTGGCCGTCTCGAAGTCAAATTCCTCGACTTTGGTTCCATCGACCACGACCACCCGAGTTTCCTCGGCATGGGTGGCGTCGATCAGCATTTTCATTGCCATTGTTATGTCTTTCGCGCAGCCGAAGACCGGGCGGCGCCATCGGCGTCCCCCGGTTCGGTCTGCGGTGTGATGAGGACACGGGCGCGTCACCGTCGAAGACGTCCGGTCGGACGGGGCATCCTGCCCGCCCGTCCCGAAGTCTGCCGTCCAAAGCGCGCGTCATCGCGTCTGTTCCCTAGGATGGCCCGATGCCGCAAGGCGGGGCCGCTGTTCATCTGACCTCCTGCGCCGCCCCGCAATGCGGTGGCGCGACGGAGGCTTGGTTTTCCGCGGGACACATGGCTGCCCGGTATCGGGATCAGAGGTGCCGCGCTGCGAAACTTTCGGCGCGTGGCAACCCCCGGTTGCGGGCAGCCCTGCGCATGGGGCCAACATAGCGGTGGAACCCATCAAAATTCAATGCCGAAAACGATCCGGGCCCGGCATGGGCGAATTTGCGGCAGCCGCGCAACGTCACGCAGCATTAACAATTTTTTCACGCGCCCGTCGCAGCCTGTCCCTAGTCCGGGATCGACCGGGAACGGAGGCCGCGATGCCCGTGATGCGGATGGATGCCGACCAGCCTGTGCCCCCTGCCCTGCGGGACGCCGCGCGCCGCCTGCCCGCGGGGGCGCCGGTCCTGGTGATGCTGCACGGCTATCGTTATTCCCCGGCCCATCCGGCGCATGACCCGCACCGCCACATCCTGTCGCCCCAGGCCGGTCCCGGCGGCATCTCGTGGCCGCAGCAGCTGGGCTTTCAGGGCGATCCGTCCGAAGGCCTGGCCCTGGCCTGCGGGTGGGAGGCGCGGGGCAGACTGCGCCATGCCTATGACCGCGCCGCCGAGGCCGGGGCGGACCTGGGCGCGATGATCGACGATCTGGCGACGCTTGCAGGGCGGCCCGTCGGGCTGATCGGGCATTCGCTTGGCGGCCGCGTGGCGCTGCAGGCGCTGGCCCATGCCGCGCCCGGCAGCATCGGCCGGATCGTCCTCCTGAACGCCGCCGAATTCCAGGACGCCGCCCAATCGGCGCTGGACAGTCCGGCGGGCCGCATGGCCGAGGTGCTGAACGTCACCGCCCGCGAGAACGACCTGTTCGATTTCGCGTTGGAGCAGCTGCTGTCGCGCGGGCGCAGGCGGGCGCTTGGCGCAGGACTGGCGCAGGCCCGCGCCAACTGGGTCGACCTGCAGATCGACGATGCCGCCACCCTCGAGGCGCTTGAGACCTTGGGCTTTCCCACCGCCCGCGGAGCCCGGCTGATGTCGCACTGGACGCCCTATCGGCGCCAGGGATTGTTCGCCTTCTACCGTGCGGCGCTGTGCCATCCATGGGCCTTGCCCCTTGGGCTGCTGCGCCATCACCTGCCGCTGCGGCCACAGCCGCGCTGGTCGCGGCTGCGGGCGGGGCCGGTGTCCCTGGGCGGAATGCGGGCCTAGGGCTGGGCGTCGTCCTTGGCGGGCAAGGCGTGATCGCGATACAGTTTCGCATTGCCCAGCAGGAACGCGAACAGCAGCACCGGCAGGCCGAAGGTCTTGAACCAGACCCAGGTGCTGTCCGACAGGTTGCGCCAGACCAGTTCGTTCGCGATGGCCAGCGCCACGAAGAACAGCGCCATGCGCAGCGTCAGCTTGCGCCAGCCTTCCGCGTCCATCGGCAACGCCTCGGACAGGACGGCGCCCAGCCAGTTGCGGCGCAGCATCAGGCCGACGCCCAGGATGGCCGCGAACAGCAGATAGATGATCGTGGGCTTCAGCTTAAAGAAGCGCGGATCGTTCAGCCAGACCGACAGCCCGCCAAAGACGATGACCAACACCAGCGTGGCCACCTGCATCGGTGCCAGCTTGCCGGTGATGCGCCACTGGATCGCGGTCGTCAGCATCAGCGCGGGAATGAAGGCCAGCGTAGCCAGGATGAACCCGCCATAGCTTTCCCCCGCGATGGTCACGGTGTCGTTGCGATACAGCATGAACACCGCAAAGAACAGGATCAGGGGGCCGAACTCCAGCGCCGGCTTGACCCAGGGTTTCGTGTTTTCCATCCCGACTGCCTTCCTGTGGCCGCCCGTCAGGCGGCGAATTCCACGATGACCGCGCCAAGCGCGATCAGCGCCATCAGCGCGACGCGCCGCGGCCCCACCTTTTCGCCCAGGATGACCCAGCCCACAAGGGCGGCGAACACGGTCGAGGTCTCTCTCAGCACGGCGGCGCGACCCACGTCGTCGATGCGCGTGGCCAGCATCACCGACCCGAAGCTGGCGAATGCCACCACGGCGCCGATCATGCCGCGCGCAGCCAGGGGCGCGACCTCGGCCCGCGGCAGGGCGGCCAGCCGGCGCCAGCTCAGCAGCGGCATGAACAGGCCGTCCAGCACGAAGAACCATGCCAGAAACGTGAACGGGTTCGCCGCCAGCCGGATGCCCCAGGCGTCATAGGTCGTATAAGCCGCGACCGTCACGCCGGTGATCAGCGCCCAGGCAAGCGCCGGGACCAGCGTGTCGCGACCGACCTTCAGCTTGCGCAGGCTATTCAGCGCCAGCCCGAAGATGCCGCCGACCAGCAGGCCCAGCCCCACCCACTGCACCGCGTTGAAGCGTTCGTCGAAGACGATCATCGCGACCAGCACGACGACCAGCGGCGCGGAACCGCGCACCACGGGATAGACCACCGTGAAGGCCCCCCGCTGATAGGACTTGGCCTGCGCGATCTTGTAGGCGATATGGATGCTCATCGCGCCCGCCAGCACCGGCCACAGGTGCGGATCGGGCCACGGCACCAGGAACAGCGCCACCGGCAGGGCCAGCACCAGATAGGACAGGTCGATCGCGGCGCGGCTGATCCAGGGATCGTGCCGCCCCTTTTGCAGCGCGCCGAAAACCGCGTGCAGGAAGGCCGCCGTGATCGCCAGGATCGACGCAAGCCGCGCCCCCTGTTCGGTCCCGGCGATCTGGATGATGAAATCGCCCATGCCGCCTGATGGCCCCGATTTGCAGGATGTGCAAGACGCGACGGGTCAGTCCAGCCGGATCGCCGCCACGATCGGTCCCGGCAGGGCACGCTTGCCCATCATCTGCTGGACCAGCAGGGCATGGCGCGTGTCGTCGGGAAAGGATGCATCGCCGACCAGGTCCGCGCGCACCGTCAGGCGCAATGGCTGCAGCCCGTCCCACCGCGTCAGATGCTGCATCCCCAGAACCACATTGGTATAGATGACGGTCTTGCCGCGGTTCTCTCCGGCGGTCATGTCGACGGGGCGTTCGGGGGCATAGCGCACCAGCAGCACGTCGACCTTGCCGCCCAGATCGGACAGGGGCTGCAGCTCGATCGTCTCTCCGGCGTCGGTGCGCTCTCGCTGGATGGTGACCTCGGCGGGGGCAAAGCGGTGGGCGTCGATCAGGCCCATCAGCTGCGCGGGCCCCGGCGCGACCGCGGTGTCCTGTCCGTCCACGATCATCTGCGGCGTATAGACGGACCGTTCGCCCACCGCATGGGCATAGGCGCTTTGGCGTTCGGTGAATTCGGGCCGGGCAAAGCTGTCGGCCCAGCCCAGATAGTCCCAGTAGTCGACATGGAAGGACAGCGGCAGCACGTCGTGCTGTCCCGCCAGCATGGTCAGCATCGCATCGGCCGGGGGACAGGACGAACAGCCCTGAGAGGTGAACAGCTCGACCACGACCGGCAGGTTGGCCGAGGGCAGGTCCGCCGTCACCGGCGGCGCGGCCTCGGCCGGGACGAAACCGTTCACACCGCCCGATTCCGTCAGCGACATCGTCGAGGGGCTCTGCCGGCCCGGATCGTCGGGCGCCAGGATCAGCGGCGCCTCCGGGCGGTTCATCTGGCTGGGCGCGGGGCTTGGCGCGCTGCGCTGCGTGATGTCGGCATGGCCGCCATCCTGCGCCAGCGCCGGCGCCGCGGCCAGCATCGCCACCAGCATCATGACCCCGCCCATCCCGCGGCAGGGCCGCAACGCAGATCGGGGCCACAGGGCCATAAGATGTTTCCCGTCATGTTTCACATCCAGCGTGTTAACGGGTGGCGCGGTGAAACACCAAATCAAGGCTTCGTCAGCGCGTGCGACGGACCGATGCGTGCCTCTTGAGCAACAGCGCGAAAGATGGTATGCAATCGCATACAATTCGTGACGCAACCCTTGCGCGATGCCCCCCGATGGGGCAAAGCAAGGCACACGCCGGACCCATCCATTCTTGCAGACAGGGAGGCCTTGATGCCCATCCAGACCGGAACCGACACCGCCAAGACGCGCCGCACGCTGAGCGCGGGCGCGCAGAGCGTCGACTATTACTCGATCGCCGCCGCCACCGAGGCGGGGCTTGGCGACTTTTCGAAACTGCCGGCCGCGCTGAAGGTCGTGCTGGAGAACATGCTGCGCTTCGAGGATGACGGCCGCACCGTGTCCGTCGACGACGTCAAGGCATTCGCGCAATGGGCCGCCGACGGCGGCAAGTCCAGCCGCGAGATCGCCTATCGCCCGGCCCGCGTGCTGATGCAGGACTTCACCGGCGTTCCGGCGGTGGTCGACCTGGCCGCGATGCGCGACGGCATCAAGGCGCTTGGCGGCGACCCGCAACAGATCAACCCGCTGAACCCGGTCGACCTGGTCATCGACCACTCGGTCATGATCGACGAATTCGGCACCCCCCGCGCCTTCCAGCGCAACGTCGAACTGGAATACGAGCGCAACATGGAGCGTTACACGTTCCTGAAATGGGGCCAGAAGGCGTTCAACAACTTCCGCGTGGTCCCGCCCGGCACCGGCATCTGCCACCAGGTGAACTTGGAATATCTGGCCCAGACCGTCTGGACCGACACGGACCAGAACGGCAAGACCGTCGCCTATCCCGACACGCTGGTCGGCACCGACAGCCACACCACCATGGTCAACGGCCTGGCCGTCCTGGGCTGGGGCGTGGGCGGGATCGAGGCCGAGGCCGCGATGCTGGGCCAGCCGATCTCTATGCTGATCCCCGAGGTCGTGGGCTTCAAGGTCACCGGCGCGCTGCGCGAGGGCGTCACCGCCACCGACCTGGTGCTGAAGGTCACCCAGATGCTGCGCGCCCACGGCGTCGTCGGCAAGTTCGTCGAGTTCTACGGCGAGGGGCTGGACCACATGCCGCTGGCCGACCGTGCGACCATCGCCAACATGGCCCCCGAATACGGCGCCACCTGCGGCTTCTTCCCGATCGACGACGAGACGCTGCGCTATCTGCGCCAGACCGGTCGCGAGGAGGACCGCATCGCCCTGGTCGAGGCCTATGCCAAGGAGAACGGCTTCTGGCGCACGGCGGACTATGCGCCCGTCTACTCCTCGACGCTGGAGCTGGACCAGAGCACGGTCGTCCCGGCGATCTCGGGGCCCAAGCGCCCGCAGGACCACGTCCCCCTGACCGAGGCCGCGACCGCCTTCGGTGAATACATCCGCGGCATCCGCCCGGCACCGTCCGTCCCGGCCGAGGAGAAGGCGGAGATGACCGAGGAAGCCGGATCCCCCGATCCCGCGCCCGAGGAAATCCCCGGCGGCAGCCACGGCCAGCTGAACAGCGGTGCCGTCGAGGGCGAGGACTATACCCTGCGTGACGGTTCGGTCGTGATCGCGTCGATCACCTCCTGCACCAACACGTCGAACCCCTATGTGCTGATGGCCGCGGGCCTGGTCGCCCGCAAGGCGCGCGCCCTGGGCCTGACCCGCAAGCCCTGGGTCAAGACCTCGCTGGCACCCGGCTCGCAGGTGGTCGAGGAATACCTCAAGGCTGCGAACCTGCAGGAAGACCTGGACGCCCTGGGCTTCAACCTGGTGGGCTTCGGCTGCACCACTTGCATCGGCAACTCGGGCCCGCTGCAGCCCGAGATCTCGAAGGCCGTGAACGACAACGACCTGGTCGCCGTGTCGGTCCTGTCGGGCAACCGCAACTTCGAAGGGCGCATCAGCCCGGACGTCCGTGCGAACTATCTGGCCAGCCCCCCGCTGGTCGTGGCCTATGCCATCGCGGGCGACATGAACATCGACGTGACCAAGGACCCGCTGGCGCACACGCCCGAGGGCAAGCCGGTCTATCTGAAGGACATCTGGCCCACCTCCAAGGAGGTCGCGGACCTGGTCGACACCATCGTCACCCGCGAGATGTTCCAGGCGAAATACGCCGACGTCTTCAAGGGCGACGAGCGCTGGCAGGGCGTCGAGATCACCGACAGCGAGACCTATGACTGGCCGGCCTCGTCGACCTACATCCAGAACCCGCCCTATTTCCAGGGCATGTCCAAGGATGCGGGCACGATCAGCGACGTCAAGGGCGCCCGCGTCCTGGCGCTGCTGGGCGACATGATCACGACCGACCACATCAGCCCCGCAGGTTCGTTCAAGCCCACCACCCCGGCAGGCAAGTACCTGACGGAGCGCCAGGTCTCGCCGCGCGATTTCAACAGCTACGGCTCGCGCCGCGGCAACCACGAGATCATGATGCGCGGCACCTTCGCCAACATCCGCATCCGCAACGAGATGCTGGACGGGGTCGAGGGCGGCTACTCCAAGGACGCGTCGGGCAACCAGGCTGCAATCTATGACGCCGCGATGTCCTATGTCGAACAGGACACCCCGTTGGTGATCTTCGGCGGCAAGGAATACGGCGCAGGTTCGTCGCGTGACTGGGCGGCCAAGGGCACCAACCTGCTGGGCGTCAAGGCCGTGGTCGCGGAATCCTTCGAGCGGATCCACCGGTCGAACCTGGTCGGCATGGGCGTCATCCCGTTCGAGTTCACCAATGGCGACACCCGCCATTCGCTGAACCTGACCGGCGACGAGGTCGTGACGATCGAGGGGCTGGCCGGCGACTTCAAGCCGCTGTCGATGGTACCCTGCACGATCAAGTACGCCGACGGCGCCGAGAAGACGATCCAGCTGAAGGCCCGCGTCGATACCGAGGTCGAGATCGACTATCTGAAGAACGGTGGCGTGCTGCACTATGTGCTGCGCAACCTCGCCGCCGCCTGATCGGCCCGCGCTGCGAAAAGGAAACCCCCGGCACCGCGCCGGGGGTTTTTTCATGACCAAGGCCAAGATGGGCGCCGACCACGGCGGGGCGGGCATCTTTGCTGCCGGAAGCCCCGCGAGGACCGACGCGCGGACAGCCCCCCGCCCGGCGCGGATCAGCCGCCGATGGCGACACCCTCGCGGCGCGGGTCGGCGCCGCCCTGCAACCCGTCGGGGGTGATCACGATCCCCTGCAGGCCCGACGTCAGCTCGGTCTCGTTCAGCTCGAACCCCATCGCGGTCAACCCGTCGGTCAAGGCCGCGGGCAGCCCCGCCTCGACGTCCATCGGGCCGAAACGGTTCACCAGGTTCGGCCCGGCCACGGCGGCCTGGATGTCCAGACCCCAGTCCAGATGCGCCACGATCGCCCGCGCGACATAGCCGATGATGCGGCTGCCGCCCGGCGATCCGATCACCATCACCGGGGCGTCGTCCTTCAGCACGATGGTCGGCGCCATCGACGACCGCGGCCGCTTGCCCGGCGCGATGGCATTGGCGATGGGCCAGCCGTCCGCATCATGCGTCTCGAAGCTGAAATCGGTCAGCTCGTTGTTCAGCAGGAACCCCGCCGCCATCACCCGCGATCCGAAACCGTTCTCGATGGTGGTGGTCATCGACAGCGCATTCCCGTCGCCATCCACGATCGAGATATGGGTGGTCGAGGGCAGTTCCAGCGCGCTGTCCTGGCCCCACAGGGCGGCATGGCTCCACCTAGGCTGGCCGGCGCTGACCTCGGGCAGGCTGTCGTCGCCCTGCAGCAGGGCGGCGCGTTCGTCCAGATAGGCCGGGTCGATCAACCCTTGGGTCGGCATAGCCACATGATCGGCATCCGCCATGAAGCGGCCCCGATCGGCGAAGGCCAGTCGCGAGGCGTCGCCGAGCAGGCGCCACGCCTCGGGGCTTTCGGCGCCAAGCGAAGCCAGGTCATAGCCGCCCAGCATCCCCAGGATCTGCCCCACCGTCAGCCCCCCGGAGGACGGCGGCCCCATGCCGCAGACGTCGTGATCGCGATACTCGACGCAGACCGCCGGACGCTCCACGACGCGATAGGCCGACAGGTCTGACCGCGTCAAAAGGCCGGGATTATCCTCGGCCCCGCGGACCGCCGCGACGATCTGGTCCGCGATGGGACCGTCATAGAAGGCATCCGCACCGTCGCGGGCCAGCGCCCGCAGCGTGTCGGCATAGGCGGGGTTGGTCAGCGTCGCCCCCTGCGCGACGGGTTGACCGCCCGGAAAGAAATAGTCCGTCGTCGCCGGATAGCGGGCCAGGGCATCGCCTTCGGACGCGACCAGCGAGGCCAGCCGCGGCGACACCGTGAACCCGTTCTGGGCCAGATCGATGCCGTCCTGGAACAGCCCGGCCCAGTTGGCGCGACCCCATTTGCGGTGCGCGGTCTCCAACAGGCGCGGCGTGCCGGGGGTACCGACGGACCGACCGCCCACCACCGCCTCCATGAAGTCCAGCGGCTGACCCTCGTCATCCTGGAACAGCGTGGGGGTCACGGCCATCGGTGCGGTCTCTCGGCCGTCCAGCGTGGTCACCTCGCCCGTGGCGGCGTCGTACCAGACAAGAAACGCCCCGCCGCCCAAGCCGGAGCTTTGCGGTTCCACCAGGCCCAGCACGACCTGGACCGCGACCATCGCGTCGGCCGCGCTGCCGCCCTGTTCCAACACGCGGGCGCCGGCCTGCACGGCCAGCGGGTGGGCGGCGCTGATCATCCAGTCGGGGGCGGTAACCGGGCGACCCTCGGCCTTGGCGGCCAGCCCGTCGCGGGCGGCCTGCGTCAGATCACCAAAGCCTTCGGTCGCGACCTGCGTGCCCGACGCGGCCTCGGGCGCGATCGCATCGGTCGCCTGCTGGGCCATGCCCCAGGTGGTGCTGCCCATCAGCAGCGCCAGTGCCAGACCTGTCCGTGTCATCTGCCGTCTCCCTTATTTGTGCGTGCCTTTGGGTCAGCATGTCGCGCAAGGGGACTGGGTGCAAGCGGCCTAGTCCTGGTCGGCCAATGCGCGTTCCAGTTCCGGCAGGAATCGCGTCTGGTAATCGGCATCGACCAGCGGGCCGGCGAACCGGTACAGAACCGTCCCGTCGCCATCGACGATGAAGGTTTCCGGCGGCGCGGTCACGCCCCAGTCGATGGCTGCCCGTCCGCGCGGATCGGTCGCCAGCGCCGCGAAGGGGTCGCCGTCGGCAGACAGGAACTGCAGCGCGTTGGCCTCGACATCGCGCAGATCGACGCCATAGACGGGCAGCTGTGCGGACAGCGCCATCAGGGTCGGATGTTCGATCCGGCAGGGCGGGCACCAGCTGGCCCAGAAGTTCACCAGCTTGACCCCCGGCTCGCGCAGCATCGCGTCGGTCAGCTGGGTCTTGCCGGGCAGCGTCGTGGCCGGCACGGGCGGCGCCTGACGCCCGATCATGGCCGACGGTACGCTGCCAGGATCATCGCGGTTCATGCCCCACAGGAAGGTCGCGGCCAGCGCCGCGAAGGCCAGCGGGGGCAGCAGCATCAGCGGCGCGATCCTAGCCATTGCGCTCGAACTCCTGCAGGGCGCGGCGGGCGCGGGCATTGGCCGCGACGGTGTGCCAGACCAGCCCCGCGATCAGCACGATGCTGACCCCATAGGCGGCCAGCACGGTGCCGGCATACCGTCCAAGATCGATCATGCGCGCATCTCCCTGGCTTGCAGCGCGGCCAGGCGGCGCTTGCGGATTTCGGTTCGGGTGCGGATCAGGATCAGCGCCAGCGTCAGCAGGAAGAACCCCAGCATCGACAGGTACAGCGGGTGGCGATAGACGGCCGACATCCGCTCTCCCGGGGCGACGGACAGGCTGGCGCCCTGGTGCAGGCCTTGGTTCCAGAACAGCACCGCATAGCGTGACAGCAGGGCAAAGACCGACCCCACCAGGCACAGTACGCCCGTCAGGTCGGCGGCGCTGTCGGGATCCTCGACCGATGCCCAGAGCGCGATATAGCCGATGTAGAACAGGAACAGGATCAGGAACGAGGTCAGGCGCGGGTCCCATTCCCACCACGTCCCCCACATCGGTTGACCCCAGATGGCCCCGGTCGCCAGCGCGATCAGTGTCATCACCGCCCCGATGGGGGCCGCGGCCCGGGCGGCCAGCGCGCTGACATGGTGGCGGCGGATGATCCAGATCAGCGACGCGACCAGCATCATCACCCAGATGTTGATGGCCATCATCGCGGCGGGCACGTGCAGGAAGACAATCTTGACCGTCGATCCCTGGCGGAAATCCTCGGGCGTCATGAAGCCCCAGACCACCCCGCCCACGCAGCAGATCGCGGCGCTGCCGACCAGCCAGGGCAAGGCCCCTTCGGTGGTGCGCATGAACTTGGCGGGGTTTGCGTATTCCCAGATCGACATGTGTCCGTGTATTCCCTGTTTTCCCCGCGCCCTCAAGGGCGTCTCACCGCAGATTGACGCGCAGCGCCGCCGCTGCCGCCAGCGGGATCAGCGCCAGCACCGCCAGCGTGATGCCCGCCAGGAACACCAGCGGCGTGCCGATGGCCTGCCCCTCGACCCCGCGGCGGGTGATCTCGGCGCCGAAGATCAGTGTGGGGATATACAGCGGCAGGACCAACAGCGACAAAAGCAGCCCCCCCCGGCGCAGACCGACGGTGATCGCCGCCCCGAAGGCCCCCAGCATCGACAGCGCCGGCGTGCCCAGGGCCAGCGACAGCACCAGCGCCGGCACGGCCTGCAGCGGCAGGTGCAGCAGCAGCCCGAAGATCGGGGCGGCCAGCACCAGCGGCAGGCCGGTGGTGATCCAATGGGCCAGAGCCTTGATCGCGACCGCCCCCTCCAGCGGCAGGGGGGCGGTGGCCAGCAGGTCCAGGCTGCCGTCCTCGTGATCCAGCGCAAAGATGCGATCCAGCGACAGAAGGCATGCCAGCAGCGCCCCGACCCACAGGATGCCCGGCGCCACGGGGGCCAGCGTGGCGCGGTCCGGACCGACACCAAAGGGCACCAGCGCCGACAGGATCAGGAAGAACGCGACGCCCAGGCCGAATCCGCCGCCCGCCCGCGTGGCCAGACGCAGGTCGCGGATCAAGAGCGCGATCATCCGAACGCCTCGTTGAAGCCGGACGGCCGCGCGACGGGCGCGCCGGGCCGGGCGCGGAACGGGGTCAGGTCCAGGACGCGCGCCTGCGGCAGGGTCAGGTCGATATGCGTGGCGATCAGCGCCGCACCGCCCTGCCCCAGATGGTCGGCCACCACCTGCGCGAAGCGCGCGACCGAGGCGGCATCCAGCGACACCGTCGGCTCGTCCAGCACCCACAGCGGACGGCCTGTGACCAGCAGTCGCGCCAGCCCCAGTCTGCGTTTCTGCCCCGCCGACAGCGCCGCGGCGGGACGCGTGGCCAGCGTGGTCAGGTCCATCGCGGCCAAGGCCCGATCGACGCCCTGCCCGCCAAAGACCCGCGCCCAGAATGTCAGGTTCTCGCGCGCCGTCAGGGCCGGTTTCAGCCCGTCGGCATGGGCGGCATAGGCGACGACGTCGTCGGCCATGTCGATCCGCCCTGCGACGGGGGATTGCAGCCCCGCGACCGTGCGCAGCAGCGTGGTCTTGCCCAGCCCGTTCGGGCCGCGCAGGATCAGCGCCTGACCGGGGTCCAGAGCAAAGCTGACGCCCTCGACCGTCCGCAGACCTCCGCGCGCGACGGCAAGGTCATGGACGGCCAGCAGGCTCACACGGGGATCAGGGCGCAGGCGACGCGCCGCCCTTCGGACAGGGTGACGTTGTAGGTGCGTGCCGCGGTGGCCGAGGCCATCGCCTCGACCCGCACGCCAAGCGCGTCCAGCTGCGCCGCCAGGTCGCGCGGGGCATAGCCGACGTGCGCCCCGAGGCCCAGGAACAGCACGTCCACGTGCCCGGCCAGCGCCAGCAGCGGGCCGGGATCGTCCAGCCCGCCCCAGGGCGTCACGCGATCGGCCTCGACCACCTGCGGACCCTGTTGGACCTTTCCGGCAATGCGGAAGAAGCCGGGTCCATAGCCGTCGACCGCGTTCTGGCCGGTGAAATCCGTGGGCGTCAGGGCGGGCATCAGACCTCCTCGGCGCCCTCGAAGGGGGACACGTTCTTCTTGGGACCGTCGCCATCCTTGGACCAGTCGCGTTTCACGCCCAGCCACAGAACGACGCTTTTGGCGACATAGACCGTGGAATAGGTGCCCACGAACACGCCCCACAGCATCGCGAAGACGAACCCGCGCACCACGTCGCCGCCCAGGACCAGCATCGCGGTCAGAGCGATGGCGGTGGTCACCGCGGTCATGACGGTCCGCGACAGCGTCTCGTTCACGGTCAGGTTCATGACGTCGATCAGCTTCATCGTCTTGAACTTGATCAGGTTCTCCCTCAGCCGGTCGAAGACCACGACGGTGTCGTTGACCGAGAAGCCCAATGTCGTCAGCAGCGCCGCGATGGTCGTCAGGTCGAACTTCATCTGGAACAGCGCGAAGACGCCGACGGTCAGGATGATGTCATGCAGAAGCGACACCACCGCGCCGACCGCGAACTGCCATTCGAACCGCAGCCAGATGTAGAGAAGGATGCCCACGGTCGCCGCCGCCACCGCCATGATGGCGGTGCGGATCAGTTCGGCCGACACCTTGGGTCCGACGGATTCGACCGAGGCGAAGGTCACCTGCGGATCGACCTGCTGCAACGCGGCCTCGACCTCGGCCAGCTGCTCGGGAGAGACCGATCCCGCCTCGTCCGTGGTGCCGATGCGGACCATGGCGACGTGGCGGTCGGCCCCGAAGGACGGGTCGAACACCTCGGTGATCGAGACGTCGCTGAACCCCATGCCGTCCAGCGCTTGGCGATAGTCGCCGATGTCGAAGGCGGTGGTGCTTTCGGTGCGGATCGTCGTGCCGCCCCGGAAGTCGATGCCGTAGTTCAGCCCCATGAGGATCGTGGCCAGGATCGACACGACCACCGCCACGGCGGACGCCCCGACGGTCAGCCATTGCCAGCGGAAGAAGTCGATCCGGGTGACGTCGGGGACCAGTTTCAGACGGAAGGCCATGATTGCGTCCCCCTTACAGGTTCAGCTGGACGGGCTTGCGCCATTCCAGCCAGGTGAGGATCATCAGGCGCGTCAGGAAGATCGCCGTGAAGACCGAGGTGACCAGACCGATGGTCAGCGTGACGGCAAAGCCCTTGACCGGGCCCGAGCCCAGATAGAACATGACCGCCGCCGCGATGAAGCTGGTGACGTTGGCGTCCATGATCGCGCTCATCGCTTCGCGGAAGCCGTCCTCGATGGCGCGGAACGGTCGCTTGGCGCGGCGCAGCTCCTCGCGGATGCGCTCGAAGATGATGACGTTGGCGTCGACCGCGGTACCCACCGTCAGGACGATGCCCGCGATGCCCGGCAGGGTCAGGGTTGCGCCCATCATGCTCATGATCGACAGGATCAGGATGACGTTGACCGCGACCGCGATCGAGGCGAACACGCCGAACAGCCCATAGCTGGCGATCAGGTAGGCCGCGACCAGCCCGGTGGCGACGATGGCCGAAATGCGCCCGGCCTCGATGCTGTCCTGGCCCAGTTCGGGGCCGATGGTGCGTTCCTCGAGGAAGGTCAGCTCGGCCGGCAGGGCGCCGGCGCGCAGCAGGATCGACAGCTGGTTCGCCTGGTCGAAGTCCATCGATCCCGAGATCTGGCCCGATCCGCCGGTGATCGCCGAGCGGATGACCGGGGCCGAGATGACCTCGTTGTCCAGGACGATCGCGAAGGGCTGGCCGATATTGGCCGAGGTATAGGCCCCGAACGCCCGCGCCCCCGTCGGGTTGAAGCGGAAGTTGACCGAAGGCAGGCCGTTCTCGTCGCTGGCGGGCATGGCGTCCACCAGATCCTCGCCGGTGACGACGGGGCTTTGCTCCAGGATATAGAACAGGTTCGGCTGGTCGATGGACGGCGCGATCGTCTGGCCGACGCCGGGCTGGGCCTGCGGGTCGGCGGTGGTGCCCACGACCGGGTTGAAGGTCAGCTGCGCGGTGGTGCCGATCAGCTCCTTGAGTTCCGCGGCCGATCCGATGCCCGGCACCTGGATCAGGATCCGGTCCTCGCCCTGGCGGGTGATGGTGGGTTCACGCGTGCCGACCTCGTCGACGCGGCGGCGCACGATCTCCAGCGATTGCTGGATCGTACGGTCGTCGGTGACGGCCTTTTCGGCATCCGACAGCTGGATGGTCAGGGTCGCGCCCTGGGTGCTGATGGCCAGCGACTGCTGGCCCGCGCCGGTCAGCGTGGTGACGGGCGTGGAAAATCCGCGCACGATCTCGGTCGCGGCGGCCATCTGGTCGGCATTGCCGATCTCGATGGCCAGAACGCCGTCGGGGGAGGCCACGCGGCGGACCGATCCGACGGTGTCGCGGGCATCCGACAGCGCGCGGCGCAGTTCTGGCCACAGCGCATCCATGCGCGACTTGTAGACCTGGTCGACCTGCACCTCGCCCAGCAGATGGGCGCCGCCGCGCAGGTCCAGCCCCAGATTGACCAGATGCGACGGCATCCACGACGGCCACCCATCCCGCGCCGCGGCCAGTTCGGGCGTCTCGACGCCGGTGGCCTCGATCTGGGCCACGGCATCGTTATGCGCCTCGACGCGGGCGTAGAAGGCGTTGGGCAAGGCATATAGCAGGCCCAGAAGGCAGATCCCGAAAATCAGGACGCGCTTCCATCGGTCGATCTGAAGCATCTTGGCTAGGGCCTTTTCAGCTGTTTGCGGCGACAGGTTCGGTCTTGGTGACGACCTGTGCCAGGGTGCTGCGGATCACGCGGACACGCACGCCGGTCGCGATCTCGACCTCCAGCTCGTCCTCGCCCACCGACACGACCTTGCCCAGGATGCCGCCCTGGGTGACGACGCGGTCGCCCTTCTTGACGTTCTCGACCATCGTGCGATGTGCCTTCAGACGCTTCTGCTGGGGGCGGATCATCAGGAAGTACATGATCGCGAAGATCAGGATCAGCGGGATGAACTGCGCGAATGCAGCACCGGCACCGGCGCCGCCGGCGGCTTGGGCATAGGCGGGGGTCACGAACATCAAGGGTCCTTTCGGTCTGGGGGCGCGACCGGGGCCGCGTCAGGATTGGCGCGCAACCTAGCCGCGCTGTCCGCCCTTGGCAAGAAAGCGCCCGCCGCCTTGCTGGCAAGGGCGGCGAACGTCCTTGTGATCAGGGTTGCGCCGGCTGCGCCCGTTCGACCAGCCGCGCGAAGAAGCTGGCCCCGACCGGAGAGATCGCATCGTTGAAGTCATAGGCCGGGTGATGGACCCCCGCGCCGTCCCCCTGCCCCAGGAACAGATAGCAGCCGGGCCGCGCGTTCAGCATATAGCTGAAATCCTCGGCCCCCATCTCGCGGCCGGCGTCGGGATCGACATTGGCGGGGCCGGCGATCTCCTTGGCGACGCGCACGGCAAAGGCGGTCTGTTCGGCATCGTTGACCGTCGCGGGATAGCCTTCCTGATAGTTCAGGCGGATCTCCACGTCATAGGCCTGGGCCTGCCCGTCGCAGATCTGGGTCATGCGGCGGCGCACCATGTCGCGCACATGCGGCGCAAAGGTCCGCACCGTCCCGCAGATATAGGCCGTGTCCGGCACGATGTTGTCGGCGCTGCCGGTGTGGATCTGTGTGACCGACAGGGCCAGGTCGTCGGCGGTGTGATGGTTGCGGCTGCTGATCGTCTGGATCGCCTCGACCACGGCCACGGCGGCCACGATCGGGTCGGCGGTCAGGTGCGGCATCGCGCCATGCCCGCCGCGGCCCTGCACGTCGATCTCGAACGTGTCGACGGCGGCCATGATCGGACCGGGGGTGGTCTGGAAGCTGCCGGTCTGCTGGCCGGGATTGTTGTGCATCGCAAAGACGCGTTGGATGGCAAAGCGGTCCATCATCCCGTCCTGGACCATCGCGTCGCCGCCGCCGCCGTTCTCCTCGGCGGGCTGGAAGATCAGCGCGACGCGGCCGGCAAAGTTGCGCGTCTCGGCCAGGTACTTCGCGGCCCCCAGCAGCATCGTCGTATGCCCGTCATGCCCGCAGGCATGCATCCGCCCCGCCACGGTCGAGGCCCAGGGAAGGCCCGTCGTCTCGGTCATGGGCAGGGCGTCCATGTCGGCGCGCAGGCCGATGGTCGGGCCCTCTCCCTGCCCGCGGATGATCGCCACGATTCCGGTGCGGCCGATCCCCTCGTGGATCTCGTCCACGTCGAACTCGCGCAGGCGCGCCGCGACGAACGCGGCGGTCTGGCCGCAGTCGAAGCCCAGTTCGGGATGCTGGTGCAGGTGGCGGCGCCATTCGGTCATCTGATCTGCGAAATCGGCGATGCGGTTCAGAACGGGCATGTGGACTTGGGCCTTATGCTGTGGCAGTCGATGGGCCATCTTCCGCCTGACGAAGGGAATTGCAATGACCCTCGACCCCGCCGCGCAGATCACGCGTCTGCTGGACATCATGGCCGCCCTGCGCGACCCCAAGACCGGCTGCCCCTGGGATATCGAACAGGACTTCGCTTCGATCGCGCCCTACACGATCGAGGAGGCCCACGAGGTCGAGGACGCGATACAGCGCCAAGCCTGGGACGAGCTGCCCGGAGAGCTGGGCGACCTGCTGCTTCAGGTGGTGTTTCACGCCCAGATGGCGCGCGAGGCCGGGATGTTCGATTTCGCCGACTGTGCCGCCGCGATCAGCGACAAGCTGATCTTCCGGCATCCGCATGTCTTCGGCGACGAATCCCGCGACAAGTCCGCCGAACAGCAGGTCAAGGACTGGGAGGCGATCAAGGCCGTCGAACGGGCCGGCAAGGCCGAACGCGGCACGCTGGACGGGGTTGCCCTGGGTCTGCCCGCGCTGACGCGGGCACTTAAGCTGCAGAACCGGGCGGCGCGCGTGGGGTTTGACTGGCCCGGCCCTGCGGATGTCCTGGACAAGATCACCGAGGAAACGGCCGAGTTGGTCGAGGCCCGCGACACCCTGGGCCCCGACGCGATGGAGGAGGAGTTCGGCGACCTGCTGTTCGTCATGGCCAATCTGGGCCGCCACCTGAAGATCGACCCCGAACTGGCCCTGCGCCGCGCCAACGCCAAGTTCACGCGCCGCTTTGCTGCCATCGAGGCCGCGCTGGCCGCCGACGGCCGCCGCCCCGAGGACAGCGACCTGGCCGAGATGGACCGCCTGTGGAACGCGGCCAAGGTCGCGGAGAAGACCGCCGGTTAGGCCGGCGCGGCCTCGGTCACCTGCGCCAGGGCCGCGTCATAGACCTCGATCCCGCCCTTGGACGCCCCCTCGGACAGGGTGCGCTTCCAGGCGCGGGCGCCGGGCTGGCCGTGGAACAGGCCCAGCATGTGCCGCGTGAACTGGTGCAGCCGCCCGCCTTTGGCGATGTGATCGACGATCATCGGGCGCATCGCCACGGCGACCTCGGCCGGGGCGGCAAAGGGCGGAACGTCGCCCCACAGCGCATCCGCGCCGCCCAGGATGTTCCACGGTTCGTGATAGGCCGCGCGGCCGATCATCGCCCCGTCCATCACAGCAAGCTGGTCACGGGCCTGATCCAGCGTCGCGATGCCGCCGTTGATCGACAGATGCAGCGCCGGGAACTGCGCCTTCATCGCGTGGACCAGCGGATAGTCCAGCGGCGGGACCTCGCGGTTTTCCTTGGGGCTCAGGCCCTTGAGCCAGGCCTTGCGCGCGTGGATCGTCACCCGCCGGATGCCGCCCGTGCGCTGCAGCATGTCCAGAAACTCGGGCAGCACCTGTTCGGCCTGCTGGTCGTCCACCCCGATGCGGCACTTGACGGTCACGGGCACGGCGCTGGCGTCCTGCATGGCCGCCACGCAATCGGCGACCACCTGCGGCGTGGTCATCAGGATTGCGCCAAAGGCGCCGGACTGCACCCGGTCGCTTGGACAGCCGCAGTTCAGGTTGATCTCGTCATAACCCCAGGGGGCGGCCAGGCGCGTGGCCTGGGCCAGTTCCGCAGGGTCCGATCCGCCCAATTGCAGCGCCACCGGGTGTTCGGCGGCGTCATGATCCAGCAGGCGCGGCCGGTCGCCGTGGATGATCGCCGGCGCGGTCACCATCTCGGTGTACAGCAGCGCACGGCGCGACATCAGCCGGTGGAACCGCCGACAGTTGCGGTCGGTCCAGTCCATCATCGGCGCGACCGAAAGGCGCGCGGCATCACTGATCGGGTCGGGCATGGGCGGTCCGGGATTGCGGGTCAAGGCCGCCGATATAGGCGCCCGCGGCGAAAAGCGCAAACCGGCAAGGGAAATGGTGGGTGATAAGGGATTTGAACCCCTGACATCTTCGATGTGAACGAAGCGCTCTACCACTGAGCTAATCACCCGTCGGGCTGGTCATTACCGCCAGCCGCAGCCGGTTGCAAGAGGGCGATGCGCGTTTCGCCTAGCTGTTTTCCACGCCATCAGGCCGGTGGGGGGCACGGCGGCGCAGCCGCAGCGTGATGACATCGCCGCCGCGGGCGTCACGCTCCAGATTGATTCGCGCCCGCCCCAGGGGCGGTACCGCAAGGGTGTGCCCGGCGGACAGGACGATGCCAAGCTGCGCCAGCGTCGCCTCGATGATCGGGCGCGCATCGGTGCGCCGGGCGCCCGTCGCGGCCACGACCCGGTCGATGAAGTCTCGCTTCTGAACGACGATCGCCACATGCGGATCGTGCAGCACGGGCGTCGGGCCGTCGGCCCCGATGATTTCGGCTGGCATTGCTGTTCCCCCCCGTCAGGCAATGATGGGATCAGCCTAGCGCGATTTGACGTTGCGTCAATCTTTGTTAACGCCCGCCCGCGCCATGGAAAAAGGGCCGGGGATCGCCCCGGCCCTCTCCCTGTCAGTGCGCGACGGCGCTGCCCTGCCCATCGCTGCCGCGATGGTTGGCTAGCCGCGCGGCCTCGGCCGCCTCTTCGGCGGCCTCGTCCCACTCGATGGCCTTGGGTTGGCGCACCAGGGCGTGGCGCAGAACCTCGCGCACGTTGCTGACCGGAATGATGGTCAGGCCCTGTTTGACGTTGTCCGGGATCTCGACCAGATCCTTTTCATTGTCCTGCGGGATCAGCACCGTCTTGATGCCGCCACGCAGGGCCGCCAGCAGCTTTTCCTTCAGCCCGCCAATGGCCAGCACATTGCCGCGCAGCGTCACCTCGCCGGTCATGGCGATGTCCTTGCGGACCGCGATGCCGGTCATGACCGACACGACCGAGGTTACCATGGCGATGCCCGCCGACGGACCATCCTTGGGCGTGGCGCCCTCCGGGACGTGGACGTGGATGTCGCGCTTGTCGAACTCCGGGGGCCTGACCCCGATATCCGGCGCGATCGAGCGCACGAAGCTGGACGCCGCGTCGATCGATTCCTTCATCACCTCGCCTAGTTTGCCGGTGGTCTTGACGCGACCCTTGCCCGGCAGGCGCAGCGCCTCGATCTGCAGCAGATCGCCCCCGACCGAGGTCCAGGCAAGACCCGTCACCACGCCGACCTGGTCCTCCTTCTCGGCCAGGCCATAGCGGTGGCGGCGCACGCCGAGGTATTCCTCGACCTTCTCTGGCGTCACCTCGACCGATTTGACCTTGCCCTTCAGGATCTCGGTCACGGCCTTGCGGGCCAGCTTGGCGATCTCACGCTCCAGCGAGCGAACCCCGGCCTCGCGGGTGTAATACCGGATCATGTGGGTCAGGGCCTCGTCCGAGACACTGAACTCTCCCTTGCGCAGACCGTTCGCGGCGATCTGCTTGGACAGCAGATGGCCCTTGGCGATCTCTCGCTTTTCATCCTCGGTATAGCCCGACAGGCTGATGATCTCCATGCGGTCCAGAAGCGGGCCCGGCATGTTGTAGCTGTTGGCCGTGGTCACGAACATCACGTTCGACAGATCGTATTCCACCTCAAGATAGTGGTCCACGAAGGTCGAGTTCTGTTCCGGATCCAGCACCTCCAGCATGGCGGATGCCGGATCGCCCCGGAAATCCTGGCCCATCTTGTCGATCTCATCCAGAAGGATCAGCGGGTTGGTCGTCTTGGCCTTCTTCAGCGCCTGGATGATCTTGCCCGGCATGGAGCCGATATAGGTCCGGCGATGACCGCGGATCTCGGACTCGTCGCGCACGCCGCCAAGGCTGATGCGGATGAACTCGCGCCCCGTCGCCTTGGCGATGGACCGTCCAAGCGAGGTCTTGCCCACGCCCGGAGGACCGACTAGCGTCAGGATCGGGCCCTTCAGCTTCTGGCTGCGGGCCTGCACGGCCAGATACTCGACGATCCGCTCCTTGACCTTGTCCAGACCATAGTGGTCCGCGTCCAGAATCGCCTCGGCGCGGCCAAGATCCTTGCGGGTGCGCGACTTGACACCCCAGGGTAGCGACAGCAGCCAGTCCAGGTAGTTGCGGCTGACGGTCGCCTCGGCCGACATGGGTGACATCGACTTCAGCTTCTTCAGCTCGCCCTCGGCCTTATCGCGGGCCTCCTTGCTGAACTTGGTGGCGGCGATCTTCTGCTCCAGCTCGGCCAGTTCGTTCTGGCCGTCCTCGCCATCGCCCAGCTCCTTCTGGATCGCCTTCATCTGCTCGTTCAGATAGTATTCGCGCTGAGTCTTCTCCATCTGGGTCTTGACGCGCGACTTGATCTTCTTCTCGACCTGCAGGACAGACATCTCTCCCTGCATGTGGCCATAGATCTTCTCAAGGCGTGCCGCGACCTCCAGCGTGTCCAGCAGGTCCTGCTTGCGCTCCAGGTCGATGCCCATGTGTCCGGCGACAAGGTCGGCCAGCTTGCCGGGCTCGGACGCCTCGGACACGGCGGTCACGACCTCCTCGGGGATGTTCTTACGGACCTTGACGTAACGCTCGAACTCCTCGGTCACGGTACGCACCAGCGCGGCTACCGTGGCCTCATCGCCCATCGTCTCGTCCAGGACACGGGCCTCGGCCATGAAATGGTCGTCATGGGGCACGAAGTCGGTGATCTCGACACGCTCGCGGCCCTCGACCAGCACCTTCACGGTGCCGTCCGGCAGCTTGAGCAACTGCAGCACGTTGGCCAGAACACCGGCGCGGAAGATGCCCTCCTCGGTGGGCTCGTCGATGGCCGCGTCCTTCTGGGCGGCCAACAGGATCGGGCTGTCCGATTCCATCACGGCCTCCAGCGCGCGGACCGATTTCTCGCGTCCGACGAACAAGGGAACGATCATGTGCGGGAAGACGACGATATCCCGCAGGGGCAGCACCGGATAGGTCTGGGTGGTGAATTCCGTCATGGTATGTCCTTTCTGCCCGAAGCCGCGGCCCCGTCATGGCGACGCGCGGCCTCTGCATGCGATCAATCTAGGGGTGTCGCCCCCCGCGTTCAATATGACCGCAACAATGCCACCTATTTCGTCAGCGCGGAATGACAATCTCTGCCCGCAGACCGCCCAGACGCGGGCCGCGGCCAAGCCGCAGCTGCCCGCCATGCGCGCGCGCCACGTCCGCGGCGATCGCCAGGCCCAGCCCGGCCCCCTGCGCGCTGTTCCTGCGCCGCGACGGATCCAGCCGGGTAAAGGGCCGCATAGCCGCGTCCAGGCTGTCCTCCGGGATGCCGGGGCCGTCATCCTCGATCCCGATCCGCAGGCTGCGCGGGCCAAGCGAGGCGTCCATCTCGGCCCGGCTGCCGTAACGCACCGCGTTGCCGATCAGGTTCTCCAGCGCGCGGCGCAGCATGTCGGGGCGGAAGGTGGCCAACCCGTCCCGATCGCCCTCGAACTGGACTAGGCTGGCCTGCTGGCCGGCGCGTTGCGCGTCCGCCACCAGACCCTCCAGGAAACCCGCTGCGGCGATGGGCTGGGGCGCGCTGTCCTGCGCGTCGTCGCGGGCATAGTCCAGAAAGCCGTCGACCATGCGGTTCATCTCCGCGATGTCGGCCTCCATCGCGCTGATGTCACCGGGCTCAGGCGGCATGTCGGGCCCGATCATCGACAGCCCCAGCTTCATCCGCGTCAGCGGCGTGCGCAGGTCGTGGCTGATCCCAGACATCATCAGCTTTCGTTGGTCGTTCTGGCGCTCCAGCCGGTTGCGCATGTCCAGGAACGCGGTGCCCGCGCTGCGCAGCTCAACCGCCCCGGACGGGCGATAGGGCACGATCCGCCCCTTGCCGTATTCCTCGGCCGCATAGGCCAGCCGCCGGATCGGCCGCAGTTGATTGCGCAGGAAGATCATCGCGATCCCCGTCATCAGGACCGACGTGAACACCATCAGCACCAGCAGCTGGTGCGGGTTCGACGCGCTGACCCGCCGCCGCTCGAAGCTCAGCGCATAGGGTCCGTGCGGCCCGTCCAGCGCCACCGACACCCGCCGGTCGCTGCTGGCCAGATCGACCGAGATCACCTGCGGCAGCGCGTCGCGCAGCACCTCGGTCACCACCCGTCCCGAAAAATCGTAGAACAGCCGCCGATCCTCGGCAGGCGGATCGACCGGCAGCGCCAGTTCCAGCTCCAGCGGGCGCGCCACGGACACCCCGGCGCGCCGCGCCGCGTCGGGCGTCGCGGCACTGTCGATCAGCCGCGCGACGAAGGTCAGCTCGTGCGACATGCTGGCGGTCATCTGCCGGGTCACGCCCTCGAAATGGCGCTGCAGGAACATCACGCTGACCACAGTCGTCACCACCACGACCGGCAGGAACAGGATCAGCGCCGCGCGCGCATAGAGGCCCCGCGGGACCAGCTTGCGCATCTGCGTGGCGTCGGCATTGTTCGACATGGCGGCCTCCTGCGTTGCGCGCTAGGCTAGCCCCATGACCCCGCCTGCGAAAGAGCCGCTGCAGATCCTGGCCCCGAATCCGTCCCCCCTGACCGGGCCGGGCACGACCACCTTCCTGCTGGGCGACAGCCATGTCGCGGTGATCGACCCCGGCCCCGACGATCCCGCCCATATCGACGCCGTCGCCCGCGCCGGCCGCGGCCGCATCAGCCATATCCTGATCACGCACGCGCATCGCGACCACAGCGCCGGAGCCACACGCCTTTCCCGCCTGACCGGCGCCCCGGTGCTGGCCTTCGGCGATGCGCTGGCAGGGCGGTCGCCGCTGATGTCCCGCCTCGCGCTGGAGGGTCTTGGCGGGGGCGAGGGGCTGGACCACGCTTTCGCGCCCGACCGCCACCTGCGCGACCAGGAGGTGCTCACCACGCCCGACTGGTCGCTGACCGCGTGGCACACGCCAGGTCATGCGGCAGGGCACCTGTCATTCCAATGGGGTGACCGGATCTTCTGCGGCGACCTGGTGATGGGCTGGTCCTCGACGCTGATATCTCCGCCGGATGGGGACCTGGCGGAATACTTCCGCTCGCTGGAACGGCTGGCGGCACTGTCGCCGCGTGTTCTGCTGCCCACCCACGGGCCCGCGATCACGGCCCCGCAGGACCGGATCGCGGAACTGACGCGGCACCGCCGCGACCGCACGTCCCAGATCCTGGCCGCCCTGCGGGTCCGGCCCGATTCCGCGGCGGGCCTCGCGCGTCGCATCTATGCGGTGCCCGAACCGGTCCTTCCCATCGCCACGCGCAACGTCCTGGCCCATCTGATCGCCCTGTCCCAGATCGGAGCCGTTGATTTTCCCGGCGTTTTGACGATCGAAACGGTTTTTTCGACCGGATGACAAAAAACCCCAGAACGCCACTGGACGCCCCTGACCGAGGTTGCTATATCCGCCCCGTGTTCCGGCGTAGCTCAGCGGTAGAGCAGTTGACTGTTAATCAATTGGTCGTAGGTTCGATCCCTACCGCCGGAGCCAGACCTCTGTAAGTTCTTGAGTAGGTTTGGTTAAACACACAGGTGCCAGACAGACGGCACAGCATTCTCCCAATTTCGAAAATCTCCGCCGCGCCCTCAGGTCGACAGCTTGCACATCCAATCGACCGCCCCGCAGTCCTCCGACCGCAGGGCTGTCCAATGGTTCCGGCTGTCAGCCGTCACACTTCGCTTGCCGCCACCGCCAGGTCGGCAAGACGCAAAGCGGCGTCGCGATCGGCGGCAACGGCGATGAAGCGGGCATTGTGGCAGAAGCGCGCCCCGGGAACGCCCGATGCAGCCTCGAAGGCACCATCGGTCAGGCCGGCCCAGGCTGCCGGCAGGTCAGCGCGCAAGGCGAACCCGTCCGCGTCGCGGCGGATGCCGGTCAGCGCCCAGTCCGTGTCCCGCGGATGGATCACGAACAGCAGATGGTCCGCCCCCGCCGCGGTGATGGCGGAGCGAAACGGCATCCCCATCGGCAGTTCCAGCACCCGGCCGTCGCCCGCGGCGGCAATGGCTGCCATCACGACGGCCTCGGCGCGATACTTTGCGGCCTTGCGGGCCACGGCCGCCTCGACGAAGGCGCGGGCGATCGCGACCGCACCGTCAAAGGCACGGTCGTCGGCGTCGGGGCTGCGGTCATCGAAGACGGGCTTGAGGCTCTCCAGCAGCATCGGCAGGGACAGATCGGCCAGCGGCCCGGTCGGCGACAGCGCGCCGTTGTCGACCAGGTCGATGGGCAGCACCAGGTCGACGTCAATCGCCGCGTGGATCGCCTCGAGATCTGCTTCGGGCACCTGCAGCGCGGCCAGGTAGTCACGCCCGAACTGCCGCCAGATCAGTCCGAAGGAACTGTAGGGCTGGCCGTCGTCGCGCAGCGGAGGAGATTTCTGATGGTGATCGAAGATCATGCGCGCGGCATCGAAATCGCGGCCCACGTCATAGATGATCCGCCCTTCCGCAGGCGTGATCCAGTCGGCGTCGCGCGTCCGCATGATCCGCGCCTGCGGGTGCAGCCGGGTCAGAATGACCGTGGACAGGACCTCATCGGCGTGAAAGCCGCCGGAATGGGTGACGAGATGCGTGACTGTCATGGAATATCCCTCAAATGCAGATGACCGCCCGGGGGCGGTCAGCAAAGCTTTGTGTCGATGGCGGATGCGGCCTCAGTGGCTCCAGGGCTCGCGGCGGTCGGTGGCGAAATTCTCGCCATAGCCGCGGGGGCGGATGTTCGTGCCGCGGCGGTGCGGTTCCTGCACCACGAATTCCAGTCCATGATCGCGGGCGTAATCCTCGGCCTGCTTCCGGGTGTCGAAGCGCAGGCGGACCTGGCTTTGGGTATCGCCGCTGCTGGTCCAGCCCATCAGCGGATCGACCTCGCGCGCGTCGGTGGGCGGGAATTCCAGCACCCAGCCCTTGGTCTTGGCGGTACCGGACTGCATCGCGGTGCGGGCGGGCTGATAGATGCGCACGGGCATGGGTGATCCTTCGGATTGACTATCCGCTGTATCGCCAAATCCGGGCGGCGGATCAAGCCCCCTGCCCCGGTCATGCCGACGCAGGTCAGGGCTGCAGGGTATCGGGCAGATTCTGGAACGGAACGCTCAGCTGCGCCGCGCCGGTCTGTTTGTCCAACAGGCAGACCGACAGTTCCGACGAAAGGTCTGGCAGCGTGGCGACGACCAGTGCCAGCGCATGGGTCTCGGTGCCGAATTCGTTCGGGGTCACGGACAGTTCCGCGTCGAGCGCCGCGTCCTGTGCCAGGCGTGTGCATTCCGCCACGGTGCGGTCGCGCAGTTCGGCCCATGCCTCGTCCGTCGAGGATTGCGCGACGGCGGGCCAGAATGCCACCATCGCCACCCAAACCGTATGTTTCATCATCTTGCCACCGGAACAACTGAACATGGCCCACGTTGGCATTCCAACACGCTGTTGTCACATGAGAGAGACGTGATCATGACCCCCTTTCGCCACCCTGTCCTTTCCGCGTCGCTGCTGATGCTGACCCTGGGCGCCTGCGCCGGCAGCCCTTACGACGTTCCCGCACGCCAGTGCGACCTGTCCCAGCACCAGGCCCTGGTCGGACGCAACATCGGAGAGGTCCGCCTGCCGCCCAACCTGCGCAAGCGCGAGGTGCACAACCAGGGCGTCATGACGCGCAACTACAATCCCGCGCGTCTGACCATGTTCCTGGACGCCAAGGGCTGGATCGCCCGGGTGGAATGCAGCTAGCGGCCGCGCTTGGACCGCTTGTTGCCGCCCCGCTGACCGGCCCGTCCGGCGGTTGAACGGCCCGATGACTTGACGGCGGCCTCGGCCGCCTCCTCGATCACCGACTGCCGCGCCATCGGATCGTCCGAGATCGCCAGGTCAACCGCCTCCAGCCGCTTGACCTCGTCGCGCAGGCGCGCGGCCTCCTCGAACTCCAGGTTCTCTGCGGCCTTGCGCATCTGGGTGCGCATCGCGTCCAGATGGGCGGCCAGGTTCGCGCCGATCAGCGGCTTGTCCACCTTCGTGGTCACGCGCGACTGATCGGTGTCGCCCTGCCACAGGCCTGCCAGCACGTCCTCGACATTCTTGCGGACTGTCTGGGGCGTGATGCCGTGCTCCTCGTTATAGGCCATCTGCTTGGCGCGACGCCGTTCGGTTTCGGCCATGGCGCGTTCCATGCTGCCGGTGATCCGGTCGGCATACATGATGACCCGCCCTTCGGAATTTCGCGCTGCCCGGCCGATGGTCTGGATCAGCGACGTCTCGGACCGCAGGAAGCCTTCTTTGTCGGCGTCCAGAATGGCCACCAGCCCGCATTCGGGAATGTCCAACCCCTCGCGCAGCAGGTTGATGCCCACCAGCACGTCGAACGCGCCCAAGCGCAGGTCGCGCAGGATCTCGATCCGCTCGATCGTGTCGATGTCGCTGTGCATGTAGCGGATCTTGATGCCCTGCTCGTGCAGGTATTCGGTCAGATCCTCGGCCATGCGCTTGGTCAGCGTGGTGACCAGCGTGCGGTAACCTGCGGCGGTCACGCGGCGCACCTCGTCCAGCAGGTCGTCGACCTGCATCTCGACCGGGCGGATCTCGATGTTGGGGTCCAGAAGGCCCGTCGGACGGATGATCTGCTCGGTAAAGACACCGCCGGTCTGGTCCATCTCCCACTGCGCGGGGGTGGCAGACACGAACACGGACTGGGGCCGCATCGCGTCCCATTCCTCGAACTTCAGCGGGCGGTTGTCCATGCAGGACGGCAGGCGGAACCCGTGTTCCGCCAAGGTGAACTTGCGCCGGAAGTCGCCCCGGTACATGCCGCCGATCTGCGGGACCGACACGTGGCTTTCGTCGGCAAAGACGATCGCGTTGTCCGGGATGAACTCGAACAGCGTGGGGGGCGGCTCTCCGGGCGCGCGCCCGGTCAGATAGCGGCTGTAGTTCTCGATGCCGTTGCAGACGCCGGTCGCCTCCAGCATCTCGATGTCAAAGGCGGTGCGCTGCTCAAGGCGTTGCGCCTCCAACAGCTTGCCCTCCTCGGTCAGCTGCTTCAGGCGCATGGCCAGTTCCTGCTTGATGCCCTTGATCGCCTGCTGCAGCGTCGGGCGCGGCGTCACATAGTGGCTGCTGGCATAGATGCGGATCTGCTTGAAGCTGTCGGTCTTGACCCCGGTCAGCGGATCGAACTCGGTGATCGCCTCCAGCTCGTTGCCGAAGAAGTCGAACCGCCAGGCGCGGTCCTCAAGGTGGGCGGGCCAAACCTCGACCAGATCGCCGCGCACGCGAAAGCTGCCGCGCTGAAAGCTGGTGTCCAGCCGCTTGTACTGCTGCGCGACCAATTGGCCCAGGAACTCGCGCTGGTCATAGCTTTCGCCCACGACCATGTCCTGTGTCATCGCCGAATAGGTCTCGACCGAACCGATGCCATAGATGCAACTGACCGAGGCCACGATGATCACGTCATCGCGTTCCAGCAATGCCCGGGTGGCGCTGTGGCGCATCCGGTCGATGGCCTCGTTGATCTGCGATTCCTTCTCGATATAGGTATCGCTGCGGGCCACATAGGCCTCGGGCTGATAGTAGTCATAGTAGCTGACGAAGTACTCGACCGCGTTGTCGGGGAAGAACCCCTTGAATTCGCCGTAAAGCTGGGCGGCCAGCGTCTTGTTGGGCGCCAAGATGATCGCGGGACGCTGCGTCTCCTCGATGATCTTGGCCATGGTGAAGGTCTTGCCCGTCCCCGTGGCCCCCAGAAGCACCTGGTCGCGCTCTCCGGCGCCGACGCCCGCCACCAGTTCGGCGATGGCCGTGGGCTGGTCGCCCGCCGGTTCGAATTCGCTTTTCAATGCGAAGCGTTTCCCGCCCTCCAGCTTGGGGCGGGTCACTTCGGGAACGCGCATCACGGGCGCGTTGGTGTTGTTGTGACCCATGAGGTTCCTGATCCGTTCGGAGTTGCCCTCAAGATGTGATGGCAGCCGCCCGGTTTCAACCGCGTTTCAGACGCCCCGGCTGAAGTTCCGCCCAGCCTTCGCCGCCCGACAGCTCATCCGCCAGGATTTCGGCCGTGACCGGGCCCAGGGTAAAGCCCTGGTGACCGTGACCGAAATGCGCCCACAGGTTCGGCTGGTCCGGCACGCGGCCCACCACGGGCAGCATGTCGGGCATGCAGGGGCGCCGTCCGGTCCAGGGTTCGGCCTCGACCGCCGCCCCGATGTCGAACAGCTCGCGCGCGGCCTTCTCGCCATGCTTCAGCTGCGGCGGCGACAGGCGCGGATGGGGCGTCAGCTCGGCCGCGGTGGCGATGCGCAAACCGCGGCGCATGGGCGACAACACGACTGAATTGCCGAAATCGGCGATCGGGTGATGGGGCGGCAGCTCCATGTGATAATGCTTATGATAGCCGCGCTTGAACACCATCGGCACCTTGAGGCCAAAGCGCTGCGTCAGCATCGGCGACCAGGGCCCAAGTGCGATGACGGCATGCTCCGCCTCGACCTCGTCGGCGCGCCAGCCCGCGCCATGGCGGTGCAGATCGCCCGCATCGCCGTTCACGACGCGCCCGCCCCGCTTCTGGAACAGCGCCGCATAGCTGGCGACCAGGCCGCCCGGATCGGCGCAGTTCCAGCTGTCGGACCAGTGAGTCGCGCCCTCGACCTCGATGCGGATCGCGGGCTCCATCGCGCGCAGTTCGGCCCCGCTCATCAGCCGCGCCTGCACGCCGAACTCGGTCGCGAAACGCTCGGCGGTCTTGCGGGCGGCCTCCATCTTGGCGGGGGTGCGGTGAATCTCAATATAGCCGTTGCGGCGGATGATGTTGTCGGCGCCCGCCGCCGCGATCAGCGGGCCGTGACGGTCGGTCGACTGGCGGATCAGCTTGCCCCAGGTCACCGATGCCCGCCTGTGCGCGGCAGGCCGCGAATTCCACGCATAGGTCGCGACCGCGCCCAGTTGCGACAGCAGGCCCTGCGGCGTCCATTTCACGTCATAGCCGCGCCCCAGGGCGATCTGGAACAGCGCGCCGGGCGACAGCGGCATGGCATAGGGCTCGACCGCTTCAGTCTGGATCAGGCCGGCATTGCCGTAGCTGGTCTCGCGCCCCGGCACGCCCCGTTCGATGATGGTGACGTCATGCCCACGCGCCTGCAGCGCCAGACCGGTGCTGACGCCGACCATACCCGCACCCAGAACCAGAACCTCGGCCATTCCCGCCCCCATCGCTGATGATGGGTCAGGGATGCAGACATTCCCGCCATCCGGCAAGATTTATCGGGCATTCTTCGACGCCCCTCGAAATCTTTGCAAGAATCAGGCGAAAAGCTCGCGGCAGAAGATCAATCCTTCGACCAGCGCGTCCACATCTGCCTGCGTGTTGTACATCGCAAAGCTAGCACGGGCGCTGGCATTGATTCCCAGATGCTCCATCAGGGGCATGGCGCAATGGCTGCCCGCACGGACCGCGATTCCCTTCTTGTCCAGGATGGTCGAGATGTCATGCGCGTGCGCCCCGTCCATCGTCATGGAGAAGATCGCGCCCTTGCCCGGCGCGTCGCCCTGCACCTGCAGCCAGTTCAGCGCCCGCAGGCGGTCGCGGGCATGATCGCGCAGCGCGCGCTCATGGGCGGCGATGTTCTCCATCCCCAGGGACATCATGTATTCCAGCGCGGCGCCCAGTCCGATCTGGTTGACGATGCCGGGCGTGCCCGCCTCGAACCGCAGGGGCGGGTCGTTATAGGTGACGGCATCGCGGCTGACGGTGCGGATCATGTCGCCGCCGCCCAGAAAGGGCCGCATCTCGGCCTGGCGGTCGGCGCGGATCCAGATCGCGCCCGAGCCGGAGGGACCGTAAAGCTTATGCCCCGTGATGCAGTAGAAATCGGCGCCAAGCGTCGACAGGTCCACCGGCATGTGGACCGCGGCCTGCGACCCGTCCACGACCATCGGCAGGTCGGTGCCACGGCGGATCGCCGCGATGTCCACCACCGTCCCGGTCACGTTCGACATGTGCGTCAGCGCCAGCATCCGCGTGCGCGGCGTGATCGCGGCCAGCACCTTTTCCGGCGGCAGGCTGCCATCCGCATCGGGTTCGACCCATTTCAGCACCACGCCCTGGCGTTCGCGCAGGAAATGCCAGGGCACGATATTGGCGTGATGCTCCAGCAGCGACAGCACGATCTCGTCCCCGGCCTGCAGGCGCGGCGCAGCCCAGGCATAGCTGACCAGGTTCAGCGCCTCGGTCGAGCCACTGGTGAAGATCACCTCGTCGACCGCGGGCGCGTTCAGGAACCGTGCGATGATCCCGCGGACGCGTTCGTAATTGTCGGTCGCAAGGTTCGACAGGTAATGCAGGCCGCGATGGACATTGGCGTATTCGCCTTCATAGGCGCGGGTGATGGCGTCGATCACGACGCGCGGCTTTTGCGCGCTGGCGCCGCTGTCCAGATAGACAAGCGGGCGCCCGTTGACCGTCGTCGACAGGATCGGAAAATCGGCGCGGACGGCGTTGACGTCAAAGCTCATTGCGGCATCTCCGGCATGAGGCCAAGCGCGGCCATGAAGAACGACAGGACGAATCCCATGACCAGCAGCGTGCCGAACATGACCAGTAGCACCTTGGGGCCGCTGGTGAACCCGTGGAGCGCCTTGGTGAACTGCACCGTCAGCCACAGGAACAGCGCGACCGCGATGATCCCCAGGATCCCCGCCAGCCCCGGCAGGGCCAGCGACAGCACGATCTGGGCCAATTGCACGACCAGCAGCATCACCTCGATCCAGACGGTCAGCAGCAGGGCATCCTCGAACCGGCCGTGGCCGCCGAACATGCGCCCGACCCCGGCCATCAGACCCGCGCCCAGAACGATCGCGACCAGCTGCATTCCGGCCAGGACCAGCGGCTGCCGGCTGATCGAGAACACGGCCGCCCCCTCGTCCGAGGGCAGCGGGAACAGCAGGGTCGAGCCGTAGGCCAGCAGCCCCGACAGCGACACCGCCAGAACCAGCGCCATCCAGCGCACCTGCATCGGCCAGCGCTGGTCGATCAACCAGCGGGCCGCCCCTTCTGGATCGCGCAGGGTCCGGCGCGCCAGCGCCTTGAAGTCGTCGAAGGTCATTTGCGTCTCGCCAGCGCCATGATCCCGGCGCCCCAGATGAACAGGAATCCCGCACCCGCCACCGTGCGGGTCAGGGTCAGCGCGGGGGACGGGCCGATCAGCCCCGCCACCATCCCGCCCAAAAGCGTCGCGGGCGCCACCGCCATCAACGCCCAGAACAGCGCCAGACGCGCATGGCGCGCCTCCAGCCGCCACGGGGTCAGGCGGCTGAGCAGCGCCGTCAGCCCCGCCATGGCATAGGCCACCAGCGGCATCATGAACATGGTCCCAAGGGCCGCACCCCCGATCCGCGCGTCCAGCGGGATCGACGGGTCCAACTGCGCCGCGCGCGACAGGCCCGGCGCCTGCCCGACCAGCGTGATCAGCATCGCCACCATCAGCACGACCAGCAGCGTGCTGTCGGGCATCGCCGACAGGCCCCGCACCACCCGGCGCGGGGCCCACCAGCTTTCCAGCACGCGCAGCACCATCCCGCCGCGCGGGCCGGTCATCCCTGCGGGCGTTCGGTCAGCCACGTGTCCAGCCGTTCGTTGATCTCGTCGCGCAGGCTCTCGTCGTCGACCTCGGCCAGGGCGTCGGCCAGGAACGACAGCACCAGGAACACGATCGCCCGGTCATAGGGCACCCCGCGAGAGCGCAGGTAGAACAACGCCCCCTCGTCGATCGCCCCCGTCGTGGACCCGTGCGAACACTTGACGTCGTCGGCATAGATCTCAAGCTCGGGCTTGGCAAGGAACTGGCTGGCCTCGTCCAGCAGCAGGGCCTGGCTGATCTGATAACCGTCGGTCTTCTGCGCGCCGTTCTTGACCAGGATCTTGCCCTGGAACACGCCGGTCGCCCCGTTCTTCAGGACCTTCTTGAACACCTGCCGGCTTTCGCCGCGCAGCGCGCCATGGGTCACGAAGACGGTGTCGTCATGGTGGAACGGACCGACATCGCCGTCGCCCAGCACCGCCGCGGCGACATGTGCCACCGCATCGTCGCCGACCATGTCCACGACGGCCTCGTGGCGCATGGTGGTGCCGTTCACGACCAGCGCGAAACTCTTCAGCACCGCACCTTCGCCCACACGGGCGAACAGGTGCGACAGGCCGACCTTGGGGTCGACCGCGCGCTTGGCCGCGATGTGGTGCAGCGTGGCGCCCGGCAGCAGATCGGCCTCGATCATGCCGTTCGACCGCGCGCCGACCATGCCGCTTTCCAGCAGCGTCAGTTCGGCGCCCGATTCGACCCGGATCACGTGATGCCAGACGGCATCCGCGCGGTCCGACCCGCGGCGATGCAGCACATGCACCGGACGCGAGGGCTTGCCTGTCACGCGGATCAGCAGGCCATCGGCCGCCACGGCCGTGTTCAGCGCCGCGAAGGGACGCTTGACCGGGGTCTGACCCGCCAGTTCTAGCGTCCCGTACAGATCAGCCGACCAATGATCGCCCGCCCGGTCGGCCTGTGCCAGGGTGGTGATCTCGATCCCGTCCAGCGACAGGTCGTCGGATGCCGCGGCGTCGAACGCACCGTCGACAAAGACCAGCGTAAGCTTGTCACGCGCGGTGAACAGCGGCGATTCCGGGCCCGTATCGATGGCCAGCGCCTGCGGCTCTGGCGCGTTGAACGGGCGCGGGTCGGTATAGCGCCAGTATTCGTCACGGGGGCCCGGCAGGCCCATGGCACGCAGCCGTGTCAGCGCGTCGGCGCGGGCGGCGGCGGTGAACCCACCCGTGGGCAGCGTGGTCGCGGCCAGCCGCGCATCCAGCGCATTGGCGGGCTTGGGCGCGCCAGTGACCTGCGGGGTCTGGATTTCCTGAACGGCGGATTCGGACATCAGCCGGCCTCCGCCAACAGGTCGCCATAGCCGTTCTCTTCGACTTCCAGCGCCAGTTCGGGGCCGCCCGACTTGATGATCCGGCCGTTGGACATGATGTGCACGACGTCCGGCTGGATGTGGTTCAGCAGGCGCTGATAATGGGTGATGACCAGAAAGCTGCGGCCTTCGCTGCGCAGGGCGTTCACGCCGTCGCTGACAAGGCGCATCGCATCGACGTCCAGACCCGAATCGGTCTCGTCCATGATGCACATGCGGGGCTCCAGCATGGCCATCTGCAGGATCTCGTTGCGCTTCTTCTCGCCCCCCGAAAAGCCGACATTGACGGGGCGCTTCAGCATGTCGGGGCTGATCTGCAGCTCTGCCGCCTTGGCGCGCACGACCTTCAGGAACTCTCCTGCAGTCAGCTCGGCCTCGCCGCGCGCCTTGCGCTGCGCGTTCACGGCGGTGCGCAGGAACGTCATGTTGCCGACGCCCGGAATCTCGACCGGGTACTGGAACGCCAGGAACAGGCCCGCGGCCGCACGCTCCTCGGGTTCCATGTCCAGCAGGCTCTCGCCGTCCAGCGTGGCGCTGCCGTCGGTGACCTCATAGCCGTCGCGGCCCGACAGGACATAGGACAGCGTGGACTTGCCCGACCCGTTCGGGCCCATGATCGCATGGACCTCTCCGGCCGGAACCTCCAGCGTCAGACCCTTCAGGATCTGCTTGTCCTCGTCCTCAAGTTTGACGTGCAGGTTGTTGATTTTCAGCATATTTCCCTCAAACGGCAAAGGCGCCACCGGGGCGCCGCATCTATGGTGGCCGGGCAGCAATGCCCGGCCGGATCGATCAGCCCACCGAGCCTTCCAGCGAGATCGCGACCAGCGCCTGCGCCTCCATGGCGAATTCCATGGGCAGTGCCTGCAGGACCTCGCGGCAGAACCCGTTGACGACCAGCGCCACGGCCTCTTCCTCGTCCATCCCGCGCGACCGGCAATAGAACAGCTGGTCGTCGTCGACCTTGCTGGTCGTCGCCTCGTGCTCCACGCGGCTGCTGCTGTTCTTGACCTCGATATAGGGCACGGTATGCGCCCCGCACTTGTCGCCGATCAGCAGGCTGTCGCACTGGGTATAGTTGCGGCTGTTCGTGGCGCGCGGGTGCATGGTAACCAGCCCGCGATAGGTGTTCTGCGCCTGCCCTGCTGAAATCCCCTTGGACACGATCCGCGAGCGGGTGTTCTTGCCCAGGTGGATCATCTTGGTGCCGGTATCGGCCTGCTGCCAGTTGTTGGCGATGGCGATCGAATAGAACTCGCCCTGGCTCTCGTTGCCGCGCAGGATGCAGGACGGGTACTTCCAGGTGATCGCCGATCCGGTCTCGACCTGCGTCCACATCACCTTGGCCCGGTCGCCGCGGCAGTCGGCGCGCTTGGTGACGAAGTTGTAGATGCCGCCCTTGCCGTCCTCGTCGCCGGGGAACCAGTTCTGGACGGTCGAGTACTTGATCTCGGCATCCTCGAGGATGACCAACTCAACGACTGCGGCATGCAGCTGGTTGGTGTCGCGCTTGGGTGCCGTGCAGCCTTCCAGATAGCTGACATGGGCGCCCTTGTCGGCGATGATCAGGGTCCGTTCGAACTGGCCGGTGTTCTCCGCATTGATGCGGAAATAGGTCGACAGCTCCATCGGGCACTTCACGCCGGGCGGGATATAGACGAAGCTGCCATCCGAGAACACGGCGCTGTTCAGCGTCGCGAAATAGTTGTCAGACTGCGGTACGACCGATCCCAGGTACTTGCGCACCAGTTCGGGATGCTCGCGGATCGCCTCGCTGATCGAACAGAAGATCACCCCGGCCTTGGCCAGCTCGTCCTTGAAGGTCGTGCCCAGGCTGACGCTGTCGAAGACGGCGTCCACGGCCACGCGGCGACCCTCGGCGGGCGCATCCTCGGCGCCCTCGACGCCCGCCAGGATCATCTGCTCGCGCAGCGGGATGCCCAGCTTGTCATAGGTCGCCAGCAGCTTGGGGTCCACGTCGTCCAGCGACTTGGGCTTCTCCTCCATGCTCTTGGGACGCGCATAGTAATACTGGTCCTGATAGTCGATCTCGGGATAGTTCAGCATCGCCCATTTCGGCTCTGCCATGGTGACCCAGCGGCGATAGGCTTCCAGCCGCCATTCGGTCATCCATTCCGGTTCCTGGTTCTTGGCCGAGATCAGACGGACGATATCCTCGTTCACGCCCTTGGGCGCATAGTCCATCTCGATCTCGGTGTTCCAGCCGTATTTGTAGCTGCCCATGTTCTGGACAGTCTCGACCGTTTCCCGGTCTACGCCTTCGCGCACGTCAAGATCGGTGATGTCCGTCATCCTTCAGTCCTTTTCCTCAAATGGCCGCGGTCGGTCCATTCCTGTCGCGCCAGCGTGAATACGCCTTTTCCCAGGCATCCGCAAATCGGTTGATCTGATCGTCCCCAACAGCGGGGCTTATCGAGATCCGGATCGCCGATTGCGCAAGCTGATCATCGAACCCCATCGCCTGCAGGGCACCGCTGGCCCGGACCTTGCCCGACGAACAGGCCGAGCCGGCCGAGATCGCGAACCCTGCCAGATCCATCTGCATGACCTGGGTTTCGCCCTTCCACCCCGATGTAAGAAGGCATGTCGTGTTCGGCAAGCGCTGCACGGCCTTTCCGACGATCACCGCGCCGGGCGCGATGTCGCAGATCCGCGCCTCCAGCGCGTCGCGCCGCTCGCGGACTGCGTCCCACAGCCCGGCGTCCAGATCACGCTGTGCGGCCGTGGCGGCGGCGGCAAAGGCCAGGATGCCGATCAGGTTCTCGGTCCCCGCACGGCGCCCCTGCTCCTGCCCGCCGCCCTTGATCAGCGGAGGCAGGTCGGTGCCTTTCTTCAGGATCAGCGCACCGATTCCCTTTGGCCCGCCCAGCTTGTGCGCGCTGACGAAGCCTGCCGTCACGCCAAGCCAGTTGAACGCCATGGGCACCTTACCGAAGGCCTGCGTAAGGTCGCTGGAATGCAGCCCCTGCGGCAGGTTCTGCATCACGCCGGTCTCGTTGTTGGCCAGCTGCATACTGGTTCGTGCGGGGTCGGTCACGGTGACGATGCCGTCGCCGTCGACCGCAAGGTCCGCCTCGCACCAGACCTTGACGGCGCTGTGTTCCACGGGGGCGCAATGGATCCCGCCCTGTCCCAGGACCATTGCCGCGGCCTCGGTCGCACCGGCGGTGAAGACCACGTCGGCCCCGTCTGCGCCCAGGGCCACGGCCACCTGCTCTCGGGCGCGTTCCAGCGCCATCTTGGCGGCCCGCCCCTCGGTATGGACCGATGACGGGTTGCCAGAGATTTCCAGCGCCTCGGTGATGGCGGCCTTGACCTCGGGGCGCAGCGGCGTGGTGGCGTTCCAGTCCAGATAGGTTCTCATGCCAAGGCCTCCGCGATCCGCGCGGCCAACCGGGCGGCCACGGCATGCTTGTCCATCCGCGGCCAGTCCTCGGCCCCGGCTTCGGTGATCAGCGTGACGGTGTTGTGGCTGCCGCCCATGATGCCCGTGGCGGGGCTGACATCGTTCGCCACGATCCAGTCGCAGCCCTTGCGCAGCCGCTTCGCGGTCGCATGGGCGGTCACGTCCTGCGTTTCCGCCGCAAACCCCACGACCAGGCGCGGACGGCGCGCATCGCGGCTGATCCAAGCCAGGATGTCCGGGTTTTCGGCCATCTGCAGCGTCGGCATGTCGCCGGTCTTCTTGATCTTCTGGTCGCTGCCGTTCAGCACGCGCCAATCGGCCACCGCCGCCGCCATTACCGCCGCATCGGCGGGCAGCGCGGCCGCGACCGCATCCCGCATCTGCTGCGCGGTTTCCACCGCGATCACGTCGACGCCCTGCGGCGCCGGCACGGATGCGGGGCCGGTCACGAAGCTGACCCGCGCGCCCAGATCGCGCAGCGCCGCGGCGATCGCCGCCCCCTGCGCCCCGCTGGAGCGGTTGGCGATATAGCGCACCGGGTCGATCGGCTCATGCGTGGGGCCGGACGTCACGATCACATGCCGTCCCGTCAGCGGCCCGTCGGTCAGGGCCGCACGGATCGCGGCCACGATCGCCTCGGGTTCGGCCATGCGGCCCGCGCCGTATTCGCCACAGGCCATGTCGCCGTCGTCCGGGCCGACGAAAAGCACGCCGTCGCCCCGCAGCGTGGCCAGGTTGCGCTGTGTCGCGGGGTGGTGCCACATCCGCACGTTCATCGCCGGTGCGATCAGGACGCGCTTGTCCGTCGCCAGCACCAGGGTGGATGCCAGATCATTCGCCGATCCCTGGGCCATCTTGGCCATCAGATCGGCCGTAGCCGGGGCCACGACGACCAGATCGGCCTGCCGCGACAGCTGGATATGGCCGATCTCGGCCTCGGCACCCTGATCCCAAAGCGTGTCGTGCACCGGCTCTCCGGCCAGCACGGACAGGGTCATGGGCGTTGTGAACTGCGCGCCCGCAGCTGTCAGCACCGGCGTCACCGACGCGCCCGCCGCGCGCAGCAGCCGGATCAGCGCCGGCGCCTTGAAGGCCGCGATCCCGCCGCCCACGATCAGCAATATCCGCCTGCCCTGCATGCGCCACCCCCATCGGTCCTGCGCCCCAGATAGCGACGCGGCGCCGCTGCCGCAAGGAAAGCGCGCCCGTTAACGCTTCCTTAAGCCCGCTGCCGTTAACCATTCCGGGACAACCGAGGGGTAACATGGTCGCCATCGCCTATTCCGTGGCCTTCGAAGGCATCGAGGCCCGCCTGGTCGAGGTGCAATGCGCCGTGGCGGCAGGCCTGCCCGGCTTCTCCATCGTGGGTCTGCCCGACAAGGCCGTCAGCGAGGCCAAGGAACGCGTCCGTGCGGCCTTTGGCGCGCTGGCCATCGCGCTGCCGAACAAGCGGCTGACCGTGAACCTGTCGCCTGCCGATCTGCCCAAGGAGGGGTCGCATTTCGACCTGCCCATCGCGCTGGCGGTGCTGGCCGCGCTGGACATCGTGCCCCGGGAGGAACTGGCCCGCTGCGTGGCCCTGGGCGAGTTGGCGCTGGACGGGCGGCTGGTCGCGGTCGCGGGCGCGCTGCCCGCCGCCGTCGCGGCGGCGGATGGCGACCGCGCGCTGATCTGTCCGCGCGCCTGCGGCGCCGAGGCCGCGTGGATCGAACAGGTTCCCGTCCTGGCCGCCGACACGCTGCGCGCCGTGGTCGATCACCTGACCGACCGCGCGCCCATCGTGCCGGCCCGCCCCGGCCAGGTCGTCGACGGTCCCCAGCCCCCGTGCCTGTCCGATGTCCGCGGCCAGGAACGCGCCAAACGCGCGCTGGAGATCGCCGCCGCGGGGCGTCATCACCTGCTGATGGTCGGTCCCCCCGGCGCTGGCAAATCCATGCTGTCGGCACGCCTGCCCGGCCTGATGCCGCCCCTGACCGCACGCGAGGCGCTGGAGACCTCGATGGTGCATTCGGTGGCGGGGCTGCTGAAGAACGGCCAGATCTCGCGCCGTGCGCCCTTTCAAAGCCCGCACCACACCGCGTCCTCCCCGGCCATCGTCGGCGGCGGCCCCAAGGCCAAGCCGGGAGAGATCAGCTTGGCCCATAACGGCGTGCTGTTCCTGGACGAGCTGCCGGAATTCGACCGCAAGGTGCTGGAAAGCCTGCGCCAGCCGGTCGAGACAGGCGAGGTCTTCGTCAGCCGCGCCAACGCGCATATCCGCTATCCCAGCCGGTTCCTCCTGATCGCGGCGGCCAACCCGTGCCGCTGCGGCTATCTGGCCGATCCGGGCCGGGCCTGTTCGCGCGCGCCGGTCTGCGGCGACAGCTATCTGGGCAAGATCTCCGGGCCGCTGATGGACCGGTTCGATCTGCGGCTGGAGGTGCCGGGCGTCAGCCTCACCGACCAGGACCTGCCGGCGGGCGACACGTCCGCGACGGTGGCAGCCCGCGTCGCCGCGGCCCGCGCGATCCAGGCTAAGCGGTTCCGCGACCATCCCGGCGTCACGGTGAACGCCGATGCGCCGCCACCGTTGCTGGACGCGATCGCTGCGCCCGATGCGGACGGGCGCGCGCTGATCCTGAAGGCGTCGGAAAGGCTGGGCCTGACGGCGCGCGGTTATCACCGCATCCTGCGCAGCGCGCGCACCATCGCCGATCTGGACGGGTCGGACCATGTCCTGACCCGCCACCTGGCCGAGGCGATCAGCTATCGCCTGCCCTTCGTCGCGGGGGGCTAGCCCTTGGCGGCCACGCGCCGCTCGATCGCCTCCCAGATGGCCTCGGCGGCATTGATGCCGTCGAACCGCTCCAGCTCCTGGATGCCGGTGGGAGAGGTCACGTTGATCTCGGTCAGCCAGCCGTCGATGACGTCGATGCCGGTGAAGATCAGGCCCTTCTCGCGCAGCACGGGGGCGATGCGGGTGCAGATCTCGAATTCCCGCTCGGTCAGGCCGATCTTCTCGGCGCGCCCGCCGACATGCATGTTCGACCGGGCCTCGCCCTCTTGCGGGACGCGGTTGATGGCGCCCACGGGTTCGCCGTCGACCAGGATGATACGCTTATCGCCCTTGACCACGGCGGGCAGGTATTTCTGCGCGATCATGGGTTCGCGGTTGATGCCCGCGAAGGTCTCCAGCAGGGCCGACAGGTTCGGGTCGCCGGGCTTCAGGTGGAACACCCCCGCCCCGCCGTTGCCGTAAAGCGGCTTGACAATGATCTCTCCGTGGCGCGCCCGGAACGCCTTGAAGGCAGCGGGGTCGCGGGCGATCATGGTGGGCGGCGTCAGGTCGGGAAAATCCAGCACCATCAGCTTTTCGGGGCAGTTCCGGACCCAGAACGGGTCGTTGACCACCAGCGTCTGGGGATGCACCCGGTCCAGCAGATGGGTCGAGGTCACATAACCCATGTCGAAGGGCGGGTCCTGGCGCAGCCAGATCACGTCGAAATCGCCGGCCTCGACCTCGGTCCAGTCGCCGAAGGTGACGTGGTCGCCTTCGGTCCGGCGCAGGGTGACGGGGCGGCCGCGCACGACGATGCGCCCTTCGTCATAGCGCAGCTGATCGACGGTGTACTGGAACAGCCGGTGGCCGCGGGCCTCGGCCTCCAGGCCGATGCGGAAGGTGCTGTCGGCGTGGATCGAGACATCCTCGATCGGGTCCATCTGCAAGGCGACATACAGGCTCATGGGGCCCTCCTGAATTTCGGACAAGTTGTGGCCCGCCGCCGGGGCGGATGCAAGCCTGCCTCAGACCTCGCCGAAGGCATTGGGGATCAGCTCCACCCGACCGGTGGCATCCACCAACGCCACGTCGAAACGCATGGAAACCTCGCCCAGGCCCTGTCGGTCGCAATATTCCAGCCCGGCTTGGGTGATCCGGCGCATCTGCGCGGGCAGCAGGTGCAGGGCGGCGTCGGCATGGCTGCGCGACGCCTTGACCTCGACGAAGACCAGGTCGGGACCGTCCTGCACGATCAGGTCGATCTCGGCCCCCTGCCCGCGCCAGCGCGTGGCCAGAACCTGCGCGCCGCGCTGGTGATAGAGGCGCAGGACGCTCTCCTCGGCCAGGCGGCCGGACAGGTCGGCGGTGCGGCCCCGGCCCGCGCGCCTGCCGCCCGGCTCAGTCACGATCCGCCAGCCCAAGCGCCAGCTGATAGACGTCGCGGCGCGGCAGGCCCAGCTCCTGCGCGGCCTCGCGGGCGGCGTCCTTGACGGACATGGTGCGCATATGCGCAGTCAGGACGGCGCGCACGCGGTCCTCGTCCATCTCCACGGCGGAGGGGCGGTCAAGGACCATCACCACCTCGCCCTTCAGCGTGGCCATGCGCGGATCGGCGGACAGGTCGGCAGCGGTGCCGCGGATCACCTCCTCGAACTTCTTGGTCAGCTCGCGCGCGACGACGGTGATGCGGGTGGGGTCGATCAGGGCCAGATCCTCCAGCGTGCGGGACACGCGGCGCGGGCTCTCGAACAGGATCAGCGTCGAATCTACCGCCATCCAGCGGCGCAGCCAGGTCTGGCGCGCGGACTGGGTGGGCGGCGGAAAGCCCAGGAACAGGAACCGGTCGCTTGGCAGCCCCGCCAGCGACAGCGCCGCCAGCGCCGAGGATGGCCCCGGCAGCGCATGGACCCGCGCCCCGGCCTCGGCCGCGTCCAGCGCCAGGCGATAGCCGGGATCGGCCACCAGCGGCGTGCCCGCATCGGAACAGTACGCCACGCTGGCCCCGTCCGACAGCGCCGCCAGCAGCGCGGGACGCGCCCGGTCGCCGTTGTGGTCGTGATAGGACAGGATGCGCCGCCCGCGCAGCGGCACGCCGTGGATGTCCAGAAGATGGCGCAGCACGCGCGTGTCCTCGGCCGCCAGCATGTCGGCGCTGTTCAGCACGTCCAGCGCGCGCAGCGTGATGTCGCGGGCCGCCCCGATGGGGGTCGCGACCAGGTACAGGCCGGGGTCCAGGCGCGCGGCCTCGACATGCGCGGCCAGGCGGCGGGCGGGGTCCTGCCCAGAGTTCGGCTCATGGTTCGGCCTGGGGTTCGGCCCATGGTTCGGGGGGTCGCGGCGGTCGGTCATCCTGCCTCCGGTTCCGGCCCGCACGGGGCCGGCGCTGATTGCCAATCGCAAAGACAGGACATAGGCTGCCGCCATCCGCGCGCGTCATAACATAAAGCAGGGAAGTTTCACATGTCAGCCTTCGCCACAACCCGGCCTGCGGGTCTGCGCCATGTCCTTTTGAAAGCGGCGACGGTGGTATCGGCCCTGTTTCTGGCCGCGTGCGAGCCGACCGGCGGCACCACGCAGGCCAGCGGCCCCGAGACGGGCCCCCTGATCGACCCGTCCGAACCGGTGCGCGTGGCGCTGCTGGCGCCGGGCGGGACCGGGTCGGACGACCTGGAATGGCTGGCCCGCAGCCTGAAGAATGCGGCCCGCATGGCCGCGGCCGACGCCCAGGGTGCGACCATCGACCTGCGCGTCTATGACAGCGGCGCATCGACCGAAAGCGCGGTGGCCCAGGCAAATGCCGCCGCCGACGCGGGCGCGCAGATCGTGCTGGGCCCGCTGTTCGCCGAAGGCGCCAACGCGGTGGGCAACGCCATGAAGGCGCGCAACATCAACGTGCTGACATTTTCCAACAACACCCAGGTCGCGGGCGGCAACGTCTTCATCCTGGGCAACAGCTTCGAGAACGTGGCCGACCGCCTGGTCGGGTACGGCATGACGCAGAACAAGCGCAACGTGCTGGTCGTGGCCGAGAACGACGTGGCGGGCCAGCTGGGCGGCCGCGCGATCGAGGCCGCGATCGCCCGCAACGGCGCCCGCATGGCGGGTCGGGTAGACCACCCGGTCTCGATCACCGGGGTCGACGGCGTGGTGCCCCGCATCACCCAGGCCGCGACGTCGGGGTCGATCGACGCGGTCTTCATGACCGCCAACAACCAGGCCGTCCTGCCCTATCTGACCGAACAGCTGGCGGCGGCGGGCGTGCGGTCGCCCGGCACGCAGATGATCGGCCTGACCCGGTGGGACCAGCCTTCGTCGCGTCTTGGCATGCCGCAGCTGGCCGAGGGGTGGTTCGCGATCCCCGACCAGACCCTGCAGCGCCAGTTCGAGGCCCGCTATGCCGGTGCCTATGGCGAGGCGCCCCATCAGCTGGCCTCGCTGGCCTATGACGGGGTCGCGGCGATCTCCTCGCTGGTGCGCAATGGACAGCGCAACGCGCTGACCACCACGGGCCTGACGCAGCGCGCGGGCTTCAACGGCGTGGGCGGCGTCTTCCGCTTGCAGCGCGATGGCACCGTTCAGCGTGGCCTGGCGGTCGCCACCATCCGCGGCGGCCAGTTGGTCGTGCTGGACCCCGCACCGCGCAATTCGCGCGGGCTGGGGTCGTGACCGGGGCCGGACGCACCGACCGATGACCATCGTCGCGGCCCGACCCGACCTGGACACCGACCAGCTGCTGGCCCGCCTGGACCGGCAGCTGGCGGGAACCACCGACCCCCGCCAGATCCGCGCGCAGACCGTGGCGATGCTGGCCCTGACGCGATCCGTGACGATGGAGGCGATCGAGGCCGCCTTTGCCACCCATCCCCGCGCCGCGCGCGAGACGGTGCGTGCCATCGCCATGATGACGGATGCGCTGGTCACCGCGGTCCACCACGTGGCCACGACGCGCCTGCACCCCCAGCAGTCCTCGTCCGAGACGCAGCGCCTGGCCGTGCTGGCCGTCGGCGGCTATGGCCGGGCCGAGATGGCGCCCTCCTCCGACGTGGACCTGCTGTTCCTGACCCCGTGGAAGATCACCCCCTGGGCGGAAAGCGTCGTCGAATCGATGCTGTACATGCTGTGGGATTTGAAGCTGAAGATCGGCCATTCGATCCGCAGCGTGGACGACTGCCTGCGCCTTGGTGCGGCGGACATGACGATCCGCACCTCGCTAGTGGAACACCGCCTGGTCACGGGCCACGCCCCCCTGGCCGAGGAGCTGCGCACCCGCCTGTGGGCGGAACTGTTCGAGCGGACCATCCCCGAGTTCATCGAGGCCAAGCTGGAGGAACGCGCCGCGCGCCACACCCGTCAGGGCGGCCAGCGCTATGTCCTGGAACCCAACGTCAAGGAGGGCAAGGGCGGCCTGCGCGACCTGCAGACGCTGTACTGGATCGCGAAATACATCCACCGCGTCGACAGGGCGGTCGAGCTGGTCGATCTGGGCGTCTTCACCCGCGACGAGCATCTGGCCTTCTGGCAGGCCGAGGATTTCCTGTGGGCGGTGCGCAGCCACCTGCACCTGATCGCGGGGCGGCCGTCGGACGTGCTGTCCTTTGACATGCAGGTCGAGGTGGCGCGGCGCATGGGCTATGTCGACACCACCGCCCGACGCGCGGTCGAGTACTTCATGCAGGACTATTTCCGCCACGCCACCCGCGTCGGAGAGCTGACCCGCGTCTTCCTGACGGAACTGGAGACCCGCCATGTCCGCGCAGCACCCTTCCTGGGCCGCATCTTTCGTCGGCGGCGCAAGATGCGCGCGGGTTTCGTCGATCAGCAGGGTCGCCTGTCCTATGAAACCGAAGCGACCTTTCTGGCCGACCCGCTGAACATCCTGCGCCTGTTCGAGGAGGCCCTGCGCACCGGCGTGCTGATCCACCCCGAGGCGCTGCGCCTGGTGGCCGCGAACCTGGACCGCATCGACGACAAGGTGCAGTCCGACCCCGAGGCGATCCGCATCTTCATGGACCTGCTGCTGCGGCACGGGAACCCCGAACGCGCGCTGCGGCGCATGAACGAACTGGGCGTGCTGGCCGCCTTCATCCCGGAATTCGAACCCGTCGTGGCGATGATGCAGTTCAACCTGTATCACCATTACACCGTGGACGAACACTCCATCCAATGCGTCGCCGCCCTGGCCGAGATCGAGCGCGGCGAACACCCCGAGGACCTGCCACTGTCGTCGGAGATCATCCAGGCCGGCGTGAACCGTCGCGTGCTGTATCTGGCGACCCTGCTGCACGACATCGGCAAGGGTCGCCCCGAGGATCATTCGATCCTGGGGGCGCGTATCGCGCGGCGGATCGCGGCGCGCTTCGGCTTTGCCCAGGACGACATCGACACGGTCGAATGGCTGGTGCGCCATCACCTGCTGATGTCCGACGTGGCGCAGAAACGCGACATCAGCGACCCGCGCACGCTGCGCGACTTTGCCAAGGCGGTGAAGACGCGCAAGCGGCTGGACATGCTTCTGGTGCTGACCGTCTGCGACATCCGCGGCGTGGGCCCGGGCACCTGGAACAACTGGAAGGCCGCGCTGCTGCGCCAGCTGCACCAGGAGACCGCGGCCGCGCTGGAGAACGGGCTGGAGGAGCTGAACCGCGACCGTCGCCAGACCGAGGCGAAACGGTCGCTGCGCCACCTGCTGATCGCCAAGGGTTGGGACGCCCGCACCATCCGCGCCGAACTGGGGCGCCATTACGACGCCTATTGGTCGGGCCTGCAGACTCAGACGCAGGCCGTCTTCGCCGACCTTCTGTCTGGCCTGGGCGCGGACGAGATCCGCATCGACCTGCGCGCCGATCCCGACCGGGATGCGACCCGCGCGGCCTTCGTGCTGTCGGACCATCCGGGCATCTTCTCGCGGCTGGCCGGGGCGCTGACGCTGACCGGGGCGAACGTGGTCGACGCGCGCACCTATACCACGCGGGACGGCTATGCGACGGCGGTCTTCTGGGTCCAGGACGCGGAGGGGCATCCCTTTGCCGAGGATCGCCTGCCCCGCCTGCGCCAGACAATCCTGCGCACCCTGGCCGGAGAGATCGTCGCCCGCGAGGCCTTTGCCAGCCGGGACAAGCCGAAAAAGCGCAACCGAGAGTTCAAGTTCCCGACCCACATCACCTTCGACAACGAAGGCAGCGACATCTATACCATCATCGAGGTCGACACCCGCGACCGCCCCGGCCTGCTGTACGACCTGACGCGGACGCTGGCCGCGAACCACATCCAGATTGTCAGCGCCGTCATTGCGACCTATGGGGCGCAGGTGGTCGACAGCTTCTATGTCAAGGACATGTTCGGCCTGAAGCTGCACAGCCCCGCGAAACGTGACGGGCTGGAAAAGAAACTGCGCACGGCGATCGCCGACGGCGTGAAACGGGCAGAGGCTGAACAGGCATGAAATCCGGATTGGTGCGGGGGTTCCTCTCCGTTGGGCTATGGACGCTGATCTCGCGCGCGTCGGGTTTCGTGCGCGACATCCTGATGGCCGCCTGGCTGGGCACCGGCGCCGTGGCCGAGGCGTTCCTGATCGCGCTGTCCCTGCCCAACATGTTCCGCCGCTTCTTCGCCGAGGGCGCGTTCAACACCGCCTTCATCCCGATGTTCTCGAAGAAGCTGGACGATCCGGCCGACGCGCAGCGTTTCGCGCGCGAGGCGTTCTCGGGACTGTTCATGACGGTGCTGGCGCTGTCGGCGGTGGCGATGATCTTCATGCCGGGGCTGGTCTGGCTGATGGCGTCGGGGTTCGCGGGAGATGAACGGTTCGACCTGGCGGTCGAATACGGGCGGATCACGTTCCCCTATATCCTGCTGATCTCGATGGCCTCGATGATCTCGGGCGTCTTGAACGCGAACGGGCGATTTACGGCCGCGGCGGCGGCGCCGGTGCTGCTGAACCTGCTGTTCATCGTGGCGATGGGCCTGGGGCGCTGGCAGGGATGGGACCTCGGCCTGACCCTGGCCTGGGCCACGCCCGTCACCGGGGTGGCGCAGCTGGCGCTGGTCTGGTGGGACGCGCGGCGGACGGGATACACGTTCTGGCCGCACCGCCCGCGCCTGACGCCCGACATGCGCCGCCTGATCGCGGTGGCCCTGCCCGCGGCATTCGCGGGCGGGGTCGTGCAGATCAACCTGCTGGTCGGCCGTCAGGTCGGATCGCGGTTCGAGGGGGCCATCGCCTGGCTGTCCTATTCCGACCGGCTGTATCAGCTGCCTCTGGGCGTGGTGGGCGCGGCGGTCGCGGTCGTCCTGCTGCCCGAACTGGCCCGTCGCATCCGGGCCGAGGATCACGCGGGCGGCCAGTCGGCCTATTCCCGCGCCACGGAGTTCGGACTGTTCCTGACGCTGCCCTCGGCCTTCGCGATCGCGGTGATCGCGGAACCGATGGTCAGCACGCTGTTCGAACGCGGGGCCTTCACCGCCTTCGACACACAGCAGACGGCGGCGGCGCTGATTGTCTATGCCTTCGGCCTGCCCGCCTTCGTGCTGCAGAAGATCCTGCAGCCGCTGTATTTCGCGCGCGAGGATACCAGGACCCCGTTCCGCTTTGCCCTGATCTCGATGGTGGTGAACGCCGTCGCGGCCTTTGGCCTGATGCCGATCTTCGGGTTCCTGGCGGCGGCGCTTGGCACGACCATCGCGGCCTGGATCATGGTGGCGCAGCTGTGGTGGGGCACCCGGTCGATGGGTCAGGCGGCGCGCGCCGATGCGCGCCTGCGCCGGTCGTTCCCGCGCATCCTGCTGGCATCCGCGCTGATGGCCGCCGTCCTGTGGGCGACCCGCGGCTGGCTGGAAGCCGCAGGCCTGGGTCGCGGCGCGGGGCTGGCGATCCTGGTCTTTGGCGGCGCCGCGCTTTATTTCGCGCTGGCCTTTGTCATCGTCGGCTATCGCCCGTCGGAACTGCGCGCCGCCGTCCGGCGCGGTTAACGCTGGCGCAGCTGCGCCAGCGCGCGGGCCATGCCCCCGTCGACCAGCACGAAGGACAGCGCGAACCCGAACCCAAAGCCCGCGATCTCGGCGATCCAACCCAGGCCCGCGCCGCCGAAGATCAGGCCGAAGACCAGCTGGAACAGCAGCAGCATGCCGATCAGCGTGAAGGCCCGCATCCGGTTCGCGTTCTCTGCCGCCAGCCGCGTCCAGATCAGGAAGGTGAACGCCCCCACCAGCCCATAGACCGCCGGATAGCCGCCGATCAGCGGCGCGGACCGCGCGCCCACCGCCTGGATGATCGCGGCATAGACCAGCGCACCGCCGATGGCCGACCCGAAATACAGCGCCAGCACCGCCCAGGGGCGGAAGTTATGCGCGACCATGTTCCCCAGGGCCAGCGTGAACACCACGACGAACAGCGCATGCATGGCGTTGACATGGATGAACACGAAGCTGAGGAACCGGTACATCTGTTCCACATCGAACGCCCCCAACGTCCAGGCCCGCTGTGCCAGTTCGGGCGGAAACGCCGCCATGCGGATCGCGGACAGGCGCAGGCCCACGCCCTCGGCCCCGCCGATCAGGCCCGCGCCGCCCAGGGCAAAGACCGCCTCGGAGGCGATGACGGGCAGGGTCAGCAGCCAGATCACGGGCGGCAGCGGGTTCAGCGGCGATTCAGGCAGGCTTGATCGCATGGGGTTTCCTTGGGTTGCGAAGGCACCGGTCAACCGCTAAGCCAGCGGGCAGGAAATTCCAAGGCAGGCCGCTCATGTCCGACCCGATCAACGCCCAGTTCCGCCCGCGCATCTTTTCCGGCATCCAGCCGTCGGGCGGGCTGACGCTTGGCAACTACCTTGGCGCGCTCAAGCGGTTCGCGGCCCTGCAGGGCCCGGACGCGCAGACGATCTACTGCATCGTCGACCTGCACGCGATCACCGTCTGGCAGGACCCCCAGATCCTGCTGTCGCGCACGCGCGAGGCGGCGGCGGCCTTCATGGCGTCGGGCGTGGACCCCGCGCAGTCGATCCTGTTCAACCAGTCCCAGGTCAGCGCCCATGCCGAGATGGCGTGGCTGTTCAACACGGTCGCGCGCGTGGGCTGGATGTACCGGATGACCCAGTTCAAGGACAAGGCCGGCAAGAACGCCGAGAACGTCAGCCTGGGCCTTCTGGCCTATCCGGCGCTGATGGCGGCCGACATCCTGACCTATCAGGCGACCGCCGTGCCCGTCGGAGAGGATCAGAAGCAGCACCTGGAACTGACCCGCGACATCGCGGCCAAGTTCAACCACGACTATGGCGTCACCCATTTCCCGATCACCGAACCGCTGATCGAAGGTGTGGCCACCAAGGTCATGTCCCTGCGCGACGGCTCCAAGAAGATGTCGAAATCTGATCCGTCGGATGCCAGCCGCATCAACCTGACCGACGACGCCGACACCATCGCCCAGAAGATTCGCAAGGCGCGCACCGATGCCGATCCCCTGCCCGGCCAGATGGACGGTCTGAAGGATCGCCCCGAGGCGCGCAACCTGATCAACATCTATTCCGCCCTGACGGACGAGACCCCCGACCAGGTCCTGGCCCGGTTCGAGGGTCAGGGCTTCGGCGCGTTCAAGCCCGCCCTGGCCGAGGTCGCGGTCGAGGCGCTGTCGCCCATCACCCGGCGCATGTCCGAATACATGGCCGACCCCGCCCAGATCGACGCGATCCTGGCCGACGGTTCCGACCGCGCGGCGGCCGTCTCCATGCCGATCCTGGAGCGGACCAAGGACATCATGGGCCTGCTGCGCACCCGAGGCTGACGCCCCCCGGCCGCAATGGGGTTGCGCCAGCAGCCCCTTTGCGGCTATCAGCCCGACACGTGCATGGACCCGGTGAGATTCCGGGTGGCTCTTCCGGCCGCCGATCCGCCGGACAATTCGAACCTTGACACTTGACTGTCGGACCGCAGGCCACGACGGCCCGGTCAGGAACGGATGACACATGTTTTCACTGACGACCTACAAGAACGAATGGCTGGGCAACATCAGGCCTGACCTGCTTTCGGGCCTTGTCGTGGCCCTGGCGCTGATCCCCGAGGCCATCGCCTTTTCCATCATCGCGGGCGTGGACCCCAAGGTGGGGCTGTATGCCAGCTTCTCGATCGCGGTTATCACCGCGATCACCGGGGGGCGTCCCGGCATGATCTCGGCCGCGACGGCGGCGACGGCGGTGCTGATGATCACGCTGGTGCGCGATCACGGGCTTGAATACCTGCTGGCGGCCACCGTGCTGGCCGGCCTGATCCAGATCGGCTGTGGCCTGGCCGGTCTGGGACGCTTCATGCGCTTTGTCTCGAAATCGGTGATGACCGGGTTCGTGAACGCGCTGGCGATCCTGATCTTCATGGCGCAGCTGCCCGAACTGGACCTGTCCGCACCCGGCGTGACCTGGTTCACCTACGTGCTGGTCGCGGCGTCGCTGGCGATCATCTACCTGTTCCCGCGCATCACCAAGGCGATCCCGTCGCCGCTGGTCACCATCGTCGTGCTGACCGGGCTTGCGATGACCTTCGGATGGGACGTGCGTACGGTGGGCGACATGGGCGCGCTGCCCGACACGCTGCCGATGTTCCTGATCCCCGACATCCCGCTGACGCTGGAGACGCTGCAGATCATCCTGCCCTATTCCATCGCGGTCGCCATCGTGGGCCTGCTGGAAAGCCTGATGACCCAGAACCTGGTGGACGAGCTGACCGACACGCGCAGCAACCGCAACCAGGAATGCATCGGCCAGGGCCTGGCCAACACCGCCACCGGCTTCATCGGAGGCATGGCGGGCTGCGCCATGATCGGACAGTCGATGATCAACGTCAAATCCGGCGGGCGGGGGCGGCTGTCGTCCTTCACCGCCGGGGTGGCGCTGCTGATCCTGGTGGTGGGTCTGGGCGATCTGGTCAGCCGCATCCCCATGCCGGCGCTGGTCGCGATCATGATCATGGTGTCCATCGGCACTTTCAGCTGGTCGTCGCTGGCCAACCTGCGCACCCATCCGCGCTCGTCGTCGGTGGTGATGCTGGCAACCGTCGCCACGGTCGTCTGGACCCACAACCTGGCCATCGGGGTGCTGGTGGGCGTGCTGCTGTCGGGGATCTTCTTCGCCGCCAAGATCGCGCAGCTGTTCCGCGTGACCTCGACCCTGTCGGCGGACGGCCGCAGCCGGACGTATGTCGTCGAGGGGCAGATGTTCTATGCCTCGGTCGAGGACTTCATGGCCGCGTTCGACTTTGCAGAACCGCTGGATCATGTCACCATCGACGTCAGAGGGGCGCATATCTGGGACATCAGCTCGGTGCAGGCGCTGGACATGGCGATCCTGAAGTTCCGGCGCGACGGCGCGCAGGTGCAGCTGATCGGCATGAACGCCGCCTCGGAGACGCTGGTCGACCGGCTTGCCATCCATGACAAGCCCGGCGCCCTGGACAAGCTGACGGCGCATTAGAGGGGGAGACGGCACATGAACGACAAGATCATCGCCCTGGTGGACGGCTCGGTCTACGCGGCCTCGGTGTGCGAACATGCGGGCTGGCTTGCGGCGCGCAGCGGCATGCCGGTCGAGCTGCTGCACGTCCTGGGCCGCAGGTCCCCCGCCCCGTCGCAGGACCTGTCCGGCACGATCCGCCTCGGCGCGCGCAGCGCCCTGCTGGACGAGCTGGCAAGCCTTGACGAACAGCGCGCGCGCCTGGCGAACGCGCAGGGCCGCGCTCTGCTGGAGGATGCGCGCAACCTGACTTTGGGCGCAGGCGCCGCGCGGGTCGAGACGCGCCTGGAACAGGGCGACCTGATCGCCCATGCGACCGGCAAGGCCGCAGGCCCCGCCCTGATCGTGATCGGCAAGCGCGGAGAGGCCGCCGATTTCGCGGCCGACCATCCCGGATCGAACCTGGAACGCGTGGTCCGCGCGGCCAAGGTGCCGGTCCTGGTCGCCGCCCGCGCCTTCCGCCCCATCGCCAGCGTGATGCTGGCCTTTGACGGCGGGGCCTCGGCGATGAAGGCGGTCGATCACGTGGCCTCCAGCCCGGTCTTCGACGGGCTTCGGATCGAGGTGGCGATGGCCGCCCCGGCCAACCGCGAGGCGCAGGTCCAGCTGGAGGAGGCGATCCTGCGCCTGCGCGCCGCCGGCCGCGATGCGCGCGCCGAACTGCTGGACGGCAGCGCCGACAGCGCGCTGATCGCACGGATCGAACAGCAGGATCACGACCTGCTGGTCATGGGGGCCTATGGGCACAGCCGCATCCGCCGGTTGATCATCGGATCGGTCACCACGCGCATGCTGATCGATTCCCGCCGATCCGTGCTGCTGTTCCGCTGACCCGTAAATAAACAGTTAACAGCGCACAAATTTACAGCCTCCAGTTGCAGATTCGACGCGGACGCCGGCCTCCGTCCTCCGCGTTGGATCAACCCGGACCGGCCCTGCACAACGTGCAATGTGAACCGGTAAGTTCATAGATTAATCAACGAATTGCACGATGTGCGAGATTGGTCTCCAAACCGGTCTTCACGCATGCCGTGTGCGTGGATCTTGTTGACAACCGTGGCCATGCGGGCGTAACGCCGTTTATACAAAGTTAACAAGAATCGTTTTCAAGAGGGATGACTGTCATGGCCACGATCTTTGGCAGCTATGATGGCGATGGCGCGACCATTCTTCAGGGCAACTCCTCGGAGGGAACCCAGAACGTCACGTTGTCGGACTGGGCGTTCAGCCGGCAAACCGAGCCGGGCGACAACCGCAGCGTGTACGACATCAGCATGAAGGGCGGCGACGACACGCTGGAGGGCGGAAACCTGTCCGGCCAGGGCGCCCGCGTCGCCTTCGGCCAGGTTGACATGGGCACCGGTGACGACATGGCCCATCTGTCGCGCACCACCTTCGAGACGATCTCTACCGGCGACGGCGACGACACGCTGAAGCTGGAGCAGTCGTTCGGCGCGCGCGTGGACCTTGGCAAGGGCGACGACGTCCTGTGGTTCGACATGAAGCCGGACCACAGCCTGTCGGATGCCGACAAGATGCGCAGCGGCGCCAAGCTGGATGGCGGCAAGGGTCAGGACACGCTGAACCTGCGCGGGGACTGGACCCTGACGCTGTCCAGCGGCAACGTCACCATGGACACCGACGGCGACGGCAAGGCCGACCTGGTCACCAACGTCTACAGCGACAGCGACATCGGCTCGATCCTGGCCTATCCGCGCATCCTGCAGGGCACGGTCTCCTATGGGACGATGACGCTTCGCGACGGATCGACCGTGGCATCACGGTCGGGCTTTGCCAATTTCGAGGCGATCAACGCGGTCTGCTTCACCGCCGGCACGCTGATCGACACCCCCCGCGGCGCGGTCCCGATCGAGACCCTGCGCCAGGGCGACACGGTCATCACCCGCAACGGCCCCAAGGCCCTGGCCTGGATCGGTTCGCGCAGGCTGGATGCGGTCGATCTGGCGGGGAACCCCAAGCTGCTGCCGATCCTGGTGCCCGCCGGCGCCTTCGGCAACGGCCTGCCCCTGCGCGACATCCGCTTTTCGCCCCAGCACCGCGTCGTCATCCGCTCGGCCATCGCCGAGACGATGTTCGGCGCCCCCGAGGTGCTGGTCGCGGTCAAGCCGCTGATCGGCGTGAACGGCATCGACGTGGACGGCGACGCCCGCAGCGTCCAGTACCTGCACCTGATGTTCGCAGACCACCAAATCCTGTCGGTCGAGGGGATCGAGGCCGAAAGCCTGTTCCCCGGGCGTCAGGCGCTGACTTTTCTCAGCCAGGACCAGCTGTCCGAACTGCGCGCGATCTTCCCCGATTTCGAGGCGATGACCGAGACCGATCCGGCCATCCCGTTCCTGAAGGGTCGCGAAGGACGCTCGCTGGCCGCCCGCCACGCCCGCAACGACCGCCCGCTGTATTCGTAAGGACCGGCCTGCGGTCATTGGACAGGCCCAGCATGTCGGCAACGGCAAGGCTGGGCCGCTTGGGATCATGACACTCCATACCGACCTGCCCCCCGCCCTGCTGCGCCGCACCGATGTCACCGTCGGCAGGCACGCCGCCCGGCCCGACCTGATCGTGCCGTTGGCCCGCCAGATGCACCGGGAAAGCCTGTTCGCGGACCTGCCCTTCGACCAGCCGCAGGTGGAGCGCCTGCTGGCACAGGTCCATGACGACAGCGGTTATCACGGTGCCGTCGTCGTATCGCTGGAGGCCGAGCCGGTGGCCTTTGCGCTGTTCGCGTTCGAACCGATGCGGACCCATTCCGCCAGCTGGATCACGGTGATCCACACGGCGCATCTGCGCAGCGACATCCGCGACACCGCTACCGGGTCCGCCGTCTGGCAGCGGGTGATGCTGGCCGTGCGCGGCTGGTCCGCGCCGCGCGGGGTCCGGGGCATCCAGGTTGCCCTGGGTCTTGGCGTCGCCGTTCCGCGGATGGACGCGCTGCTGACCGCGGATGGCGCCACGCCCCTGGGCGGCGCCTTCTTTAGTCGGCTGTAATGTCCGCGCGGGCCCCACGATGACCGCGCAGCTGACCCATGATGACCCCAGACTTGGTCTGCGCCCGGCAGAGGCGCGGGCCGACGATCCGCTGACCGGTGTCGCGATGCGCCTGCTGGGCGATGCGCTGACGGGCAGCGGCGACGGATGCGTCTGTGCCCCCGCCCTTGGCGTGCCGGTGCGCCTGCTGGCCCTGCGGCGGGGGGCGGACCTGATCCACGTGCTGAACCCCCGCCTGTCGTCACTGTCTGACCTGCACCTGAACCGTGCCGAGACGCGGCTCCAGACCGGCCCCGTCCAGCGCCATGCCTGGCGTGCGCGGCGCGTGACCCTGGCCGGGACGCAGCCCGGCGGCCTGCCCTTGTCTTTGGACCTGGACGGTCCGCTGGCCATCGCCGTCCAGCAGGCGGTCGAGCTGCTGGACAACCGCGACGCGTTTTCCTGGGTCACGCCCTTCCACCGCGCCTGGCTGCGGGCGACCGACGCCCCGGTCCGGGCCCGCGCGCGGGCGATCAATCACGGCCTGCACCGCCTGGATGGGGCGGCGCTGCGCATGCTGGATGACCGCCGGGTGCAGGTGCTGGACGACGACGGCACCCCCCTGGGCATGATCGACGCGCTGAACCCGGCCATGCCGGTCGAGGGTTGGGCGCGTCGCTGCCTTGGGCTGCTCTGCGCGACATCGGCCCTGCGGCACGTGATGGTGACAGGGCCGGCGCATCTGCCGCTGACCATTGCGGTGCTGGCCCTGGTGCCCGGCCTGACGGTGCATCACCCCGCGGCGGGCTGGCCCCTAGCGGCGATGCAGGCGCTTGACCTTGGCGCGGCGTTCCGGCCAGCGCAGCTGTCGGATGCGGCACCCGATGCGCCGCGGCTGGATGCGATCGTCGCCAGGGCGGATGAGGACTGGCTGCATGGTGCGGACGCGCTGGCGCGCATCCGCCACGCCGGGCGGCGCCTGTCGGGCGACGGCGGCGTCCTGCTGATCCATGGAACGGGCCCCCTGCCCGCGATCCGCGACCTGCTGCAGGCGGCGTTTCCCGCGGTCCACGCGGTCATGGACGGCGATGCGACGTTCCTGGTCGCGACCAAGGCGCGGCTGGACCTGGGCGTCGCCCATGCCCGCGTGCAGGCCATCGTGAACCGCACCGATCAGCAGCCGCTACTGGCGGCGGGCTGCACGGGTTGGCAGACGGTTCCCCGGTCATGACGGTCGCGACATCCGTGGCGCAGCGGCCGCGCATCCTGTTTCTGCACCTGTCCGGCCCCGGCCAGTTCGAGTTCCTGGGCCGTTGGCTGGCGGGCCAGGGCTGGGACGTCACCTTCATGCATGGCGGCATCGACGCCGACCCTGCCCATGACGGCATCTGCACCCGCCGATTCGCGCTGCGCGACACCACGATCCCCACGGGCGATCCGCGTCACATCCTGGACCACGCCGCGCAGAACTGCCGGGGCGCGACCGAGCTGATGTTCCGCATGCGCCATTCCGAAGGCTATGTCCCCGACGTCGTGGTGGCCCATGCGGGCTGGGGCGTGGGGCTGGGGGTCAAGCTGGTCTGGCCCGACTGCACCTATGTCGCCTATCACGAATGGTATTACACCGACCGCAACTGGGACAAGCGCCGGGCGGAAAAGCCCGCCGACCTGGCGGTGATGATCTCGGACCGGATGCGCAACCTGCCGATCACCGGCGAATTCGACCTGGCCGATGCCAGCTGGTGCCCGACGCTGTTCCAGGCCAGCCGCTTTCCTCCGGTCCTGCGCCGCCAGATCACCGTGATGCCAGATGGGGTGGATTGCGACCTGCACCGCCCCGACCCGCAGGCGCGCATCGATTTCGACTGGCTGCGCCTGCCCGCCGACCGCCCCGTGATCACCTATGCCACCCGCGGGATGGAGCCCTTGCGCGGCTTTCCGCAATTCCTGCGCGGCGTCGCCCGCCTGCAGGCGCGGCGTGACGACTTCGACACGGTGATCCTGGCCAATGACAGCGTGTCCTATGGCCGACCGCTGGCGCGCGGCGACAGCTGGTGGCTGCGGATGATCGACCAGCTGGACCTGGATCACCGCCGCATCCACGTGAACGCCATGCGCCCGCGCGATGAATATGTCCGCACGCTGCAGGCCTCGCACGCGCATGTCTATTTCACCGAGCCCTTCGTCACCTCCTGGTCCCTGTCCGAGGCGATGGCCACCGGATGCCTGGTGATCGGATCGAACACCGCCCCGGTGCGCGAACTGGTCCGCGACATGGAGAACGGCCTGATCGTCGACATGGACGACGCGGACGAGGTCGCGGACGCGATGGCCTGGGTGCTGGACAATCCGGGTGACGCGGCCGACCTGCGCCGCGCCGCGCGCCGGACGATCCTGGCCGATCACGATGCGGCGCGGGTGTTTCCGGCCAAGGATGCCTGGCTGCGCGCGGCCATCGGCGCGCCGGTCCACTGACCTTGTTGGACAAATTGCCGCGCGACCCCGCGTCGCCGTCGAAAAGGCTCGCAATCGGGCGTGAACCGTTCCAACATGGGGACTGTTGACGGTGGATGACGGGTCACGGGGTGCCGCCCCGGCCTGACCTTCCCGCCAGGTCAGAACCCAAGCGCGAAGGCACTGATGAGACGAGACGTCAACCCGATCCACGCCACCCTTCTGCAGACCAGACTTGAGGAGATCGCCCAGGGATTCGGTGCCGTGTCGCAGCCGCTCGGCGCGGCCATGAGCCATGGCGCGCTGTCGTCGGGCAAGCGGTTCCGCGGCATGCTGATGCTGCTTGCGGCAGAGGCCTCGGGTGGGGTCTGCGACACGATCGTCGACGCCGCCTGCGCGGTCGAGATGGTGCATGCCGCATCGCTGATCTTCGACGACCTGCCCTGCATGGACGATGCCGGGCTGCGCCGCGGCCAGCCCGCGACCCATGTGGCGCATGGCGAAAGCCGCGCCGTGCTAGGCGGCATCGCCCTGATCACCGAGGCGATGGCCATGCTGGCCGGTGCGCGCGGCGCGTCGGGCACGGTGCGGGCGCAGCTGGTGCGGATCCTGTCGCGGTCCCTGGGGCCGCAGGGCCTGTGCGCCGGCCAGGACCTGGACCTGCACGCGGCCAAGAACGGCGCGGGGGTCGAACAGGAACAGGACCTGAAGACCGGAGTGCTGTTCATCGCCGGGCTGGAGATGCTGGCCGTGATCAAGGAGTTCGACGCCGAGGAGCAGACCCAGATGATCGACTTTGGCCGTCAGCTGGGCCGGGTGTTCCAGTCCTATGACGACCTGCTGGACGTCGTGGGCGACCAGGCGGCTCTTGGCAAGGATACCGGTCGCGATGCGGCGGCCCCCGGCCCGCGGCGCGGCCTTCTGGCCGTGTCAGACCTGCAGAACGTGTCCCGTCATTACGAGGCCAGCCGCGCCCAACTGGACGCGATGCTGCGCAGCAAGCGCCTTCAGGCTCCGGAAATCGCGGCCCTGCTGGAACGGGTTCTGCCCTACGCCGCGCGCGCCTAGACGTGATGCGGCCGGGTCCAGAGGCCCTGCCGCGACACGCCCGCCCCCGGCAGGCGTGATCGCGCGACATCCCAGCCCCCGACGCCCAGCAGGCCGATCTTGGCAGCCTTGGACGTGCTGATCCGCTGGCGATAGGCCTGCGGCCCGCTCTTGCGGATGCGCAGCCCGATGGCGCGATAGATCCGTAGCGCGGCGGCGATGGACCAGGCGCAGCGCGGTGGCAGATCCGCCAGACCCACCCGCGCCGACGCGTAATAGGGTTCCGCCGCATCCAACAGCCGGAGGATCACTGTGTACAGCTCCGGCGACGGCACCGGCCCGTCGATCCGCGCGCCCGCCTGGTCCAGCCAGTCCCCCGGCAGATAGCACCGCCCGATGCGCGCATCGTCGATCACGTCGCGCGCGATGTTGGTCAGCTGGAACGCCAGCCCCAGGTCGCAGGCGCGGTCCAGGACAGGATCGTCGCGCACGCCCATCACGCGGGCCATCATCACGCCGACGATGCCTGCGACGTGATAGGAATATTCCAGCACGTCATCCAGCGTGCGATAGTCGCGCGCCTCGACATCCATCGCGAAGCCTTCGATCAGGTCCATGGGCCAGGCCTGCGGGAAATCATGCCGCCGCGCCACCGCGCGCAGCGCGGCAAAGGGCGGGGTCACCGGACCGTCGCCCTGCAGGGCCGCCAGCGTGTCGACGCGCAGGCCGTCCAGCCGCGCCTGCGGGTCGTTCACCGCCTCGGGGCGGCTGCCCAGGGCCTGACCGTCGATCACGTCATCCGCGTGGCGACACCAGGCATAGAGCATCACCGTGTCGTCGCGGATGCCCGGCGGCATCAGCTTGGCCGCCGTGGCAAAGCTTTGCGACCCTTGGGTGATCGCCTCGGTCGAGGTCAGGACCAGATCGCTCATGCGCCCGCCAGGTCGGACAGCATCACCTGGGCCGTGGCCTTGGCCGAGCCCACGACGCCCGGAATGCCCGCGCCCGGATGGGTGCCCGCGCCGACCAGATAGAAGTTGCGGATCGTCTTGTCGCGGTTGTGCGGCCGGAACCACGCGGATTGCGTCAGGATCGGCTCGACCGAGAAGGCGCTGCCGTGATGGGCGTTCAGTTCGCTGGCGAAATCGGCGGGCGTGAAGATGCGCGTCGTGGTCAGGTTGGCGCGCAGGTTCGGGATCAGCCGCTCCTCCAGGGACGCCAGGATGCGGTCGGCATAGCGCGGCCCCTCGACCGCCCAATCGATCTCGGCGCGGCCCAGATGCGGCACGGGGGCCAGCACGTAATGCGTGGACATGCCCGGAGGCGCCATGTCCGGATCGGTCGTGCAGGGCGAATGCAGGTACAGCGAGAAATCCTCGGCCAGCTTCGGGCCCTTGAAGATCTCGTTGACCAGCTCCCTGTAGCGGGGGCCGAACAGGATGGTGTGATGCGCGATGTCCTTGGGCGCCTCGCGCAGACCGAAATGCAGCACGAACAACGACATGGACCAGCGCTTGCGGTCCAGCGATTTCGCGCGGCTCTGCCCGCGGGCCGTGTGGCCCAGCAGGTCGCGATAGTTGTGCATGACGTCGCCGTTGCTGGCGACCATGTCGGCCCTTAAAGACCGCCCGTCCGCCAGGGTGACGCCCGTGGTCCGCGCGCCCTCGGTCTCGATCCGGGCGACCTTGGCGTTCAGCATCATCTGGCCGCCAAGCCGTTCGAACAGCGCGACCATGCCCGCGACCAACTGGTTGGTGCCGCCCTTGGCGAACCAGACCCCGCCGCGCCGCTCCAGCGCGTGGATCAGCGCATAGATCGAGCTGGTCGAGAAGGGATTCCCGCCCACCAGCAGCGTGTGATACGAAAACGCCTGCCGCAGATAGGGGTCCTTGATGAAGGTCGCGACCTTGGCATGGACGGACTTATAGGCCTCCAGCTTCATCAGCGCGGGCGCGGCCTTGAGCATCTGGCCCAGCTTGAGGAAGGGCACGGTGCCCAGCTTGACGTAGCCCTCCTGATACACCTCCTCCGCGTAATCACGGAAGCGGCGGTATCCTTCCAGGTCGTCCGGGCTGAACTGGGCGATCTGGCGCTCCAGCTGATCGGCCTCGTTCACGTAATCGAAGACCTTCCCGCCCGGCCACATCAGTCGATAGAAGGGCGACACCGGCATCAGCGTCACGTCGCGCGCCATGTCCTGCCCGGTCAGCGCCCACAGCTCCTTGAGCGCATCGGGGTCGGTGATGACGGTCGGGCCCGCGTCGAAGACATGGCCCTGATCGTGCCAGACATAGGCGCGCCCGCCGGGCTTGTCCCGGGCCTCGACCAGGGTGGTGGCGATGCCCGCGGACTGCAGGCGGATGGCCAGGGCCAGCCCGCCAAAGCCTGCGCCGATCACGATGGCGGTCTTGGCCGCGGGCGAATGGGCGTTCATGCGTTTTCCTTCAGCAGGGGACGTTCGGGCAGGCAGCGGATGGCCGTGCCAAGGGGAATGGGAGGCTTGCCGGTCACGATGCGCAGCTGATCCGCCACGCTCAGCCGGCCGGCATAGAACCGTTCGATCAGTCCATGCGGCATGCGGTAGAACCGCTGCAGCAGGGTATAGCGCCGGTCGGGCGCGCAGCCGCGGAACAGCATCCGGTTCAGCAGGCGCAGAAAGCGGTCGCGGCGTGCCCGGTCGATCGCGTAATCGCGGATGGCGCCGCGCAGCGCGTCGGTGCCGGGCGGCCCGGACAGGCCCGCCACCACGTCCGCCACCTGCGCCGCATAGGGCAGCGAATAGCCGGTGACCGGGTGAAAGAACCCCGCGCGCAGTCCCACGGGAACAGGCCCCTCCGCGTGATCGGCCCAGAAGCCCGCCGCGTCATGGGCCAGCGCAATGGGCAGGATGCCGCGTTCGCGCCGGACCTCGGCCCCGGTCCAGCCCTGCTGGCGGGCATAGTCGTGGGACGCCGCCGCCAGCGCGTCGTCGTCCAGATTGCCGCCATCGGAATAGCGCGTGTCCTCGATCAGGATGCGCGTCGGAGAGAAGGGCAGCAGATAGATGAATCGGTACCCGTCCTGCTGGGTGACGGTCGCGTCCATGATCATCGGGCGGGGCACGCCGTGGGGGCAGTCGGTCTCGATCTCGACGCCCACGAATTTCTGGAAACCCACGGTCAGATGCCGCGACGGCTGCGCGCCGCGCCCGTCCAGGACCGCGCCCGCCTCGATCCGGGTGCCGCAGGACAGCGTCGCCCCCTGTTCATCCAGCAGGGCGATGTCGCTGTTCCAGCGGATCTCGGCGCCCGACCGGGCCACCGCATCCGCCAGCGCCGCCCCGTCCAGCGACCCGTAACCGGTGGCCAGCCGCCGGGCATGGCGGGGAAAGCGCACCTCCTGGTCGGGCCAGTTGGCGCGGCGCAGGGGCTTCAGCCGCGCCAGCCAGTGCGGCGACAGATCGGGGTCGTGGCAGGACCAGGTATGGCCGTCTGACGGTCCCGCCGCATGATCCAGCAGCAGCACCCGCAGGTCGGGCCGCGCCGCGCGCAGCGCCAGGGCGATCAGCCCGTTCGCAAGGCCCGCCCCTGCCAGCAGCACGTCATGGGTCACGTGCGCTCCTGCGCCTCGGCCCGCAGCACGCCCGACGTCTTCAGGTCCTGCTTCAGCTTGTCGACCGGCGGCGCATAGATGAAGCCGAAGCTGACGCAATGGTCGCGTCCCTCGACCGCGTGGTGCAGGCGGTGGGCCTGATACAGGCGGCGGGCATAGCCCTTGCGCGGGATATAGCGGAACGGCCAGCGCTGATGAACCAGCCCGTCATGCAGGACGAAATAGATCAGCCCATAGACGGTCATGCCCAAAGCGATCCACCACAGGACCGGCGCCCAGATCCAGCCCACCGTGAACAGCACCGTGGCGATCACCGCAAAGACCAGGCCGTACAGGTCGTTCTTTTCCAGCGCGTGGTCGTGTTCCTCGTGGTGGGACTTGTGCCAGCCCCAGCCCAGGGGGCCGTGCATGATCCAACGGTGGACGGAATAGGCCGTCAACTCCATCACCAGCACGGTGGCGACGACGATCAGGAAATTGGTCATGCGGTGTCCCCCTTGGTGCGGGTGCTGGGCAGGCGCCACCAAGGCACCGTCGGGTGCAGGTGGTGTTCGTGATGATAACCACCAAAGTGAAAGCAGGTCAGCAGCGACACGGGGTCGCTGATCCGCGACGACCGCGCATTATGGCGGTCCGGGAACGCGTCGTGGCCGGGGCGGTGCGGCAGCCAGGTGCCGAACACGAACAGCTGGATCGACGCCAGGATCGACGGCAGCGGCCAGAAGACCACGTACATCCAGCGATCCCCCAGGATCAGCGCATAGACCGTCACGATGACGGGCAGCAGCAGCCCCTCGCGCCAGCCGAAATAGGTGCCGATGAAGCGCGCGTACCAGCGGACCGGGCCGCCATGGTCGAAATCGGGGTCGTCGTCGGTTCCGGCATGGCGGTGATGGGCCATGTGCTTGACGATCATCTTGCGCCACGAAAATCCGGCATACAGCCACAGGACCAGCTGGCCCATCGCCGCATTGGCGCGCGGACGCCCCGGCACGACCGACCCGTGCATCGCGTCATGCGCGATGATGAACAGACCGACCGACAGCCAGGTCAGCCCCAGGAAATTCGCGATCGCCAGGATGGGATGCGCCGCCGCGTCCAGAAACCACAGCGCATGCACATGCAGGGCCAGCCACGCGGCGATGATGCCGCCCGAGACGATCAGGCTGGTGGCGGTCAGATCTGCCTTGGGCAGGGCATGTGCGCTCATCTTGTCCCCCGGACCGGCGATCCGCGCAGACTACAGTCCCGCATCGCCGGTTTCCATCCCCGTTGCTTGCGACCATTGGCCACCCGGCCCCGGCACCAGCAGCGGCGCGCGGCGCAGCGCCGCAAGGTCGGCCGATCCGGTGCAGAACATCGCGATGCGCAGCTGGGTCACGACGTCGGACAGGTGATCGGACAGGGCCTCGGCGCTGTGGCGCGCGGCTGGCAGCGCGCGGGCCGCCTGCCCCACGAGGTCCGCGCCAAGGCGGATGGCCCGCGCGGCGTCCAGCCCGTGACGCACCCCGCCCGACCCGACCAGAACCCGGTCCGGCCCCATCATCGGCGCGATGGCGCGCAGCGACGCGGTCGTGGGGATGCCCCAGTCGTGGAACGGCTCCGCCAGCGCCTGTAGGCGGTCGGGACCGCGTTCGGCCTCGACACGCGCCCAGCTGGTGCCGCCGGCGCCGGCGACGTCCAGGATCGTCACGCCCGCATCGATCAGACGACGTGCCACGGGCGCCGACAGCCCCGCACCGACCTCCTTGACGCCCAGGGGGACCGGCAGGCTGGTGGCCAGCTCCTCGATCCGTGGCAGCAGGGCCGCAAAATTGCGGTCGCCCCCCTCCTGGATCGCCTCCTGCAGCGGGTTCAGGTGCAGGATCAGCGCGTCGGCCTGGATCATGTCCACCGCACGCTGCGCCTGCGCCACGCCAAAGCCATAGTTCAGCTGGACCGCGCCGATATTGCCCAGGATCGGAATCTGGGGCGCACGCGCCCGCAGGCTGGCGCCAAGGCCGCCATTGCCGCCCGCCTCGACCGCGATGCGCTGCGATCCGACGGACAGGGCGATGCGGTGATGGGCACAGGCCTCGGCGATGTGCAGGTTGATGCGTTCCGCCTCCTCCGGACCGCCGGTCATGGCCGAGATCAGCAGCGGCGCCCCCAGGCTGCGCCCCAGGAACCGCGTTCCCGTGTCGACGGCATCCATGTCCAGATCGGGCAGCGCCTGATGCAGGAACCGGACCTGGTCGAACCCGCTGTCCAGCCGGTCCTGCGCCCCGCGGCCTTCGGTGACGATGCGCAGGTGATCCGACTTGCGACGAGAGATTTCGGTCATGTCCTGCCATCCGGTTGCGTCATCCGACTATCGCGTCAATGCCTTCCGGGTTCCAGCCCCAGTTCCAAGAGGACGAACTGTCGCGTGCCACGTCCCGGCGCCGTCGAACCCTTGGAAGGCGCCGCGCGGCGATCTGCAAAAAGGGGCCAGAAAGCCCCTTGCCCCCCCTTGGCGACATCCATATACGGGTCGGCGGAGACGTGGCCGAGTGGTCGAAGGCACACCCCTGCTAAGGGTGCAGGCCCGAAAGGGTCTCGAGGGTTCGAATCCCTTCGTCTCCGCCATCACCTTACTGTCAAGATATGATCAACTGACCAGACGTGGTTCTGTGGTCGTCGTGAGTGTCGTCAGGCGCCCCGTCGCATGACCAAAGCATTGTCGGCCATGGGCCAGGCGAACCATCATTCCGTCCGCGGCGATGAGGGTGCCGGTCGCCCGACATCCTCACCGCAGCAGATGCACGTCTTTGGACGGTCAGCGGCGGGGGATGATCCGGTCCGCCTCCAGCTGTTCGAACAGGTCGAAGAACGCCTCGTCCGTCGCCTGATAGGCGGTGAAGCCCAGCTTGCGGCTTTTGGACATGTCGGTCACGACCTCGATCGGCCGACCCAGGTCGGCGTCGGTGTGCCACGGCGACACCAGGCGGGTGATATCCGGCTCGGCCAGCCCTTCGCGTTCGGCGATGCGTGCCCAGATCGCGGCGTCGTCCGCCATCTGGTCGGCCAAGGGGCGTTCGGTGCCGTCGAAATCCTCGGCTTTGACGCCGAACCAGTCGGCCAGACGGTGCCACATCCAGTTCCAGCGGAAGACGTCGCCGTTGACGATATTGAAGGCCTGGTCATGCGCGGCGGGCGTGGTCGCTGCCCAGATGACCTGGGCGGCCAGCTGGCGGGCGTCGGTCATGTCCGTCAGGCCGTTCCACTGCACGGCCGATCCGGGAAAGCGGAACGGGCGCCCGGTCTCGCGGCAGATGGCGGCATAGACGGCCAAGGTGGTGCCCATGTTCATGGCGTTCCCGACCGCCTTGCCGATGACGGTGTGGGGGCGGTGGATGCTGTAGGTGAAGCCGTCGCGGCGCGCGGCCTCGAACAGTTCATCCTCCTGCGCGTAATAGAAGTTCGGGACGTCCAGCCGCCCCTGATCCTCGCGGAACGGGGTCTTGGGCAGGCTGCCCTTGCCATAGGCCTCGAACGGTCCAAGGTAATGCTTCAGCCCGGTCACCAGCGCCGCGTGACGCACGGTGCCAAGCGGACGCAGACCGTCGAACAGGTTGCGCAGCATCAGGGCGTTGACGCGGATGTTCTCGGCCTCGGTCGGCTGGCGCAGCCAGGTGGTCAGGAACACATGCGTCGGGGCCAGACCGTCCAGGGCGGCGGCGACGGATGCGGGGTCCAGCAGGTCGGCGGCCACGGGCGTCACGCCCTCCTGCGGCTGCGGATTGCGGCTGAGGCCCAGGACGGCCCATCCGTCGCGGACCAGTTGGGCGGCGATGGCCTGGCCCTGAATGCCGGTGGCGCCGACAACCAATGCGGTGCGGGTCATGAATCTCTCCTGTCTTTGTGCTGTCAGGGGATCTAGTCAGCGCGGCGCGGTCGTGCCAGACGGCACCAAATTGGGACATAGCCACCGAAAGGTAACCACCATGGAACCCGGCAGCATCGACACCGACTGGCGCGAGGATTGCGCCCCCCGACGCACGATGGAGATCTTTGCCACGAAATGGACCAGCATGATCCTGCACACGCTGCATGCCCAGCACGGGGGTGCGGCGCGCAACGGGGTGCTGCTGCGCAGCCTGCCTGGGATCTCCAAGAAGATGCTGGTGCAGACGCTGCGCGAGATGGAGGACAGCGGCCTGATCGACCGCCATGTCGAAAGCACGGTCCCGCCGGCGGTCGAATACAGCCTGACGCCGCTTGGCAGGCGCTTCGTCGACCTGGTCGAGACGGTCTATGCCTGGGGCCGGGCCAATGCCGACGCTCTGGATCAGCTGCAGGCCCGCGCGACGTCCCGGCGGAACCGCTAGGCCCGCGACCAGTCGCGCAACCAGCGCATCGCGTCGAATCCCGGCGCGCCGGCGGGTGCATAGATCTGGTGGTCCAGCTGGCGCAGCAGGGCTTTCCTGCGCGGCCCGCCGCCCCCGCGCCACGTCAGGTGTGCCGCCGCGGCCGCACGCAGCCCGGTCAGATCGCCGCTGGCCGCCGCCCTGCGCATCGCTGCCGCATGCGGGCCGGGCCGCAGCCGGCGCAGGGCGCGCCCGATCGCGGGCAGCCTGCCCCATAGCACCACGGCCAGCGCGACCACCCCGCCCGACAGCGCCAGCCCCGCCATCTGCCAATGCAGGGCGACGCCCGTCCCCGATGCGGTGCTGAAACCCGCGAAGCCGAACGGGATCGGCTTCATCGCCGCCACCTCGATCCGGCGGCTGTCGGTGTCCAGCCAGGGAAAGGGGATCGCGGGCAGGACGCCTGGCTCGCCCGTGCGGGGGCGCATCTGCCATTCCCAGACCACGCGGGCGACCGGGCCGTCCGGGGTGGGGATCGTCTCGCGGGTTTCGGGCAGGGTAAAGCTGATCAGCCAGGGCTGGGCGATGTCGGGGCGCGGCGGCAGGTGATGGGCCATCGCGCCCAGGGCCTCGATGGTGACGCGGCGGGTCAGGATGTCGTCCTTGGCCAGGCGGCCGGGCGGTGCGGACAGGTCGTCCGTCAGCACCAGCCTGCGTGCCGTCAGGGGGCGGCCCGAATGGGGAAAGGGCTTGACCGTCAGGCGCGTGGTGCCCGACGAAACGCTGACCTCCTCGCGGACGCCGCTGCGGGTGATGTTGGTCAGGTTATGGGTCAGCGGACCGATGGTCAGGTCCCCTGCCCGGCGCGGAAACAGCGCGATGTCGCGTTCGAAGATCTGGATCATCCGCCCGCCGATGCGTTCCTGGAACCAGCGGTCGCGGTCGATCTGCATCCAGTCATAGGCGTCGGACGACGGAAAGGTCAGGCTTTCCAGCGACACGGTCAGGTCGTATTCGCCGCGCAGGGTCAGGCGCACCATCTCGGCCACGACGGGGTTGCCGTGATCGTGCAGGATCAGCAGCCGCGCCTCTCCGGGGGCCAGGGGTGCGGGGGTTTCGGCGCGCAGCGGCGTGGCCAGCATCAGCAGCAAAAGGATCAGCCGGATCACCACGGGTCACCCGCCTCTGGCCGGATCAGGCCCAGCCCGGCGCGCCGGTCGTGTTCGGCCTGCAACCGCAGGGCCAGGAATTCGCCGGGATCGTCGGCGATGGTTTCCAGCCACGCGTCGCTGGCGGCCATGCCCCGCGCCTCGACCGGTCGGCGCCAGCTTTCGGCGGCGGCGTCGGTCAGGGCGTTGGCGATCATCTCGTCCGGGGCGGGACGCCCGCCCCGCCCCAGGATGCGACCCGGCGCGACGCTGTCGCCCTGCTGCGGCGGAAACATCGTCGCCACCAGGTCGCGGCTGGCGCGGGCCTGTTCGTCGGCGGGGTTGGCGAAAAGCACCGCGTCGAAATAGGCGACCGCGAGGGGATAGTCGCCCGTGGCGGCCAGCGACAGCGCGCGGTTGTAGGTCTGCGACCGGCCCGCGCGGGCGAAATCGGCATCGGCCAGGTCATGGTCGCCCAACCGGTAATGGGCCACCCCCCGTGCGCCCGGATCGTCCAGCAGGATCAGCGCGAGCCGGTCCCACCCCGCCCGCAGCGCCAGCGCACCAAGCGCCGCGGGGCCGGCAAGGACCAGCGCCGCCACGGCCAGGACCAGAAGGACCGCCGCCGCCCTCATTGCCGCCGCCTCAGCATCTGCAGCAGCGGCAGGGCGGCCAGCGCGGCCAGGAACGGCCCCAGATCGCGATAGCCCAGGGCCGTCACTGCCGGATCGCGACGGCGATCGCCCCCCTGGCGCAGCCGGGCGGCCAAGTCGTCGACATCCTGTGCCAGCACCATCTGACCGCCCGATTGCACCAGCTGCGCCAGCGCATCGGGCGCAGGGGTGGGCGCCTGCGGCGCGGCGCCCACGACCCGGACCGCCCAGATGCGCGTGCCCAGGGCGGCCAGACGCCCGGCCTCGGCCACGGCCTGGCCATCGACCCCGGCCCCGTCCGAGATCAGGACCAGATCGGCCTGCCCCGCATCGCCGAACATCTGCCCGGCCAGGCCGATGGCGGCTGCGGGCCTGCTGCCCTGGCCGGGCACCGTGTCGGCATCCAGGACCGCGATCAGCGTCTGCAGCGTGCGCGGATCGGTGGTGGGGGCGGATGCGGCATAGGCCTCTCCGCTGTAGAGGATCAGGCCGACTGGTCGGCCGGCCAGCCCCTGCAGCAGGGCGGCGGCGGCCTGTTGCGCCTGCGCCAGCGCCGGTCCCCGCGCGACCGACGGGGACAGGTCGATGGCGATCAGCACGCTGTCGGTGCGCGCCAGGACGGGCGCATCGGCGCGCGGCAGGGCCGGCCCGGACAGGCCCAGCACCAGCAGCGCCGCCGCCCCCACGGGCAGCAGCGGACCCCACCGGCCGGTGCTGCCGCCCAAGGCGCCAAGTGCGCGCATCGCGGCCAGCATGTGCGGAGGCATGACCTGTTCCCACCCGCCAGCGGACGGCCCGCGACGGTCCAGCCACCACGCAAGCGCCAGAAGCGGCACCAGACCCGCCAGCCACCACGGCCGCAGCAGCAGCGCGCCGGTCATTCCCGCCTCCGGATCGCGGCCAGCATCAGGCAGGCGGCGCACAGCATCGCGGGCCAGATCCACAGCGACCGCCAATAGCGCAGCGGCGGCCGTTCGCCCGGGCTAGGCTCCAGCCGGTCCAGCGCCTGCGCCATCGCGGTCAAGTCAGCGGTGTCGCGCACGCGAAACAGCGCGCCCCCCGCGGTTTCGGCCACCGCGCGCAGGGTCGCCACGTCGACGGCGTCGCGGGCGGTGGGGCGGGTCTCCAGGTCCTCGGGGCCCAGGGCGATGGTGTGGATGCGCAGCCCGTGCGACGCCGCCAGGCGCGCCGCGTCCACCGCCTGCACGCTGCCCGAGGTGTCGACCCCGTCCGACAGCAGAACCACGACCCGGCCGGGCGACGTGCTGCCCTGCAGCCTGCGGATCGCCAGACCCAGGCCGTCGGCGATGGCCGTGCCGCGGCCGGACACCCCGATCTGCGCCTCGTCGATGGCCTGCACGACGGCGTTCAGATCGAAGGTCAGCGGCGCCGCGACATAGGCGCGTCCGCCGAAGATCACCAGGCCGATCCGGTCGCCCGTCCGGCTTTGCACAAAGGCGCGGGCGGTGCGCTTGACCGCGTCCAGGCGGCTGACGGGCTGACCGTCCAGGGTGAAATCGGCCTGTTCCATGCTGCCCGACAGATCCAGTGCTAGGACGATGTCCCGCCCGCTGGCGGGAACCACCTGGGCCTGGCGTTCCACCTGCGGCCCCGCCAGGGCGACGACAAGCAGCACCCAGGCCGCGGCCGCCAGCCACGGGGCGCGGTGCAGCGGCGGCAGGCTACCAGGCGTGGCATGGGGCAACAGGTGGTCGGGCACGTCCAGCGCCGCGCGGGGCCGGACCACCGGCGGCAGAAGCCAGCGCAGCAGCAGCGGCAGCGGCAGCAGCGCCAGCAGCCAGGGTGCGGCCAGGCTCATCTGCGCCACGGGCGACGCAGGCGGGCGCCGCGGGCGATCGCCTCGATCCGGCGGTCGGGCGGTGGCGGGGCCGCGCCATAGGCGGCCGGGCGTAGCGCCGCTGGCAGATTGCCCAGCATGCGGGCGATGGCCAGCAGGCGGTCCGGCACCGGCAGCCCCCGCAGCGCCGCCACGCGCAGACGCGGGCGGGCCGCCCGACGGCGCGTGAAGGGCAGCACCGCCAAGGCCAGCACCAGCCCCGCGATGACGCCCAGTGCCAGAAGCGCGGCCATCTCTGCCGTCGACAGGATGGCCATCGGCGTGGGCAGGCGGACCGGGGACAGGGCCTGCATCAGCTGATCATGGGTCATGGCATCGGGCGTCACGGCTCGACCCGTCGCGCGACGGCGCCCATCGCGGCCAGGCGGTCGGTCTGGCCACCCAGATCGGCGGGCTGCAGGCGCAGGAGCCGCGTGGCGCCGCCCTGTCGGACGGGCAGCGGGCGGGCGGGTGGCGCGGTCTCCAACGGGTCCAGGATCAGCGCGACCTCCACCCGGCGGCCGCGGGCCAGGCGGGACAGCGCGGCATCGGCCCCCTGCCAGCCATCGGGCAGGGTGGCCAGGACGACATGGGCACCCGTCGGCGCAGTGCGGGCGGCCAGGGACAGCGCCTCGGTCAGGGGCGCCGTGCCGGGGGGATCGGCCAGGGCGGCGGCATGGCGGTCGACCAGCAGGCGGCACAGGGTCAGCATATGGCCCGCGCCGGTCGCGGGCGGCAACACGCGGACCCCTGCCCCTTCGGCGACGATCAGGCCGACCGCACCCTGGCGCGCCACCGCCTGCCAGCCAAGCCCCGCCAGATGCCGCGCGCCGCGCACCGACCGCAGCGCGTCGCCCGTGCCCCACAGCATCGGCCCGCGCAGATCGGCGATCAGCAGCGTGATGTCGTCGCGATCCTCGTGCAGCGCGCGCACATGCGGCACGCCCGTGCGCGCGCTGGCCGAGGGGTCCATCCGGCGCGGATCGTCGCCGGGCACATAGGCGCGGATCTCCCTCAGGTCCATGCCGCTGCCCGGATGGCGCGAGGCCATGACCCCCGCCCGCCGCGCCATGGGCCGCTGCCGGGGCATGGCGCCCTGCCCCGCCTGCAGGTCGACCAGCGCCTCCAGCGTCAGGGCGATGCCGGGCGCGGACCGCCAACCGCTCATGGCGCCCCTACCACGGGGTCACCTGGCGCAGCGCCTCGGCGATCAGGCGGCGGCCGTCCTGCCCTTCGCTGGCGGCCTTCCAGTTCGGGACCAGCCGGTGGGCCAAGGCATCGGGGGCCAGGGCCTGCACGTCCTCGGGCAGGCCGTGATCGCGGCCCTGCAGCCAGGCCCGCGCGCGCACCGCCGCGGCCAGCGCCAGCGTCCCGCGCGGAGAGACCGGGTGTTCGACCGCCTCTGCCAGCACCCCGCCGGGCCGCGTCGCCAAAACCAGCCGGATGATGAAATCCTTGAGCACGGGGGCCAACGTCACCCCCGCGACCTGCAAGCGCGCGCGATCCAGGTCCGCGGCCGTCACCTGCGACAGCACGGCCGCCATGCTGCCCCGGCCCTCGGCCTCGACCAGGTCCAGGATGGCGCGTTCGTCCTCGGCGCCCGGCAGGTCCAGCCGCAGGTGCAGCAGAAAGCGGTCCATCTGCGCCTCGGGCAGCGGAAAGGTCCCCTCGTGCTCGATCGGGTTCTGGGTGGCCACGACCATGAAGGGCTGCGGCAGGGGGCGTGTCACGCCGCCGGTGGTGACCTGACCTTCGGCCATCGCCTCCAGCAGGGCCGACTGGACCTTGGGGGGCGCGCGGTTGATCTCGTCCACAAGGACGATGTTGTGAAAGACCGGGCCGGGCAGAAAGTCGAAGCCGCCGGTCTCGGGACGGAACACCTGGCTGCCGGTCAGGTCCGACGGCAGCAGGTCGGGGGTGCACTGGATGCGCGCATGCTCGCCCGGCAGACGCGCCGCCAGCTGCTTGACCGCGCGCGTCTTGGCGATGCCCGGCGGCCCCTCCAGCAGGACATGGCCGCCGGTCAGGTACGCGATCAGCAGACGTTCGACCAGCCAGTCGTGGCCCACCAGCGTCCCCGCCACGTCGTCGGCCACGGCCCTGACACTGGCACGGGCCAGATCGACATCAGCATGATCGTCCATGAGCGCCCCTCGGATTGCTTGCAGATGGTGCAGCGGCTTTCCCATCATGGCCAGCCGGGCCACGCCGCGCTGCCACCAAAGTCGGGCAGGCCCGCCCGCGCTGTGCGCCGGCCCCGCTTCGCCACCGCAAGTGGAATCACGCCATTGTGGGGGGCGGAACGGGCCGCCGCAGCACCGATAACCGGGTGAATTCGGCATCTGCCCCTTGCCCTGCAGGCCCTGGCGCGGGATGGTGCACGGCGCGCAATCCAGCGCCCATCGCATACGGAGCGGACAGTGCCTGACGTCGGTCTGAGAGAGTGGTTCGCGGTCGGCCGCGCCATCGCAAGCGGCAGCCTGCTGCGCTATGACAGCGGGGCCAGCCGGACGGCCCTGTTCGAACGCGAGATGGCCGCCCAGACCGGCGCCGCGCATGTGCTGGCCGTGAATTCGGGGACCAGCGCGCTGGTCGCGGCCCTGGCCGCCGCCGGGATCGGTCCGGGCGACGAGGTGCTGGTGCCGGCCTATACCTGGATGGCGACCGCCGCCGCGCCGGTGCAGGTCGGGGCCGTGCCGATCCTGGTCGACATCGACGAGACGCTGACCATGGACCCCGAGGACATCCGGGCCAAGATCACCCCCTATACCCGCGCGATCATCCCCGTGCACATGGTCAACGCGCCCTGCGACATGGACGCGATCATGGCGATCGCCAAGGAGCACGGCCTGATCGTCATCGAGGATTCGTCCCAGGCCGTTGGCATCCGCTACAAGGACCGGCATTGCGGGGCGATCGGCGACCTGGGCGTCTTCAGCTTCAACCGCATGAAGAACATGAACATCGGCGAAGGCGGGGCCGTCCTGACCAGCGACGAACGCTATTTCATCCGCGCGCGCAGCTATCACGATCTGGGATCGATGGTACGCCAGCACGGCGACCGGCTGAACGAGCCGGAATTCGTCGGCATGAACATGAAGGTCACCGAGATGGACGGCGCCATGCTGCGCGTCCAGCTGAAGAAGGTGGTCCCCATGCTGCGCCGGATGCAAAAGCGCCGCGCCGTCCTGGCCGATATCCTGCAGCACAGCAGCGAATTCAGGGTCACCCCGCACAACGATCCCGCTTCGGCCGTCAGCCTGTCGATCCTGGCCCCGACCCGAGAGAAGGCGATCGAGCTGACCGGCCGCCGGGGCGTGCACAACCGCCTGCGCGACAGCTCCAAGCACCTGTACACCAATTGGGAGCCGATCCTGAACAAGCGGACCTTCCATCCCAAGATGAACCCCTGGGCCTGGGCCAAGCGCGACATCGAATACACACCCGACATGTGCGCCCGCACGCTGGAGATTCTGGACCGGACCTGCATCGTCACGCTTGGGATGCGCTATCCCACCCCGCTGATGGCGATGGTGGCCCGCAAGCTTGCGGGCCAGCGCTGATCAGCGGGCGGCCGCATGCGCCGCGGCGCGTGCGGTCAGCATCATCATCGTCAGGGTCGGGTTGTGGACATGCTGGCGCGGAAAGCACGCCCCGTCCGTGACATAAAGGCCCGGCACGTCCCAGCATTCGTTGTGCATGTCCACGACGGATGTCGCGGGATCGGTTCCCATCCGCGCCGTGCCGCATTCATGCACGCTGGTGCCGCCGGGGGACAGGTCGGTGTTCACAATCACGTCCGTCAGACCGATATCCGCCGACAGCTCGCGGATGATCTGCGCCTGACGGTCCGCCAGGGCGCGCTGTTCCGCCGAATGGCGGAAGCGGATCACCGGGACCGGGATGCCGTACCGGTCGGTCTGCGACGGCGACAGCGTCACCCGGTTCCACGGGTCGGGCAGCATCTCGGCGAACGAGACGATGTCGACGCGCGCGGCCCCGTCGGGACGGGGATGGACATGGATCTGCATGCTGATCGACGGATGCAGCGACGGGTCGGGCGGAATGTGGATGCAGCGGCCTGGCTCGGCCTGCTCGGGCAGGACGTCGTCCGATCCGGCGCGATATCCGGTTCCGCTCATGACCGCATGGTCCATCAGGTGCCGGCCCAGGGCGGGCGATTCCGTCCCGATGCCCGCATCATCGCCCACCGACCGCGACAGCAGCAAAATGCGCGTGCTCTCGATCGCCGAGGCGCAGAGGAACACGACCGGCGCGTGGACGGTCCGGACCGCGCCCGTGCGGCCGTCGATCCATTCGACCCCGCTGACCGCGCCCGACGGATCCTTCAGGACGCGGCGCACCACGGCGCCGGCCTGGAACGCCATGCGGCCCGTGCCGGCCGCAATGTCCAGCCATGACAGGGGCGGCGCGAAATTGCCCAGCACCGGCCGTGCCCGCGGCCATCTGGACCGGATCGCGCCGATGATCGCCTGCTCGGACGGGGTGGGCTGCAGGACGCCGGCCAGGCGGCTGGTGTCCGGGCCGGGAACGGCCTGATCGCCGCCGCGCAATTGCAGCTTGTCCTCGACCCATCCGTACCAGTCGGCGACATCCTCCAGCGCAAAGGGCCAGGCATTGTCGGCGCTGTTCGAGCCATCCGACTTCATGCCGGACAGACGATAGTACTGGCGCCCATGGCCGGGAACGGTCATGCGCCCCCCCGGCTGGCGGGCGCGGAACCACAGGAACTGGCTGCCGTCCTCGGTCTGGTAGGGACAGTCGCGGTCGTCGACCAGCACGTTGGGGGCCATCGCCCAGGCAAAGCAGCGCGACTGGACCGGCTGGCGTGCGCGGCCCAACAGCCGAAAGGCGCGTTCGCCAAAGCGGGCCAGGCTGGGCGGCATCCGGCTTTCGGCCCTGGTCCTGTCCAGGAACCGGGCCACGGCCGTCAGGGCCTTGGTCACGGGGTTGATGCGGCCGGGCCCGGCATCGCCGGCCTCCAGGACCGCCACGCGCATCCCCGCCTCGGCCAGCGCGGTGGCGGCGACGCCACCTGCCGCGCCAGAGCCCACGACGATCGCGTCAAACCGGCTGCCATCCGCGATGGATGCGTGCCTCCACGATGCAGCGCCGGTCATGGTCTTGCCGATCGTTGAAGGTGATCCCAAAGGCCGGAGGCCGGCCACGATCGGGTGGGGGCGCCCATCGCGCGGTGCAGGGCGGACCGACGCAGATCGTCGAACGGAAAGGACGTGTGGAAAAGGAACTGGCTGAAATTCACCTGATCATCCTTGTGGTCGCAATATGCCACGGTCCTAGACGTTTCCAACGGGGCGGGTCGTCGACGTCCGTTCCGTCATGACAGACCGCATGCTCATCGCCGACGTGACAAGGTTGCGCACCGGCAGGTCATGGGAACAGCTCATCAAATACTCCATGCGTCAAAACGGGCATCATTCATCGTGCCGCACCGCACCGACCGGAAATTGAATCGTTCGCACGATAATATTGCGAAAAGCATACAGGTTCGGCATCGATTGCGGGAATAAGACATGTCCGTGACTGTGACAACAGTCCCGCGATCGACCGGCCCGCGCGCAAAAAGATTACGCAGACAACCACAGCGGGCGTCGCGCGGTGCTAAGGTGCTGTAGTCTATTTGTATTATTAATTTCCCGCCGCAATCTCAAACGGCGGATTTATCCATTAACCACCGTCACAATACGTCAATATATATATATTGGCAGTTTCGGCCGTCATTTCGCAATCGAGCCCGGTCACTTTGCATATATCAATCCGCAACATTCGACGGGGCGGATTTTTCGGGAAGATTGAACAGGTCCATGAAGCGAAGCAGGTCGCAAGCCGCGCCTCTGCAGGTCACGCCGACCGTTTCAGGTGCGACCTTGGCATAGAACAGCGCGGCCATACGGGGTGCCGCATCCGCCTCGAAGACCAGATCGGCCGCGTCGGGAAGCCCGCGGGTGACGTCCAGACAGGCCTGTTCAAGACGCAGGCCAAAGGAGGATCCGCCGATGGTGATCGCCACCGTCAGGGACAGCCCCGCGGCCGCCTGGCGATCCAGCATGGTCCGCAGGGACATGATGAAGGACGCCGCCGACAGGGGCAGCGTCGGGTCATGCAGCGGAGAGGCGGCAGCCCACCGCCCGATCTCCTGCAGGATGGGTTCGGCCGATCGGCCCCAGGGCGTCAGCTGATAGACCTGCGCGGGCACCGGGTCGGACAGGGTGATGCGGGCCAGGATGCCGCTGCGCTCCATCCCGGCCAGCCGTTCGGTCAGGATCTTGGCGCTGATGCCGGGCAGGTCCGCGCGCACGTCGGTGAACCGGCGCGGCCCGAACATCAGTTCGCGAAGGATCAGCAGGGTCCAGCGTTCGCCCAGCAATTCCATGCCGAAGGCACTGTCGCAGGCATCGTCGTACCAGCGGCCATGGGCGGGTTCCGGCCTGATGGTTTCTTTTTGTAACTTCATGATTGCCTCAGGTAACCAAGCGCCCCCATCCTGTCAACAGCACAGGAGGAGCGAATCGATGACCCGGATGATCTTCGTCAACCTGCCCGTCACGGACGTGGCGCGGGCGACCGCCTTTTACGAGGCGATCGGCTTTACAAAGAACGAGGCCTTCTCGAACGAACAGGCCAGCGGCATGGTCTGGTCCGACGCGATCCACGTGATGCTGCTGGATCACGCCTTCTACGCCACCTTCACCGACAAGCGCATCATCGACGCCCGTACCCAGTCGGGCGTGCTGCTGTGCCTGACCTTCGACAGCCGCGCGGCCGTCGACGACATCCACCGCCGCGCGCGCGAGGCGGGCGGGCACGACACGCGCCAGGTCGAGGACCAGGGCTTCATGTATGGCGGTGCCTTCGACGACCCCGACGGCCACGGGTGGGAGACGGTGTGGATGGACCCCGCCGCAACGCGGGACGGCCCCCCCGACATGCAGGATGCGGGGGGCCGCCATGCCGGTTGATCCCGCGGCCCCGATCACCATCACCGCCTTCGACTGGGTTCCGGATTTCGCCAGGGGCCAGGTCCGTGACCTGCGCGTCCGGTGGGCGCTGGAGGAGGTGGGCCAGCCCTATGCCGTGCGCCTGCTGTCCCAAGGCGCGCAGAAGCGGCCGCCGCACCGGGCGCGCCAGCCCTTCGGCCAAGTGCCGACGCTGGAGGACGGTGACCTGATCCTGTTCGAAAGCGGTGCGATCGTCTGGCACATTGCCGAACGCTTCCCCGGCCTGATGCCAGGCACGGCGGCGGCGCGGGCGATGCAGCTGGAATGGGCATTCGCCGCCCTGAACACGCTGGAACCACCGTTCATGGACCACGCCATGGCCACGCTGTTCGAGGCCGACGCGCCCTGGTCCGCGCCCCGCCTGCCCGCGGTCATGGCCCGCATCGACGAACGCCTCCACGAGGCGTCGGACCGGCTTGGCACGGCGGACTGGTTCGGCGGCGAATTCGGGCCGGGCGATCTGCTGATGGTGTCGGTCCTGCGGATGGCGGACGGGATGCTGGACGACCATCCCAACCTGGCCGCCTATGTCGCACGCGGGACGGGGCGCGATGCGTTCGGCCGCGCTTTGGACGACCATATGGCCGGCTTCACCGGCGCCCCTCCTCCGGTCGGCCCGGAACGGGCGCCGCCGCCGGACGGGCCATGACCGCCCGCCCCTGTCGCACAAGCGCCATCAGAGTGTCGCAAGGCCGTCACCGACCGTGATCAAAGAGGACCCCGAACCAAAACGGGGGATTCCACGGTGCAAAGACTTGCCCTTCTGACCTCGGCCGTCGCGCTGGCCACGGCCATGCCTGCGATGGCCCAGACCACCTTCGACCGGATCGCGACATTCGCCACGCCCGACAACATGCCCGCGGGGGAGGACCGGTCGCGCCCGACATCGGCCGAGATCATCTCGGCCTCCGAAGACGGCAACACGCTGGTCTATTCCGACAGCCCGCTTGGGGTGCTGGGCTTTCTGGACATCACCGACCCGGCCGCCCCCCTGCCCCTGCGCACCGTGCCGATGGACGGGGAACCCACCACCGCCGTGATCATCGGCGACCGGGTGTATGTGGGCGTGGACACGTCGACCTCGTTCACCGAACCCTCGGGGCAGCTGCGGGTGCTGGACCTGAAGACCCGCGCGATGCTGGCATCCTGCGACCTTGGCGGGCAGCCGGATGCGGTCGCCCGTGCCGATGACGGCAGCTTTCTGGCCGTGGCGATCGAGAACCAGCGCGACGAGGACCTGAACGACGGCGCCCTGCCGCAGATGCCCGCGGGCCATGTGGTCACGCTGACCGTCACCGACGGCACGCTGGACTGCGACGGGCAGACCCGCATCGACCTGACCGGTCTGGCGGACATCGCCCCCGACGACCCCGAGCCGGAATATGTCGACATCAACGCCGCGGGAGAGATCGTCGTCACCCTGCAGGAAAACAACCATGTCGTCGTGATCGGCGCGGACGGCACCATCGCCGCGCATTTCAGCGCCGGCACGGTCAGCCTTGACGACATCGACACGCGCGACGACGGCGCGCTGACCTTTGACGGGGCGCTGACGGACGTTCCGCGCGAACCCGATGCGGTCAAGTGGATCGACGCCGACCATTTCGCCACCGCGAACGAGGGCGACTATCAGGGCGGATCGCGCGGATGGAGCATCTTTCACCGCGACGGCACGGTCGTCTACGACTCGGGCAGCAGCTTCGAACACGCGGTCATCCGGGCGGGCCACTATCCCGACAAGCGGTCTGACGCCAAGGGGGTCGAACCGGAATCGATCGAGGTCGCGACCTTTGACGGCATCCCGCATGTCTTCGTCGTCTCGGAACGCGGATCGCTGATCGGCGTCTACGATGTCAGCGACCTGGCGACGCCGCGCCTGACGCAACTGCTTCCGTCGGGCATCAGCCCCGAAGGCATCGTGGCCCTGCCCGCCCGCGACCTGCTGGTCACCGCCAACGAGGCCGATCTGGGCGCAGAGGGCGGCGCGCGTGCTCACGTCATGCTGTTCGGCGCGACCGACGGTCCCCCCCGCTATCCGACGATCACCGCGGAGGGCGCGGACGGGCTGATCGGATGGGGCGCGCTGTCGGGCCTGGCCGCGGGCGACGCACCGGGCCAGCTGTTCGCCGTGTCGGACAGCGTCTATGGCGCGCAGCCCGCGATCCATGCCATCGACGCCACGCGGACACCCGCGCGGATCACCGCCAAGACGATCGTGACCCGAAACGGCGACCCGGCGCAGAAGCTGGACCTGGAGGGCATCACGCCCGACGGTCAGGGCGGCTTCTGGCTGGCGTCCGAGGGTCGCAGCGACCGCCTGATCCCCCATGCCATCATCCATGTCGACGCCCAAGGCGAGATCCAGGAGGAGATCGGCCTGCCCGCCGAGCTGCTGGCCCACGAGGACCGCTATGGGTTCGAGGGGATCGCCCGGCAGGGCGACCGCCTGTGGATGGCCGTCCAGCGCGAATGGGGCGACGACCCCGCCGGCCAGGTCAAGCTGATCTCCTATGACCTGCTGACGCAGGACTGGGGCGCCGTCGCCTATCCGCTGGACCCTGCGGGCGACGGCTGGACGGGCCTTTCGGAAATCGCCATCGACGGCGACTGGGCCTATCTGATCGAACGCGACAACCTGATCGGCGACGCCGCCGTGCTCAAGGCGCTGTTCCGCGTGCCGCTGTCAGAGATGGTGCCCGCAGGGCTGGACGACCCCCTGCCCGTCGTGACCAAGGAGCTGGTCCGCGACCTGATCCCCGACCTCAAGGCGCAGAACGGCTATGTCCTGGACAAGGTCGAGGGGTTCGCCGTCGACGCGGCCGGTATGGGCTGGGTGGTCACCGACAATGACGGCACCGACGACAGTTCCGGCGAAACACTGTTCTGGTCCACAGGCCTGATGCGCGCCGCGCAATAGGCCGCGGCTCCACGGCCGCCGCTGGAACGGAACACCGTGCCCGGTCCGATCGGACTGGGCACAGTCGTGAGTGGCCCTTGACCGTCGGGTGATGCGGCTGGCACGCCCGCCCAAAACCGTTCCCGACATTCGCACGGCGATCCGGGAGGATGACGCGGGGGCATGAATCGGGACATGCGGCCATCAGGTTCGCCGAACCGACGCGGGTCCGGATGCATCCCCCGAACCGGCCGCGCCCGATCAATCCGGCATTCCGGCTTCCGGCGCGTCCTGCGCCGGACTTCTGGCACAAGATGGCGGGACGACCCGACATTAACGCCCGGTCAACCACGACCGGCAAAAAAGGCCTGCGTCGCGCGGGATGTTAACCTTGCAGAACATGCAAATCCCTAAGGGTCGGGAAAACCCTGCAGAAGGACATTCCCGTGATCACGTTCAGCATTCGGGGCGATCAGCTGATCGTCGATCCCGCCGTCGGCACCAACTCCTCGCAAGGCACGGCCACGGTGCAATGGGGGCGCCAGATGTGGGCCAAGGACCACCGGATCGAGATCACGGCCATCGACGACACGGGGACCGAGCTGACCGTCAGAAGCGGCATCACCGGGATGAAGGTCTTTGACGGGTCGGGCCGGCAGGTGGCGGAATACCGGCCCATGAACCCCGGCCAGACCGCCAATATCCAGGGCGATCTGTCGGGGCTGGGGGATCACTATGCCCGGATCAACACCTCGGTCATGCAGCCCGCGGCGGGGTCGCCCTGGATCGGGCCGATCATGATCACGAACGGCGACCGCTCCTTCGCCACGCTGCCGCAGACGTTCCAGGTCGGCAACGGCGCCTATGACATCGCACCCGCCCCGCAGCGACAGGCAGCGGCGCCCTGTTTCGGACCGGACGTGCAGGTCGACGTCGCCCGCGCAGGCGTGATCGCGGTTCGCGATGTCCGCGCGGGCGACGCGATCATGACGACCGACGGACGCCAGCCGGTGCTGTGGACGGGCGCGCGGCACTGTTCCGGGAAGCCCCCCCAGGATTGCCCCGTTGACCTGAACGGAGAGCTGTTCTCTCCGCTGCACCGGATCCTGTGGCGTGGGCGTTGGGCCAAGGCCAGGCACCTGGCCGAGGCCGGGCGCGCCGTGGCGCGGCCCGATCATGGGCCCATCGACTATCACCACATCCTGCTGCCGGTGCATTCGGTCATCCTGACCGCGCGCAACCGGGTCGAAAGCCTGCTGATGACACCCTATTCCCTCGACCTGTGGAAGGACGCCCCTGCCCTGCGCAGCCATGCAAGCGCATCGACGCGGTTGCGCTATGAGGAATGGCGGCGGGGCGATCTGCTGCGCCACGAACGGCACACAGGCGGATCGGGCGACGCGCGGCAGGACCACGACGCCCACGTCCCGGCGCATTAGGCACAACTATTCGCCATAGCCGCGCGACAGCACGGCATCGACATGCAGCAGCGCGTCCTCCAGCATGCTTTGCCATGCGGGCCAGTCATGGCCCGCTTCGATCACGCGGAAACGGTGGCGGATGCCCGCATCGCGCAGGGCGATGTGCAGCCGGGCCGTGCCCTCGAAGAAGCTGTCATCCGACCCGGTCTGGACATGGATCGACGGGATGCGTGCCAGCCGGGCCGCATCCGCCGACGCGGCCATCACTGCGGGCCGGAACGCGGCCCACCGGTCGGTCAGCCGCGCCGCACCCTCAAGATCCGGGCCCAGCAGGGTCGCGAAACGGTCGGCATAGTCGCCCGGCGACAAGGCCAGCAGCTGTTCGTCCGTGCGCAACGCCGGGCTGAGGGCGGCGGCCCCGGCGAACAGGTCGGGATGCTCTAGCCGATAGACCAGCGCGGCGAACCCGCCCATCGAAATGCCCATGACCGCCCGCCGTCCGGGCAGCACCGGGTGACGGGCCTCGATCCCCGGCATCGCTTCATCCAGAAAGGCGGTCTGCCACCGGGCGGCCCCGTCCGCATCGTCCAGGAAATAGCTGGCCGGCCCGTCATCCGGCCGCCGACCGTCGGGCGCAACCGCGATCAGGGGCCTGATCCGCCCCTGGGCGATCAGCTGGTCCAGCACCTGGTCGATCCCCGCCAGGGTGAACCAGTCCGACGGCTGCCCCGTCCCGCCGCCATGCAGCAGGTACAGCACCGGATAGGCACGCGTGCCCCCTTCGCTGCCCGGCGGCAGGTAGATGTCGTAGGACAGCGCACGCCCCAGGACGGGGCTGAAGACCGTCTCTCCCATCCAGACCTCGGCCCGCGACACGGTGGGCGGGGCGATGGCCATCAGCAGGGTCAGCAGGACAAGGCGGATGCGGGTCATCGGGCTCTCTCAGAAGGACAGATCGTAGGTCAGCGACAGGGTGCCGTCGCGCAGCCCGGCGCCGGGCCCGTCGCCCCGGTTCCAGGGAAACCGGTTGGCGGCGTAATTGCCATAGCCGACGCGCAGGCGGTCGGTCACCTTCCAGGTCGCGCTGTAGGTGTAATCAGGGTCCCACGGCCGTTGCACCCCCGACGCATAGGCATGGGCCGAAAGGCCCAGGGACAGCCGCTCGGTCAGCCTGAGGCCACAGGACAGGATCAGCGCATCGCGGGTCGGATCGGGCAGCGTGACGCGCATCCGGCAATCGGCCCCCCGTCCCGCAGGCAGGGGGATGCGCGGCAGGGTCAGTTCGGCCCGCAGCCTGCCGTCCAGCAGGCCGCTCCAGGACCCGTCCATGCGGATGGGCCTGCTGGCATAGCTGAGCGACAGGCGGTCCGTCGCGCGCCAGGTCAGGGCATAGCTCAGGTCGGGGTTCCGCCCTGCCCCGCCGCGTCCGGTCACACCCAGGTTCAGCGTCACACGATCCGACAGTTGTGCGCCGCATCCCAGGGTGACGCGCGCCGGCCCCGGGCCGCCTTCGCCCTGCGTTGACAGCGCAACCCCCGCGGTCACCGCGCAGGTCGTCCGCGGCCTTTGGGCATGGTCAAACATTGGCGGCAGGCGGAGCGGTGCCGTGCAGGCAGTGCCGCGACACGGCAGGAACGCGCCGGGGAACATGGTCAGCCGATACCCGTCCCGCGCCAGCGGCGGCGCCGGATGGTCACTGTAACGGCGGTCGGGTGCCGCAGGTCGGGGCGCGATGGCATCGACCACGGGAACCGTGGCGCGGGGTTGCGACCCCGAACCGGCCAGCACCCACAGCGCCAGATAGCGGGCAAGCGTCTCGCCATCCGCTGTGTCGGGCACCGTCGGGCGGGGGCTGCCCGTGGCCGGGATACGGGTCACCAGACGCGTGCCCGACCAGATGCGGCAGGCCTCGCCGCGAATACAGACCATGCGCAGCGGTTGCGCCTGCGCATCGCCGTCGGGCATCACCACTGCCGACCCGTCAGGATACAGCCGATAGCGCCAGCCGCCCAACCGGCCTGCCTGCGCGCGCGACCAGGTCAGGGCGTTGGGCGTGTCCGACAGCACCTCGACCGCGCCCGGAACGGCCGGATCATCGGTGCGCAGGATCTGGGGGCCGGACCAGGCCAGCGCGGCGCCCGGCCCCCAGATCGCCAGCAACGTGGCCATCAGAACAGGTCCCAACCCCCGCATCGCTCAGCCCCCGCAGCGCATGGCCAGCAGCGCCAGGATCGCGTGCGGCACATCCGCATCCGACCCCGGCCCCAGCGCGGCCCGCAGCGCCGCCCGGCTGCGCACACCCAGGACGCCGTCATCCGGGCCGGGGTCCTGCCCGGCAGCCAGCAGCATCCGCTGCACCGTCTGTGCCGGCGTGTCGCCGAACAGCGCCGGGTCGGGCATGCATCGCGCCACCGCGCGGCGCGGTGCCTGCCCCGCCGCTGTGGCCAGCGCTGCGGCGGGGGGCAGAGACCGCCCGCGATCCGGCACGTCATTGGACAGACCGGTCGGAAAGGCCCGGGCGGCGCGCCGCAGATCGGTCGCGGTCACGTCCCGTCCCATCAGGCAGCGCCCCAGGGCATCGGCAATGCGATCGGCTCCCGCATCGGGCACGCCGGTCGCCGTGGTCCGGCAGGTCGCGGCGGCGCACTCGATCCGGACCTGCCATCGCGGTGCGCCGGGGTCGTCGGCCAGGACCGCCGTGCCGTCACCGAAGATCCGATAGGTCAGCCCATCCACACGGCCCTGCTGCCACAGGCCGGGAAACCGCGCGGTCGGCACATCCGCGCTGATCTGTCGCGCGTCCAGGGCGCCCGGCAGAGGACGGTCCAGCGCCGCCCCGACGCAGGGCGCCGCAGCCACGCAGCCGGGCCAGGCCAGCGTAAGGATCAGCTGGACCACCCTCATGGGGCACCCCGCAGCAGCGGACCCGCGGCCTTGAAGGCCAGCGCCGCCAGGACCAGGGCATTCGTGTTCGCCGTGATCGAGGCGTTGGTGGTGCCGTCGACCTCGTAGATGCCCTCGGGCCAACCGCGCCGGGGGTCGGCGGTGGGGACCACGGCCTCGACCAACTGTGCGGTGTAGGGGGTGCCGTAAAGCGCGTCCCAGCCGAAGGCGGCCTTGGTCGCCAAGGTGCGGCGGCTGTCGATCCGATCGCCCTGGTATGTCAGGACGGACCATGGCGCGCCCCCGCCCCAGACGGTGGAATAGGCAAAGAACGGCGCCTCATCCAGATGCGTCTCGGTCACCGCGGTCAGATGGCCGGTTTGGTCATGGCGGGCCTGCTGAGCCAGATAGACCGCGGTTGCGATGCGCGACGAGCGTGCGTCAAAGCCGAATTCCAGCCCGTCGAACAGATAGGGTTCGCTGACGACGAAGGCCGGGATGCGGCCACGATGCAGGCGCGTGTCGATGGGAATGTCCTGCCCCATCACGGGCTGGATCATGGCGCTGTCGGCGGGATCATAGGCGCGCACCATGTCGAACCCGGACAGCATCATCGCCTTGGAGGCATATTGTTCATAGCCCAGGCGCCCCTCCTGGTTCTCGCGGACCTCCGCGTCCACGACGCTGGCACCATAAAGCTGTCCGTCGCGGACCATCCGATCCAGCCGCCAGTCATCGGTCGCGGCCGCGATGGCCGGGGCCATGTCGGGATGGGCCGCGCGCGCGATGGCCAGTGCCGCCATCAGCCGCGCCACGTCCAGCGCCGACCAGCCCAGACCCAGATCGGTGGGTCGATTGGCGTAATCGACCATCTTCAGCGTCCGCGTGTCATAGGCCTTGTTGGGCAGGCTGTCCTGGAACAGCGGCAGGCGGTCCAGGCTGGTCAGGATGGCGGCCAGCCGATCCTTTGCCTCGGTGGCATCGATCAGCGACAAACGCTCGGCCGCGACGATGGCCACGATCAGGGACCCCGTTTCCCACATGGTGGTCGAAGGATAGCCGTCCACCGAATGCACCAGCCCGGTGTTCGGATCGGTGTTGTTCCTGAAATACGTCCAGGCGATGGCGGCATGGTCCAGGTCGGCAGCGCTGGAGGCACCGCGGATGGCCAGCGGCAGCGGCGTCGCGGCCTCGATCGCGGCTAGGGGCGTGACCGGGGCCTGCCCCGCGGCCGAAGGTCCGGCCTGCTCCAGCCAGGTCACGACCATCAGGCCGCCGATGACCCCCAGGATGAAGACGATATGGCCGCGCGCGCGGACCAGGTTCTGACGAAGGCGCATCAGGGTTCCTCGGGGATCGATGGGTTGGGTTGCCACAGCGCGGCGCGGATGATGCCCGACATGGCGATGCAGTTGTTCAGGCCCCACAGGGCGTTCGTCACGACCCCGGTCGCCGTGTGCCCGGTATCCAGGGCCCACAGCGCCAGCGTCGCCCAGGCCGCGCCCGCCACCGTCAGCGCCACGACCGCGATCTGCGGGCGGACCAGATGCAGGAAGCGGCCCGCCTGGCGGTCCTTGGGCGTGACACGGAACGCGATGCGCCGGCCGCGCAGCACGGTCCACAGCGCGCTGAGCCCGATGGGGAACGACGCCAGGTAGCTGGCCTTGGCCGACTGGCCCGCGATCCCCCAGGTGCCCACCATCATCGCCAGTTCCAGCGACAGGATGAACGGCACCACATGCAGGAAGAACTGCGACGAATAGGCCGCCACGGGCGAGATGCCGGTGAACAGATAGGCGGTGGGCGCGAACAGGAACACGGCGTTCCACAGGGCGCCCAGATAGGAATAGAAGGTCGCCCCGTAAATCAGGCGCTGTCGCAGGGTCAGGCCGCGCCGGAACAGCGGGTTGTCGTTGACCAAGATGTCCAGGCTGCCGCCCGCATACTTGAACCGCTGGATGGTCCAGCCGATCAGGTCCTGGGGCGACAGCATCCGCGTCTCGACGAAGGGGTGCAGCAATGATGTCCAGCCGCGGTCGCGGTCGGCATGCAGCACGATCGAGGTATAGATGTCCTCGGACACGTGAAAGCGGTAGGGGCTGAGGATCTCGGTGCCGACCGCCTGGGTGCGGATCGCGTCCAGAAGATCGGGGGCCACGCCGCGTTCCCGCGTCTCCAGCGTGATCTCCTCCTCGGCCTCGATCACGCGGCGTTCGACCTTGGCCCCGAAGGCGCGCAGCGCGGCCTCCATCACCGCCTCGCGCCGGTGGATCGACCCCGCGCCGCAGCAGAAGGCTGCATTGGCGTGGTTCCGGCGGCGCTGGATCACGTCATAGAACATCTGCGGATCGTTGGCCAAGGGATCGCGCCCGATGCGGCATTCGCCGATGATCCGCTCGACCGCGCGCCCTGCCCGTCCGGCCCGTGCGCCCCATCGGGCCTGCAGGACCTGGGACAGACGGCGCCCTTCGGGCAGGTCATAGAACCATTGCGGCGTCTGCACCCAAGCCAGGCTCGGGTCGCGGAAATGGCCCAGGGTGCGGGCGAGGCACGTCGGGAACGGCCGCGTGTCCGCATCGCAGATCAGCAGGAAGTCGCCCGAGGTCTGCTCCATCGCGTTGCGCAGGTTGCCGGCCTTGAACCCCTCGTTCGTGGCGCGGGTGATGTAGCCCACCCCCTCCTGCCGCGCGACCTCGGCCATGGCGGGGCGGCGGCCGTCGTCCAGCACGTGGATGCGGATGTCGATCGGATGGGGATAGGCGATGGCCTTGGCGTCGATCAGGCCAAGCCGGACCAGCTCCGGATCCTCGTCATAGGTGGCAAAGAACACGTCGACGGTGATCGGCAGCGACGGGTCCGGTGACGCGGGATCGACCTCGCCCCGCGTCGCGGGCGTGTCGGGGCAGGTCACCGGCTGATCGCGCCACAGGTTGGCGACGAACAGGATCAGGCCCAGATAGGCCAGCGTTTCGGCCAAGGCCAGCAGGGCCGCGAACCAAAGCGCGTCAGGGTTCAGCGAAGAGGACCAGCGCCAGGCGATGTACCAGCCCCCGATCACCAGCGTGACGACCGCCAGAAACTGCCACAGCGCCTCGCGCAGCGGATTGTAAGGCAGAGGTTCGGGCGGCCTGCGATCCTCGAAGGCACTGTAATACGGGATGCTCATGCCGGGACCGCTCCGGGCTGCGGGCGCGCCTTGCGGGCGGCCCAGGGGGTGGGGCCAAGGCCGATGGTCCAGGCGACGGCGGGCAGACGGCCGATCGCCACGGCCAGCCCGAAGGCCACCGGCAGCACCACCGCGAACCGCGTCACGACCAGCAGGGCGGGCGACGGCGCCAGATCAGCCTTGATCAGCGCGATGTCGAAAAGGTCGATGACCGCGGGATGGACAAGGTAGACGCCGAACGTATAGCGCGCCATGACCGACCAGCGGGGCGACCAGTCGCTGTACTGGCTGCCCAGAAAGGCGCAGAAGACCAGCAGCGGCATCAGGAAGTGGCCGTAGTAATCCCAGCCCGCCCGCACCGGAAAACTGCCCGTCAGCAGGGCGCCGCCATAAAAGGGCAGCGTCGCCAGATAGGCCAGCAGGACCAGATACAGCGCGCTGCGCCGGATCAGGCGGCTTTCTCCGCGCGGCAGGCCGTCCTTCCACAGCGAATAGAGACCGAAGGCCGCCAGGCCATAGCCGACATAACCGCAGACCTTGGTGACCCGTACCAGATAGTCGCGCGTCAGCGGCGCCAGGTCGATCGCATAGAGAAACCCCTGCGCATGGTCCATCGCACCCAGGGTCGCGACCAGCAGGACCCCCAGCATCGGATAGCGCATGGCCAACCGCATCACCGGATAGAACAGGAAGATCGCGAACAGCGTGGGCAGGAAATGCATGTGGTACTGGGCCTTGCCCAACAGCAGATAGGCGACCCAGGTCTTGATCTGGGCCAACTGCGCCAGATATTGCGGGGCATAGCCGAAGGCCTCGGCCTTGATCAGGCGGAACAGCGCATAGAACAGCGTCCAGACCGCAAAGGGCACCAGCAGCCTGTGCGCCTGGGTCGCGATCGCGTCGCGATAGCGCGGCCTGTGGCGGTCGATTCGCAGAGCCATCAGGAACAGCGAGAACAGGAAGAACATCTCGGACCCCGAGAACTCTCCGATGGAGCGCAGCAGGACGGGCACCGCGCGTTCCGCCACGCCGGCATCGGGGAACGGGCGACCCGCGAAATCGGTGGTGCTGTGGATCAGCACCACGCCCGCGGCGGCGCAGACGCGGTTCGCGTCGAACCACAGCATGCGGCCCGTGGTCATGGCTGCACCGCGGCGGTGCGGCACTGACGCGGCAGCACGTCGCGCTGTTCGGGCCTGGCCGTGACCTGCGGGCCGGTGGTGCAATCGGTCGCGGCAATGCCGTCCTCGCCCTCGACCGGGCGGCACAGGATGAAATCCGCGGCGGCGATGGTCGGGACCGGCGGCGGCGGATCTCCGCAGGTGCAGCAGGGAACCTCGCGCAGCATCGGCTCGGGCAGGCACTTGTTCGCGCGAATGTCGGTCTGGGAATAGGCCATGTCCCAGACCGTCGTGTTCGGGTTGGCGAACTGCAGGATCGGCCCCTGCACCTTGTAGAGCAGCGCGGCCAGGATGATGCCGTTGTTGTTCGCGGTCTGCAGCGGTATGACGCCGTTGCCGTTCTCGTACAGGCCTTCGAAAAAGCCGCCATCGGCCTCGGACAGGTCGGCCACGGTGTCGAACAGCAGCTGGGTGTAGGGCACGTCCCACAGCGCCCACATGCCAAGCGCGGCCTTGGCGGATACCGCCGCCCGGTCGGGCTGATAGACGTCGCTGGGGTCCAGCGTGTTCCAGGCATAGCCGTCGGCGAAGATCGCGTCATAGACGAAATAGGGCTGCCCCTCGACCTGGTGTTCCGACCGCGCAGTGATGATGCCGGTGCTTTCGAACCGCCGCTGCTGGACCAGGAAGATCCGGTGCGCGAATTCCGCCCGCCAGCCCTGCGACGCGACGCCGGGGCCCGCGGGGTCTGCCGCGGGCATGTCCCATCCCATCTCCAGCCCGTCCAGCAGATAGCTTTCGGTCAGGACATAGTTCTGGTTGTGAAAGACCCGCGGATCGCGGCCGTCATAGGGAATGTCGATGTCGTGGATCGTGGTATAGGCCAGCGGCGCGGGCTCCAGCGCGCCCGTCACGTCGAACCCCCAAAGGGCAAAGCCCTTGGCCGCGTATTCCTCGTATCCCAGGCGGCCTTCCTGGACATAGCGGGTGTCGCCGTCGCCTGACACGACAGACCCGAACAGCCGCCCGTCATCCCTGACGATGTTGCAGAAGTTCCAGCGCAGCGGCACGTTGTCGACGCCGTTGGCCAGATAGGGATAGCGTTCGCGCAGGATACGCAGCCAGACCAGCATGCGGCCCATGTCCAGGACCGAGAACCCGACCTCTCCGGGTTCGTTGGCATAGTTCACCTTCTGCCCGGTCTTGGTGTTGTAGACCTTGTTCGGCGCCTCTCCGCGATACAGGTCCAGATTGCGCAGCGTGGCGATCAGCAGCGTGGCCCGGCGGTCGAAGTCGCGCTTGTCTATGATGCCCAGCTCGTATGCCGCGACCAGGGCGCTGACATAGGACGCGGTGTCCCACAGTGTCGTCGACGGATAACTGCCCACCGCGTTGACCAGCCCCGTCTCGGGCTGGAACCCGGCCTCGAAATAGCTCCAGGCGGCGCGGGCCATCGCCATCTCGCGCTCTGTCAGGGGGCCGTGGCGGCCGAAGGGGGGCGCGGGCCGGTCTGCCTGCTGGACGGCCAGCGGCTGCAGCGCCTGCGGCAGCGGACCGTCCTGGGCCGCGGCCTGGAACGGCAGCAGCAGCGCCAGCAGCGGCACCGCGATGCGCAGGGTCCGGGTCATCACGACCGTCCCCCCAACGCCGCCGATGCCGCGGCGCAGTCGGCGAAGACCGGAAAGACCTTGTCCATGCGGGTGATGCGGAACATGCCCGCGACGCTGCCCGACAGGCCGCACAGCACGATCTCTCAGCGCATGCCCAGGCGCTTGAGCACGCCCACCAGCGCGCTGATGGCGGTGCTGTCTATGAAATCGACGGCGGCAAGGTCGACGACCAGCCGATCCTCGCCCCGGTCGATCAGGTCATAGACCTGGTCGCGAAAGGCGGTGGCGTTCGTCGCGGTCAGGCGCCCGGTCCGCAGGCGGATCTCGCAGCTGCGGCCCGCTACGGGGCGGGTGATGCGGAACATGCCGCGGTCGACGGCCATGGGGTGGTCGGGATGATCGATCGTCAAGTCACGCATGTGCGGCCCCGTCTCTGGTAAGAATGGCATGGGAAGGCCTGCGACCGGCACTGACAGGTGCGGCCCGGACAGGACCGGACAGCCCGCCTGCGGCGGGGTCGTCCGGCAACGGATCGTTCGTCAGGTCAGATCAGGTGATCATCTTGCGGTCGCGGGCGATCATCGCGGCCTGGGTGCGGTTCCTGGCGTCCAGCTTGCGGCACAGGGTCTTGACGTGCAGCTTGACCGTGACCTCCTGCAGGCCCAGCAGCCGCCCGATATCCTTGTTCGACCGCCCCTCGGTCAGGCCGCGCAGGACCTGGGTCTCGCGTGCGGTCAATTCGCCCACGGGGGCGTGGTCGTCCTGTTCCAGATAACCGTAGGGCACGAAGATCTCTCCGGACGCGATGAAGGTCACGGCCGCGGCCAGCGACCGCGCGTTCATCGTCTTGGGCAGAAAGCCCCGCGCCCCCGCCGCCATCGCGTCCCGCGCCACGCTGCGCGAGGCGGTCCCCGACAGGATCGCGACGGGGCGCGGATCCATCAGGCCGCGGATCACGGCCAGTCCCGCCAGCCCGTCCATCCCCGGCATGTCGTAATCCAGCAGCGCCAGATCGAAGGGAACGTCCCCCGCCTGCGCGATCGCCCGTTCCGCGCCGGCGACATCGCCGACCTCGACGACCTGGGCGTCGATCTGCGCACCCAGATACAGGACCAGGGTCTCTCGGATCAGGTCATGGTCATCAGCCAGTAAAATTTTCACGACTTCACCTCTTACGCGGCAAGCCAGACATGCTAGCCTGTGTTGCCGGGGTCCGTGATACCCGATGATCGGAGGTCTTCGATCCGGCCGTATCCGCATGGCCCGCCCGTCTGTGCCAAAGGATACAACCGGACTATCCGTTCGTATAGCGTCCGATACGAATGATGTCGTGCGTGTCTGTGTCGTCCATGCGACATTTCCGACCATGATCGCCAGACTGCATCGGGATACCCTCATGGTTCGCACATTCCTTCACGGCACCCTTCTGTCCGCCGCCCTTGCCCTGGCCGGGCCGGCTCTGGCACAGGAGGCGGCCCTTCTCAGCGTCGACGGTCCGGACGGGTCGCGCAGCTATGACCTGCCGGCGCTGCAGGCCCTGGGCGAGGCGCAGATCAGCACCTCGACCGTCTGGACCGAAGGGGTGCACGGCTTCACCGGCGTCCCGCTGGCCCGCATCCTGGCGGATGCCGGCATCGCCACCGGCCCCGGCAGCACAGGAGAGGTGTCGGCGACCGCGATCAACGACTATGCCATCAGCATACCCCTGGCCGAGATCGGCCCGGACGTGCCCCTGGTGGCCTATCTGATGGACGACCGCCAGATGTCGGTTCGCGACAAGGGACCGCTGTGGATCGTCTATCCCTATGACGCCGACCGGCAGTACCAGACCGAGGTGATCTACTCCCGCAGCATCTGGCAGCTCAACCGTCTCAGCACCGCACCGGTGCCATGAGCGCCATCCGCACCCGGCTGCAGGTCGCGGTGGCCGTCCTGACGGTCTCGATCGCCGTGTGCGGGTTCGTGGTCTGGGTCGTCAGCGCCGATGCGCGGCGCCAGATCGACCAGCTTGCCACCGCGAATTCAGACAGCATCCAGTGGTCGCTGGCCCAGTCAGAGGTCGAGCTGCTGGCCCTGCTGGTCGCGGTCGGCGACGCCCGCGCGCAGCCCGGCGACCCCGCGATGCTGGCCGAGGTCAGGACGCGGTTCGACATCCTCTATTCCCGCATGCGGACGCTGACGACCGGACGCGTGTTCCAGACCCTGCGTCAGGACGACCCCGCCCGCCGCAGGCTGGACCAGACAGAGGCCGCGCTGGACGCCATCGTGCCGCTGATCGACGGGTCCGACGACCGGCTGCGCGACGCGCTGCCCACGCTGCAGGCCCGGGTCGCGGCCCTGCGCCCGGTGGTGCGGTCCGCGTCGCTGGAGGGGGTGCGGCTGTTCTCGGGGCAGTCCGACCGCCAGCGCGAACAGGTGTCCGCGGCCATGCACGACCTGGCCCTGCTTGTCGGGATGATGGTCGTGGCGGTGACGCTGGTGGTCGCGGCGCTGGCGGTCATGGCGGACCGCGCGCGGCGCCAGGCGGCACGGATCGCCACGACGCACGCACGGCTGCGCACGGTCATCGCCACATCCCACGACGCCATCGTCGTGGCCGACACCGACGGCCGCATCCTGGATTTCAACGAATCCGCGCAGCGTATCTATGGCTATGGCGCGGAAGAGGCATTGGGCGCCGACATGCTGACCCTGATCGTCCCCGAGGCCGCCCGCGCCGAGGTACGGGGGTTCCTGGCCGACATCTCCACACCGGCCACCGATCCGGGCCGTCCGGTCCGGGCCACGGCGATGCGCAAGTCCGGCGAGATCTTTCCCATCGAGGTCACCGTCGCCCGCGCGCCCAGCGAACGGGGACCGGTCATGATCGCCTTCGTGCGCGACGTCACCCGCCAGGTGCAGGAGGCCGATGAGCTGATCTGCGCCCGCGACCGCGCCGTCGCCGGAGAGCGTGCCAAGGACGAGATGCTGACCGTCATGAGCCACGAGATGCGGAGCCCCCTGAACGGCCTGCTGGGCACGCTGGACCTGCTGTCCGCCACCCCGCTGAACCCGCAGCAGCGCCCCTATGCCGAGGTCATGGCCCAATCGGGCGCCCTGCTGCTGGGGCATGTCAACTCGGTCCTGGACATCGCGCGGGCCGATGCGGGGGCGATGCCGCTGGAGCAGGTCGCCTTCGACCCGCGCAGGCTGGTGCTGGACCTTCTGGAGGCGCTGCAGGCGCGGGCGCGGCAACGTGGGAATACGCTGTCGGCGCAGATGATCGGGGACGCGGCCTGCCCTGTCCTGGGCGATCCGGCGCGCCTGACGCAGATCCTGATGAACCTGATCGGCAATGCCATCAAGTTTACCGAAGGCGGCCGAATCACCGTCACCATCGACCGGCGACAGCGCGGTCTGGTCGAATTCCGCGTGCATGACACCGGCATCGGCATCGCCCCCGAGGATCACGCACGCATCTTCCAAGAGTTCGTGACCCTCGACCCGTCGTTCCGCCGCACGGTCGAGGGGACGGGCCTGGGCCTTGGCATCGTGCGCCGCCTGACTCGGCTGATGGACGGCGACATCCGCGTGGAGAGCGCGATCGGACAGGGCGCCTGCTTCATCCTGACGGTGCCGCTGGCCGACCAGCCGCTGCCGCCCCCGGTGACAACCCCCGCCCGCCCTGCGCCCCCCGCGCCCGGTCCCCGGCGCCGCGTGCTGGTGGTCGAGGACAACGAGGTCAACCGGATGGTCGTCCGCGAGATGCTGCATGCCCGCAACTGCGACATCGTCGAGGCCGTGGACGGGCAACAGGGCGTGGATGCCGCGCTGGCGCAGCGGTTCGACCTGATCTTCATGGACATCAGCATGCCCCGCATGGACGGCATCACCGCCGCGACGCGGATCCGCGCGCAAGGCCCGAACGTCGCCACGCCGATCATCGCCCTGACGGCCCATGCCCGGCCCGCGAATCAGGACTGGTTCCAGGCGGCGGGCATGTCGGCCACGCTGACAAAGCCGCTGTCCTTCCAGGCCTTGGACCCCTTGCTGGATCGCGTCGCGACCATGCGCGGCGCGTCCCCGGCCAGGGACGCCGCCCGGCGCCATCTGGCCGGCAACATCGGGGCGGAGCATGCCGACAGGATGCTGAACCGCATTTTGTCTGAGTTCCACGACGGGCTGGCCCGGCTGGATGACCTGACGGCCGATCCGGCGACCCTGTCGGATGCGGCGCATCTGGCCCATCGGATGGCCGGGTTCGTGGCGCTGCTGGGCCTGTCCGAATTGCGCGATGCCCTGAGCGACCTTGAGAGCGGGCTGACGGCCGGCACGCTTGCGGGCATCCTGAACCGGCTGGCAGCCATCGGCGCCATGTCCCCGTGATGCTCCTGCCCGCACCGGGGTTCGTTGGGGCCCCACCGGACCCTGGGTCATCGCGTGCCGTCAGGACCGCCGCGTCGCCCCTTCGCTTGGCTGGTCGGGACCGCGGGGGGGTGCACACTCGGCCTCCAGCACGCCGTACTTGGCCAGCCGCGAATACAGCGTCGTGGCCGCAACGCCCAGCAGGGCCGCGGCGCCGTCGCGGCCCGACACCATGCCGCCCGCCTCGCGCATGGCGTTCAGCACGGTGTCGCGGGCCAGGATGCGCATCTGGGCATCCGTCATCACCGCCCCGCCAGGATAGACAGGGGCGCATTCGTGGTGATCCTGGGCCATTCGGGCTGCGGAAAACCGACGATCACGAACATCCTGGCGGGCTTGGCGCAAACCACCTCCGGCGTCGTGACCATGGACGGGGCCGAGATTTCCGGCCCCAGCCTGGACCGCGGCGTGGTCTTCCAGAACTACGCGCTGCTGCCGTGGCTGACCGCGCTTGGCAATGTCCGCTTCGGGGTGCGCGCCCGCCATTCCCACTGGACGCGCGCACAGGTCGATGAGGTCGCGACCCGGTACCTGTCGATGGTCGGGCTGAGCGCGCAGGCGATCCGCCGCAAGCCCAGCCAACTGTCGGGCGGCATGCGCCAGCGCGTGTCCATGGCCCGCGCCTTTGCCAACCACCCCAAGCTGCTGCTCTTGGACGAGCCGTTCGGCGCGCTGGACGCGCTGGCCCGCGGCACCATCCGGGACGAGCCGCTGAAGATATGGGGCGGCACCAACCGGACCGTCTTCATGATCACCCATGACATCGACGAGGCGATCCTTCTGGCAGACCGCATCCTGCTGGTGACGAACGGACCCTTTGCGCGGGTGGCGGAATCGGTTCGGATCGCCATCCCGCGGCCACGCGCGCGCACCGACATCGTCGATCACCCGAATTACTATCCGATCCGCGACCACCTGGTGCGGTTCCTGGGCAGGCGGTCCGCGGAACGGGCGGGACAGGCCTCGGGCGGGGCGGAGCAACGCCCCGATCCGGTGCGCATCGACCTGACTGAACCAGTCCCGGCACATTTGCGGGCCATCACCGAATGACCCGCCCGCCGGTGCCGCCCTTCTCGCGCGAAGACGCGCTCCTCAAGGTCCGCATGGCCGAGGACGCGTGGAACGGCCGCGATCCGGCCCGCGTCGCGCTGGCCTATACGCCCGACACCGTCTGGCGGAACCGGTCCGACTTCCTGCATGGCCGCGACCAGGTGCAGGCGTTCTTGGTCAGCAAGTGGCAGGCCGAACAGAGCTATCGCCTGATCAAGGCTTTGTGGTGCCACGCCCCCGACGGCATCGCGGTGCGGTTCTGATATGAATGGCACGATGCCGCGGGCCGGTGGTTCCGGTCCCACGGCAACGAGAACTGGCAGTTCGACGCGGGGGGCCTAATGGCCGCACGCCACGCCTCGATCAACGACGTCGCCATCGGCGACGCCGACCGCCTGTTCCGCTGGCCGCAAGGGCCGCGCCCTGCCGATCATCCTGGCCTGACTGACCTGGGCATGTAACCCCCTTTACCGCAAGGAGACGACCATGAAAGACCAGATTGCCCACACCCTAACCGGCGAGGACGTGACCGCCCTGATCCTGGCCGCCAGAAAGGCCAAGGGCCTGTCCTGGGGGGGATCGTTCAGCGCATCGGCATGTCGCAGGTCTTCACGCATTCGGACTGCATGGGCATGAACGCCTTTCCCTTCGACAAGGCGCAGGAACTGGTCACGGCGCTGGACCTGCCCGCCGATGCGGCCGACCTGCTGTCCGAACCGCCCACCAAGATCTGGAGCCAAGCGGTGCCAACGGACCTCTGCCTCTATACCTGTACGAGATCGCGGGCGTCTATGGCCCCACCATCAAGGCGCTGATCGAGAAGGAGTTCGGCACCGGCATCATGTCCGCCATCGACTTCGAGATGTCCGTGACCCGAGAGACCAACGCCAAAGGCAACCGCGTCAGGCGGGAGATGTCGGGCAAGTATCTGGCCTATAACGCCTGGTGACGGCCGCGGCCTAGGAACTGGGAACTTTGGGACGCCCCGGACGGGGCCGCGGGCCCACTGCGGGGCCGTCCCTCAGTCCTGGTCCCGGGGCGTGTTGCCGATGGGGAACATGTCCTCGCCGTAATGGTGCAGCTTGACGTGATGGGTGCGGCACAGCCAGCGCACGGCCAGCGGCTGGTCATAGTGGTCGTGATGGGCATCGACCGTCTCTGCGCCGCAGACCTCGCAGGGCCGCTTTTGCAGCTGCCCCGAGGCCAGCGCCCGCTGTACCGCCAGATGGGCGCTGTATTTCAGCAGGTTGGCACGGCGCCAGTTGGTCTGCCGCGTGTCGCTTTTCAGTGCAGGGGGCATGGGGCCCGCGGGATCGGGGGTCACCGACCCCTGATCGTCCTCATCCTGCTGTGGCACTGTCTGTCCCTGATCCATCGGGCCAGCATATGCCCGACCCGCGCGAAAGACAAAAGGTCGCTTGATGCGCATCGCCGGGCGCGGCGTCAGGCATCCGGCCCCGGCCCGAACTCCAGTGTGACGCGGGCGCGCGCGTCGGTCATCGCATAGCGCATCGCAATCCCGTGGGCCGCGGCCATGCGCGTCACGATGGCCAGGCCCAGCCTGGCACCCTGCGACCCCGCGCCCTTGTCGAAGGTCGCATGGCGAAAGGCCGCGCCCGGCCCGACCGCATTGCTGACCGTCAACGCCGGCCCCGCCGAAATCAGCACCCGCAGGTTCCCCGTCCCGTGGTCGACCGCGTTGCGCAACAGGTTGCGCAGGATCAGCGCCAGCGCGTCGGGATCGACGGCCACCGGGGCCTGCGTCATCTCTCCGTCGTCGAACATCACCGGCTGGCCGATGTCGTCGATGACCATCCGCGCCACGCGGATCAGGTCGCACGGGCCCGCGCCCATCGCCCCCGCCTCGGCCCGCGACAGCTGCAGCAGGCGTTCGACCAGGTGGCCCATGCGCCCCAGCGCGCCGGCCAGCCGCCCCGCCGCCGCGTCGTCGGCCAGCCCCGCCGCGATCAGCTGCGCCTGGCCGGACGCGGCGGCGATGGGCGTGCGCAACTCGTGCGCGGCATTGGTGGCGAACTGGCGTTCCGCATCGATCCGGGCGCGGATCGTATCCAGATAGCCGTTCAACGCCCGCGGGATCGGGGCCAGTTCGATCGGCAGGTCCGGGGTCGCGACGGGGGACAGGTCCTGGGCCGACCGCCGACGCAATTCGCCCGCGAAGCGCGTCGCGGGCCGCAGCGCCGACCCGACCGCCCCGCGGATCGCCAAAGGCGCGGCCAGCAGGACCGGCAGCATCAGCCCCACCAGCCAGGTCAGGCTTTCGCGCAGCTCGTCGCGGCGCCAGGCGGTTGTGTGGCCGACCTCGACGACCAGATCGCCCGCCGGATCGGCCAGGCGGAACACCCGCCAGCCGGGCAGGTCCTGGCCGCCATCGGCGGTGACCGGCGCCCAGGGCGCGTCGGTCACCGACACGCCCCCGTCAATGATGCGGATCGCGCTGTCGCCCGGGGCCAGTGTCCCGACCTGACCCGCGCCACGGTACAGCGACAGCGACAGCCGGGCCGATGCCTCCAGGCTGTCATCCATCAGCTCGGACATCTCGTGAGAGATCACCGTCGCGGCCAGCGCCACCCCCGCCAGCCACGCGGCGCAGGCCCCCAGCACGACCCGGCGCACCAGCCTGCCGCGCAGGGACCAGGGCCGCGTCACGGGATCAGGTATCCCAGGCCGCGCCGCGTCTGGATCGCATCGGCCCCCAGCTTACCCCGCAGCCGCGAGACATAGACTTCGACCGCGTTCCCCTCGATGGCGTCGTCGAAGGCATAGAGGCGATCCTCCAGCGCCTGCTTGGACAGCACCCTGCCCCGCGCGGACAGCAGTGCGTCGAACAGCGCCCATTCGCGCGAGGTCAGGCGGATCTCGGTCTCGTCCTTGAACAGGCGGGCTCCGGCGCGGTCCACCCGCAGCCCGCCGAGCCGGCTTTCCGTCGCCGGATCGCCCGATGCACGGCGGGCATTGGCGCGCAGACGCGCCTCGATCTCGGCCAGGTCATAGGGTTTGACGACGTAATCGTCCGCGCCCGCATCCAGCCCGGCGATGCGTTCGGTGATCTGGTCGCGCGCGGTGGCGATGATCACCGGCACGCGGTTGCCGCGATGGCGCTGTTCGCGCAGAAGCACCAGCCCGGACCCGTCCGGCAGCGCCAGGTCCAGCAGGATCGCGTCAAAGCCCGCAACCTCCAAGGCCGCGCGCGCGGTGTCCAGGTCCGGCGCGTGATCGACCGCATGACCCTGCGCCCGCAGGTACCGGACCAGCGCATCGGCGATATCGGCCTCGTCTTCGATCAGCAGCACACGCATCCGATTTCCCTTCGTTCCGCCAAGACATGGCGGGACGGGGGAGCCGGATCAACGGAAAAGAACGCATCACGGCGTCGTGATGATGGCTTCCCTGTCTGTAAGCCTGCTGCAAGCTTTGCCCGTCAGATCAGGGGCACGAACCACGCAAAGGCCCCACCATGCATGCACTGCGCCACCTGTCCGACGACGCCATGCACATGCAGATCCTGCAGCCCCTGGACCCCGGCTGGCAGGCCGCGGCCCTGATGATCGAAGGCCATTTCCATGACGCCTTCGACGCCCGCATGACCCTGTCCGCGGTTCCCCTGGCGGTGGCGCGGTCGGCCTCGGGCGCGGTGCTGGGGGCGGCGGGCCTGCGCGATGCGGCGGCGGGGTTCTTTTCACAGGTCTATCTGGACCGGCCGGTGGCGCAGCTGCTGTCCGAACGCAGCGGCCGCGCGGTTCACGACGACGACATCCTGGAGGTCGTGTCGATGGCCTGCCCCCGCCCCATCGCCACCCTGCCCCTGATCGAGGCCATCGCCGCCGAGGGCCGCCTGCAGGGCAAAAGCTGGGGCCTGTTCACGGCCACGACCGCCCTGGTCGCGATGCTGCAGCGTACCGGCGTGCCGCTGCTGGCGCTGGCACCGGCGCGGGCGGAATGCCTGCCCGATGCGGCCTGCTGGGGCCGCTACTACGACACGAACCCCTGGGTCTGCGCGCTGGCCGAACGGTCCGAACCGCTGCGCTTCATGCCCCGCCCCTCCCGCAGCTTCAGCAAGGTCTCCCCCCGATGATCCCGATCTTCGACGCCCTCGCCCGCCATGCCCGCCAGCGGCCCGACGCCATCGCGTTCCGTGACGGTGACCGCACGATCAGCTGGGCGGGCCTTGCCCGTGCCGTCGGTCATGCGGCCGCCGGTTTCGCGGGCGGGCCCCGGACGGTCGGTCTGCGCCTTGTCGGGCTGGACTATGTCATCGCCGATCTGGCCGCGACTTTGGCCGGGTGCCGCGTGGTGCCGGTGCCGGGCTTCTTTTCCGCCGGGCAGGTCAATCACCTGCTGGCCGATTCCGGCGCCACGCTGATCGACCGCCTGCCGCGACCCGACGCAGCGCTGCCGCTGGCCAGCGCAGATCGGGAACGTTCAGGCCGCAGGTCCGGCAGGCGGCATTCATCGCCTGCTTGTCAAAATTGCTGTGCTGCACAAGCTGATGGCGCGTCAGCAGAGGCAGCAGCATCTCCAGCGCCTCGGCAAAGCCGGGGGCCTGCGCCACATGGTCCGGACCGATGCCGTGCAGACGAATGTTGAACGAGTCGAATCGCGACCTGGGGTTGACCAGCATCGAAAACGTCTGGATTTCGCCATCCGGCTGCACGCAGGCCAAGCCGATCTGACAGATGCTTGCCGCGTCGCTGCACGCCGTCTCGACGTCCAGCGCGACGAAGCGAAAGCTGCCCACGGGAACCTGATCGGCATGGCCGAAGGCTGGCCTGGCAGCCTGCAGATCGATCCCGGACGTCGGCAGACCGCGACCCGCCCCGCGTCGATCATGAAGATGTACGTCGGGCATGGTCCCGAAAGGCCGATCGAACCGGGTCATGCAAATCCTCGCCACCAAAGCCGCCGCGTCACGTCAGACGACGCCGCTATCGTCGGACATCTGCCGGCACGATGCAACCGCTTCGCAGCGTCAGTTCGGCCGCGATGCATTGACGATCGGATGCCCTCCGGTTCGCCTGACCAGATACCACGATTACAGTGCAGCCACGTCCCTGGTCAGACAACCCTGCCCCGCGGGCCGACGCCACGCCCGGCGGCGACTATGCAAACCTACCCCTCAAGTTGGGCAAAAGGCGGGCCAAGAATCGGCACGGCTTTCCGATCTTCAGGCGACCAGCGCCTTTCTGTTGCGGGCATGGCGTTCCGCTAGCTTTCGTCCCAGCCGCCCGGTCAGCATGGGGCGCACGGCCGCACGCGACGTTCCATCGGCCAGATCCGGGAACAGGGCCAGGATTTCGGCACGCGCCTCGACGGGGACCGCCTTCAGCGCCTCCTGTCCGGTGTGAAGCGACTCGGTCTCCGCCCCGTTGGACAGGACGATCTGGTGGTCGTCGAACAGGAAGTGGACATAGGTCACCTCGGCCAGATCGTCCGCCACGTCGATGCCGTCGGCGGCCATCAACTGCTTGGCGGCGACCAGGACCTCGGGCGCGCCAACCATGCGCGTGGCGATCTTCGATCGCACCAGGATGCGGTGCTGTGGCGAGACGATCAGGTCGCTGCTGGGCAATGCCTGGCCCAGGGCGCCGGCGCGGATGCGGATGGGCGCAAGTGCGGGCCGGTCCGCCAAGGCGGCCGCATCGATGACGCGCTGACCGACCCAGCGGATGGGCTGCGCGCCGTTGTCGCGGGTCATGACCATGTCGCCCACCTTCAGCGCACCGGCCGGCACGGGACCGTCCACCGTCTGGATCAGCGCGTCCGACCCGAAGCACAGCACAGAGGTCGAGCCTTCGGTCAGCTGCGCCGCCGTCACCGCCGTTCCGCCGTTCTGGATCCTCAGCGTGACGTTTTCGGCAAAGCCCGCATCGGTCCGGATGCTGTTCAGCACCCCGTCATCGGCCTGGTCCGCCCTGAGCCAGCCCAAGGCGGAGTTGTAGGGTGTCAGCCCCGCCGACACCCGCTGCGCATTGATGATCGCCAGGTTGTCATCGTTGTAGAAGGCCGTCAGATCCACGCTGTCGTTGTTGGCCGGGTCGCCGGTCGTGAAGTCGGTGATGAGATCGCCGTTCGACACGACGAAGACGTCGTTGCCCGCGCCACCGGTCAAGGTGTCGGCGCCAGGGCCGCCGTCCAGATAGTCATTTCCGTCGCCACCCAGAAGAACGTCGTTGCCGGCGCCCCCCAGCAGGCTATCGTCGCCGCTGCCGCCGCTCAGCTGGTCGTCGCCCGTGCCACCCAGCAGGGTGTCGTTGCCCGCACCGCCGGCGACGGTGTCGTTTCCGGCCCCTGCATCGACATAGTCGTTGCCCTCACCTGCATCGACAAGGTCCTGCCCGTCCCCCGCGTTGACGACATCCGCACCGCCACCCGAGACGATCGTGTCGTCGCCCGCCCCGCCATCGATCGTCTCGGCACCAAGGCCGCCGATAAAGCTGTCATTTCCCGCACCCAGGGCGAAGCTGGCGGCCGAGGTGTTGGTGGCCGCGTTAACCGTATCGGCCCCCACGCCGGTGGTGATCGCCTCGATGGTATTGAAGCTGGCCGTGCTGCCACCATTGGCAAAGGTGCCGGTGCCGTTGGTGAACGTGACCGTGGACGCGCCAGTCAGCGTGGCCCCTGACAGCGTGTCGCTGCCGGCGCCACCGGTGATGTTGTCGCTGCCGAACGTCCCGGTCAAGTTGATCAGGTCGTCGCCGTCGCCCGCATTGATGGTATCCGCGCCGGAACCGCCCGCGGTGATCGTGTCCGCCCCGGCGCCCGTGGCAAAGCTTCCCGCGGCGGTCCCGCTGATGGTGACCGTATCGGTGCCGGCGCCGGTGGTGACGGCCTCGATGGTGTTGAAGCTGGCCGTGCTGCCTCCGCTGGCAAAGGTGCCGGAGCCGCCGTTGAATGTGACGGTGGACGCGGCCGTCAGCGTCGCCCCGGACAGCGTGTCGCTGCCCGCGCCGCCGGTGATGGTGTCGTTGCCGAACACCCCCGTCAGGTTGACCAGGTCGTTGCCCTCGCCCGCGTCGATCAGATCGTTTCCAAGACCGCCGTCGATGGTGTCGTTGCCCGCGCCCGCGCGGATACGGTCATCGTTGAAATTGGTGCCCGCGCTGGTCAGCCCGTCATTGCCGTCGATCCGGTCGGAGCCGCCGGCGGCAGGCTCTACATAACTGGGACCGATCACGTCGGCGCCGGCCGTGCCATCGACAAATCCATCGTCGAATATCCCAAGCTGGCGGTCGATCAACAAGTTGACGTCATTATTCGCCACCGAATCCAGCCGGATCGACTGGATCGGCTTGAGCGTCAACGCCGCGTTCGAACCCGTGGCCGGCGGCGGCGCAAGAAACAGTTCGCCCGTTTCCGCCTGCACCACCAGCAGCGTCACGTTCGACGCGGTCGATCCATCCGCATAGGTCACGGTGCCGTTGTAATTGACCAAGGCGTCAAAGTTGAAGGTCTGGACTCCGGCGCCAATGTTGGTCGTAAAGCGATCCGCCAATGTGCCGACGGCCGTATCCGTGTCCAGCGCATTGTCGCTGCCGCTGCGATTGATCATTGTTGCAGAGGTGATGCTGTTGTAGAGCGGCGCGCCTTGCGAACCGAACACCCGGGGCCCCGAACCGGACGCGGCGGTCAGGAGGCTGGATGCGTTTTCTGCGCCGGCAATTATCTCTGACGGGTCGACCGTGACGATGCCGCCGGTGGCGTTGCGGGGCGTTCCAAGAGAGATCCAGTTGAAGGTCGTCGGCATGATGTGTCCTGTGTCCAGCCCATGGTCCGGGCATGATGAAGAGACACCGCGGATCGCGGTGTCGGCTCAGACATGAATGTGCACTAGGTACGAAGGGGCAGACGGGTCCGCGAATGCGGCCTTTCCCGGAACTGCCCGGCAGTCTGCGTCATGGAGGGCTGTCGCCGTGGCGCATGTCTGCGGATTGCAGGGGGGTGCGGAGTTTGGACAGGCAAGCGTGCAACCTTTGCAATCGGGTTGTTGTCAGTCGGTGGTCGGCTTTGCTCGACCAGCGCCGCGAAGGTTCGGCGTAGCAAGACACCGTTAACCAATCAACTCACGATTGTATTTTTCGGCACATTTGCGCCGGTGATGGCGAAATCGTTACCATGCATCAGACGACGAAGCGACGGCGCCCATGGGCTTTATGGTCACCGCAGGACGCTTGGTACGGTGTGCTTGCCATCCCACTCAGCCAACCGCACCCCAAGATGGATGACATAGCGGGCAACGGCGCTGTGCGCATCGTCAGGCGCCAGATGTCCATCCAGCGTCAGATAAATGGCAGCCGCATTCCGATATTCTTCCTCTGAGGTGATTTCGGCAGCCCCACCATAAAGGTCGAAATAGGAGAGGATGGGATCAACCTGGGTTTCGGGCACGCCCGCGGCCACGAACCGGTCGCGCAATTCACGATCGATCATCAATCACCCAGGTAGCGCGCGGCCCTATAACCCGCACCTCACTCAACCGTTCATTCATTTCGCGGTATTCTCCATCACCGCGTTGCTAGGTAGCGCTTCCCACCGTTGTAAGGTCAAGACACCCACGACACTGCGATCAATTGTGATCGCTTTGTCTATCCTAAAGCGACGTGTCGGACGTCATTGGAAGGACGTTGCTCCAAAAATCGAAACTGTCGTACGTTTTGCAAATTATTTGTCGCTCTATTGTAAGCAGTCTCAGCGTGCCGCGCTCTGGCCTAAGATATTGCAAACTATTCGGGCAGCGGCCGCATCAATTGCAGATTAATTTACGGAGAACTGATTTTAGCTATCCAAACTTCGGTCGACAGTCAGTCTGTGGCTGAACTTAATTAGCATTGGCACCATCCGGCCGATTGCATCAAATATTCACTGTTGATTCAGGCCGAAACTATCAAATCGTGATGACTGCGAGGAGCATACCATTTTCGGGTACAGGTACCTTGGCAATGGGCAATCAGCTGTTGCGATGCGCCGAAGCGTTGGGACCGGTGTAACACCCCGGTCGTGACGCTCTCAACGCGTTCCGAAACATGCCGACAAGCGCCAACTTCAGATTGCAGGCCATAATCAATCTCGTGGAACGCATCAGGTGTTCATCTTGTGGAGGTACGTACAGGCCAATGAAAAGCATTCGATAACAGGTACGCTTTCACGGGAAAAATATGCGATGGCGGATCAAGCCACGCTTGGAAGTGCACCCGATCTGAGGTTCCTAATAGAACGGCCTACCTACAGGCCGTGGTGGGTAACAGGAGAGAAAGCAACGTCGCGACAAGATGCAAGTCAGGGCGGCGGTGCGGAACGCAATAACCGTCAGCTCGACGTTCCTCCCGCTCCGGTTCAGATTAAAATCCTTCTCCTGGAACATCAGGCGGGGGTTCCGGTTCAGACGCTGCACAGACCAAGGCTTGATCAATGGCGACGATCCGAAAGAACACCACGCGCGCGCGACCCAAATCAGACACAAAATCGAAGGCCGCAAAGCACGTGCCTCCGATGAAAAGCAGGTCCGCCATGTCGGCGCCCGCCTTTCTGGACAAGCTGATAGAGTCCAAGGTCGATCAGGCGATACGGCTGCTGAAGGATTACAGGAAGAGCTAAACGCATTCAGGAAGCACGGCTTGCAGCCTTGTGCGTGGCTTCGATCGGGATGCATTTCCATCGTCGACCGTATGAATTGATATTGCTAAGTTCATCTTCCACTGATCGTTAAATGCTGCCGCAACTTCCTTACCGCCGAGATAATACGTTCAACACGTTAAATATGGCGGGCCAGGGTTGCTGATCTGCTACGGAATTTTTCCTTCACTGATGTGCTCTCCATTCTTTTGACAGGATCTGGCGCTTTTTAAGCTCTGATCTGCTCCTGCTGATCGGGTTGCGTTGCTTCTCCTGTCAGTGAGCAGACCACTGGCCGCTTGGACCGATGGCGCGACCATGCTCCATGGTCATGATGTCCGGCGGTCCGAACCGATAGATGGCCTCGTTCAGCGCCTCGACGCAGAAGTCGGCGTCCCCTCGCCATGGTCCTCGGACCAGTGGCGGACCATGGCTCGATGTTCGAGATCCGCCACGCCAAGACCATGCGGGTGTGACAGTCCATGATCGCCACCAGGGAGAGCGAGGCATGAGCCGCCACCGGTCCGAGGCCATGCCGAGCGCCGCGACGCATCGGCAGATAGGTGATGTCCACACACCAGACCTGATTTGGCCGGGCCACACGCAGGCCGCGCGAGCCAGATAGGGGGTAGGTCTTGCGTCCCTTCGTTGGCCGGCTGGTGTTGGGCTTCTGGTGGATCGGCATCAGACCCATAAGGCGCATAAGCCGACGTATGCGCTTTTCGTTCACCTTGTGGCCGTTTTCGGGCTTGCGCGGCCCCACTGGGGCCCCGGTCCCTGCAACTGCGCAGGTGCCAGGTCATCTGACGGACGCCAAGGAAAGGCGTGTCGAGGAACCGCACGTCGATCAACCGCAGTGCGCCATGTGGCCGCCCCTGGTTCGAGGTCCATGGCGAACGCGAGGTTCTGGTCCGTCTCACCCTGCGGCATATGGTAAAACGACGAACGAGGGACCTGTAGCAGAGCGCACTGCCGGCCGATCGACAGGTCCGGATGGTCGCGTTCGACCATGCCGTTCGGTATCGTCTCTCGGACCAATGGCGTTCCAATGCCTCATCACTTCCCGCCCCAGGGCTTCAGCTTTCGTTCCAAAAAAGAGTCGGCCACCGCCAGTTCTCCGCGCTTGGCATGCAGATCCCGGACCTGATCCTCATCGATCACCGGCGCCTTGCGGCCACCGCGTTCAAAGACACCGGGCGCGCCATCGAGCAACGCGCGTTTCCATTGATCGATCATCGTCGGATGCACGCCGAACCGGCTCGCCAGCTCCGACACGGTCCCCTCGCCTTTCAGCACCTCAAGGGCCACCTTCGCCTTGAACCCAGGGGTGTGCCGCTTTCGTTTCGACATCGTCGATCTCCCTCGTGATGAAGATCAGCAGACAGCAAAAACAGAGCTTACGTCAGTGCCCAGCTTTCGGGGGGGCAACTCAATCCGTGCGCTCGCGGCGATCCCGGATACTTCGATATCCGGACGGCGCGTCGCACGAGAGCAATCGGCTCGAATCGAGCGTCAAGGGAAGCTTGGAACGATTGTCTCATACAACGGCACCGAACTAACATCGACCGCCATCCTGCGGTGGTGTTCCCAGCATCGGATCGAGTGGCACTGCATCGCGCCGGGAAAGCCGATGCAAAACGGCTTCGTCGAGAGTTTCAACGGTCGGATGCGCGATGAGCTGCTCAATGATACCATGTTCCGCGACCTGGCTCATGCGCCTGTTGTGATCGCTGACCGGGCCGCCGACTACAACACCGAGCGCCCGCATTCGGCCTCGGATTACCAGACCCCGCCTGACTACGCGCTGGCCGTCACCACCGCAATCGCCCGCCCCGCTGCGCGAGATGAAAGCTCCGCGCGTCGAGCGATTGCTCAACCCGGCAGGTCATTGCGACCCACCCTACTAATCATTTTCCAGCGGTCAGATCGGTCGACCTCAGCAATGCGACAAACCGAGAAAGCGTCGACCGGACGGCGCGTGCATGAAATTGGTCGGGCCGTGTGCGGGCCGCTAGCTTCGGTCCGATGATCCAGTAGACCCTCACAAACAAGCGACCGGCCCCCGTCTTGATCAGGTGGTTGTCGCGGAACGCGCGCAACGCAACGACGTCGGGATGCCAGGGATTTCCATAGGCGGACGTTGCGACGAAACAGGCGCCGCCAGAGGCGGATTCCTCATCCTGATCTGCGTAGGGATCGTCCGGGTCGGGGGTGTGGGGATCGTCGGCAACCGGCGGAACGTAGGGCAGGTCGTCTTCGTCGACCGGTCGGACGGGCAGGTCGTCGTCCGGAAGACCCTCGTCATCCTCTCGCAGTTCCAGACGAGCCATCGTCGCTTCCAGCTCGTCGAAGTAGATCGACGTACCCTGCTGGTCCGGCTGATCGAAGTGTCCCTCCCCCTGGCGAAAGACCTCGACAACTTGGTCATGCGTCAGCCCGTTCAGATAACTGTCCGTCACCTCGACGATCCGATCATGGTCCATGAAATCAAGGACCTGTTCGTGAAGCATGTCGATCCGCTCGGCCTGACCGGCAAGAATGACCTGGCTTCCGTCGGGGAGCCCAACCACGATGTCGCTGTCGATCACCTGCGATGCGTCGCGAAGTGCCCCCGCATCGGCGAAGGCTCCGCCAAAGCCGATATGGTCCAGGGTCGAAAAATCCAGGACGGACGCATCGCCGCCATTGCCGACCAGGAACAGGTTTCGTCCGCCGCCGCCTTCAAGGACGCTGTGATCCCGCGGGTCGTCGCTGCTGGCCACGATCATGTCGTCGCCGTCGCCGCCTGTCACGGTGTCGTCGCCGCCATCCGCGAAGATCACGTCGCCCTGATCCGATGCCACAAGAACGTCGTCCCCCCTGCCGCCGGACAGGACATTTTTGCCGCCGCCCCCTTCTATCGTATCATCGCCGACATGGCCGCGCAGGATGTCGTGACCCAGCCCGCCGACGATCAGGTCGTCGACCATCCCGGTGGCCGGATCGGTGACGTTATGCGCCCCCTCGATGACCAGGTCGCGGCGAGGATCGGAGACCACGACGACCAGCATTTCTCCCGGTCTCAGATCGTGGCGATCCTGAACGCCGGGGCCGGAAACGACGTTCATGTCGGCCCGCGCGTCGGCAATGCCGTTCGCGCCCGTCACCGTGCGTGCAGATTCGTCGAACCAAGGTGAATGCGGCGAATCCGCAGGCGTCAGCGTCCGGACAGAGACGTGCATCCCGTCAGCGATGCCCCCAAGATCGACCCTGCCCGACCCGTTGGTCGGATTGTGCAGGAAGACGATCTTCTGGTTGTCATCCGCGAAACCGGAGGCGCCGATCCCGTCGGTCACAGCGATGTCCTGCAGGGCATTGGCATCGGTCATGGTGGTCTTTCCGACCAGATGGCTTTGCGCGATGTCGTAGATCTGCCCCATCGGCGTTGCGATCGCGACGATCTGTCCGCCGTCGCTCTCCGCCGTGGGAAACCGGGTGTCATAGAACTTGTTCGACAACCAGTCATAGGTGATGCCCCAATGGTCGATCGAATCAACGCCAAGATCCACCGCCTTTGAGAACGCGTCGATCCACGCCGCACCTTGGTCGATGCCGACGGCCGTGTTCGCGCCGATGTTGAATTCCGAGAGCGAGAACTTCAGATCGCTGGAGAACCCCTCGAACCGCTCAAAGACCTCCATCGGGCGGATCGCCCAGTTCAGGTTCTGGGTGATCGTGCTGGCATCCGGGTAGCTGTGCTGAAAGACCGTGTCGATCATTCCGCGATGTTCCAGCGAGATCTTGGAGATGATGTCCGTGGACTCCTGCGGCCCGTCCGCGGTCCATCTGCTGTCCGCGCCCTGCGTCGCGCGCCACTGGACCCCTGCCTGAACGCCCAGGCCTGGGGCATGCCAGTCGGACATGTCGTCCGACAGCCGTTCGATCATGTCGTTGAGCTTGGGGATCTGCGCATTGGCGATCGCGCCGTATTGATGGCCCGTCAGGCTGCCCCAGGCCTTGCTGCCCCAGTATTCGTTGCCGATTTCCAGGTCCCTGACCACGGCGTCGGGAAACGCCTTCAACGCCGTCTCCAGCCTGTCGACATAGCGGTCGAACCCCGAGTGATCGAAGACGCCCCCCTGCTTGTCATAGAACTGGAAGGTCGGCACGACCACGGTCATCGCCTTGCCGGTCAAGGACGCATATTCCAACGCTTCGTTGATGGTCATGACATAGTTTTCGCTGCCGGGTTCGATCGGATCGCCGAACATCCGCGCCAGTCCGCCATTCGCCCAGGTCTGATCCTCGGTCACGCCGCCGCCGGGATAGCGAAACCCCGAGAAGTCGATTTCCTTGAGGGTTTCGGCAAAGGGCTGGCCATCCTTCAGACTGTCCCGCGTCAAGATGATGTTCGCGCCGAAATGAGCGTCCGTGATGAGTGACAAGGCGGTCTCCTTCAAGCCTGACCTGCGCTTGTTGCCGAAGGAGTGCCTGTCGACGCGCATGCGCCGATCCGCGTGGTCTGATGCGTCGGCCCGATCGACGCTATGCAAGAGCCCTTGATAAACCGTGAAGACGCAGCGGATTTCGACATGGCATCAGACTTGCGACCTAGGCCTACATCGCAGTGGCCGCTGCTGAGCATTGCCCAACCTGTACGCTAACTCGGCCCCGCACCTTTCGCTGAAACCTGACGATGACGCATTCCATCATCGTAGCCTTTTGAAATTATGAGTATTCTTGGAATTCAAGCAGCTTTCGGCCGCTTTGCGATGAATGGGGCGCGCAAAATAGGTGCCGCTGCTGTGCGTCCGCGCCGGCGCTGTATCCAGAAGGCTGTTCCGAATGAATCTATGGTGCGAGGATTCAGCGTCGCGAATGCTGGTGACAGCCATAGTTCTTCAGAACAAACCAACACTTTGTGCGAGACAGCGCTTCGCCCAAAAGCTGCGCCTAAAGATGCGCCTGATATGGCATCGCGAAGGCGCATCCGCGACGCCGCACCGTTACACGCTCTGGCCTGCATCCACGCCCGCGCCTGCTGTGCTATCAAGCAGGGAAATACCCAACTGCAACGCGGCACCGATGGCCTTGGTCAGAACGACGTCAGGCGCGCCCGCGAACTGACATTCCTTCACCACGGGTGCGTCCCTGCGAAGGCAGGCCGCAATGCAGACATATCCCGCCGGCTTACCCTGATCGTCGTCCGGACCGCCCACGCCGGTGATCGCCAGCGCCAGCCCGGCGCCGGGGGCCGCATCCAGCGCACCTGTGGCCATCTGCCGGGCCACCTGCGGGTCATAGACCGTGCGCTCTTGGATCAGCTGTGCGGAGACCCCAAGCGCATTTACCTTCATCGACGGGGCATAGGTGACAAAGCTTCCCTCCAGCGCGGAGGAACTGCCTGACACGCCCGCGATGCTTGCAGCAAGCAGGCCGCCTGTGCAGGATTCCGCCGTCACCACGCGGCAACAACGCCGCTCCAGCAGCTTGCAAAGCGTGCCGGCGGACGCGTGCAGATCGTCGGGAAACCCGATGTCCACCCGCTGCCTGCGCAGGATGGCGGGGCGGAACAGCCTTTCGTCCAGCCGGTCGATCAGCGCAAGCCGATCGGCTTTCGGATGCGCAAGATTGATGGGGTTGACGCGCCTGAACCAGGTCCGTCCCAGCCGCGTCACGACGGTCGACACGATCCTCTGCGCATGCGGATCGTCGTCTGTCCCCAAGCGCGGCTGGACATCGGCCATATCCATGTCGGGACCGTCCTTGCGCGCCTGATCCAGGGTAAAGACCACGATGTCCCATTCCAGATAGGTCGCGCCGATCTGCGCCTCGTCTCCGGCACCTATTCCCAACCCATCGGTCGGCTTGGCGCGCCACGTGTGCTCAGGGACGCCGCTATTGCGGGCCAGCCACGGAATCTCCCACGACTTGAGCAGACCCTGCACCGGCGCCAGATCGCCCACATCGCCATGCAGCGTCCAGAAGCCCGCCCCCAGCTCCGAAAAGTTGTCCGTGCTGGCGACCAGGCCCCCGAGCCGGTGAGCCTGGTCGTAAAGCGTCATCATGCGCAATCGGGCGCGCAGGTTGCCCCGACGGGTGCGTGCCCCGTCATCATCGGCGGTCGCGATGCCGGGGTGCAGTCGGGCCATGGCGGACACCATGGCGTCGTACTCCGCTGACAGATCCAGGTGAAAGTGTTCAAGGCCCAGCGCCTTGCAGGCGTCGATGCCGCGGTCGGTCTCCTCCGGCACCTGATGGATGGGCAGGGTCAGTCCGATGACCTGCCAGCCCGCCGCCTTGAGCAGCGCCGCGGTCAGCGCCGAATCGACGCCACCCGACATCCCTAGGACCGCCGCTCCAACCCCGGCCTGCAGGCGATAGTCCTGCAATTGACCGATCAGGTGATCCTGCACCCGCTGCAACGCCGGCGCGGGAAGAAACAGGCCGTCCTTCACCTGTTCGGCGAATTTACGCGCGAACCAAGGCGACAGCGCCCCTGCCCGGTCCTGTCGCGAAAGGTTCAGAATTTCCGTTTCCAACATGGTGCACCTGCCTTGGATTGGACCCGTATACCCATCCAAAGGAGCATTTTGTTCCCGCGCAACCGGACGGACTTCGAACCCCGGTGCCCGCTATGCGGTCGCATGATCCCAAGGCGGCACTGACTGCCAATCCGGACAATACTGCGTCCCAATCATCAGCGTTTGAGACGCCGCCTCGGGGCGAGCCGCAGGAGTTTTCAGATTTTATCACTGCGACGTAAAGGAGCCGCCGTAGAACCCGCCTTTCGATCACCCTGCTCGTGGCACGATGCTCAAAAGCAAAGACCGCTCAATTAGCCCCAGCAGCATTCCGGCTGCCGCGCGGAATGACTTCTATTACGCCCGCTGGTCACAGCCAAGGACGCCGATGCGATCTAAAGGCCGGGGCAAAGTCGGGGCGCCGTCAAAGGGAACTTCGTAAAGCGGACAGACGAACGCCCGAATGCGCTCGAAGATCGACGAACCGCAACCGGAGTTTGTCATGCGAAGCGTCCGGTCGAACGCCTGCCCCACGCCCCTTTCGTCAATGGTGCGTCAATGTCCGTGCCGGGAACACTCCGAACCTGCGATGGCACTGTCGGGAAAAGCGAACTGAGTGGACAACGCCCGCCTCGGCGGCGGGTTAGGTCACATTCGTCCGCCCGGACAGCAGATCGGCACGGACATGATACAGGCGGGCCTGCGCCAAGCAGTTGCGCGGCGCGGGAACTCCGCATTCCCCAAACGCCAGCTGCAACGATCTGGGGCTGCAGTTCAGCCTGCGACAAATCGCAATGATGCCCACCGGCTCGGCATGGACCGCATGCATCAGTTCGATCGACTGCCCGACCCTGCGCCGCCCCGCCCGACACGGGGCACCCCGTGGGCGCGGTAAGGCTGGCCCCAAGATCGCTTGGGGCATCAGCAAGCAGGGCGGACAGATGCCCGAAGGTCTGGTCCGCGACAGCCCCAGCGGCCCCATGTTCAGCCAGCGACGGTGTCTCGCTGATCACGCACCGCTGATCCGCGACCTTCGGCATCCGGGGCACCTGCCCGCAGCGGGTCAACTCCGCCGGCAGATCGCTCAATCGACAGGCCTGCCGCAGGGCGGCGCGGGGAACTGTCAGAAGGTCCGCCAGATAGGGCGGCGATGGCCGGCCGCGCTGGACCGTGGTGCGCCGACGGCTTGGATCAAGGACCAGCACACGGTTCGCGCTGACCCCGAAGACTTCGCCCCTTACCTCGCTGTGGACGGTCCTGGACCATGGCACCGTCCGCCTTCGGACAGGCTGCACTGTTGGTGTGGCCATAAGGACGATGATTCACGACATGCAATGTCCGACGATCCCATGCGCGCTGGAACCCTTGGGTCCAACAGGAACGAACGACGTGATGAGACGACCTATCGCATGGCTGGCCGCGGTGACGATGGTGGCCGGCAGTCCGACAGTCGCCGACACCATCCCCCACGAGACGGTCCGCCTTGCCAGCGGGACCTCGGGGACCACCATGGCGGGGCAGGTCAAGTGTTATGACAGAGTCCAACACGCGATGGGCGTGACGATGGGGCAAAAGCCGGACGTGCAGCTTGATAGCGGCAATTCCAGCCTGTATTTTACCATAACCGCCCTCGTGCCAGCGCTGCGCTGTGCAAGCTGCTTTCAATCGCGCGCTCGTCTTTCTCCTACACGCCCAAGGGCGGGCCGAACAAAACCTCGGCCTGATGCGGCGGATCGACGAGCAATTCCTTGGAGACCCCGTTCTTCGGCGTCCGGCAAATGACCCGGCAGCTGCGTAACGACGGTCACTGGGTGAACGAGAAGCGGATTCGGCGGCTGATGCGCTTGATGCCGATCTACCAGAAACCCAATACCAGCAGGCCGGCATGGGGCCACAAGACCTATCCATATCTGCTAAGAGAGTTGCCGGTGGAACGTCCGAACCAGGTCTGGCGCCCGGACATCACCCCCCTGCCGGTGCGGCGTGGCGCTCGGCATGGCCTCGAACCGGTGACGGCTCATGCCTCACTCTACCTCATGGCGATCATGGACTGGCACACGCGCAAGGTTCCATCTTGGCGGATCTCGAACATCCTCGAATCAGACCGTGTTCTGTTGATTTCCACCCAGAACTGAGCCGGGTTTTCCATCGAGAAGTGAGCCACCTCTGATTATGGATATAGGGTCATAGAGGGGTCAAGGTATGGTTTGTCTCCTTCTTTTTCGTGGCCGCTGCGGCTGAGCTTGCCTTGAACCTGAAGCTGTCGTTTCCGGTCTCCAGGATGTGGCAACGGTGGGTCAGGCGATCGAGCAGTGCGGTGGTCATCTTGGCGTCGCCGAAGACCGTGGCCCATTCGCTGAAGCTGAGATTCGTGGTGATGACCACGCTAGTGCGCTCATAGAGTTTGCTCAGCAGATGGAAGAGCAAAGGTAAGCGCGACGCGGCCCCCCTCCTGCCGCTTCTGATCTGACCGGGCCATTTTCTGTACGCATGAGCGTTGGAGGTGTTGGTTTGGAACGAGACGGCAAAGTGGGCGTCCATTTGGACGGCCCAGGGGACGGCAGGGTTTCTCGGCTAGAGGTGATCGAGGGGCCGAGCGGGCGTCGGCGGCGCACGAAGGCGGAGCGGGCGCGGGTCGCTGCGGAGAGCCTGGTGCCGGGGGCCTCGGTAACGGATGTCGCGCGGCAGCACGGGACGACGCGCTGGCAGGTCTACGACTGGCGGAAGAAGTTGCGGACGGGGCAGCTTGTCGTGCCCGAGAGCGTGGCGGCCCTGCCGATGTTTGCAGAGTTGGTCGTCGAGGGTCCCGCAGCGGCGATGCCGGCAGAGACGGAGGTCGCCACCGGCGTGGAGATCGTTGTCGGCGATGTCGTGATCCGCGTCGGGGCCGACGCCGATGAGATCCTGCTGACCAGGTCCATCCGGGCGGCGCGGACGGCGACATCATGATGCTCGGTCAGGGAGGGCCAACAAAGGTCTATGTGGCGACGCGCCCGGTGGACTTCCGCAAGGGGATCGATGGCCTCGCGCTGGCGGTGCAGGAGATGTCCGGGCTCGATCCATTCTGTGGGGCGGTCTTCGTCTTCCGCTCGAAACGGGCGGACAGGATCAAGCTGCTGGTTTGGGATCAGACCGGAATGGTGCTCGTTCACAAGCGCCTTGAGGGAGGCAAGTTCGTCTGGCCGCAGATGCGGGACGGAGTGATGCGGATCTCCTCGGCGCAGCTGGCGGCTCTGTTCGAAGGGTTGGATTGGCGGCTGGTGCGGCCGGAACGGGCGCGGCGTCCGCTGGTCGCAGGGTGAGCGGGCGGACGCACGGGAATTCCCTGTTTTTGCTAGCCAGAACCGCGTTTGCGTGATTCACTCCGAGGCATGGATGCCGATGCCCTCAGCCGTGAGAACGCTCATCTGAAGGCCCGCCTGACCGAGGTCGAGGCGGCGCTCGTGGAGGTGCAGGAGGCCAATCGTCGGCTGGAGGGCATCCTGCGGGCATCGCAGCGCGAGCGCTTCGGCAAGAGTTCCGAGAAGCTGTCACCCGACCAGTTCAATCTGCCGCTCGAGGATGCCGAACTGGCCCAAGGCGTCCTCGCGGCCGCGCAGGAAAAGGCAGAGGCCGCGCTTGCCCAAACGCGCGGGGAAGAACCTCGCAAGCCCGCGCGCAACCGCGGGCATCTGCCGGCGCACCTGCCCAGGGTCGAGCGCGTGATCGAGCCCGCCAGCATCCAATGCCCCTGCGGCTGCGGTGAGATGGCCCGGATCGGGGAAGATATATCCGAGCGGCTCGACGTAATCCCGGCGCAGTTCCAGGTGCTGGTGACGCGGCGCCCGAGATACGCCTGTCGCCGCTGCTCGCAGGCCGTCGTGCAGGCGCATGCCCCTGAGCATGTCGTCCCTGGCGGGCTGCCGACCGAACGGCTGATCGCGTGGATCATCGTCTCGAAGTTCGGCGACCACCTTCCGTTCTACCGCCAAGCGGGGATCTTCGAGCGGCAAGGTCTCCACCTCGACCGTGGCACACTCGGCAACTGGACGGGGCGCGCCTGCTTCCACCTGATGCCTGTCATCGACCACATGAAGGCTCATCTGCGCAGCGCCGACCGGATCTTCGTGGACGAGACCCGCGCGCCGGTGCTCGATCCGGGCCGGAAGGCTACCAAGAGCGGCTACTTCTGGGCCGTCGTGTCCGACGATCGCGGCCATGGCGGTGTCGGTCCGCCCATCGTGCTGTTCCACTACGCCCCCGGCCGAGGACGGGAGCATCCGCTAAAGTTCCTCGCCGGATACCGCGGCCGGTTCCTGCAATGTGACGCCTACCAGTCCTACAACGCGCTGACCGAGATCACGCGCGATGAGGGGCCGTGGCAGTTGGTCAATTGCTGGACCCATGTCCGCCGTCGCTTCGTGAAGCGCTTTGAAAGCGAGGGCTCGCCCATCGCCGAGGAGATGCTGCGCCAGATCGCATTGCTGTATCAGATCGAGAAGACCGTGCGCGGCCAGGCTCCCGCCGACCGTCTCGCCGTCCGGAGCGCCCAGGCCGCCCCGATCATCGCCGCGCTCAAGCCCTGGCTTGGAACTCAGCTGTCGCGCATCCCGCAGAAATCCCTTCTGGCCGAGGATATCCGCTATACCCTCGCGCATTGGCCCGGCCTGATCCGCTTCCTCGACGACGGCACCCTCGAGCTCGACACCAACCCGGTCGAAAACCAGATCCGTCCGATCGCGCTGACCCGCAAGAACGCCCTCTTCGCCGGCAACGAGGTCGGCGCCGAGAACTGGGCCATGCTCGCCTCGCTCGTCGCCACCTGCAAAATGGCCGGCGTGAACCCCGTCGACTATCTCGCCGACACCCTCCGCGCCATCCTCGACGGACACCCCAAATCCCGCATCGAAGACCTCATGCCCTGGCGGCACGCACAGCCGTCAAGCCTCACCGCATAGGGCCGCGACGTCGCGCTTACGAGCAAAGCGCCGCCTGATGCACTGAAGGGCAGATAGCCCAGCTCGTCCAGGATCACGAGATCGAGGCGGCTGAGACTTTCGGCAATCTGTCCGGCCTTCCCCCTTGTCTTCTCCTGCTCGAGGGCATTGACCAGTTCGATAGTCGAGAAGAAGCGGACCCGCCGGCGGTGCTGTTCGATGGACTGAATGCCCAATGCCGTCGCCACATGGGTCTTTCCGGTCCCTGGGCCACCGATCAGCACAACATTCTGCGCACCCTCCATGAACTCGCCGCAGTGCAGCTGACGCACAGTCGCTTCATTGATCTCGCTGGCGGCGAAGTCGAACCCCGAGAGGTCCTTGTAGGCGGGGAAGCGCGCCGCCTTCATGTGATAGGCAATGGAACGGACCTCGCGCTCGGCCAGCTCCGCTTTCAGCAACTGAGCCAGGATCGGCACAGCAGCGTCAAAAGCAGGCGCCCCCTGTTCGATGAGGTCAGTGACCGACTGCGCCATCCCATGCATCTTCAGACTGCGGAGCATGATGACGATGGCACCGCTGGCGGGATCATGACGCATGACGGCCACCTTCGGTCTGGCTGCGCAGACTGTCGTAGCGCTCGACATTGGCCGATGGCTCGCGCCGCAGGGCCAGCGCCTGCGGGGTATCCAGGGGCGGCCCGCCAACCACCTTCCCATCGATCAAGCGGTGCAGGAGATTCAGTACATGGGTCTTGGTCGCCACGCCCTCGGCCAGGGCCAGCTCCACCGCCGTCAGCACGGCCTGCTCGTCATGCTGCAGAACCAGGGCGAGGATATCGACCATCTCACGATCGCCGCCCGGCTTGCGTATCATTTGGCCCTGTAGTTGCCTGAAGGCAGGCGGCAATTCCAGGAAAGGTGCGCCATTCCGAAGCGCTCCGGGCTTGCGCTGAAGGACAGCCAGGTAGTGCCGCCAATCGTAGATCGTCCGCGGCGGCAGCTGGTGGCTGCGTTGAATCACGCGAGGATGCTCGCACAGGATGTTACCCTCGGCCGCCACGACAAGTCGGTCCGGATAGATCCGCAAGCTGATGGGACGGTTGGCGAATGACGCGGGAACGCTATAGCGATTGCGCTCGAAACTGATCAGGCAGGTGGGCGAGACGCGCTTGCTCAGCTCGATGAAGCCGTCAAAGGCCACCGGCAACGGCATCAAGGCAGCCCGTTCTTCGGCCCAGATATCAGCGATCGTGCCAGGCCGCGTCCCATGCGCCGTGCTTTTCCACAGCTCCAGACAATGCTGTTCCAGCCAGACATTCAACGCGGCGAGGTCTGCGAAGTCAGGCATTCCATGAAGCAACTGGTGACGGGAGTCCCGCACGTTCTTCTCGACCTGCCCTTTCTCCCAACCCGCTGCCGGATTGTAGAACTCGGGCTCGAAGACGTAGTGGTTCGTCATGGCGAGGAAGCGCATGTTGACCTCTCGTTCCTTGCCGCGGCCGACACGATCCACTGCCGTCTTCATGTTGTCGTAGATGCCCCGGGCAGGCACGCCACCAAAAACCCGGAACCCGTGCCAGTGGGCGTCAAACAGCATCTCGTGGGTCTGCAGCAGATAGGCGCGCAGCAAAAAGGCCCGGCTGTGCGACAGCTTGATGTGGGCCATCTGAAGCATGGGTCACGCTCTCCACCCAAAATGGCGAAGTCGTCGCTCCAGTCGAACTGGAAGGCCTCGCCCGGACTGAAGGACAAGGGGACAAAGGTCCCCCGTCCTGCCGTCTGCTGCTCACGCTGACGGTCCGCGCGCCAGTCCCGCGAAAAGGCGGCCACGCGGTTGTAGGATCCGGTGAAGCCGAGCTTGACCAGATCGGCGTGCATCTGCTTCAGCGTTCGTCGCTGCTTGCGCGGCTTGCCGATCTCCGTCTTCAGCCAGCCGGCCAGCTTCTCCGAGAAGGGGTCAAGCTTGCTTGGACGTTCCGGCGCCGCAAACTTTGGCTCGATCGTGTTCGCCGCCAGATGCTTTGACACGGTATTGCGCGAAAGACCCGTGCGCCGAGCGATCTCGCGGATCGACAGCTTCTCGCGCAAGTGCATGCGTCGGATGATGTTCAAAAGCCCCATGTGGATCACTCCGTTACCCCCGCCGCTGACCGGCGACGCGGGCGACATGCAGCTGCCGGGCGCGACCATGGCGGGGGTCTTCAACATGGGAGGGGCTGCGGTGACGAACTATGTCTCGATCTTGGAGCGGGTACGATGACCCCCGTTTCCGACCGGGTGATGAACCTGGGACATTTCCTGACCCAGAACGCACGCCGCCTGCCCTGATCCACGGCGATCACGTTACCACCTGGGCCGAGATGCAGGCCCGCGTGGGCGCGCTGGCCCATGCGCTGACCCAGGATTATGGGATCACCGAGGGCGACCGGGTGCTGGTGCAATCAGCCAACTGCCTGCAGATGCTGGAGACGATGTTCGCCTGCTGGCGCATCGGCGCGGTCTGGGTGCCCGCCAACTTCCGCCTGTCTCCCGATGATCTGGCCTATCTGGCGCAGTCATCGGGTGCGAAGGCCATTTTCTGCGGCGCGCAATTCCCCGACCACGCGGCGGCCTGCGCGGTCCACATTCCGGCGATCATCCCCATCGGCGTATCGCCCCTGGGCCCCGACCACGACGCGCTGATTGCGCGCAACATGGGCCGGATGCCGCCCGAGGCCGCGATGGCCCGCGACGATCCGGCCTAGTTCTTCTACACGTCGGGAACGACGGGGCATCCCAAGGCTGCTGTGCTTACCCACGGCCAGATGGCCTTCGTCGTTACTAACCACCTGTGCGACCTGCTGCCCGGCACCACGGAACAGGACGCGTCGCTGGTGGTGGCGCCGCTGTCCCACGGTGCGGGCATCCATGCCCTGACCCAGATCGCCCGCGGCGTGCCGACTGACGGTCGTGTGGCCTTTCACAGCGACACCCGCACCCTTGGTCCAGGCGCCCGCATCATCAGCGCGGGCCTGCATCTGGGCCAGGGGGGTAACATCCACGCACATGGGCTCTGGACCGATGCTGCGAGCGTCCTGCACATGGGGCATCTGCGCCCCGAGGCCACGCACCTGTCCCGCGACGCCTGGATCACGGGATGGCAGTTGGACGGCGCCATCTTCCGCCGCCTGCCGGACGCCGAGACGGGCTTTGCCCTGCTCCGCCCCGTTCCGACGCGCCGACGGCTGCCCGGTGGCCTGCCCGCGCGCCATGTGCGCCTGCGTCCGAATCTGGACCTCGTTCCCATGATCGCCGCGATGATGCAGACCCGTACACCGGTCCAAAACCTTGGCAGCCTTGTCGGCACCCAGTTCGCCACAGGCGCACCCCTGCCCGGCCCGGCGACAGAGATCCTCATCCTGGGTCAAGACCGCACATCACTGCACGTCGCGTCGGTCGGTCGGAGCGGCACTGTTCGCCAAGGCGTGCTGTCACGACAAAACATGATCTGCATCACCGCGGAACTGCTGCTGATCGACGCGCACCAGTCCCTAAATCACCCCACCCTGTGTATGCGCACGCGCGAAGCCAGAACTACCCAAGGCGGGACTGCAATGTCCGTCGGGAATGGGATGTCGTCGTTGCGGATACATCCGCCAGAGTTCTGCTGATTGGTCGGCACATCGTTGATTTTACTCAATCATAAGCTGCATCAATCATGTTTATTACACGGTTTTTGTTGGTCCAATTTACTCGCGCTGCTTGTATTTCTGAAGATACTCTCGACCGAAGCCTACCTAAAAGCATAGTCTGTAAAATTTTAAGGAACTTTCCGGAGATTTGCCCCTTGTGCCGCACTTGAGAGATGTTGGCACTATCAGGAAGTCGTCACGATGCGAGCTGTTCGCGTTCCGCAGGTTACCCCTCCCCTTCGTAAATCCATGTCTGTCCTGCGGGACCCGACATTCAGGTTTCGGTCTGATGCATCTTCCAACCAAGCCGCTCCTGTGGGTGGCATGGCCAAGCGGGGCCTGGATGTCACGTTGGCGGTCTTGGGCCTGCTGCTGCTGGCGCCGCTGATCCTCGCGCTGGTCATCGTCCTCAAGCTGACGGATTCCGGGCCGCTGCTCTACGGGCACCGCCGCGTAGGCTTCGGTGGCCGCGAGTTCCGCTGCTGGAAGTTCCGCACCATGGTCGTCAACGGCGACGCCGTTCTGGAGCAATACCTGCGCAAGCATCCCGCCAAGGCGGCCCTGTGGTACGAACAGCGCAAGCTGGTCGACGATCCGCGCGTCACCCCCTTGGGCGCGGTGCTGCGCAAGCTGAGCCTGGACGAGCTGCCCCAGCTTCTGAACGTGCTGACCGGAGAGATGAGCCTGGTCGGCCCGCGTCCGGTCGTGCGGGCAGAGCTGGACCATTACGCCAGCTCGACCCGCCACTATCTCGCGGCTCGCCCCGGCCTGTCCGGCCTCTGGCAGATCAGCGGCCGCAGCAACACGACCTACATGGAGCGGGTGCAGATGGACCGCTTCTACGTGATGAAGTGGAACCCGTGGATGGACCTGCGCATCATCTTCATGACCATCCCCGCCGTCGCGCTGTCCCGCGGAGCGCATTGAGCGGGCGGCTGTATCCGATGCACGAATAGCCCTGAGTTTCTTAGACACCTTCGGATGTCATCTTCTGCCGCCGTTCGAACTCGACTGGTGACAGCATCCCATTCCTCGCATGCTTGCGCTTCGGGTTGTAGAACATCTCGATGTAATCGAACACGTCCTGCCTGGCTTCTTCGCGGGTCCGATAGGTTCGCCGTCTGATCCGTTCCCGCTTGAGGAGGTTGAAGAAGCTTTCCGCCACCGCGTTGTCGTGGCAGCCTCCTAGGCGGGTCATGGAGTGCTCAAGATTGTGGGCGCACAGGAAGGCGCCGCAATCCATGCTGGTGAATTGGCTGCCCTGACCGGAGTGGATCAGCACCTTCGCCTTGGGTTTGCGTCGCTAGACCGCCATGAGCAGGGCTTGCAAGACGACGTCCGTGGTCTGGCGGCTTTGCATCGACCATCCGATGACACGCCGAGAATAGAGGTCAATGACCATCGCGAGATAGGCAAAGCCCTCCTGCGTCCGGATGTAGGTGATGTCCGTCACCCAGACACGATCCGGTGCTTCGACGTCGAACTGCCTGTCGAGGGTATTGTCGACCATGACCGAAGGCTTGCCTCCGTAGCTACCCGGACGCCGCTTGCAGCCGATCTGCGCCTTGATCCCTGCAAGCTGTATCAGTCTGGCCACGCGGTTCGCGCAGATACTTGCTCCCTGCTCCAGAAGATCGTCGTGCAGTTTTCGATAGCCGTAGACCTTGCCGCTGTCAGTCCAGGCATTGAGCAGCATCTTCGTCTGGCGCTTGTCTTCCATCACCCGATTGCTCAGCGGCACCTGAAGCCATGCATAGAATCCGCTCGGCTGGATGCGCAGGCACCGGCACATGGCCCTGACGGAAAACTGCCCTCGATGCTCGGCCACGAACGCGTATCTCACCTTGCATCCCTGGCGAAGTACGCGCTCGCCACTGTCCTCGGACCGATGGCGGACAGGGCTCGCCCTTCTTTAGAATGTCCCGCTCCTCCGACGCGCGCGCCAGCTCGCGCATCAGCCGACGGATCTCGACATCCTTATCGGTCTCGCCTGTGGCCGCCTTCGCGAACTTGCGCTTTCACGCATAGAGCGAATGCAGGCTGACCCCGAGCCGCTCCGAAACCTCCTTGATCGGGTAGCCCTGCTCCGTGATCTGTGCGACCGCGTCACGCTTGAACTCGTCTGTGAAATTGCCTGTGCCCATCATGGCATCCTTGCCTCAAGGTTAGCGAAGAAGGCGTCCAGGAAACATGGGGCTATTCAGGTCACCCTTGCAGCAACCGTCATCTGTTGGTTGGGAATCCAGACGATAAGCGCATGTGGACTAAGCGCAGGACCTCAGGATCCGTAACGAGGTAGGGAAAAACATGTTATGTTATAGTGAGACATTCTATAGCCGAAGGCGGAAGCGCCATAACAGAGAGATGCCGTTACCTGCCAAGTCCGAACGTTCGTAGGAGATGAGACGCACTGGCATCGACGAACCTCTTTGCTGCTCCATAATGCTGCAAACTTCGGTCTCTCAATGCTATGCACGAGAAGACTGGCAACATGTCCTATGGTAAGCGAACGATCAGATGGTACACGCGACGTTTACAACCGTCGATCTACACTCGCACGCCATGCCGACATGAGTGCACCTTTCTGCCTCGGCAGTGCCACCATCATATGACGGCACAGTATCTTCCGGCATCCAGATACGATCGGTCGCAGCGCCACTCGCGCCATACGGCCCGAAGCGCCGGTCGGCACGATACGCTTGGCCAGGACGGGGCCTACACGCCAGTAAAGGCGGATGAAGGCGCGGCCAGTTGGGTATTTGACAAGCACGCGATCCCGGTATCGCCGAAGCGTCACCACATCCGGATGCATGCGGTCTCCATAGGCTGCGGTTGCGACGAAGCATGCCCCTCCCGAGGCGCCCTGATCCTCCTGGTCGGTGTTAGCCTCGTCACCAGTGCCTTCGTCATCTGAAGGGTCATCACCAACGGCAGGCAATTCGTCAGCGTCTGCCGCTGGCTGCGACGTTCCAGGAACCGGCTCGCCGTCGATATACTGCGTCGTGACGGTCTGTCCGTCCACCGTCTCCTGAACCAAGACGGGCTGGGTCGTGTTCGCGAAGTTCTGGGTCATGAACAACGCGTCCTGAGTTCCGCCCTGTCCCTCGACCGACCCCAACGACAGGCCGATCCCGATATACGCGACATCGGGATCGAGGATGTTCGCCTGATGGGAGGGGCTTTCCATCAGCGCGGAATGCAGCCGGTCGATGTCGGCTTCGGTGGCCGGACCTCTCAGTCCCGTATAGGCCACATTCTCCGTCAGGTTCCACGACCCGCCGGCAAGCGGAAAGTCCGCATCCTCGACCCTGTCGGTCGGAGAGGATCCATTCTCGCCAGCGTGCGAAATTGCCTGCTCTTCGGCCATCCAGTCGGAATGGTCCTGGGCTGCGGCGTTCAGATGAACTTCGACGCGGACCGGGTTGAGGCCAGTCTGTTCCCGCTCTGCATTCACCAGATCGACGACGTGAAGTTCAAGACTGTTCGCGATCTCAGATGGCATCTTCCGCTCCAATTCCGTGAAGGAGGAGCGCGATGAAAATTTGCCGACGCAGTGGCCTGCTTGTCAGGCACGCTGCCTCATCTGACGCGAAGCTTGTCACAGCTTCCCAAGCTTTTCCAGATGAGCAGGCACGGTCGGCGACCGTCCGCCGGGTGATTGCATCAGGCCCTGTCCCTTCACGCGTCCCGCGCCGGCTTTGCGCGAACGCACGGACCCTTCGTTCAACACTCAGTCCATGCAGCACGATCATGCGGAGCCATCATGCTCGCCTGCTCCACCAGCGAACGATGCAGGGCTTCGAGAGAGGATGCCGAAAGAACAATGATGCCGCCAGCATGCCTCAAGACCAAGCACAATCATGACTCCTCCAGAAGCACGCGGGTTGGAATCGAGCGCGAAATTCCCCTTCACTGATGTTCTCCCCATTCTTTTGACAGGATCTGGCGCTTTTTAAGCTCTGATCTGCTCCTGCTGATCGGGTTGCGTTGCTTCTCCTGTCAGTGAGCAGACCACTGCCGGCGGTCGGCCGCCAAGGGCCTTGTGCGGGCGGCGGTGGTTGTAGAATTCCATCCAGTTGCGGACACCGGTGCGTGCCTGCAATCCGGTCTCCCAGGCTTGTAGGTAGACGCATTCGTATTTCAGGGTGCGCCACAAGCGCTCGATGAAGATGGTGCCCAAGGTGCGCTTGCGAACGCCTTTGCCATCCATCGAGATGCGGACGCCCGACCGTCGCAGGCGGTCTGTCCAGGCAAACGACGTGAAGTGGGACCCTTGACGTCGCATGGCCGCTTGGACCGATGGCGCGACCATGCTCCATGGTCATGATGTCCGGCGGTCCGAACCGATAGATGGCCTCGTTCAGCGCCTCGACGCAGAAGTCGGCGTCCCCTCGCCATGGCCCTCGGACCAGTGGCGGACCATGGCTCGATGTTCGAGATCCGCCACGCCAGGACCATGCGGGTGTGCCAGTCCATGATCGCCACCAGGGAGAGCGAGGCATGAGCCGCCACCGGTCCGAGGCCATGCCGAGCGCCGCGACGCATCGGCAGATAGGTGATGTCCACACACCAGACCTGATTTGGCCGGTCCGCACGCAGGCCGCGCGAGCCAGATAGGGGTAGGTCTTGTGTCCCTTCGTCGGCCGGCTGGTGTTGGGCTTCTGGTGGATCGGCATCAGACCCATAAGGCGCATAAGCCGACGTATCCGCTTTTCGTTCACCTTGTGGCCGTTTTCGGGCTTGCGCGGCCCCACTGGGGCCACGGTCCCTGCAACTGCGCAGGTGCCAGGTCATCTGACGGACGCCAAGGAAAGGCGTGTCGAGGAACTGCACGTTGATCAACCGCAGTGACCCATGTGGCCGCCCCTGGTTCGAGGTCCATGGCGAACGCGAGGTTCTGGTCCGTCTCACCCTGCAGCATATGGTAAAACGACGAACGAGGGACCTGCAGCAGAGCGCGCTGCCGGCCGATCGACAGGTCCGGATGGTCGCGTTCGACCATGCCGTTCGGCATCGTCTCTCGGACCAATGGCGTTCCAATGCCTCATCACTTCCCGCCCCAGGACTTCAGCGTTCTCTCCAAAAAAGAGTCGGCCACCGCCAGCTCCCCGATCTTGGCATGCAGATCCCGGACCTGATCCTCATCGATCACCGGCGCCTTGCGGCCACCGCGTTCAAAGACACCGGGCGCGCCATCGAGCAACGCGCGTTTCCATTGATCGATCATCGTCGGATGCACGCCGAACCGGCTCGCCAGCTCCGACACGGTCCCCTCGCCTTTCAGCACCTCAAGGGCCACCTTCGCCTTGAACCCAGGGGTGTGCCGCTTTCGTTTCGACATCGTCGATCTCCCTCGTGATGAAGATCAGCAGACAGCAAAAACAGAGCTTACGTCAGTGCCCAGCTTTCGGGGGGGCAACTCATATTATGTTCTGTGTCTTCACGTTACTCCAAGGCTTTGCGCTCCAAAAAGCTCTGTACGAAGTGTGCTTCTCAAAGATTTTATAGCCGGGCTGCAAGCAAATGGGCGAACCGGCAGTAACGCTGACTTCCTGCCGTGATCAAAGCTGTAAGCTGACTATCAAAATAGGGGATCGTCAGCCGCAATGCTTACGAGCGTCAATCTATATGCGGTCCAGGACGGATATGTCGCGGCAAATCGAACCATGGCCAGCAACGCCGACTGAATTTGAACCGACGAGCCGTTGGCCAAGGATGGCATATCAACATAGCGCGTGCCGCGACAAATCAGTGTAAGCGTCCGGTCTAACCGCTACCCGTTCCAGTGCCATGGCAGCAGTTCATCGATCTTGGTGATCTTGTAGTCCGAGATGCGCGTAAGAGTGTCGGCGAGCCAAGCCTGTGGGTCGACACCATTTAGCTTGGCCGTTTCGATTAGGGTGTAGGCGATGGCGGCGGCCTTGCCGCCTGCCTCGGAGCCGACAAAGAGGTAGTTTTTACGGCCGAGGGCGACGGCGCGCATGCCACGTTCGGCAGCGTTGTTGTCGAGTTCTAGGATGCCGTGGTCGAGGTATGGGCGCAGGCGTTCCATTCTGGTCAGGGCATATCGGATAGCCGCGGCCAGCGGGGATTTGCCAGAGATCGTGGTGAGTTGCATGGCCAGCCATCGCTCCAGGTCGTCAAAGACCGGGGCCGCATGGGCGCGTCGCAATTCGGCGCGGCGTTCAGGTGGCGACCCTTTGGCCTGTTTCTCGACGGCATAGAGTTGAGCTATCCGGCCGATGGCCTCTTCTGCAATCGGGGAGCCTTGCGACCTGTGGATGTCGACGAACTTGCGCCGGACATGGGCCATGCAGGCGACCTCGCGGATGGCGCCGGAGCGGTAGAGATCCTCGAATCCGGCATAGCCGTCGGCATGCATCCAGCCGCGGAAGCGGGCGAGGTGATCCTTGGGGTGCTGGCCTTTCCGATCTCCCGAGAACCGATACCAAGCCGCCGGTGGCGCGGTTCCTGCCCACGGCCGTTCGTCGCGGGCATAGGTCCAGAGGCGTGCCGTCTGGGTCTTGCCGGTGCCGGGGGCGAGCATTCGCACCGGCGTGTCATCGGCGAAGATCGCTTCGGCCGACAGGACGTGGCGGCCAATGGCGTCAGCCAAGGGCTCCAGCAAGGCCGTGCTCTTGCCGACCCAGTCTGCCAGCGTGGAGCGATCCAGATCGAGCCCCTCACGGTCGAAGATCTGGCTTTGGCGGTAGAGCGGCAAGTGGTCGGCATACTTGCTGACCAAGACATGGGAGAGGAGGCCCGGCCCCGGGCGACCGCGCTCGATCGGGCGCGAGGGCAGCGGGGCTTGCACGAAGCGTTCGCAGCACGAGCAGGTCAGCCGAGGGCGGACGATCCGGTTCACGATGAAGCGCCCGGGGACGTATTCCAGCTCTTCCGTCACATCTTCCCCGATCCGGCGCAGGCAGCCGCCGCAATCGGCACAGGCATCGGAGCTAGGGGTCAGTTCCACTTCCATCCGCGAGATGTGGTCCGGGATCGGACGACGCTTGGGTTTGTCCTTCTCCTCGATGTCGGGCAGCTTCATCCGCGCCGTCATAGCAGCGGCAGCGATCTCGCTGGTCTCGAGGGCAAGCTGAAGCTGTTCCACCGTCTCGGACGATGCCCCGAACCGATGGGCGCGGTGACCGGCCAGTTGATGGCGAAGCTTCTCGATCAGGATCGCCTGCGACTTCACCTCGGCCAGAAGCCGCGCAGTGAAGCTGCGCAGCTCCTCGGGGTCTTCCGGCAGGGTGAAGGCTTGATCGAGCATACACGCAGTTTATCCCACTGTATTCCTTGTGGGAATCATTGATTGCACGACTGGCTGACTATCCCGCGGCAAGGGGTCGCCACGTCCGTTCCGGGGTCCGCCAGTCGATCCCCTCCAGGAGCATCGACAACTGCGCCGGCGTCAGTGCCACCTTGCCCTCCTTGGCCGCGAGCCAGACGAACCGGCCCCGTTCCAGCCGCTTCATGAACATGCAGGCCCCCTGGCCATCCCACCAGATCACCTTGACCAAGTCGCCGCGACGGCCGCGGAAGACGAACAGATGCCCGGCAAACGGGTCCTGCTTCAGCACAGCCTCGGCCTGCGCGGCCAGTGCCGCAAAGCCCTTGCGCATGTCCGTCACCCCGGCCGCCAGCCAGACCCGCGTGCTGACTGGCACCGGGATCATGCTGTCAGCCCCCGGATCAGCCGCGCCAGCGCCTCAGGATCGTAGCTGCCGGTGATGCGCATCCGATGACCGCCCGCAAGCTCGACTTCGATCAGTTCCTGTGGACGTGTCGGCTCGCTGGTCACAACCAGATCATCCTTCCTGACATGGTCTATGATCTCCACGGGCAGGAAGGCAGGGGTAGCCGCCACTGCCGTTGTCTCAGGGGCATAACGCGGATCGCGCAGCCACTTGAACACCATGTTGGCGTTCGCCGCATAACGGCGCGCCACCTGCGCAACCGAAACGCCCGGAGCCGTCGTCTGCAGGCAGATCGACCGCTTCTCTTCGTCCGTCCAAAGCCGCTTTGTCCGACGCGCCACGCTCGCACCATAGTGTCCACCATCTATAGCGGACACTATCTCCCACGCTCACCACGCGGCAGGGCAGTCAGACCGGACGCTTACAAATCAGTTGCACTTAGCTCGCGAAGTCATCTTGAGGCTCGGCCATTGATACTCCCGCAGACTGCAATCATTGCGCCAATAGGGGTGTATGCTCTGCGGTAACTTGACAAAACCCCTGACATCTCCCGGTTATGTCAGCAGAAAATCATAGCGCAACTGCGGTGGAGGTACTGGCATGTCGCAGGGACAGGCCGACCAGAGACGACCCCCGCCGAGGGCAGCTGGACGAGCGTCGGAGCGGGACGGACAGATGTTCGGAATGCATCGCCTGAACGCGGATAGAACGCGCCGGCCGGCGGCTGCAGCGTCATGAGCGTTGTCGGTTTGCGACCATAGGTCGAGGATACCCATGTCGTTTGATGCTGATCTGAAGCGCAGGGGCAGTACGCGACCTAGCATCACGATGCGCAGGGGACGTCAGCATTCCCGCGCCAACGGCGCTTGTTCTACATGGATGCCGGACGCGTCCACGCTTTCACTTTTTCCATCATCTGCTCGGTAAGCGGTGTCATCAAAAGCGCAAATTGGCCGGGTAGAGTGGCGGTCGGGGTCTGTCGGTGATAGCGGGCGCGCTCCACAGTTCGTCATTTCCACAACGGGAATGACGGGCCTCAGAAGTGGCGCGTTGCCCGCGTAAGGAATCTGAATGACCCTCTTCCACCTTGTCCTTGTCGCCATCATCCAGGGGATCACCGAGTTCCTTCCGGTCTCCTCCTCTGGCCACCTGATCCTGCTTCCGGAACTGACCGGCATGCAGGACCAAGGCCTTGTTATCGACGTCGCCGTCCATGTCGGCACGCTTTTCGCGGTGATCCTGTTCTTCTGGCGCGACGTCGCCGCGGCCCTGGCCGGATGTGGCAGGCTGGCCCGGGGCAGGATCGACACGCCCGGCGCACGGCTGGCCGCGTCACTGATGGTCGCCACGATACCGGTGGTCCTGGTGGGGCTGGTGCTGAAGATGTCCGGCGCGATGGAGATGATGCGGTCGGTGGCCGTGATCGGCTGGACGATGATCATTTTCGGTCTGCTGCTCTACTGGTCCGACCAGCGCGGAGAGGGCTGCAAGCGGACCGCGGACTGGACGATACGCGACGCCGTCATCATCGGCCTGTGGCAGGCGGTGGCGTTGATCCCCGGAACCTCGCGATCGGGTGCGACGATCACGGGCGCGCGGGCCCTGGGCTATATCCGCGCGGACGCAGCGCGGATCTCGATGCTGATGTCGATCCCCACCATCATCGCTTCGGCCGCGCTTCTGGCGGGCGACGTCATGTCGGACTTCGACGGTGCAGCGGTCGCACAGGCCGGGATCGCTGCAGGTTTCGCCTTTGTCGCGGCCCTTGTCGCCCTGACCCTGATGATGCGGCTGCTGAAGGCCGTCAGCTTCACGCCGTACGTGGTCTACCGCCTGATCCTGGGCGTCGCGCTGTTGGCCTATGCCTACAGTTGACGCCTGCTATGCGGATCACGCGTTTCTGAAGGAGGTCGGGATTATCATCCCCAAGGGCGCACGCTAGGCTGTTCGGACAAATCAGAGCAAGATCAAGGGGCAGAGATGAAGGCGACATTCGGAGCGATTGGAACGGCCGTTATCTTGGCGCTGGCAGGATGTGCCGGCGGTGGTGGCTACCACGACAGCCCGCTCAATAGCGCCGCGGTCCGGACGGTGGGCGGCGCGGGTGCGGGGGCCTTGGCGGCCGACGCCCTGGGAGGGTCCAAGACCAAGGGCGCATTGATCGGCGCGCTTGCCGGTGGTGCGTCCTGTGTCAACGGAAGCTGCTACTGACGGTAACAAATGACATCGTCGGTGAAGGGTTTACCCACCCCTAGACGGACGGTCCGTCAATACAGATCACCGTCCGTTCGCTTTCGATGATCGACGTTCCTGCCTGTCTTTCTGTACCAAATGCGGAGGCGACGCATTCCGGTGTGCTGGATCCTTGTCGGACCCTGCCTTGCTGCGCCGGCGCCTTACAGATCGCGGCAACTGCCGCCTTCATACCGCCCGGATCCTCACTGCCGGGCGACGCGCAGAACCGTTCGGCATGATGATTGCAGATCGGGTTGAGGCGCACCACGGCCTTGCGACATCCCTGAATGGTCCCCATGAGAACCTCTGCCCCGCGAACCCGGTCGCAAATCCGCCCTCTGCCATACTTGCGGACAGATCTTTCCGCTGACGGCGCTGCATGCCTGAATGTCAGTTCGCCCTGGACTGTCCGCCTTGATCGAGACGGAGCCACCGGACTGATCCGGTGGCCGCATCATTTGCCAGACCGATCTGGCGCGATTTCGCAGGCAATACGTCTAACGCATGCTGGAGGACGCGCCTGGCGAGCTGTCGACCTTGGACAAAACCGTGCTCGCCAGTCTGGAGGCTGGCACGATTCTGTCGTGCCAGCTGGAGCCGGCGCTGGACGATCGCCTGACCTTCGGAGACCAGATAACCGACAAGGTCGCACGTTTTGGCGGCATCTGGCCGCTCATCCTGGTGTTCGTCGGCGTCCTTGGCGGCATGGATCGGCACGAACGTCCCGGGCCTGCTGCGACCGCCCTCCGATCCCTACCCCTTACCTGGTGCTGTCCTGTGTCGCCACCCTGCAGGCGCCAATCATCATAATGAGCCAGCGCCGGCAGGAAACCAAGAACCGCCTGCGGGGCAAAGCCGATATCGCATCAATCTGAAGGCCGAACTGGAAATTCGCCAGCTACATGAACGATCGACTATCAGTTTGCCCGTCAATGGCAGCGCCCGGTCGAGATGCAGCAGATCGGAGAGCCCGCAAACGGAATGCGCCACGCGGACGTCATATCCTTTGGGGATCAGGTAGGTGTGGGTTTCCTGATCAACGCATAGGTTGAGTTTGCTGAAGAAATGCCCCGTCTGCGGCAAATGACCAAGCTGCTCCTGTGATCTTGGGAAACCGGCTGGCATTGGAACCTCCTTGCCAGCCGGTCATGATGCTTATCAATCTGGATCAGCCGTCACAGGATGAAGTCCGATGCCGCCAGTTCGTGGATGCCTAGGATGCGGATCTGCGCTTCGGCTGCGACGTCGGTGTCCGTGTCGATCTGAACGAACGTGTCCGTCCCGTTGTTGAAGACGCGCACCTGATTGGTCCCGCCGGATGCGAAGCCTCCCGATCCCACGAACTGGAAGGCCAGTCCTGCCATGTCGCCGATGTCGATGACATCGCCGCCCGCCGATCCCGCCTGACCGAAGTCCATGATCACGTCCGACGCCGCCAGCGTGCTGTGGGCGGGTGTCGCGAAGACGAAGACGTCATCGCCCAGCCCGCCGACAAGCATGTCCAAACCCGCGCCGCCGATCAGCATGTCGTTGCCCGCATCACCCTCCAGGGTGTCGTTGCCGTTCACGCCGCTGAGCGTGTCGTCACCGTCGCCGCCCCATAGGTGGTTCGCCCCTGCGCTGCCGAAGGCGATGTCCGCGCCGCCGCCCAGGATCAGGGCCTCGACCGACTGGACGCGGTCGGACAGTGCTGCGGTCGTGCCCGTTCCCAGGATCGTCGCCGTGGCAAAGGAAATGTCGACCGACAGGTCGCCGGAATAGGCGGACAGGTCCAGCGTGTCGAAGCCCGCCGCACCGGTGTAGAGGTCGCTGGCATCATCGGCCCTTGCCACGAAGAAGTCGTTTCCACCTCCACCGTTTAGCGTGTTGGCCTGATCGTTCCCGGTCAGGACATCAGCACCGTTCCCGCCCTGGACGGAGGCGATGTTGGCAACCGAGGCAAAGCCCGACGCCGTCCCCGCGCCCAGGTCGACGACGACGCCGGCCGATCCGGCAGCATAGACCAGCCGGTCCGCACTGCCCGCAAGATCGATGTGGATCTGCTCGACAGAGGTGATCGCCGTGAACCCGGTCAGCGCAGTCAGCGCGGCACCGTTCCAGGTTGCAGTCAGGGTCTCGTTCGCGGCGGTGCCAGAGATGCGCATCCGGTCGGTGCCATCGCCGCCGTCGACCGCATCATTCCCGTCACCCCATGCAAAGAGGATCAGGTCGTCCCCCGCGCCGCCCTGAACCTGGTCGTTGTTGCGACCGCCGATCAGGATGTCGCGTCCAGTGCCGCCGGTCAGCTGATCGTTTCCGGCCTGTCCGAACAGGACGTCGTCCCCCGTGCCGCCCGTCAGGACATCCGTTCCGGCCAAGCCGTACATCAGGTCGTCCCCGGCCCATCCTGCCATGGTATTGGCCGCGTTGCTGCCGGTCAGGACCTGCAGGCGCTCCGTCCTGCTGACCCCCGACGTCGCAAAGGTCAGATCCAGCTGATGCGTCTGATTGAGGCCAAGCGTGCCGGTCACGGCAAGCGTCCCGTCGGCTGCAACGCCGAACAGGGGACTGCTGCCGGCGGCTAGGGCAAAGGTGCCCGGAACGCCCTCGGCGGTGATGCGGCCGATGGTGGCACCGATGGCCGGCAAGGCCGCAGGGGCGCCATCGACGTCCAGCGCCAGGTTCACGTTGATGCCGATGGGCGTGTCGATGGCGATGACCTGATCGGTGAATTCCAGATCCTCGACGTTGCGGATCAGATCGATATCATCGAAGGCCGCGCGCCCGTCCCCGCCCAGGTCGCGGACAGAGATGAAGCCGTCGCCGTTCATGTCACGCGCCGCTTGGATCAACGTGCTTCCCGGCAGCTGCGTGCCGCGCCCCTCGATCTCGTATTCATCCAGCGCGCCTGCAAAGACCGCCCTGTCACGGGCCGTGCCAGGTGCCGCCGTCACGATCTCGCGGACGATGGACATGTCGCCGGGGTTGATCGTGCGGTCCAGCAGCAGCGAGGTCAGCGACCGCCCCCCAAAGGCCGGCGCAGAGAAGTCCGGCCGCCCGTCGGCACCCATCGCATAGACCCTGCCCGCATACGGTCCGGCGGCCGCCTGAGAGCTGTTCAGCGATTCCGCGGAATACACGGTTCCGTCGACCACGATGCGGATGCGGACATTAAGCCAGGCGTCGCCGTCGATGACGTCGAAGCCGCCGCGCCCCATCATGCGATCGGACCCCGCGCCACCCATGATCAGGTTACCGTCCCGGAAGCTTGTGGCTCCCGGTCCGCCAAGGGTCTCCAGCGCGCCGTCGAACCAGTTGCGCAGCCCGTTGATGCGGTCGATGCCCGCCGCGGTCAGAACGTGGTCGTCAAAGCTGCCCGCCGCATCCGTGTCGCCCACGGTCCCGCCACGGTTGTCGCCAAGCAGCGTGTCGTTGTGGATCCAGCCCGACATTCCCTCCATCAGGTCAAAGCGGTCGCGCAGGATGTCTGCAGGCGCCGATGTGAAGATCGGGATGTTGAAGTCCCAGTTCACACCGGCCACGTCGTATTTCGCGCTGGCCCAGTCAAAGCCGAACATGCCCTCGAAGCGCTGGACGCCGATCCCGGACAGGGCAATGTCGTCGCCCGATTCAAGATCGTAGTCCTGGTCGTTGCCCTGACCCCAGGCCACATCATGGCCGATGATGGTCGAGTTGAAGAACAGTTCCGAATTGTCGCCCGAGATGACGTCGAATCCCTCTCCGCCCTCGATCCAGTCGTTGCCTTCGTTACCCAGCAGGTTGTCCCCGCCGGAACCGCCCAGGATGAAGTCGTTGCCCTCGCCACCGAAGGCCTCGCCCGCGTCCTGACCGACCAGCAGCGCGTCCCGCCCCTCGCCGCCGAACAGCAGGTTGATGCCCCGGGACGACGAGACGACGTCGTTGCCCCGTTCGCCGCGCAGGAAGTTGTCGCCGAACGTGTCCTCGATGATGTCGTCACCGTCGCCGCCGAAGACCTGGTCGGCCCCTGCCCCGCCGTTCAGGTAATCGTTGCCGCCATCGCCCCACAGCGCGTCGTCACCCAGATCCGACTTGATGTAGTCGTCACCCTCGGTCCCGCCCAGGACGACATGTTCGCCGCCGCGGAAATGCAGCTCTCCGCCGACTTGGTGGCCGTTCGCGTCGGTGACACCGGAATCCACCCGGATCACCTTGGGGTCGAGGCTCTGAATGATCGGGTCGTCCCAGACTGGATCGCGGCCAGCACCCGCGCCGTTGTAGTCGCGCTGTGCGATGGCACGGTCCAGCTCCAGTATCATGTCCGGGGTCAGAAACAGGTTCGCGTTGATATGCGTGGCATAATCGCCGCTCAGCGCCGAGTTGCGCATGACGATGTCGGCGAAGGTGTTCGCCTCCAGCGCGTCAAGCAGGTTCAGACCCTGCGTGCGCGACAGGTAATAGAACCGGTCGCCATTCTGCAGCTGCTCCATCTGGTATTCGAAGATGAAGCCGAAGGTGGTGCCCAGCATGCCGCCGAACTCGGTCACCTTCTCGGCCAGGCCACCGATCCACAGGTCGACATTGTCCAGCCCGCCCCGGTCGTTGCCGGCGCCGTAGCCGCCCCGCCCGTTGAGGAAGTTCAGCCGATCCTCGTTCGTGTAGGTCACGCCGCGTATCGTCACGCCATCGCTGTTGGTGCCGTCGCCGAACAGCAGCAGGGTGGCAGCCTCGCGCTTGTCGGCGAGGGTCGTGGCCGAGGTGATCGACGCATGGTTTCCATAGGCCGCGATGAAGTTCGCGATCGAGAACGGGTTCTTCAGATACTGCGTGAAATCGGTCCAGCTGGCATAGGGCTTCAGGTCCGGCAGGCCGAAGTCGTTGTAGAGCTGGGCCCGCGTCTCGTTCAGCGACGGGACGCCGGTATCGCGTGCCCGCGCGATGTTCAGCGCGGCAAGGTCCAGCGGAAGACCCAGCAGGTTGCTGCGCAGGGCGGGGACGATGAACTCGTCGATCTCGCTGCCCACGTCCGAGGTCAGGCCCCGGATGAACGCCGCCTGCGCCTCGTCCAGCGAACTGCCTGACCCCGTGAAGGCTTCTGGGTTCAGGAACGCTTCGATCAGCGACATCTGTTCCGCATCACCGTTCACCGGCATCAGCTGGGCGTCCAGCCGGTCCACGGTGTCTGTCAGCATCGAATGGCCAAAGCGATAGACCGCGTGCGCGAACTCGGCCATGATCGAGGGATCGATATCGGCGGAATTGGTGAAGACGAACGGATCGATCCCGGGCTGTATGCGACGGGCGAATTCCTCGAAGACCATGTGCTGGTACTGCATCTCGGTCGTGAACCGCGCAGCCTGGAACAGGCGTTCACCATTCCACACCAGATCGGCCGGGTCGACCGTGGCCAGGTCCGTGCCTTGGGCCAGCGGCACCAGCAGCCATTCGTTGATGAATGACACGTCATCCGAATCCAGGATGGTGTGCTTGTTCTCCTCGACCATGCGGTTGTGTTCCGAATGGAAGATCGAGTGGATCGACTGGAGGGCGATGTTCTCGTTGCCGCGCCCGTCGCCCGACACGATGTGCAGATCCAGCATTTCGTCGTCATAGGTCTGGGCGTTGTTGTCATCGCCCGTGACGCTGTCCCCGTCAGCCGTCGTCGTGCTGCTGGGCGCCGCATGGTGGGCGATGTCCACCAGGAAGGCCGGACCGGCCGCGATGCTGCCCTGTGTCGTGATCCCTTCGGCGGTGCCCTCGCGCAGCCAGGGGCCGGAATGGGTCGCGTCGGGTGCCATGACCATCTGGGCATAGCCGTTCGGCCCGGTGATCAGGTTGCCATAGGCATCGGTCGCCAACAGCGGCACCCGGTGGACGTCCATGTCCTCCAGGCGGATGCCCAGGACCGACAGCGCCTGGGCTTTGACGTCGGCCCACGTCCCCACCGCACCGTCCAGAGAGCCGGTCTCGCTCGACGCGTCCAGCAGGTGGCCCGTGGAATAGGCCTTGGTCACCCCATCGATCTCGACGCGGATCTGCTCTCTCAGGAACACCTGATGCGAGGCGTGCGAAGTATAGGTCTGGTTCTGGTCGACGAACGACGTCGTGGCATTGACGTGCTGCTCCACTCCGTTCTCGTCCAGGACCGGGGTGGCCCGGGTCAGCGCCATGAACCGCAGGCTTGCGGGAAGATCGTCGCCCGTGCCGAAAATCTGGTCGGCGCCCGCAATCAGTGGGTCATCGGCCTGCAGCGGAATGAAGACAGTGCCGTTGCCGCCCTTGTTCACGAGGTCCAGACCATGGTCGAAGAACTGGCCGAAGATGGTCATGAAGCTGTTGAAGGGCGCAGTCAGGCCGACATCGGGCGACACATGGTCGATGATAAGGCCCCCCTCCGGACCGGTGGCCAGCCCGTAATGCTCCAAGGTGTCCGCCAGGAAGTCCGCGGTCTGGGCGGGTGTGCCGGCAGTCTGCGCCTGCTGCACCGCGGTATTGTAATCCGCCTGCGCCTCGGCAAGGTCGGCCTGCGCGGCGTCTCGCACCGTCGCGGCGGCGTCGGCCTGATCCTCTGCCGAGGCCAGTCCGGCCTGGATCGCATCCACGCTGTCGGCGGCATGGCCGTCCGATCCCAGCACCGCCCCGAAGGCCTCTACAGCTTCGACCAGCGCCGCCTCATCGATCGGAAGGCTCTGGGCGGCGGTGTCCAGAAACTCCAGCAGTTGTTGGGCAGCGTCGGCCACCGCCTGAGCGGCGGGAACGGCATCACCGCCCAAGGCGGTCGTCACCGCATCCGCAGCGTCTTTGGCAGCGAGGGCGGCATCCAAGGCCGTGGCAAGGGATCCAGTGACGTCGTTTCCGCCCTCCACGTCGGCGACAAGCACCGTCAGCGCGTCGCTGGCCGCGTCGGCGGCCTCCGCCGCAACCTCCGCCAGCGGACCGGCCGAGGCGAAATGCGCCACGCGCAGCTCCGCGGCGTTGAAGGCTGCGACGGCCGCGCCATGGTCCGCGGTCTCGGCGCTCAACGCTGTTTCGGCGGCCTCCACGGCGGCGTCGGCCCCCTTGGCGTTCAGCGTCGCCTGGTAGGCCACCGTGATCGCGGCGACGGCGGTATTCGCATCGACGCCCGTCGTTCCCACGGCCTTCAACGCCGCATAGATGGCCGCGACATTGGCGGGCGTCTGGTCCACGATCAGGTTTGAGATCGTGCGCGGATCGCTGTCCACGACATTGCCGCTGTTCCCGTAGTTCGTGTTCGAGATTCCAAAGAACGGGTTTTCGTCACCCTCGTTCGAATAGACCGGGTCCAACAGGCGCGGGAAGGGCGTGTCCCCTGCCCCGTTGCTCTCGGTTCCGGGCAACAGGCTGTTGTCGCTGCCGTCCACGGTCCGCAGGCCCACCGGCATCAGGGCCGCATCCGCGGCGCTGACGCCGTAGACCGCCTGGATCGCCTCCACGGTCGTCATGCCCGGCGTCGATGCCTGGAGTTCGGAAACCTGGATCTGCTTCAGAATGAAGCTCAGGTCATGCACGTTCACATGAAAGCTCGTTGCCATGATCATCTCCCTGACGTGACCAGAGGCCGGCGCATGACAGGGTGATCTCCCTCACGATGGGCGGAGAGGCGTTCACGTCGGCGCAAGCCATTTACAAGATACGTGGTCCACCCCCGGTATCGGGACGGCGGCCCATGTCGACAGGTTACGCCAAGACGGGCCGTCCCCAATACGGCGTTAGGTCCCCAGTAATGGCGACTTTCGTCGCCATGGCGTCTGCGACCGGCGAATCGCCGGATGGATCACACGGGCCTTGGCACAACGCCCGGTGTGGGCGCGCAGATTGCCATGCAACTTCAGGAAGATGGAGATTCTTCGGCCCACTGTTTTCAGGCACCGAAATCATACGGAACACGGCAATAGGACCGGATCGAAACTGATAACGCCTATGTGAACGAAGCGGCATATGCTAGCTTGTGGACTACATCCGACGGCATATCCCGAAACTCGTGGTGGGTGGTTTGACCGGCATGTCTGACGCTCCTCTCCTCTCGCCGGAAACGCGCTCTCGGCCTGTCTGGCAGGGCCTGGGTCTGTTGCGGCGCCATCTGTCCAGCTGCGCGCTGATCGTCGTCGTGGGGCTGGCCATTCTGGGCGTCTGGACGGCATCGCGCCTGCAGCAGACCGTCGAGACGGAGGTCGGGCATCGCGCTGCGACCGTGCTTGAATCTATGCTGAACCGGCATGCCGAGGATCTGGCGGCGGATACGCTGTCGCCGGAACTTATCGGTGTCATCGATACGTATTTTCATGACATCTCTGATGCGCTCGGCATTTCCGAAATGAAGATATGGAATGCCCAAGGCACCATTCTTTACGCATCGCGCCCCGGCCTGACGGGCTCCGCGCAGCCCGTCAGCGACGAGCTGGCAACCGCGCTTGCAGGAGAGATATCAGTATCGGTCGGCGACACCTTCCACGTGGAATCCGGCGGGCCCAGCACCACCACGGGCCCCCAGCAGTTCGAGATCTATGTCCCGATCCGCATCCGTTCGCTCAACCGGATCGTCGCAGTGGCGGAGTACTATCAGAACGCGGCCGTCGTTTCGGACGCACTGACCCGCGCCCGCTGGCAGACCTGGGGACTGTTGACCGTCATCGGGGCCATGTTCGTCGCCATCCTGGTCATGATCCTTCGTTATGGCGATGCGGTGATCCTGCGACAGCGCACCGATCTGAGCGCACGGATGGCCGACCTGGTCCTGCTGCTTGACCGAACACGGGAGACACAGGCCAGGATCCATCAGCGCACCATCCGCCTGCAGGAGGAGCAGAAGGCGCAGCTTCGTCAGATCAATTCGGACATCCATGACGGGATTGGCCAATTGCTCACCGTCGCCCTGCTGCGCATGAAGTCCGCACCGCCTTCGAGCGGACCGCAGGAAGACGGGGTGCAAAGCGTTCGGCTTATCCTCGAAGAGGCTATGAGCGAGGTTCAGGCCCTGCTGAGCGGCACCAGCCAGAGACCGGTCGCCGAACTGCCCCTGGCGGTCGCGGTTTCCGCCCTTGTCGAGGACCATCGGCGCCGAACCTCGACGGAAGTCCGCACCGTTCTGGCGGACCGCCTCCCGGAGCCAAGCCTGCCCGTCAAGGTCGCCATCTGCCGTGTCGTGCAGGAGGGGCTGCACAACGCCTTCAAGCATGCGGGGGGACGGGATCAACAGGTGCATCTGTACGTCGATCACGGCACCCTGGTCATCGCGGTCAGCAACGACGCCCGTCACGGTCAGGACGCATGCCGTGATGTCACCCGCCAGCCGATGGGCCTGCGCAATCTGCGGCATCGCATCGAGAATCTGGGGGGCATCTTTCAGGTTCTGGATCTGGAACACCACCGCATGGAAATTCGGGCCAGTTTTCACGAGTACAGCATGGAGCATAGCCATGAGTGAGATCAGCGTTGCCGTCGTCGACGACCATCCCATCGTTCGAGAGGGATTGATCCAGGTGATCGGGGGCTTTGGCGGATTTCGCGTGACCGGTGCGGGCCATTCCGCCGCGGACGCGATCGACCTGGTGCGGCGTGACGCCCCCGGCATCCTGATCCTCGATCTCGAGATCCCCGGTTCGGGCATCGAGGCCGTTCGGGCCATCACCCATGCCGGGTCCCAAACCCGCATCCTGATCCTGACGATATCAGAGCGGCCACAGGACGTGATAGAAGCGATGCGCTTGGGCGCCGCCGGCTATGTCCTCAAAGGCATTAGCGGCGACGAGCTGTTTCATGTTCTGAACCGACTCGTCAACGGCATCGGCCATATCACCCCGCATCTGGCGGCGCGCGTCTTGGGGTCGTGGAGAGCTGCACCGGCGCTGGAGATCAAGGCAGATGCCAGCATTCTGAGCAAGCGCGAAGGAGAGATATACGTCCTGATCCGCCGGGGTTGCTGCAACAAGGAGATCGGCCGGTCACTTAACCTCAGCGAAAAGACGGTGAAGCACTATCTGACAAACATCTTCCGCAAGCTTGATGTCCGAAACCGCACGGAACTGGCGATGCACGCGTACAACATACCCACTCATGTCACCCAAAACCGGATGCTGAGCATCAACTGCTCTCGAAATGCCGCACGGTGAAGTCATCCACGCCAAGAGAGAGAAACAGCCCCCGGTTTTTGCAATCGAACGCCCCTCCCGCAAGGCCTTGGCGCGGACCGAGGCAGAGAACGCGGCTCTCGTGACCGCTACCGAGTACGAGCCATATCACCGGTCGATGAAGGCAATGATAGAGTGTCTTGAGGCATGAAAAGCCGATCTTTCCACAAGGCTGGCAGAGATGCACGATCCCCCTGCCGTGCTTGTGCATCCATCTGTGGTGATCGCTATTATTAGGAGATTTGCCCATCGGCCGAGCCATAGCAGAGGCCATCGTCGCAGCCGTGACCGACTAGGATCTTTCGTGGCCTGATCCGTGAGATCCGAATGGTGCCGAAGTCCGCCGCGCCGGGCGGGCACCATGTGGCACTGGCTGTGAGCTTGCGGGTGTTGATTTCCACCCAGAACTGAGCCGGGTAAGCGCATAATTTCCACTGAGAAGTGAGCCATGTGAACCTTCCCCCATAGCGGTCAGCGGCGGGGGTAACGGAGTGATCCACATGGGGCTTTTGAACATCATCCGACGCATGCACTTGCGCGAGAAGCTGTCGATCCGCGAGATCGCTCGGCGCACGGGTCTTTCGCGCAATACCGTGTCAAAGCATCTGGCGGCGAACACGATCGAGCCAAAGTTTGCGGCGCCGGAACGTCCAAGCAAGCTTGACCCCTTCTCGGAGAAGCTGGCCGGCTGGCTGAAGACGGAGATCGGCAAGCCGCGCAAGCAGCGACGAACGCTGAAGCAGATGCACGCCGATCTGGTCAAGCTCGGCTTCACCGGATCCTACAACCGCGTGGCCGCCTTTTCGCGGGACTGGCGCGCGGACCGTCAGCGTGAGCAGCAGACGGCAGGACGGGGGACCTTTGTCCCCTTGTCCTTCAGTCCGGGCGAGGCCTTCCAGTTCGACTGGAGCGACGACTTCGCCATTTTGGGTGGAGAGCGTGACCCATGCTTCAGATGGCCCACATCAAGCTGTCGCACAGCCGGGCCTTTTTGCTGCGCGCCTATCTGCTGCAGACCCACGAGATGCTGTTTGACGCCCACTGGCACGGGTTCCGGGTTTTTGGTGGCGTGCCTGCCCGGGGCATCTACGACAACATGAAGACGGCAGTGGATCGTGTCGGCCGCGGCAAGGAACGAGAGGTCAACATGCGCTTCCTCGCCATGACGAACCACTACGTCTTCGAGCCCGAGTTCTACAATCCGGCAGCGGGTTGGGAGAAAGGGCAGGTCGAGAAGAACGTGCGGGACTCCCGTCACCAGTTGCTTCATGGAATGCCTGACTTCGCAGACCTCGCCGCGTTGAATGTCTGGCTGGAACAGCATTGTCTGGAGCTGTGGAAAAGCACGGCGCATGGGACGCGGCCTGGCACGATCGCTGATATCTGGGCCGAAGAACGGGCTGCCTTGATGCCGTTGCCGGTGGCCTTTGACGGCTTCATCGAGCTGAGCAAGCGCGTCTCGCCCACCTGCCTGATCAGTTTCGAGCGCAATCGCTATAGCGTTCCCGCGTCATTCGCCAACCGTCCCATCAGCTTGCGGATCTATCCGGACCGACTTGTCGTGGCGGCCGAGGGTAACATCCTGTGCGAGCATCCTCGCGTGATTCAACGCAGCCACCAGCTGCCGCCGCGGACGATCTACGATTGGCGGCACTACCTGGCTGTCCTTCAGCGCAAGCCCGGAGCGCTTCGGAATGGCGCACCTTTCCTGGAATTGCCGCCTGCCTTCAGGCAACTACAGGGCCAAATGATACGCAAGCCGGGCGGCGATCGTGAGATGGTCGATATCCTCGCCCTGGTTCTGCAGCATGACGAGCAGGCCGTGCTGACGGCGGTGGAGCTGGCCCTGGCCGAGGGCGTGGCGACCAAGACCCATGTACTGAATCTCCTGCACCGCTTGATCGATGGGAAGGTGGTTGGCGGGCCGCCCCTGGATACCCCGCAGGCGCTGGCCCTGCGGCGCGAGCCATCGGCCAATGTCGAGCGCTACGACAGTCTGCGCAGCCAGACCGAAGGTGGCCGTCATGCGTCATGATCCCGCCAGCGGTGCCATCGTCATCATGCTCCGCAGTCTGAAGATGCATGGGATGGCGCAGTCGGTCACTGACCTCATCGAACAGGGGGCGCCTGCTTTTGACGCTGCTGTGCCGATCCTGGCTCAGTTGCTGAAAGCGGAGCTGGCCGAGCGCGAGGTCCGTTCCATTGCCTATCACATGAAGGCGGCGCGCTTCCCCGCCTACAAGGACCTCTCGGGGTTCGACTTCGCCGCCAGCGAGATCAATGAAGCGACTGTGCGTCAGCTGCACTGCGGCGAGTTCATGGAGGGTGCGCAGAATGTTGTGCTGATCGGTGGCCCAGGGACCGGAAAGACCCATGTGGCGACGGCATTGGGCATTCAGTCCATCGAACAGCACCGCCGGCGGGTCCGCTTCTTCTCGACTATCGAACTGGTCAATGCCCTCGAGCAGGAGAAGACAAGGGGGAAGGCCGGACAGATTGCCGAAAGTCTCAGCCGCCTCGATCTCGTGATCCTGGACGAGCTGGGCTATCTGCCCTTCAGTGCATCAGGCGGCGCTTTGCTCTTCCATCTGCTGAGCAAACTCTATGAGCGCACTAGCGTGGTCATCACCACGAATCTCAGCTTCAGCGAATGGGCCACGGTCTTCGGCGACGCCAAGATGACCACCGCACTGCTCGATCGCCTGACCCACCGTTGCCACATCCTGGAGACCGGAAACGACAGCTTCAGGTTCAAGGCAAGCTCAGCCGCAGCGGCCACGAAAAAGAAGGAGACAAACCATACCTTGACCCCTCTATGACCCTATATCCATAATCAGAGGTGGCTCACTTCTCGATGGAAAACCCGGCTCAGTTCTGGGTGGAAATCAACAGTCAGTGAACCGAGAGCCGTTCTCCCGGCCATCAAGGAAGTCCTCAGCAATTACCAACAGTGCGTATACGTTCCCCAGTGACCTACGAGCCTTGGCTCCGCGGTTTGCCGCCCTCGTCTTTCTCTCTAGGTATCTGAACAGCAGGGCTTCAGAACGCAGTCCTCGACGCGCAGCGAGCACGGCCACAAACGATTCGGGGTCGAGAAGTTCTAATGTTTCCATAACCGCTAGAAATATCTTCAGAACTTGCTCGCCACAAGAGAAGCAGTGGCGTTTGAGGATCACTCCCCACTTGCACCCCCATCAAGCGAGGGGGCAACGCCCACGTTTCCCAAACATTCCCAATAGCTTGAGGGTTCGTTTCAGGCGATTCTGTCGCCCATGCCGACGTTCCTCCATCGCCTTCTCGGCCTCGCGCGCGCTCGCGGCTTCGACGCTGCGGGTGGCGGGCGGCGTTGGGAGGGGGCGCGGACGGTCGACGGGCTGAACGCGACGATCCTGGCGGGCGCGACCACGGCGGCGCGGCGGGCCGGGAGTTATGCGCGCAACAACCCGTGGGTCGCGGCGGCGGTCGATAGCCTGGTCGGCAATGTCGTCGGCGCCGGGATCAAGCCGCAGTCCACCCATCCTGACAGGGCGGTGCGCGAGCGGCTCCAGGCGCTCTGGCTGCGCTGGACCGATCACGCCGCCCCGGACGGGCTGGCGGATTTCTACGGGCTGCAGGCCATGGCCGTGCGCGCGATGGTCGAGAGCGGCGAGAGTTTCGCCCGGCTCCGCGTAGCCAGCGACGCCACCGGCATCCCCCTTCACCTCGAGCTTCTGGATCGCGAGCAGGTTCCCATGGACCTGCACCGCGAGATCGGCGGCGGGGCGCGGATCCGTGCGGGCATCGAGTTCGATGCCGCCGGTCGCCGGGTCGCCTACCGGGTCTCGTCCTCCCGGCCGAGCGATCCGCTGGGGTCTCTCCGCATGGACCCGCTCCGCGTCCCCGCCGCCGATTGCCTGCACCTGTTCAAGCCGCTCGCGGCGGGCCAGCTGCGCGGGATCACCTGGCTCGCGCCGGTGCTGCTGCGGCTGCACGAGCTCGACCAGTTCGAGGACGCCGCGCTGGTCAAGGCCAAGGTCGCGGCGCTGTTCACCGGCTTCATCACCGATCCGGACGGCACGGCGGGCGGGCTCTCGGGCACCAATACCGGCGGCGCGCTAACCGTGGGCATGGAGCCCGGCAGCCTGATCCCCCTGCCGCCCGGCACCGACATCCGCTTCTCGAACCCGACCGAGCACGACGCCTACGCGCTGTTCGTGAAAAACCACCTGCGCGCTGTCGCGGCCGGGCTGGGCCTGCCCTACGAGCTGGTCTCGGGCGACCTCGAGGGCGTCACCTATTCCTCGATCCGCGCGGGGCTGATCGAGTTCCGTCGCCGCGTCGAGCAGCTGCAGCACAACGTGGTCGTCCACCTGTTCTGCCGCCCGGTCTGGGAACGGTTCGTGCGGCTGGCAGTGCTGACCGGCGATCTGCCCGCGCGGGACTTCGACCGGAACCCGGAAGCCTACCTGGGGTGCGAATGGCTGCCGCCGAAGTTCGACTACGTCGATCCGATGAAGGACGTGCAGGCCGAGATCATGGCGATCGGCGCGGGGCTGAAGAGCCGGTCCCAGGCGATCTCCGAGCGCGGCTACGACGCCGAACAGGTGGATGCCGAGATCGCCGCGGACCGCGAACGCGCGATGGGGCTGGGGCTCGCCTTCGGCCAGACGGCCACGCCGCAGCAGAAGGAGGCGGCCGATGACTGATACCCACGATCTTCTCACTCGCCGCGCGACGCTGGCGCCCGCGACTGCCGACGCGGAGGCCCGCACCGTCGAGGTTGTCTGGTCCACCGGCGCGCCCGTGCGTCGCCGCGATATGGCGGGCCAGTACATCGAACGGCTCAGCCTCGATCCGCAGGCCGTGGACCTGTCCAGGCTGGAAGGCGCCAGCGTCCTCGATGCGCATCGCCAGACCGCGGTGCGGGACGTGCTCGGCTCCGTCCGCAGCGCCGCGGTAGACGGCAAGCGCGGCACCGCGCTCATCCAGTTTTCTGCCCGGCCCGAGGTGGAGCCGGTCTGGCAGGACGTGCTGGCGGGCATCCTGCGGCACGTCTCGGTCGGCTACTCGGTCGAGGATTGGGCCGAGACGACCGAGAACGGCGCGCGCGTGCTGACCGCCGTGCGCTGGACGCCCCACGAGATTTCCCTGGTGCCGACGCCCGCCGACCCCGGCGCCCATATTCGCATGGAGACAGAGATGACCGACACGACCACCCGAGAGGCCGCCGACACGGCGCCCAACACCGAGACCCGCGCCGCGACGAACGCCGAGATCCGATCCATCGCCAGCATCGCCGGGCTGGACCAGTCCTGGATCGACGGCCAGATCGATGCGAACGCCGATCCCGACACCGCCCGCCGCGCCGCCTTCGAGGCGCTGGCGAAGCGCAGCGCGCCCGCGATCCGCACCGAACAGGTTCGCGTCGAGATGGGCGAGAGCTACGACGACCCCGCCCTGCGCGCCCGCCAGATGGGCGAGGCGCTCTATGCCCGGATCAACCCGCGCCACGAGCTTTCCGAGCCCGCCCGGCGCTACGCCTATTCCACGCCCGTGGACATGGCGAAGGAGCTGCTGACCCTGCGCGGCGAGTCGACAATGGCGCTGTCGCCGGCGAGCCTCGTGACCCGCGCGCTGCACACCACCTCCGACTTCCCGATCATCCTCGGGGACACAGTGGGCCGGGTGCTGCGTGACGCCTATCAGGCCGCACCCTCGGGCATCCGCCGCCTTGGTCGCCAGACCACGGCGCGGGACTTCCGCGCGGTGAACAAGATCATGCTGGGCGAGGCGCCGCTGCTGGAGAAGCTGAACGAGCACGGCGAGATCAAGGCCGGGACCATGGCCGAGGCGCGTGAGGCCTACAAGGTCGAGACCTGGGCGCGGAAGATCGGAGTCACGCGGCCGGTGCTGGTGAACGACGATCTTGGCGCCTTCTCCGACCTCGCCCGCCGCATGGGCCAGGCCGCGGCCGAGACCGAGGCGCGGATCCTCGTCACCCTCCTCGAGGCGGGCAGCGGCAACGGCCCGACCATGTCGGACGGCAAGACGCTGTTCCACGCCGACCATGGCAACAAGGCGGGCACCGGCGCGGTGATCTCTGACTCGACGCTGTCCGCAGCGCGGCTGGCGCTGCGCACCCAGAAGGGCATCGAGGACCGCACCATCCGCGTGACGCCCCGCAACCTGCTGGTGCCGCCCGCGCTGGAGACCACGGCCGAGAAGTGGCTGGCCTCCATCGCGCCCGCGACCGCCGCCGATGTGAACCCGTTCTCCGGGTCGCTCTCCCTCGTGGTCGAGCCACGGCTGTCCTCGGCCACACGTTGGTATGTCACCGCCGACCCCGGCGAGATCGACGGTCTGGAGTTCGCCTATCTCTCGGGTGCGGAGGGTCCGCAGGTCGAGAGCCGCTCGGGCTGGGACGTGGACGGCGTCGAGATCCGGGTGATCCTGGACTTCGGCGCGGGCTTCATCGACCACCGCGGCTGGTTCATGAATGCGGGCGCGTGAGCATGGCCGACCTCGCCCAGCTCACCGCCTGGCGGGACGCGCTGATGGCCGCGCGCTACCGGGGCGTCCGCACCGTCGAATACGACGGCAAGCGCATCACCTACGCGAGCGATGGCGAGATGGCCGCCGCGCTTGCGGACCTCAACCGGCAGATCGCAGGGGCGACGGGGCGCGTCTCCGTCGTCCGCATCCAATCCTCGAAAGGGCTTTGAACATGATATCGCGACGGCGGCATCCTGATACGCGCAAAACGCGTTGGCGGCCGCAACGCGTTTTCCCGCGAGCGTGAGGCTCGCTCAATCGGTGTGCTCGCCCTCGCGGAACGCCATGTCGGTGATTTCGCGGATGCGGGCGCGATAGTGCTCCAGCGTCCCGACATGGCCCCAGTTCACCTCCTCGGGGCTGCATTCGAAATGGTCGGCGCTGAGTGCAGCAAGGCGTTCGAGCATGGCGTCGATCTCGATCTTGGCCGAGATGAATGCGACGAGCGCGGCGTCGTTGGCCTTGGGCATCATCATCTCCGACAGAGCGTCCTGATCCATCACGCTCTTGTCGGCATCGATAGCAAGTGGGGATCAGCTATTGTTCGGAGGGCGCGAACGCGATCTCATTGTCGGGAAATGCATCACGCAAGTCGGCCATGGCTTCGTCAAAGGCCCTGCCACCCCATTGATTTAAGAAGGCGTAGGTGCGCCCTTCGAAGTGAAGGATTTCGTCTTCACCGCAGAAGTATCGGCCCGGATCGAAGTTCCGTCCTTCCTTCACTCGGGCCTCCTTCGCCAGGCGATGGAAGTCTTCAACAGCCACCTCGCCCTCGACGGAAACGAGGGCCCGGTTGGCCCGCGGGCCGCAGTGTTGGGCGACCTTCTCCGGTGCGATGCCGCGCTCCACGAGATGGCGGAACACCTGATAGATGGCGTGTCGCTTCCGGAGTCCTGTCAATTGGCGCCCACCGAGGGTGACGTCGTAGCTGGTCCAGTCTCGGGTGTCTGTTCGCGCCTCGCGCTCCTTGCGCTTCTTCTCGGTGACGCGGACCTGGTATTCCGCGACCTCCGGAAGCGGGATGATCTGCTGAACATCCACGAGGACCCGCCCTTCAAGCCCGTAGGGCTGGAGGCGAACGCAGCGGAGGTCGATGCCGCGCTCGATAAGCCAGAGAACAGATGTGGTCAGCTCGCGGCTGAACTCGGCCGACGCCAGGACGATGCGGACGTCCTGCGCGAAGGCATCCTCGTCGGGCTCGTCCCACCCGAGGAAATCGAGCAGCTCGGCCCGCGCATCTGTATCGGCCTTGCCGATCTGCGCGAGGTAGCGTCCGAACACATCGGCGGCCTGAGCGAAGGTCATGGTCGAGACCATCGCCGCGTAGCGGATGGACTGCAGTTCCATATGGCCGCCGTCTTCCGTCCGCTTGAGCTCGATCACCACGAGGTTGGCATCGCGGTCGATGCCGAGGAGATCGATGCGCCGGCGCGACTCGTCCCAGTCCCCGAACTCCTCCGCGATCACCAGCGTGTCGGGTGCGACCACGGCGATGTTCGCCCGCAGCAGCCGCTGCAGGTCGCGCCGCTCCTGCAGCTGCATCAGACCGAACGTGGTCTTGCTGAGGGGGCGTATTTCTTCGCTGGCAAACTCGTAGATCGGCATGGGCAATTAGAACCTTTCGGGAATTGCTCCCATCCAAGCGCAGCGGCACCGCTGGGGCAAGCACCATCGCCCGCGAACACCCCGAGAACATCCACCCCATCCGGTGTCGCATCCGTGTTGCACGGAGGAATCGGGGATGGTCGTAAGCCTTTGGAATCTTTGGGGAGTGCTCGGGAGGGCCTTGCAACACGACGCGACAAGCAAAAGCCGCCCGAAGAGCGGCCCATGTGTTTGATATCATGTAGTAATTTTTGGTTGCGGGGACAGGATTTGAACCTGTGACCTTCAGGTTATGAGCCTGACGAGCTACCGGGCTGCTCTACCCCGCGCCAAGGTTGTCCTGATCGGGTTTATTTCATCGTATCAGAGAGATATTGCGTTTCTTACCAGGTCTGGCGGTGACCTACTCTCCCACGTCTTAAGACGCAGTACCATCGGCGCAGCGGCACTTAACGGCCGAGTTCGGGATGGGATCGGGTGTTTTGCTCGCGCTAGGGCCACCAGACCAGGAAAGAAACGCTCAGCGTCGGACCCTTTGAAGGGTCTGATATTGTCCAAGGATGCTTTGGAGGAAGGAGGATAATCCTGCTTCTTCCGGATCAAATCAAGCCTATCGAGCCATTAGTACCGGTCAACTGAATGCATTGCTGCACTTACATCTCCGGCCTATCGACGTGGTGGTCTTCCACGGCTCTCAAGGGAGACCTTGTTTTGAGGGGGGCTTCACGCTTAGATGCCTTCAGCGTTTATCCTGTCCGTTCATAGCTACCCAGCACTGCCGTTGGCACGACAACTGGTCCACCAGTGGAACGTCCACCCCGGTCCTCTCGTACTAGGGGCAGCTCCTCTCAAGTCTCCAACACCCACGGCAGATAGGGACCGAACTGTCTCACGACGTTCTAAACCCAGCTCACGTACCTCTTTAAACGGCGAACAGCCGTACCCTTGGGACCTGCTCCAGCCCCAGGATGAGATGAGCCGACATCGAGGTGCCAAACGATGCCGTCGATATGGACTCTTGGGCATCATCAGCCTGTTATCCCCAGCGTACCTTTTATCCGTTGAGCGATGGCCCTTCCACTCGGGACCACCGGATCACTATGGCCGACTTTCGTCTCTGCTCGACTTGTCAGTCTTGCAGTCAGGCTGGCTTCTGCCATTGCACTCAACGACCGATTTCCGACCGGTCTGAGCCAACCTTCGCGCGCCTCCGTTACTGTTTGGGAGGCGACCGCCCCAGTCAAACTACCCACCACGCAGGGTCCCGGACCCGGATAACGGGCCGCGGTTAGACATCAAGAGTGCGAAGGGCGGTATCTCAAGGATGGCTCCACGAGGACTAGCGTCCCCGCTTCAAAGCCTACCGCCTATCCTGCACATCGCAATCCTGATGCCAGTGCGAAGTTGTAGTAAAGGTGCATGGGGTCTTTCCGTCTAACCGCGGGAAGTCTGCATCTTCACAGACAATTCAATTTCGCTGAGTCCACATTTGAGACAGCGGGGAAGTCGTTACGCCATTCGTGCAGGTCGGAACTTACCCGACAAGGAATTTCGCTACCTTAGGACCGTTATAGTTACGGCCGCCGTTTACCGGGGCTTCAATTCAAGGCTTGCACCTCTCCTTTTAACCTTCCGGCACCGGGCAGGCGTCAGACCCTATACGTCGTCTTACGACTTCGCAGAGCCCTGTGTTTTTAGTAAACAGTCGCCACCCCCTGGTTTGTGCCCCCGGCCTCTGCTTGCGCAAAAACCGGGCCTCCTTCTCGCGAACTTACGGAGGTATTTTGCCGAGTTCCTTAAATGTGGTTCTCTCAAGCGCCTTGGTATTCTCTACCAGTCCACCTGTGTCGGTTTAGGGTACGGTCTTGTGGAGGGCTATTTCCAGGGACCCCTAAGCAGCCCGATCAATCCGTTAAGATCGAACTACCCTCGGGATCCGTCACCATCTCCTGGCCCAGGAATATTAACCTGGTTCCCATCGACTACGCCTTTCGGCCTCGCCTTAGGGGCCGGCTTACCCTGCTCAGATTAGCTTTAAGCAGGAACCCTTGGACTTTCGGCGACAGGGTCTCTCACCCTGTTTGTCGCTACTCATGTCAACATTCTCACTTCTGATCACTCCACCGGTTGCCTCACGGCCCGGCTTCACAGTCAGAACATTGCCTCCGTAGACCATTGCTGGGCTAAAGAGGCAGCGTTCTATATCACAGAACGCTCCGCTACCACGCACTCTAAAGTGCATCCAAAGCTTCGGCTCGTGGCTTGAGCCCCGTTACATCTTCGCCGCAAGACCTCTTGATTAGACCAGTGAGCTGTTACGCTATCTTTAAAGGATGGCTGCTTCTAAGCCAACCTCCTGGTTGTTTTGGAAGTCTCACATGCTTTCCCACTTAGCCACGAATTGGGGGCCTTAGCTGTTGGTCAGGGTTGTTTCCCTCTCCACGACGGACGTTAGCACCCGCCGTGTGTCTCCCGGATAGTTCTCCTGGGTATTCGGAGTTTGCTTAGACTCAGTAAGGCTGTGGGCCCCCATCATCCATGCAGTGCTCTACCCCCCAGGGAATACGTCCGAGGCGCTACCTAAATAGCTTTCGCGGAGAACCAGCTATCTCCGAGTTTGATTGGCCTTTCACCCCTAGGCACAAGTCATCCCGACCTTTTTCAACAGGTGTGGGTTCGGACCTCCAGTACGTGTTACCGTACCTTCATCCTGCTCATGCCTAGATCACTCGGTTTCGGGTCTGATCCGTCTAACTATGTCGCCCATTTAAGACTCGCTTTCGCTGCGCCTACACCTAACGGCTTAAGCTTGCTAGACAGACCAAGTCGTTGACCCATTATACAAAAGGTACGCCGTCACCCCTCAAGGGGGCTCCGACTGCTTGTAGGCGTCCGGTTTCAGAAACTGTTTCACTCCCCTCGTCGGGGTGCTTTTCACCTTTCCCTCACGGTACTGGTTCGCTATCGGTCAGTAAGGAGTACTTAGCCTTCGAGGGTGGTCCCCCGATCTTCAGACAGGATTTCACGTGTCCCGCCCTACTTGATACGTCCCATCGAGCTTCCGATACGGGGCTGTCACCCGCTATGGCCAGACTTTCCAATCTGTTCTCGTCACTCTCAAGGCTCGGCTGGTCCGCGTTCGCTCGCCACTACTAGCGGAGTCTCTATTGATGTCCTTTCCTCCGGGTACTTAGATGTTTCAGTTCCCCGGGTT